>JAHHHT010000013.1 GCA_019359235.1 Oscillatoria princeps RMCB-10
CAAATCTGCTGAGTAGGTGACTTTGATGAAGCCCAAGTCCACCGTCGGTGCGGGGTTGGTGACTTTATCTTTGCCCGCGCCATTGACAAACCCCAAAATCTGTGCGTTGGTCAGTTTGTCTACAGAGTCTACTTTGTACTCGGCGAGCAAATCTGCTGAGTAGGTGACTTTGATGAAGCCCAAGTCCACCGCCGGTGCGGGGTTGGTGACTTTTTCTTTGCCAGCTCCATTGACAAACCCCAAAATCTGTGCGTTGGTCAGTTTGTCCACAGAGTCTACTTTGTACTCGGCGAGCAAATCTGCTGAGTAGGTGGCTTTGATGAAGCCCAAGTCCACCGCCGGTGCGGGGTTGGTGACTTTATCTTTGCCCGCGCCATTGACAAACCCCAAAATCTGTGCGTTGGTCAGTTTGTCCACAGAGTCTACTTTGTACTCGGCGAGCAAATCTGCGGAGTAGGTGGCTTTGATGAAGCCCAAGTCAATACCAGGCGAGGGGTTCACCCCTTTTTCCAGACCCGGACCCTTGATGTAATCGACGATCTGCTGGTAGGTCAGGTCTGCAGCAGATGCAACCGGCTTTCCTTGGTCTTGATAGTAGCTGAGGATGTCGTCGCCGTAGGCGGATACATAATACTGTACGTTAACCACCGGCGACGGGTTTAACCCTTGTTCGAGCGCCTTGTCGTTCAGAAACTCCTGAACTTGATCGTCGCTGAGAGTTGCGGGGTCAACGTCCGGGTATGCCTGTGCCAGTTGGTCGGCGTAGGTGTCGCGAATGTAATCGCTGTTGAAAAACGGGTCAGGATCTGTGCCGGTGCCGCCGGGAGTGGTGTCTGTGCCGGTGCCTCCGGGAGTGGTGTCTGTGCCGGTGCCGCCATCTGCCGGAGGAGTGGGGGCCTGGCCAACTATGGGAGGGAGGGGAAGGGGAGGGTTGCTATCTGCGGGAGGGGTTTCGCTGCCGGTGCCGGCACCGCCGCTGGGGGTTTCGCTGCCGGCACCGCCGCTGGGGGTTTCGCTGCCGGCACCGCCGCTGGCGGTGTCGTTGCCGGCACCCCCGCTGACAACATCGTTGCCTGTGCCGCCTTGAACAATGTCATCGGACGGATCGCTGGTAAAGACGCTGACATCAGCCACCGGCGAGGGGCTGATGCCTTGCTCCAAACCAGCGCCGGTCATGAATTGGAATACCTGCTCGAAGCTGATTTCTCCGACAGATCCAACTTCAAAAAAGCCGGTCAGCGCTTGAGCGTAGGTGTTCTTGTAATAGTTGATGTCAATCAGCGCAGAGAAGGCACGCCCTTCTTCGATCCCAAACTGGATCAGGTGTTCCAGCAGTTGCTTGCCGGTCATGCCGGCTAAATCTGCGTTTTGCTGCTGGTAGTAGTTCAGATCGCACAGCGGCGAGAATTTACGGTTCTCGTTCAGCCCAAACTGGACCAGGTGTTCCAGCGCCTGCTGGGCAGTCATGCCGGCGAGGTCTGCGTTTTGCTGCCGGTAGTAGTTCAGGTCGATGACGGCAGAAAATTGGCGGTTTTCTTTCAGCCCAAACGCGAACAGGTGTTGCAGCGCCTGCTCGTCGGTCATGTCGGCGAGGTCTGCGTTTTGCTGCCGGTAGTAGTCAAGGTTTACGAACGCCGAAAATTGCCGGTTTTCCTTCAATCCGAAGTCTAGCAAGTGCGACAGCAGTTGCTCGGAACTCAAACCGGCCAGGTCTGCGTTGACCTTCTGGTAGTAGTTGAGGTCGATGAGCGCCGAAAACTGCCGGTTCTCCTTCAACCCAAACTCCAGCAGGTGTTGCAGCGCCTCCTCGCCCGTCAAGTTGGTCAGGTCTGAGTTAACCTGCCGGTAGTAGTTGAGGTCGATGCAGGCGGAGAAGACACGCTCTTCTTTTACCCCAAACTCCAGGAAGTGAGAAATTAGCTGTTCGTCGGTAAGACCGGCAGCCTGCAAGTCCGTGCCGGCAGCGCGATACACATTCAGGTCTAGCAAGCCTTCGAGCGTTGAAAACCGTCCCTCGGTTTTGATGTAGTTGAACACCTGCTCGTCGCTGAGATCCGCTGCGTTTTCAACCCCGTATAATGCGCTTATTTGGTCGGAGTGTGCGGTGCGGAAGTGGTTTATTTTGGCAGAATCCGAGGAGCTTATCTTGTCGGAGCCGCTTTCTGCTGCCGGCTGGTCGGAGCTGTCTTGCTTCCCCTGGCTCGGAGGTTTAATGCTACCCCCGCCCCCAGTGCCGGCGTTCGTCCCGCCCTGTTTGCCGCCTGTTTTCTTGTACAGAGGAGCGGCTAATTTATCTTCAGTTAGGTTGGCCGCACCTGAGTCTTGCAGCGTCCCGCTATTCTCATCGAACAATTCCATAAGTTTAACCCTTGTCTGAGAGTACACTAACCTTACTTTTGCCTGAAATAAACCCAACCCTAGGACAATAGCTGAAGGTTTCTTTCTACCTTTCTCTCTACCGCCTCTAGATTATTTAACCCTTTTAAACGGGGAATCTCCGTTTGGCAAGCCACCTGTGTTTGGGGCCAATTCACGGCCCTCTAAAGATGCCCCCACCACATGAATTGGATTCCCGACTTGTTTAATCGCACCCTAATATCTGACCTTACCAACACTTTTTACTTACGGGTTCTTTAATTGACTGGCACTGGAGCGCACCGCCTCATTCTTTTCTCATTTATGTGCGGCCATCAGTCTTAGCTTGACTTTAAAAGTCTAACCCTTTTATAAAAACTTTTGCTCGATTTTATAAAATCAGGCCAAAATTTTTATCCGCTGGCCATAACTTGTGCCACTTTTATATTCTCCCTTTATCTTCCCGCACAGTCATCCGTGAATCTACTGATTTTTGAAATTTTATTGGTCAGCTAATTTAGGTTAAAATTTCTTATCTTAAAAATGATAAACTATAAATAGTTGTGGCAAACGCGACTGTTCGCGTTTGCTAAAATCTGGAAACGTGCGGACTTTAAACAGCGTGCAGTTGTGCCAGCAAAAGTCCATCTCGGACTGATTATTTGAGGTTTATTTTAACCGGCCTGCCGGTCGTCCGTGAACGATTTTTAGCAGGACTCCAAGCAAGACGCTACAGGTTGCTGATTAGTTCCCCCCTCCCCCCCTATCGGTTGCCGGTTTTTCCGAAAACGGGTTTTCCAGCAAGAGGGGGTGCGGGGGGAATTGACGAAAATACAAAGGTTTCAGTCAGCGGGACTCCGGGATCGCCGGCAGCGCGCCCCGGCTTGAGAGCAGCTTCAAATGCCGGTGGTGCCCCCTCCGCAGGAACAGGCATCTTGTCTGTCACTGCGGCCACAGAGGCTGTGCCAGGGGCTGTGCACGGATAGCGGGGCGCTGTGCCAGGGGTTGTGCCGGCAGGCGGGAAAAAGGAGGCAGAGCCTCCAAGACGGCGTTCCCAGGCAGAGCCTGGGAACGAGGGACACCTCACTCAGTTGCAATCTGCTATAACGTCCCTCAGCGCACAGGGCGTTACGCCTGCGAATACGCCTCCACCGGCAAGCAAGAGCAGACAAAATTCCGATCCCCATAGGCATTGTCAATCCGCCCCACAGCCGGCCAGAACTTGGACTCGCGAGTCCACGGCGCAGGGTAAGCCGCTAGCTCCCGCGAATAGGGGCGATCCCACTCGCCAGCAATCAAGCTTTCCGCCGTGTGGGGCGCATTCTTCAGCACATTATTACTGGGGTCCGCCTTCCCCAACTCAATCTCCTCAATTTCCTTGCGAATGGCAATCATGGCATCGCAAAAACGGTCCAGCTCCTCCTTCGACTCGCTTTCTGTGGGCTCCACCATCACCGTACCCGCCACCGGCCAAGAAACCGTCGGCGCGTGGAAACCGTAATCCATCAGGCGCTTGGCAATATCATCCACCTCAATCCCCGCACTCTTCTTCAGCCCTCGCAGATCCAAAATGCACTCGTGGGCCACAAAACCGTCCTTCCCCTTATACAGCACAGGGTAATAAGGCTCTAACCGGCGGGCGATGTAATTGGCATTGAGAATGGCCACCTCAGTCGCTTCCGTCAGCCCCGCGCCACCCATCATGGCAATGTACATCCACGAAATCGTCAGGATGCTGGCGCTGCCCCAAGGCGCAGCGGAAACCGCCCCAATGCTTTCCGCACCGCCGGTGCCGGCAACCGAATGTCCGGGCAGGAACGGCAGCAGGTGCTGGGCCACGCCAATCGGGCCCATACCTGGCCCGCCGCCGCCGTGGGGGATGCAGAAGGTCTTGTGCAAGTTCAGGTGACAGACATCCGCCCCAAAATCCCCGGGACGGCACAGCCCCACTTGGGCGTTCATATTCGCCCCGTCCATATAAACTTGCCCGCCGCAAGCGTGAATAATATCGCAGATTTCCTTAATCCCCTCCTCGAAAACGCCGTGAGTGGAGGGATACGTCACCATCAGCGCCGCCAGTTCTGGCTCGTGCTTCTGGGCTTTGGCCTTCAGGTCATCCAGGTCAACGTTGCCCTGAGAGTCGCACTCAACCACCACCACCTTCATGCCGCACATCACTGCAGAAGCGGGATTCGTCCCGTGCGCCGACTGGGGAATCAGGCAAACGTTGCGGTGGCTTTCTCCCCGGTGCTGGTGGTATTGACGAATCACCAGCAATCCTGTATACTCCCCCTGCGAACCGGCATTCGGCTGCAGGGAAATTCCCGCAAAGCCGGTGATTTCAGCCAGCCACTGCTCCAGCTGCTGGAACAAAACCTGATAGCCCCGCGTTTGCCACAGGGGCGCAAACGGATGGATCTTGCCAAATTCTGGCCAAGTGACCGGCACCATCTCGGCAGTGGCGTTCAGCTTCATCGTGCACGAGCCGAGCGGTATCATCGATGCCGTCAGCGACAGGTCTTTGGTTTCCAGCCGGTGCAGGTACCGCAACAGCTCCGTTTCCGAGTGGTAGCGGTTGAACACCGGATGGGTGAGATAGCTGCTGCTGCGGGCAAACGGTTCTTTTTCTAAAGGAGATTCGCCTATTTCCCCGGCAATTTCCTCTGCAGTAAAGGAAAGCTCTCCCCCACCGGCAAAAATCTGCCAGAGTTGGCGCAAGTCTTCTGCAGTGGCGGTTTCGTCGAGGGTGACGCCCACAGCAGTTGCGTCAAAGGTGCGCAGGTTAATGCGGCGAGAGCGAGCGGCGTCCAGAATGTCTTCGAGCCGGCGGGCTCCCCCCCCCTCCCCGCTAGCGGGGAGGGGGGCTGGGGGGGTGGGGTTCTTCTCGCCCACTTCCACCCGCAGCGTGTCAAAAAACGGTTCGGAAGCGATGCGGTATCCCAGGCGCTTCAGCCCTTCCGCCAGGATTGCCGTCAGCCGGTGCACCCGCTGGGCAATTTTTTTCAGCCCATCGGGTCCGTGGTAGACGGCATACATGGACGCAATCACCGCCAGCAGCACTTGGGCGGTGCAGATGTTGCTGGTTGCTTTTTCGCGCCGGATGTGCTGTTCGCGGGTTTGCAGGGCGAGTCGCAGCGCCGGCTTGCCTTGGGCGTCTTTGGAGACGCCGACAATCCGCCCGGGAACTTGCCGCTTGAACTCTTCTTTTGTGGCGAAGTAGGCGGCGTGCGGTCCCCCGTATCCGAGGGGAACGCCGAACCGCTGGGTGCTTCCTACGGCAATATCTGCACCAAATTCCCCGGGGGGTTTGAGCAGGCACAGGCTCAAGATGTCTGCGGCTACTGTGACGAGGGCACCGGCGGCGTGCGCTTGTTCGATAAAATGCCGGTAGTCGCATACGGTGCCGTCGGTGGTGGGGTATTGCAGCAGGGCTCCAAAGATTGGCCGGTCGAAGGCAAAGCTCTGCCAGTCGCCGACAGTGACTTCAATGCCGAGGGGGTTGGCGCGGGTTCGCACCACTTCGATGGTTTGGGGGTGGCAGTCTCGGGAGACGAAGAAGGCTTTGGCTTTGGTTTTGCACACGCTCAAGCTCACCGCCATCGCTTCTGCGGCGGCTGTGCCCTCGTCGAGCAGGGAAGCGTTGGCAATTTCCAAGCCGGTGAGGTCGATAATCATGGTTTGGAAGTTGAGCAAGGCTTCCAGCCGCCCTTGGGCAATTTCTGCCTGGTAGGGGGTGTAGGCGGTGTACCAGCCGGGGTTTTCCAGGATGTTGCGCAGGATGACCGGCGGGGTGATGCAGTCGTGATAGCCGGTGCCGATGAATGACCGGAATATATCGTTTTTGGAGGCAATTTCTTTTAATTTTGCCAGGGCGGCGTATTCGCTCTGGGCTTCGGGCAATTGCAGCGGTTGCTTGAGCCGGATCGCCGCCGGCACTGTTTTCTCGGTGAGGGCGTCGGGGCTCGGCAGTCCTAAGACTTCCAGCATTTGCCCGATTTCATCGGGCCTCGGGCCAATGTGCCGGCGCACAAAAGAGTCTGCCGGTGCGAGTCTCTGGCCCGGAAGCGAGTTATCGTTATGTTCGGTTGGAGCGGGGCGGTTATCTGCAGGATTCAAATTAGGCATAGAACTGGGACTGATTAAGGGGTTGAGCGTATGTGGCTTGGGGAGCACCCCGCTGCATGCAAAGAAGCCGAAATGAATGCGATAATGATTTCAGCAGGCTGCAGGAGAAGAATATTTTTCGCCAGCTGAATCCCGGCAACGGGATTGAAACGATTAATCAAATTCTTATCCGGGCGAGAGATTAGCCGCGCCCCACTCCCCGCCGCCGGCACATCCAATATAATCCGTTTGTTTGGTTATAAAAGATAAGAGGGCTGCGGGCGAATTTAATGAAAGGTATCAGCCAAGCCAATTGCCGGTTGCGCCGATACCCCGCGCAGGCTATAAATTAAGCAATCAATCGTAAATTACGGCAGGGATGAAAGGTGAGCGATTTTCTTCCGTCTTCTATGACCCCTCCACCAGCAGGCGGTACTGATCTGCTGACATGGCGTCTTCTAGCTCGTCGGGGCTGTCAACGCGGACTTTGATCAGCCAAGCTTCTCCGTAGGGATCTTCCGCCAGGAGCTCGGGCTCGTCGTTGAGTGGCTCGTTGCGCTCCACCACTGTGCCGGTGACGGGTGATGTGAGCGTTTCAACCGCTTTCACGGACTCAACCGAGCCAAAGGACTCTCCCTTTGTCAGGGCGGCACCTATATCTGGCAGTTCCACATACACGATGTCACCCAACTGGGTTACGGCATAGGCAGTGATGCCAATGGCAGCAATTTCGCCATCTAAGCGCACGTACTCGTGGCTGTCGAGGTACTTCAGGTCATCAGGATAGTGCGGGCTCATGTTAGTTCCTCACAGGAGATAGATACAGGGATTGGCGGGAGTTCCGGGCTTTTGGCGCGGGCGTCTCGCAGCTCGCCGGCGATCGTGCCGGTGCAATAAGTGCGCGGATAGCATTGTGTTACCGCTACAGATTATTCCCCAAAGTTTGTATTCTGGGTACATGCCGAATGGACAAGAAAACTCTCAGACGGCTGCTGGTGGGCGAATTTTCCCTAAAACGCCTGGTGCGCTCTGCCCTCTTCATCTATGCCTGTGTTTGTATTTACGGATACTTTTTCACGGACGGGCTGATTTTTAAGCCGCAACCGGCAAGCTATGGGGACACCCGGGAGACTCTCAAGCTGACGACAGCGGATGGCGTGCGCATTTCTGCGCTGTATCTCCCCAACCGGCGGGCGAGCTATACCATCCTCTTCAGTCACGGTAACGCAGAGGACTTGGGAGATATTCGCTGGCTGCTGGAAGAGTTGCGGGACATGGGGTTTGCTGTGTTCGCTTACGATTACCGGGGCTACGGGACGAGCGAGGGGAAGCCGAGCGAGCCGGGTGCCTATGGCGATATTAACGCTGCTTACAGCTATCTGACGCAGAAGCTGGGTGCCCCACCGGCAGAGATAATTGTTTACGGGCGCTCGGTGGGATCTGGGCCATCGGTTGATTTGGCCAGCCGGCAGCCGGTTGCCGGTCTGGTTTTGGAAAATCCGTTTATCTCCGCGTTTCGGGTGGTGACGCGAATTCCGATTGTGCCCTTCGACAAGTTTGCCAATATTGACAAAATTCAGCGGGTGCGCTGTCCGGTTTTGGTGACGCACGGTACGGCTGATGCGGTGATTCCATTCTGGCACGGGCGGGAACTGTTTGCGGCGGCTAATGAACCGAAGCGCTTTTTGCCGGTGGTGGGAGCCGGTCACAATGATGTGATGGAGGTTGCCGGTCAGGAGTATGCCAAAGCTTTGCGGGAGTTTGCTGAAGCTTTGCGGCGCGGGGAGAACCCCACCCCCTAACCCCCACCGCCCGACAGGGAATCTCTCCCCCCACCTAACGACTAACAAGTCCGGCGAGGTCGGCAATTACACTTTCCAACCCCGCGACAACTCGCGCCATGCGGTCGTAATCTACTTTGTCGGGAGTGTCTTTTGTGGTGTGGTAGTGGGGGTAGCGGAAAGGAGCGGTATCTGTTACCATCAGCGCGGGATAGCCTTGCTGCCAAAATGACCAGTGGTCAGACCAGCCCACGCCCTGGACAATTCCCGGAAGGGCTGCTCCTTCGCTGGGGAATTTGGCGTGGGTGCGGAAGGAGGCAATGCTTTCCCGCACCAGTTTTCCGGATGTTATGTTGCCGATAAATGCGATAAAATTTCCTTGCAAGGGATAGATCGTGCCGAGGGAAAAGGGGTATTTCTGGCTGCCGATTTCGTCAGAATAATACCCCATTGTTTCCAGGCTGAGCATGGCGGCGATTTTCTCGTTGCGCTGTTTGCAGCGTTTGGCATAAACCAGGCTCCCCATGTCAGGTGTCCAGAAAAAGGGCGGCTCTTCGTTGACGAATTCAACAAATCGCAGGGTTCGCTCGGTTTTTTTGCCGGCAAACGTTCTGGCTAGCTCTAGAACTGCGGCTGCGCCGGTGCCGTTATCGTTGGCTCCGGAACTGCCATACACTGAGTCGTAATGTCCGCCGATAATGACGATTTCGTCTGGTTTGTCTGCACCGGCAATCTCCACTTCCAGGTTGTCGTAGTTTTTGCCGTCTATTTCGTACCCCTGTCGCTGGACTTTGTAGCCGGCTGATGTCAAGGAGGATTCCAGAAAATCAGCTGAGGCTGTTAGTTTTTTGTACAGGGTGTAGTTGCGCTCTCCAATTGTGCCGGCTAGCTGTTCCACATCGCGCCGCAGTGCGTCTCGCAGCGCAATTTGCTGCGCTGTCAGATCGGGAAGAGTGCCGGTGTGGCTTTTCCCTGGCATTTGGATCATAGCGAACCACCCCCAAGCAATCAGAATAGTGAGGATTATACCGAGTGCGGCGAGCCGGTGCAAGGCGTTTCGGCTGACCGGCTGCACGCCTAACCAAGTTTTCTTTTTCATCTGTTTGTTTCTACTCCACTCTCGCACCAGTAACTAGACGCATGAGGACTGCAAGCTGATCAGTCTGGCGAGTCGCTGCGCTCTGTGCTCTGGCTCCACTGCACAGGCGGGACGCCTGTCCCAAAAGTCGGCTGCCGGCTTCAGATGCCCTCAGCTGACGTATTTTATGGGATTTTTGAGCATTTTGAGACAATTGGCAACCTTCTGACACATTCCTTAAATTTTGGTGCGAGCGATAAATATACCCAAAGAAAGATTTAAGAAGCGGCGCTCTAAGTTTATCCTGGAAGATAGGATATCTTCATGAAGGTTGAGTTCATTGCTCAACTGTGGGTAATGGGGCTTAGATAGTGTTTATAAAGAAAAAGTGAGGGATCTAGAAACCGGGGGCGGCCAAGGGGTGCCGCCCCTACAGGCCGCCTGCCATTACATATCAGCTTACCCAGCAAAATAAACCCGGTTTATTCCCGGGGAGCCGGCCTTATAAATTTCTTTACAAACAGTCTATTATTTTTGCTGAAAGTGCGGCAGTTAGGATTCTGTCAGAGCCAAATATATTAGAGATAAGAGGTGAAAAATGCGTCGAGAAATTATAGCTACGCTGACTGTATTAGCTACAGTCTTGTTTGCCAGTGCGGGGAAAGCAGCAAATCCCGCTCACGTCAGACAGCTGATGAGAACCGGCTCGTGCTCAGCCTGCGACCTGACTTTCGTCAACCTGCGAGGGATGGACTTGCGGTATGCTAACCTCCAGTTTGCTGACTTGCAAGGGTCGGATCTGCGAGGTGCGGATCTCAGAGGCGCTAATTTGAGAGGTGCCTTGATTTCATTCCAGTCTTTTGACAATACAAGCCTGGTTACCGACCTGGAGGGTGCTAACTTGAGGGGCGCTAATCTGGAAAATGCTAGGCTGGTGGGAGCTAACCTGACGAATGCCAACCTGCAGAATGCTAACTTGCGCCTAGCTCACCTGAGCGCTAAGCTGGCAAATGCGGATCTCAGGGGTGCGGTGCTGTCTGGGGCTAAGTTCAATGGGGCTGATTTGCAAGGTGCGGATTTGCGTTACGCTCACCTAAATGCTTGTATTGGGCCTGACCCATCATACCGGCTGCTAGGGGCGGATTTGAGGGCTGCCAATTTGAGGAATGCCACTCTCGCAAATGCAGACATCAGCGGTGCGGATCTGAGCAATCTTGCTAGCGCGACAAACCTCGATTTGACCGGGGCAATTACCATTGCTACCACACCCGACCTTTCCACACTGCAAGCGCAAGGTGCTATTATAGGGAATAATCCGCCTGCCGGTGTTGGTGGGGAGCTCCCTTCCTGCAGTCCTTGATGTAATGGGGTTGATTATTCCCTGTTTTGACAGTTATAGCAGTAGCTACTTAGGTTAGGACGTAGGACAGGCGTCTCGCCTGTCCCTTTACCTACTAGCAAGTGATGCCTCCAGAATGAGGGGAGGGGGATTAGGTTTTAGAAAGCCGGCTCGGCGAGCGATAAAAGGGCTTTTTGACGACAGTTGCCGGGTAAGTTTTGCCCCGGATTTCGATTTCTAACTGCTGACCGGTTTGTGCTAGGTGAGAGGGAAGGTAGGCGAGGGCGATGGGATAGCCTAAGGTGGGTGAGGGTGCGCCGCTGGTGACTTCTCCCACCGGCAAGCCTGCATGAATCACGGGATAGCCGTGGCGGGCGATTTGTCGCCCCTGCATTTGCAGTCCCACGAGTCGCCGCCGCACTCCTTCGAGCTTCTGCTTTTCCAGAACTGAGCGCCCAATAAAGTCGCCTTTGCTGTCGAGGTGGACAACCCAGCCGAGACCGGCTTCTAGGGGGGTGGTGCTGTCGCTGATATCTTGTCCGTAGAGTGCCATTGCGGCTTCCAGGCGCAGGGTGTCGCGACACCCCAAACCGCAGGGGGTGACACCGGCATCGAGGAGGGAGCGCCAGAGTTGGACTCCCACCGGCGGATCGAGCATGACTTCAAATCCGTCTTCGCCGGTGTAGCCGGTTCTCGCCAGGAAAGCCATCTCGCCGAACACCGGCGCTTCTAAATGTCCAAAAGCCTTGACTGAAGTCAAATCTGCTTCAACGAAGCGTTGGAGGTAGCTGGCGGCTTGCGGACCCTGAACGGCGATCAGGACTTTTTCTTTGGAGAGATCCTGGAATTGAACGCCGGTGGATTCGAGATGTGCCATGAGCCAGGCTTTGTCCCTGACTCTAGCGGCGGCGTTGGCAATTATTGCGCCGCGCTGGGTGCCGGTGCTGTCAGTGCCCTGATAGTAGAAGATGATGTCGTCTAAGATGCCGGCAGAGGCGTTGAGGAGGACGGTGTACTGGGCTTCGCCCGGTTGCAGCCGGCCCAGATCCGAGGGCACGAGGGGCTGGAGGCGGGAGATTAGGTCTTTTCCCGTGAGGGCGAATTTGCCCATGTGGGAGATGTCGAACATGCCGGCATTTGTGCGCACTGCTTTGTGTTCGAGGAGAATGCCGGTGTACTGCACCGGCATTTCCCAGCCGGAGAATTCCGTCATTTTGGCGTTGAGTTCTGCGGAAAGCTCGAACAGGGGAGTTCGGGCGAGTGCCGGTGGCGGGTACGGTTGTTTGGCTTCGCTGGGTTGTGTTGATTGGGCCACGAATGGTTCTCTGTCGGGGGTGAACAGCTTCTATCTTAAGGCGGCTCGGCGTAGGACAGGCGTCCCGCCTGTCCCCCTCAAAGGCGCAGGACAGGCGTCTCGCCTGTCCATCTCAAAGGCGCAGGACAGGCGTCTCGCCTGTCCGCCGGTAAGAATTTATGCCGGCATTAGGATTTTTTACTCATCGGCTGATTGGTTTTGGTAAAGTTTTTTATCATTTTCTTTTATGTGGCTCCAGCGTCTGCTAGTCTTTTCAATGAAAGGTGGCGGTGCTTTGCAGCTGCCGGTCTTTCGTTACAAGCCTTTACGAGCTTTTACAATTTGTTGCATGAAAGGCTGATTTGGCTGAGCTGCCAGGAATTCCTGAAGGCTAAGTTTCATTTATTAAAACAACTAGGATTGTCTGAGTAGCAGCATGAATATGAATCATTACCGTGATGAGTGGGTAGCTGAATGGTGTCAGGAAAACGGCTGGACTGATTTAATTAGAGAGCGTTACAATAATTACTGGGCGTTCCCGCCAACTGCGGTGATGCCGGAACCAATCCCTGGGAAAACTCTCAGGTTTATTAAGGCCCAAAAAGGGATGAGTCCGGATGAGAAGTTTTGGTCTGTGGCTGCAACGGCGGTGGGCGTGACTGCTGCTATTTTGAGCTATTTGCTGAAGTGTCCAATGCCGCTGGTTTTTGCGTTCGCTTTTACCGCGATTACGGTGGCTCAGCTTGAGGTTGAGGATGTGTAGCTGGCGTGCCGGTGTTGGGAATCGGGAGTTGAGGTGAGGGAAGCCGGTTTTTTAGAGAAGCCGGCTTTCTCGTTTAATTGGGCTTTCCTGGCTGCAAGCTATTTCAGGGCAAATTCTCCACCCATAACAGGTGCGCGGCTAAGGGATCGCCCTGAAGTGCGTTAAAGAATCTCAGATCAGCCGTGACCATTTGGCAGCCGTTAGTAACAGCGAGAGCCAAGTAAACGCAGTCATAAACTGCTTGCTCTGTTCGGGCTGCAATATCAAGAGCTTGTGGCATCAGCGGGAAAGAGGGATGTATCTGTAAAGGGAGTGCCATCAATGCAGCTAAATCCTCCTGAGCATTTTCTAGGGTCGTTTCACCTCGCCGAATCCGCTTCCACAGAATATTGCCTATTTCAGGAAAGAAAAAATCTGGAACTAAAAGGGTACAGTCATCGCTCAACAAGAGCAATGCAACATCAGAATGAATCTCAGGCAGCACCCACTTAATGGCCACACTGGCGTCTGCAACAAATTGGGTCAACGGTTTCTATCCTCCCGCAAAAGTTCCACACTATCACTGAAGGTGCGACCGGCATATTTCTGACGCCCCTCCTCTATGAGCTTCCTGGCTTCCGCCATTGTGGTAGCCTTCTCGACAGCCTCAGCTTCAGCCGCCGCCTCCAGAATCGCTTTCACCTCGGCTTCCAGTGAGCGCCCGTGCTTGCCGGCGCGAATTTTTAGCCTGTCGGCGACAGTGGGGTCGAGGTCTTGGATTAGAATTTGAATCATGGTTGTTCCTCACGGCGCTATACTTTAATTATAGGGCTGCTTTCTGGATCGGAACAATAGCTCGATTCATCTATCGAGCGGTAGCTATGTTTAGGGAGATGGGGTGCCGGTTGACAGGTTGAACCGGCACGGGGAATTATAAGGAGATGCCGGTGAACCCCACCAGAACATTGTGAAAGTCTGTTAATTAACGGCTGGGAGACTGTCCAATCTTCGCTCACGCAATTTTTTGGCCAGGGATGCTGGGTCAAGACCACCATCCCGATACGCCTGAATAGCCTGCTTTCGCCATGTCAAATCAGCCTCACCTGGGAAACTGCTTCGTAAAGATCGGACAACGGCAATCGCCTGTTCTGCCCATACTTGAAATTCTTTTTGGTTCCAATAACAGACATCTCCAGTATGAGGGACTGCACCACTTGCTAGACTTTCGCAAGGTGTGACTATCACGGGGATAATTTCTGCATCGTTGCGAAGAAGCTGCTGATTGTCCTTAATCCAATTAGGATGTGAGGCTACTTGCCTCACCTTGTTGGCTCCAAGTGGTGTTCCTTGGCTATTACTTGAATGGTCTTCAAATACAATACAAAAGTCATCTCCTGCAATCCACCAGGGATCTGGAGCGGCATCGGCTTCAGAATTTGCTGCCGTGTACCCCAAGAGACGACCTAATCTTTCATGTCCATCCTCAAATTTTTTAGAATCCGCTTCTGTAACCTTGCTAAGATTCTCAAGAATTCTCTTTACCTCAGCTTCAAACTTTCTATCATTCACAGTACCGAGTGCTGACAGCTGT
This sequence comes from Oscillatoria princeps RMCB-10, assembly GCA_019359235.1. Taxonomy (GTDB): domain Bacteria; phylum Cyanobacteriota; class Cyanobacteriia; order Cyanobacteriales; family Oscillatoriaceae; genus Oscillatoria; species Oscillatoria princeps. Next base: position 14,285 of record JAHHHT010000013.1, read on the forward strand.
ACTTCCAGTTCCTCAATTACAGCAGCCAGCCTGGAAGCATCTGTTTGATTCTCTTCGTATTCTGCAATCTTTAGCCGAGATAATTCATAGAGCCATTGAACTCCTTCAGTAGTGGAGGCAGCTCGCTTGAAGAAATCGCGTGCCACCGTTTCCATCGAAGCAATTCCCTTATTCGCCGCCATCCACGCTGCACTGCCGGCCAAATAGTACCAAAAGGCTCTATATCCTTGAACATCATCTCCACTCAGCGAAGTTACGACAGCGCGACACTCTTCAACGGCTTTTTCAAAATTACCGTTCCAAAGAGCGTACTGATATCTCACTTCGTGGCTAACTGCATCCTTCAACTTGTCGGTGCCTGGGAGCTTAGACTGCTGGAGTTTGTCTCTCTGAGAAAGTATATCGTCGTCTGCCTGCTTCCACTCCTCTTTGTGTTCCAGGAAGATTTGAAGGTTCTCAAGAAAACCGGCTTGTTCAACGTCCCTAGATTGGTCAATTCCAAACTCAAGCTCAGCTTGGAGTTCTGGATGCAAGAATCGCCTCCGATCCTTATCAAGTAAGAACTTGTTCAATTCCTCGCCAAGAATGACTACTGCTGCATAGTCAGTAGCCGATCTCGTACAGCGTCCAACCGCCTGAACAATGCGAGTTAAAATTCGGTCATTGAAGAGAATGCTAGCCGGCATTCTAGTCACAAGGAATTTTTCTTGGAGATTTGTCGCCCGCTGAAGTCCATTCAAAATTAGAAGGCGGCACTCGTCGCCCACTAAATCAATGCCATCGTAACGGTTGGCAACTACGGCAACAGCCTTCTCCTCAGAGACAAAAGCCTGCTTTGACTGTTCAATTTGCGCGGCGTCAAAGATTTTATAGCCAGCTTTTTTGGGAATTTTATCTTTAAAATCAGTGGCGGTATGATTGTCGGTAACAAGAACAAGAGAGCGGGGTGTCACTTGGATCATGTTAATGGCAAGATTGAGCGACGATTCCTGATCAAGAGACCTTTCTGGAAAAAAGAATAACCTGCGACCAATACCTTGCCGGCCCCATCCTTCTGGAACAGGCAGACGGACTATTTTTTCAACGCCCGACAACCGCTCTAGATCGCCACCTTCCCCTAATGTTGCAGACATATAGATGCGTTGCTTGGCATTTGAGAATGGCTTATGAGTGCGAGTAGGTGGTATCAAAGGACGGATCAATATAGCATCAACGCTTATGTATATGTGGCATGATAACAAATGTTCTCGAATAACAGACCAAGGATACTTCAGGTCAGTGCTGTTGCCAATATGCTCATCAAGTATTGCAGTGAACTCTGAGAGCTTAGAATACAGGTGGGGGGTAGGAATCTTTTCAACCCACTGGCGATCTCCCATATCTGGAGACTTAGAGAGCAGCCGAGTGTAGTGTGCGGGCGACACAATATCACGAAGGGCGGAAACTAGAGCCTGGAAGAGGACGCTATGTTCCGTCTTATCACGTTCGATTAGAATCGACCAGTATTTGGATATGTAGTTTTCAGCAGCGTGAGCGTCATCAAGGATGATTATGTCTGCGTTATCAAAAAATGAATTTGTGTTGAACAGACCGCTATAAGTGGTAACGGCAAGAGTCTCTGCATTGGTATATTCAGCTTTGTTAGCCGGAGAGTATTCAGATTGTTTGCCGACAAAGGCATTTGCCTTGATTCCATATTTGAGCTGTGATTGCTCGACTACCTGATTGACAAGTTGGCGTGTTGGGCAGAGATATACAACTCTTTGATTGAAGCGGCGGAGACGCCATTCTCCAAGAAGAAGCCCAACCAGAGTCTTTCCACTCCCAGTCGGAAGTTGTAAGGCGACATCAGAAGAATCAAGGGCCTGTTTTTGGTACTCTCTAAGTAGATCAGCTTGGTGAGCGAGGAGACCTTCAACTTTGCGGTTCTTGTAGTCTCGATAAAGTGCTTCAGGATCTTCGGCGGAACTGTGGGAGTGACGAGTTTTTTTAAAGGCCATGTCTTTCTGCCTCTACAAGAGTTAAATATGTACAACCAGCCAAATACTTGCTTCTTGGCTTACCTGACAAGAGCTTTTGCTGTCCCTAAAGTTTACACCATGATAATCGATTTGACTGCATTTTAGCACTTTCTCAATCTGCTTGCTTACTCAATTACTAAAACTTGCTGTCCTGTAGCACCAGCGTTTGCCCCGCTACTTTAGTTTCCCATCCAACCCCACCGGCACCCCACCCCCCACCGGCACCCCCCGGCACCACCCTTCCCCTCACCCACCGGCACCCCACCGGCACCACCGGCAATCCCATAAAAAAGGGTGTCCAGCTTTTAACAGCCAGACACCCCACCGTACATAAGTTTATTTTATGGAGCTAAGCGGATTCGAACCGCTGACTTCTTCAATGCCATTGAAGCGCTCTACCAACTGAGCTATAGCCCCTTGCCACGCTTCACTATCATTACTCAACCCTCCCCTACTTGTCAAGCATTTTTTCAAAAATTTTTTTTCGAGGCAGCACCCCCAGATTCCGCGTGGCGGTCCCACTTGCCAGAACCCTCACCGGCGCTAGCTTACAGCCAACAGGCCCCCTCCCTATAACGGAGGTGGCTGGCCAATCTCCGAGCCGGTCAGCCGCGCCCCCTGCTCCAACATGCCATCCCACTGCGAAACCCAGCTCAGGTATTCCGCATCCAGCGACTCGTGGGGCAAATAGGACTGCTGGGACATTTCCGTGACGTAGCCGACATAGCCCCCCATGAGAAAATAAACCCCTACCATAGCTGCTGCAGCAGTGGCCACCAGCGTGCCGGCCAGCATTAAAGCGAACTCGCGGTTTTCCACCGCCTCCTGCATCAGGTGCAGCGACCAGGCCACCAAGGCAATCACAACAATCAGAATTATGAACATCACTTTACATAATTTAACTATTCAAATCTTGACATATTGTAACACTTGCATCAGAAACCGCAACCGACTTGGGTTAGGGATGCGCCGCCAGTAGCTAGTGGCCAGTCCCCAACCCCCAGTCCCCACTGCTTACAGCAACCGCACCGGGACTTGGTGCGCCGCTAAATACTCCTTAATTTCAGACACGCTCAACTGTCCGTAGTGCAGCAAAGAGGCCAGGAGAGCCGCTTCCGCCTTACCGGCACTCAGCGCCTCGTAAATGTGATGGCAGTTGCCGGCACCTCCCGAGGCGATCACAGGAATCGGCACCTGTTCGGCAATAGTGCGAGTTAACTCCAAGTCATACCCAGCTTGCGTGCCATCGGCGTCCATACTGGTGACCAGCAGTTCGCCGGCACCGCGCCGCTCCGCTTCCTTCGCCCACTCCACCGCATCGATGCCGGTGTTTTCCCGCCCGCCCCTGACGTACACATCCCAGCCCGGGTTGGCTGGCTCTGGCCGGCGGCGGGCATCTATAGCCACTACAATACACTGGCTGCCAAAGCGCTCACTTGCCCTGTTAATGAAGTCAGGATCGCGCACTGCAGCGGAATTGACGCTCACTTTATCGGCCCCGGCGCGTAACAATCTTTTAATAGTTTCTAAGTTTTGTATACCTCCGCCAACCGTCAGAGGGATAAACACCCGCTCAGCGGTGCGGTAGACCACATCAAAGATGATGTCCCTGTCCTCGTGGGTGGCCGTGATGTCCAGAAACACCAACTCATCGGCACCGGCATCGTTATAAACCTGCGCCAGTTCCACCGGATCGCCGGCATCCTTAAGATCCACAAAATTCACCCCTTTAACCACCCGACCGGCTTTCACATCCAGACAGGGCAAAATTCGTTTGGCCAGCATAGCAATTCCTTTGCGTGCGACTGAGTGACAGGGAGCTTGGGGCGTCCTCAGGGACAGAGCCAGAAAAAGCGAGAGGGAGACAGCCCCAGGCAATCTCCCCCTCACCCCCTTCCGGTTCCCCAGTCCCAAGCCCCCACTCCCACTGTATAACCGTCCCGCTGCAAGACTGAAAATTTCTAGATGGAATGCGTGAGCGTCCGCTGATAAACTTTGGATTGGTCTGTAAATCCAACCCACCGCAGTCGGGGGCTTCCCGCCCATCCTGGGCGTAGGACAGGCGTCCCGCCTGTCCCGGGAGTGGGAATTGCGTCCCACGCGTCCCTAAAAAGGACAAGATACCCGCGCTGCGGTGAACCTTACCGCCCGCTTGCCCGCCTTACAGGCTTCGGCTCCGTTCCAGACTGTAAAGCACCCAAACAGCAGGCAAAAATTTGTCCACGGGAAAGCGACACACCCCGCCCCGCTTTCCTCTCACCGCCAGCTATCATATCTGTGGCGGGAGTATCCAGCGGGAATATCAACATGGAAATAGGTCAAAAAGTCAGAGTCCGCCGCCTTAGGGACCAGCTGCCTGCAAACACAATCAGCAAAATCAAACAGAATCCAGTCGGCACAGTTGAGCAATTCAAAGTGGTCGATGGCAACAGCATTGGTTTATTTGTCAAGTTTGATGACAGCTTTTGCACCTGGTTCTTTGAAGACGAACTCGAGCTGGTGGAGTAGTCACTGTTCAGGGGTCAAACATAACTGACAGCCTCACGCAGACAGCAAACAGCACCAGTACGGTTGCGGGTGTGGCACAGGTGCGGTTCCGCCCGCTAACATAAGGAAAACTTAGATTTTCCAGTGCCGCACGTCGGATAAGTTGGACGATCTGGGCGTCGGGAACAAAAATGGCTCTGATTTTAACGTTTTTGGGCAAAGGCGGCACAGGCCGCACCACAATAGCGATCGCAGCTGCCAAGCGGCTGGCTAGTTCTGGGCAGCGAGTGCTGCTAGCAAGCTCCGATCCCGGCCCTGGCCTGGGCTTAATGCTGGGGGCAACCCTCGGGCCAGACCCGCAAGAGATTGCTCCCAACCTGAAAGCAGTGCAGTTTCAGATATCTGTGCTGCTCGAGCGCGGCTGGGAAGAAATCAAAAAACTAGAAGCTCAATACGTCCGCACGCCCTTTTTTAAGGCCGTTTACGGCCAAGAGCTGGGGGTAGTGCCGGGGATGGAAACAGCCCTGGTGATGAATGCCATCCGCGAGTATGACGTCAGTGGCCAGTATGACGCCATTGTTTGCGACGGCACCGGCGACCAAAACACCTTGCGGATGCTGGGGGCACCGGAAATTCTCAGCTGGTATATCCGCCGCTTCCGTCAGGTGTTTGCCGATTCCGACCTCGGCAAAACCCTGTCCCCATTCGTGCAGCCGGTGACTAGCGCCGTTCTCAATGTCGATTGGTCAGCTGATAACTTTGGCCAGCCGACGCGGGACTTTACCCAGCTGCTGGATAAGTGGAAGGATGCCATCGCCAACCCCCACCGCGTGGCTGCCTATTTAGTGACCACCGGCAGCCCAGTGGCCGTGGCCACCGCCCGCTACCTCTGGGGCAGCGCCCAGCAAGTGGGCCTCACCGTGGGGGGCGCAATTCTCAATCAGGCGATTTTGACGGATACAGCTGCAGCAGAACTGGCACCCAGCTTGCAACAGCTTTACGCCACTTACGAGCGCGAAGCCAGCGTCGAAGCGACTGTTACCTCCGAACTGGCTCCCCTGCTGGTGAGCACGGTGCCCGGACGCAGCGGCAGCGACTGGCAGCCGCTGATGGACGCTCTGCCAGATTTCAGCAAAGCCGCTCAGGCTCCCAGACCGATCGTCATTGATGTCGCCCAACGCCAAGTCAGTCTGTTTCTGCCCGGATTTGACAAAAAGCAGGTTAAACTGACGCAATACGGCCCGGAAGTGACCATAGAAGCCGGCGACCAGCGGCGCAATATCGTGCTGCCTCCGGAATTGAGCGGCAAACCCGTTAAGGGAGCCAAGTTTCAAAATCAGTACCTGATCGTTTCGTTCGCCTAGTGGCGCTCACCGGTCATGCGTGTCAAAAACAAACGGACTTGGGACTTTTGACAGCCTCACGCTGACAACTAACTTTGAACTATGTCTAATTCTCCGACTTCTTCCCCAAATCCAGTTGAACCGACAGCAGGATCTGCTGCCACCGAGACAGACCGCAGCGGCAAAACCAGGCAGCTGCTAGGCATGAAAGGCGCTGCCGGTGGAGAAACCAACATCTGGAAAATCCGCCTGCAGCTGATGAAACCGATCACCTGGATTCCCCTGATTTGGGGCGTCGTCTGCGGCGCTGCCTCCTCTGGGGAGTACACTTGGAGTTGGGAAAATGTCCTCAAGGCAGCTGCCTGCATGCTGATGTCTGGCCCATTGCTGGCCGGCTACACCCAAACCCTCAACGATTTCTACGACCGCGAAATCGACGCAATCAACGAGCCTTACCGCCCAATTCCGTCGGGAGCGATCTCCATTCCCCAAGTTGCTAGCCAAATTCTGGCGCTGCTCTTGGCTGGGATTGGCGTGGCTTACGGACTGGACAGATGGGCCGGCCATGAATTCCCCATCCTTACGGTACTGGCCACAGGTGGGTCTTTCCTGTCTTACATCTACTCTGCCGAACCCCTGAAGCTCAAGAAAAACGGCTGGCTGGGGAATTACGCCCTCGGTTCCAGCTATATCGCCCTGCCTTGGTGGGCCGGCCACGCTCTGTTTGGCCAGCTCAATGCCACGATCGTGGTTCTGACGCTGTTTTATAGCTTGGCTGGGTTGGGAATTGCCGTGGTCAACGACTTCAAAAGTGTCGAAGGCGACCGAAAGCTGGGCTTGAAATCCTTGCCGGTGATGTTTGGTATTGGCAGGGCGGCTTGGATCTGCGTGCTGATGATTGATTTGTTTCAAGCCGGGATTGCCGCTTACTTGATCGCCATTCACCAGAACCTGTACGCCGTGATTCTGCTGCTGCTGGTCATCCCCCAAATTACCTTCCAGGACATGTATTTCCTGCGCAATCCCCTGGAAAACGATGTCAAATATCAGGCGAGCGCCCAGCCTTTTCTAGTTTTGGGTATGCTCGTAGCCGGTTTAGCCTTGGGGCATGCTGGCGTGTAGCCTATTTGAGATTTGAGTGGCGACCGGCCCGGAGTCTGGGGCCGGTCGCCACGGGAAAATCTCAGAGCGCGTCCGGTTGATTGTTCAGCGAGCCGGATTGAGGGGGTTGAGGGGGGAGCGAAATTGATTCTGGTCAGTTGACCGAACCTGAGATAAAATATAAAATCTATAGTCGCTCGCCCTTGGCGAGATTGCGCTCCCAACCACTAAAATAGAACGAACTTCGAGCCCGGGTATATGGTGGTGTGTGAAAGGCCACTGTGGATGTTCCGGCTTCACCGTTGCGGGGAGGATATTGTTGGTGTGACGATTAGATAATTGAATCGCCGGACATTCCCGGACATTTCTCCAGAAAGAGTGGCCCGCCGCTGTATGTATCACTTGCGGGAGCTTTTGCTTCGGGTCTCCGACACCCTCACCTTTACGCGGGCCTGTGTGTAACAATTTGATAAGGCGCAAGCAATGACTGAAAATTTCTGATATAATCTGATTGGTGTGCGGCCAAAATAACTATCGTGAAAGTCGTAGAAAGGCATTACATAGACAGACAGCACCGATTTTTCCCAACCTTGGATGAAAAGTCCTTTAAGTCCAAGAACTTGTACAACTTGTGCAACTACTACATGAGGCAAAACTTTTTTGAGAGAGGTGGCCATCTGAGTGACCGCCTGACCCTCAAAGAGCTTTATGCCGTCCTGAAACCGACAGAAGCGTATAAAGCCTTACCCGCTAAGGTAAGCAATCAGATTATTACGCAGGTTATTAACGATTGGGCGGCGTGGAAAGAGGCAACACTGGCATACCTGGACGACAGCAGCAAGTTTAAAGGGCCACCTCACATTCCGAAATACAAGCATAAAACTTGTGGCCGCAATGTGTTGGTGTACGATAATCAATCTATAGGTCAGAGAGGAAAAAAGAAGAATAACGGATTGTTGCGCCTGTCCGGAACTAACATAGTTGTTCAGACACGAGCTCTGGATGTCGTAGAGGTGCGAGTAGTGCCCAGAGTGGCCTCTTACGTTATTGAGGTGGTCTATGAAAAGTCTGTAAGTCTTGCTCAGCTGAATCCCCGGCTGGTAGCTGGAATAGATTTGGGGATTGACAATCTGGCTGCCTTGGTGTCAAACAAACCTGGGTTTGTGCCGACTTTAGTGGATGGCAAGCACCTGAAGTCTATAAATCAGGGCTATAACAAAAAGGTGGCTTTTCTCAAATCAAAGTTACAGGGAAAATGTCAAACGAGCAAGCGGATACAGCAGATTACGTTTAAGCGCAACAAACAAGTTGAAGATTACCTGCACAAAGCCAGTCGCTTCATTGTAGAGCGCTTGGTAGAGTCGCAAATAGGCCAGCTAGCTATCGGAAAAAATCCTGAGTGGAAGCAAGAAGTAGAGCTGGGGAAAAAGACGAACCAGACTTTTGTTTCTATTCCCCACGCTAGACTCATTGAAATGATTACTTATAAGGCAGAACTCGCTGGTATTAAGGTGGTCATTACCGATGAGTCATATACCAGTAAGACTTCTTTTCTTGATTTAGAGCCTGTGGAAAAGCGTGAGTCTTATCAGGGCCAAAGGGTCAAGAGAGGGCTGTTTAAAGCTAGCAATGGTGCGCTAATTAATGCGGACGTGAACGGAGCTTTTAACATCATCCGAAAAGTAAGCGGAAACGAGCCTTTTAATCAGGTAAGCGACCGTGTAGAGGTGTTTGCAGTTTCACCTGTACGGGGAAAGTCCCGTGCGAAAAGAATCCCTAAAGTAAAGGAATGTCAACAATTGTCCTGCTTTCGGGGAACTGTATCCTTCCAGTGGCTCGAGCCAAGGGCTCCAAAGCCCTGGATCATCTGCTGGTGTGATTGAGGATCTGCTGTGTCAAAGTTTCTCTCAAAGCTCAAGCATATATCATTGACTTCGGGCAACGATTCTGAGCCGATTCAATTTTATCAATATGCCCCTCCTATTGAGGCAGGAGAGCAAGCTCAGCTAGAGGAGCGCGGGCAAGATGTTCGGGCTCTAGAGCAAAGCTCGACCGAACCCTACCCGGGTTCCACTCCTGAGTACTATCTTCTGCCTGAGGATAGAGAGGGTTCAGAACCCGACCCGGGTTCCACTCCTGAGTTCTCTGCCAAAGGAAACCGGGCAGGAGCCCTGCGATTCGAGAGCGCCAAAGGCGTCCGCGAAGCGATCGACAAGCTGGAGGCGAAACTCGAACCCGTCAAGCCAGTTTTGGCGGCTGTGGGAGCGAGTCTGCGGGAGAAGCCGCTGCACCGGCGTCCTTTATTCTGGACCGGCATGTACCTGATCAGTGGCGGCTGTGGGGCGGTCACCATGCTGGTGGCCTTGCAGTCTTTAGAGCGCAGCTTGCCGCCCATCTCAGAGGTATTCACCTTTGCCAGACAGGGAACGCTGACGATAAAAGCCGCTGATGACACGATTTTACAGCAAGTCGGCGACGCCACCCGAGACAAGCTGAAATTTGACCAAATTCCAAAAAAGCTGGTTGAAGCGTTCATTGCCATCGAAGACCGGCGCTTTTACGAACACGGCGGCGTAGACTATCAGGGCATTATCAGAGCGGTGGTCTCCAACCTGCGGGAGGGAAGTGTGGTGCAAGGGGCCAGCACGATCACCCAGCAGCTGGCTAGAATTGTTTTCCTCGATCTCGACCAGAGCGCGCAGCGCAAAATTCGGGAAGCGATGCTGGCGATGAAAATCGAGGAGGAGATGACCAAAGAGCAAATCCTGGAGCGCTACCTCAACTTGGTTTATTTGGGGTCGGGGGCATACGGGGTGGCGGACGCCGCCTGGGTTTACTTCGGCAAATCGGTGGACAAACTGACTCTCGGGGAAATGGCTACGATTGCCGGTCTGCCGCCCGCCCCTACGGAATACTCGCCTTTGGTTAATCCCAAAATTGCCCTGGAGCGCCGCAATATCGTGCTGGGGGAAATGACAGAGGCAGGGTATATCACCGCTGCTGAGGCGGAAGCTGCTAAAAACACCCCCCTCAAGCTCGATCCGAAGAAGCCCAAGCGGCTGCAGCTGCAAGCTCCTTATTTTACTTCCTATATCCAGAAGGAATTGCCCAAGTATATCTCCAAAGAGGCCCTGAAAAAGGGCGGTCTGACGGTGGAAACAACCCTCAACCTCAAGTGGCAGCGGGTGGCGGAACAGGTGATTAAGGACGCGGTGGAACTCGATGGGCCAGCAGAGGGGTTCGAGCAGGCAGCAATGGTTGCGATTGACCCGCGCGACGGCGAAGTTAAGGCGCTCGTCGGCGGCTACGGCTACGGCGAGAGTGAATTCAATCGCGTCACTCAGGCAATGCGCCAACCGGGTTCGACTTTTAAGAGTTTTGTCTATGCCGCAGGCATCGCCGCCGGCTTCTCGCCTTACGACGGCTACCGGGATCTGCCCATGCGCGTCGATGGCTACAAACCGGAAAACTACGGCAAAAGTTATCGCGGCGGCTGGATTTCGATGGCGGAAGCCCTCGCTAAATCCGTTAATGTCGTCGCGGTGAAAGTGCTGACGGAAGTGGGGTTTGAACCGACTATCAAACTGGCCCGCGAGATGGGGATTAAAACCGAACTCAAACCCTACTACGCCCTAGCCCTGGGGGCGATTGAGGTGAATTTGCTGGAACTCACCAACGGCTACGGCACCCTGGCCGCTCAAGGCAAGCATGTCCCAGCCCACGGCATTCGCCGCGTGATCGACGGGCGGGGTCAGGTTCTCTACGAGGCCAATTTAAAACCCAAACAAGCCCTGGACAAAGACTCGGCGGCTATTGTGACCTGGATGCTGGAAGGGGTCGTGCTCGAAGGCACCGGCAGGCCGGCCTATCTGGGCCGCCCTGTGGCTGGCAAAACCGGCACCTCTGAGGAAGCCCGCGATCTCTGGTTTATAGGTTACATCCCCCAACTGGTGACGGGCGTCTGGCTGGGTAACGATGACAGCTATCCCACCCGGGGCACGAGCGGCACGGCGGCTTCTACTTGGCGGGCGTTTATGAGGGAAGCGATAGCAGGCATGCCGGTTGAGCCCTTCCCAGAACTGCCCGATCTCCAGGCTCGTAAAGCCAGTATCAAGGCTAAACCCGTCCCGGCGAGCATAACCTACTATGACCTCCCCCCCAAGCCTCCGCAAAATACCGCCAGTACCGGTGCCGGCTACTACGACAGTGCTAATAGCGCTGGCGGGTACTCCGACCAGGGCGATTCCAGCCCCCAGTAGATGTGGCTTGCCAGTAGGGTGCGCTCTTAACGCACCCTACTGCTTGTCCCTATTAACGCACCCCACAGCTTTCCTTTCGGCGCTTCCGGGATGCCCGCGCCCCGGGAAGCAATTTTTACCCGCCCCTTTGGCAAAGCAGCTGCCGTCTTTTCCATCTAAGGGCAGATGCTAGGCAGCCTGAAGGCTGGTTATTCTAGTTTTCACAAAGGGTCTAGTACAAGCTGTCTCTGGGAATCTGCTATTATCCTTATTAACCAGGGTTCATTTGTATGAATCCCTATCAGGGATTGAAATAAATTACCGATCTTGCTGTCCCTCACGAGAGTCATCATTTATGCATATTCTGATGGATGTATCTGCCGGCACCTCCAATTTTCCTGTGGCCTTTACTGCAGTCTATGCAGTCGGGTTTATTGCCGCTGTCGTTTTTGGCTCCATCGCTTGGTATAACTCCAAGCGCCCCGCCGGCTGGGAAGACAAAAATCGTCCTGACTTTGTGCCAGAGGTCAAACCAGAAGAAACTCCGGGTATCGGCAAGCCCAAATAGTAAACCTTGACCTCAATTGACCTCAATTGCGCCCGCAGTCCCGCGCCCTAGCTCTGCCGGCCCGGCGCAGGACTCCACTGACTTGAGATTTTAAATTTTAGCCTCTCTCTCAATTCCGCTGACATCGATATTATATCAAATCCGGTTGAACCGCCCCCATAAATAATAGCCCGCGCAGGCTATATCGTGTTTTTACAGCTCGGGAATTTAAAATAAACAATAAGCACACAAACGGATATAATATTATGTCTAAGGGCGCGGGGGCGGGGAAGGCCAGAAAAATTTGCCACACAGCTTCTGGCATTGATAAACCCGCCCCAGCTGATAAGCCCCCCAGTGCCCAGTGCCCAGTACCGCTGATATCACTTCCCCAGCCTCAGTCGCACCATAAAAAATCCGTCCATCTGGTGCCGGTGCGGCCAAACTCGCACCCAGCCTTCCGGACAGGCATTGGCCGCCACCGGCATATCGGGTGCCGGCGGCTCAATGCGCCAGTCCGGGTGACTGCCCAGAAATCCTTCAATAATGCTTTCATTCTCCGGAGGATTCAGCGTGCAGGTGGCGTAAACAATCACGCCCCCGGGCTTGACAAAACTCGCAACATGTGCTAGCAATTCCCCTTGCAGCGCAGACAGTTCCCGAACCGTTTCTGGAGTCTGCCGCCAGCGGGCGTCAGCACGCCGGTGCAGGGTTCCCAAACCAGAACAGGGGGCGTCCAGCAATACGCGGTCAGCCGCACCGGCAAACTGCGAGAAGTTGCGGATGTCACCGGCACAGATTTGAATCGATAAGAGCCCCAGCCGGCCAGCATTTTCTCTCACCTTTTCCAGCCGGCTCTCCGAGCGATCGCACGCCCAAATCGTGCCGCGATCGCCGGTCAGTTCAGCAATGTGCGTCGTTTTCCCCCCCGGTGCGGCGCACGCATCTATGACAACTTCGCCCGGCTGCGGGTCGAGCAAATAGCAGACCAGTTGGGCGCTGCTATCCTGCACCGCCCACCACCCCTCCCTGTATCCGGGCAGGTTTTGAATCGCACCGGCACTCCTTGTGCGCAGCGCCTGGGGCAAATTCGGCACCCGACTCACCGCCACCCCCGCCTCTGCCATCGCCGCCTCAACTCCCTCGATTGATGCCCGCAGGGGGTTGACGCGCAGGTCAATTGTCGGGGACTGGTTGAACCACTGGCACAGCTGTTCTGTTTCTTCAAAACCCAGCCGGTCCAGCCAGTTTTTCACAATCCAGTCCGGGTAGCTGTGCGAAATGCCCAGACGCTGAACGGGATCGAAGGGCAGTTGCAGGGGATCGGCGGAATCCGCCGCCAAACGGAGATACTGCCGCAGCAGACCGTTGACAAAACCGGCAAGTCCTGCTAAAGAATTTTGTTTGGCTAGCTCGACTGCCGTATCGACTGCTGCTGAGGGCGGGATGTGGCTGAGATAGCGCAGCTGGTACAAGCCGGTGTGGAGGATGGCGCGCAGATCCGGCGGTTGCTGGTGCGATTTCTTTTTGGCGAGTTGGTCAATCAGGGCGTCGAGGGTTCGCATTCTCCTGACGCAGCCGTAAACTAATTCTGTGGCCAGCCGCCGGTCCAGATCGCTCAGTTTTGCTTGGCGCAGCCATTTGTCGAGGGCGTCATCTGCTTTGGCGGAATGCCGGTGGGTGTCGCGGAGGGCGAGAAAGGCGATTTGGCGGGGGTTTTGCATAGTTTTTATTATGCCGCAGGGGGGGTTTGAACCGCGCCTGAGCCAAGGACGCGCCCGGAACAGCTGTAGGGTGGGTTCCCTAAGAGGGGACCCACCCTGCTGTGCTGGTTGATTATCTTGCGAATCACATCTGGCACCACTTTTTGCAGCTGATGGGGAGGCTTTCTTGTGATTTTTTTTCAAAGAACTTTTTCCAGGCGCAAGCTGCTAGTCCAACAACCGCACCGGCAGATGCGACAGGGTTCAATCCCGTGCGTGTCGAGCGTGAAATACATAACTTCTAGGGTATTGTGAAAAAAGCCATCTCTGGATAAAAGACGAAAGTTTAATGACTGCGACTGACTCCCCCAAGCACAAGAAAGCCAAAGCCCTCAAACCGGGCAGCCGGCGGCCCGCTAAAGAACTCTGCAGCGAGTGCGGGCTGTGCGATACATATTACGTGCATTATGTCAAGGAGGCTTGCGCCTTCATCAACCAGCAAATCGCTGAGCTGGAAGAGGAAACCCACGGGCGCAGCCGCAACTTGGACAGTCCCGATGACTTGTACTTTGGCGTCAGCCAAACGATGATGGCGGCGCGGAAAAAGGAGCCGGTCGAGGGTGCCCAGTGGACGGGGATTGTCAGCACGATTGCGATCGAAATGCTGAATCGCGGGATTGTCGAAGGTGTCGTCTGCGTCCAGAATACCAAGGAAGACCGCTTCGGGCCCATGCCGGTGATTGCCCGCACGCCAGAGGAGGTGCTGGCGGCGCGTGTCAATAAGCCCACGCTGTCGCCTAACCTTTCGGTGCTGGAACTTGTTGAGCAATCGGGGATGAAGCGGCTGCTGGCGATCGGGGTGGGCTGCCAAATTCAGGCGCTGCGGGCGGTGGAAAAACAGCTGGGTTTGGAAAAGCTCTATGTTTTGGGGACTCCCTGCGTGGATAATGTCACCCGCGCCGGCTTGCAAAAGTTCCTGGACACTACTAGCCGGTCGCCCTCTACTGTGGTGCATTACGAGTTCATGCAGGATTTTCAGGTTCACTTCAAACACGAAGACGGTTCTGTTGAGAAAGTGCCTTTCTTTGGGCTGAACACCAAGGAACTGAAAGACGTGTTTGCCCCGTCTTGCATGAGCTGCTTTGATTACGTCAATTCTCTGGCAGATTTGGTGGTCGGATATATGGGGGCTCCTTTCGGCTGGCAGTGGATTGTGGTGCGCAATGACAGGGGTCAAGAAATGCTGGATTTGGTGATGGAGCAGCTGAACACCCAGCCGGTGATGTCTGCGGGCGACCGGCGAGGTGCGGTGCAGCAGAGCATTCCAGCCTACGACAAAGGCGTCACGCTCCCCATGTGGGCAGCCAAACTGATGGGCGTCGTCATTGAAAAAATCGGCCCCAAAGGTCTGGAATACGCTCGATTTTCCATAGATTCCCACTTCACGCGCAATTATTTATATGTGAAGCGGAATCACCCGGAGAAGTTAGAGTCGCACGTACCGGAGTACGCCAAGCGGATTGTGGGGCAGTATAAATTGCCTGGCGCTTAGGGCGTGCCGGTTAAGAAATCTCTGAAACCAACTCGCCAGTGTCAAGAACTTGCCGGTGGGTTCCCGGGGGGAATGTCAATAACTTTCCGGTGGGTTCCCGGGGGGAACCCACCCTACTCTTGAGCGCACCTAATGCCGGCATGCGCCAATCGCTTTCGGGTGCGGAACGGGGGGGATTTCGGGGGCGGAACGCGCTCTAGATCGCACCCCGCTACTGCGGGTTAAATTATTTGTCAGTAAGTTGAGTTAAATTAACTTATATTGAGAGCGGTTGAGGAGTCTTAATTAAGAAGAGCTTGCCAAAAGCCCAGCCAGGATCATATTCTGGAAAATAGAAGGGACAGACTAATCTAAAATCTATAGGACTTGCGCACAACCATGAAAGAAACCGGGTTTCTGGTGTGAGACCCTGCGCTGAAAGTCAAGGGGCAGGGTAGGAAACCCGGTTTCTCCGTAAGTTCTAATCTAAAATCTAAAATCCCTACCTCCCCCACGGGTGAAAAGTGGAAAAATCCAGAAAGATTTTATGCTAGAATTATTGCCCGGTCTGGGTTCGGCGGTGGAATTGATTGGACAGACCCGCTGGCAGTTGCAGCCAGCCTTTATGCCGCACGGCATGTGCTACCTGTGGGAGCCCGGATTGGTGTGGCTGCATGTGGTGTCGGACTCTCTGATTGCGCTGGCGTACTATTCGATTCCGGCGCTGCTGGTTTACTTCGTCAGCAAGAGGCGGGACGTGCCCTTCCCGTGGATTTTCTGGCTGTTTGGAGGCTTCATCGTTGCCTGCGGCAGCACCCATATCATGGAAGTGTGGACGCTGTGGCACCCGGACTACTGGGTGTCCGGGTCCGTCAAAGCCTTTACTGCTGCGGTTTCCCTGTGTGCGGCTTTGGAGCTAGTGCCGCTGATCCCGCAGGCGCTGGCTCTCCCGAGTCCGGCGCAGCTGGAGGCTGTGAACCGAAACCTGGAAAACCAAATCCTGGAGCGCCAGAAAATCGAGTCGGCGCTGCGGCAATCGGAAGCCCGCTATCGGGCCATTGTCGAGGATCAAACGGAACTCATCTGTCGCTTTTTGCCCGACGGCACCTTAACCTTCGTCAACGAAGCTTACTGTCGCTACTTCCAGAAGACACAGGAGGAGCTGCTCGGGCAGCGTTTTATTTTAGTCGTTCTCCAAGAGGATTGGCAACAAGTGCAAAAGCAGCTGAGTGCGCTGAGCCGGGAAAATCCAGTCACCACAGTCACACACCGGGTTATCCTGCCGGACGGGGAGGTTAGGACACACCAGTGGATCGACCGGGCTATTTTTGACGAGCGAGGGTGCTTGGTGGAGATCCAGGCGGTGGGGCGGGACATCACAGAACGAGTGCGGGCAGAAGCCGCCCTGCGGGAGAGCGAGGAACGGTTCAGGAGCGCTTTTGAGTGTGCGCCGATTGGCAAGGCTCTGGTGGGCAAAGACGGGCGCTGGCTGCAAGTCAATCCAGCCGTATGCAAAATCTTTGGCTATTCAGAGTCAGAATTGCTGGCCACAAACTTCCAAGCCATCACCCATCCAGACGATCTGGAGACTGACCTCAACTGTGTGCGCCAGTTGCTGGCGGGCGAGATTCCCAGCTACCAGATAGAAAAGCGATACTCCCACAAGCTCGGGCGTGCCGTGCCGGTTTTGCTGAGTGTGTCGCTGGTGCGAGATATGGGCGGCAACCCGCTTTACTTCATTGCCCAGATGCAAGACATCACCGCCCAAAAGCAGGCGGAAGCGGCATTGAAAGCCTACGCCGCCCAACTGGAGGCGAGCAACCGCGAGCTGCAGGATTTTGCCTATGTGGCGTCCCACGACTTGCAAGAACCGCTGCGCAAGATACAGACTTTTGGCGACCGCTTAAAAGCAAAATGCTTTGAAGCCCTGTCCGAACAGGGGCGCGACTATCTGGAGCGAATGCTCAGTGCCGCCTCCCGCATGCAAACCCTGATCGACGACCTGCTGGCGCTGGCGCGGGTGACCACCCAAGGGCAGCCGTTCGTTCCGGTTAATCTCACTGCGGTGGTGCGAGAGGTGCTGTCCGATTTGGAAGTGGGTATCGAGCTTGCCGGCGGGCGGGTAGAAACTGAGGAGCTGCCGGAGATCGAGGCCGACCCGACTCAGATGCGGCAGTTGCTGCAAAATTTAATCGATAATGCTTTAAAGTTCCACCGGCCAGGTGAGGCACCCGCAGTCAAAATCCGCAGCAGCAAGCGGCTGAAGCCAGAAGCGCAACCGGCTCTTCCCTCTTCGACTGCGGAGGTCTGTCAAATTACAGTTGAAGATAACGGCATTGGTTTTGACGAAAAGTATCTGGAGAAAATCTTCCTCCCTTTTGAGCGCCTGCACAGTCGCAGCCATTACTCTGGAACCGGCATCGGACTGGCCCTCTGCCGCAAAATAGCCGGTCGCCACGGCGGGAGCATCGCGGCCAACAGTACGCCGGGGCAGGGAGCCACCTTTATCGTCACGCTGCCCTTCAAACAAGCCAAAGGAGAAAAACGAGAGTGAATCCACGGCACAAACCGATCGTAGTCCTGTTAGCTGAGGACGATCCAGACGACCGCCTTTTGCTGAAAGAGGCGCTCTCGGAGAGCCGGTTGGTGACGCAGCTTGCCTGCGTTGAGGATGGCGAGGAGCTGATGGACTACCTGTACCTTCGCGGCAAGTACGCCCTGCCGGCAGTGTCGCCGCGACCGCATCTGATTCTGCTGGATCTGAATATGCCGCGAAAAAACGGGCGAGAGGCGATCTCGGAGATCAAGGCAGATCCGGAGCTGCGGCGGATTCCAATTGTGGTGCTGACGACATCGAAGGCACCGGAAGACATCAGGCGCTCCTATGATGGGGGGGCCAACTCCTACATCACCAAGCCGGTGACGTTTGAATCTCTCGCCGGCGTGATGGAGACTATCAGCAGATACTGGTTTGATACTGTCGAGCTGCCACCTTTAGAAGGGGGGGCGGGCGGGGGGCACTCCCAGAACAATGGTGTGGGGGACGTATATGGACAGTGGTGTTAGAGTCCTTTTGGTTGATGACGACGAGGACGATTATGTAATTGCGCGAGACTTGCTGTCTGAAATTGAGGGCGGACGGTTCTCGCTGGAATGGGCCGACACCTGGGAGACGGCTTTGGAGATGATGCTGCGCTCTGACTACGACCTGTATCTTCTCGACTGGCGTCTGGGTGAGCGCAACGGTTTGGAACTGTTGCGGGAAGTGCGCAGCTCCAAAGGAGCCGGTGCGCTAGCGCCCGGGAGTTTGGCACCGGCGATTTTCCTGACTGGGCAAAAGGATTTGGCCGCCGCGGTTGAGGCGATGAAAGCCGGCGCTGCGGATTACTTGGTCAAGGGCCTTCTTGACGCCCCACTGCTGGAGCGTGCGATTCGCTACGCCCTGGAGCGAGCCGAAACTCTGGCAGCCCTCCAGCAATCGGAAGCTCGCTATCGGGCTATCGTTGAGGATCTTCCGGAGCCGGTCTGCCGGCTCACACCCGACGGCACCTTGACTTTTGTGAATGAAGCTTACTGTCGCTACTTCGGCAAAGCGCCACAGGAGCTAGTCGGGCAGCGATTTGCGCCGCGAATTCCAGATGAGGATAAAGAACTCGCCGCAAAGCACCTCGCTTCCCTGAGTCGAGAGGTGCCGGTGGGGACTGTTGAGCACCGGGTCATCTCGCCCACCGGCTTGACTCGCTGGCTGCACTGGACTACCCGCGCTATCTTTAACGAGCGCGGCGAGCTGGTTGAGTTTCAGTCCGCCGGTGCGGACATCACGGAGCGCGTAGAGGCGGAATCGCTGCTGCGCAATGTGGCTCAATTAGTCTCGGCTCTGACGGGAGAGGCTTTCTTTGAGTCACTGGTGCAATACCTGGCTCTGACGCTGGATGCCGACTGCGCCTTCATTGGTGAGGTGAGCCCGACGCATAGCCAGACGGTCAGGACGACGGCGGTGTGGGCTGGCGGCGCGATTGCGGGTAACTTCGAGTTCGATTTGGCTGGCACGCCTGGGGAGAATGCTGCCCTTCAACAGCTCTGCTGCTATCCCAGCGGCGCTCAGCAGCTGTTTCCGCGAGATCGCTTGCTGGTTGAGATGGGCGTAGAAAGCTATATCGGCACTCCTCTGTTTGATTCTGCCGGCTCACTCCGTGGTTTGATGGCCGTGATGGGCAGCAAACCCCTGAAAAATCCAAACACAGCTGTATCCCTGTTGCAAATTTTCGCCGTTCGCGCCTCAGCCGAAATGGAGCGCCAGCGCTCCGTTGCGGCACTGCAAAAAAGTGAGCGGCAATATCGCACTCTGGCAGCTAATTTTCCCAATGGGGCGGTGTTTTTGTTTGACCGAAACCTGCGCTACACCCTGGCTGACGGTGCCGGACTTGCAAGTTTAGGGCTTGAAAAGTCCTCAGTAGAAGGAAAGACTATTGGGGAAGTTTTTGATTTAAAATTGTGTAAAATTAATGAATTAAAGTATCGAGCGGCGCTGGCGGGGATAGCTACATCCTATGAGTTGAAGCATGATGGGCGCATTTATTTTGTGCGGGCAATCCCTATTAAGAGCGAAGGCGGGAAAAGTTTTGACGGCATGGCGGTAATGCAAGAGATTACCCACCGCGTACAGGCAGAAGAAGCGCTACACCTGCGGGAGCAAGAATTCAAAACTATAGTTGAAAATTCGCCGGATATTATTAGCAGGTTTGACAGAGAGCTGCGCTATGTTTACGTCAACGGGGCAGCAGGAGAGGCCACGGGAATGCCGGCGACAGCCTTCACCGGCAAAACCTATCGCGAGCTGGGAATGCCGGAAAAACAGGTATCTTACTGGCAAGAAACGCTCAAGAGTGTTTTTGAAACAGGTCGTGAGGCGGCTATCGAGTGGGAGTTCCCAACCCCAAGGGGAGGCAGATACTATCAATCCCGCATTGTGCCGGAATTTGGGAAAGATGGTTCCGTGGTGTCGGTTCTGAGTATCGCTCGCGACATCACGGATCGCAAACGGGTGGAAGAGGCGCTGCAGCAGGCGAATGAGGCGCTGGGGACAGCAGTGGAGGAGCGGACGACGGAATTGAGGGAGGCTATTGAACTCCTGCAGAAAGAAATTGTTAAGCGCCGGCAGACTGAGGAGTCTTTGCGCCAAAGCGAAGCGTACAATCGAGCTATCCTCAGTGCGCTTCCGGATTTAATGTTTCGCGTGGGCGCGGATGGCACTTATCTCGATGTGATGCCGGCTAGAGGCATCGAGCCGGCAATCCCCGCTCGCGAGTTCTTGGGGAAAAAAGTGTCTGAGGTGCTGCCAAAAGAAGTGGCTCGACCGGCTATGCAGAGCATAGAACGAGCACTGTCTGCGGGCGAGCTGCAAGTCTTTGAGTGCCAGCTTGCTGAGAACGGCGAATTGCGCGATTTCGAGGCTCGCCTGGTGCCGGTTGCCAGTGCCGAAGTTCTGGTTCTGGTGCGCGACATTAGCGACCGCAAACAGGCGGAAGCAGCACTAGCCGCCAGCGAGCGCCAGATGCGAGCCATCTTTGACAGCGCCCTCGACGCCATCGTGATTGCCGGTGACGATGGCAAATATGTGGATGCCAACCCGTCCGCCTGTGACCTGTTTGGCTTGCCCAAGTCAGAACTGATTGGCCGGCATATTTGGGATTTTACCAAATCTGATTACGATTTTGCCGCCGCATGGCAAGCTTTCTTAGCACAGGAGAAGGTGAAGGCACAGTTCCAGCTCCTGCGTCCGGACGGTGAAATCCGCGAGTTGGAGTTTTCCGCTACTGCCAACTTTCTCCCCAACCGGCATCTCTCGGTGCTGCGCGACATTACCGAGCGCAAGCGGACTCTGGAAGCGCTGCAAAGACACGCCCAGATGCTGGACTTAGCCAACGACAGCATCTTAATTCGCGACCTCAATTATACTATTACTTACTGGAATCAAGGTGCTGAGCGGCTGTATGGCTGGCGGAAGGACGAAGCAATCGGAGCGCACAAACAGGCGCTGCTGTCAACTGTATTTCCGGAACCTCTGGAGGAAATTGAAGACAGTCTCCGGCTAACGGGTTCTTGGGAGGGGGAACTCACCGAAATTAAGCGCGATGGCACGCGGGTGGCGGTGGCTAGCAGCTGGACGCTGCAGCGGGACGAGCGCGGGGAGCCGGTGGCTGTCCTGGAAATCAATAACGACATTACGGAGCGCAAGCTGGCAGAACTGAAGCTGAGAAAGGCTCTGGAAGAGTTAGAGTTTCAAAAGTTTGCCTTGGATCAGTCTGCCATTGTGGCGATTGCGGACGCCGGTGGGGCGATTGTCTATGTCAATGATAAGTTTTGCGAAGTTTCTCAATACAGCCGAGAAGAACTGCTGGGTAAAACCCACAGGCTCGTCAATTCGGGGCATCAGCCAAAGGAGTTCTTTCAGGAACTTTGGTCAGCGATAGCCGGTGGGAGGGTTTGGAAAGGAGAAATCAAAAACAAAGCAAAGGACGGCTCGCATTACTGGACGGATACCACTATTGTTCCTTTCCTGGATGAGACAGGGAAGCCGTTCCAATATTTGGCGGTGCGATTTGACATTACCCACCGCAAACAGGCTGAGTCGGCGCTGCGACAGAGTGAAGCGCGACAAGCTTTCTTGCTGCGCTCAGTGCCGGTGGCTCTCTACAGCGTGCGAGTCGCCCCAAACGGCGCAACTTGGATCAGCGAAAATGTCGGGCGGATCACCTGCTTCCACACAGACCAGTTTGCCGCCAACCCGCAATTTTGGCGCCAAGGGCTGCATCCCGATGACCGGGAACGGGTGTTGCAGGCGCGGGACATTTTGTTGGCGTCAGGGGAAAATTCTGTTGAATATCGCTGGGAGTGTGCCGGTGGGGAGTATCGCTGGTTTCTGGATCGGGCTGTTGCTGTCCGGGATGGTGCCGGTGAGCCGCAGGAGATTATCGGTGTCTGGATCGACATCACGGAGCGCAAGGTTGCTGAGGACTCGCTGCGAGAAAGCGAGGAGCGCTTCCGCCAGCTGGCGGAAAACATCAATCAAGTCTTCTGGATGCTTTCCCCCCGCAGCAACCAGATGCTCTACGTCAGTCCCGCTTACGAAAAAATCTGGGGCTACAGCTGCCAGAGTTTGTACGAGCAGCCTCAATCCTGGCTCTTCGCCACACATCCGGACGACCGGCAGCGCGTGGCAGCTGCTTTTGAGAAACAGATTGCAGGAGAGCAATACATCAATGAAGAGTACCGGATTGTGCGACCCGATGGGGCGGTTCGCTGGATATGCGATCGCGCCTTTCCGATTCGGAATCAACTGGGAGAGGTCTACCGGATCGCCGGCATCTCGGAAGACATCACCGAACGCAAGCAGGCGGAAGCCGAAATTCTCAACGCTCTGGCCCGAGAAAAAGACCTCAGCGAGCTGAAAACTCGCTTTATTTCGATGATTTCCCACGAGTTCCGCACTCCGCTGAGTACGGTACTCTCTTCTGCTGACTTGCTGGAATATTATGTCCAAAAATGGCCGGCGGATAAAAATGAGAAAAAACTCGAACACATTCAGCGGATTCAAACCGCTGTCGCCAATCTCACTCAACTGTTAGAAGAAGTTCTGTTTCTCGGTCGCGCCGAATCCGGCATACTTCCATTCAACCCTGTGCCCTTAGAACTGACGCAGTTCTGCCGGCAATTGCTGGAAGAGATGGCCATCTGTGCGAGCTACCAGCACGCTCTCACTTTTGTGAGTCCGAGCGAATCTGTCCGCGCTTGTCTGGATGCAAAATTGCTGCGGCAACTTCTGAGCAATTTGCTCTCGAATGCTATCAAGTATTCCCCAAAAGGGGGCGCGGTTCGCTTTGAACTCGCTTGTCAGGAGGGTCAGGCAATTTTTGTGATTCAGGATCAGGGCATCGGCATTCCTCCTGAAGACTTGCCCCGACTGTTTGAGCCTTTCCATCGCGCCAAAAATGTCGGCACTCTCCCGGGTACGGGGCTGGGGCTAGCGATTGTCAAACAGTGTGTGGATTTGCACGGCGGTCAGGTTAGCGTGAAAAGTGAACTTGCTGCCGGCAGCAGACCGGGATGCACTGTCTTTACCGTGGCGCTGCCTTTGCAGGGGGAAACCCACCCCCCCAACCCCCCTCCCCGTTCACGGGGAGGGGGGGGAGGATAATCGCCAATGCCGGCGATCGACTCAAGAGCCTCTTAGCGCTGATTTATACAGAAAAAGTGAAGCTACAAGAAACCGGGTTTCTTGTGCGGGGTAAGCTGGAAAAATCAGCTAAGTCCTACAGAAGAAACCCGGTTTATGGCCCCCATTATGGCTTAACAATTATAGCTGTAGTCACTTGGATTAGGACACCCGGACAGGCGGGACGCCTGTCCTACGCCTTCTATTTGTAGGCTGCCTTCGGCCTGCCCTCATACCCTCAAGGTCTAATGTCCTAACCTAAGTGGGTACTGCTATACTTTAACCTAATTTGCTAGTTATATCGCAATAGACAGTCAGTTTAGGACATACTTTATAAATCAGCTCTAATGGGCCGGCCCGACGGCAACGATTGCAGCAGAGAGGGCGATGGCTGCGTGAGTCCAGTGGGTTCCGCCCTGACAGAAGACGGTGTAAGGCGGGCGCAGCGGGCCATCTGCGGAAAACTCGGAGGTGCTGCCGTCAATAAAGGTGCCACCGGCCATCACGAGGTCGCTCTCGTAACCGGGCATGGGAGCGGGCACGGGGTCTAAATACGACCCCACCGGCGAGTGCTGCTGAATTGACCGGCAAAAGGCAATCAGTTTTTTGGGATCGCCGAGCTGAATGGCCTGAATCACGTCCCGTCGCGGTGCCATTGGCGGCGGATTCACCGGATATCCCAGCTTGTCGAACAGGTAGCCGGTCAGGTGATTGGCCTTCATGGCTTCCCCCACCATTTGCGGCGCTAGGAACAGCCCTTGAAACAGCAGCCGGTTCTGGTCGAAGGTTGCGCCGCCGCTGCTGCCGATTCCCGGGGCGGTCAGCCGGCACGCCGCTGCTTCCACCAAGTCCGCCCTGCCGGCAACGTAGCCGCCGGCGGTGACGATCGTGCCGCCCGGATTTTTAATCAGAGAGCCGGCAATCAAATCGGCACCGGCTGCCGGTGGCTCCCGATCTTCGATAAACTCTCCATAGCAATTATCTACAAAGCAGACTGTGTGGGGATTTTGCTGCTTGACTAGCTTGACAATTTGCTCAATATCTGCTACAGACAAACTCTGACGCCAGGAATAGCCGCAAGAGCGCTGAATCAGAGCCAAACGGGTGCGTTCTGTGATAGACTCAGAGAGCCTGTGCCAGTCCACTGTACCGTCCTCCGTCAGGTCAAGCTGCCGGTAGTGGATGCCAAAATCCATTAAAGAGCCTTGACCTTGCCCGCGCAGTCCAATAACTTCTTCTAGTGTGTCGTAGGGGGCACCGGCAACGGCCAGCATTTCATCCCCCGGACGGAGGGTTCCAAACAAGGCGCAGGCGATAGCATGAGTACCGGAGACAAACTGCACTCTCACCGCAGCCGCCTCGGCACCCATGACCTCGGCAAACACCCGGTCGAGGGTTTGACGCCCCAAGTCATCGTGACCGTAGCCGGTGACGCCGGCAAAGTGATGGGCACCGACCCGATGACGGCGAAATGCCTCCAGCACTCGTTGGAGATTTCGCTTGACCAAAGCGTCAATTTGGTAAAAAATGGGTAATAGTGCCTGTTCTGCCTGTTGCAGCTGTTGAAAGCTATCCATTAATCCCTCGCTCGCCATAAAGGTGCGCGAAGTTAATTATGGCGCAGATTGGGTTAAATAGTTCGGACGATATATTTTCATGACAATTGCATCTTCTGACCAAGTACAAACGCCCCTTCGCCCCAAGTGGACTGTGATCATTTTCATGGTGGCAGTCCACGCCCTGGCGCTTTTGGTGTTTCTTCCGGGCACCTTTAGCTGGGCGGCAGTGGGCCTTGCTGTGTTTCTCCACTGGGTCACTGGTGGGTTGGGGATCACTCTGGGGTTCCACCGTCTGGTGACGCACCGCAGTTTCCAGACGCCCAAGTGGCTGGAGTATTTTCTGATTTTCTGCGGCTCGCTCACCTGCCAGGGGGGCGTGATAGACTGGGTGGGGCTGCACCGCATGCACCATTTGTACTCCGATCAAAAGGGCGACCCGCACGATTCCAATGACGGCTTTTGGTGGAGTCACATGGGCTGCTGGCTGTATCACATCCCTGCTGATCGGGAAATCTCTCGCTACACCAAAGACATTTCTGATGACCCGGTTTATCAGTTTTTAAACAAGTATTTTTTCCCGATTCAGGTTGCCCTAGGCGTTTTGGTCTACTTTTTGGGAGAGGCTCTCTCGCCCGGACTGGGTTGGTCGTTTGTGGTTTGGGGCATTTTTGTGCGCCTGGTTGCGGTGTTTCACTGCACTTGGTTTGTGAATAGCGCCACTCACAAATTTGGCTACCGCACGTATGAGTCTGAGGATCGCTCCACCAATTGCTGGTGGGTGGCTTTAGTGACCTACGGGGAAGGCTGGCACAACAATCACCACGCTTTTCAATATTCGGCTCGTCACGGTTTGCAGTGGTGGGAGATTGATTTGACGTGGATGACGATTCAGCTGCTGCAAGCGCTGGGGTTAGCTACTAAGGTGAAATTGGCTGAGAAGTAGCGATTAGAATCGGCTTTTTTGTGCGGCGGGCTTTCCTTTGTGCGGGATTGCCCGCCTTATTTGTTTTTGGGCTGGGGGTAGCCGGTGGCGAGAGGCTGGGACAGGCCGGACGCAGCCCTGCGGGCGTTCGGCGTAGCACAGGCGTCCCGCCTGTGCCCCTAATACCATACAGGCGTCCGACGTAGCACAGGCGTCCCGCCTGTGCCCCTGACATCAATCCACTCAGACGCCAACCATGAGAATTCTAGTAGTAGAAGATGACGAGCGCATTACTAGAGCGCTAGCAGAAGCCCTCACCGATCAACACTATGTTGCGGATATCGCCACAGATGGTCTGCAGGGGTGGGAATTGGCAGAAGCTTTTCCCTACGACTTGGTTTTGCTCGATATTATGCTGCCAAAGCTGGATGGCATTAGGCTTTGCCAGCGGTTGCGGCAAAAGGGATATGCTATGCCGGTTTTGATGCTAACTGCCAGAGATACCAGCACTGATAAAGTCATGGGGTTAGATGCCGGTGCGGATGATTATGTCGTTAAACCTTTTGACCTCAAGGAATTGCTAGCTCGCATCCGCGCTCTGCTGCGGCGGGGGAGTTCGATATTGCCGCCGGTGCTGGAGTGGGAGAGTCTGCGCCTTGACCCCAGTACCTGTGAAGTGACTTATGCCGGTCAGTTGCTGCACCTCACACCCAAGGAATATGGTTTACTGGAATTGTTCCTGCGCAGCAACGGTCGCGTACTTAGCCGGAGTGTTATACTAGATCACCTGTGGTCTTTTGAAGACCCACCGGGAGAAGAAACGGTCAAGGTTCACCTGCGGGGTTTGCGCCTGAAGCTGAAAGCAGCGGGCGCACCGGCAGATTTTATAGAAACTGTTTATGGCTTGGGGTATCGGCTCAAACAAGGGGTTGGACAGTAGGATGATTAAAACTCTTGCCAAAATCCTCGGAACCCCACCCCCAACCCCCAACCCGCTAGCGGGTTGGGGGCTAGAAAGAGGGGTTCATGCTATTAATGTGCGGCGCTCAAACAAAACCTCTAATCCAGCGTTTCGCGCCTTGCAGTGGCGTTTGCTGCTGTCATATTCGGGCGTGATGGTGGCGATTCTGGGCGCGTCTGCGGGAGCTGGTTACGAGTTTTTCGCTCACAGTCTCTACCAGCAGCTGGATAACCACCTGATGACTTTGGCTGATGCAGCCGCTCACAGTTTGGAAGTGATTAAAGATGGCTCCCACGAGCGGCGTGAAGAGGGGGAAGAGCATGAAGAGCATGAAGAGCATGAAGAGCATGAAGAGCATGAAGAGGATAAAGAGGCTAAAGAGGATAAATATGAAAACGCTGACAAACCCCCAGCAGAAAACAAGAAACTCATGCCCCGCCTCGATGGGGATGGAGATTTAGACATACCCTGGCAAAATCTGCGCCAACCCCATCAAGGCATCGAGTGGTTTAGCGAAAAAGGGCAGCTGTTGGCAAAAGAAGGCACACTCTTCCCCACCTGGGAACTGGTACGAACAAAAGCTGTATCTGGCAAAACTTTACAGCAGGGATTGATTCGCACGCTCACTCTGCCGGTTTACAAGTACGACTCGCAGGAAAAACAGCAAGAGCTAGAAGGTTATGTCCGCATCAGTGAGTCTGCTGAAACCGTGGAAGCTGTTTTGGGCAAACTCCGGTGGGGATTGACGTTAGGCGGCGCAGTTGCTTCTGCCCTCACGGCTGTTGGCGGGATGTGGCTGACTAGGCAAGCTATCAAACCAATTGAGCAAAGTTTTGAGCAGCTCAAACAGTTTACGGCGGATGCTTCCCACGAGTTGCGCAGTCCCCTGACGGCGATTAAGACTTCGGTTGAGGTGATGCAAAGTCATCCAGAGCGGATTCATTCTGCGGATGTGAAAAAGGTTGAGGATATCGCTTCTGCCACTAACCAAATGGCTATTTTAGTGGAAGATTTGCTCCTCCTGGCTCGCACCGATGGAAGCAGGTCAGCTACGGCTGTTGACTGGGTGTCTGTACCTTTAGACGAACTGTTGGAGGATTTGGTGGATTTTTTGGAACTTCAAGCCGAAGAAAAGGGAATTACTCTCAAGTCGGATTTGGCAGCGGGTGTGTTTGTTAAGGGAGATGCCGGTCAGCTGAGGCGTTTGTTTTCTAACTTGCTGGAAAATGCCTTGCAATATACGAACGCCAAGGGAACTGTAACCCTTTCCATGACTAAACTTGACCGAGGTGTCACCGTTAGTGTTGAGGATACTGGTATCGGCATTGCCCCCGAGGATGTGAGGCGGGTTTTCGATCGCTTCTGGAGAGCGGATAAGGCGCGAAGCCGGCGAGAGGGGGGTTCGGGGCTGGGATTGGCCATCGCCCAGGCCATCTCTCGCCGGCATGGAGGAGAAATCACCGTGACTAGCCAGGTGGGTGCCGGCTCCTGCTTTCGGGTGCGCCTGCCGGCAGTCTAGATGGCCACAAAGATGGGACAGGTTCAACCCGCACAAGAGAAGGCTGCGCCATCGGCGGCCCCCCGTGGCCGCCCCCGGCACGAGAGCATCTTGCATTTAATCTGCGCGGGGTGGGGAGGCTCCGCCTCCCGGCAGGCGTTCCCAGGCTGCGCCATCGGCGGCCCCCCGTGGCCGCCCTGGGAACGAGGTAAAATATGCAAAAAAAAGTTTTTTTATTAATTTATGGGTTCTTTCCGAGTTCTTTACTTTCTGGCTCTAACTTGGAGAGTAGAGCGCTTTCAGGCATCAACGCTGACGGCATAGTGCGGGCTCAAATCGAGCCTTTGTGGAGCGCTACCTTACATGCAGTTCAAGGAGTCAAAAAATGTCTGACAGCAGTGAATTACACCTGTCCACCGACGCGGAAGGCGCTGACGATCTCATAGAAGATAGCTTGATAAATGATGACAAGTTGCTGCTGAATAGCGCTGGCGTCATCCAGGGATCTAATGGCGATGACAGCGGGCGCGGTCAAAGCGGCAGTAACAGCTTGTACAGCGCTCCCAGTGCGAAAGATATAAATGGGGAAAACATCGTGCGCAGTGCGAAAGATATAAATGGGGAAAACAGCGATGAGCGCTTAGACGGCGGTGACAGTGATGACCGGCTAAATGGCAATTTAGGCAACGATGACTTGTACGGCAACCGAGGCAAAGACAGCATAGAAGGCAACGAAGGCAACGACCACATTTATGGCGGCGATGGTGACGATAACGGCAGCGGTGGCGATGGGGATGACTCTTTCAATGGCGGGCTCGGCAATGATGACTTGTATGGCAACCGAGGCAAAGACAGCATAGAAGGCAACGAAGGCAACGACCACATTTATGGCGGTGATGGTGACGATACCGGCATCGGTGGGGATGGGGATGACTCTTTCAATGGCAATTTAGGCAATGATGACTTGTATGGCAACCAAGGCAAAGACACGATAGACGGCAACGAAGGCAACGACAAAATTTTTTGCGGCAAAGATGACGATACCGGCATCGGTGGCGATGGGGATGATTTCGTCAATGGCAATATGGGTCGCGATTCAGTGTACGGCAGCAATGGCAACGACACACTCCGAGGTGGTAAAGATGCTGACGTCCTGACTGGTGAGACAGGTAATGATGTCCTCTATGGAGACTTGGGCACCGATACCCTGATTGGCAACGCAGGTAATGATATTTTCGTAATAGCCAACGGCACCGGTGGCAATACCCTAGAACTTGCCGACATCATCATCGACTTCCAGGATGGCGCTGACAAAATTGGCCTCGCGAATAGTTTAGGATTCGCTCAGCTGGGGATTGCTCAAGGAACCGGCACCCATGCCGGCGACACCATTATCCAAATTGCCAGCACCGGCGAATTCTTAGCAATCGTGACCGGTATTAACGCTTCTGCCATCACCAGTGCTGACTTTCTATCGATTTAAAGCCAAGATTTTAACTCCTTTTGTCCTCTCTCCATGATTTAGCACTATGAAGTCTCAATTCTCAATTCAAACGGTAACACTTGCTTTTTTGCTATGGCTGGCTGGAATGACTGCTGCGGTCGGAATGTTTAGTTTTCAAACTCCCGTGGCAACCGCGAGCCAACACTTCGACAGCTATCAAAGTCGAGACGATGACAGCCACGATGACGATGATAGCCGCGATTCTGACCGCGATTCTGACCGCGATTCTGACCGCGATTCTGACGGGGACTGACCTTGACTGCCCTCGCTAGAAAAGCAAAAAAATTCTCAAGTTTAAGTTTCAGATAAATGGCCAAACAAACCTTTCGCAAACTTCACCGCCAAATTGCTCCCATTCTTTTCCTGCCTCTGTTTATCTCTGCCATTACAGGCATCGCCTACAGGCTTGGAAAAAGTTGGTTTGGCCTGTCGCCAGATGTAGCGGAAATTTTCATGAATATTCACCAAGGGAAATACCTTGGTGACCAGCTAAAGTCGGTCTATGTGCTTCTGAATGGCTTGGGGCTGATAGGAATGATCGTCACTGGGATGATCATGACGGGGATATTTCGCCCCAAGCGCAATAAGCAAGAGGAAATGGGCCCGTGAGTGCCGGTGGAACAAGAAACCCACCAGAAAGAAACCTGGTTTCTTAAACAAACCAGGTTTCTAGACAACCCAAGCTCGGGCTAATTTGAGTGCCAGAGTTAATTCCCCCTCCCGCGCCGGCGAGAGGAGACAGCTAACAGCTAACAGCTAACAAAGATTTCATTCAGGGATTAAAAATATGAATCTTTTCCTTAAAATCCGCAACATCGCTCACACAACGGCAGCCACAGTATACTTAGCTGCACTGGGCGCATTCACCCTGGTTGCTTGCGCACAGCAGCAACCACCGGCGGCGGTTGTCGAACCGCAGGAACAGCAGGTGAGTCAGCAGCCGGCACAGGTAGTTTCTAATAAAGATTCTGTGACGCTGAAAAATCTCCAAGCGGCGTATAATGGAGAATCAAATGCCCACGCCCGCTATCTAGCTTTTGCTAAAAAGGCAGAAGAAGAAGGCTACATGCAAGTTGCGAGTCTCTTCAAAGCCGCCGCAACGGCTGAAGCCATTCACGCCTCCAATCACGCCGCGCTCATTCGCAAGATGGGCACTAAACCCGAAGCCAAACTGGAAACGCCGGTGGTGAAATCCACTCGTGAAAACTTGGAAGCGGCTATTCAAGGCGAGTCTTACGAGCGCACCACCATGTACCCGCAATTCATCGAGCAAGCTAACAAGGAAGGCAACAAAGAGGCTGTCGAGACGTTTGAATATGCCGAGGAAGCAGAGGCGGAACACGCTAAATTATACACTCAGGCTAAGGATAACCTGGAGGACTGGAAAGAAGCTAAGATGGTCTTCTATGTTTGTCCTGAGTGCGGTTACACGACAAATAACCTGCAAAACTGCCCAGAATGCGGCAATGACAAAAACCTGTTTCTGTCAGTAGTTTGAAAAAGCTGGCCTGTGAGGTTCTCCAGTTTTATGGCGGCGCAAAACCTCACCGGCAGCCAACAATAGCTCCAATTGCTAGGGAGTGCGACGCTGAAAAATTGCTCTGTAAAATCATTGATGTGAGGGTTTGATGAATCGCCGTAATTTTATTGGATGGATGGGTGTTGGTTCCTTAGCCAGTTATTTGCCGGTGGCGCTCGCCGCCACTTCTTCCAACACTAAAAAGTTACTTGCTGAGGTGGCAAATGCTGCGCCTGTAGCCCAAAGCGATGGGTTTCGCCGTGTGGGCACTGTAGCTGAACTCGATCAAACTGGTAAACTGACTGCAGATTCTGTTTTAGTAGTCCGCAACCCAGCGAATCCCAGCAGTCTCTCTGCTGTCAATCCCCGCTGCACCCACGATGGCTGTACAGTGGAATGGAAAGCCGGTCAAAAAAACTTTTTTTGTCCCTGTCACGACGCTAAGTTTGCAGCAGATGGCAAAGTGCTGCAAGGTCCGGCTAAACTCCCCCTAGAAACCTACGACACTAAAATAGAAGGTGGTTCAGTCCTTGTGAGAGAGAAGGCGCAAAGAACTTCTCAAGCCCAACAAAACCGTCTCAGCGCTCAAAACAGCGAGCGCAACTACGAGGAGTGCGAAGGGGAACACGAGGAGTCAGAACACCACGGCTACAGCTGAGGCCAAAAATAAAAAGGAAAAGGGCCGAGCGAATTCCTTTTCCTTTTTAAGCCGTGGGCATCTCCATCGGGTATAATCTTTTGTGGGAAGCATCGCCTGTCCGTTCCCAACCGTCCAGCCAGATGTCTGCCCCTCAAGAGACCCCAAAAATGCCCCAGTCTTCTCAATGAAATCGCCAAAGCCAAATGTTAAAATCTAAGCCTAGCTCAAAGAGTCTACTGGATACGAGACTGCACGGCACTCGTACCAGTGCCTTTATGGATGAGCTATTAAGCAACAGCGCTCACTTTTTAATCCTGAAGAGCCTGTCAGATTTAATCTTAGTGGGTTGGCCAAGTTTCATCACAGACCCAACCGAATATTTGCTGGCGGGATCAATGCTCGTGCAAGCTTGGGATCTGTCACGCCCCAGCGCTCACCGTTTTTGGGGCAACCTCACCGGCGTGACGGTCTACACGGCGCTCGATTTGCCTGTAGACGGGCTGGAGTTTTTCCAAAACCCCACTCACCTTGTATTTTGGTTATTTTCCCTGATTATTGCCACCTTGCAGGGACTGCGATTTCATTGGGCTAGGGGAACTTATCGCTTGATTATTCCCCTCGAAAGCTTGGCTAGGACTCTGATGGTGGTAGCTTTTTATATAGTGATTGGACTCACCGACCAGTCAATGTCTCCTCTCCAACAAATAGTGAACTTTCAGGTGAGTGACGAACACTGGTTTTTGCTTTGGAGTATGGTGTTGGTCGGTCTGCTTTTGGGCTTGCAGTCGCTACAGATAACCGAACAAAGACAGCAGCTACAAGAAACCGCAAAAGTTCTGCGAAATATGGCTGAGTGGGGGATGGGAAGTCATGCTGTTGCGGCTGCAGTCCACAATCCGGAAGCGCTGGCATTTCACAAGTGCGAGCGCACAATTATTTTTATGGACATTCGCGGCTTCACGGCTTGGTGCGAGCAGACAAAACCAGACACTGTTGCCGCTGTTCTGAATAAGTATTACCGCAGTGTCGAACCGGCAGCAGCCCAGCACCTGCCTCTTAGAATAACATTTACCGCCGATGAAGTCATGGCCATTTATGCCACGCCCCAGCAGGGGGTTGCCGCCGCCCGGGACATGCGCCAAGCGGCACTGCAAACCCTTACTCCCTATAATATAGGGGCTGGATGTGCGGTGCACTGCGGCAGTGTTGTAGAAGGGCTTTTTGGCAGTGAGGATGTCCGGACTTACACCGTTATTGGGGATGTCGTCAACACAGCAAAGAGACTGGAAAGCGCTACCCCGGCAGGAGAAATTACTGTTTCCGATGCCATCTATCAAGCTCTGGGTAAAGAGTTAGCAGTTGAACCCTGCAAACCCATTTTAGCCAAGGGCAAGACAGAGGCGCTACTTGCTTGGCGACTGCTTCCCTCCTGAATTCAATTTTATACTGCCCGCGCCCAGACAGCTCCCCCATCCCTTGCTAGGCTGACTTTTCTTGACAGGGGAATATAAAAAAAAATATGTAATCTGTATATATTTCAAAATCTCAGGTGATATAGCGTTTCTCATCCTTTGTGAGGTACTGAGAAACCCGGTTTCTTTAAGAAACCGGGTTTCTGGGCCATAGTTCATCCAACTGAGAACCGCTATAATGAATGGCAACTCAGGCGCGGATAGCCGCGTGTGGGTTTGTTTTGTTAATCCATCAGAGTCAATCAGTAGTCTGCTCTTGGATTGGGGTGTTGCAAATGCCGAGTTTGTACGTGTTTTTAGTATTGGGTTTTGTGGGCAGCGGTCACTGCGCCGGCATGTGCGGCCCGTTTGTGATGGCCTATACCCGCCCTCAAAGCAACAGCTGGCACTCTCACGTGCTGTACGGTTTGGGTCGCTCTACGACTTATGCTTTCATGGGATTTATCGCCAGTAGCTTCGGTCAGGTTTTGCAGGGTTTGCTGGGATTGCGAGCCGCTATCCTGATTCTGGCTGGGGTGCTGATGCTATATTTAGCCTTGGGACAGCTGCACCTGCTGCCGGTCCGGCTTTTGCCGGTGCAGAATTGGCGGTGGTATCAAAAGAGTCTCGGGCGTTTATTTGACAGCAATCGCTGGTATCGCACCTATCCGCTGGGCGTTTTTCTGGGGTTTATTCCTTGCGGTTTGACGGCAATTGCCCTGTCGCTGGCGATTACCCAACCGGTGCCGGTGGCGACCACCGGCATGTTTATTTTTGGCCTCGGCACTATGCCGGCTATGGTGGGCTTTGGGTTGCTGATTCAGCGCCTGAAAATTCCCCGCCTGGAACGTTATATGGCGGCGCTGATGGCTGTGCTGGGCGGTCTTACTATTTGGATGGGAATGTATCGTTTGGGTTGGGCTGCGCCACCCCCCCAAAAGGAACTCCTGATGCGCCTGCACCCTGCAGCGCCGCCTGGTGAGTCTCACAATCATCAAATGCCCCACGAACACCATCACTAACACCGGCTACCACCTGCGAGCCGGTCAATATAGCCTTTCTCATATTAGTGAGGTACTGAGAAACCCGGTTTCTTAAAGAAACCGGGTTTCTGGGCAAACACGTTCATCTAACTGAGAACCGCTATAAATCTCAGAAACCTACCTGCAGAGAAACCCGGTTTCTTAACCTGGTAAGCTGTTAGGCTTTTGATATGCTTATGGTTGAGAGGGAGGCAGAGCCTCCAGTCCTCATTCCCAGGCAGAGCCTGGGAACGAGGGGATAATGAGGGGATATGTCACAGAAATTTCGGGGGAGTCCGCCGCTAGTTCCTATGAGAATTGTCCATTTCCCTGAACGATGTGTTTGAGCGTTGTCAGGGTTTCCAAGCCAATCAACCCCCGGCGATGCCCTTTTTGGTTCGACATCCCCAGAAAAATTGCGTCTCCTTGCTTCGGCTGCCGGTAAAAGCGGGGGGACGCATTTATATAGGTAGAAGCGCTATTGATTTCCAAGGCAAACTGGCGGCTTTCCTGATAGGATTCTGTGACAATGCAATCGGCATGGCCGCTACTGTACCGGTTAATCCAGGCAATGCCGGCATCCAGACTCTCCACGACTTTAAACGCTACTGTCTTGGTTAAATAGGCTTGGTTCCACTCGGATGGGTCAGCCGGCTTTAACTGTGGGAAATCAGCTTGCAGCTGGGCGTCTCCCCTGATTTCAAAGCCCTTTTCCTTAAGGCTGTTCCACAGCATTGTCAGGGAAGAGGGCTTTTGGTCTCGGTGAATCAGCACTTTCTCAATGGCGTTGACTGGATCTGGCTCGCTCTGGTGGCTGTCTGCAATCACCCAGCGAGCGACATCTAAGCTGCCGGTGGGGGACCAGTAGAGGTAGCAGTTGCCCATAGCCGACTTTAACACCGGCGCGGTGGCTTGCCGCACCACCTGCTGCACCAGACTGGGCCGGCCATAGGGAATGACTAGGTTTATGTACTGATCTAGGGTGACTAAATCCCGGATGGAGGCTCCCTGCTCGCAGGGGAGCAGCTGCAGGCACGCCACCGGCAGGCCGGTTTGTTGCAGCGCCGACTGCAAGGACTGGACAATCACATCGTTGGAGTGGCTGGCTTCACTCCCGCCTTTGAGAATCAGGCTGTTGCCGGTTTTGACGCACAAACCGGCTGCGATTGCGCCCAAATCCGGAAATGCCTCGTACACCAAGGCGATCGCGCCCAGGGGCATCAGCTGGCAGTAAATCTGGGAGTGTTCCATCTGGTAAGGAGCGCTGAGCACCCTCCGCAGCGGATCGCCTAACTCCGACAGCCGCTGCAGAATTTGGATTGCTGTCTGGAGCCTTTCGGGTGTCAGCTTCAGCCATTCCAGAATCAGCTCTGGCACGGCCATTTCCCGAGAAGCTTCTAAATCGAGGGTGTTTGCTTCCAGGATGTCGTTGGCGTCGCGCTTTAGCGCTTTTGCCATTGCTTGTAAGGTTCTCGAACGGTCCGCCCCGTTTACGGAGGCCAATTCCAAGGATGCCTGATAGGCGCGGCGAGCGGCAGCAAGGGGAGCAGATGTTGGATTCAAGGAGTCGGTTGTCATGGAGCTAACGCCTGTAAGCCAGCCACACCATCAGCGCTGGCAGCACGGCCAGCAGAACTGCTACGATCGCCCAGGGAATGATATTGGCTCCCACTGGCGAGCGCAGCGCTAAGGGAAGCCATACGATCAGCAGCACTAAGATAATTCCCAGGGCCAAGGGCAAGTAACTGTCCCTTATCCCAGAATAGGCTTTATTCCACTGGTGGCCCGTCCATCGCCAAGCTTGTTTGTACGGATAAGTCGTGGAGAGTTGCTCGATTGTGTGGCCGTTTTCTTCCACGACAAATATCTGCTGACACCGATTGCAGCCAAACGCTTCTGTCAGGGCAATGGGAACGAGCTTCCCGCGACGCCGGCAAGGGCACGGGTACTCAGCATTTAAGTCAATCTTCTGGGATTTTTGAGATTGCACAAGTGAGTGTACAGCAAAAACTATACTATCTGAGCTTATCTAAACTATCTGGGGAAGGATGTTTTTTCCCTTAATCTTTTAACAATGTCCGTCAACCGCAGACTGGCGTTCGGCGGTGCGCAGCCAAAACACCGCTGATATCTAGGCTAATGTAGCAATTTTAGCACTCTCCACTGAGGGCTGGCACCTGTCTTGCGAGAGAGCTGCTTCCGCATGGGGCATGGGGCATGGGTAAGATTTTCAGCAATGCGATGATACGATGATGCGATGATGCCCAGTGCCCAGTGCCCAATGCCCAATATCAGAAAAGTCTGGAGCGTTTCTGCCCCAGGCCTTTATGATATGTGCTTCCCTCAAAGCGGGTCACGCGATTCGAACGCGCGACATTCACCTTGGCAAGGTGACGCTCTACCACTGAGCTAGACCCGCTCGCCTTCCAACAATTTCTAGTGTGTCAGACTTTTGAGAGTTTGTCAACGGTTTTCCAAAAAATTTTTCAAAAAAATTTTTGGGGCCACTTTCAGGGCTGTTCCGGGGGCTGGGCGGGCACTTCGGGCCTCAAGTTTTTCAGGGTGGCGGGCAGACTCTGGGGCGCACCGGCGGCGTACAGTTCTGCGGCGGCGCTGCTCTTGAGAAGGCGCATCAAACTGGCCATCTCCAGGGCGCTCATCGCGTAGTTCCAGCCGAGGTTGCTCTTGATGCCGGCTCGCTCTAGGGCTTGCTGCATGGTGTCTGCGGTGATGATGCCGAATATCACCGGCACGCCGGTTTGGAATCCCGCCGCCGCAATCCCCTTGGCCACTTCTGCCGCCACATAGTCGAAGTGGGGCGTTTGGCCACGGATCACCGCACCCAGGCAAATTACGGCATCGTAGCGACCGCTGAGGGCCAGCTGCCGGGCCACCAGGGCGACTTCAAAACTTCCCGGCACCCAAGCGTAATCCACCTGCGTCCCGTGCGGGTCGGTGTTGACGCCGTGGCGCTTCAGGCAATCCTGACAGCCTTCCAGAAGCTTGTTGGTGATCAGGTCGTTGAACCGACCGATGACGATTGCCAACCGCAACGAGCCGGTTTGAGTGAACGTTCCCTCGAAAACTGCCATCTGAGACTTTTATTGTTTATTGGTAATTTCCAACTTGTAA
The DNA here is from genome assembly GCA_019359235.1 of Oscillatoria princeps RMCB-10. Classification (GTDB taxonomy): domain Bacteria; phylum Cyanobacteriota; class Cyanobacteriia; order Cyanobacteriales; family Oscillatoriaceae; genus Oscillatoria; species Oscillatoria princeps. The sequence goes on from JAHHHT010000013.1 coordinate 51,679, forward strand.
CTCATGGGGGGAGAAATGAACATGGGCCATTAGCCATTAGCCATTAGCGATGAGCCAATGACAAATGACCAATGACAAAGCCTAGACCACCAAGTAGTTCAAGATGCCTACGAGAATGACGAGAGCGAACCAGATGCCGGAACCGAGAAACAGCAGGGGTTTGGACTGATCCCAGTTCTGGGGTGAGGCATAGGCGACGGGGACGCCAATGACCATTACGAAGGACAGCAGGACGAGAGCGGTGAGCGCAATTTGAAATACGATAGTCATTTTCCTTTCTGATACATTTACGCGACATTCCCTGGAAAAACTCCGGGCAACGCAACGATAGCACTATCACCCGTAAAAGTGATAGAGGCGGTATCCCGCAAAGCTTTCAGGAAAATCCCGAAAGCGCTATTTCAGGAACGTTTTAAGACGGTGTTTTGGCACCCCCTCACCTTGGGCGTCTTCAAGTCAGCGCCGTTTTTGTTGCTTTAAGCTCAATTTCCCGCTTCACCTGGCAACCGTGTCGGAAGTCTCAAAGGCGGGTCGAGAATTAAGCGCGACATCAAACGGTTGGCATGATTCGCTAACGCTATTTTGCTCCTGATTTATTGCATTATACCGCGTTCCGCTGCTTTGCGTCAAGAATCCAGGATTAAATCCTGCTCCCAACACGAGCGGTGGACTGGACAGCAAAGATTCCGCCTGACTCAGGATACTCCAGAATCAGCCCTGAGTCTTACGCTACCAAAAAATGACGCCATAGCAGCAGTGTCTCTGGGAGGACATGGGGCATGGGGCATGGGGCATGGGGCATGGGGCATGGGGCATGGCGCATGGGGCATTGGCTTTCCCCTCACACCTAACCCCTAACACCTAACCCCTCACACCTGGCCCCTAACCCCTCACATGGGGCACGCCCGCATTGGGCCATAGGCGACCGGCAATCGGGCATGGGGTCAATTCTCACTTACCTTCTGAAATCTACCCCCTAACCCCTAACCCCTTAAGGGCACGCCCGTATGGGCCAGGCCGGCTGGTGCCGGCAGGCGGGCACAAGGTCGGCCCCTACTTTACATTACAGGACTTTTCTTTACAGAAACTTTAGATACTAGCCATTGACAGTCATTTATCAGAAGGCATAGCTTAGATATGTGTCTTTTGGCAGGTGAGTGGCAGTTATAGCAGTATTCACTTAGGTTAGGACATTAGGATCGGAGGGAACGCCTGTCCTACGCCTTTTATTAGGACATTAGGATCGGAGGGAACGCCTGTCCTACGCCTTTTATCCCTAGGCCACTGATGTCCTAACCAATATGACTACTGCTATAACTTGTGGGAAAGGGATAGCACACACAATTAACGTCTGTCAAGGGCTGGGTTTGCAGGCAACTGTCAAGTGGCGGTGCCGGTGATACTGGTCAGAATATTTGGGCGCAGAGGCGTGCAATTGGAGACGCGATGAGGCGTTGTATTTGAGCGACTGGGCGCGAGCAATTGAGAGGTGACTCGGCTGTTCTATAGCAATGGACAGCTCAGTAATGCCTAAGGCATCTCACGTGCTAGTAGGTACCAGGCGTTTCGCCTGTCCGACCTCCTAGGGGGATGAAATTGGCCTTGTTCCAAGGAGAGCCGGTCGAAAATTTGACTCGCACCGAATTTAACAGTCAGAGGATATCCACATACAGAGGGCCAGAAAGGGGAGCGGTCAGGTGAAGAAAAGATAAAGTTACTAGAAAGGGATTGACACCAAGGAAAGGGGCGCTTAGAGTAGAGGAGGTGTGAAAAATCAGAAAAGTTCAGCAGAGCAAGCGGAGAATATGCAGAAGTGTGTTTCGCCCGCCAGCGCTACCCGTAAAGATTTACGACGAAAAAGGAGGAAATAGGTGTCGCAGACACTAATTCTGCCAGACAAGAGCGGGAGTCTAGATTATATAAAAGAGAATTTTTGGAAGCTGTGGCAGGAAGAGTGGGAATCTCTTTACCGCTGCTGTCTGAAGCGGATGGGGAACAACCCAACCTTGGCTGAGGATGCCCTAAGTCAGGCAATGCTGAAAGCCAGGGAGAAGGTACAAGCCGGTGCCTGTCGGATTGAGAACTTTAAAGCTTGGGTCAGAACGCTGACTCGCAACCTCTGTACAGATATGTTGCGCTCTCTGGGAAGGGAGGCTAATAGAACTGAGAGCCTAGAAGCCTTACCTTGCCTTGTGGATGAAGTCCTGGTCAGCCAGGATGAAGAATTAGATCCTGCAGCTAAGCGGCAGGATCGCGATAAAATTTTGGGGGGGGGCAATTGATGAGTTGCCTCCGAGACTGCGCGAGCCGATTCGGTTGCACTACTATCAGGAGAAGTCTTATCTAGAAATTGCCCTTGAGCTTGGGATTAGCTACAAGAATGTGCGCAAGCGCATGTCGCAGGCGCGGGCAATTTTGAAAGAGAAGTTGAGCGAGTTTGTGGGGGAGGAAGATGGGGTTCCTCCGGAGCCTCGAAAACGGGGGAAGTCCAAGAAGCGCTCGCTGCGAGCACCGGCTGTTAGGAAAAGTTTGGCATCGCCGTCTGGGGAATTAGAGGAGGTGCTGCCGGTTGGAAGTGGGGAGCCGGTGGGTGCGGCGCTGTATGCTTTGCAGGGAGAGCCTGCTTCTGAGGAGCCTTCTGCTGAAGGGGAGTTAGGGATTGTTGCCGGTTCGGAACGGATGGCTGGGCTTTCTGTTGCGCCGGCTTGTTTTGAGGTGTTGGAAGAGGAGCCGTTAGGGATTGTTGCCGGTTCGGAACGGATGGCTGGGCTTTCTGTTGTGCCGGTGCTGCCGGCTCCAGGGGAGACTTGTTTAGATTTGGAGTTGGGGATTGCTGCCGGTGGGGAACCTCTTTTGGGGTGGACAATCCTCGCAGCCCCACCCCCACACCCTCTCGCCGGTTGTGGGACAGGCGGGAGGCAATTCCATAGTCCAGAGATGGGGACAGGGGGGAGGACAGGCGGGACGCCGGTCCTACGCCGAGATATGGGGACAGGGGGGAGGACAGCCTTGACGGCTGTCCTCCGCCGAGAGATGGGGACAGGGGGGAGGACAGCCTTGACGGCTGTCCATAGTCCAGACGTTGGCGCATCTGTCTCAGATGGGCAGCTGGGCCAGAAAGAGCCAGACGCTGGTGTGCGGGAGATGGGGTGGCTTTTTGGACTGTGCTGGAGGGTTTGGGCGGACAGTGGGGGGTGTTGGCTGTCTTCCATCTGAAAAATAGGTGGGGATAAATTTGCTTTGAATCAGTGTTTAGCATTGGTGGCGCGAGCGCTTTTGTTGGAGTGCGAATCGCGGGATTTGGCATGACAAAAAATGCGCGGTGGCTTAGGGCACGGACGTAGGAATTGCGTTCCCTCCGACCCTATCCCTACTAGCAAGTGAGATGCCTTGGCCATTACTGAGCTGTCTATTGCTCTAGCAATGGAGAGTTCAGTAAGGGACAGGGAATCTCGCAGCGTAACATAAGCCGGTGCGCTCAGCACGCACTTGCGGAGATTGGGACAGGCGTGATGCCGGTGACTGCGAGGTATGGCCTCCATGTCTAATGTCTGAACCCCTTTGGCTAGCGCTACAGCAACTTGAGAATTCACAAATTGCCTGACAGAAACGTCTAGCTAATAGAAGCGTGCAGCACCGGCTCTAGCTCTGGCTGTAGCAGGGGCGAGCTTTTATCCTAACGCCAGCCAATTGACCGGAGAAGTTATCTATTTCCCGGATTCTGGCCGTCAGTTTAGGAAAAGGAATCTCGCAGCGTAACATAAGCCGTTGCACGAAGCACACACTTCCGGAGATTGGGACAGGCATCTTGCCTGGACTGCGTGGTCTGAAGGTCTAATGTCCAGACCAATTTGGCGAGTGCTGCAGCAACTGCAGAATTCACAAATTGCCTGACAAAAACGTCTAACTAATAGAAGCGCACAGCACCGGCTATAGCTCTTGCTGTAGCAGGGGCGAGCTTTTATCCTAACGCCAGCCAATTGACTGAAAAAGTTATCTATTTCCCGGATTATGGCCGTGACTAGCTTTAACAAAAGCACCTATCTGCAAGACAATCCTGACGAAGAGCAGCAACTGTTACAGCTGCTTGCTGCCGGTGACATCCGTGCCTTCTGGCCACTCTGGGAAAAGTACCAAGACTATCTGTTTCGTTGCTGTCTCAGTTGGACGAACGGCAACTCTGTGGAAGCGGAAGACCTGCTGAGTCAGGCGATGCTGAAAGCCAGGGAAAAGGTGCAAAAGTACGCGGGAAAAATCGCTAACTTGAAAGCTTGGCTGGCGGCGCTGATTCGGAACTTCTGGCTCGATATAAAACGTCGCGGAGGTGCGAATCAAGTTGAGGATATAGAAGCTTACGCGGCTCAACAAGAGGATCTGGGACTGGTTGCTGTTGGCGACACCCCAGCCAGCGCTTTGGAGCGGGACGAGAAAAAAATGGTGATTCGCCGCGCTATTGATAACTTACAGCCCAGGCTGCGCGAGACGTTTATTCTGCATTTTTATGAAGAACTGTCTTATCCAGAGATAGCCGAAAGGCAAAATATTAAATACCCTAATGTCTGCAAGCGCATCTCCCAGGCGCGGGAAATTCTGGCTCTTGAGTTGCGGGGATATTTTATCGGGGAGGATGGGACTGAACCGGATACAGCCAAGGTGCCGGCAAAACCAGCCAAGTCTAAGAAGGCTGTTCAGAAGGCTGCTCAAGTTGAACCGATTTTGCCTGAGACTGTGATATTATCGGAACAGTTAGAGGAATCTGAAGAGGTGTCTCATCAAGAGATGGGGGAAGGGCAAGAGATTTTTTGCCAGAATGTTGAAGAGCGCATCTGTGAAGCGCGGGAAATTCTGGGAGGGGAGGATGGGACAAAAATGGAATTGGCTGTGATGCCGGTGGGAAGGGAGTTGGGAATTGAGGAAATGTCCCAGGGGAATGGGGGAGTTGAGCCGGTTGTGGGGGTGCCGGTGACAAAATCTGTTGCGGTGGTGGAGGTGGAGTGTGTTGTGGGTGAGGAGTTGCCGGTGGTTGCGGGATCTGTGGGGGATTCTGAGTCGGATTCTGTTGTGGGGAGTTCTGGGGGGAGGTTAGAGGAATTTAATTTTATGGGGAAGCGGATAGTAGGGGCATTCTCTCGGTGGCTGCACTATTTCGGTGGTTCGCAGCTGTTTTATGGTATAAGGGAATTGATGTTGGAGGTGAGGGGTGAGTGGTGCCGGTGGTGTGGGGCGACAATGGGTGCCGGTGGGGAATGTTGCGGCAGAATTTGTGCGAGCGTCGCGATATCCTCCTTTGTATTGCTCTCTCTATTCTCAATAAATTTAAATAACTCAAGTTGCTACTTACAAGCCTTTCGCTTTTCGATACCCCCAGACGGTGCGCGGCGGGACGCGCCCCTACAAAAGAGGGGGTTTTCCCTCGTTCCCCTCGTTCCCCTCGTTCCCAGCTCAAGCTGGGAATGCCACTTTGGAGGCTCTGACTTGAAAATGTTTGTAGTTGGGCTAATGCCCAACCGGCGGGCCTCGTAAGAGCGCATAATTTTCTTATAACAGATTTCAGCTGAGTGAGGTACAGATATTCGATCCCCCCCTAGCCGGGGCGGGCACGGGGACCCGCCCCTACAAAAGGGGGGGAACATTCTCTTGCGCCCCCCTTTTTAAAGGGGGTTTGGGGGGATCTAACTGTACTCCACTCAAGTGAAAAGTGCTATATGTGACGATGTGCGCAGCAAAAGAAGCGACTGCCTTGAAAATGTTTGTAGGGGCGGGTTCACCAACATCTGAACTTCGTAGAGACATTTTAGGTAAACCCGCCCCTACCGGCCCAATCGGCTAATGCCCAACCGGCTCGTCCGCGGTGGGCCAAGTTTTCATTGGTGGCGGTGTGCGCCGTTCCGAAGCGACTGCCTCATTCGGTGCCAACTTGGGTTATGTAATAGCCGAGCAAGAACCCCGGTTTCTGGCTCCTTCACTTTTCTTTATAAACAGTCTCTTAATCCGACTACTGCTGATTACTGGCAAGGGAGAGCCTTATCGGGGTTGGGGGATGGTTTGGGGGCGCTCGAGGCGTATCGAAGCGCCTTGAGCCAGCAGTTGCTCTACCCGACTTGCGGGGAGGTTGAGGGGGCACTGAAACGGATGAAAGCTTGGTTTAGAAAGGGGTATCGCGCTTGAGGCAGGTTGGGTGAGGTGCGACGAGTTAGGGGAAAAACAGCCTCTAACTCGAAAAATTCAGAAATTCCCCTGTGAGATCGTCTGATAGATGTAGGGTTCCTAAAACGACCTGAAGAATCAATAAAAAGGACTTGTATCATGGCAAGGATGATCCTGAATGACGCTCTCGAAATTGACTTCGCAACCAGTTTCAACCTGGTGTGGAACGACAAAGGAACTGGCGCAGACCGGAATGGCTCCTTCTACCGTCCCGTCGTTCCCATCGGATTTCGAGCCCTGGGGCACTATGCACAGGGCAACTACGACAGCCCTACAGGTGCAGTGATGATTGTTGTGAAGGCCCGCAATGCGGATGCTCTCAAGGAACCTAAAGACTATGAACTGGTATGGAAAGATACTGGCTCCGGAGCCGATAAAGATGGTGCCATCTGGAAACCGATACCTCCTGACGGCGGCTATGTAGCTATGGGGTTTGTAGTAACCCAGGGCTACAATAAGCCCAGTCTAAACGAAGTGGTCTGTGTCCGTGAGCAGCTAACGGAGAAGGCTTTGCCTGGGGGCTTGATCTGGAATGACAAAGGCTCCGGAGCAGATAAAGATTTCTCCTGTTGGAATATGAAGGCTCCCACCTCCCCCAGCGAAGGAGAGGGCTATGTGGCTACCGGCACGTTCTGGGGGGTGGACTCCTACACCCAGCCCATCGGCGATTCCTGCCTCCATGTTTTGAAGCTCCGTCTCCAGGTTGAGAATCCCACCAACAACCTCCCCGTACCTATCCTCCACAGCTATCAGGAGCCCTCGATTTACGAGAATGACAGCTTCACCAGTGTACTCAACCTTCCTTTCTTTGCGGTGAAAGATACCTTCTTGTCCGACGCACAAAAGGCCAAGGACTCCCCTGTTTACAAATTGCTCCGCCAGGATCGGTATAAACTGGTGTTTCATAGCTATAACCACACCAGCATAGAGCAGAATCCTTCAATCAGCTTCACTGAAGGCTTTGAGGAATCCGAGTCCACAAGCTTCACCAGCACGACGGGCATTGAAATCGGTGTTGAATACGGATTCACTGCGGCTCTGACAGGATCTATCAAAATCAGCCAGAGCTTCAGCTACTCCACTACGTCGGTCTCTACCAATTCCAAGTCTGTGACAGTCACTGTCCCCCTCAAGGTACCGCCACAAACCGCTGTGGGTGCTTGGGTGGTGGAGAGCCGCTACACCCTGTATCGCCAGGATGGATCGCAGGTGGGTACAAGCATTGACTGTGGTTTTTCTAAGACAATCAAATTCGCACAGTATCCACCGGAGCCAAGCCAACCTTCTATTCCCGCTCAGGTCAAAGACCGCTTATCCGCAGGTGAGTCCTTACAACCGGGTGAAAAACTGATTTCAAGTAAGGGAATATTCCGTCTTGAATATCAGACAGATGGCAATTTGGTGATTTCCAAAAATTCAACTCCTATATGGGCATCGAACACAAAGTGTCAGCCAGCGGGTGTGTTTCGCTTTCAAGATGATGGCAACTTGGTAATATATGACATCAAAAACACTGTTTTGTGGGCGAGCAACACAGGGGGCCCTCAATATCTAGGAAGCAAATTAATCATGCAGGATGATGGAAACTTGGTAGCATACAATCCACAAAGCGCTCCTTACTGGTCAAGTGGAACCAGCCAGTAAAGTAATACCAAGGTGGTCAACCTAGTATTATAACCCAAGTTTCTACTTACAAGTGAGTCAGTATCGATCCCCCTTAGCCCCCCTTAAAAAGGGGGGGCTAATTGAAAATGCCCCCTAGGGGCAGTGCCACCCACGAAGACAGCCCTGGCTAGGGGGGAGCTAATACTAAGTTAGCCAACTTAGTATAAAGGACTTGATGAGATCTCTTTATCAGGGGAGCTGGGGAAGCCTCAGCTATTCCGGCAGAACTGTTGGTGATTAAACCGGCTGCCGCCCGCAGCGGTGCCGGTATTTTTCCGGGAGTGCATTCCCAGCGCCTTGCCATCAGCCGGTGACTCAGCCGCCGCCAGTTCATCAAAAACAGCTTGAGGAATCGTCACCGCCCCATATAACTGCGGCAGTAAGTTAATTTTGTCTATCAGTAACAGATAGCAAATCGGAGAATTATCACAAACAACGATCGTGGATTCATCAATTATTCAAGGGTCTGGATGTCGCGTTCCAGTCCCTCGCAGTCATAGTTAAAAGAGACTCCACTGCGCCGCAAAAAAGCATGGTTTTCCAGACGCGATTGCAACTGGATAATGCGGCGTAATTATCAGGTAATCAGCGCCGGGTAGGCTTCAGCCACAAAAAACTCTAGCAATCTGCGGTAAAAACTGCCCGATTATTCATTTTATCATTGCGCCAATAGGCCGGCAATCTCAATCGTAATCTGCATATTCTACTGACCTCAAAAACAGCTCGCTCCAAACTCCTGTCACATCCAACCGCCGGCCAAACATCTTCCCCTGACATTTTCCAACTATTCCCTTTAGCTGCAGCAGTTTCATTGGGAGCATCCCAACCGGCAATTAACCGGACATCATCTGAGACGATTGACACTTCGCTCCCAAGGGCAGCGATCTTGCTGCAATATCATATCCGCTGGCATCGATATTGTAAAACCTGCCCCTTGCAGGGGCAAAGGGCTTTTCGCGCGCCCGCTTGCCCAGCACAGGGGCAGTCTCCGTGGGTGGCCATCGCTGTCAGCTTTAGCCCCATATTCCGTATGATTGATTAATCTTATAATCAACCGCCAAGGACGCCTTGGACGCCAAGAAACTACCTCTTGGCGTTCTTGGCGTCTTGGCGGTTTATGATTAAGTTTAAGTTGCCACTCCCACCGGCCACTCAGAACCTGCAAGGGGCGCAAATAGCGACCGTTGCTCCCCACAGCCGCCCCCAGTCCGGCTTTCCCAGGAAAATCCCTTCATTCCACAAACTGTCGGGGCTGATTGGATCGCCGGCACACCAGCCAGAAAGCCGGCGCTGTCGCGAAAAACAGCGCTTTCCAGGCGCAATCCCTGCAGTCGCACACGAAAGCCGGCGCGGCGTCACCTCTAAAGGTCAAATTCCCCTGCGTTAATTTTAGATCAGCACCACCCATAAAAAACCAGAGCTTCAATGGATCTCGTTCTATGCCACACAACAGCAGATTTTGACACCCTCGGCGCAGCGGTGGGACTGACCCGGCTGCAACCGGGGGCTCGAATCGTACTCACCGGCGGAACCCACCCCACCGTGCGAGATTTCCTAGCACTGCACCGCGACGAATACCCCCTCATAGAACGCCGGTCAGTCAGCGCCAAAAAAATTCGCTCCCTCACCATCGTAGACACCCAGCTGCGCGACCGGCTCGGCAAAGCAGCCGAGTGGCTCGACTTGCCCCAGCTAACAGAAATAGCCATCTACGACCACCACACAGAACTCCAAACAGACATCCCCGCCACACGCACCCAAATAGAGCCGGTCGGTTCCTGCACCACCCTAATCGTCGAGCAACTGCAACGAGCCGTTTGCACCGGCACCCTCATCCCCAAATCCCCAAATCCCGGCTCCCCAAATCCCCAAATCCTCACCCCCTCCGAAGCCACCGTAATGGCGCTCGGCATCCACGTCGATACCGGCTCCCTCACCTTCGATCACTCCACCACCAGAGACGCCTTAGCTCTCGCTTGGCTAATGCAACAAGGAGCCAGCTTGCCGGTGATCTCCGAATACGCTGACCCAGGATTGTCCCCCCACCTGCAAGAACTCCTCACCCTCGCCCTAGAACAGCTGCAAACCGAAACCGTATCCGGGTACACCGTTTCCTGGGTGCTGCTGGAAACACCGGCATACGTCCCCGGAATGTCCAGCTTAGCCTCAGGACTGACCGACCTCACCGAAAGCGACGCCCTGCTGCTCGCCAACCGCTACCCCCTGCGCACCACCGGCGATTGGCGCTTGAGCGTCATCGGGCGCTCCCGCATCGCCGGCACCAACCTCAACGAACTCTTCAAACCCCTGGGCGGCGGTGGGCATCCCAGAGCCGCCTCCCTCGTCCTCAGGGGCGAAACAACCGCCACCTTCCACCGGCTCGTAGAGCAATTCAAAGCCCAAATTCCCCAGCCCCCCGTCGCCAGAGAGCTGATGTCCTCGCCGGTGCGCACCATCCGCCCCGAAACCACCATTTACGAAGCCCAGAGAATCTTATTGCGCTACGGGCACTCCGGCTTATCCGTTGTGGACGCCAGCGACAAGCTAGCCGGCGTCATTTCCCGCCGCGATCTCGACATCGCCCTGCACCACGGCTTTTCCCACGCGCCGGTCAAAGGCTACATGACAAGCAACCTCAAAACCATCACCCCCGACACCCCCCTGCCAGAAATTGAAGCCCTGATGGTAACATACGACATCGGGCGGCTGCCGGTGCTGGAAAACGGGCAGCTAGTGGGAATAGTCACCCGCACCGACGTGCTGCGAGAATTGCACCAATTGAAGCTGCCCAAAGCGTGCCCTCCCTTGCGCAGCTGCCCAACCACCCCAACGCGCACATCCGTCAGCGAGCAACTGCGCGATCGCATCGCGGACGTACTGTGGCAGCTGCTCGCCACCGCCGCTAAGCTCGCAGAAGAGCTGGGCTGCCAGCTGTATCTCGTCGGAGGAGCCGTGCGCGATTTACTCCAGGCTAACCCCGATGAAGTGCGGGCGCTCAGCGACATTGACCTCGTAGTAGACGGCTATCACCCCTCAGAATTCCCCAAATCCCCAAATCCCGGCATGCCAAATTCCGGGAGTGCCGGTGTGGAGCTCGCCAAAGCTTTGCAAAAACTCTACCCCGGTGCCCGCTTGGACGTTCACGGGCAATTTCAAACCGCCGCCCTGCTGTGGCACAAAGATCCCGTACTGGACTCGCTGTGGGTGGATATCGCCACCGCCAGAACCGAATTCTATCCTTACCCAGCCGCCAACCCGGAAGTCGAGGCATCCTCGATTCGGCAGGATCTCTACCGGCGCGATTTTACGATAAACGCCCTAGCGGTGCGCCTGAGTGAACCCCGCGCTGGCGAACTGCTGGATTTTTTTGGCGGGTTGCTGGATTTGCGCTCGCGCCAGATTCGCGTTTTGCACGCCAACAGTTTTATTGAAGATCCGACGCGGATTTACCGCGCCGTGCGGTTTGCGGTGCGTCTCGGATTTGACATCGATCCGCAGACAGAAGGGTATATCCGCCACGCGATAGAAAGTGGGATTTATGACCGCACTCAAGGGCATTTGAACCGCATGCCGGCGCTGGAAACCAGGCTGAAAACTGAGCTGAAATACATTTTGCAGGCGGCGTACTGGAAGCCGGCGCTGCAGGTGCTGGACGATTTGGGGGCGCTCAAGTGCATCCACCCGACGCTGCAGCTGGATCAGCGGCTGTGGGAACAGCTATGTCTGGCAGACCGCTGTTTGCGGCGCTATGATGCAGGGGAGAGCCTGCACCACTGGCAAATTCGGCTGGAAGTGCTGATTGGTTATTTGGCGGCGGAATATCGCGAGCCGGTGGCGAAAAACCTGCAGCTGTCAGAGGACAGTATCCAGCGACTGCGGGATTTGGCTGCAGCAGAAGCTGAGGTGATGGAGTGTTTGCCGAAATGCGCCCGCCCGAGTGAAATTGTGCGCCTGCTGCGCCGGTATGAGCTGCCAACTTTGATTTTGATTGCGGTGGGCTGTCCGAGGGCAGTGCGCCGGCTAATTTGGCAGTATATCACCAACTGGTCGCGGGTTCAGCCGCCGCTGAATGGCCATGACTTGAAGGCGCTGGGGTACAAACCGGGGCGCGATTTCAAGCGCATCCTGGATGAGTTGCTGGCGGGGGCGCTGGATGGGGCGATTGCCGGCAAAGAGGATGCCCAGCGCTTTTTGGCAGAGCGTTTTCCCCGCCACTAGCGCCATTTTAATGGGCATGGGGCATGGGGCATCATCGCATTGGGCATCGGGCCCCTTGCCAAATGCCAAATAATCAATTTTCAATTACAGCCCAAAATATCAAACAAAAAATCTCTATGAAATTGCGCACCTTAGTTTGTTCCCTCGCTGTGTTTTTAGTTAGTTTAATGGTTGCGGTCAGCTGCACGCCATCTCAGCGCCCGACTGCAAATACTTCTCCCGCTACCCCTCACTCAACCACCCCCATCCGGCTGGGCTTTAGTAATTGGCCGAGTTATCTTAATTGGCAAGTCGCTCAAGAGAAAGAAATCTTTGCCGATCGCCAAGTCGATGTCGATCTAAAGTTCTATGACTATGAAAAGTCCGTTCAAGTTATGGCCCAAGGTCAGCTGGATGCTAACGTTCAAACTTTAAGTGACAGCCTGACCTCAATCGCCAATGGCTCGCAGCCAGATCAGGTCATTGTTTTGGCAACTGACGCCTCAAATGGAGGGGACGCAATTATTGTCCGCAAAGGGATTAATAAGATTGCCGACCTGAAAGGGAAAACAGTCGCCACTCAACTGGGTGCCATCGACCACTTTCTCCTGTTGCTAGGGCTGAAGAAAGCCGGTCTTAAACAAACGGATATCCAGCTTAAAAATCTAGACCCGAGGGCGACAGTAGCAGCTTTTGTAGAAGGACAGGTGGATGCGGTGGGGCTTTATCTCCCTTACACGAAGGAGGCTCTCAAACTTCCGGGAAGCAAGGTGCTATTTAGTTCCAAAGACTTCCCAACAGCCATTCCCTCTCACTTAGTCGTGGATCGCAAGCTGATTGAAGAAAGGCCACAAGATGTCCAAGCTCTTGTCAATACTTGGTTTGACACATTAGAGTTAATCCGCAATAATCCAGAAAAGTCATACAAGATTATGGCTGACTACATTGGGGTGTCGGTTGAAGAATTCAAAGCCTACGAGCGCGAGATAAAATTTTTTAGTCCCGCAGAGAACTTGAAAGCCTTTCAACCGGGTTCTGGCATGACATCTCTGCCCTATGCTGCTCAAGAAATCAGCAATTTCTTATTGGCCAATGGAATCATTAAAAAACAGCCCGATCTGAGCCAGCTGTTTGACGACCGATTTATCAAAGCCTACGCGGCTTCTTTAAAAGGATAAATCAAACCGTTATAATGGCTAGTGCCACCTGCTAAGGGTGAGGAGTCATTCGATAAAAAAATCGCCGGCTCGCTGATTCGCCCTCCTGGTTCCTTGTTTATCTGCTTAGCTAGTGTTTAGAAAGAGAGGATAACCGTGAATTGGTTCAGATTTAGATTTAAAGACATGGGGTTGCAGACAAAGATGCTCGCTGCCTTCCTGCTCATGGGAGTGATTGTTTTTGTCGTGGGCTGGATAGGGGAAAGCGGCGCTACCCAACTCTCGCGTCATTTTAGTGAGATAAGTGATGTGAGGTTGCCAAGTATTATGGCGCTCCAGACAATAGATTATGGAATGAGGGATATTCAGGTGAGTGAGCTAGCCCTCCTCAATACCAGATTGAGCGACGCGATAAGACAGGAGCAGCTCGCGAGGTTCGCTTTGGCGTTGAAGGAGATTGAGGCGGGGTATAACAAATACAACCAGCTGCCCCGCACCCAGAGGGAAGATAAACTGTGGGGGCAATTTATTTCCAAGCGGGAGCGGTGGCAGCAAGAGCATGATAATTTTATGCGCCTCTATCAACAATTTCAGCAGTCAGGCACTTTTTTCCCCGCGAAAATGCAGCTGGATCTGTGGAAGGCGGGAAAGGAAAAATCAGCCGAAATGGAAGCAGCAGAGCGTGCTGCTCTGCTGCTGGAACAAATGAACGTGCAGGTGTTTACGATTAACCGGCCCGCATTTAATTCCGCAGAATCCGTGCTGCAAAAACTGATATCAGAAAACGAGAAACTTGTCAGCGATGCGAAGGAGAAAGCGAATAGAAGTGTGCGGCAAACCCTGTTCTGGGTGTCGCTGGGCATGCTCGTCGGGCCGGTGACGGCGGCAATCTTGGGGGTCGTTTTGAGTCTGGCAATCGCCAAACCCCTGTCTCTTGCGATCCGGGGCACTGTCAGCAAGATTGTCAGCGTTTCTTCTGAGCTAGCCGCGACGGTGGAGCAGCAGGAGCGCATCAGCCACAATCAGGCGATTTCGGTGAACCAAACAACCGCCACCCTGGATGAATTGGGGGTGTCTTCCCAACAGTCCGCCGGGCAAGCGGAAGCCGCAGCAGCGGGCGCTAGGAAAGCCTTGACTTTGGCGCAGGAGGGCACTGAAATCGTCGGGCAAACCCTGGAAGGGATGGCGACTGTTAATCAGAAAGTGGGGGCGATAGCTGAAAAAATAGTGCTGCTCAGCCAGCAGACGAGTCAAATCGGCAGCATCTCGAAGCTGGTGGGGGATTTGGCTGCGCAGACTAATATGCTCGCCCTTAACGCTACAGTGGAGGCTGTCCGCGCCGGATCTCAGGGTAAGGGTTTCGGCGTTGTGGCGGCTGAGATTCGCAAGCTGGCTGATGAAAGCCGCAATTCTGCCGAGAAGATTAGCGGTTTGGTGGCGGATATTCAGATGGCTATCAATTCCACGGTAGCGGTGACGGATGAGGGCATAAAAACGGTTGAAGCTGGGGTGCGACTGGTGCGGAGAATGGCTTCCTCTTTTGCCGGCGTCTCTGAGGCAATTGGCAAGGTGGTGGCCAACAATCAGCAGATATCGCTGGCGGTGCGGCAGCAAGCTGTTGCTATCGCGCAAGTGGCGCAGGCGATGAACAGCATCAACACCGGCGCTCAACAAGCAGTCAGCGGCATTTCTCAAACCAAACTCAGTACAGAGTTGCTGAGCGAAGTGGCGCGAAATCTCGGCTCTGTGGTGTAGTGGGGGCCGGTTTACCCTCAATCTGTGATAGGCTTTCCTTGTTGGCACCGGCTCTGCTGGCGCTGGCGTTGCGGCGGTTGAGCCACTTTGTGCCGGCTCGGAAGCCCTTGCTGCCTGAACACTTCCCCCGTGCCAGGTGTTGCCTCCTTAAGTGCCGGCTTTTCCGTATATGGATGTTCCCCCCTGCCCTTAAAAATTGTTATCTTTCTTCTTGAAAGATTAATGAGCTTGTCAGTCAGCAACAGTCAGGAGAAATACTTTGGTTCGCACAATCAACTTAAAAACAAAGCTGAACGGCGCATTCCTAATCATGGGCGTGATAGTGCTAGCTGTTGCCTTGGCCGGCTGGAGTGGAAATTCTCGGCTGACTCAGCACATCAGCACACTCACGAATAATACCCTGCCCAGCGTCATCGGATTGTGGAAAATCAGTGACGGGCACAGCCAAATCCAGTCAGCAGAGCTGACGATACTCAATCCCAGAACGAAGCCAGAGATCAGGGAGGCTCAATTTAGCCACATCGAGAAGGCTTGGGAGCAGATCGAAGCCGGATTTAAAGAATATCAAGCACCCGCTCGTAACGAGTCAGAAAATAAACGCTACCAGAGATTTATTCAGGACTGGGAAACCTGGAAGCAAGCTCATGAAGAATTCGTGCAAATGTATAAATACTTTCAGAAATTTGGCATCCCCAGACCTATAACAAGACAGGCTGAGTTGCTGCGGCTCGGACTGGGAAATTCACCAGAAATGGCAGCAACCAAAGCGGCTTCCGCTCTGCTCGACAAGATTAACAATCAAAGTTTTGATAAAAAAAATCCGGCGTTTATAGCAGCAAATGCTTCACTCCAAGAACTCCTGGCTGTGAAGGGGCAAATTGCATTGGCAGCTAAGCAAGCAACCGATAGGGATGTGGTTAACACCGGCTTCTGGGTTTTCCTGGGGGTAATAATTGGGCCTCTCACCGCTCTGATTTTTGGGATTTTCTTGACCAATGCCTTGATTGAGCCGCTCCAGGGAGTTGTGAATATTATCGCTAACTCTTCTGCGCAAATCGCTGCGGCAATAGAGGAACAAGAAGGCATCGCCTCTGAGCAGGCAGCTTCCTGTGTTCAGTGTACGGCAGCGATGCGCGAGTTGGGGGCTTCTTCAAAGGTTGCCGCAGAGCAAGCGTCAGTGCTAGCCGCCGGCACAATGCGAGCACTGACGCTTACGGAGGAAGGAAATAAAGCGGTGGGGCGGACTTTGGAGGGGATGGCGGCGCTGCAGCAAAAAGTCGGCGCGATTGCGGAATCGATCCGGCGATTGAGTCAGCAAGCCGGTCAAATCGGCAACATTTCTGTTACGGTGAGCGCTCTCGCCAACCAGACGAATATGCTAGCCTTAAACGCAGCGGTGGAAGCTGTCCGAGCAGGCGATCACGGCAGGGGGTTTGCTGTCGTCGCTTCTGAGATTCGCAAATTGGCCGATCAGAGCAAGAAATCTGCTGATAAGATTAACGATATCGTAGCCGAGATCCAGCGGGCGGTTGATTTAACAGTGAGGGTTACGAATGAGGGGAATTTAACTGTGGCGGAAGGAGTTAAAATCGCTCGGGAAACCGCAGAAGCTTTTACAGGCGTGGCGGCGGCGATCGACCGGGTGGTTGCCAGCAACAAAGAAATTGCCCTCACTGCCAAGCAGCAAGCTGTGTCCATTCAGCAGGTGCTCGCGGCTATGAATTATATCAGCACCGGCGCTCAACAAGCTGCCGGTGGTATCACTCAAACCAAGCAGGGCACCCAAAAGCTTAACCAAGCCGCCCTGAATCTTAAGCTGCTGGGTATTGGGTAGGGGCGCGAATTCGGGAACACTTAACATTGAACATTTAATGCAGTGCGATTGGCGCAGGCGCACCGGCGCTGCCCTTGCTTCACCGGCTCTCGAGAAAGCGCCGGTGCCCCAGCAAAACTGGCAGAACATTGCCACAAGAGGTGAGCCTAGCTGGCTTGGATTTCCAGGCATGGAAACAGTATAAATAACTACTTTGCTTAAATTATTGAAGTGTTTTAAGATTATTTATCGGTCTTGCCCGGGCGGTCTGTCTGACAGGCGACCGCCAGTTCCCCCCCAGCTGACACCGTGTTTTTATGGGTTCCGGTAGCGCAGAACTCTCTCCTTCCCGGGCAGTGGCCTGCGAAGGCTTTTAGGAGGTAAGAGCCTCCAGTCCGGGAGAGAATTGCATCCCCCTGGTTTCCAGGGGAACAACAGGCAGCAGCCGGCGTCAGTCGTTCCCAACTTCCAGACAAGGAACTCTAAAAATTATTTAGATCACAAAACGTCTTTTTTGTCAACCCCCTTTTAAAAACCAGATTGGATGTGAAGGAGAAAACCTCTATGTTGGCTAAATTTAAACTGAAAACCCGCTTGCTGATTGGGTATGTAATTCCTGTTACTGTTTCCGTGAGCTTGACGGCTATGGTTTCCTCAAGCGCTAATAAAATATTTGAGGTACTTCAAGAAGTCGAGCGGGTGCAGCAGGCCATTATAACAACCGATAATATGGCGCTAGCCGCACACGGGATGATAGCGACTGCGCGGGGCTATGTGATTAACAAGGATGAGATTTACATCAGCCAGTATCAGGATTATTTTAAATCGTTTATAGAGGCTGCCGGTGCCGCAAAACATGTTATTAAAGACCCCCAGCAGCAACAGCGTTTCCAAAGAATGGTTGAACTGGCCAAGGAATACGACCAGTTCGCTAAAGAAATGATCCGCTTGAAACGTCAGGCCAATCAAGCCCAGACGGTGGCTTTCTTTTCGACGGGGAAAGGCACAAAAACGGCGGATGAATTTATGGAACTGAATCAGGCTTTTAACACAGCGGAGATAGAAACGCTTAAAAAACAAAATGAGCAAGCAAAGGAGGCTTTGCGCTCTGTTCTATTGGCCCTGGCGGTGGGTTCGGTATTCATTGTGGTGATTGCTGTTATTGTAGCCTTGACGATCTCCGCCGGCGTGGCTGAGACGATCAATCAGGCCACCAGTACGATCGCCACTTCTTCTGGCCAGATCGCGGCGACCGTGGAGGAGCAGGAGCGGGTGGCCACACAGCAGGCGGCTTCGGTGAACCAAACCACCACCACGATGGATGAGTTGGGGGCGTCATCCAGGCAAGCCGCCGGGCAAGCCGAAGCCGCAGCTGCCGGTGCCCTTCACGTCTTAATGCTCGTGGACGGAAGCGCCGAGTATCTGGAAAACGGAAGCTCTCGGAAGCACCAAACTCTGCGAGGGAAGTCCAGCCTCAGAGACAACGTAGAGGCAATTGCCCGGGAGATTGGCCGGTTGAGCCAGCAAACCGGCCAGATCGGCAATATCTCCAATGTGGTCAGTGAGTTGGCCAGCCAGACGAATATGCTAGCGCTGAACGCAGCGGTGGAAGCCGTGCGAGCCGGTGAGAATGGCAAGGGGTTTGCCGTTGTGGCGTCTGAGATTCGCAAGCTCGCCGACCGGAGCAAGAAATCAGCCCTGGATATTAACGCCTTGGTGGCTGATATCCAGGCTGCTGTCAGCACAACGGTGATGGTGACGGAGGAGGGGAAAAAATCCCTTGACAGTGTTGTTGACGCCGTAAACGAGATTGTGGTGAACAATCAGCAAATCTCGCTTACTGCCCAGCAGCAAGCTGTTGCCATCCAGCAGGTGGTAGAAGCGATGAATGCCATCAATATCGGCGCGAAACAAACGGCAAGCAGCATCAGTCAAACCCGGGCCGGCACCCAAAACCTGAACGAAGCCGCCCAGAACCTAAAGGCAGTAGTGTAGCGGCGTCAGAATTGAGCCATTCAGGAGTCTGGATGCCGGGGCTTGCAGAAGACCCCTTCTGTCTCCTGAATTGTTAAATTCTAGCAATTTTGGATTTTAGATTTTGGATGCCCGGATTTTAAACCCGCACATCACAAGGTTTTCGTGGGGCAAAAAATACTATCTATCCCAACTTCTTTGGATGAAAACAAGGAAATTATCGCCTTCTCGCCGTAGGGGGCACCGCACGGAGACTGCCCCCGGTTTCTTGCGGCTTCAGAAGAATACAAGACCGGCTCTCTAGGACTTGATGTCAGGAGAGGCGTATAGCAATTTGCCCGCGCACTCCCCACTCCAGCATAATATAACGAATCAAACGTAATAGATATTACTGGCCGAACTCCAACCGGGCTCGCTCAACTATATCGCCGGTAACAACTTCTAGCTCTTGTTCTCGAGCCAGCTGCTCAATGCGCTGCCGAGCCTGCGCCCGGACAAAATACGGAATATTCTTGAATTTCGCCTTGGCCTCAGGCGTCCATTGCAACTCGTCGGTGAAATCAGAATCGGGCATGGCAAGAAGGATAGTGTTCGACGCTAAGGCTGAGTAAGGAGTGAGTGGGTGTTTCGGAAGAGGGGGAGATGGGGAGAAACTTCAATCTTCACCCTTAAACTAGCTTATCACCGCTGACACGCACTTTTCTTGCGCAAAAAAGAAAGGCTCCTGGTTTGACACAGGAGCCTCAAGCAAGTCAGAAGTCAAAAGTCAGAAATAATTTATCAAACCCGCTTCCGATTAGTCGAGTTCGTTCATAGCCATCACCGGCTCGTTCTCGCGGTCGATACCCTTTTCAAAACCGGCAGCGGCGGCGCGAGCGCGACCGGCATGCCAGAGGTGACCGATCAGGAAGAAGAAACCGAGCACGAAGTGAGAAGCGGCCAGCCAAGCGCGGGGAGAGACGTAGTTGAAAGAGTTGATATCGGTGATCACGCCACCCACAGAGTTGATAGAACCCAGAGGAGCGTGAGTCATGTACTCAGCAGCGCGACGAGCTTGCCACGGCTGGATGTCGTTCTTGATCTTGTTCAGGTCGAGGCCGTTAGCACCGCGCAGGGGCTCCAGCCAAGGACCTTGGAAGTCCCAGAAGCGCATGGTTTCACCGCCGAAGATGATTTCGCCGGTAGGAGAGCGCATCAGGTACTTGCCCAGGCCGGTGGGACCTTGAGCGGAACCGACGTTAGCGCCCAGGCGCTGGTCGCGGATCAGGAAGGTCAGAGCTTGCGCTTGAGACGCTTCCGGGCCGGTCGGACCGTAGAATTCGCTGGGGTAGACGGTGTTGTTGAACCAGACAAAGCAACAGGCGATAAAGCCCATCAGGGACAGAGCGCCCAAGCTGTAGGAGAGATAAGCTTCCCCAGACCAGATTAAAGCGCGGCGGGCCCAGCCAAAGGGCTTGGTGAGGATGTGCCAGATGCCACCGGCAATGCAAATGATGCCAATCCAGATGTGACCGCCGATCACATCTTCCATGTTGTTGACGCTGAGAATCCAGCCTTCGCCGCCGAAGGGAGCCTTCACCAGGTAGCCGAAGATCACAGCGGGGTTGAGCGTCGGGTTCGTGATCAGGCGCACATCACCGCCACCGGGTGCCCAAGTGTCATAGACACCGCCAAAGAACATGGCCTTGAACACCAGCAGCAGGGCACCAATTCCCAAAATAATCAGGTGGTAGCCGATGATGTTGGTCATTTGGTTCTTGTCTTTCCAGTCATACCCGAAGAAGCGAGAATACTCTTCCAGGGTTTCTGGACCGCGAACCGCGTGATAGATCCCGCCGAAACCGAGAACTGCAGATGAAATCAGGTGCAGCACACCCACTACAAAGTAGGGGAAGGTGTCAATCACTTCACCGCCAGGACCGACACCCCAACCTTGGGTGGCGAGGTGAGGCAGCAGGATCAAGCCCTGCTCGTACATCGGCTTTTCGGGTACGAAGTGAGCGAGCTCGAACAGAGTCATCGCTCCAGCCCAGAAGACGATCAGACCGGCGTGGGCGACGTGAGCACCGAGAAGCCTGCCGGAGAGATTGATCAGGCGAGCGTTACCAGACCACCAGGCAAACCCGGTTGATTCTTGGTCGCGACCGCCCCCCATTACTAGAGCACTATTAAAAGACGTTGCCACAGGGTAGAACCTCTTTTGTCACCAACTATCAGGAGCTATCACTTTTACAGTTTAGAGTTTAGATTTTGGATTCATCCGAAATCCAAAATCTAAACTCCAAAATTCCAATTTTTACAGAGCGTTACCGCGAGGCAGAACTTCTTCAGGGAAGATGAAGCTCTCGTGCGGCTGGTCAGCGGGAGCCATCCAGGCGCGGATGCCCTCGTTGAGCAGAATGTTCTTAGTGTAGAACGTTTCAAACTCCGGATCTTCAGCAGCCCGCAGTTCTTGCGACACGAAGTCATACGCCCGCAGGTTCAAGCCTAAACCTACCACGCCGATGGCGCTCATCCACAAGCCGGTCACGGGGACAAACAGCATGAAGAAGTGCAGCCAGCGCTTGTTGGAGAAAGCAATCCCGAAGATTTGCGACCAGAAGCGGTTGGCGGTTACCATCGAGTAGGTTTCTTCCGACTGGGTTGGCTCAAACGCCCGGAAGGTGTTTGCGCCTTCGCCGTCTTCAAACAGGGTGTTTTCTACGGTAGCACCGTGGATGGCGCACAGCAGCGCCCCGCCCAGGATGCCGGCCACTCCCATCATGTGGAAGGGGTTGAGCGTCCAGTTGTGGAAGCCTTGGAAGAATAGCAGGAAGCGGAAGATTGATGCCACGCCGAAGCTGGGTGCGAAGAACCAGCCAGACTGGCCGAGGGGGTACATCAGGAACACGCTGACGAACACCGCAATCGGGCCGGTGAAGGCGATGGCGTTGTACGGACGGATGCCCACCAGACGGGCGATTTCAATCTGGCGCAGGCAGAAGCCGATCAGACCGAAGGCACCGTGCAGGGCGACGAATGTCCACAGACCGCCCAGCTGGCACCAGCGGGTGAAGTCGCCTTGGGCTTCCGGGCCCCACAGGAACAGGATGGAGTGTCCCAGGCTGTTCGGGGGGGTGGATACGGCGACGGTCAGGAAGTTGCAGCCTTCCAGGTAGGAGGAGGCCAAGCCGTGGGTGTACCAGGAGGTGACAAAGGTGGTGCCGGTCAGCCAGCCCCCCACCGCCAGGTAGGCGCAGGGGAACAGCAGCAGTCCAGACCAGCCGATGAACACGAACCGATCTCGCTTGAGCCAGTCGTCGAGGACGTCAAACGCCCCTCTTGGCGCTGACTCGCGTCCGATTGCAATGGTCATTTGGTTCAAACCCTCTTGTCTTAAAACTCAGGTTTCTAAGTAACTTAACATAACTATATATGAAGTTCACCAAAATTTGCCAAGCCCCCCAGCAAAAATATTTCGGGCCAGGTGAGCCGGTGTGGGTGGCGTCCTCCTTTGGCGTGCGGTTCCCGCACTCAGGGACACCGGCGGTGCCGGTGTGATGTACAGTTGAGGAATGTTCGCTGGCGCACGGGTGGCTCGAAGGGGTCAAAACTTTCCCCCTCACGCGGCAGCACCGGCAGTTGTGCCGGTGGTCGCTGCTGAGTTGGAATCCCGAAACCGGCACTGAAACAAACCATTGCAATCAATTGAGCGTTAGTGTTCGATGACTGGACAAACCCTCTCCAAGAGCTCCGGCACACTCCGCAAGGAGATTGTCGGAGCTCGCCGGCTGAGCAACTATTTTTGGGCCACGGTCATCTCTTTGGGGGCCACCGGCTTTCTGCTGTCCGGGATTTCTAGCTACCTGAAGGTGAATCTGCTGCCCCTGTCTGACCCCACCGAGCTGGTATTTCTCCCGCAAGGGCTGGTGATGGGGCTGTACGGGACAGCCGGCTTGCTGCTCAGCCTTTACCTGTGGCTGACGGTACTCTGGGATATCGGCGGCGGCTACAACGAATTCAACAAGCAAACTGGCGAGATTCGGATTTTCCGCTGGGGCTTCCCCGGCAAAAATCGCCGCATTGAGCTGACTTACAGCACAGCAGATGTGCAATCGGTTCGGGTGGACATTAAGGAGGGCCTCAATCCCCGCCGCGCCCTCTACCTGCGGCTGAAGGGCAAAAAAGATATTCCCCTGACTCGGGTGGGCCAGCCCCAGCCCCTGTCGGAACTGGAAAATCAGGGAGCCGAACTGGCTCGCTTTCTCGGCGTGCCCCTGGAAGGCTTATGATCGAAAAGCCATCGTGCTATCAGCTTTCAGCAGGCCAATGGCACCAGGCATGAGGCTGACAGCCGACAGCTGGGAATCGTCACGCCGGTCTTCTAGGTGATTTAAAATGCAGAGCCAAATTCGGCACTGGTTAGTGTCTGCAATCTTTGTGGGGGCGTTGCTCATAGGGGGGTGCGCCCAGCAGCAGGCAACTTCCCCCTCTTCCCCCAATGCCTCAACGGCCCAAACAGCCACAGCACCGGCTGCTGTGGCCAGCACCCCGCAATCGAGCGGTTTACCCCGACTGGAAGGGAAGGCAACGGTGCTGATGGTGGTCAAAGGCGAAGCGATTACCATCGAAGTCGATGGCACCAACGCCCCGATTACCGCCGGCAATTTTGTCGATCTGGTGCAGAGAGGAGTTTACGACAAGCTGGTGTTTCACAGAGTGGTGCGGGAACCGACACCGTTTGTGGTTCAGGGGGGCGACCCGCAGGGCAAAGACCCCAACGTGCCGCCAGAAGCTTTGGGAACTGGCAGTTTTATTGACCCAGCCACGTCCCGCCCTCGCTATATTCCCCTAGAAATTAAGCCCAAAGGCGCGAAAGAGCCGGTGTACAGCAAGACGCTCAAAGATGCCGGTGTCGAGGCACAACCTGAGTTGCGGCACACGCGCGGTGCTGTGGCGATGGCGCGTTCGTCACCGCCAGATTCGGCGTCCTCGCAGTTCTACTTTACTTTGGCCGACCTGCCGTTCTTGGATGGCAGCTATGCGGTGTTTGGCTATGTCACCGGGGGCATGGATGTGGTTGACAAGATTCAGCAAGGCGATCGCATTGAATCGGCTAAGGTGACGCAGGGGATCGAAAATCTCAGGCTGGGCGGCAAATAGCCCTTTGGCCCAAAGCAGGGCGGGGAACCCCGCCCCGGAATCGCAAAGCACCGCACTGGGGACGCCCCTGGGGTTCTATCCCTCGTTCCCAGCCTCAGGCTGGGAACGCCGTCTTGTCGGCTCTGCCGACCTTGGGCAGATAGGAAAATTAAAAGCCTAAAAGCTTATTAGACATCTGGCAAAAGTCTCTGTTACCGCTCTCCCCACCCCTGCCCTTATTCCCTCGTTCCCTCGTTCCCAGCCTCAGGCTGGGAACGCCGTCTTGTCGGCTCTGCCGACCTTGGGCAGATAGGAAAATTAAAAGCCTAAAAGCTTATTAGACATCTGGCAAAAGTCTCTGTTACCGCTCTCCCCACCCCTGCCCTTATAAAGGAGAGAGAGCCAGAATTCTTACGTCTATCCTTGACAAGGGGGGATTGCAGGAGGTAAAATGAACTCTCTTTACAAGAACTCTGTTGTTGTTACCGGCATTGGTCTGGTCTGCGCTTTGGGCGACAGCTTGCAGGATAGCTGGCTGCGCCTGCAGGAAGGAAAGTCAGGCATCTTTGCCCATCAACCTTTTCCGGAACAGCCACCTAGACCTCTGGCACTGATTGGCTCAAAACCGGCTTATTTGCCGGCGCTCACCCCGCGGGTTGTGGCGGCGGCGCTCTTGGATGCCGGTCTGGAACCGCCGCTTTCCGACTGCGGGGTGGTGCTCGGCTCCAGTCGCGGCCATCAGGCCCAGTGGGAAATGCTGGCCCGGAAGTTTTATGCCGGGGATCGTCAGGAGGGCGCAGGCGCGGGCGTATCGCCTGCACCCAATGTACCGGCTTATGGCGACTGGCTGGATACGCTGCCCCACATGGGGGCGATTTCGGCGGCGCGGCTGGTCGGGGCGACTGGGCCGGTGCTGGCACCAATGGCAGCTTGCGCTACGGGAATTTGGGCGCTGGCGCAAGGGGCTATGCTGGTGGAAATGGGTCAGTGCCAGCGGGCGATTGCCGGTGCTCTGGAAGCGCCGGTGACACCGCTGACTATGGCCGGATTTGCCCAGATGGGCGCTTTGGCTCAAACCGGCGCGTATCCCTTTGACCGGCACCGGCAAGGTATGGTGCTCGGAGAGGGCGGCGCAGTGTTCGTTCTGGAACCGGCTGAGCTGGCTCTCCGCCGGGGGGCGCGGATTTACGGTCAAATTTTGGGTTTTGGCTTGACAAATGATGCGTGTTATGCTAGTGCGCCGGGGATTGGGGGGAGGAGTGCCCGGGCGGCTGTGAAGCAGTGCTGTCACCGCGCCGGGATTTCTTTATCTGAGATCGATTACATCCACGCTCACGGCACCGGCACGACGCTCAATGACGAGTTTGAGGCGCGGCTGATTGCGGAACTCTTTCCCCAAAAGGTGCCGGTGAGTTCCACCAAGGGAGCCACCGGTCACGCCCTGGGAGCGTCAGGGGCGCTGGGCGCAGCTTTCTCCCTGATGGCGCTGCAGCACCAGGTTTTGCCTCCTTGTGTGGGGTTGAGCGAGCCGGCGTTTGATTTGGATTGGGTGCGGGTTGCGCGTGCGGCTGAGATTCGGCGAGCGCTGTGTTTCAGTTTTGGGTTTGGGGGGCAAAATGCGGTGGTGGCGTTGGGGAAAATCGAGTCGAATTCCTGAAGGTGCGGGCTGCTACTGCGCCGCAGGTGCCGGTTTGTTAGCTTTTGAGTTTACTCTTGGACTGGCGCAGCTTACTGCGTGCGGAACCCCCTTGCGTTCGTACAATTCCCTCTCTCCCCTGAACCCTCTCTCTGTGCAATCTGAGTGCCGCTGAAATGCGCAAGTCCCCCCACTCGTCGCGAACTCCAAAGGAAGGAGGCGGCGACTGCATTTTCGCCGGGCCTGATTCTCATCCCAAATTGAGATAGATCATATTTTTTCCTGGTTCCCAGGCTCAGCCTGGGAACCAGGTTTTGGAGGCTCAGCCTCCCTTTATCTAATAAGCAGATTAAAAGCCGAATAGCTCCCTCATTTTTTTTAGTGGATATAGCTGGAGTTCTTAGACTATTTAGTTCCGGTAAAATAACTGAAAGTATTTAAAAAAAATATCCGGGTGTAAATTAACAAACTCATCAGCGGCCAACCCGAGCATAATGGAGGCTAATTTTTGCCAGAAAGCTATCTATAAGTTTTAATTTATAACCCCTATCGCACCAGGCTCTGTAAGCTATCAATCATTTTGAGCCTTTCTTTAAAATAAAGATTTTTTTAACAAAGTTTTTATAAAATTTTTCAGCCAAACAGGTAAAATAGCAAAATGGGAGAGATGCTGGTCGGTTGGGGCAGTCCTTGTGGGTGCCGCAGGGGCAGTCCTTGTGGGTGCTCTCCAGTTAACTTCGCAGATGCCTGTGGTTTGCGCCACGACGAAGCCTACCGACTTAGCGTACCGGTGGACAGCAGGACGTCAGCTGGGACGCTCCTCGCCGTCCGAGAAGTCTTGACCACTTCACCCGGGGCAGCCATCAGGGAATATAGAAGACAGCAGCTTCCTAAACTCACGATGCAGGTACTCGAGCATGGATCTGAAATCGCACCGGTTTATCTCCTATTTTGAACCGGAGCAAGCTGCCCAACTGTGCCAGGTGGCTATTCTGGAGAGCTTTCCGGATGGAGGGGTTATTTTTGAAGAAGGCGAAATCTCTGATTGTTTATACCTCGTTTTAGCTGGCCAAGTCGCGGTTAGCAAACGCATCGCTTCAGATAAATATCAAGCCGTTGCCGTGGCTGGGCCAAATGATTTTTTGGGCGAGTTCGGGGTTTTGGACGGACAGCCGCGCAGCGCCAGGGCAATAGCTTGCGGGGAGACAGCCTTAGCCAAGATTGCGCGGGACAGGCTAATGGAAATTTTGGAGAACACAAAAAGCCCGGTGGCAATTAATCTGTTTGGTTACATTATTCAGCGTGTGAGAGCCACGACGGACGAATATGTGAATGAGGTTATACACAAGGAGAAAATGGTGTTGGTCGGGGAGATGATCAATACCATTATGCATGATTTCAAGAACCCTTTTGCCGGCATATACCTAGCCAGTGTAATGCTGAAAGAACTGCATCCCGACCGGCAGAGTCAGGAGTATTGCGAGCTGATTCAAGCGCAGATACAGCGCATGTTGAGGATGGCAGATGAGGTGTTGGAATTTGCGCGGGGCGCGAGCGTGCTGGACAGACAGCCCGTCAACCTCGTCGATCTTTTGGAACAGTTTCAAAAGCTAAACCGCGCTTATTTTGAATATGCCAAAGTCGAGCTGGCAACTCGGGTAGAGAATCTGGCGGTCAGCGCTGATGAGAACAAGCTCATGCGCGTTTGGCAAAATCTCGTGACTAACGCCGTAGAGGCTTTCAAAGGTCGCGGCGGTCGGGTCGAAATCGCCGCTAGGGCAGCCGGCGAGTGGGCAGAAATAAACATTAGCGATAACGGGCCCGGTATCCCGGAGGCTATCCGCTCGCGTTTATTTGAACCGTTTGTGACCTATGGAAAAGGCGGTGGCACCGGCTTGGGAACAGCGATCGCCAAGTCGATTATCGACGCCCACGGTGGGGAGATTTTTTTTCAGTCAGAAACCGGTGTTGGAACAACATTCTACATCCGTTTGCCGCTCCTAAAAACCTAGCTCTCCCCCCTGGGTTTAAAGCAGTGGGGTGCGTGCGATCGCGTCACCCACCCTACTTTTATGGAACCGCACTGCGGCCTTTTACCTCCTTAATATTAACCAGAAAAAGCTGGGGTTTTCTGTCTTTTAAGAGGAATAGCGATCCTGAACTCCGTTCCCTGACCTGGCTGAGATCTCACCTTTATCTGCCCCCCATGCTTTTCGACAATCTGGTGACAAATCGACAGCCCTAAGCCGGTTCCCTTCCCCACCGGCTTTGTCGTAAAAAAGGGATCGAAAATCTTGTCCTGGATTGCCGGTGGAATCCCAGGGCCATTATCCGCAATCGCAATCAGAGCGAATTGGGCGTCGGGCGTCGGGCGTCGGGCATTGGGCGTCGGGAATTGCGAAGAGTCTTCCCCATGCCCCATGAAACCATCCCCATGCCCCAGGTCAGTGCGAATCCAGATAATCCTGGGTTCCGGTTGAGTTTCCAGGGCGTCAATCGCGTTGCTGAGAATATTCATAAACACTTGGTTCACCGGTCCCGGATAGCACTCCACTCGCGGCAAATTTCCATACTCCTTGATGACTTCAATCTTGTTTTGAAACCGGTTCTTGAGAATTACCAGCGTGCTTTCAATGCCTTCGTGCAAGTCAACGGCTTTTGTTTCCGCTTCATCCAGCCGTGAGAAAATCCGCAGGGATAAGACCAAATCTCGGATGCGCTCAGCGCCCATCTTCATGGAACCCAGCATTCTGGGCAGGTCTTCTTGAATAAAGTCCAAATCTGTGGCTTCTATCTCTTCCAAAATATCAGCATCTGGATGAGGGTACAGCCGCTGATAAAGGCGCACCAGCTTTAGCAAGTCTTCCATATAGGCTTCGGTGTACTGGAGATTGCCGTAAATGAAATTAACGGGGTTGTTGATTTCATGGGCAATACCGGCAACCATCTGACCGAGTGAAGACATTTTCTCTGTCTGAATCAGGTGGGCTTGGGTGCGCTGAAGTTCTTGCAGGGCTCGCTCTAATTGCAGGGCTTGCTCTTTCAATTGCGCCGCCGAGCGCTGCAAAGCTTCCTCAGCCTGTACGCGGTGGGTGATGTCTCGCGCCACGCCAATTAAACCAATCACGTTTCCAGAAGCGTCCCGGCACACATCTTTGGTCGTCAGATAGATTCGCGGCACAGAACTTTTGCCTGCCAAATTCGCCGAAGTTAGCTGGGAGGTTACAACTTCCTCTACTGTCTTTGTTTCTCCCCTGAGCAGAATTTTGCGGTCAGTATTCATAATTCGCCGCGCTATCTCCGGCGGAAGCAACTCCCTGTCATCTTTGCCGATAATTTCCCCCACCGGCTTTCCCAAAACGCGAGCGCCGGCTGAGTTAATCAGCAGGTAGCGCCCCTCCAGATTCTTCACATAAATGGCGTCGGCTGTCCCTTCAATTACAGCTTGCAACAGGTTATAGCTTTGTTGCAGCGCCTCCTCAGTCCGCTGGCGAAAGGCGACGCGCTCCTCTAAACTCAAGAACGTTTGCTGGAATTGGCTAGCCATGCTGTTGAAGGCTGCCAAAAGCTGGCCAATTTCGTCGGAGCCGCCTGAGGCACGCCGGTGTAAAAACTGGAAATTTCCCGTCCCCACACCCGCGGCTAGCGCTTGTGCTAGCTGCGCCAAGTCTTGCAGGGGCTTGCGGATTTGCCGGTTAAACAGGATAATGGTTAGCGTCGCCACACCGGCGCTGACCAAAAGAGATTCCAGAACGGTGACGATTGCCGATTTGAACAGTCGCGATCGCACGCTGGCCGTTGAATAGCCCAGCCGGATTTCTCCGAGTAACTGTTCTTCAGAACCAATCGGAATCCGCACTTCCCGCACCAGCGGGTTTGTGCCAACTTTTTCCATCAGGGTGAGGAAGTCGCTCTCACCGGCGCTGGCGGCGAGCGTTTCGGCGAGCGCCGGATTGTCCCGATTCAAAAAGTGCGCCAGCGGACGCCCGCCGGTGTTGAGGACGGCGCTGTAAACGATATCGGCATCCTCAGCCGTCTGTCGCACCAGCACCTCCAAGATTGGAACGTCCGATCTGCTCAGGGCTTCCCCACTCACCCCTGCCAAGAATTTAGCAAGACCTGCTGCTTTGGTTTTCAAGTCAGCCCGCTCCTGATTGTATCCCCTGTAAATCTGAAACCCCCCCAAAAGCAATTGAATGGCCACGAGGAAAGTGCTGGCAATCCCCAGATACCGAAAGGCAATGCTATTTCGGAACGCATCTGACTTTTTGGTGTCACCCGTCATTCTTGATTCTGCCTTCTCCCGCTAACTCTTAAAATTCTTATCTTAACAAGAGCTTCCTGGCCGTCTCCCAGCCCCTTTCAACCTCTGAACACATATTTTTGATTGCATCTTATAAAAACAGCGCGGGAACTGCCGGCAGGCATTGGGCTGGCCCTCAACCTAGCAGCAGCTCCAGACAAACCGCCAGCCCGGAAAAAATGTTGTTTTCACCGGATATAATATTAAAAGCGGGAAGCTTGCGCCTCCCCACTCTCTAGCAACGGCTATCCAATCACGCGGGAGACAGCGCCAGGGAGGGCACCTGTTTAACCGGCACAGTAATCACAAACTCCGCTCCCTCACCCGGAGTTGAAATACACTCAATCTCACCCCCATGCTGCTCGACAATCTGGTAGCAAATAGAAAGCCCTAAGCCGGTGCCGGCACCCACCGGCTTGGTCGTGAAAAAGGGATCAAATATCTTATCTTTAATCTCCGGTGGAATCCCCGGGCCATTATCAGCAATCGCAATCCGAGCGAATTGGGCGTAGGGCAAGGGGCACTGGGCGTGGGGCATTGGTGATTTTTCTTCTTCCCCATGCCCCATTCCCCATTCCCCATGCCCTATTGAAGTGCGAATACGAATAGTAGGGCATTGAGCATTGCTCACAGGGGATTGCTGTTCTTCCCCACGCTCCTCGCCCGATGCCCAATGCCCCATTCCCCATGCCCCATTCCCCATTGACAAAGCGTCAATCGCATTGCTGAGGACATGCATAAAAACTTGGTTCAGCTGCGCGGGATTGCACTCCACCTGCGGCAAATCTACGAACTGCTTTGTCACCTCTATTTTATCTTTAATCCGGCTGTTCAAAATCACCAGCGTGCTTTCAATTCCTTCGTGCAGATCGACGGCTTTCACCTCCGCTTCATCCAGACGGGAGAAGTTGCGCAGCGACACCACCAGCTGGCGAATCCGCTCAGCGCCGTTTTTCATTGAAGCGAGAGTTTTGGGAAGGTCTTCTTCCAGAAATTCCAGCTCGATGTTTTCTATCTCCTCCTGAATTTCTGGCTTTAGCTGAGGGGAGTGCTGCCGGTAGAGATGCAAAACCCTCAGCAAATCTTCCATATAGCCTTCCGTGTGCTTGATGTTACCGTAGATAAAACCCACAGGGTTATTAATTTCATGAGCGACACCGGCAACCAGATTGCCGAGTGCGGACATTTTCTCGGTTTGAATCAGCTGAGCCTGCGCTTGCTTCAGTTCTTTAGTGTAGACTCGCACGGCGTCAATCATCTGGTTCAGGGAAGTCGTCAGCACCCCAACTTCATCCTCTGATGTCACCGGCACTTGCAGCTCGAAATTCGCTTCCTCAGTCACCCGCCTAGCCACTTTAGTTGCTTCTTCAATCGGACGCGCGATCGCCCGACTTGTATAGCTAGCCAGAGCCGCAGCCGTCCCAACTGACACCAGCAGACTGCCCAGCATAATTTTGGTTCCCAGAATTTCGGCTTCCTGATAGTCTTTGAACTCCTCCTCTGTCTCCTGCTGAAAAGATTCCACCAGCACTGACAGTTTTCTGGACAAGTCGCTAAACTTGAGCGAGACTTCGCTTTGGGAAAAGTTGCTCAGTAACTGCGGCACTTCCTGAACTTCATCTGGCCGCAAACTAGCGGAATCTATGCGTTTTATGAGAACCTCTAGCTGCTGGGAGTAAGCCTCGACTGTTGCTTGATAATCTCGCATCAAGCTTTTCAGACTCTCGCAGTTTTTTTGATGGTAAGAGTTTTGCAAATTGGCGAAGTAAAAACTGAGTTTCCGCTCGGCTTCATCTGCGAGACGATCTGTTTCCGCAATAGCCGACCTCAGTTGCGAAGATTCCTCTCTCAATATTTTCGCATCTTTTCCTAAAATAATCAGCTGCTGTTCGCGATCTTTCGCGTGCAGCATAGCAGCTTGTAGCTGATTCAAAATCTTGGTCGCCTCATGGGACTGATTGAGTTGAATCATCGCCTGATGCTCGTAAAAGTTTTCTGTCAGGCGTCCCGTCACCGACCCCAGCAGAGCAATCCCGATAGAAAGGGCATAGCCAACGCTGATTTTTTGCCGTATACTTAAGCGACTGAACTGCCGCTTAAGCCAATTTTTTGACCTGCTCTTTTGCGGAGAGGCGTTCGCCTGCGCTGAGGACAGCTCTATCCCCTCTATGGGGAAACGTGAATCTTGAGTAGGCATAGAGATGAAGATCCAAAAAGTTGTCAAATAACCACTTAAAAAAATAAATCACACTTAAATAAGTGACTGAACAACTGTAAAATTACCGATTCATATCAAATCGGGGGGCATCCTTATTGCTTGCGTAGGGGCGGGTTCACCCGATATATCTATGGGAAGTCCCGGATTTTAGTAAACCCGCCCCTACTTGTAGAGACGCGATTTATCGCGTTTCTCTACAGTGCGGTTCCGACCGAACATGATATCAGCACCCACCCCATAGAGAGCAGTTTTAGAACCCCGGTAAACCTCCAGGGATATATGATACTGCTTTTTGGCCTACTTCAGCACACAAACTTTTGAAGTATCATACTTGTACAAAATTGTAACAGAACTGCCATTCCACAGGATAATTTGCTCAACGCTTCTTTTCGCCGCGTCCCACACACTAACCCATCTATGACCCATTCACCAACACCGGCAGCCAAAGACGCCCCAGCTGACGCCCCTAACTGGCCAACCTTACTGCAACAGCTGCTCGACCGGCACTCGCTCTCCCGCGAGCAAGCCGCCAGACTGATGCTCGGATGGCTCAGCGAAGAAATCCCGCCGGCACTCTCCGGCGCTATTCTAGCCGCTCTGCAAGCCAAGAGCGTCTCGGCTGACGAACTCGCCGGAATGGCTGAAGTGTTGCAATCCCAGTCCGCCACAGCCAAGAGCGCCCAAATCCCCACTCCCCTGATTGACACCTGCGGCACCGGCGGGGATGGAGCCTCAACCTTCAACATCTCCACCGCCGTTGCTTTCGTCGCCGCCGCCGCCGGCGTGCCGGTGGCCAAGCACGGCAATCGCTCCGCCTCCAGCCGCGTCGGTTCCGCTGATGTCCTGGAAGCCTTGGGCGTCAACCTCAGCGCTGACAGTCAGAGGGTGCACGCCGCACTCGGCGAAGTCGGCATCACTTTTCTATTTGCCCCCGGCTGGCACCCCGCACTAAAAGCCGTAGCGCCGCTGCGCCGAACTCTGGGAGTGCGGACGGTGTTTAACCTCCTGGGCCCTCTGGTCAACCCCTTGCGCCCCACCGGCCAAGTGATTGGCGTGTTCGATGCCAATTTGGTGGCAACCCTGGCCCACGCCTTGGGGCAGTTGGGAACCCAGCTGGCTATTGTCGTGCACGGGCGCGAGAAACTGGACGAGGCTGGGCTGGCAGATATCACAGACTTGGCTATTTTATCAGTCGGCGAGGTGCGGCTAGCCACCCTCAACCCGCAAGAGGTGGGCTTGACACCGGCACCGACTGCGGAACTGCGCGGCGGTGATCTCCCAGAAAATGCTGAGATTTTGCGCAACGTCCTCCAAGGAAAGGGAACGCCGGCGCAACAAGATGCCGTCGCTTTAAATGCCTCACTCGCCCTGCAAGTTGCAGGCGTCATTCCCCTGGAAAATCACGCCGCCGGCATTGCCCGAGCTAAGGAAATTCTCCACAGCGGTGCCGGTTGGTCAAAGCTGGAGCAGCTGGTTCAGTTCCTTCGCAATTGAGTTAATAACCTGTCAGTCTCGCTGACACTCTCGTTCCCGGTGCCGCAGGCTTCCCGCAGGCTGCCTGGGAACGAGGAACAGGAGGCAGTCGCGATGCTCCTGCGGAGCAGCTGCGCTACAACTGCGCACACCGCCACCCATGAAAATTGTCCCCAGGGCGGGGCGAGCACGGGGGCATCGCCCCTACAAGACTATTTTCAAATCAGAGCCTCCTACTTTTCAGTCTGGGAATGAGAGGAAACCGCTCTCTTGCTTGCAGTTGGCACCACCGCACCGCTCCTGCTGCGAGCGTGCGTAACGCACCCTACTTTTGAACGGTCACGCCTGATGACGGCTCGCGAAATTCGACGACATCTTTTTTAATTGTTACCTCATACCTGCCAAAGAAATTCTGGCCGAGCAAGCCAATTTCTAGCTTCGGTAAAATGGTAACCGGAACATTCTTGACTGCGGCAGCACCGACTTGAATGGAAGCCACACGCCCGAGGGGGAATTGAAGGCCGGTGTCACTCGCCGTATCCACTCGCATCACACCTTCTGGCTTCACCCCCAGCGCCTGTGCCATTTTTGGGGTGATCGCAGTGCCGCTGGCTCCCGTATCGAGCAGCATCTCGAAGGTTTGATTGCCATTAAAGACGACATCAATCACAGGGGTGCCACCATCGCGACGTTTGATGGGAGCTTGCACCATACCTGGGGCTGTCGTCGGCACCACCGGTCGGGCGTTATTGGGGCACAGCTTAGTTAATTGCACTACATTGCCTTTTTTGTCGATCAGGAAACACCCCTCATATTCCTGAGCCATGACCGCAGTGCCGGCTAGACTAATTCCAGTCAGGTAAATCAGCGCAGTCAGCAGTTTTCGCACAGGCTTTCCCCCTTTTCCCAGTCAAAAGTTTAACTTTTAAGTTTTAAGTTTTAACTTTTTTATTTCAGCGGGTGTGAAATTCTACGACATCTTGTTTGAAGGTGACGTCGTAATGGCTAAAAAAGTCTTGCCCCAGCAGTCCCATGTCCAGCTGCGGCGCGATGGCTACTCGCACGTTGCTGACCGCCGCACCGGCCACTTCCATAGAGTTTACCCTGCCGGTGACAAATTTCACCCCTTTGGCGCTGGGAGTGTCCACGAGTAAGGCACCCTGAGGAACCACTCCTAATTTATCTGCCATCCTCGGGGTGATTACTGTACCGCTAGCTCCCGTATCTACAATCATCTCGAAGGTGTGCTTGTCATTAAAAGTCACCTCGATAACCGCTGTTCCCGCAATCCGCCGTTTGATTGGGGCTCGAAACACCTCTGCGGCGCTCAGCACCGCCCGTGTGGGCACGCGAGATGTCGCGTCTGTGCGTGCGACCGGCTTTTTCCCACCGGCAATATTGCGCTGGTATTGAGCTATCTTGGTTTTGGCTATCTTGCAGCTCGGACTCGCGGAGGGCGCGGCTTTCAGCAGCGCCATCGCCTGCTGCCACTGGATGTCCACCAGCTGCCAGTCGGAAGCGGACTGGGCGGACTGACTGATGAGTTCGGCGCTGGCGGCTTTGTCCAGAGCTAGTTCGCAGGACTTTTGCGCCGCCGCATCATCGATCAGTTGATTCACCGGCGATCCAGCTGGCTTCGGTTTTGCTGCTGGGTTCGGTTTGGCCGGGGGTGCCGGTTGGGCGCTGTTTGCCGTGCCGGTGGCACTGCGGTCAGGATTTTCGCTCCCGCACGCCACGCACACAAGCGCCAGTGCGCCCGACAGAAAAATCCCTGCTGCCCTAAATGGAAAAGGCTTGACCATGACCTCGGTTTGGGGTATAATGACGCGCCGGCGAGGCAGCGGACGATTGTCTTTGTTTTCAGTGTTCCCCGCCGCTCTTATTATTTAAACTCAGCCGCTGTGCGATCCCACACCGCCCCGCCACAGGTGCCCTGCCGGCTGGCACCAAGCGTATTTATAGCGGTTTTGATCTGAGTCAGGTACTGAGAAACCCGGTTCCGGGCGGGGCGGTCTCCGTGTGCCGCACCGCCCCTACAAAGGGAGGGAAGAAGTAAGCCCCCCTTTTCTAAGGGGGGTTGGGGGTATCGAAGCGTACTTCACGCAAGTGCAAACCGCTCTAAATATGCACTTTGTTCCCAGCTTTCGCTCCTGCAGCGGAATGGCAGGGAAGTCCCGCGCCCGCCGCATAAAATCCGGAAGATTGCTACAGCATTGCTGGCAGCGGCAAACCTAGTAAGTCAGGGATGTGACAAGCGAGAGCAAATCTAAATAAAAGAGAAAATCTTAAATAAATCAGTCGGGCCCGACCCTTCACATCCAGTCATGCCATAATAACGCTCTGGCGCAAGTAAGAGTTTCAGTTTCGCTATGCCGCTCTCTACAGCTCAACCGGCCCTTCTTGTTCTCGTCGATGGCAGTGTGTATCGCGGCTTGTCCTTCGGGGCTGCCGGCACCACCGTCGGCGAGGTAGTGTTCAACACCGGCATGACCGGCTATCAGGAAGTGCTCACCGACCCCAGCTACTGTGGCCAAATCGTCACCTTCACCTACCCGGAACTGGGCAACACCGGCGTCAACCGCGACGACGAAGAGTCCAGCCGCCCGCAAGTGCGCGGTGCCATCGCCCGCAACATCTGCACCCGACCCAGCAACTGGCGCTCGGCACAGTCCTTGCCAGACTACCTCGTCGAGCACAGCATACCGGGCATATACGGCATCGACACCCGCGCCCTCACCCGCAAGATCCGCACCGCCGGTGCCATGAACGGTGCCATTTCCAGCGAAATCCTCGACCCTGCCGAACTGCTGTCCCTGGTGCAGCAAGCTCCCAGCATGGCGGGATTAAATCTCGTCCCCCAAGTCACGACAAAAGAGGTGTACGAGTGGTCTGAAACCACCACAGAACTCTGGGAGTTTAGCGAGAGGGCCGGTCAGGCCAGCGGCGACCGGCTCACCGTCGTGGCCATTGATTTTGGCGTCAAGCGCAACATCCTGCGGCGTCTCGCCAGTTACGGCTGCCGGCTGGTCGTCGTCCCCGCCGGCACCCCAGCCGAAGAAATACTCAAATACAACCCGGATGGCATCTTCCTCTCCAACGGGCCCGGAGATCCCGCCGCCGTCACAGACGGCATCGAAACCACCAAAGCCCTGCTTGGCAGCCAGAAACCCGTATTTGGCATCTGCCTGGGGCACCAGATCCTGGGGCTTTCCCTCGGTGCCGGCACCTTCAAACTCAAATTTGGCCATCGGGGCTTGAACCAGCCCGCCGGTTTGCGGCAGCGGGTGGAAATTACCAGCCAAAATCACGGCTTTGCTATCGATCCCGACACCCTCGCCCCAGAGGTGGAAATCACCCACCTCAACCTCAACGACCGCACCGTCGCCGGCATGCGGCACCGGTCCCTGCCGGTGTTCTCGGTACAGTACCACCCAGAAGCCAGCCCAGGTCCCCACGACGCCGACCACATGTTCGAGCAGTTTGTCAAAGCCATGCGAGAAGCCCGCGACGCCGCCAAAGTCGGGTAAAGTGCCCTTGATAGCGCACCCCACTGCTCCCCGGGAGAGTAGACAAGATGCCAGAAAGACTTTATACTGAAGCGTCGATTTTAGGATGCACAGCTAGGAGGGAGCTATTGCTGAGCCATTAACCCTGACCGTCAGCCTCAGAGGCACACGCGAAACCAGGGACAATTACCAACTCTTCCGACTCACAGGCTTGCTGGACGCCTTCTCCGAAGCTACTTTTCGGAGAGTCCTCAGCAAGTGTATCGAAGAGGGCCCAAAGCACATCGTTTTGGATCTCTCTCAGATAGACTTCGTTGACAGCTCTGGCTTGGGCGCTCTGGTGCAACTGGTTAAGAAAGCCCAAACCGAGCAGGGAACGTTACAAATCGTCACCAATGCCAGGGTGACTCAGACTGTTAAGCTCGTTCGCTTAGAAAAGTTTCTGTCATTGCAGAATTCGGTTGAAGATGCGATAGAGAACACCAAGCAGTCGTGATTCAAGAACCAATGGAGCGAGCTGTCCAGCTTCTGGGCTGGATAGCTTGTTTGTGTTTGGCGAACAGCCGCCTTCCTGATGCCGCAGCCATTGCTGCAACAGCACGCACCCCCGTCAGAATCGCCGCGCCGCGATAAAATAAAAGCGACATCAATCTATAGACGCGACATGTCGCCTATAAATGTAGAGACGCGACATGTCGCGTCTCTGCAAACTCTCAATCGCCTTGGGGAGGCTGCGGCGAATTTGAGTAATCAAGGAAGGAGCATCCCGGTTGTGCAAACAAGCCCAAATCAATGCCACAATGATTTCAGCAGGTTGCAGGAGGAGAATATCTTTGGCCAGCTGAATCCCGGAAACGGGATTGAAACAAGCGCTTGTACAGCCTATAGGCAGCAGCATGCCATCAAATCCAGATGAAAGTCCAGCGCTGAGTCTGGCGGCTATTGGTTGGCAGCGCTTGGAAGCCGGAACGCTTTCAGGCTCCCAAATTCAGCAGCTCTCACCGGCAGCCCTCGCCTACTTGGGAGATGCCGTTTACGAACTCTATGTCCGCCGCTGCTACCTGATGCCCCCCAGGCGCTTGCAGACCTATCACCACCAGGTAGTGGCCCAGGTGCGAGCCGAAACTCAAGCGCAGCACTTGCGATCCCTCGCACCCCACCTCACCAGCACAGAATTGGAAATACTCCGGCGAGGGCGCAACGCCGCTACAGGACGCCCGAAACGACTCGACCCACAAATCTATCAGCAAGCAACCAGTCTCGAAGCTTTAATCGGATATTTGTACCTCACCGATCCCCAACGCTTGACCCATCTGCTGGCGCAGTTGCAACTCGAGCCGGTTGGGGATAAATGATTTTTCAGAACGAACCGCCGATAACGCGCCAGCGGCTTCCCGCAGGGCAGACGCCAAGAGCGCCAAGAAATAGATACAAGGAGAGGGGGATTTTATTCCTCGCTCCTTGTTCCCTCGTTCCCCGGCGGAGCCTGGGAGCGATATCCCTGGAGGCAGAGCCTCTAGATCACAGTGGCGGAAGATTTCAGCCCTTCAAAGTTCCTTTTACCAGTCAGCGAGTCATCATTGCTATGGCAGACAACCCTCAAAAGCCCAACCTCAGGGGCAAGCTGAATCGGGAGAAACTCGACCGCCCTCGGGGCGCAGCCCCCAAGCCGAGCGGCGACCGGCCCGCGAGGAGCGGGCCAAAGGCCGCTCCCGGCTCGGCGACACCCAAGCGGACGATAGCGCAGCGGTCTGTTTCTCGCCTCCCCGCACCGGCAACCCCAGCTTCTGAAGAAGAAACAGACTTGATCTACGGACGCCACACCGTCCTGGCGGCGCTGGAAAATCAGCGCCAGCTCAACCGCATTTGGATTACTGAGCAGATGCGCTACGCTCCCCACTTTCACGATTTGCTTCACGAGGCAAAGGAAAATGGCGCAGTTATTGATGAGGTCGATTACCAGCGCCTGGACCAAATCACCCACAAAGCCAATCACCAAGGCGTCGCGGCGCAAGTCGCCCCCTACGCCTACAGGGAACTCGGGGCTCTGATCTCCGAGGCCAAGTCGTCTGGCGAGCATCCTGTGATTGTTGCCGCTGATGGCATTACCGATCCCCACAACCTCGGCGCGATTATTCGCACCGCAGAGGCTATGGGGGCTCAGGGGCTGGTGATCCCGCAGCGCCGCTCTGCCTGTGTCACCTCTACGGTGATGAAAGTGGCGGCGGGAGCTTTAGAACATCTTCCAGTGGCGAGGGTTGTCAATCTTTCTAGAGCTTTGGAGGAATTAAAGGAAGCGGGCTTTTGGATCTACGGCACCGCAACCAACGCCAGCAAACCCGTTCACACCGTTAAGTTCACCGGCCCGACTGCCCTCGTCGTTGGCTCTGAAGGTGACGGTTTGAGTCTTTTGATACAGCGCAACTGCGATGTTTTGGTTTCTATTCCTTTACAGGGGAAGACTCCCAGTCTGAATGTCTCTGTTGCCACCGGCATGGCCCTGTATGAAATCTGTCGCCAGCGCTGGTCCGCCACGCGGTATGTCGATCTTGTCAGCGCCGGCGCAACTAACGCATTGAAAACAGCAAAAGCGACAGAGTACAGCGAACTGTAAAGCTCCCCAGCGGGGCGAAGCATTGGGGCAATCGATAGCAAAACCGGACGCGACAGCGCGTCCCACTCTCGCTCTCACGCGCACACTCGCTCGCCGCAATGTTTCGCTCCTCCAACCCGCCCCCGATTTGAGCACCTGTCGCTCCGGCAACGCAAAGCTTATGAAAGAATTTTTGATTAGCTCGCTTAACACTTTCGGGTTGGCTTACTGGATTGAGATTGTTACCGAAACCCCCCATTGCACCTACTACTTCGGCCCGTTTCTGACTTAAAAAGAAGCCCTGGAGGCTAAGCCTGGATATATTGAAGACCTCCAGCAAGAACGCGCTCAGCTGGTCAGTGTCGCTATTAAGCGCTGCCAACCCCGCAATCTCACCGTCTGCGACGAGGTGGAGGAGACGTTTAAACGCCGCAATCTCCGGAATTTCAGCCCACAGCCCTAGCGGCGCTTGCCGCTAGGGCCGCCGGCACTCCAGAGCCTCCGGGAGCATCTCGAAACTGTATAAACATAAATTGAGTAATTTTGCACCTTGTAACTGCTGTATTATAAGCTTTTTAGCTGTGGAAATTTTACTAAATCCGTATGAAGACTTTCGATGCGCCCCCGGGGCCGGAGGGGAAATTAAGTCACCGGCACTCCAGAGCCCCGGGGGCCTATTGAAACTGTATAACCGTAAATCGAGTAAGTTTGCACTCCGCAACCGTTGCAATAC
The DNA here is from genome assembly GCA_019359235.1 of Oscillatoria princeps RMCB-10. Classification (GTDB taxonomy): domain Bacteria; phylum Cyanobacteriota; class Cyanobacteriia; order Cyanobacteriales; family Oscillatoriaceae; genus Oscillatoria; species Oscillatoria princeps. The sequence continues at coordinate 92,030 of JAHHHT010000013.1, forward strand.
AAGCACTTCAGCTGTTAAAATTGCACTAATTACGGCTGTAGACTTTCGATGCGCCCCCGGGGCCGGAGGGGAAATTAAGTCACCGGCACTCCAGAGCCCCGGGGGCCTATTGAAACTGTATAACCGTAAATCGAGTAAGTTTGCACTCCGCAACCGTTGCAATACAAGCACTTCAGCTGTTAAAATTGCACTAATTACGGCTGTAGACTTTCGATGCGCCCCCGGGGCCGGAGGGGAAATTAAGTCACCGGCACTCCAGAGCCCCGGGGGCCTATTGAAACTGTATAACCGTAAATCGAGTAAGTTTGCACTCCGCAACCGTTGCAATACAAGCACTTCAGCTTTGAGAATTGCACTAATTACGGCTGAAGACTTTCGATGCGCCCCCGGGGCCGGCGGGATTATTGGGAGACCGGCACTCCAGAGCCCCGGGGGTCTATTGAAACTGTTTAACCGTAAATAGAGTAAGTTTGCACTCCGCAAACGTTGCAATACAAGCACTTCAGCTGTTAAAATTGCACTAATTACGGCTGAAGACTTTCGATGCGCCCCCGGGGCCGGCGGGATTATTGGGTGACCGGCACTCCAGAGCCCCGGGGGTCTATTGAAACTGTTTAACCGTAAATCGAGTAAGTTTGCAATCTGCAACCGTTGCAATACAAGCACTTCAGCTGTAAAAATTGCACTAATTACGGCTGAAGACTTTCGATGCGCCCCCGGGGCCGGCGGGGAAATTGAGTCACCGGCACTCCAGAGCCCCGGGGGCCTATTGAAACTATTTAACCGTAAATCGAGTAAGTTTGCAATTGGCAACCTTTGCAATACAAGCACTTCAGCTGTAAAAATTGCACTAATTACGGCTGAAGACTTTCGATGCGCCCCCGGGGCCGGCGGGGAAATTGAGTCACCGGCACTCCCCCGAGCCCGGGGAGATGTCGAAACTGTATAAGCGGAAGTTGTGGCAGTTTGCGGACTGCATATTTTGCTATGTAAGCACTCGCACTATTTTAATAGTAAAAAATACGAATAAAGACTTATCCTTTGCCCCCTACAGCCGGAGGGTGGCTGTCTATCCAGCGGCAGATGTCCGCATTAACCCGATCGGGAATTTCCCACGGGAACAGGTGGGCCGTATTCGGGTAGCAGTGCCACTGGCAGTTTTTCAGGTGGCGGGCGGTTTCCAGACTCGACTCCGGGGTAATGTGCCGGTCAGCCGCACCGGCAAGCACCAAACTGGGACACTGGATCTCGGACAGCTCGGAAAGCCGGTCATACCCAGCCCGCAAGGCAGTCTCCAGCGCCCGCCGAGCCGGACCCGAGGTCTGCAAATAAGCCGACATGCCAAAATCGGCGAGGTACTGGTAGGCCACCGGCGTGTGCTGCTGGATCAGGTAGCGGTAGAGCGAGCGCTTGCCAAACGTCTCGATATTCCAGTCCCAGCTGGGATAGAGCCGGTTCACTATCGAAGACACGCCGGTGTAGAGCAGATCCTCCCAGGACACCGGCGGGTGGCTGCTGCGAGGTCTAGCCGCTGTGGCCACTAAAATCAAGCCGCTGACTCGTGCCGGCAGCTTCAGCGCCAGCTCGATGGCCAGAATCCCCCCCAAAGACCATCCCAGCACCAAACACCGCTCAATCCCGTTTCGGTCGAGCAGCGCTTCCAGATCCAGCAAGTGATCCGTGATCTCAAACTCCCCACCGGCTCTGCTCTTGCCGTACCCCCGCAAATCCGGAGCCAGAGTTTGGAACCGCTGCGACAGGTGCTCGGCAAACACAGACATGCTCGCTCCCGAACCGGGGTGACCGTGCAGGCAGAGAATTGGGAACCCTTGCCCCTTGACATCAACACTGAGTTGTGCTATATAGCGCTCGCTTTCCTTTGGCTGCGATTTTGAGTGCATTTTCTGCAGGGGTACACTGTTGTTTATTTTAACCGCAGATGTGGGGTGGGTTCCGCTCTGGCGCGAGAACAGTCCTGCAGCGTGCGGGTTGGTAGCGCGTCACGCACCTTACTGGCACTGTCGTTTATTTTAACCGCCGATGAACGCAGATGAACGCAGATATAGCAATACTGCTATAGGACAGGCAAAATGCCTGTCCTACGGGGGTGTGCGAGCGATATTCAAACCGCTGTAAGAGGGAATTCCGCACCTGCGTTAATCTGTGTTAATCTGCGGTTTTAATTCCCAGCTGGCTTGGCTTATCACAGACCTTTCCCTTGCTTCCGCTTCAGAGATTTCCTGCGCCATACCAATCAGACCTGTAACATTGCCGTGCCGGTCGCGGCAAACATCTTTCAGGGTGAGAAACCACCGCTGGGTGTCCCCCACTCTGAGAGCTTCCACAAATGTTTCAGGCTCTCCAATCCTGAGAATATGGCGGTCATTTTCGAGCAACAGGCTTGCGATATCAGGCGGAAATAATTCTGCATCATCCTTGCCGATAACCTCCTGAACGGAAAGACCGAAAATCTGGGCAAAAGCCGTATTAAGCATCACATAGCGCCCCGCCAGATTCTTGCAAAAAATGAAGTCTGTTTTGGGGGCAGCAATCGCCGGCAGCAGGTTGTAAACGCTGTGCACCGACGTCTGTTCCAGATGGCGGTTGCTGACATCCTCAACCATAGCCACAGTATAGATAATGTCTCCCTTCGTGTCGCGCATTGCCAGAGAGGTCAACTGCACCCAGAGAATGTCTTTGTTTTTTTTGATTAAACGTTTTTCCAATTGATAGCCGTTCGTTTCTCCCTGCAAGACCTCCAGGATATAAGGAATTTGGTCGGGCAGGTCTTCTGGATGAGTGATATCGAAAAAGTTGAGAGCTGCCAGTTCAGCAGGCGTGTAGCCCAACAGCTCGCAGAAGGCTTGATTCACCTTGAAGAACTGGTAGTCCGGCAGGGCAGACAAAGCTATGCTGATCGGAGATTCGTCAAAAACCCTTTGCAATTGCTCCTCGCTCTGGCGCAGCGCCGCCTCAGCTCGCTTGCGGTCGCTAATATCGCGCATGACGCCCAGAAGGCCAGCTTCCGCCCCCCTCTCATCCTTGAGCACGCTCACCGACGCCTCGACACAGAGTTCTTCGCCGCTGTTCTTGACATGAAGCACCTCTCCGCGCCAGAATCCCTGAGCGGCAATAGTGGCCCACGCAGCCGCTTCATCCTCGGGCTTGTGCCAGCGATACTGATAAGCTTCTTGCAATCGCCGCCCGAGCACCTCAGCGGAGTGATAGCCATATAACCGTTCCGCACCGGCATTCCAGTAAGTAATCCGGTCCTCAGTGTCAATCGCCACCACGGCATCATTCACCTGAGACAGAACGCCCGCCTGAAACCGGTTTTGCTCTTCTGTCCGCTTGCGCTCGGTAATGTCCACGCACGAGCCAATGCAGCCGGCAAACCGGCCACTGGCAAACCGGGGAACCCCCGTATGCAAAACCCAGCGATACTCTCCATCCGCCCGCCGCAGGCGGTATTCTATGCGGAAGCTGGTGCGGGAGCTTGCAGCTGAGCGGTAGGTTTCTTGACAGCGCCGCCTGTCGTCAGGATGCACGAACTCTAACCAGCCCTCGCCCAGCTGCTCTTCGAGAGTGCGTCCGGTAAAATCCAGCCAAGTCTGGTTCAAATAGGTGCAAAGCCCGCTCTCATCCGATATCCAAATAAACACCGGCGCACTGTCTGCCATCGTGCGGAAACGCTCTTCGCTCTCCCGCAGCACCGCCTCCACATGCTGGCGCTCAATAATTTCCTGTCGCAACTGCTGGTTCGCCCTGGCCAGTTCGCCGGTGCGCTGCGCCACCAGCTGCTCCAGGCGCTCCCGGTACTGCCTCAATTCTTCCTCCGCCCGCACGCGGTCGGTGACGTCCTCGATCGTGCTCAGACAGTAAAGAGGCGCTCCCGCATCATCCCGAACCACCGAACAAGTCAGGTGAACCCAGACGAGCTCGCCGTTTTTCTTGACGCAGCACTTCTGGATCTGGTACGAGGGGATCTCTCCTCTGAACAGCTGCAGCTTCAGCCGCAGGTCCCGCTCAACCTCCTGCGGGTGAGTAATGTCGAGGAAGGTAAGCGCCGCCAGTTCTTCGGGATCGCAGCCCAGCATCTGGCACAGTCTGGCATTGACCTTGACAAAGCGATAGTCGCGGTCAATGATCGCCATGCCGAGAGGCCCTTCTTCAAATATCTTGCGGAATCGCTGTTCGCTTTCCCGCAGCGCCTGTTCTGCCTGTACGCGAGCAGTGATATCTTGCATCAGCCAGCGCATGCCGGCCAGATTGCCGGTGGGGCTGTGCTGCGGGGCAACGGTGAATGCGGCCATGAAAGGCGAGCTCCCAGGAGGCTCAACGATCAAGGGTGAGGGGTGAAGGGGAAGAGGGGAGGACACGACGAGCCGGCTCTCCGACTCTTGCTCCTGACTTCTGATTCCCTCGAGCAGCGCCTGAAAGGCGTCCCTGTCCGCAACAGCCACAAAATCCGCCAGGGGAGTGCCGGCTAAAGATGCCTGGTCGCTGTTGAGCTTCAGCGCTGCGGCGCGGTTGGCTTCCAAGATCGCGCCACTGCTGTCTGTCAGCAAATAACCGTCTGGGGCGAAGTCGAACAGCTCCTGGTAGCGCCGGCTCTCGGCTTCCAGAGAATTGTAGCTGGCAACCAGCTGCAGGTTGAGGCTCTGGAGTTCTTGGTTGGAGGCGTACAGTTCCTGGTTGACGCTGCCGAGATACTCGTTGGAGAGCAGCAGCGCCTCGTTGGCTGCTTCCAGTTCTTCGTTGGTGTTGTGGAGTTCTTCGTTGGCGAGTTCGATCTCCTCATTAGAAGCTTGCAGTGCCTGGTAAGCGGTTTCCAGTTCCTGGTTGGTGTTCTGGAGTTCTCTTTGCAGCTCGCGGTAGCGCGTCACGTCGCTGAAGGTGATGCCGGCACCGAGAATGTTGCCGCTGCCATCGAGCAGCGGGCGAACCTGAACATCCAGTTGCCAGCTCTTATTATCTGGGTGGGAGAATTCCACATGGGAAATTACCACCGGACGGCGTTCGGCACAAGCCTGCTGGATGCGCGAGCGCAGCTCCACCGGCCTGTAAGACACTTCCAGCTCCTGAAATGGCCGGCCCACATCCTTCGCCGTCAGGCCCAGCAGCGCCAGCGCCGGCTGGTTGGCCATCACTAACTTTCCCTTGACATCTACGACAATTTCTGCTATAGGAAGAGAGTCGAAGGCTTGTTTGAGCAAATACAAGTCCCCCAGAAGCCGGTTGCTGGTTTCAGGGGTGGAAACACTGAAGAGCTTTAGCTCCCGCCTGTCGGTGTGCTGCACCTTGGCAAAGATGCCCGCTTTGAGGTTGGTTGGCGTGAAGAGGTTGGAGTTGGCGACCAGCATCTGGGCCAGGGGTGACTGGGGCTTGCCCAGGAACAGGACGCCGGTGTCGCAGAGGGCGAAGTGGACGCGCTGCAGGATGCGGGCGCAAGTGCCGGCACTGATGAAACGCGGGACGTTGCGACAGACCAGCAGGTCGAGGTGGGCGAGCGGGGCGTTTTCGAGGAAGTCGTGACAGCCAAAGATCAGCGCTCGCCGCAGGTCGTGGCGGAAGGTGTGGCGGGATGTCGCGGCGTTGAAGTACCGGTGGCGCAGTTGTGGGGGAATTCCCCGAAGATCTTTTTCCGCATATGATGCCTGACGGGCTTGCCACAGAGCATCCACGGAAGCGTCTGTGGCGTAGATTTTCACCCGCGCTCGGAACGCCTCCGCACCTAAGGCTTCCGCGAGCGAGATCGCCAGGGTGTAAGCGTCTTCACCGGCACCGCAACAGGCAACCCACGCCCGGATTGGCTCGCTGTCTGACTTCGCCGCTAGGATCTGCGGGACAGTCTCGCAGCTGAGGTACTTCCAGGCGGACTTGTCTCGGAAAAAGCCAGTGCGCTTGAACTCCAGGTTGTGGGACAGGTGGCTGAACTCATCTGGGTGCGCCTCCAGATATTTTTGGTAGTCGCTAAAGGTTCCCACCCCAACCGACTGCATGCGCTTTTTGATGGATCGCATCAGGTTGGGGCGCTTGCAGCTTGAGAAATCGAAGCATCCTGGCAGCTCCAAGAAATTCAGCAAGCTTTCCAGTGTTGAGTCATGGGTGGCATGGATCATCCGTCGGTTTTATTTGGCTCGCTACAGAAATTGTCACTCGATCCTGGCAGTGGCAGGGTCAAGAAAAAGGTGCTGCCCTCACCCGGAGCGCTCTCGGCCCAGATCCGCCCCCCGTGCTGTTCGACGATGGTGCGGCTAATCGCCAAACCCAAGCCGGTGCCCCCTTTCTGCCGGGAGTCTGCCGCATCCACCTGCTGAAAGCGCTCAAAGACAGTCTCCAGCTTCTCCGGAGGAATGCCCCGTCCGTGGTCTTTGACCGCGATCAGCAATAAGCGCCCTGTGCGAAGTTCGGTGAGGCGCGACACACCGGCGTCCCTGCTTGAGATTTCAGACCGGATGAATCCGGTCTCTGCAAGAGGGGGGGAGACGCAATTTATCGCATCTGCGCAAGAGAGAACCTCGCCGGTCAGCCAGACGGTCGTCTGCGGAGGGGAAAATTTGATAGCATTACTCAGCAAATTTGTCAAGGTCTGGAGGATGCGATCTGGGTCAGCCTCCAGGAACACCCCTTGTGGGTGCCCCAGAACCGGCTCGGCGGAGAGGGTGATGCCGGCTTTCTCTGCCATGTCCCGCATCAGGTCGGACGCCTGCACCATGAGATCGGCGGCGTTGCATGCCTGTTTTTTCAGGGCGACCTGACCGGAGGTCATGCGCTCTAGATCCAGGAGGTCGTTGATCAGGCGCACTAAGCGCTCTGTGTTGGTGGCGGCGATTTCCAGCATCCGCTGAGCTTTTTCCGGCTGCGCGGTCAGCAAGCCGCCGGTGAGCAACCCCAGGGAGCCGTGGATGGAGGTCAGGGGGGTGCGCAGTTCGTGGCTGACTGTGGCAATAAATTCGTCTTTTGTCAGCTGCGCTCTCCGGCGGTCGCTGATGTCGCGGATAGCGCTGACAAGACCGGCTGCGGCACCGGTTTCATCCTTTAGCAGGCTCGCCGAAACTTCGACAGAGATTTGTTCTGCGCTCCCGTTGAGGTGCGCGAGTTCGCCGCGCCAGGAGCCGGTGCTGTTGAGCGCTTCTCGGGCGGCGCTCTCGTCGCAGGGGTTGCTCCAGCGCACCTGACAGGCTTCTTCTGCGGGCCGGCCCAGAACTTCCTCTGATTTCATGCTATATAATCGTTCTGCAGCCTGATTCCAATAAATGATGCGGCCCTCCCTGTCAGTGGCCACCACAGCGTCGCTCAGCTGAGACAGGATGCTGGCTGGGGGCAGGCACGGGGGGGCAGGCACGGGGGGCCGGCCCCTGCGGTTGCGCTTTCGGCACTGGCTCAATGGCGCAGCGTCTTGCAGCAGCCAGCGCCAGCCGGTGAGGGTGCCGGCGGCGTCGCGCATCGGGGCTAGGCTGAATTGTTGCGTTTTTGGGACGGCAAACAGCTCGCCACCGGCGGGCTGCAGGTGCAGAGCGCCGAGTCGCGTCTCTGCATTTGGCGGCGGCGGGTTGAGCGAGTTGCGAAACTTCTGGCGGTCTTCCAAGGCCACAAACAGGCTCAGGGGTTTCCCTCTCAGGTCGTTATGGGGGCAATTGAGCAGGGCGGCTGCGGCGCGGTTCGCTTCCAAGATTGCGCCAGCAGTGTCTGTTACCAAGTAGGCGTCAGGGGCAAATTCAAAGAGTTCCTGGGAGCGCCGGCGCTCCCACTCCAAGGCTTGCTGGGCAGCCGCTAGCTCGTCATTGGTGGCTTGCAATTCCTCACCTGCTACCTGCAGCTGTTGCAGGGTGACGGCCAGTTCTGTTAGGGCGGTGGCCAGCAGCTGTTTTTGCCGCTGCGGCAAGCCCTCTGCCGGCTCCTCCATCAGGGCTTCCAGCCGCTGGAGTGAGGACTCTATTTGCACATCGAAAAGACTGCCGATCATCTGATGAACCCATTTGCGAAAAATTATTATTTAAAGTTTTTTAATGGTTATTACTAACTTCTATGCTTGTTGCGGGTGGGATTTCTCCTGGAGAGGATCTGCTTGTTAATCCTGAGGGACAGTCCGCACCCCTGTCCTCGGTATATCGATTTTAGATTTAGATTTTTTATTTTAGGATGGGCAAATCCTCTGAAAGCCTTAATGCAACTGGGTTTCAGCCAAAATACAAAACCTTAAAATAGCGATTTTCCGGATTTTATATTACTTGGAGCGCGGGGAAAGCGGGTTTGGAAGGCCGCCGGCTGGGAGGGGCTGGCAGCAGCAAGCGATTTGCCACCATATGCTGATCTATGCTATACTTTGCTCAAGACAGCCACCCGAACCCGAAAACCAAAGGCGGGTGGTTGCTCTGAAAAGTCCATGCACAGCTATCTAAACCCGATTTCCAAAGGTAGGTGGCTGTGTCTAAATCGCCTTAAAGCCCGAACCCCAAAGGCAAATGGCCTTTAGACTTGATTGAGACAGCTTCTTTCTCAAAGGAAGTCACTTTGTCTGGAGTTTGGACGTTGTGCTCGCGGGTTCCCTGCGGGCATTGGTTGATACGCCTTGGCCAAAAGAAACTCTTTTGGCTTATGTATTTGTTGACAACTGTTAAAGGTTGTTAGCAAAAATGTATCGGAAAGCAGAATGTATCGGGCGCTTTAGGGGCCAGGTTGACTCGCTGTAGCGGTATCCGAGGGGCGGGTAGGGGCCAATAGTTCAAGGGAGAAGGCCGGCCTCACCCTCCCAATCCCCCTTCCCGACAGGGACAGTCGGCTACTGCTACTGTCAAACGATATCTGCTTGCCCCGCCCCTACTTGACAAACACCTGCCGGGCGACACCAGCCCAGAAGGGCCCCGTGCCCGCCCCCTCGCGGAACCCGGCACACAGCCCAGAACGGGCAATATATTTTTTGATATCCGAAAAGATGGTTTTTACAAAAACCGGGCTTTAAACCTGTTTTGTATATATGTTTTCTTCCGGAAGTAACAAAATTAGAAGGTCGCGGCCCCCCGGGCCACACAGCACAGCGCCTTAAGCCGGCGAATCGGTCAGCTCTTCCATCAGCACAATTACCCAGAAGGGCGCTCTCGGCGTTCCGAGCAGGGGCGTGCAGCCAACGCGACAGCGAATCGACTTTCCCCGGCGGTTGACGGCATCGACGACGACTTCCTGGTAATGGGCACCGGCGACTTGACAGCTGCGGATCGTGTCTTTGAGTTGCTCAACCGGCAAGCCGACATCCAAGTTCAAGAAAAAATGCCCCTGGACTTCCTCAGCCCGCACGCCCCACAGGTCTTCAGCCTGGTCGTTCCAAAGGTGGATGCTGAGCTTGTCGTCCAAAACCGCGATGCCGACGCGGAAGCTGGCCAGAATCGCCTCTAAAAAGCGATTGACTTGGTTGAGTTCATCCGTGCGCTGGCGCAATTCTTCGTTGATAGTCTCCAGCTCCTGGTTGGTGGAGTGGAGCTCCTCGTTGATCGTTTCTAACTCTTCATTAGTAGATTGCAGCTCTTCGTTCGTAGTCTCCAGCTCCTCGTTGGTAGATTGCAGCTCTTCGTTGGTCGTCTCTAGCTCCTCGTTGGAAGCTTGCAGCTCCTGGTAGGCGGTTTCCAATTCCTCTTGGGAGTTCAACAGTTCCTGCTGCAGGTGGTTGTAGCGCGTCACGTCGGTGAAGCTAATGCGAGCGCCGAGGAGCGCCCCGCTGCCTTCAAGCAGGGGAGTCACCGTGACGTCCAGGTAGACTATATTCCTCTCTGGGAAGACGACCTCCACATCCGAAACCAGGATGGGGCGGCGTTCGGCATAAACTTGCTGGAGCTTGGAGCGCAGCTCCACCGGCCGGTAAGAGATTTCCAGATCCTGCAAGGGGCGGCCCAAATCCTTGAAAGTCAGGCCAAACAGCGCCCGCGCCTGCCGGCTGACCATTGCCAGGAGGCCGCGGCTGTCCACAACTAGGTGTGCCGATTGCAAGGTGTCAAAAGCTTCTTCGCGCAAACGCATCTGAGCCTCCTGCTGGCTGCCGGTTTGAAGGGGGCTGTTTTGCGCCATAAGAAGCAGGCGGTCGCGCATGCTAACCTGCGGCACTTTGGCGAAGACGCGATGCTTGAGGTTGACTGGGGCGAACAGGCTGGCGTAGCTGAGCAGCATCTCCGCTTTGCCGACGAACAAAAAGCCGGTGTTGTTGAGGGCGAAGTGGAAGCGAGACAGGATGCGGGCTTGGGTTTCGGCATTGAAATACATTAAGGTGTTGCGGCACACCAGCAAGTCGAGGCGGGAGATGGGGGCGTCTTGCACCAAGTCGTGCCGGCCAAAAATCACCGCTCGCCGCAAGTCGCTGCGGAAGGCGTAGTGGGCGACCTGCGGCTCGAAGTATTTGCTGCGCAGTTCCGGGGGAATCGGCTGAACGTCCTTTTCTGTGTAGAGGGCGCTCCGCCCCTCAGCGACCGCTTCGTCGTCGAGGTCGGTGGCGTATATCTTGACCCGGGTTCGGAAGGCTTCCGCCCCCAAGGCTTCGGCGAGGGCGATGGCTAGGGTGTATGCTTCTTTGCCGGAACCGCAACCCGCACTCCACACCCGAATCGGATCGTCGGCGCTTTTGGTTGCCAGGATGCGCGGGATAATATGGGCGCTGAGGTAGTCCCAGGCTGACTTGTCTCGGAAAAAGGCGGTGACGTTGAGCAGCAGGGTGTTGAACAGCTGGTCAAACTCCTGGGGGTGGACTTCCAGGTAGTCGAGGTACTCGCTGAAGCCGCTCACCTCAACTTTCTGCATGCGCTTTTTCATCAGGCGCATCAGGCTGGGGCGCTTGTAGCCGGTGAAGTCGAAGCCTCGCGCTCGGTTGAGGTGGTCTAGCAATACCTCAAAGGCTGGGTCTGGGTCTGCTGGGCTCATATGGATTTTAGATTTTAGATTTTATATTTTATATTTTCAGGTGTTTATAGCTAAAATCCACTCGGTTTTGGCCATGTAAAGACGCGACATGTCGCTTTTTGGCAGTCTGGAGACGCGACTGAGCGTTCTACAACGGATCAGTCGCGGCTCTACAAAATATCAGACCAGACTTCCTTGGAACACTAAATCTGTGAGAGCGCCAGGAATCTCTTCCAGCGGCAATACGAAATCCACGCAGCCGGTCTCGATGGCGGCTGCCGGCATTCCAAAAACCTGGGAAGTCTCTTTATTCTGAGCGATGACGACGCCGCCCATGTTTTTAATCGCCCGCACTCCCTGTGTCCCATCTCCGTTAGATCCTGTCAGGACTACCGCAATGGCGCGGTTTTTGTAACTGTTGGCAACTGATTCAAACAGCACCTCTGCGGACGGGCGCACAAAATGCACTTTTTCTGACTGGGAAAGGGTGAGACTGCCGTCAGGGTTGACCTGCAGGTGCCAGTCGGGTGGGGCGAGATAAACCGTCCCGGGTTTCAGGTACTCGCCATCGGCAGCTTGCTTGACTTGCAGCGCCGTCCGCCGACTCAGGATTTCTGCCATCTGGCTGCGGTGGTTGGGCGCGAGGTGCTGCACCACCACAATTGCCACCGGCAAATCACCTTTCAGGGGAGAGAGTACCGCGCTCAGAGCATTCAGTCCGCCCGCTGATGCGGCGATGGCTAGGATGTCAAAGGGGGCCTCAGAGAAAGGCTCTGGGGTTTTGTGTTGCTTATTTTTGCTCATGTTTCGTTTCTAGCCTCGCCGCCACAAATGGGGTGAAGTATTAGGGCTCTATCTCCTTCTTAAATTATACCTTATTTTTAAGGGTTTTAATTTTAATTTTTTTGTTGGTAATTAGAGGGGCGATTTCAGCGATACCCACCTATTGCAGCCGCGTCTTTCTCGCATATATTTGCGTGTTTAATACCTATTTCGCAGGCCCCAGGTCTTTTTCGCAAAAATTTTACAGGCAAACAGCCGGCATTTTAATTCACAGAGCGCCGGTCAATCAACCGCCCTGATGGCTGAGTTGGCTGACAGTGACTCCAGTCAAACAAACACGGGACTTACGCACAACTATGAAAGAAACCGGGTTTCTGGTTCTGGAACGAGGGCTGATAGTCTTGACTTCTGGTTGAGAAACTCGGTTTGTGCGCAAGTCCTAAAACAGAATAGTTCCCTGTTGGAAGGGTTGATTTTTTAATTTTTAAGCGATTCCGTCGCTCTCTATCCGGTGGCTTAGGGCGGCTTCCTCTACAGGAGTGGCGTTCTGGTTGAGAAGCACTTGCCGGATGATTTCGGCTCGCTGCTCCGCCTCCTGCGCCTGCTTTTTAAAGCTTGCCGCTCACCGGGGCTGGCCGCGCTCTGGCCCGCCCTGCCATCCGGCGGGCCAGAGCGGATCTCTCCTTGAGAGCGCGGAGCGCCGTCCACAGCGCCTCTTCCAGCGCCTCGGACTGCTCCGCGAGCAGGCTTTCTGCGGAAAAGGCGTGACCGGCGCGACAGCGGAACCGCAGCAGATTTCCGTCGCTGAGCGCCCACAAGGCACCGCCGCACTCGGGACAGGCGTATTGCGAGGCTGGTCAGTCGTTCCTTCGCACAGGGTGGATATCCAGTTCCGCCATGTCAGATTCTATTTCGATGTCTTTGGAAACTGCTTCTGCTGGTTTTTCTTCCACCGGCTCCAAAGCCAGTCGCGCCAAGAGGGCTGCCATCTCTGACACCGGCAGCACCCAATCGACCGCCACATTCTCGCTGGCGCTGGCTGGCATTCCCGAATAGAGGGCTTCGCTGGGGTCTTGGACGATGGCCACGCCACCGCGCACTTTCACCGCCAGCAGACCGGCAGTGCCGTCGTCGAGATTTCCCGACAGCACCACCCCCACCACCCTGGGCCCGTAGGCCCGCGCTGCCGTGCGAAACAGGGGATCGGCGGCGGGCCGGTGGCCGTTCTCCCTCGGCCCGTGCCCCAGGTGGATGTGGCCGCGTTTGACCAGCAGGTGCGAGTCTGGCGGTGCCACGTAAATCCGCCCGTGTTCTATCGCTTGGCCGTCATTGGGGTGGGCGGCTGGCAGCGGGCCGGCGCGGCTGAGGATGCTGGGCAGAAAGCTGGTAGCGTGGGGGGGGATGTGAAGAACGACAAATACTGCAGCTGGCAGGTCTGGTGGCAGTCCAGAGGCTAGTTTGCAAAGGGTTTCCACCCCGCCGGCGGAGGCTGCAACGACGATAATATCGTGTCCGGGCATTTTTGTCCTCAGGGCGTATTTAATCCCCCGGTTAGTGCCGGCGCGGGAGGACTCTGGAGCGTGCCAGCGATTCTAGTGTGCCAAGCAGTTTTTCTCATATTATAGCATAAGGCTGCGGTTTAGGTGCTGGGGCCTCACAAAAAATCCAGTTAATTGTTAATTATAATTGTTCAGGCTAAGCGGTAAATGGCTCGCTGATAGCCATAAACCAGGGGTCTTAAATAAACCTGGTTTCTTGATTTTCGGGAAGGAGGGAGAGGTCTATCTGGCGTTGGCTCGCGCTCACTGACTTAACAGCAAGCTGTTTTCTATCTGCTCGCGGACAGCCGGCGTCACCTGGCAGTCGCTATTCAGGCAGTCTGCTAGCAACTTATTCGCTTCATAGTAATCCTTGATCGCTTGTTTTTGGTCCTTGCTGAACTGCCAGTGCACGCCGGCACGGCTGTACTTGTCAATTCCGGATGTTAATTTTTCAATCCAGGCTTTTCCGGCGTCACCCCACCACGCCTTAACTTTTTCCAGGTCTCTGTCAAGGTTGGGGAGTTCAGCTTTCAGCTTTTGCAGCAACCGCTGAAATTCAGCGGCTCTGTCGGGCTGGCGGGCTAGGTCAAGAGCGAGGGCAAACTCAAGGGTTTTTTCGAGGGTGGAAAGCCGGCTGACAGCCCTTTCAAAAATGGGATCGACCTTTTCGAGATCGCGGTTGGGGGAAAAGTTAACGTTCAGAGTTGTGTGGGCGCTGCCTGCCGAATTGACCTTGGCCAATTCGCGGTCGAGATTGTTAGCCAGGGAAAGGTAAAGGGAGAGGGGAAAGTAAGGGAAGTTGGGAAAAAGACAGCTAGGCGGGCCAAGGGTGAGGGCACCTGCCAGGTAATGGTCTGCGGCTCGGGCTAGGGAAAAGTAAAAGGCCCTCGCGGCTGCCGGTTTGCCCCGCCCGTGGAGGGAGAGGGCTTTCTGGTTGACCCAGCTGAGAAATTCCCGCACTTTCTCGTCGCTGGCGGCGAGGGCGTCGGTGTGCTGTTTGGCCAGCAGCAGCAGGGGATCGGCTGGGCGCAGCATGCCGGCGGTGAGCAAAAATACTTCCCGCCAGCGCTTCTCGCCGATGCGGCTGGCGAGGGAAAGAAGTTCGGAGCAGGCGGCGATTTTTTCAGCGGCAAAGTATTCTTGAAAGGTCAGGTGAGAGAAGGAGTAAATTCGCCGCGCCCGCTCGATTAATAAGCCGTGTTGCGTTTCAATGGCTTTGAGGACGGCTTCACTGTCGAGCTGCCGCGCCACAGGGTCTTTTGGGGGGCTGGGCGAGGTGGCGAGATAGTCGGCGATGTATTGCAGGATTTTGCTCTGCTCGAAGAAGTATTCGCCGGCAAAAAAGGTGGTGGCTCCCAGGTGGGTGAGCAGCTTAATTTTGTCAGCCAGAGGCAAGTAGCGGTAATAATCTTGCCGCTGAATGCCTCTTGTGGAGTCCCATTTGACCAGCAAAATGGCCAGCGCTTCTTCGTAAAGCTTGGCGCGGTTGGAGGGGAAATCGGCTTTGGCGCTGAACACCAAGCAGGCGAGATTCAGCAGCAGGGGGGTGGTGGCCAGCTCTCGGATTTGCTTGTTTTCGGGTCGCTTGAGCTGCTCAATAAATTGGGCCGCCAGTGCGGGCCCGTATGCCGGTTGAAGGGCAGCGGCGACAAACCACTTGTTGGCGAAGGCTTCGATTTGCGCCGAGTTAAAATCGGCAACTTCAACTTCTGTGAAGCCCTCAAAACGGTAGTTGTGGGCGGCAATGCGGCAGCTGATGGCGAAGTGGTTGCTGTAGCAGTGCTGGCAAAACCGGCGGATTTGTTTGATGATTTCCTCGCTGTCTTCTTCGGGAACTTCATCGAGGCCGTCTAGCAAAATCAGCGCTTTGCCGTGCTTGAGGGCGGTTTCGAGCAGTTCGGGAGAGACGCCGCAGCCGGAGAGTTCCTGGCTGATATACTCCTCAAGAGAGGTGAAGGTTCGCCCACCCCGTCCTGGAGGCAGACCTTTGCCGGCGTCGTCGGCATAGTTTTTTAGGCGCACAAACACCGGCAGCCGGTCGGGCATCAGCTGCCCGCTGTTGCACTGCATGGCCACATATTGCAAAAAGGTGGTTTTACCGGCACCGGGTTTGCCGAGCACCATCAGCTTGGGGTATCTGGCGATCGCTTCCAGGGCGGGCACTCGCTGCTGGCGCACCTGCCCGAGGCCCAAGCGGTCAAATTCATCTTCAGTTGGGTCGAAGTTTTGCAGCAGGTCAGAAATATCGAGCCACCGGCGGCTGGTGATTTCTTCCAGGATATTGACATCTATGTAAATATCTCCTATGTCTGCCGGGCGGGCAACGTCTAGCATGCGCAAAGTGCCGCACTGGTCGGCAATTTTGCCGTAGCACAGGGAGCGCGCTTGTCGCACCAGGGGCGCGACAGCCACGACGGTAGCGGCAGCCGAAGAGGATTGCGGCGGTTGACCCTCTGCCGGCAGACCGGCAATCTGCCGCCAGTCGAGCCCCAGCTGAAAGCAGATTTCTATAAAGACGCGACGGTCCACCGGCAAGCCGGCAAAAAATTTGCCCACCGGCTGGCGAGTCTTTAAACCGACTTCATTGGCTAAGTCCTGTTGCGTCCATCCCTTGCGGGCCACAGCCTGCTTGGCTCGGAGTGCACCTTCGGGAGATGCCTGGAGTGACCGCTTTATCATACTTATACCAATATAGGGCGAATTTTTATTTTATTTTAATGTTATGATCGTTATCTTTATAGTAGACTAGCGGAACTCCCGTGCCGCTTACTGTAAAAATTTGTAACGAAATCAGCGAAATCATACAAATCACACAAACTCATACAGGATTCAACCCCCCGCACAGGCTTGATTTCACGCAGGCGGCTGTTAGGTTGAATGGTAAGCGTGGAAAAAACAGTTTTATAAGCGAATGGTGCAGATATGGATGCGAGAAAATCAGCGATTCTGGAAGTGGTGCCGGTGCGTTTCGGGGAAATCCCGGGATGGCAAGACGTGCTAGACCGAGAAATCCGCCAGCTACAAGCCGGCTGCGCCACTACGATCTCCCAGGAGATCCGGACTCGGCTGACGGTGATCCTGCTTTCGGCTCAATTACTCGAAATTTACAACCATCAGTGGACAGCGGCGGAAAGCATGAAATATATTCAGCGCATTCAAGATGCGGTCAGAGAAATGAACCAGCTGATCAGTGAGACTGGGGTAATGCCCGATCGGGACTATTCTAGCGGCGCTTCAAACTCCCCAGATTATAAGAAAGTAAAGAAAAAGTGAAGGTGCGTTTTTAACGCTACCTCAGGGGGGAAAAGGCGGAGATGGCAGATTTACTGGGTTGTGGTTAAATGAGAGGAGGTTGTGAGAGCGCTTACAGCAAAGTTAGTTGCAGTAGGATAAGAGAGCGAACGGTTGCAGGAGTGGCCCATAAAGAGGAGGAAGATGCCATGCAATTGTCAGAAAGAATAGAAGAGGTTTTTACGTCTTATTTGGAAAAATTAGGATTGGCCTGGTGGCTGGAAATTGTTACCGACCTGCCTCCCTGCACCTACTATTTTGGCCCTTTTATTAGTGCCAAGGACGCAGAAGTTGCCAGCTCCGGCTACCTGGAAGACCTGCAACAGGAGGGGGTTCAAGGAATGGCCTTCGAGATTAAGCAGTGCCAGCCGGTGGCTCTCACCATCGATGGGGAGGAGGTGCGGGGTTTTGCCGAGAACTCGACTGGCGCTCCGGAGCGCGTCAAAGCTTCGGGAACAAACCAGAAATATTTTCAGTCTTCCTTGCCTGCTGTGTCGGAGGGGTGTGGGAGCCGGGAGCCGTCTCCCGCTGTTCGTCAAAACGCTTAGAGTCCCAATAGCAAGCTAAAAACAGGGAAAATGGACGCAAAAATAGGCAGTCAAGTGGTGCGAGTGGTGAGCGAGGAAATTGAAACTGCCCTGGAGCAATATCCGGATTTACCCTATAGAGAAGCTTTCGCCAATTCCGAAATGCGCGAACAGTTAATTGCGTATGTGATCGGGAGACTTGCGGTCTTTTCTAGGGATGGCGGCGAGACAAACAAAACCCGATACTCTCCCAAGTTCCCCTACCGGTCTCTAGAGCTGCGGTTGCGCATAGAAGCTCATATTCACCGGGGAATTCAGCAGCTTTTACGCGAAAAGGCTGCCCCGCTAATACTTTCTATTCACCCAGAGGGTTTTCAAGAAAATAAAAGCGCGGTGGCTCATCTGTCGGCTTTTAATTTTTAGGCAGGCACCCGTCTGGAACCAGACAGAAGGTTTCTGTAAGTTACCCGCAGTAAACTGCTGGAACGAGAAGCTATTGAATTCGCTAAAAAATCGCCAAGTCGCTCGAATAGTTGACGGACATGAGACAGAAGAGGTCAGAATGAAACCCAGTGATTTTATTTACCAGCGCAGTCGCTTCTTCGGGCACTTGACGCCTGAAAATCTGGCCTTCAATGCCAATCTGCAAGACTTTTCTCAAAAGGTCAGCTATATCTGCTGTCTGCAAACCGGTGGGAAAATCGCTCCGGAAGTAGCGTATCAAGAAATCGGGGCGCTTTGGCAACAGTTGAAACAAGCTAAACAGCAGCTCTGTATTGGGGAAGTTTCCGCTCCCTCTCAGGAGAGGAAGCCCAAGGGTTAGGTGCCGGCGTTCAAGTACCTTTGCCTGAAGAACTGAGTGAGTGGGCGCTCCCAATTTTAGGGACAGCGAGCGAAAGCACGCTCCCTCTCCGTGCAGCAAAACAGTTTGCCGGTGCGCTCCGCGCCCGCAAATAACCGATTCGTGCTCAATAGAAGCCCGGTTTCCTGAGAAAAGAACAGTAATCGATATCCAGGGGGATTTGCCGCTATGATTCAAATTGACGAGATTTTCTGCTCTGAGACCACCTCTGCCATTCTCTGCTGCTATATTAACGGGACGGCTCACCTGCAAATTGTTCGGCTCCCGAAGCTGACAAATGGGTTTTATGACCGGGTTATTTTTCCGGGAGAGCGCCTGCTGTTTGAAGCGATACCAGAGGCTCAGCTAGAAATTCACACGGCTAAGCCAGCCAATATTATTATGTCCCAAAAGATTCTTTGCGCTCGCTTGCAGGTTTGCGAAGGGATGCAGCCAAAGCGCGAGACTTGCGACAGAGAAATGCTGGCAGAACAGTCAGCTTGATGCTTGAGGTAGCGTCTCACTTGTAGGGTGCGTTACCCAAGGGTAACGCACCCTACGTTTCTAATAAATCGCAGTGCTGGGCTTGCGCTTTGCCATCACCGGCACCAAGCAAGCGCCAAGAGCCAACCCCACAAACTGCGCCCAGTACGCCATCCCTCCCGGATTGACGCCACCGGCAACTTCCAGCTGCCCAATCCCATAAAACGCCTGCTGCGCAAACCACCAAGGCAGGTAGAAAAGCGCCGGCAGTTCGATGGGGATATATACGATAGCCAGCGGCAGAATGCTGTCAATTTTTGCCTTGGGAAAGCTTAAAAAATAGGCTCCTAAAATGCCCGCAACCGCCCCATTCGCCCCCACCACCGGCACGGCTGTTGCGGGGGAGAGCAGAATTTGGGCGATGCCGGTGAGTGCGCCGCAAAGCAAATAGAGCAGCAAAAATCGCCCGCCTCCCAGAATCTCCCCCACACTCTTGCCAAACACCCACAGAAACAGAAGATTGCCCAAAATTTGGCTAAAGCTGCCGTGGAGAAACATCGCCAGCAGCAGAGAGCGGGCGGACATGAATAGCAAAACAAACCAAGCGGCTGGGTTTCTCTGCCCGATTGCCTCTGCAGCCACGGCACTCAACTGCTGGGGAACGACTCCCCACGACAGCAGAAAATCGCTGATATTTCCGGCAGCTTCCAGTTTCAACTCCCACAGAAACAGGGCAATTGTGAAACCGATTAGCAAATAATTGACAATCGACCGGCTGCGAGTTATAATGTTATCGGCAATCGGAATCATGTTTTTTGGGCGTGGGGCACTGGGATTTTGGATTTTAGATGCAAGGATTTTGGATTTATAGCACTAGCCACATCCCCTCGTTCCGGGGCGGGCACGGGGGCACCGCCCCTACGGCCTGGGAACGCCGCTTTGGAGGCTCTGCCTCCAAAAGTTGCAACTCGGATTATTTACAGTGAAAACCTCTCTCTTACCTTGGCGCTCTTGGCTCAGGAGCGGTTCAAAAAAAATTTCCCTTAGCTAAGTTCGCCAAACAGAGCTGCCAGAATGGTGTTGGAAAACAAAAACCCTTCTGGATCGCTCAAGCGCAGCCGCCCTTCTGCGGGTAATTGATGGCAGTCGGATGCAGCCACCGGCACGCCGTCACCCCCGACAATTTCCACCCACCCTTGCCGGCAGTAAGGCTGCAAGCACTTGCAAATCTGTTGCAGGGTGCAGGTGCCAAATTGCTCGGCAAAAGCTGACAAGCTCACGCCTTCTGCCAAACGCAACCCCAGCATCAAGGTTTCCAGCAGAATATCGGAATCCGAGGTGCCGGCATCTTCCATTGCAGTTTCTACAGCCCCCCTTTTTAAGGGGGGTTGGGGGGATCGCCTTTCTGCTTGCGACTGCACCCACTCGCTATACTCCCATGTCTTGCGAGGACGGGTGAAGCGGTGCCCGCCGACATAGCTGGTGGCACCCATACCAAAACCGTAGTAGGGGCGATTTTCCCAGTAAACCCGATTGTGCCGGCACTGATAGCCCGGTTTGGCGTAGTTGGAAATCTCGTAGTGCTCGTAACCGGCGCGGGTGAGAACTTGCTGCGCCAGCCGGTACATTTGGGCAGCTGTTTCGTCGGAGGGCAAGGGCTGAACCCCCGGCTGGTAGTAGCGGCTGAAGGGGGTTTTTGGCTCTACGATCAGGTCGTAGGTAGAAATGTGGGCCGGAGCGAGGGCCACGGCTGCCTCTAGGGAAGCCCGCCACTGCTCGAGGGTTTGGTGGGGGAGTCCGGAAATCAGGTCGAGGCTGAAGTTGTCCGCACCGGCACGGCGCAATAAGTCGATCGCGGCGTAAATATCGGAGACTGTGTGGGAGCGCCCGCACAGGTGGAGCAGTTCGTCCTGAAACGCTTGGACGCCAACGCTGATGCGGTTGACGCCGGCACTGCAGTAGCCCTGCAGCTGTTCGAGGGTAAAGGTGCCGGGGTCGATCTCGATGGAAATCTCAGCGCCGGCGGCGATGCCAAACTGCCGGTGGAGCGCGTCCAGGATGCGCCCGAGCTGGCTAACCGACAGCAGGGATGGGGTGCCGCCCCCAAAAAAAACTGTTTCCAGAGGTTGACAAAAAGCTGGCGTTATGCTAATCTCCTGCAAAAGCACTTCAACATAGTGCTGGATGGTGCCGGAGTTGTCCCCATTCTTGCGGTCGCCCACGACAGAGACGGGGAAATCGCAGTAGTAGCAGCGGCGGCGGCAGAAGGGAATGTGAAGATAAGCTGAACAGGGGATGCCGGTGCTCGCGGGTGGGGGTAAGGTGGTAGAAAGAAGCTCAGCGGTATCCACGGCAGGCAAAGAAGGAGATATTTTTCGGATTGGCGGGAATCTGGACTGAAGGAGACGGGTATTCAGGAAACAGAGAGCAAAAGTCCCTGAGGATATAATAAAGGATATAGTAGCTTGGCGATTAGTCAAGCGCTAATCGCGCTCTGAATTCCTCCTGCAGGAGTTCAGACTGACATCTATCAGCTTAAAACGATGCTTGATGTAATCATTGTAAGTTCAATTATCCTAGCAGCTGCAGGAATAGGTTTCTACAGCATTGACATGCTGCCGGACAGCGCCATGCAGCAGGTGACGAATCTAGAAGGGTTGCGCTCAGTAACAGGCGTTTTTGGCGGCATTATTGGGGCTGCAGTGGGCTTGTGGGCGCAGACGACCTACCGGCGCATCGAAGCGCAAGTCCGGCAAATGCCGGTGGAAATGCTGCTCACCCGTGCGGTTGGCATGGTGCTGGGGCTGCTGGTGGCCAACTTGATGCTGGCACCGCTGTTTTTGCTGCCGATCCCCCAGGATTTTGGGTTCATAAAGCCCCTGGTGGCGGTTGTGGGCAGCATCCTGTTTGCCTATTCTGGGGTCAACTTGGCGGACACCCACGGGCGCGGCTTTTTGCGGCTGATTAATCCCCACAGCGTGGAAAGCCTGCTAGTGGCGGAGGGGACGCTCAAGCCAGTTTCCACCAAAGTGCTCGATACCAGCTGCATTATAGACGGTCGCATTGAACAGCTGCTGGGGACGGGGTTCGTCGAGGGCCAAATTCTGGTGCCGCAGTTCGTGCTCCAGGAATTGCAGCTGGTAGCAGACGCCTCGAACGACCAAAAGCGGGTGCGGGGGCGGCGGGGGCTGGACATCCTGAAGCGGCTGATGGAAACTTACCCAGAGCGGATTATCATCAACTCAGCGGACTACGAAGACCTGCACACGGTGGACGCCAAGTTGGTGCGGCTGGCCCAAGAAATCAACGGCACCCTGCTGACGAACGACTACAATCTCAGTAAAGTCGCCAAGGTGCAGAAGGTATCGGTGCTCAATATTAATGACCTGACGCAGGCTGTGCGCCCGACTTATCTGCCGGGAGACAACATCGACTTGAAGATTCTCAAGGAAGGGAAGGAGCCGGCTCAGGGAATTGGGTATTTAGAAGACGGCACGATGGTGGTTGTGGAAGAAGGCGGCAGCCATATCGGCGGCGAACTGCGAGTTGTGGTGACGTCTTCGCTGCAGACTTCTGCCGGTCGGATGATTTTTGCCCGCCCTTACGCTTCGGTGATGGCTTGATGATTCAGAGGCGATGGCTCGCGAAATCCGAGTTAAATTTGAGTTAAATTTTGCGATTGCTGCAATCAATCTGCCCCGACTCTCTATGGCGTGCGGTACGGTGAGTCGGGGCGTTGGTTTTTGCCCCCAGTGCTGGTTGCCGGTGCTAGGACAGTCTCTCTCGTTCCCAGGCTCTGCCTGGGAACGCAATCTGGAGGCTCTGCCTCCTTGGGAACGCAATCTGGAGGCTCTGCCTCCTTTCAAAGGTAAAGCAGGTTAAAAGCCTAACAGCTTAGGACAGTCTTGGTTTGATCTGGCGCTTTGGGCTTTAGCCCTACTGCGAACTTTGGGCTTTAGCCCTACTGCGAACTTTGGGCTTTAGCCCTACTGCGAACTTTGGGCTTTAGCCCTACTGCGAACAGGAAATGCGGGTGCGTTACCACAGGCAACGCCCCCTACTTTCTACTGCTGCAAAACAGTCTTGGAGACAATCCGGGTTTTCTTGCGGTCGGCTTCCGATAGTTCTTCGCCGTGTTGCAGCTGGGTGGCGCTGCTTTGCAGCACGGTTGCTGCGCCCTTGTCGCCCATTTGCAGGGCAGTTTTGGCAGCGGTTTGCAGCATGGTTGCGGCACCCAAACGGTCGCCTTGCTGCAATTTCTGCTCGGCCAGCTGAGTTTGCCGGTATTTGGCCAAAGCCAGGATGTGCTGCTGCACTTGGGGGTCTTGAGCCGGCTGGTATGCGGTTAGGACGTTGATATCCACCGACACCACTTCGGAGAGCAACCCTTCCCGGCGGTCGGCGGGGTTGTCGTAGCGCACTTGCAGGCTGGCAACCGGCTGCTGGCCTGAGGCCAGCTGGCCAACGTAAAGGTTAGCCAAAATCACCCGGGGGGCGTTCTTCATCAAGTCTCCCAGGCGGACGACAAACCGCTCTCCCTCCCTTTGCACCGGCAGTTCAATCACGTCGGGCGCAACTTGCGCGATCGGTTTTAGTTCCGCCAGCCGCACTTTGGGCGTCAGGGACAGCAGCAGGTAGGCATTGGTCAGCCCCACAGCAGAAAGGCGGTTGAACATTTGGGCAAATTTATCGGCGGCTTGCTCGGGACGCTCAATATAGGCCAGACTGCCGCCGGCGGCGTCGGCAATCTTTTCCAGAACGTCTTGGTTCCAGTGATCGCCAAATCCCAGGGTGTTGAGAGTTAGCTTGTATTCGGCAGCCAGCTGGGCCAACTTCACGCAGCGGTTGTTGTCGCCGTGCTCGTTTTCGCCGTCGGTCAGCAGAAAGGCTTGGGAAACGGTGTCTTTTTTGGCTTTGGCCAGTTCGTCAATCCCCAGTTTGAGGCCGGCATCAATGGCTGTCCCCCCTTCGGCGTGCAGCCGGTCGATTTGCTTTTTGATGCGGGCGGGATCTTCGATCGCCTGATTGGGGATGATGACTTTGGCGGTGTGATCGAAGGCGATCACGGACAGCCGGTCGCCTGGATTGAGCCGGTCAACCAGCCGGTGCGCCGCCTTTTTCACGGTGTCCAGGGGACGCCCGCTCATGGAACCGCTGTGATCGAGTATCAGGCACAAATTGAGCGGGACAGACCGGTCAACGGTGTCCGCGATCGCAGAGATGGAAATCGACAGCTGACGCTGGCTGCTGGGTTGCGCCGCGTCAAGATTGGCATCATTGAGTGCCGGTTGCAGGCCAACTTTCATAAATCCTCCATGCTGTGGGTAGCCCCCAAATTTATGGACGGGTTTCAACCTCTCGAGTCCCCTTCCCTGTCCTAGCGGGGGTCACGCTACTATGTTAAGGATAGCGTCATCATCTCAGGCAACCAATCGGTATGAAGTTACCCATCCAGGCTGTTCAATCGCCCTACTACGGGGATGCCTACTACCGCACCCCTCCCCCAGATTTGCCCTCCCTGCTTCTGAAGGAGCGAATCGTCTATCTGGGCATGCCTTTGGTGCCGGCGGTAACGGAACTGATTGTCGCAGAACTCCTGTACTTGCAGTACGAAGACCCAGAGAAACCGATCAAGATTTATATCAACTCGACGGGCACTTCCAGCTACAGCGGCGATCCGATTGGCTTTGAAACGGAAGCCTTTGCCATCTGCGACACGATCAGGTATATTAAGCCGCCGGTGCACACGATCTGCATGGGCATGGCGATGGGCATGGCTGCTATGCTGCTGTCAGCTGGGACAAAAGGTTGCCGCGCCAGTCTGCCCCACGCCTCTATTGTCCTGCACCAGCCTAAGAGCTACACTCGCGGCCAAGCGACAGATATTCAAATTCGGGCTAGGGAAGTTCTGGCCAATAAAACGACGATGCTTGATATCCTGTCGGGCAACACCGGCCAGACGCCCGAGAAAATCGCTAAGGACATGGACCGGCTGCTGTACATGACGCCCTACGAAGCCAAAGAGTATGGCCTGATCGACCGCGTTCTGGAAGATAAGGCAGAACAGCCCAAACCACTGCCAGCTGCCGGTGCTATCTGAGTGTCTTGCCGGCACCGGCGCAAAGAAAGCCGGTTCCGACTGCAAAGAAATACGCCAATATTGAGGCAAAAATCTCGTAACTCTCGCTTCCAGGCGCTCGTCAAGAAGCGAGAAATCATCTAAAATCCCCCTAGTCCCCAGTCAAAAACGGAGTGCCGCACCATGCCTATTGGTATACCTAAAGTTCCTTACCGGATGCCCGGGGATTCCTATACCCAGTGGATTGATATCTACAATCGCCTCTACCGGGAGCGGATTATTTTTATCGGCAAAGACATTGACGACGAACTGGCGAATCAAATCATCGCTGTCATGCTCTACTTGGATTCGGAAGATGCCGGCAAGGATATTATCCTGTACATCAATTCCCCCGGCGGTTACGTCACCTCAGGCATGGCAATTTATGATACCATGCAGCACATTAAATCGGACGTGGTGACCATTTGTGTGGGACTGGCCGCCTCGATGGGCTCTTTCCTGCTGACTGCCGGCACGAAGGGCAAACGTGTGGCCCTGCCCCACTCGCGGATCATGATCCACCAGCCCTCCGGCGGCACGCGCGGGCAAGCGAGCGATATTGAAATCGAGGCGCGGGAGATCCTGCGCATCCGCGCTCAGCTCAATCAAATTTACGCTGACCGCACCGGCCAGCCTCTGTCCAGGATTGAGAAGGACATGGATCGCGACTTTTTCATGTCCGCTCAGGAAGCTAAGGAGTACGGGCTGATCGACCGGGTGATTGAGGACCGCCCTGTCTAGGGCCAGGGGTTGAGCAATTCCGCTGCTTAAAGATACCGGGTTTTTGCTTTCCCTGTGCTGAGAAACGTTAAAAATGGCAGAATCTTCAGCTAAAGGTTCTGCCATTTTTTTGTGTGTGGTGTGAAGGGAATGAAGATTGCAGAGTGCTATCGACTGCTGGAGTTGAGAGCGGGAGCGAGTGTGGCGGAAGTTAAGGCGTCTTACCGGCGTCTGGCGCGACAGTACCATCCGGATGTCAACCCTGGCAACCGGCAAGCGCACGAGAAGTTTATCCAGCTGCACGAGGCTTACAAAATCTTGCTCGGCGTTTGCACCCAGTCTGAGGAAAATCAGTCGCGAAATTATACACCAGCCAGTGCCTCTCCGTCAAGCGAAACTCCGCCGCCGGCAGTAAAGGTGACGCGCAAACCGCCGAAGTTTGAAGAAAATCCCCAGCTGTCAGAAGTTGAGCTGCAGCTGAAGCGGAACTCCTACCAGCAGTTGCAGGAGTTGCTCAAATACCAGCGCTTTCCCCGCGCGATCGCACTGGTGGAAGCTCTGGCGCAGCGCATCCCCCACGACGCCGAAGTGCGCCAGTGGCAAGCCATCGCCTATCAGCGCTGGGGGCGTCACCTGATTGCAGAGAGACAGCTGGATAAGGCCAGAATCTACCTGAAAAAAGCCCTGCGGACTGACCCTCACAATCGCTCTCTTTGGGAAGAAGTGAAACGCGATTTTCACAGACTGGAGCAGATTTTTTAAGGGCATGGGGCATGGGGCATGGGGCATGGGGCATGGGGCATGGGGCATTGGGCATGGGGCATGGGGCATTGGGCATTGGGCATTAGCCGCACATTGCAGCAGTTCAGCGACATGATATGAAATGACTTTTCCCACCAGCCCAAAAATTAATCTATTCAACGTCATTCATATTTCACACAATCCCTGGTAGCAGTTTAAATTAAGATTTAATTATATAGCGTTTCTCGTATTAGTGAGGTACTGAGAAACCCGGTTTCTTAAAGAAACCGGGTTTCTGGGGCGTAGTTCATCCAACTGAAAACCGCTATAAAATAGATTTTCTCCTTTCTTTAATGACTCATTGAAACGTTATCTTGGCCCCCAAACCCTTGGTTTTAGGTGTTAGGTGGTAGGTGGCAGACCTAACTCTGGGTGTTAGGTGTTAGGTGTTGGGTGGTGGGTAACAGACCTCACCCCTAACCTCTCACCCCTAACCCCTCACCCCTAACCCCTCACCCCTAACCCCTAACCCCTAACACCTAACCCCTAGGCGTTGCACATTTGTGGGATGAACCCCACCCCCCAACCCCCTCCCCGTGTACGGGGAGGGGGAGTTTGAGGGGGTTTTCAATGAGGGAAAAAGTTTCAATCATCCTTCTACTGTGCAACGCCCACCCCTAACCCCTAACCCCTCACCCCTAACACCTAACTGGGGGATGTTGGCAACGAGAGCCGCAAGCTCGGCGACCAACTCTGCCGGTGCCACCGGCTTGGCGATGTGGATCTGGAAGCCCGCCGCCATCGCTTGGTTGCGGCTTTGCTCACCGGCGCTAGCCGTGAGGGCCACAGCCGGAATCCACCGGCCCCGTTCTGACTCGCGGCGGCGCACCTGACGCAGCAGCGAGTAGCCGTCGGTATCGGGCATGGCAATATCGCTGATTAAAATATCCGGTCGCCAGCGGTCGAGGACTTTTAGCGCCGCCGTTGCCGACTCCGCCGCACTGACCCGGGCACCGTACTCTTCGAGGATCGCAGTCAGCAAATCGCGCTCATCGCCTTCGTCATCCACCACCAGCACCCGCAAACCGGACAGGGGGTGAGAGGATAAGGGGGTGAGCGCCTGCGCGCTCTCGGCATCTTTTGCCCGCCCTGTCTCCCGCGCACCGTCTTCCAGGAGGGGCAGCCCCACCGTGAACGTCGCCCCCAGCCCCAGCCCCGGACTCTCGGCGCGGACAAACCCGCCATGCAGTTCCACTAGGTGGCGCACCATTGCCAGCCCCAGCCCCAGGCCGCTGTAGCAGCGGGCCATCCTGCCGTCGGCTTGGCTGAAGCGATCGAAGACATGAGGCAAAAAATCGGCGCTAATGCCAATGCCGGTGTCGCTGACCTGAATTTGCAGGCAATTGCTCAATTGTGGCGGCTGGCAACTGGCGCTGGGGGGTTTGTCCCTGGCGGGGGCGGAAAGCACCGCCCGAACGGCTGACACGCGCAGCTCAACTCGCCCCCCCTCGGGCGTGAACTTGACCGCGTTGGAAAGTAAATTCCACAGCACTTGCTGCAACCGGCTGGCATCTGCCCGGATGCATTCCACTGAACCGTCCAGCACCGACTCCAGCTTTATGGCTTTGGCCTCAGCTGCCGGTCGCACCGCCTGCAAAGACGCCTCAATCGCGGGAATCAGAGGCACTGACCGCAGGTTTAGCCGCAGCTTGCCCTGGACAATGTGCGAAACGTCCAGCAGCGTCTCAATCAGCTGAGTCTGCGACTCGGCGTTGCGCTCGATCGTCTCCAAGCCGCGAGCGATTGTCTCCTCGTCAAACTTGCGCGTCCGCAACAGCTGAGCCCAGCCGTAAATCGCATTCAGGGGCGTTCGCAGCTCGTGGGAGAGCGTCGCCAGAAACTCGTCCTTGAGCCGGTTCGCCTCGCCCAACTCTTTCGTTTGCAGCTGCAACTCTTTGATCAAGCGAGCTCGCTCCTGCGCCACAGCCACTTGGTCGGCAATCGCCTCCATCGTCACTAGCTCATCCCACTCGAAGCTAGACCGGCGGCGGGTGCCAAAACACAGTGCGCCAATCAGCCGGTCGTGCGCCCGCAGGGGGTAGCAAGCGTAAGCCCCCAGCCCCAAAGAGCGCAGCAGCTCCATTTTCGCACAGGCTGACTGCTGAATTTGCTCTGCAACCACCGGGCGGCGCTCGGCGATAGCCTTCTGGCTGGCGACATCATCGAGCTCGAACCTCTCTATGCCGCGAGCCACCGGCTCGGGGACGCCGCCGCAGGAAGCCAGCCCCCAGCCTCCCCCACCCTCACCCGTCAGGTAGTGGAAATACACCTCCCACTCCAGCTCGGATGAGAGCTGCTCGAGCAGGGTGGGGAGCAATTCTTCTGGGGAGTCGCTCAGCAGCAGCTGGCTGGCTGTTGAGGACAAAAGCTTCAGCCGCTGATTGCGCTTGTGCAGGTCTTCCTCAGCCTGCTTGTGCCCGGTGATATTCGACAAAATGCAAACCGAGCCGGTGAAATTTCCAAAGGTCTCGAACACCGGATCTGCAGTCAGCTTCAACCAGCCGCCCTCAACTTTTACCTCAGCAGACTCTCGCTGCAGCGTCTTTTCCACGCCCAAAACCGGAAGCAGGCCGGCACACCTGAAGGCGTCGCTCACCAGTAAGTAATAGGGGCGACCGAGGATTTCCCCCACCGGCAAGTTCAGCAGCTCCCCCATCGCCCTGTTGGATTGCAATATCTTTCCCTCGCGGTCGAGCAGGCAAACCCCGTCGCAGATGGCGTCGAAGGTTGTCTGCCACTGTTGAGCCGCTACCCTGGCTGCTTCCTCCGCCCGGCGCAGCCGCAGCAGGGAATTGATCGTGGCGATCAGTTCTGCCGGCTCCACCGGCTGCGTCAGGTAGCCGTCCGCACCTCCCTCTAACCCCTGCACTTTGTTTTCACTCTTGACAAAACTGGCAGACAGGTGTAGAATCGGTATTGATTTTGTTTCCGGGTCGGCTTTCAACTGCCGGCATATTTCAAACCCGTTCATATCCGGCAAATGGATATCCAGAACAATCAAATCTGGCTGCTGCGCGGCTAGGCGGAGGGTTTCCAAGCCGGTGCCTGCTTCCACAACATCGAATCCCGCTTTGGTGAGGATGCGGCTGATAATATAGCGGTTTGTTTCGCTGTCGTCTACATTTAAAATAGTGACTCGCGGCTTCTCAAACATCTGATTTATCCTGGCTTTGTTCTCGGTTTACTCCAGCTTTTTCCAAGGCTTCCTCTAGTTTGGCAAGCGCCACCTGCGGGGATATATTTTCCTTATAAATAACAGCCACACATGAGCGGTCTAAGAACTTTAACTCCTCTGCCTGCAAGCGCTGTGAGGTGTTGACAATAACAGGAATTTCTCGGGTTTCTGGGTGAGATTTGAGCTGGGAGATCACTTCATAACCGCTGATTTCTGGCATGGCCAAATCCATAAATATGGCCTGGGGTTTTTCTTGGCGCGCTAGGGCGAGCCCTTGCGAGCCGGTGCCAGCCTCAAGGACTTGACCGTGCCAGTCAGCCAGCAGTCCTTTTAGCAAATACCGAGAAATTTCGTCGTCATCAATTATCAAAAATTTTTTCTTTTGCTTGTTTCGGTCGGTCAAGGTTTTTAACGTTGACAACAGCCAATCTCGCCCCGCCGGCTTCAGGCAAAACGCATCCGCTCCTAATTCTAGCGCTTTCGTCTGGTTGTCAACCAGCGTTATGACGATCGCTGGAATATCCCTGAGGGCGGGATTCTCTTTGATTTCTGAAATCAAGCTCCAGCCGCTTTTTCCGTCCAGCAAAATATCGAGCATCACCGCTGCCGGTCGAAATTCCTGCAAGGCAGCCCTGGCTTCTTTGACCGTTCGCGCTGATATAATTTGGAAGGGAGATCCCTGGAGATACTTCTCGTAAATAAACAGGGTTTCCCGGTTGTCTTCCACCACCAGTACAGGAGAGCGGTTTGGATCTATTGGCTGGCTGACCGGCGGACTGGCCTGCACTTTAGCCGCTCCCGCATAAACGAGGGGAACGGTCAGAGAAAACGTCGAGCCTTTTCCCAACTCACTTTCCAGGGAAATGCTGCCCCCCAGCAACTCAGCCAGTTTGCTCGACAGGGGCAGCCCAATTCCCGTGCCCTTAACTCGCTTTTGCACGGCACTCTCCACTTGGGTGAATTCCTGAAAAATCCCCTCCCGATCTTCCGGCGCGATGCCAATGCCGGTATCGGCTACGGAAAAGAGGGCCGTGCTGTCAGGGCCTATTTTTGCCGACACTCGAATAGCACCTCGCTCTGTAAATTTCAGGGCGTTGGAGATAAAATTTCTTAAAATTTGCGAGAGTTTCCCGTCATCGGTGTTTAAGGGAGGGAGCCCGGCAGGCTCGTCAAAAATCAGGGCGACAGAAGAGTTGGAAGACAGCAGCGGTTTGAGCATCCCTCTCAAAGCGCTAAACAGCTCGTGGACTTCAAATTCTTGGCAGCGGACAGTCATTTTGCCTGCTTCGACCTTAGCCAGATCCAGCAAGTCGTCGATCAGGGCTAAAAGAGCTTCAGCGGACTTGCGCATGTAGCCGACCTGCTTTTCTTGCTCGGCGGTCAGCTCGCCATCGGTGCGCTGCAGCAGGAGCCAAGAAAGACTGAGAATGGCATTGAGCGGGGTGCGAAACTCGTGGCTCATGTTGGCGAGAAAGTGGGATTTCAGCTGGTTGGCTCGCTGCAAGAAATCCGCTTTTTCGTTTAATTCGGCATAAAGCGCCACTACGCCGCGATTGGTGTCGTCCAGTTCTGTGTTGAGCAGGGTCAGCTCCTCCTGACGCCGGCGCAACTCGTCGAGGGTTCTGAGGAGTTCTTGGTTCTGCTGCTGTATCTCTTGGAGTGGAGTTTGACCGGCGCGCTGCGCCAGTTGCTGGGCAATTTCCGCCAGCGTCTGGGGGGTGACGGGGGGTGCTGGGGCGGGCAGGTACTTGGCGAGACGCACGGCGGTTCCCTTCCCCGGAGAGGATTCGATGTCGAACCGGTCCGCCAGTCGGCGAGCGCCGGCTATCCCCAGTCCCATGCCGGTGGGCGAGGTGTACTGCCCGTCTAGGATGGCCTTTAGGTTGGAAATTCCTGGCCCGCGATCGGAGATGCGGATCGCCAGCAGCTGAGCTGGGGAGGGGGTGAGGGGGCGAGCGGATCTCCCGATTTCGGCTTCCTCGGCGATCGCAAATTCGACTTTGCCGCCACCGGCATACTGGAAGGCGTTGCGGGCGAGTTCGGATACGGCGGTGGCGATCCGCGTTTGGTCTTGGGGGGAAAACCCCAGCAAGTTAGCGATCAGGCGCGAGCGCTGGCGGGCGAGCACCACATCGGTTTCCAAACGCACTTCGACGGTCAGGATGGAAATGTTCATGGCAATAGTTTTCCCTCCCTGGCGATTAAAACTGTTACGTCATCCCGTCCCCTTTTGAAATCCCGGTACAAAACACCGGCTATCAGGCTGGGGTGTTTTGCCGCCAAACCGGCATAGCGGTCGAGACGCCATTGAGTTGCCAAGCCGTCGGAGTGCATCACTAAAAGGGCGTTTTGAGGCCACGGAAAGACAAATTCTTTAATCTTGGTAATTTCATACCCGATGGTGCCATTATAAGAAACTAAACTGCGAGAGCCTTGAGCAGTAACAATCGCGCCGGCAATGTTTCCCACTCCCACAAAGCGAACCGCTTGCAGGTTGGGGCTGACTTCCGCAATTGCCAGCGCCGCTCCGCGAGTGGGACGCAGTGCGGCGTGAGCGGCTTTTGCGATCTCTTCGAGGGGGAGGCCGGCGCTCTGCTGAAAGATGCGGGCTGCTTCCGAGGACGCCGCCGCCGCAGCGGGGCCGTGGCCCAACCCGTCCGCGACCAGAATCAAGTTGCGCCCTTGATGCCGGCTGAACGCCCACGCATCGCCGCACTCTTGCTCACCGGCTTTGGGCAAGCACACGGCACCGATTTCCAAATCGGGGGCGGGGGGGGACAGGGGGCGCGAGCGCAGGCGAGCCAGCAGGGCGGTGCCGGTACCGGCGGAGGAGTGAATGTCGAAGACATCGGAGAGGCGGCGGATAGCGCCCAGGCCGGTTCCGGCTGTGCCGGCAGTGGAAAAGCCATCGTTGAGGCAGCGGCTGACATTGGCCATGCCCGGGCCTCTGTCTAGGGCCAAGATTTCTATGCCGGTGCTGCCATCCCAGTGTAAAGATTGCAGCACTAGCTCGCCGGTGGTGGCGTGCTTGACTAAGTTACTGGCAGGAAAAAAAGATAAAATTCAAGGAAACGGAGGGGGGGGAATTTGTCCCCCGGTCAAAAGCCTGTCGCTGGGCGGGAGGGGTTGAGATAGGATTGCTAAAATTTAGTTGGGTCAACCGGCTTTTAGGGTGTGCCGGTGCACGCCGGTTTCTCGGCACTGTCTTCGGAAGCATCTACCGGTACAAAGACATAACCTGTAGAGCATTTATCCCGCACTAATTTGACCAGATCTATAACCGGTTCCTTCCTTTCGCCGCCGCTAAAACTAATCGTCCCCGTAGCACCGCTGGCTTTAAAGTAGGGATCTGATAAAGCCAGCCGCACGTCAGAACGGTTCGGTTGAGGTTTTTTTGCTAAAGCCGCTATCAGTGCGCGAGTGGCGTCATAGGCTGAAGCCGTGCGCCAGCTGACTTCTCCTCCCCACTTTTCTTTAGCGGCTTTGGAAAATTCTGGGTTAGAATTGCTGGAACTGTGCCAGTAAATAGCCGCCACCAAGCAGTTCGCAGCCGCTGGCCCTACGATTTTTAATATATCCGGATTGTAAAGGTTATCTCCTCCCATCATCCAATAACGTCCCTGATTGGCTGTAATCACCGGTAAGGTATGTAGAAAGGAGTTTTCCCTCTTCTGGCTGTCCGGAAATAAGACAAGCGCTGTCGCTCCTTTTTGCTGGGCCCGGTTTATGGCAGTACCGGCATTGAAGGAGGCGTCAGACAAATCAACCTCCTCTATGACTGCTCCGCCACTCGCCTCGAAGCTAATGCGGAATTGCTGCCGCAAATCTCTGCTGTAATTGCTCTGGGGATTGTAAAAGACTGCCGCTTTTTTCTGCTGGGCGCGGTTGATCAGATAGCCAGCTAAAGCTGGGGCAGATACGGAATTATTGTGTGTGGTGCGAAAGAAAACGTGATTGATCATATTGCCGTAAGGTACAAGGTCTACTGAGGTGCTGGCTGCCGCAATCAAGACCAACTGGTGCTGCTGGTAGACAGGCACTGCCTCCAGAGTTGCGTCACTAGAAAAGTGACCGACAGTGGCTAAAATGTCGCCTTTCGACACCAGCGCGTTTGCAATGAGTTTAGCTTTGGCACGGTCATTGGCATCATCCGCAATCAGCACTTTCAAACCTGTGCCATTATTTTTTGGATCGCCATTGAACTCATCTTGGGCTTGGGCGACTCCCCGCAAAATTTCCTGCGCGTTGTCCGGGTTGTTGGTGATGGGTGCGACAACGGCGATCGGGTGAGCGTAA
Source organism: Oscillatoria princeps RMCB-10 (assembly GCA_019359235.1). GTDB lineage: Bacteria > Cyanobacteriota > Cyanobacteriia > Cyanobacteriales > Oscillatoriaceae > Oscillatoria > Oscillatoria princeps. The sequence continues at coordinate 125,490 of JAHHHT010000013.1, forward strand.
GCGTTTTGCTTCATCAGTCGGGCATTATTCAGGTAAATCAAAGTTTCGGGATCGCGCCGCGTCTTCCACGCCTCGTCTAGCCGGTTAATCGCTACGCTGTAATTCCCATTAGCGAAGGCATTCGCCCCGTTTTGCTTTGCCGGCACCTGAGCGTCTGGTATTAGGATTTCTTCCCCACAACTCAGATCGTCGCCTTGAGGAAAACTCCTGATCCCAATTTTGGAACACCCGCCCGGTTCAGTTATATACCACCCGCCGGTTGCTGCTGCCAGTCCCAGCAGCAGCAGCGCCGCACTGCCGGCAAGCAGTTTGTAGTGAGGCGCATCAACCTTTGTCGGCGGCTGTTCAAGCTCTTTGAGAAACCGCAAAATCTCTTGCGGATTTTGAGGCCGGTTTTTAATCTGCGGCGACATCAGTTTATCGATAAAATCGGCTAGATTACGCGATAGGTTGGGCGCTTTGTCTCGCCAGTTTATCTTGTTTGGGTTTGACTTATTTCCCAGATTTTTCGGTTCTTCCCCCGTTAGGAGGTAGACAAAGGTGCGCCCGAGGGAAAAGAAATCGGATTGCGGAACGGGTTTTCTGTCTTCTTGCTCGGTCGCGGTGTACCCCACTGAAAGAACTTTCGTGACCTCTTGCCGGCGAATGACTGTCTCCGTAACCTCTCTAACTGCGCCAAAGTCAATCAGTACCAGTTCGCCACTGGGTTCCCTGCGCATGATGTTGGAAGGCTTGATATCCCGGTGTATAATATTGTTTTGATGCACCTGTTCCAAAATCAGGGCTAGCTGTCGGAGCCAATCTAGGGCTTGTTCTTCGGTAATTGGCCCGTGCGACCTCACCCACTCCTGCAAATTCTGCCCCGCTATTTTATCCATGACCAAGCAGTGCAGTCTCTCGGTTGCATCGGGAGGTGAGAAAATGAAGTATTCATGAAATCTGGCAACTTTTGGATGACTCAGCTGGTTTAAAACTTGCGCCTCTCGTTTAAAGAGGGTTATCAAATAATGATCATTTTCGGGATGGCTGTCTGAGCTGCTGTCGCGCAGAACCTTCATAACTTGCGGTTCAGGCCGGTCTCTGTGCTTGACTTCAAATATCTCCGCATTGTGGCCATTGAAGCCGCGCAGGGATCTGACTAGCTCATATCCGTGCTGACTTCTGAGAAATTCATAGTGACAGGAGGCTCCGCATTCCGAAGGGTTCGGATTGTCGCGATACCGGCACTGAGGGTTGATGCAATAGCTCATAGTGTGTTAGATTTTATTAAGGTTTGGAGTGGGCGCTTAAGCTGTCAGTGCGGCGTCCCACAGTATAAGGATGATTGAAACTTTTTCCACTCCTGGAAAACCCCCTGAAACTCCCCCTCCGGTGCCTGAACGCCTCGGGGGGTGGGGGGTGGGGTTCATCCCACGCTTGGGTGCGACGCTGGTTGGTGTCTCAGCGCCGGTGCGTGTGCTGGGGAAATTCTCCCACAGGTGGCTTGATATCCAGTCCAGTTATCGGACAGGATAAGAGATCAGAATTGTATGCCGGTGCTGATAGTATCTAATATTACCAGACACCGGCGCTGTGTGGCAACCCCCCGCTGTGGAAGCGGGCTTTCGCGCCCCGCCGGCTGAAGTCGGGGGGCAGAACCCGACTCGCAGCTTCCAGCCAGCAGAGGCCGGCTACTTGCCACCCTTTTTTCTCTCTGGCTTGCTTAATTTTGGTCAGCCCCTTCTTAGAGGTCATTTATAAAGAAAAAGTGAAGTCACAATAAACCGGGTTTCTTGTGGTGGGTGAGCCGAAAAACTCTGCTTTCCTACAGAAGAAACCCGGTTTCTGGCCCGGGAGGTGCCTTAACAATTACTTTATAAACCCGAGCTTAGAAGCTCCGAACGCGGTCATTTGCTCACCCCCCTCACCGGGCGACTCTCAAGAGCAATTTTTAAGCATCGCCCAACCGCTCCTGAACCGTTCCAGTCAAACCGGGGCGAATCAAAGATTGTAGAGATATAGCGCGTCTAAATCCTTCGTGTAAATTTCAGAACCCCGGTTTCTTTAAGAAACCGGGGTTCTGGGCCCTACTTCATCCAACTGAAACCCGCTATAGTGAGACTTGAAGGTTTCGAGAAGCCGGTTTGTTAAACAAAGCGGGTTGCTGGAACCACCGCTGTTACCCCCTGAGGAGGAATTTGTGATGAGCGAGTCGGCAACCTTAGAGCGTCCGTTGTGGGAGCGCATCCCCCTTTACTTGCAGATTTTAATTGCCCTGATTTTGGCAGTGGCTTTCGGGATTTTGCTGGGTGCCGGTCAGCCCAGCCCGGAAAATGTCGCCTTGATTAACAACTTGGCAATTCCCTCCAACGTGGTGCTGAAAGCTCTCCGCGCCCTGGCCACACCGCTGATTTTGCTGGCGGTGCTGCACTCCTTTTTGACCGCCCCGGGAACCGCGGGTAGCCGGCTGGCGAGTCTTCTGCTGACAAATACGACTGTTGCTATTATAATAGGTATTTTGGTTGCGAATGTCGTGCAACCTGGCCGCTGGGGTTACATCTCCGCACCGTCGGCTCCATCTGAAATCAGCCAAACGCTCGATCCCTGGAAACTGTTTCAGGATCTGGTGCCAGATGCGGTGCTCAAGCCTCTGGTTGACAACAATGTGATCCAGCTGATTTTCCTCGCTCTCGCTTTCGGGATTGCTCTGCGCGGTTTGAAAGCCGAGCAAATTGCCAAGGGGAAGACAGACTACAGGGCAATTGAGCAGGGAATCTCGATGTTGTTCGAGGCGGTGATTCGCATTTTGCACTGGGTAATCACCCTAGTTCCCCTGGCAGTTTTTGGAATTGTTGCCAAAACGATTGCCCTTCAAGGTTTCGCGCCGTTTAAATCCCTGGGTGCGTTCGTGCTGGCGGTGCTGGTGGCGCTGTTTTTGCAGGTTTGCTATTACCTGCTGCGGGTGAAGTTCGGCTCTTGGGTGAGTCCGCAACGCTTGCTGACTGGCGGTTCGGATGCGCTACTGATGGCTTTTTCGACATCTTCCTCAATAGCGGCGATGCCGATTACTTATGAAGCTTTGCAGGAAAAAGTCGGTTTGCGGGAATCTTCCGCTTCTCTGGGGGCGCTAGTCGGCAGCAATTTCAACCATGACGGCACTGCTCTTTATGAGGCAATGTCTGCCCTATTTGTCGCTCAAGTTATTGGGGTCAATCTTTCCCTCCCGCAGCAGGTTACTGTGGTGCTTACGTCTATTTTGGCCTCCGTGGGTGCGGCGGGGATTCCTGAGGCGGGTTTGGTGACGATGACGCTGGTGTTCTCGGCGGTTGGTTTGCCGGTGGAGTATATCGTTTTGCTGATAACTGTGGACTGGTTTCTCGACCGGTGCCGCACTGCCATTAATGTGATGGGTGACATGACGGTTAGTTGCTTGCTGGATGGCAAGGAGCGCCAGAACGAGGTTGAGTGATTAAACCGCTGTTAGCAGTACAGTTCAAGCAAATTTTAGGTGCGGGAATGCTGAGTATTGCTGTCCTCAGCATTCCCTCTGCCGGTGTGGCTGTCACGGTGCAGCAAGTTCCCAGCCACCGTCAGGTAAACGGCGGTTGGGTGACGGATATGGCTGGCGTGCTGAGTCCCTCAACGGAAGCGGAACTCAATCAGATTATATCGCAGTTGGAGGCAAAAAATGGCAGTGAAATTCCTGTGGTGACTGTGCCGGATACTGCACGATCCGCTACTCCCAAGCAGTTCGCTACATCGCTATTTAATTACTGGGAAATGGACAAGGGACAGGCGAGACGCCTGTCCTACGAGATAAATCCGTGCCCCTCTTTCCCAGCCTCAGGCTGGGAACGCCTCTCAGGAGGCAGAGCCTCCTTTGAAGGGAAAAGCAGCATTATTAGCGTAACAGCTTAGTGCTATACTAGCAGTGAATTTTTTTTCCAGTCTTGTGGATAGAAAGCACTACCAACCCTGTGTGCCCGGTTCTCCTTTGAATGGCCCAACAATTTCGCTCGTGATCCAGCCCCCATAGAAGTTACCAGGCTGTGGTTTCACTAGCTCGCCCTCTACATAGCAGGCATCCATTAGCCCCGGATAAAAACTGACGCAGTTCTTTATAGCCAAGAAGGAGGGAACAGGATTAAGATAAGACCACGCTGCATTTTCCGCTTGCTTGTCACCGACTTTTACTGTATAGTACGAACCCCCTCCTTTCCACTCACACCAAGTTTCCCGCTGTGTCTTTAGCAGAGTGCCCTGCTTGATGTCCTCAAAAGGAATATAGTAGGCGGGAGGATGGCTTGTTTCCAACACTCGCTTGGCCCGATGGGTATCTGCAATAATCTCCCCATTAAAAATTACTTGGATATGCTTGGTCACTTCCTCCAAGCGAGGCGGACGGGGGTAATCCCAAACTGATTCTTGCCCTGGACCTGGGGGTATGCGTTCTGGTTTCACTGTTAACTACCTCCTGTTAAAATCGATCCTACAAGACCGGCGGCTTCCGCGCAAGTAGCGGCGGCGGCGGAAGTCCACCGGCACTCGGTAAAATGCCCTAATATTGCCTTGACTCCCACCGACAAGCCGGTCAAGCCTATGTCTTTTCCTGACATCACCGTAACCGTGAAACTGTTCGCCATCTACCAAGAAGCCTTTGGCGTCCCTGAACTGGTGCTGGAATTCCCCGCCGGCACCCCCGTTTCTGCTGTCCTCGACCGCCTGTACTCGGAAAATCCAGAACTCGAACGGTGGCGCGACATCACCCGCTTCGGCGTTAACCTCGACTTCGCACAGCCTGACACGGTTCTGCAAAACGGCGACGAGGTGGTGCTCATTCCCCCCGTCAGCGGCGGCTAAGGGAGAGGGGATGAGGGGGAGCTCTCTTGTAGAACGCCGAATCGCGTCTGACCTCTTGCAGAACGCCGAATCGCGTCTGGGCCCAATCCCCGATGCCCAATCCCCAGCGCCCCATTCCCAGCGCCCCATTTCCAGCGCCGTCACTAATCCCGACAAAATTTATCTGGTATAGTTGACGCACTCTTGACGGTGTGATACTATCGATTCACAATCAAAAAAGATAACTCCCCAGACCGCACCGCCCCCCACCAGAGGATTGACCCATGACCCAGGCGACTCAACTGCACGCACCCGGAATCCAAACCAGCGCTGCCACCTTCAAATCCCTTATCTGTAAGGAATGTGGCGCGGAGTACGAACCTCTTGCCACCCACGTTTGCGAGTTCTGTTTTGGCCCGCTGGAATTGGGCTACGACTACGACGCCCTGCGCCGGCACGTCACCCGCGAAAGCATCTCTGCAGGTCCGAACTCCATCTGGCGCTACCGTCCTTTCCTGCCGGTGGCCACGGACAATCCCATCGATGTGGGCACCGGCATGACGCCCCTGGTTCGCTCCCACCGGCTGGCTCGTCGCCTGGGCCTCAAAAAACTTTACATTAAGAACGATGCGGTGAACATGCCCACCCTCAGCTTCAAGGACAGGGTGGTGTCTGTCGCCCTCACCCGCGCCAAAGAGCTCGGCTTCACCACAGTCTCCTGCGCCAGCACCGGCAACCTGGCCAACTCCACCGCCGCCATCGCCGCCTATGCCGGTTTGGACTGTTGCGTCTTCATCCCCGCCGACTTGGAAGCAGGCAAAGTCCTGGGCACCCTGATCTACAGCCCCACCGTGATTGCAGTCCACGGCAACTACGACCAAGTAAACCGCCTCTGCTGCGAAGTCGCCAACACCCACGGCTGGGGATTTGTCAATATCAACCTGCGCCCCTACTATTCCGAAGGCTCCAAAACCCTGGGCTACGAAGTGGCAGAACAGCTGGGCTGGCAGCTTCCCGACCACATTGTCGCACCTCTGGCCTCCGGCTCCCTGTTCACAAAAATTTACAAAGGTTTTCAAGAATTTATTAAAGTCGGGCTGGTGGACGAGAAAAATGTCCGCTTCAGCGGCGCGCAAGCAGACGGGTGCTCCCCGATCGCCGCAGCCTTCCGGGAAGGGCGCGACTTCGTGACGCCGGTCAAACCCAACACCATTGCCAAATCGATTGCGATTGGCAACCCCGCAGACGGCATCTACGCTCTGGATGTGGCGCGTCAAACCGGCGGCAATATTGAATCCGTCAGCGATGCGGAAATTATTGAAGGCATCAAGCTGCTGGCAGAAACCGAAGGCATCTTCACCGAAACAGCCGGTGGCACCACGATCGCCGTGCTCAAGAAACTGGTAGAAGCTGGCAAGATTGACCCAGAAGAAAGCACCGTCGTGTACATCACCGGCAATGGGCTGAAAACCCAGGAAGCAGTGCAAGGATTTATCGGCGAACCCCTCACCATTGAGCCCAAGCTGGAGAGTTTCGAGCGGGCTTTAGAGCGCTCCCGCACCCTCGACCGGCTGGAATGGCAGCAAGTATTGGTTTAATTTTGAATTTTTAACCGCAGATGCATGCAGGTAAACGCAGATAGGTATTTAGGAATATTTATCTTGGGCTTGCAGTTCTGCGGTTGCTGACTGATAATCACAGAAAAGTTGATACGCGACATCTAACTATGGCCGTAAAAGTTTTGATTCCGACTCCCTTGCAAAAATTCACCAATAATCAAGCCACTGTGGAGTGTTCGAGCAGCAGTATTGCTGAATTGCTGGACACTCTGGAGCATATCTATCCGGACACGAAAAACCGGCTGCGCGATGAAACAGGTAAGCCGCGCCGGTTTTTGAACATTTACGTCAATAGCGAAGACATCCGCTTCTTGGACGGGACAGATACGCCGCTGAAAGAGGGGGATGAAGTCAGCATTGTGCCGGCGGTTGCCGGGGGCTAGCGACAGAGAGCTTTATTATTAAAATACGGGCAGCTCCGCCCTGGCTCGCTAGCTGAGGCAGCGAGTAATTGCCAAAATACGCACAAGGATTGATCCGAACGATGGCAGAAGAAACACCGACTAATCCCAACCCCGAAGAAGGGCAGACCGCACCGGAAACAGCTGACAGCCCCGCATTAGCCAAGCCGGCAGCTACAAAGCCTGCTGAAACAGCTGGGGGTGAGGAGCCTCCAGCCAAGGCGGCTAAAAAGGAAAAGGCACCGGCAGTTGAAGACAAGCCGTTTGCTGAGTTTATCAATCAAGACTACCTGCCGGCACTGAAAAATGCCCTAGCCAAGCAGGGAGTTGCGGATGTGGAGCTGGGTTTGTCAAAGCAAAAGATTCCCATTGCTGGCTTGAATTCCGCCGAGGAGTGCTGGCAAGTGATTGGGCGCTGGAATGGTGGGAAGCGCCAGTTCTCTATTTATTTCCCGAAAGGGGAGATTGGCGGTCAGAAAGCGTTTTCCTGCGCTGACAGTGGCACCAAACCGAGTACGATTGAGCCGTTCTTGATTGACGAGCGCAAGATTACGCTCGACTTGCTGGTGTTTGGCGTCGTGCAGCGCCTGAACGCTCAAAAGTGGCTGGCGAGAAATTAGGGAGTTAGGGGTCAGGGATTAGGGATTAGGGGTTAGGGGTTAGGGGTTAGGGGTTAGGTCTAGCACCTAGCACCTAGCACCTAACACCTCACTCCTCACACATAGCACCTATAAACTCACGCACAGCATCTCACACATAAGCCTCACACATAAGATATCACCCCCTGCACCTAACACCTAACACCTAACACCTAACACCTAGGGGTTTGGTTTCAGGAATAACCCCATGCCCAATGCTCGGCGCTCCATGCCCCAAGCCCCTCTCTAAAGTTCGTTGAACCGATACATCACTACGCCGGTAAGGTAATCGTTTTCAGCGCTGACGTAATCGGTTTTCACCATCTCCTTCAAAACGGCTTCTACCTCGGCAAAGCTGGCTTCCGTATCCATCACCGCTTGGGTTACAGAAATTTTGCCGCCCCTCGCTTCAGCCGCTTTGACGAGTTTGACCATCAGCTTGTCTTTGGCGGGCTGGATAACTGTTTCTGCGATTGAGGATTGGCTCAGAGGCACGCCGCTGGCAGACACTCCCAGCCTGGCTCTCAGTTTGAAGTCGTGTTCCTCAACCATACTGGGAATAATAAATAGATCGACAAACTGCCCAATACCAAAAACGCCCCAAGTCAACAGCCACAGCAGTCCTGTACCAATTTTGCCATTGTACAGGCGATGGAGACCTCCCAAGCCAAAAAACCAGACAATGCAGAGAATATATGAGGTGGAAAGACGGTTACTATTCATAGGCTTTACAGGTGCCGGTGATTTATTTTTCTTATAGTTGAGATAGATTCCCCCCTTTTTATTTTATATCACCGCCGGCAGGCAGCCGGTGTTACAGTTGGTTGAACCGGTAAGTGACGGCACCGGTAACTCGGTCATTGGCGACGCTGACGTAACCAATTTTGACCATCTCGTGCAAAACGGCTTCCACTTCCACAAAGCCTGCGCCGGTGGCTATCATCGCTTGAGTGAGGGAAAGCTGACCGCCGCTAGAGCGGGCGGCTTGCAGGAGTTTGAGGATGAGTTGCCCGCGGGAGGGGAGTTGGACGGTCTGGGTGATGGCTGCGGGCTCGGTGAGCGGCAGACCGGCAGGGGACAAGCCCATTCTGGCTCTGGCCTTTTCGCGGTACTCATCCACCATTTCCGGAATCAGGAACAGATCCACCAAGTGCCCGACATCACCCACCAGTGGAATCATCCACAGCAAGCCGGTGACAATTTTGCCGTTGTAGAGGCGGTGGAATCCTTTGATGGGGCGAAAGGCTGTGCCCAGGACTAACTCCGCCGCCCACATCAGGTAGGTGTCCCTGAGACGGTTGCGGTTCGGGTCAAAAGCGCTGCCGGTGCCGGTTGGGTCAAGGGAGGTGGGAGCGCCGGAAGGAGCCGGCGCTGCAGTCACCGGCTCGCCATTCAAGTCTTTGAGGACTTCAGCGGCGGACTGATAGCGCCGCTTGATGGGAATTTCCAGCATTTTGTCCAGCACCTGACCTAGCTGGGGGCTGACGGGATTGTTTACCAAGTAATCCCGCCACACCCAAGTGCCTTCGCGGGTGTCGAACAAGTCGAAGGGGGGAACTTGTGTCAGCAGGTGGGTGCAGGTGACGCCCAAGCTGTAGAGGTCGCTGGCAAAAACCGCTTTGCCCAGGGCTTGCTCTGGGGCGGCGTACCCAGCGGAGCCAATGACGGTGCCGGTTGCGCCCAGTGCCGTGCCGGTGGCGGATTTCGCCGCCCCAAAGTCAACGAGCACCAGTTTCCCGTCAAAGCGGTGGCGAATAATGTTTTCCGGTTTGATATCCCGGTGAATCACCTGGTGATCGTGGACAAACTGTAGCACCGGCAGCAAGTCACTGAGCAGCTGGCGGATTTGGGCTTCGTTGAAAGGGCCTTCCTCATCCAGCTCTCGGGCCAGGTTTTGCCCGTCGATGTGCTGCTGCACCACATACTGCCGCCCTTCTTGCTCAAAATGGGCCAGCAGTTCGGGAATCTGGGGGTGTTTGCCCAGTCGCTCCAGCTGCGCCGCTTCTTGGCGAAATAACTCAGCGGCTTTGGCTTGTCTGCTGCTGTCTTGCAGGCGAAACTGCTTAATCACGCAGCGGGGTTTGGACGGTTTGCACTCATCCACCCCCAAGAAAGTTCTGCCAAAGCCTCCGCTGTCAATTGGTTTGATTGCCCGGTAGCGCTCGCCCAGCAGTAACTTTGCGCCGCAAGTTTGACAGGTTTGTTGCGCTGTTTCGGCTGTCTGGGGGAAGTTTTGAGGCTTCTGGCAGTGGGGATTGAGGCAGTAGCTCATACACGGATTAGGCGGCGTGCAGTTTCTCTTTTCATGGTGGCACATCGCAGTCGTGACGATCGGCCTGCCGACTGCTGTTTGAAGAAAAGGAAACCGTGATTAGCACCCAGATACCTTGACTTTCGCGACCAAGTGTGTTATTGCGTGTTATTGCTGTTCCGGCAGCAAAGCTGAGAAAAGTTCACAAAACTTTATAATGCTTAGTAACTCTTAACACAACCGGCTGTCTGGAGTCCCTGGGTGTGCTGTACACTGGAGGGCATAGCGAAAGCAGCCATGATTGTAAAATTCTCTTAACTGAGCCTGAGAGAGGGCAGCACAGTTCAAGCCCTCTGCGATCAAACAACAGCCCAAACAGACCTATGGTAGACTCCCTGAAAAAACCCGCCTTTGAAGAGCTCCGCCCCGGGGTGAAAGTCCCCGCCAAGGAAACCATCCTCACCCCTCGGTTCTACACCACCGATTTTGAGGCGATGGCGAAAATGGACATCTCGCCCAATGAAGACGAGCTCAGAGCCATCCTGGAGGAGTTCCGCACCGATTACAATCGGCACCACTTCGTGCGGGATGCGGAGTTTGAACAGTCCTGGGCTCACATCGATGGCCAAACGCGCCAGCTGTTCGTCGAATTCCTGGAGCGCTCTTGCACGGCTGAGTTTTCTGGCTTCCTGCTCTACAAGGAACTGGGCCGGCGGCTGAAGGACAAAAGCCCCGTGCTGGCGGAGTGCTTTATGCTGATGTCGCGGGATGAGGCTCGCCACGCCGGCTTCCTGAACAAGGCGATGTCAGATTTCAATATGTGCCTGGATCTGGGATTTCTGACGAAAAATCACACCTACACCTTCTTTAAGCCGAAATTCATCTTCTACGCCACCTACCTCTCGGAAAAGATTGGCTACTGGCGCTACATCACCATCTACCGCCACCTGGAAGCCCATCCCGAACACCGGATCTATCCGATCTTCCGCTTCTTCGAGAACTGGTGCCAGGATGAAAACCGCCACGGGGATTTCTTTGACGCCATCATGAAGGCTCAGCCGCAGATGCTGAACGACTGGAAGGCCAAGCTGTGGAGCCGGTTCTTCCTGCTGTCGGTGTTTGTCACCATGTATCTCAACGACATCCAGCGCTCTGCCTTCTACGCCTGTCTCGGTCTGGACGCCCGCGAGTATGACATTTATGTGATTAAGAAGACCAACGAGACGGCTGGGCGCGTGTTCCCGGTGATGCTGGACGTGGAGAACCCAGAATTTTACCGCCGTCTGGACATTTGCACGCAAAATAATGCTAAACTAGCAGACATTGCTAAATCGGACGCACCTAAATTGGTGAAGTTTTTCCAAAAACTGCCCCTTTATGTCTCGAATGTGTGGCAGTTAGGCCGGCTGTACTTGATGAAGCCGGTAGAGACTGCTCCGATGCAAGGGGTAGTTAGTTAGGTTTCCGGTTTCGCTCCTCTGTTAGTTCGGATTTCGGTTCTGCGTGACGTGGAACCGCTTTTTTTTTGGCAGGGCACGCTCGCGGGGAGGGTGCCGGCACATTATATCAAATCCAGGGTGCTGCATAATAAAAAGATGATTAAAACTTTTTGCTAAATTCTAGACCCCGGCACCCAACCCCCTCCCCGCACGCGGGGAGGGGGCTAAGGGAAGAGCTTCACCCCACTAATGAGCAACGCCAAATCCGCCAGTATGGTTCTGTTCGCCGTCAGGACTTTAGTCCGAGCTCTCCGCTTCAGCGCGAAAACCGGCACTCTGCTGGGCGCATGCTTGGCCCTCGCACCGGCACCGGGCTGGTGCGGGACTCCCCCACAAGGGCTGGCGGCAAATTTGCAGGCGCAATCCCCTGGTACTCCCGTCGGCGAGTTGGATTTACCCCCTGAAGTCATCGAAGGTTCGCCGGTGTTGCAGCGCTGGCTGCGCCAGGTGCCCAATGTTTTGCAAGATATTGAAAATGACCCCAGCTTCAAAACTCGGGTGCGGCTGGGCTTTTCGCAGTTTCCCTCGGCGGCGGGAAAGGCTGGGTGGAATGCCGGTGTGGAAGATGTCTTTGTCGGGCGCACCGGCTTGACGGTGAGCGGTGACTGTCAAGCGTCTTTTAATGGCGAAACCCAGGCTTATGGCGCTCAGTTGCGCTATTACCTGCGCCCGCTGGGCAGTTATATTAATGTTGCGCCGGTGGTGGGCTACCGGCATCTGGAAACCGATTCTTACTCCAGGGGTGGCGTGAATGTTGGGGCGCGGCTGCTGCTGGCACTGTCTCGCGGCGGCGCGGCGGATATTTCTTTAACTCAAAGCTGGGTTAAGCCGGGAACCGGTGAGGAAGTTGGTTTGACGGCGGTTTCGGTGGGCTATGCTGTGACTCGCCACCTGCGCCTTTCTGCGGATATTGAGAAGCAAAATGCCAGGGAGAGTAAGGACAGTCGCGTGGGGATTGTGCTGGAGTGGGTGCCGTAGGGATTAGAATTATCCCCTCGTTTACCCTCGTTCCCAGGCTCCGCCTGGGAACGAAACTCTGGAGGCTCTGCCTCCCTTTTTACAATAAGCAGATTAAAAGCATAAAAGCTTTGAATAGACCAGTATTGAAATAAGGAGTGATACCAAGTTGGTAAGCTGTTAGGCTAATAATGCTGCTTGTCTGCCCGAAGGAGGCAGAGCCTCCAGGACGGCGTTCCCAGCCTGAGGCTGGGAACGAGGGGATAGAATCCAAAATCCAAAATCCAAAATCCAAAATGGGTAGTATAATGGCTACTGGGATTCCCAAAACTCAATGGAACGGCGACCTCACACCGGCTTTTCCCGCCACCACAAATAGTCTGGATGTGTGCCTTTCCTATCCAGGTAAACTGCCAGAAAGTGAGATTTTAGCAACAAAACCGTCTGACTCTGTTGTGTTGTGGCCGACCAATCAAAGGCAAGAGGGCGAAGATGAAAACCGGCTTTACTACGGTGACAACTTACCGTTACTGGCATCTTTTCTTGATGATTATGCCATTCGAGAGCAAGTAAGGCTGATTTACATCGACCCACCGTTTGCCACTAAGAGCGTCTTTCAATCCCGCTCTCAGGCTGATGCTTATTGTGACTTGTTAGCCGGCGCACATTACATTGAATTTATCCGCCAAAGGTTGATACTTCTGCGAGAGCTGTTAGCGGATGACGGGTCTATCTATGTCCATCTGGATGAAAACATGGCATTCCATATTAAAGTGATTATGGATGAGGTGTTCGGGAAAGGGAATTTTAGGAATTGGATTACGCGCAAGAAGTGCAACCCGAAAAACTACACGCGCAAGACCTACGGAAATGTCGCTGACTTCATTCTATTTTACACAAAATCAGAGACTTATGTCTGGAACCGGCCTGTGGAGCAGTGGACGGATGAGCGGGCTTTAAAAGAATATGAATACATTGAAAAGGAAACGGGGCGCAGATATAAGAAAGTTCCGCTTCACGCCCCTGGGGTGCGAAATGGGGAAACCGGCAAGTCTTGGCGAGGGATGAGTCCGCCACCAGGGAAGCACTGGCAGTTTCCACCCAAGACACTCGACGAGATGGATGCGCGGGGGGAGATATATTGGTCTGCCAATGGCAACCCCCGCCGCAAGATATATTTGGATGAAAGTAAGGGCATTCCTGTACAAGATATTTGGCTTGAGTTTCGGGACGCCTACAATCATAATATTAAAATTACCGGCTACCCAACGGAGAAAAACCCGGATTTGCTGGCTCGGATTATTCAGGCTTCCTCAAATCCGGGAGATTTGGTGCTGGATTGCTTTTCTGGTTCGGGAACGGCGCTGGCTGTGGCTTCGCAGTTGGGGCGCAGGTGGATAGGGATTGATAATAGTTCCGAGGCGATTGCTACGACTCTGCGGCGATTTGCTAAAGGGTGCGAGCGGATGGGGGATTTCGTCAGTCAGAAAACATCCCCGCAGAAGAATGAACCGGGGGAAGCACCCCAGCAGCTATCGCTGTTCAGTCTGGAAACGCCCAATTTCGCGTCTGCGCAGCCCAGTGAGGTAAGGCATGAAAAAGGGAATCCTGTCCAGAACTTTTCTGTTTGGGCAACTGAGTCATCAGCTGGGGAATTAGAAGGTATCCTGAAACAGTGGGGGGAGTGACAGCCGCCGCCGGCGGGTTTGTAGTAGGGCTTTAGCCCCACCGTTTGTAGTAGGGCTTTAGCCCAAAGGTTCGTAGTAGGGCTTTAGCCCAAAGGTTCGTAGTAGGGCTTTAGCCCAAAGGTTCGTAGTAGGGCTTTAGCCCAAAGGTTCGTAGTAGGGCTTTAGCCCAAAGGTTCGTAGTAGGGCTTTAGCCCAAAGTTTGTAGTAGGGCTTTAGCCCAAAGTTTGTAGTAGGGCTTTAGCCCCACCGTTTGTAGTAGGGCTTTAGCCCCACCGGCTCCCTTTCCCTGTCGGGGCTGTTCGAGGTATACTGAGTGGCTGTTGCCATGAGAAACTGAGGTACACTGTGACTCCTGAAGACTTTATGAGGATAGCTCTGGAAGAAGCCATGAAAGGCGACATGCCTTTCGGGGCAGTTATTGTGAGAGATAATGAAGTGGTTGCCAGAGGGCACAATACGGTCACGAGAGATAGCGATCCGTCAGCTCACGCTGAAGTGAATGTGATTCGCAATCTGACTCGCCAGCTGAAGAATCCATCTTTGGAAGGGTATACGCTGTACGCGACGGGTGAGCCTTGCCCGATGTGCGCGGCTACCTGTGTCTGGGCGGGAGTTTCGGAAATTATATTTGCGGCTTCTATCCAGGATTTGAGGGATGCCGGTGTTAATCAAATCGAGATTTCTTGTGAGGAAGTGATTGCTAAGGGGTTTAGAAAAATAAAACTTAGCAAAGGGCTTCTCCGAGAGGAGTCTGTGCGGCTGTTTAAATAAGTCGTTGGTGCGCCGCCAACCGGCTCGACCGGCAGGAGAATTGACTGAAAAGACGCGGCGCAAGCTCCGCTCAGTCAGCCGTGCCGGCGGCTACCTTGCCATTGGCCTTGCTCGCCACCTCCAGCTCAGTGCCGCAGATTTTGCAGAAACTAGCGTCGGCGTCGTGCAAAGACAAGCCACAACCAGAACAGCGCACTTGTTTCTGGTTAGCTGTTTTCACCAATTGTTTGATCAGGTCGCCCAGCTGCCAGGGTATGAAGGCAATGCCGGTCAAAATCATCATCACCGTCATCACGCGCCCCCCTTGTGATGCGGGGGTGAGATCGCCAAACCCAACCGTTGTCATGGTGACGACGGAGAAATAAACGGCGTCAAAAAACGTGCTGAACGCCTCCGGGTTGACGGGATGCTCAACTTGGTAAATTAAGCCCGAGTAGACGAAGATTATAGCAAATAAAGTGAATAATATGCGGGCGACTATGACGCCATCTTCCGTGCTGATGGTGCCAAATAGTGTTTGGGGGTCAATAAAACGAATCAGGCGCAAAATCCGCAGCCATCGAAAGATGAGAATAAAGCTGACGTCGAGAGCGCCCAGGAAAAAGGGCAAGATGACGATCAGATCGACCAGAGAGTAGAGGCTTATAAAAAACTTCAACTTGCGCTCCGCGCACCATAAACGTATGAGGTACTCGGCGGCGAAAATCATCAGAATACCCGTGTTAAGCGCATCCAGATAGAGGCGCACGCTAGCAGGGATTGGGTAGGTTTCTGCGACAAAAATTGCTGAGGATAGTAAAACCGAGCCGGCAATGAGCAAATTAACGGCTCTGCCGGCGGGGGTTTCAATGTCTTCCAGATAAAAGGCAAGTTTTTGTCGCAGCAACATGGGCGGTAGCAGTGGCGTTCTAGGATTCATGGCTCTGGCGGGGAGTGCCGGTTCTGGCTTCTTGGGATTGGCCACACCGGCGGCACCTGAATGATTCTGCATAAATCTTAAGATTTTGCCAGCGCCACCGGCACCCTTTCCGCACGAGCTAGGCTCTGGGGCTCCTGCCGATGGCCGGGAATTGCGATTCCTGGAGTGGATTCCAGGGCGCAAGCCCGAGGCTTGAGTCGCGCTCGCCGGCAGCAAAAACCCCCCTAGCATTGCTCTGCTAGAGGGTGGATTTGCAGATGTTTCGCTTGGACTAGCTCACCAGAGTCAGCTCTCTGTCGCGGCTGGGGGAAGCTTCTTCGCTGCTTGGGGAGGAGAAAGCTTCTTGAGGAATTGCCAGCGAGGAGGAATCTTGCAGAGAGTCTTCTGGAGCGACGTCACCGGTCTCCGGCTGGAGCTTGCCGGTACGACGAGCTTTGTAAGCCATACCCGCTGCAAACAAGCCTGCAAGCGAGGCAATCGATGCGGCGGCGATTCCGAATTTATTGGGCTCCTGTTTCTTGGGAGACAGACTCGACAGGTTGCTGCGAGTTACAGCCGCAGAAGTCCCGCCAGACTTGCTAAACGGACAGCCAAAAGCTTGAGTGGGATTCGCCGCAGCTAGCAACACGCCGCCGGTAATGGCGGTTGCGGACACGATGGCTGCTAGAGATAAATTTGGTTTCACAGTCATATTGAAGTCGAAATGATTGCTGGCGTTATTATAGCGGTTCTAAATGATTTGTGAAACCTCTGGGTGCCAGAAACCCGGTTTCTCAAAGAAACCGGGTTTCTATGCTCTCACAACTCAAATAGAAACGCTGTATTGCTTATTTTATATAGAAGTGGCAGATAAAAGGTAACAAAAATAACAAATTTTTGGCAACCTTGGCTCAAAGGCAGGAAAGTATAAGTTTTTCTTATTCGTGCGCAGCTCGCACATTGGAAGAACGCTGGTTTTCCCGTATTGACAGGGCGGACGCGAACGAAAGGCCAGCGCGTGGCGGGATTGATTAAGCGTAAATTAACTAAGCGGATTTTATCGGAGGGGCAGGAGGGGAGAGCTGCCGGCTGCTGCCGCACTGTCGAGGCCGCTCTCAGGCGGGGAAGGCTTGTCAGAGGTTTCAATCCCGTTGCCGGGATTCAGCTGGCCAAAAATATTCTTCTCCTGCCCCCTGCTGAAATCATTATCGCATTCATTTCGGCTTCTTTGCATCAGGGGGGATGCTCCCTGTCAGAGCACCGATTGTTGCGTCACGAGCGAGTGCGCACTCCTGTCTTGATGTAAGCTTCACACTTCTCAGAAAGATTTTTATGGAAACTTCCTCAAATCCTCTGGACAGCTGGATACCTCAATGGTTTAAGATTGAGGGTATATTCCTTGAGGGGTATTACCCCACACCCCCGTCCGGGGGTGTGTCAGGAAACCCTGCAGACTTCACTCCCTTAAAACGCAATGCCGCTGAGTTAGCCATGCTACACCTTCTCACTTCCCCAAAGCAGGAGGGCAAGCCGCCCCTTTATGTCCAACAATTCTTGGATGGGATTGACCCTGTAGCGCGGGGGCGTTCCGCGCCTCAGCTTGTGCGTGTGGAGGAACTGCGAGCTATGCCGGCGGGCACTTTTGGCCGCGCTTGGGCGGACTTCCTCGACCGGCACCAGCTGCAACCCCTGACCTCCGGTCCACCGCGCGAACAGCTCCATGATGGCACACACGTGCTCACGGGTTACGGCACTGACGCCATCGGTAAAGCCCAAGTCCAGGCGTTTTTGCTGGGGGCAAAGTTGAGGCCGGTGAATCTCGTGCTGCTGCTGGGGCTGCTGGCAGCGGCTGACAAACAGCTGCAGCAGTGCGCAGACCGGCGGTATAATTGCCCCTGGCAATACCTGTGGCCTGCCTACCAGCGAGGGCGCAACTCGCTGTTTGACCCCGATGACTGGGAGCCTGAGTTGCTGTGGCAATTCCCCCTGCAAGACGTGCGGGATCTTTTCCGTATCTAATCAGCCGTTAGTTATTCGCAGGCAGGTTGGCTAGCTGGCAGCTAGCCTGGTGCCGGTATAAAAAACTTAATCAAAATACGTTTGATTACTTTTGCAACGAGCGGTCGCTGCGACCGCCTGCAATAAAGGACTGTTCATTAGTATTTAAAAATATTCAAGGCTGGGCGCACGAGGGAGCCGGCTGACAAAATTAGGGCAACCCCAACAGGATTGCCCCAACGCAGTCCGCCTAAAGGCAAGGCTGGACTTTATGGATGTTAGCTGGCGTTGCTATGCCTGGATGATAACGTCAGTAGCCGCCAGGACAGGATGACCGGTGAGCGTGGCTTCTTGAGCGCCGGTGCCAAAGCCAGCCGCAGTGCCATTCTGGTTGTAGAACAAATTGCCACTGACAGAGTTGTAGACGATATCGGCTGCAGAAGTGGCAGCGGCGGTGTCAGTGGTGACAGTGGCTTTCCTCAGAGCCAAGGCTGCCCCCAGCGACAGCGCTCAGCGCCGTGAAAACTGTCTTGTCAAGGACAATTTTGTCGCCTTGAGCCACAACAAAGTCAGTAATGACATCGATACCAACAGCCGCACTGCTGAAGGCAGCACCCGTGTCGTAAAGGAAGCGATCGCTGCCAGTTCCTCCTGTCAGGGTGTCGTTGCCGGCACCTCCGATGAGGGTGTCTGCCCCATCGCCACCCGTGAGGGTGTCACTGCCGGCTGCCCCATTGAGGGTGTTGTTGCCGGCATTGCCGGTGATGATGTTGTTGAGGGCGTTGCCAGTGCCGTTAATCGCGGCTGTCCCATTGAGAGTCAGGTTTTCCAGCTCAGCGCCGAGGGTGTAGCTGATAGAGGCTTGCACGAGGTCTGTGCCACCGGCAGCCGCTTCTGTTAGCACATCCGTGGCAACATCCACCACATAGGTGTCATTGCCGGTGCCGCCAACCATCGTGTCACTGCCGGCACCGCCGGTGAGGGAGTCATTGCCATCCCCACCGGCAAGGGAATCATTGCCCGCGCCGCCATTAATCGTGTCACTGCCGGCTGCCCCATTGAGGGTGTTGTTGCCGGCATTGCCGGTTAGCTGATTGTTGAGGGCGTTGCCGGTGCCGCTTATTGCAGCGGTGCCAGTCAGGGTGAGGTTTTCCAGCTCAGCGCCGAGGGTGTAGCTCAATGAGGCCAACACGGCGTCTGTGCCACCGGCAGCGACTTCTGTTACGGCATCCGTGGCAACATCCACCACATAAGTGTCGTTGCCGGTGCCGCCAACCATCGTGTCAGTGCCGGCACCGCCTGTCAGGGAGTCATTGCCATCCCCACCGGCAAGGGAATCATTGCCCGCGCCGCCATTAATCGTGTCACTGCCGGCTGCCCCATTGAGGGTGTTGTTGCCGGCATTGCCGGTGATGGTGTTATTGAGGGCGTTGCCGGTGCCGTTAATCGCGGCTGTCCCATTGAGAGTCAGGTTTTCCAGCTCAGCGCCGAGGGTGTAGCTCAATGAGGCCAACACGGCGTCGGTGCCACCGGCTGCCGCTTCTGTTAGCGCATCCGTGGCAACATCCACCACATAGGTGTCGTTGCCGGTGCCGCCAACTATTGTGTCAGTGCCGGCACCGCCGGTCAGGGAGTCATTGCCATCCCCACCGGCAAGGGAATCATTGCCCGCGCCGCCATTAATCGTGTCACTGCCGGCTGCCCCATTGAGGGTGTTGCTGCCGGCATTGCCGGTGATGGTGTTGTTGAGGGCGTTGCCGGTGCCCTTAATCGCGGCGGTGCCGGTGAGAGTCAGGTTTTCCACCTCAGCGCCCAGGGTGTAGCTGATAGAGGCTTGCATGAGGTCTGTGCCACCGGCAGCGGCTTCTGTTACGGCATCCGTGGCGGCATCGATCACATAGGTGTCATTGCCGGTGCCGCCGGTCATCGTGTCAGTGCCGGCACCGCCGGTCAGGGAGTCATTGCCATCCCCACCGGCAAGGGAATCATTGCCCGCGCCGCCATCAATCGTGTCACTGCCGGCTGCCCCATTGAGGGTGTTGTTGCCGGTATTGCCGGTTAGCTGATTGTTGAGGGCGTTGCCGGTGCCGTTAATCGCGGCTGTCCCATTGAGAGTCAGGTTTTCCAGCTCAGCGCCGAGGGTGTAGCTCAATGAGGCCAACACGGCGTCTGTGCCACCGGTAGCGGCTTCTGTTAGCACATCGGTGGCGGCATCCACCACATAGGTGTCGTTGCCGGTGCCGCCAACCATCGTGTCACTGCCGGCACCGCCGGTGAGGGAGTCATTGCCATCCCCACCGGCAAGGGAATCATTGCCCGCGCCGCCATTAATCGTGTCACTGCCGGCTGCCCCATTGAGGGTGTTGTTGCCGGTATTGCCGGTGATGATGTTGTTGAGGGCGTTGCCGGTGCCGTTAATCGCGGCGGTGCCGGTGAGGGTGAGGTTTTCCAGCTCAGCGCCCAGGGTGTGGCTGATAGAGGCTTGTACGAGGTCTGTGCCACCGGCAGCCGCTTCTGTTAGCACATCCGTGGCAACATCCACCACATAGGTGTCGTTGCCGGTGCCGCCCACCATCGTGTCAGTGCCGGCACCGCCGGTGAGGGAGTCATTGCCGGTGCCGCCATTGAGGGAGCCATTGCCGTCTCCGCCATAAAGGGTGTCATTGCCGTCCCCGCCATCGAGGGTGTCATCGCCATAGGAGCTGTAGAGGGAGTCATTGCCGGTGCCGCCATTGAGGGTGTCATTGCCGTCCCCACCATTGAGGGTGTCGTTGCCGGCTCCGCCATAGAGGGAGTCATTGGCGTAATCCGGCCAATACGGGTACCACCAGTTCTGATCGGAGCTATCATCGATGAAGCCATTAAGGGAGTCATCGCCGTCCCCCCCATCGATAGTGTCACTGCCCAGGAACAAAACCTCGTACATGTTCCCGAATGGGTCCTGCTGCGCCCCCAAGCAGTCGCTCGCGTACTCGCCACAGAGGGTGTCATTGCCGGTGCCCCCAGACAGGGAGCTATTGCCTGTGCCGCCGTTAACAAAGTCATTGCCGGCTCCGCCGTCGAAGTAGCCATTGTTATACAAACTGCCATACGAGTAATAACCACCAGAGAGGGAGTCATTGCCGTCCCCGCCATAGAGGGTGTCATTGTCGTCGCTGGCATTGAGGGTGTCATTCCCCGCCCCGCCATAGAGGGAGTCATCGCCGTAGCCGCCATCAAGGGAGTCATTACCGTCGCTGCCATCGAGGGTGTCATCACCCGCCCTACCGCTGAGGGTGTCGCTGAGGGTTCCTCCTCGCAGATAGTCGTCGCCGTCTGTGCCTGTGATTTGGAACTGCTCGATGTTATTGAAGGAGAGGTAGCTGGGGTAATTCCACGAGCCACTGCCGGTGCTCGGCTCCCAGGTGTAGTAGGACCAGGTAGAGAGCGGCATAGAGAACCGGGAGTAGTCGAGCACTAGGAGGTCGGTGCCCCCCCCGCCATCAACGTTTTCAAACCCGTACCAATCCGCGCCACCGGGGGCTAGGGTGTCGTCGCCCTCCCCGCCATAGAGGTTGTCAGCGCCGGTTCCACCGCTAATGCTGTCGCTGCCGTACCCGCCATCAATGAAGTTAGCGCCGTTCCCACCATCGAGGATATCATTGCCGTCCTCGCCATAGAGGATATCATCGCCGTCCTCGCCATAGAGGATATCATCGCCGGTGCCGCCATCGAGGTAGTCATTGCCCGCCCCGCCATAGATAGTGTTACGGTCTAAAGTGGAAAGGTAGAAAAGGTAGTCGTCCGGTAATGGGTAATAAAAGTAGGGGTCGGAATAGCCGCCATCAAGGTAGTCATTGCCTCCATAGCCATAGATGCTGTCAGGGTCTGACGTGCCATAGAGGTAGTCGTCCGATTCTGTGCCATATATGTTCATGACTTAACTCCTTGACTGAATCAGCTTGAGCAGCACTCTTTTCAGCCATTACTTGTTCTGCGATGTCTCGGTGCCGGGGAGGCTAACTTACCTGGCCACGCGAAACCGCTCTCAGCACTTCTGACTCCTCACCCAACGTTTTGCGTTCTTTATGTCTGCTTGCAGGGTAAGCGCCGCAGGCGACTCTACAGACTTTCTTGTTCTGCGAACTCTGTCTCACACTCTTCTATTATCCGCTGAGTAGAAAGACTTATTCAAGTTCCGCTCTCAAAATTTACCATATCTTCACTGTCGGGAGACGGCCTCAGTAAAAATTCGCAGACAGCGGTAATTCTGTTTAAAGATGTAAAGTTTTTTGGCGGTCGCTGGTTAATGGGTCATCGGTCTGGGTAGGGGGAAAGAACCTTACCCTCTAGCAACTAACCCCCTCCCCCGTATCCTTGACAGAGAGACAAATAGAAACAAAACTTAATAGGGGGTTTGATGAAGAAAAGTTAAGATTATTTTAAATGAAGCTTCTCAGGGGCTGACGGAAGAAAATGAGGGAGGGAAGGGCGGGCCCGCCGGCAGGGGCAAAGATTAAAATCTATATGAAAATTAACTTGACAAACAAGGTAGTGAGGAGTAAAATTGAGGGGGGAGTTAAAGGGCAAACAGTGGGGGATTCTTCGGGGCTGAATGCGGCCACTTAGCCATATGTGCCGGCTCGGTCTGGCAAGCTGCCGGCTTTTGTTTCGCTGCCAGGGCGGGGGCGGGGTTAGTTTAGACCAAACGCTGGTGCCAGAGGAAGGGCGGGGCAAGCAAACAACCTTGGTCGGGTGACAAATATAGCAGTAGCCACTTAGGTTAGGACATTACACCTTAAGGGCAGGCGAGACGCCTGCCCTACGTCTATATCTCCTAGGCTAACTTCAAGTTGGCGATTGCAGCGCCATTAAAACAAAGCGCAGGACAAAAACACCGGCAAGCACCCAAACTGCAGGTGTTATTTCATGGGCTTTGCCTTGAAAGGCTTTGATCAGGGGGTAAGTGATGAAGCCAATCGCTAAGCCTTCCGCAATGGAAAAACTCAAAGGCATGATCGCAAGGGTGAGAAACGAGGGTATTGACTCGGCTGGGTCATCCCAGCGAATCGCCCGCACATTGCCAGCCATGAGAACGCCGACAATCAGCAGCGCCGGTGCGGTGGCAAAAGCGGGAATGGCTGAGAGCAGGGGGATAAAAAATACCGACAGAACAAACAGCAAAGCCACGGTGATGCCGGTAAAGCCGGTGCGCCCGCCTTCGGAGACACCGGCAGCTGACTCAATATAAGTGGTGACGCAGGAAGTTCCCAAGACAGCACCGACGGTGGTGCCCACCGCATCCGCCAGCAGCGTTTCCTTGGCGCGGGGGAGTTCGCCATTTTCATCCATGTATCCCCCTTGGATGCCCACACCGGCAACCGTGCCAATGGTGTCGAAGAAATCCACGAATAAAAAGACAAAAGTGACGGCTAGGAAGTCCCAGACATTCGTTTCGTTCATTTGACCCAGCCCCACAAGCGCTTGGCCCAGCAAATCCCCTGGCCACTGGGGCAGGGCCACAATCCCCGCCGGCCAGGGGGCGACGCCCAGAATCCACCCCAGCAGGGAGGTTGCCAGAATCGCCCACAGGAGTGCGCCTTTGATGCGGCGGGCGACTAGGGCACAGGTGAGCAGGATGCCGGCAATCGCCATCAGGGTAGCAGGCTGGTTGAAGCTGCCCAAGGCGGTTTTAGTGGCGGGATCGGCAACAATAATGCCCGCGCCACCGCTGGCTGGATCGCCAGAGAGGGCGATATAGGCGAGAAACAAGCCAATGCCGACTGCAGTGGCGTGTTTCAGGCATTCGGGGATGGCTCTGAGAATTAGGCTGCGAATGTTGGAGAGGGTGAGGGCAATCACAATCAGCCCCTCAATCAGCACAGAAGTCAGCGCTACGCGCCAGCTGATTCCCAGCCCCTGCACGACAGAGACGGCAAAGAAGGCGTTCAGCCCCATTCCGGGGGCGAGGGCGAAGGGGTAGTTGGCGATTAAGCCCATGACTAGGGTGGCGATGGCAGAGGAGATCGCAGTGGCGAACACCAACTCCTCAGACAGATCGCCGGGGTTTTCCAGAAAAATGGCACCCGACAAAATCGCCGGGTTGACCGCCAGAATGTAAGCCATTGTCATAAACGTCGTCACCCCAGCGAGCACCTCCGTGCGGAAGTCGGTTTGGAGTTCGGCAAATTTGAAAAATCTGGCAATGGCTGCGAGGGTGCGGGCGGCGGGCGGCTCACCGGCGGGTTCGGGAGTGGGATTGGATGGGGACTGACTCATTGGCTTGACTGTTTGTCTTTTAGGCTGGCACACTGCCAGAGTGGAGCTTGTGGGAGCTATTTTTGCCACAATGCCACAGAATTATCTTTTGTGCCGGGATCTAGCTGGCAGCCGGCAGGCAGCCGGTGAGCGGATGCCGGCGATGCATGGCAGCGCCGGTCGCCGGCTGCCAACATTTTACTCAGTGTGCCGGCAAAAATAAACGGATCGTCAACAAACAGCATCAAGAAACATCTAGAAACCGGGTTTCTTTTTAAAACCCGGTTTCTGGCCTCTGCTTAAAGACCCCATGTTTCTGGGAGGCGCTATGTTATGCTTGAGTGAGTGCGCCCACTTAGCAGTGAAGTATTAAGCTTTAACGATTAACAAGATGAATCTCAAATCCCAGCCCTCGGAAAGTGAGGGATTCCGCTCGCTCCAAAAGCCAAAATTGCTGGGACAGCTCTATAACCGGCCTGTTCCCTGGTTTGGGTTGGGGATGGCGGGCGTGTTTCTTCTAGCAGCCGCCCTGCGTTTTTGGTGGCTGAGCCGGTTTAACACTCTGGTGTTTGATGAGGTTTACTATGCTAAATTTGGCATGAATTATTTAGAGGGGGTGTCTTTTTTTGACGCCCATCCCCCTTTGGGCAAATACGCCATCGCTCTGGGGATATGGATTGGCGAGAGGCTGCCTTTCTCAGGGGGGATGCGGAATGGATTAACCGGCACGCTGCTGTCTCCTTTCAGTTACCGCTGGCTGAATGCTCTGACGGGCTCTCTGATTCCGGTAATTGCTGCCGGTATTGCCTACCAGCTGAGTCACCGCCGCAGCTTTGCGCTAATAGCAGGTTTGCTGACCGCCGCTGACGGTTTGCTTCTGGTGGAGTCGCGCTACGCGCTGATTAATATTTATCTGGTTTTTTTCGGGCTGTTGGGTCAGTGGCTGTTCCTGCTGGCGCTGGAAAGGCGGGGAAGAAGGCGCACTTTTTGGCTGGCTGCTGCCGGCGCGTGTTTGGGAGCGTCCGCTGCGGTGAAGTGGAACGGTTTGGGTTTTCTGCTGGGCGTATATCTGGTTTGGCTCGCCGCGAGGGCGCAATCGATTTTAGATTTTATACTTTTTGTTTTCAATTTAACCGCCCCCAATCCAAAATCCAAAATTAAAAATCCAAAATCCAAAATCCAAAATCCAAAATCCCCCCTCCAGCAAAACCTGACGCAACTGAATTTTATGCAAATGCTGCTGTGTTTGGGGATGCTGCCGGCTGCTGTGTATGGTTTGGCTTGGATTCCCCACTTGAAGCTCGAACCAAAGTGGGGATTCTGGGAAGTGCACGAGCAAATCCTGAAGTTCCACAGAGAGATGAAGAATAGCGAGCAGGTGCACCCTTACTGCTCGGGTTGGTACAGCTGGCCGGTGATGGTTCGACCGATTGTGTATTTTTACGAGAGGGCTCGCAACACAGCGGAGGCGGTTGCGGCTCACCCACCTTTACCGGAGGGTGCCGGTCAGGTGATTTACGACGTTCACGCGATGGGGAATCCCGTGCTGTGGTGGCTGTCTGGCGCTGCTATGTTGCTGCTGTTTTTTATGCTGGCTCACCGGCTGTGGGTAGAGGTATTTGGGACGAATGCGAGCCGGCAGCCGTTTCGGTTCCCCCAGCCGGCTGAGTTGTGGGCGGTGTTTTATTTGGCTGTGAATTATGCAGCTAATTGGCTGCCTTGGATGCTGGTGACGCGCTGCACGTTTATTTATCTTTATATGGGGGCTTCTGTGTTTTCGTTTTTGGGGTTGGCGTGGGCGGTTGAGCGCTGGCTGCGGAGTTACCAACCCCAGCGCCGCGCGATGGGGGTGACGGTGATTTTTGCCATTCTTCTCGCTTTGGTGTTTTGGCTGCCGGTGTACTGGGGGCTTCCCCTGTCGCAGGGGGAGTTTGACCTCCGCATGTGGTTCCGTTCTTGGATTTAATCAGCGGTGAGCGCCTGTCGGGGGGGCCGACGGGGCCCATCTGTTTGAAGTTTTGATTTTTTGTCGCCCTGATTGACAGCAGAGAAAGTTTAAGCTAGAATGTGAGAAACCTGCAGGAGCCAGAGATTGAATGGGAACTGCTGGGAAGTCCACAAGTAGTTCAGGAGGAAAAGTGATGTCTGAGTCGGTAGCCACCCACACCCCTGTGACCAAGGTGCAGAGCAAGGAATTCTCAGAGGTTCTCGTTTTCTCAGTTCTTTACAGGGAATGAAAGCCAGAAGTCCTCTGTGAGCCTTGCTGAGAGCGAGATTCACATTGAGGCAAGAAATGGACTTAAATCGGTTGGGATGGAACAGTTTTTTTGCCCAAAGCTTTGAAAGCTACCGGCAGCAAGGATACGCTGCAGGACGGGTTGCGATTGAGCACAAGCACACCTACATTCTGTATACGGAATATGGGGAGCTGCTGGCGGACGTTGCCGGCAAGTTGCGGCACCGTGCGGTTTCGGCCCAAGACTGGCCGGCGGTAGGCGACTGGGTAGCGATTGGGGTCAGGGAGGAGGAAAAAAGAGCAACGATTCACGGGATTTTGCCCAGAGCTAGCAAATTTTCCAGGAAGACAGCTGGCGCTAAAACAGAAGAGCAAATTGTTGCGGCAAATATCGATACGGTCTTTTTAGTTTCGGGGCTGGATGGAAATTTCAAACCGAGACGGATCGAGCGCTATTTGATTCTAGCCTGGGAGAGCGGAGCCAATCCGGTCATTGTCCTGAACAAGGCAGATTTGTGCGAGAGTGTTGAGGAGCGAGTTTTGGAGGTAGAAGCCGTCGCTATTGGGGTGCCGGTTGCTGTCTTGAGCGCGGCTAGCAATCAAGGACTGGATGCGCTGACGCCCTATCTCCAAGAAGGACAGACCGTAGCTTTGCTTGGGTCTTCTGGTGTCGGGAAATCGACTATCGCGAATCAATTAACCGGCAACTTCGCGCAAAAAGTGCAGCCAGTTCGCCAGAATGACAGCCGGGGAAGGCATACGACGACCAGCCGGGAGCTGATTTGGCTGCCATCCGGCGGTTTGCTGATCGATACTCCCGGGATGCGGGAAATCCAAATTTGGGCAAAAGAGGAGGGTTTGCAGGAAGCTTTTGCGGATCTGGAAAGCCTAGCAGAAAAATGCCGGTTCCGGGACTGCCATCACGAGGGAGAACCGGGCTGTGCGGTGCAGGAAGCGCTGAGTGAGGGAACGCTTGACCCTGAGCGTTTTTTCAGCTACCAGAACCTGCAAAAAGAGCTGGACTACCTTTCCCGGCGACAGGATCAAAAAGCGTCTTTAGTCGAGAAGGAACGGTGGAAAAAGATACACAAAGCTCTGCGAAATATCAGCAAGAGGTAATTAAGAAACCGGGTTTCTTTAAGGAACCCGGTTTCTGGCCCCATTCAATTGACCCGATAGGATATAGCAGGTCTAAATGATTTGCGCAACCGCGCTTGGGTCCAGAACCTCGGTTTCGTAGGGGCGGGCCCCCGTGCCCGCCCTCTTCCGGGGTTCTGAAATTTCCACGAAGGTTATTGACGCGCTATATAGCAGTAGACAGCTCAGTAATGGACAGGGCATCTCACTTAGTAGTAGGTATAGGGACAGGCGAGACGCCTGTCCTACGTCCTAACCTAAGTGGCTACTCAGTACCTCACTAATATGAGAAACGCTATATAATATTTGGGCAGCCTACTCTTTTTTTTGTTGGGAGACTTTTCCATCGGGGAGGATGGTTGCATTGAGGTTGGCGCTGGTTAAGTTGGCTCCATTCAGGTTGGCTTCTCGGAGATTGGTTTGAAATAAGCTGGCACCGTTCAGGTCGGCATTGCTAAGATTTGCCTGGAGCAGAAACGCTCTATTCAGGCGGACATTTCTCAGGTTGGCACCGCTCAAGTTCGCGCCATTCAGGTAGGCGTTTTCCAGGTCGGAACCGGCTAGATTGGTGTTGCTCAAGTTGGCTTTTCTGAAGTTGGTGCGGATGAGGATTGCGCCGGAAAGATCCGCACCGGAGAGGTCGGCACCCTCCAGGTAGGAACCGCGCAAATCGGCTTTGCTGAGGTTGGCTCCGCTCAAATTAGCGCCGCTCAAATTGCACATTTTGCATTCTTTTGTTTCCAGAAGTCGTTTAACGTGCGCGTCATTTTGTGCGACAGCCGGTGCTGTTAAACTGATGCCGGTGAGCAGGGTAGTGAGGGCGAGGATTGGTAATTTCATGTGGGGTTCACTCTTGCTGCGATTCGGGGGGGTTTCAACGGCGTGCGAATAAGGCGCGATACACCGGCTCTCCCCGCTCTAGGGTGGAGAGTTCGCGCTCGGTGGGCACCGGCATGGGGTTTTCTGCAGTCCACTCTCCGCTGTGCGTTTTCGCAAAGGCTGGGTGGGAGTTGAAGCGAGCGCAGATTTCTCTGGCGACGGCTTCAACATCAGATTGGATGAAAACCTGTGCGCCGGGGATGAGATAGGTGGCTATCTCGTCTACCATTGCCGGTTGCACCATGCGGCGTTTTTGGTGCCGGTGTTTGAACCAGGGATCGGGAAATTGGATGGTGACGCGCTGCAAGGTGCCGGCTGGTAAAGATTCTAGCAAAGGTTTGAGGGAGTTATTGGCGTTGCAGAATAGGTAGTGGAGGTTGGTTAAACCGAGCTGGTTGCGGGATGCGAGCGCTTGCTCGACCAGGGGTTCGCGGATTTCCATCCCGAGGAAGTTCCAGTCGGGCATAAGTTGAGCCATGCTGAGCAAAAACCGCCCCCACCCGCACCCGATATCGAGATGCACCGGCTGGGTTGGGTTAGCGTACACTTCAGTCCAGTCGGGTGGGGAAGCCGGTGTTTGATAGATGTTGCTCAGTGGGTTGACGTGCTGGCGCACTCGTACTCGTACCAATGTTTGTACCTCCTGTTTGGATTGTGAGCTGCCGGTGCCTATTTTAGCAATAAATGCCATCGGGATAGCGGCTCACCCTGAATGTCAAGGCACCTGGTTTCTTTAAGAAAGCCGGTGTCTCAACAGGGGGAAATGTTTTGCAGGGGCGGGGTTCCGGGGCAAAAGTTACTTTGTTAGGCTACAGTAGGGTTGCCCGACAGTCGCTTCTGTTTTATAATATAAGGAGACTCACCAAGGAGTTATGGTATGAGCCAAACGGTAACTGACAGAGTGCGATGGACTGTCGCGGACATAGACCTCTTACCCGCAAGTGAGGGGACGCGATATGAAATTATAGATGGAGAATTGTATATGACAAGAGCGCCTCACTGGAGACATCAGCGAACTTGCGGTAAAATCTTCAGAGCGCTTGATGACTGGTCAGAATCCAGCGGTCTAGGGCAAGCAAGCATCACGGCTGGGGTGCTGTTTAGCGAGTCGGACAATGTCATACCAGATGTGGTTTGGGCTAGCAATGAAAGATTAGCCGCACTGCTAGACGAGGCGGGACACCTGACCGGCGCACCAGAGTTAGTGGTGGAGGTGCTGTCGCCGGGGAAAGAGAATGAAGGGCGAGACAGAGAAGCTAAACTAAAGCTCTATTCATCGCGGGGGGTTCAGGAGTATTGGATTGCCGATTGGCGTTTGCGACAAGTTCAGATCTACCGGCGGGAAAATGCCAAGCTTGTGTTAATTGCGACCCTGCTGAATGGGGATGAAATTAGTTCGCCTCTGCTGTCCGGGTTTAGCTGTCCTGTGGCGCGGTTTTTTGGGTAGAGGTGGGGGGAGTGTCTGCCATCAGCTTCCTTGTTACCGAGTTGTTGTTGACTCGCTGGCTGTCGTTCTGGGTGAGGCTTGCCCGGCACGCCTATGGGGATTCCAGGGGCAAGCCGGTGGGGAATGCCCATCATGCCGGCAACTCCCAGTCCTCTAACCGCAGTCCATCAACCCGACTGAACTCACGGGTGTTGTGAGTGACTATAATTAAGTTGTTGGCGAGTGCGATAGCGGCAATCTGGAGGTCGTAAGGCCCGATGGGTGTGCCCAAAGCAGCCAGTTGAGCGCGAATCCGACTGGAAATTATGGCAGCTCGGTCATCAAAGGGTAAAGATATAAAACGGTTGAGAAATTCTTGCTGTAGGGCAAGCGTTCGCTCTGGATTATTGCTTCTCATCGCCCCATAAAATAGCTCAGCCTTGACAATCGAACAGACAGCCACATCCTCTGGGGATAGAGTTTCTAACCGGCTGCGAACACCAGACATCGGGCGATTGAGATAAACAATACAGGCATTGGTATCTAGCAAATAAATCACAGTAGCTCCTCGCGCTCCTCATATTCCCCTTGTGGCCACCGGACTATTGGGTCATCTTGCAAACATCCAGCAGTATTCTCAAAGAAACCAGGAGGCCATCCTAATTCTTCAGGCGTTTTGGCACCGGCATTCGCCTCAGGTTTGTCAGCCGGTTTGACTTGCGCCGCTTCCTCCAGGATGTGCTTTAATTCCGCTTCCAGCGTTCGCCCGTGTTCCCTAGCAAGCGCTTCCAGTCTCTCTACCAACGCCTGGTCTAAATCTTCGATAATAAGTTGAGCCATTTTTCTTACCTCCTTGTGCTATCATTATAGATGAATTATAGATGAAACGTGGCAGATTGCACCGGCAAGATCCCTGCCCTACAAAAAAGGCGTAGGACAGGCGTCTCGCCTGTCCCAATCCCAATCCCAAAAAGACGTAGGACAGGCGTCTCGCCTGTCCTCTCACCTGTCCCAATCCCAAAAGACGTAGGACAGGCGTCTCGCCTGTCCTCCCGCCTGTCCTCATGTCCTCAAAATCAGTCAGAGACTCACTCGCCGGTAATCGACAGCCCCTCAACCCAAATTCGCGGGCACACCCCACCAGGAGTCAGTTCCGCCTCTTGTTCCACAAAAACAATCGATTTCAGGACTTCTAAAAAGTCTCCCGCAACCGTTGCTGAGTCAATGCTCGTCAATTTCCCATTTGACACCATCCAGCCGTCAAACGGCAGAGAAAACGAGCCTTGCAGCGCTTTAACTCCCGCGTGTAGCGCTTGCAAATCGTCGATAAAAATAACATTATCGGCGCTCGCAAGGCTGCACTCCTTTTCCGCCGGCTTTCCTGGAAAGACGTGATAGAAGTGCGAGCCAACCGTCACTTTCGCGCCCATATTCCCGTGTCCCGTGGGCTGGGCGTTCAGCCTTTTGGCCGTACCGGCACTGTGCAGGAAGCCGGTTAAAACCCCCTCCTCAATCAGCGAAACCCGGCGGGTAGGCGTTCCTTCCCCATCAAAAGTCTCCGCTCCTACGTTAGCGGGATGCAGCGCATCATCGCACACCGACAGCAGGGGAGAAGCAATTGGCGCGCCCAGGGATTCAGGAGTGGACAGGCTTTGCTTGTCCAGAATATTCTGAGCGTTGAAAATGTTGGAAAAAGCTCCCAGCAAGCTCAAGAAAGCCTCCGGCGAGAAAACCACAGTATATTTCCCAGACTTGACCTTTTGATAATTCAAGTGGCTGATAGTTTTATCGGCGGCTTCTTTCAGGCACCCCTGAAGATCCAGCAGGTCCAGACTGCGGCTGATTCTGAAAGCGCCGGCGCTGCGAGGCTTTTTCCCTTCTTCCTCTGTTTTGGTGTAAAGATAGAGCGATGCGTAGGAGCGCGATTCATTCCGGAGAGCGCTGCCGCTGTTGAGATAAAATCTGTCTATATCTCGTTGCGACAGCCCGTTATAGGGCACTCCTTTAATAGCCGGGTGAGCCGACAGCAGCTCTTTTTCAGCACCAATCAAGGTTTCTAGCAGTTTTGCCACCGGCACTTGCGGCGCTTTCTCGCTAGGGATGTCTGCTGCCAGCGGCGCGTCAGCCTCCGGGCTAAAATCCGGCACGTTTTCCTTGACGCCAAAAAAACTCGCCTCGTAAGCAGTTTTCAGTGCCATTTCAAGCCCTTTCGGGTCTACATCTGTCGTGCTGGTGACGCCCATTGTCTGCTCTTCATTCCACACCCGAACCGTCACGCTAGAACGATTGGAGGCTTTGACTTGTTTGGGCTCCCCCCCATCTACTTGCACGCTGCTTTCATCTACAGTTGCCCCATAGATGTCAAATTTCTTGATGCCAAGCTGACCGGCTATTTCGCGAGCGTGAGTTGCAATATCCTCGATCTTCGTCACAGTGATACCCCTTTTGTGTTTTTAGTCTAATTCTACCCGGCACCCCTTCCCCCTCCCCGTTAACGGGGAGGGGGAGAATTATTCCCTTTCCCCCGCACCGGGCGGGGGAAAGGGGGTGGGGTTCAACTTACCGGCCACCCACGGTGATAGAATCAACCTTAATGTGAGGCTGTCCTACCGTCGTGTAAATACTGCCGCTGACTGAACCGCAGAAACCGGCAGCCAGCGCCAAATCTTGAGAGCACATGGAAATTTTATTCATAATCTCCTTGGCTTCCCCGATCAGGGTGGCTCCCTTCAGCGGTTTGGTGACTTTTCCACCCTCAATCAGATAGGCTTCTTCTACGGCAAAGTTGAACTGACCCGTAGCTCCCACACTACCGCCACCCATCTTTTTACAGTAAATGCCTTTGTCGATGGATGCAAACAAGTCTTCCGTGGTGTAGTCTCCCGGCGCAATATAAGTATTGCGCATGCGGCTGGCGGCGGCAAAGGTGTAATTCTGCCGGCGTCCGCTGCCGGTTCTGGGGTGTCCCGTGCGCAGAGAGCCGGCGCGATCTGCCAAGAAATTCTTGAGCACACCTTTTTCAATCAGCAGGGTTCGCTGCGCCGGCATCCCCTCATCATCCATGTCAATCGTCCCGAAAGCTTTGGTCGAAAGCCCCTCATCCCAAGCTGTCAAACTTTCGTGGGCAATTTTCTCGCCTTTCTTGTCGGCAAATGGCGTAGTTTTGCGCTCAATCTGGGTGGTTTCCAGCAAGTGCCCGCAAGCTTCGTGGAAGATCACCCCGCCAAACTCATTCGCCATCACAATCGGGTAAGTTCCCGACTCGACATAATCAGCGTAGAGCATTCGCCCTGCGGATTCCGCCACTTCCTCAGCCGCTTCTTCATAATTCCACGAGCGCAGGAAATCTGGCGAGCTAGTGTCACCGGCACGCTTGGCAATCGACGAGCGTTGAGCGCCATCCGCGCACAAAAGATTGTATCCTACCGATTGAGCCAGTCGAATATCGCGGGCGAAAGTGCCGTCACTCGCCGCCACCAAAACTTCCTGCCAATCTCGGAAATAGGTCGCTCGCCGCGATTGCACATGACTGGCTTTCTGGTTCAGCAGAGCGTTAGCATTCAGGAGAACATCCCCCATTTCCCGCATGGAGCTGCTTTGAGAAAGCCAAGCATCTTTGCCCTTTTTTGTCGCGTAGTCTCGCAGCAGTTCCAGATTGATTTCCGGGATAAAGGAGCTGGGAGCCGGCAGTTGCAGCCCCATGATTGACAGACCTTTTTCTAAGGCGGCTTTCAGACCGGAAAATGACAGGTCATTGGTGCTGACATAGCAGTCAGCCTGCCCTTTGAACACCCGCACACCGGCACCCGTTGAAAGCCGGGGCGAAATGCTGGTAATCGTGTCTTCTTCCGCCAGACAGCTGATATAATTCACCCGCTCCAAGAAGAATTCGATGAAGTCCGCGCCGGCGGCTCGTCCCAATCCCAGAAGGGTTGACAGGGGAGCCTCCCAGGTTTCATCGAAGCGATCCGGGGTGGAGGTGTATTTCAGGCTGGGCAGTTCTCTAGAGAGAAGCAGGGTACTTGGATAGATGGATAGCGTCATCGGCTGGCGTCCTTCACAGGGTTGACTGACTTTTGTCCTATGTTCCTCAGTATAGCGAATCGCTAAAATTTTAGCTAGCAAATCCTCTAGCGAATCAGGGGACTGCCGTGGTGGTGGACTAAATACCACTTTCCTCCCAGCAGCTCAAAGATGTTCGTCGCCACCGACTTGGCCTCGATTCTCCTGCCGCCGCTGACTTGGAACACATTCTCTGCCAGTATAACATAGGCGATAGTGCTGCGCACCTCTGTGGCAATAATCGAGGTTTCGATTTCCAGGTAGCTGGTGTTCTTAAATATCAGCTCCCAAGAGGCGCGAATATCCTTCCACCCCCGCAGCGCACTGCGTCCGGGGTGAATGCAAAGGCTGCCGGTTCCCTGCGACCACACCGCACTCATCGCTTCGATGTCTTTTCTCTCAAAGGCTCGGTAAAAAGCCTGGTTGGCTGCTAATACTTCAGTTCGCTCGTCAGTCATATCGATTTGGCAGACAGGGTTTTTTTATTTTAACCGCAGATGAACGCAGATAAACGCAGATATAGCGTTTTTCATATTGGTGAGGTGCTGAGAAACCCGGTTTCTTAAAGAAACCGGGTTTCTGGGGGGTACTGTCTGCGTTTATCGTGCGGGTGCTATTTCCTAGCGCCGGTATTCATCGCCGCAGTCGCCTATCAGCTGGTACAAATCCCGCGATTGACCTACCACGGCTTCGATGCGCCGGTCGTCCTCAGCATCGGGGCTGAAATTAAACACCCTGGCGTTGTCTTCCAAGTGTTGCGATATCCCCAGCCGCGCGCCGACAATTACGCCCCCAACTGCCGGTCGATCCAAGATGTAGCGCACCGCCACGTTAGCAATGCTGACTCCATGCTTGCCGGCAATCTCTTTGAGGGCATTCAGCAACTCTTGAAATAGGCTCCAGCCGCCCCACGCATCCACCATATTCTTGTATTTTCTCAAGCTCACGGTGTAAAGCTCTCCCCCTCGCGGTTCGGGCTGTCCCAGGTACTTTTCTGACAGCAAGCCGCCACAGAGTGTGCCGTAGGTGAAAAGTTTGATGTCGTGCTGCTGGCAAAACTGGGCCATATTCACTAAAGGCCGGCGATCCACGAGCGAAAACTGCACCTGGTTGGAGACTATTTTGATGCCGGCGTCAACAATTATTTTCAGGTGTTCCGTATCAAAATTTGTCAGAGCCAGGTGCTTGATTTTGCCCTCCTGCTGGAGTTCCGCCATGTACTTGAGCGCGTCCAGGTAGTTTTTATCCCGGTACTCCCACCAGTGAAACTGCATCAAGTCCAAGCAGTTCACTCCCATCCTTCGCAGGGATATGCCGATATTCTCCTCAACCACCTTGCGCGTCATTTTTGCCGGTCTTGGCACCCACTTGGTAAAAGCTTGCAGGTTGTTGAGAGCTTCCTCGCCACGGGTGGCGGCTAGCTGACGCCGGAACTCGCCAATAAAATCCTCCGCCGGCCCGTAATGATCTGCCAAGTCCCAAGTCGTGTAACCGGCATCCACATACTGAAACATCGTCTGAATGGCGCTTTTTTGGTCAATACGTCCGTGAGCGCCAGACACCTGCCACATGCCATTTAATAGGCGGCAGATATTCATATCCGGGGTGAATTGCAGCCGGCTTGATTCGGGTAGCTTCATCTTCCAGTCTTGGTTCTCTATAAGGTGGACAGTGTTTCAAACAATTTCCCCTTTATCTTATCCCCCCTCTGAGCCTATCGGCTCAGAGGCGTAGGACAGGCGGGACGCCTGTCCCAAAAGCGGAAAAGACGCTAAAGGGTGAGGTTCCAATCTCTTTAGAAGATTTTAACACAGCAGGTAAACTTTTGTACCCCCCCCCGGATAAAACTAGAAACCGGGTTTCTTGAAGAAACCCGGTTTCTGGATGTTTCTACTTTACAAACCCGCTCTTAGCGCCAGCCTTTTTCAGAACGCTCCAGCACATAAGTGGCGACATCTTCGATTTGCTGTGCGCTTAAGCGGTCTTTGAAAGCGGACATATTGTTTTTGCCGTTCGCCACCAGAGAGGCGATCGCCTCAAGTGAATCCATGTTATATTTTTTCAGCGCTTTTTGGCTGAGGTTCTTACCCCGCCGGATAATATTGCCCCCGTTCGGGTGACAGCCGGCACAGTGGACGCTAAAAACCTGTGCGCCGCTCGCAGTATCCGCCGCAAAAGCCGGCAAACTCAAGGCAACAGTTAGCACTGTCAGCAGTATGGCTGTGAGTATCTTTCTCAACGAACTTCTCCCTCCGCTCAGATATACTTAATGATTAGCATTATAAGCGCAAGCGTTAACCCGCCGGCTCAATCAAGCACCTTCGTCTTTTGGCATCGCCCACTCTTCGCCGCTCTCCTGCGCTTCTTGCAAAAACAGCAGTGCTAATCTGTTATATGTACCCGCCCCGACATATTGAGGGTAGGTGTGAGACCGGCTGTACACCCACACCAACTCCTCTCCGTCATAAATGCGGATGTCTTCAAACAGACTCTTGCATTTTGGTTTGAGAGATTTGGCCGCATTCAAGGCATCTGTCCATCTCTCGAATTCTTGGGAGAAACCAGGGGTTATCACTTTAAACATCGCTCGGCACTTAGGGTGGTTTTTCTAGGTTGACACAGGAAGGCACGGTTGGCCTGATATACTGGGGTGCGTGACGCTGAGCTGAACTGATATAATAGCGGGATGGGCCAGACCGTCACGCATTTAACTGGGGTAATAATAATGATAACTCAAGTTGCTACTTACAAGAGAGTCAGGGGAGATCCCCCCCTAGCCCCCCTTAAAAAGGGGGGGACATCCTC
This sequence comes from Oscillatoria princeps RMCB-10, assembly GCA_019359235.1. Classification (GTDB taxonomy): domain Bacteria; phylum Cyanobacteriota; class Cyanobacteriia; order Cyanobacteriales; family Oscillatoriaceae; genus Oscillatoria; species Oscillatoria princeps. The sequence goes on from JAHHHT010000013.1 coordinate 161,810, forward strand.
AAAGCCCCCCTTTTCTTTTTAAGGGGGGTTTGGGGGGATCTGGATGCTTGGGCTTGTAGGTAGCAACTTGGGTTAAGGATACAGTAAGTCAGGATAAAGTAAATCCATGAATAAGCCAAAACGCTGCTTCGTCTGCAAGGCTCCTTTTACTGAGGATCACTCTTTTTATCGGGGACTGTGTGTGAATTGTGGGGAGTTCAACTTCGCCAAGCGCAATCAAACAGCTAACCTGCAAGGGTTGACCGCACTGATCACCGGCGCGCGAGTCAAGATAGGGTACGCCGTTGCTTTGAAATTGCTGAGAGCCGGCGCTTTTGCGATTGTCACGACGCGCTTTCCCCACGATGCCGGTCAGCGATACGCGCAAGAACCGGATTTCCATGAGTGGAAGCACCGGCTGCACATTTATGACTTGGATCTCCGCCACCTGAGGGGCGTTGAGCATTTCACAAATCACGCACTCCGGTTTTATCCGCGACTTGATATTATTATTAATAACGCAGCCCAGACAGTTCGCAGACCGCCGGCATTTTACAGGCACCTGCTGGAATTTGAATCCCTGGAACTGCATCAATTGCCGGCGGAAATTCAACCCCTCGTCGCCCCCAACCGCGATCTGGCTGCCGGCACTTTTGCAGAACTGCCGGTGCCCGACTCTGAGCCGGCGGAGAATTATTTGACGCCCACTCAGCCTTTCAACTCGCAGCTGAACTCAGCCGCTTTATCGCAGATTCCTTTGATTGCCGGTGACGAAAACTTTGACGCCGCTCTCTTCCCTCCCGGAATCTACGCGGACGACCGGCAGCAACTGGATTTGCGCCCTTTCAACAGCTGGCAGATGAAAGATGAGGAAGTGCCTATTTTGGAACTCCTGGAAGTGCACATCATCAACGCCATCGCTCCCTTCATCATCAACAGCCGGCTCAAGCGACTGATGAAGACCCATCCCGAAAGCAGCAAATATATCGTTAACGTTACTTCACAGGAGGGGCGATTCACCGGCACAGAAAAAAACTGGCGTCACCCCCACACCAACATGGCAAAAGCCTCCCTGAACATGATGACTCGCACCTGCGCCAAAGAGTACGCCAAGTCAGGCATTTTTATGAATAGCGTCGATCCGGGATGGATTAGCTTTCTGCACCCCTATCCCCAAGCGAAAGCAATGCGAGAGCGCGGCGAGGAACCGCCATTCGATGTCACCGACGCCGCAGCGCGAATTTGCGATCCGGTATATGTCGGATTGAACGAAGGGCGCAACCTGTTCGGCAAATTCTTCAAAGACTACGCTGAGTCAGAGTGGTGAGCGTAGTAGGGTGCGTTTCCCAAGAACGCACCGGCACAAATTGTAAAGAATTATTGCCCGCAAGTCACAATGAGCAACCCTAAAGTACAATAGGAGTGTGTGGCGGCGTAGCTCAACGCTAGAGCGCTTTCTTTGCAAGAAAGAGATAACCGTTTAACTCGGTTCGCCGCCACAGAACGGTGTAGTTCAAAGAACAGAACGCCCTGGAGTAGACCGGGAAATGCGGGTGCAAATCCCGCCATCGCCCAAATTCTTGTAGAGACCGAAAATGTACGGTCTCTACAAATTTATACCTTAAATTAGGACGTAGGACAGGCGTCGCGCTTACGCGCCGCTGCGCTAACGCCTGTCCCTCTGTCCCTGTGGCATCTACCCACCGGCTCCCGCAATCTTTTGCAGCCCCCGCACCAATCGCCCGATACCTTCCTGAGCAGTCTCCTTTTCCAGCGCACCGTAAGCCACGCGCAGGTAGCACCCGGAATCCATCCCGAAAGTCGTCCCCGGAATCGCCGCCACCCCATGCTCGCGGACAAGCTTTTCCACCAGATCCATTGCGCCCAACTCAGTGTGAACTTTCAGCAGAAAATAGAACGCTCCATCCGCCTCCGGAATCGTGCAGAAATCTCGCACTCCCTCCAGTTCATCCAGCACCAGCTGTCGCACCTCAGCAATCGCATTTATCTTTTCCCGGTAATAGCTTGAACCCGCCTGCAAAGCCCCCAAAGCCGCATACTGCGAAACCACCGGCGGACAGATCAGAATCGTATCTTGGATTTTTTGCACAGAGAGGAACAAGTGTTCCGGGATTACCATGTAGCCGATGCGCCAGCTGGCAAATCCGTAAGCCTTGGAAAGCGTGAAAAGTGATATCGCGTGTTCGCTGCTATTTTCAATTGAACCGGGCGAAAAATGTTGAACCCCGTCGTAGGTAAAATATTCATACGCTTCGTCACTGATGTGGTACAATCTTCTTGTGCGGCAAATTTCATTCACAGCCCGCAGCGCCTCTGGGGAATACACCGCGCCGGTGGGATTGTTCGGCGAAATTGTCACAACAGCCCGCGTTTTGCCGGTAATCGCCCCCTCTATCGCATCCGGGCGCAGCTGGTAATTCTCATCAGTCCCAACCAGCACAGGGCGACAGCCGGCTGTGACAATCGCCATCTCGTGGTTGAAATAATAGGGCGTCTGGATTATAATTTCATCACCGGGGGAAGTGATGGCGAGAATCGCATTCATAAATCCCATATTGCTGCCGGCGGTGACAACAATGACAGGCGAGACGCCTGTCCTACGGTAATTTTGCCAGTTGGTGCTAATGCCGTTCTCGGCGTTCAGCTTTTGGGAAATCACCTCCCGCAGCGGCGCAATTCCATGCACCGCCTTGTACTTGTGATTTTCCGGGTCAGCCAGAAATTGAGAAATCTGCTGCGCCGCCTCAGGCGGAGGGCTATAATAGACAACGCCCTGTCCCAGCGATATCGTACCCGGACAGCTGCGGATCAGTTCCCCGACAGCGGGTATAATCGGTGACTGCACAGCCTGCATTCTAGACGTGTAATTTTCCATTAGAGTATATCGAAGAAGGAGTGAGTGGGATGAGGAAAAAGAAGCAATCGCGACGGGCTTTTTTAGCTGGAATTTTTGCCCTAGCTGCAGTTAGCGCCAGCTGCGGCGCACCCCCGAACACCGGCAGCCCGCAAGCCAACCAGCCAGGGGCGCTCGTTTTCGGTTCTGGGGGACAGCCGGTAAACCTCGAACCTGGCAATATCACCGACGGCAACTCCATCATTGTACAGCGCCAAATCTACCAGCGCTTGCTGGAATTCAAGCCAGGAACTACCGAACTTCAACCCAGTCTGGCGACGGCTTGGTCGGTTTCCAAAGACGGCAAAGTCTGGACTTTCAAACTGCGAACTGGCGTTAAATTTCACGACGGCACTGAGTTCAATGCCGAAGCAGTAAAATTCAACGTAGAGCGCTGGTGGGACCCCAAACACCCCCACGGCTACCGCAACGCCGGCAAAACCTACGAAATCTGGCAGCAGCTGTTCGGCGGCTTCAAAGGCGACCCGAAATCCCTCCTCCAAGATATCAAAGTTTCTGACAATTATACCATACAATTCACCCTCAAACAGCCCTTCGCCGCCTTCCCCGCCGCCATCGGTTCCGGATATTTCGGCATCGCCAGTCCCGCAGCTATCCAAAAAGCCGGTGCGAGCTACGGAACTCCCAGCTCCCTGGCGGTGGGCACCGGCCCATTCATTTTCAAAGAATGGCGCACCGGCGACCGCATTTTACTGGAAAAGAACCCCAACTACTGGCAGCCCGGACTTCCCAAAACCAACCAATTCGTCATCCGCTTCATAACAGATCCCGCCGCCAGACTCGCGCAACTGAGAGCCGGTCAAGTCGATTTTACAGTAGACTTATCCCCAGACCAAATGCCAGAAATTCAGCGCGACCCCAATCTCGATCCGGTTCCCCGCCCATCCTTAAATCTCGGCTACCTAGCGCTCAATCCCAGCTACAAACCCCTCTCAGACGTGCGGGTGCGCCAAGCCATCGCCCTAGCCATCAACAAAAAAGCAATCGTGCAAGCTTTCTGGGGAACACTGGGCACCGGCGACAGCCACTTCACCCCGCCTTCCCTAAATTGGTCGCAATCTGCTAAAATTGCCGATTATGAACACAACCCGCAAAAATCCAAACAGCTGCTCGCCGAAGCAGGCTACCCCAACGGTTTTGACTTAGAATTGTGGTACATGCCGGTGTCCCGACCCTATTTTCCCACTCCCAAACCCATAGCAGAAGCCTTCGCCGCCGACTTGAGCGCTATCGGCATTCGAGTCAGCCTCAAAACCAAAGATTGGGCAGCCTACCTCGCAGATCGCAACAAAGCCCCCGGCTATCAAGCCTTCATGCTCGGCTGGACCGGCGATTACGGCGATCCCGACAACTTCTACTACCCCCACTTCGGACCTGGTTCAACCCAAGACTTAGGCGGCTGGAAAAACGACCGGCTCCTCAAATTGCTCGATTCAGGAAGGGCTACTGGAGACAGTGCGGCTAGGGCAAAAATCTACGCCGAAGTCGATGAGATACTTCACCGCGAAGTCGTGCGCCTGCCGGTTGTCCACTCCCAGCCCCTTTTAGCCAAACGCAAGAATCTTGCCGGTTGGGTTCCCAGCCCCCTCGGTTCCGAATCTTTTGAAACAGTGGAGAAAAAGTAACAGCAATTTCCTGATTTTCTCGTTACCAGGCGGAGCCTGGGAACGAGAGAAATGAGGGAAACGAGGTAAAATTTAATCTTTTTCTTACTCCCCCTCTCCCCTTGTGGGAGAGGGGGTTGGGGGGTGAGGGGGCTGCGGTAATTTAAGGACATGATATAAAATAACCTAAGTTGCTACTTACCAGTGAGTCAGGTGAGATCCCCCCCTAGCCCCCCCTTAAAAAGGGGGGGAAATGCTCAAAGCCCCCCTTTTTTAGGGGGGTTTGGGGGGATCTAGATGCTTAGACTTGTAGGTAGCAACTTGGGTTAAAATAAAAAAGGCAACTCCTTCCTGTAAATCAGGGCTCTCACAGCGTCTAGAAACCCTCAAACTTCATGTGGCAATACATCGCTAAACGCCTACTCAGCCTGCTGCCGGTACTCTTGGGAATCACCCTTTTGGTGTTCACCTTCTTGCACCTGATACCCGGCGACCCAGCCGTGGTGCTGCTTGGCGAAAGAGCCACACCCGAACAGATTGCAGCCCTCCGACAGCAATTAGGTCTAAATCAACCCCTGCCGGTGCAGTATCTCGCCTTTCTGGGAAACCTGATTCGCTTAGACTTCGGCACCAGCATCATCAGCGGAATTCCCATCGCAGAGGAAATCCGAAACAGATGGCCGGCTACTTTTGAATTATCCGTTGCGGCTATGCTCGTCGCGCTGCTGCTGGGAATACCGGCAGGAGTGTTCGCAGCAGTGCGCAAAAACGGCTGGCTGGACAACCTGCTGATGACCGGCTCTTTAATAGGAGTCTCCCTGCCGGTATACTGGTTAGGATTGCTGCTCATTTACCTGTTCGCGGTCAACCTGCAGTGGCTCCCCGCCAGCGGAAGGCTCAGCACTGACTTAGCCTTCACCTTTAAGCCACTCACCGGCTTTTACACACTCGACGCACTGCTCAAGCTAAATATAACAGCCCTCAAAGACACCCTCGCTCACCTGATACTGCCGGCACTCACCCTGGGCACAATTCCCCTAGCAATCCTAGCGCGGATGACCCGCAGCGCCATGCTGGAAGTTCTCTCCCAAGACTACATCCGCACCGCCAGAGCCAAGGGCGTTCCGGAATACCGGATAATTTTCCTGCACGCCCTGAAAAATGCCCTGCTGCCGGTGATCACCACTATTGGTTTGCAGTTCGGCACCCTCCTCGCCGGTGCTATCCTGACTGAAACTATCTTCTCATGGCCGGGAATCGGCTCGTGGATTTATGATGGAATTCTGGCGCGAGACTATCCAGTCGTGCAAGCCGGTGTGGTGTTCGTCTCTGTTACCTTTGTGTCAATTAACCTGCTCGTTGATATTTCCTATGCCTTCCTCGATCCGAGGATTACCTACCGGTAAATTGCCCAGATGCCGGGCGATTGAAAGAGACTGTTGGCGAATTCGTGAGGGGTGAGACCCCCTATTTGGCCAACGTTGAGGGCGAAGCATTGGCGAATGAAGATATTGAGTGGGGTCTCAAAGTCTGTCGCGCCAATGCTTCGCCCCTACACAAGATCCGATGTAGGGGCGAAGCATGAGCGTGACTATTTATGGGACTCAAGGAAAAGATTACATCCGCTCATGCTTCGCCCAACCCCAAAGCGCTACCAGCAGACAAACCCCAAAACCTATCCCCAAAAGGGGGCATCATGGTGGGGTAAGACCCCACATCAATTCGCCAACAGTCTCTTGAAATCGCGGCTACACAAACGTAGACGCGCCAGCGGCTTCCCGAAGGGTAGTCCGCCTTCGCGGACTAAAGAAAGAATATCTAAACTAACAGCAACTCGTGCAAAACTCTTTCCAGCGATTTTGGCAGTCCACTTCCGGGAAAATTGGCTTCGCCCTCACCGTCGCCCTGGTGCTGATGGCACTCCTAGCCCCGTTGCTCCACCCCTACGATCCCGCCACTGACCGGGACTATTTGGCGCGGCTGAAACCCCCCAGCGCCCAGCACTGGTTGGGCACTGACGGACTGGGGCGGGATATTTTGGTGCTGGTGTGGTACGGGATGCGCACCTCTCTCAGCGCCGGTGGAGTGTCCGTGGGGCTGGGAATGGCTGCCGGCGTGCTTTTGGGGCTGATTGCCGGCTATTTTCGGGGGCCGGTGGAAACCTCCATTGGCTGGCTGACAGACATCCTCTTGGCTTTTCCCTCCATTCTCCTGGCCATCGCCGTCGTCACCGTCACCGGCCCCAGCCTGCACGGCGTTATGCTAGCAGTGGGACTCGTGCAAATCCCCATTTACATCCGCCTCACCCGCAGCATGGCACTGTCCCTCAGAGAGCGGGAATTCGTTATGGCGGCGAAAGCCCTCGGAGCCTCACCGGCACGCATCCTGTTGCGCCACATCTTGCCGGCAACTCTGGGCCCGCTTGTCGTCCAGGCCACCCTCTCCACCGGCACCGCCACCCTGGAAGCTGCCGGTTTGGGATTCTTGGGACTCGGAGCCCAACCCCCCACCCCAGAACTCGGAACCATGCTCGCCGACGCCTTCAAAGGCGGCTACTCTCTCTCCTCCCCCTGGACAACCCTGTTTCCCGGTTTAGCGATTACGATGAGTGTTCTAGCGTTTAACCTCTTGGGCGACGGTCTGCGCGATGCCCTAGACCCGCGCTCTAAGAATTAAATTTATTTAATTTATGTTTAATCACTTATGCAAATTATCTGGGCGAAATTTGGGAGTGGGGCAGGAGTTATTGGTGTCAACTGAACCAGAAGAGGCCAAAATTTCAAGGGAGAGAGCGGCAGAGTCTTTATGCCGCTTTCTAACGGTTTTAACTGCACTCTCAATCCCAGGTTGGGGAAGTTAGTAATATTGGATTGGAGAATGTGAGCGGATTAGAGAGTCAAATTATGGACAGAGAAGAGTTAGTCAGACGGTACGCTGCAGGGGAGAGGAATTTTGCCGGTATCGTTTTGAGAAATATTAACTTGAGAGGTGCCCAGCTAGCCGGTGCCACTCTAAGCTAAGCCGATCTGTCTGATGCGGACTTGAGCGAGGCTAACCTGTTCGGTGCTAAGCTGGGGGGAGCTTTCGAGGAAACGCTCATGCCCGATGGCAGCGTGCGCAGTGGTAGCTGAGATATAGATATTCATCAGCGGTAGAGCGGCAGACAAAGCTATCAGGAGCGACACCAGGCGTCAATCGAACTGGACGGTTGATGTCGAAAGGGCAAGCGTGCTATTCTAAAGAATAGAAACTTGTCTGGGAGAAATGGTATGCGCCTGAAAAAAATTCTCTTTGGTGACCTGCTCCGCCGGTATAGCGCAGGGGAAAGAGACTTTAGTAAAGTTAGTGTGGAGACGGCTTCTGGAGAAAAAAGAACTTGGGATCAAGGACAATTCAAAGGGTTGGATTTGAGCGGTATTATTCTGCGCAAGAGCAGCATCAGGTGGATTAAAGTTTTCATGGACGGGGTGATTCTGCGCGGGGCGGACTTGACCGATGTTGACTTGGGTGAGAGCAACTTCGAGGGGGCGGATCTGAGCAATGCTATTCTGCGGGGAACCAGATTTTTTCAATCGGTTTTCAACGGAGCCAATCTCAGCAGGGCCGATTTGACGGGAGCTGCATTGGTTGAGAGTGGCTTTTTTGGCGCTAATCTGAGTGGAGCCAACTTAAACAATGCGAGAATCAGCAGTATGGGATTTGTCTGCACTGATTTGACGGAGGCGACCTTCAAGGGAGCCCGGTTGGCAAGCGTTTGGTTTGAAGAAGCCAAGTTGCTCCGGACGGACTTCCTTGGTGCTGAATTCAGCCCGGAAACCTTTAGGGGCTCCGGAGTAAGATTTCGAGATTGCCATTTCGAGGAAACGCTCATGCCCGATGGCAGCGTGCGCAGTGGTAGCTGAGATATAGATATTCATCAGCGGTAGAGCGGCAGACAAAGCTATCGGGAGCGACACCAGGCGTCAATCGAACTGGACAGTTGATGTCGAAAGAGCAAGCGTGCTATTCTAAAGAATAGAAACTTGTCTTGGAGAAATGGTATGCGCCTGAAAAAGATTCTCTTTGGAGACCTCATACGTCGCTATAGGGCAGGAAAAAGAAACTTTAGGAAAGTTAGTGTGGAGATTCCTTTTCCCGAATCCATGTCTTGGGAGCAAGGACAATTCAAAGGGTTAGATTTGAGCGGTATTATTTTGCGCAAGAGCAGCCTCAGGTGGGTCAGAATCTTCATGGACGGGGTGATTCTGCGCGGGGCGGACTTGACCGATGTTGACTTGGGTGAGAGCAACTTCGAGGGGGCGGATCTAAGCCATGCCATTTTGCGGGGAACCAGATTTTTTCAATCGGTTCTCGACAGAGCCAATCTCAGCGGGGCCGATTTGACAGGAGCTGCATTGGTTGAGAGTCAATTTTTCTGCGCTAACTTCAGTGGAGTCAACTTGAGTAATGCAAGAATCAGCAGCATCGGGTTTGTCCGAAATGATTTTACGGAGGCGACTTTCCAGGGAGCCAGGTTGCAAAGCGTTTGGTTTGAAAAAACCAAGTTGCTCCGGACGGACTTCCGTGGTGCTGAATTCAGCCCGGAAACCTTTAGGGGCTCCGGAGTCAGATTTCGAGATTGCCATTTCGAGGAAACGCTCATGCCCGATGGCAGCGTGCGCAGTTGCCAAGTAGGACGGGCGGGGATATAATTATAGAAAGTGGTATCGTAATTAAAAAATAAGTGAGAGCAGAGGAAAGTTATGGATGGGGCAGAATTGCTCGCCAGATATGCTGCTGGAGAAACCAACTTTATAGGAGTTGATTTGAGAGGAGCTAATCTCAAAGGTGCTTACTTATCTCTGGTCAACTTGAAAGGAGCCAATCTGAGCGGCGCTAATTTGAGTGGTGCTTACTTGGTAGGTGCCTGTCTGCAAGGTGCTAATCTCAGTTGGGCCGATCTAAGAAGGGCTATGGTGTACAATACCCAGCTAGAACGTGCCAACCTCAGTGGTGCCAACCTGCGGCGTTCCGAGCTGGGCGAGTCCAACTTGAGGAACGTTCTCCTGATTGGAGCTGCTCTTTGTGGTGCGGGGCTGATCCAAACAAGGCTATATGGTTCTGATTTAACTGCTGCTAATTTGCAACGCAGCCGTCTCGATATGGCTCGTTTCCGAGGAGCGAATCTCAGCCACGCCAACTTGAGACGCGCTACTGGTGCCTACGTTGAAGATGCCATTCTCTGTAACACGACTATGCCAGATGGGACAATTCGCAATGACGGCGATCCGCAAAGCTGAGCACCATATAGCTGAAGTCTTGCCGTATACCACTTTGAAAATTAGTAATTCATTTACCTCTCAGCGGTTCCGGCAGAGTGCTCAATTAATCATCGACATCTACGTCAAAATCAAATTCATCATACCAGTCCAATGGACTAGAAATTCCGACCTCAATTAGCTGGTCATTAGTTTCGATAGCATCCTGGATATCTTTCGGAAGATTGGAAAAGAAGTTATAGCCAGTGATATTTTCAATTTCTCTCACAGACTTTTTAGTAGTTCTCCAGTCACGAGCTTCACCAGTCAGGGGATCTATCAGCTCTTTATTATCCATGTAAAATCCGATTGTATAGGCATCATTTCCAACATCTGGTATTCCCTGGCCTGGGGAATCCAAAACCAACATAACTTTCCAGAAATTTGCTGGAATTTTAATAACTCCATTAGTCGGGGGTAACAGTATAGGCGTCCCATCCTCTTGCTTCTTAGTTCCATGCGTACCAGCAATTATGTAAACCTCCTTGCCTTGCTTTGCCAACTTTTGAGCATAGCTCTCAGTCGCAGCCCACTGATTGTCATTGAGTTCGCTCTGCATGGGAACTATGTTTGACAGCAAATTAACCGCAACAAGATCCTTCCGGTTGCTAAATCTATCCCGGTCAGCAAAGGCAGTTAAATGTCCTCCTTCATATTGGATGCCATCAATATCTACGTTATTCGGCGTTTTATAAGTGCCAGGTAACACTTTCGGGAACCCAGAAGGAAAGGTTTTATCTCGGTGAAGTGTACCTCGAATCACAGCCGGATCTCCTGGCTCAAACCGCCAGGATTTATTCAGTTGCCAACTCGCCCAATTAGCGGTGTTCGTGTCACCGTTGTAGGATAAGGCATACTGCGGTCTCTCAATCAGCAAGTTCTCTGCATAAGCGTTATCTGTAAAAGGCGCATTGCTGTATCTTGCCTCTCCTGGATTGCCAAACTTAAGGTGAACACTTTTGAAGGAAACATCATCAATGTAAGCTTCAGGAGCGGAGCCTATTAGCTCAAACTTAGGGATTACCGTGCGATTTTTTAACTTGTATAGCTTGGCCTCATCAATCTGAAAGGTTTCAAATCCCTTGGTTCCATAACCAAGTTTACGGGTGTCGGCTTCGTAAGCTGTATTACTGCCAGTTGCTTTTACTAAGCTAATAGTTGTTGTCACCGAGTTGCTGGCGTCATTAGCATCTTGGAGAGTGACTATAAGCACTCCTTTATCTAAAGCTGTTTCAGGAACGTGAAGGTTGAAACGGAACGCTCCCCACTCAGGCACAACAAGAGGATTATGGATGGCTTTATTGATGCCATTAACTCCTCCAAGATGTAGGGCGCGGTTGGGTTGAGTGCCATCGTAGCCCACACCTGTTTTGTAATGCTCGCTTAAGGTTTTAATGTCCTTCCATTCAACCAAATACTTTTGCAGCGCTTCATCTTCTACGTCACTCGCCGCAACGCCGCTGTCATTGTGGAGTGACCAACCGGGAATAGGCTGGCTATCTATCTTGTATGCAATTGCATCAAAGTTGCCATTAAACACCGTAGGCACCGCAAAATCACCCCGCATCCCGGCGTCATAGGTGTTGTCAAAATATACTGGAGTCCGCTCACTGGCCACCGGCGGAAGCAATGAACGCTTGTGGGAACCGCCACCCAGCACTGAATAGTACCAACCCGTGCCAATTCCTTCCCACTGGGCGTCCTCGTCACCCACCGGCTGTCCCGTATGGTTGGGCGTGTACCACGGCTTAGCATCCGGGAAATTCGGATCGAACAGCTCACCGTAACTGAAATCCCCACTGCGCCGGTGAATTGGATACCCCAAAGGATTGTCTTTGCCCCAACTCAAATCGGCTGTACCGCCATACCAAGCGACAGTCCGCCCGTGAGAGTTGTTGCCATCCTTGACATCTTGCGTAAACCCAGCACGACTTGAGGGACTTAGGTTCCCAGACTCGTCAAACCCGCCGAGATGAACTGATAAATCTGCCCTGTTCTCATTGGTGTCACTATCCGGCGGCAGCCATTCAGAGGGAATAATATTGACAATATCCCGCCCTCTGGGGTTGCTTGTCGTTGCCGTCTGGTAGTAATTGTCGGCAAAAGTGACATTTTCCCAAACCTGAACCTGTGGGTCAAAGTAGTTGAGGGTTTGGCTATTAAGTTCCTGAGCGAAATCATTCGGATCTACAGTCGTCATCTGGAGATCGGGGAACATCTCTGGATGCGTATCTTTCGGGAAGAAAGTCCCCAGACGCTGGATAATCTCGCTATTCACTACCGCACCGCGACCGAAGCCAATAAAGTGCATCGGTGAGTTGAACAGAGCGTCTTTCGGAGTGCCCTCCGCCTCGCCATAGCTTTGGTTTAATCCAACCAAACCAGCAAACAGAGCATCGGCTGCTGCCTCAGAGAAGCCAGAATTAAGTTTGTCTGCTGTAGAATCTTGGCTCCAATCTGCAACCAGCACCAGCGGTTTGCCCAGCCCCCCATCGCCAGAGAGAACCTGCCACTCACCTGAGTCAGGTAAGTATTGCATAACTGTGCCGTCAGTGCCTTGGCCATCGATATTACCGGCAATGCTGCCAGCAATTTCCCTGGCGGAGACAAGTCCTTTTGGATCGAAAGCCATGCCGTCAGGAGTTAAAAAGGTAACGCTGCTGTAGGTTTCAGGTGCCGGTGCGGCTGCAGGTGCTAGCGGCAGGTAAAATTGACCGTCGGACTGACGGATAGTACCTCTGGTCAGACTCTTGGCTTGAACGCCCCAATAGTAGGTCTGTCCGCGAGTGAGGTTCAGAAGATCCGCAAAAGGAAATTGGTTGTTGGGAACTAATTCCTCTATGATTTTCCCGGCCACCTCCCACTGACCGAGACCATTAGCCACATCAATGACTCTCCAAGTCGCCGTCAGGTTGCGGTTGGGATTGTAATCCGCCACACCAGAGGTAGATTTCTTCAATTTGTTTTCATCTAAACCGGGTGGCAGGGGTCTTTCAACAAATGACTCTTCTCCAGGGAAAAGTCCCTCGCCCTCAGGAAATGTGCTGATAGTCAGGTTGATCTCAACAATATCAAATGTATTGATGATTGTCCAAATCAAGATAGGAATCACTACCTCAGGTGGCGCAGGCGTCGGGACAAGTTCAGGTGCAACTACAGGTTCCTTCTTCCACTGCACCTCTGCCAAATCCAGCCAATCCGCCGGCGCTGCACTCAGACCCCAAGACCCACCGGCAAGAGCAACCGGCCCCCGTGTGCTATCTTGAGGCACGCCATAGGTAAACTGGTAACTCGCCCAATTCCCCTGAACAATCCCATAGTCAGCAGCAACACTAATTTCCGGATTGATATCATCCACCGGCACCCTTGACAAATCCTCCCAAGTAGCACTCTTCGCCGAACCGGCATCGAAGAAAGGAGACCCCTCCCCTCTATCCAACCCGTCAATAAGGAAATTCCCAGGATTTTCCAGAGTTTCGATAATCTCCTCTACATCAAAAACATATGTACTGCCGGTGCCATTCAAGTTCGGATAGGAAGCGTAGAGATATTTACTGTCATTTGAAAGCACAAGGTCTGCAGTCATAGCTCCGGGAATCGGTCGAGTTGCCGCCACCAACTGCGGATTAGTCAGCGGGTCTTTAATAATCCCAATATTGCCCCCAGCCCGCTTATCAGTTTGCAGGACACTGCCCTGACGGTTGCGACCGGCAACAAACGCATACCGCCCATCTGGCATCACTGTTACCGCCACCCCCTCATTGACATCAAAATAATCATTGGCATTCCCCAAAGATAAATTTATGTATCGGGCACTGGCTGCAAAATTGAGAGGGTCATCATTCGTTACCTCAAGCACGCCGAAGCCGTTTGCGTCGCTATTCTGTTGTCCATTGGTAAACGTTAGCTTCAACGGATCTGCAGTAGCTGCCACCCCGTCCGCCCCGTTGTTTGTCAGAACCGCCCCAATCTGTTCGTGCCACTTGCGCTCGTTCTGATTTGGAGCAGTGGGCCGGTCTTGCCCATCAATATTAATGACATAAATATAACCATTCGCCCCTGTGACAAAAAGCTTCCGCCCGTCACTGCTAATAGCCATCTTCCGCCGCCCAGAGGACGCTGGATTCACCGCAATAGTCTGAATTACCTGATGATAGGTATCCGAGAACGGATTGATATCCAGTATGTAGATATTTCCCCTCGCACTGTCGGCAATGTAGGCGTATTCATTGCGCGAGTTAATAGCAATTGACCAAGGAACAGCACCGGCAGGCAGATTAATCGGATTAATATCCGGAATATCCGGTTGAGTGTCCACCTGCTGCAACACTATTGGATCTACTAACGCCACGCGCCCCGTACTCTCCAAAACCACATAAACGCGAGTTCCATCACTCGTTACAGCGCTCGCTCGCGGCCTATCTATTCGGTCAGGAGTGCCGACCGGAATGCTGGCGAGGAGCAATTTACTGCTGTTGCTGGCTGACACTACTGATTCTGGGTCAGTGCCGTCGAGAACCGCAAGCCGGTCTGCCCCTCTTTGAGCAGCAAAAATGTACTCAGCGCCCTGATTTATCCGGATATTATTGCTGTCGTACTCGACTTCTTCATACACCGGCTCTGTGCCATTTTGACCGGCCAAATGGTTCTGCCGGCGCGTCAGGACAATGCGCGACGCACCCAGAGGCACAGTATTGGGCACCTTAACCGCCACCTCAAAGCGATTGTCCCCCAACTCTCGGCTCAGATTGGGCAAAACCGTCCCCTCATACGCCGTATCCCCGACATAAAATTTAGCAATCAAATCCTCAAACCGGCTGCCAAGAAGGTCACTCCCGCTATTCACCAGCACATTACTGCCGGTCAGAAAAAGAACCGGCTGATTGTTCTCGAATGCCTGATTGTTCTCATCCGCAAACTTCAGCTCAGCTTCTTGCAGCACCGGCGGTGCCGTCGGGTCAGACTCAGCCGGTGCCGGCATATTCAATGCCGCCGAAAAACTAGCAATCCCATCCTGATTGCGCTGCACACCCACCTCTGTAATCACCGGCAGTCCCACCGTCGGCACCGCCATCACCTTCACCGACGAGATATCATAAGAAACCGTCAATGCTACATTGGCACTGCCAAATTGGTCAGGCATCAGCAACTGACCGATTTTTCCCAGCGAGTCCATCACGCCATAAAATGCAATCGGCAAATTATAATTTACCGTCAGCTGACCCTTGACAAGCGTGACACTTTCGCTTTCTCCCGAATATGCGACTATATATTCTCCCGGTCTGATGATACCAGGCCACGGCGGCGAAGACGTGCGAATCATGCCATCAGCACCCACTATGCCAGACTCTTCTTGCAGCCAAATAGGATTCCAGGTGCCGGTTTCATCCGGAAGCGCACCTTTACGCATAAAATAAACTTCAGTTCCCGCCGGCAACCCAGCCGGTGCGGGAATTGCCAGCTGCGCCGGCACCTTCATCGGGTCATCCCCAGCATCTAAATTGAACGCACCGGCAATCTCGAATCCTTCTGGAACAGGAAGCGATAAATCCTCCCGAGTCAGCGGAGTCAAACTGACAGTTGTGTCCTCTTCTAGAGCGCCAGGAGCCACCATGACCATTGAGCCATCAGAAGCTCGCACCACACCCCCAGTATCTCCCAAAGTTGCCGGTCCAAGCTGCGGATTTTGCACCCGGATTGGAATAACTTCCACCGCTGAACCGTTGCTAACCGTTACAGTAGCGTCTCCCGACTTCAATGCGGTAACTAACCCATCCTCACTCACACTCAAAACCGATGGGTCACTCACCTCATATCGCGTCCCCGACTCATCAGTATTTAAGTCAGGCGAATTGGGCAATTCGTTTACTTTCACCGATAATTGCCGCGTCCCCCCAACCGGCAGAGAAATCGCATCGGGATAAGGATCTAACCCATAGATTTGAGCCAGCGCCACACTAAATTCTACTTCACTGACATCACTGCCTGAATCATTGGTCGCCGCCGGCACAAGGGTGAAGCGAATCCCCTCAAACCCCGACACATTGCCATTTTCATCTATCGCCCGCAAATAAAGGGTGTGACTTCCCTCTGACAGCGCCCCGCCGAATATTTCCTCTAAGGCGTTGCGGTCTAATGAAAACGTTCCATCCTCATTGAGCCGGCTGGCAATCTCAGTAAAACTCTCCACCGGCATCCCCTCAAAACCGGCACGCAAGCTGAAAATCCCGCTGACATCAATAACACTCCCCGCAATCGCCGGGTCAGAGGTAATCCCATCTGCAGTGTCCTCACCCGTATCGTTCTCTAGATATGCCGCAATTTCAGGGGGTTCGGTGTCCGCTGAATTGATTTCATCTAAAATTTGGCCCCCCAAAACTGTCCCGCGCCAGTCTAGGGATGGTACAATTATATTATTTACCGATGGGGCTGTGCCAGTCGCACCGGCGACCTGAAACATCACATCGTTGTAATCCCTATCCGCACCGGCATTCACCTGCATATCTTCAAAAGCAAAAGCATACCCCTTGCCGGTGACATCAGCTATTTGCCCAGAATTGAAAGCATCCCTGGGGTTAGATGTCGCTAATGAGAACAGGGGGCGGCGCGTGCCGGTCAGTGCCGGATTGTTAAAGACATCCTGTATCCTATTCCGGGGGGCTAAAATAATCCCAAACTCATCCCCCGGATTCATAGATACTGTCTTGATGCCCTGGTATGTCCCCTTGTTCCAATTTTGCGGCTCAGCCCCCAAAATGCCGGTCAACTTAGCGCCTTCCGTGAAGTCAGAGATTCCCACATGCCCCTCTGAAGAATTACTCAGCGCCCGCCGCGCGGCTTCTTTGACAAAAGCACTGTGATCGGTCAGGAAAGCCGACATCCCCTTCAGGTTAAAGATGCCTACCTCTCCCTCATAGAAGCCGCCATCAAACAGATAACTTATATCGACTTTCCCCGTTGGGCCTACTTTAAACACTCCCGACTCAAAGGGGCTGTTATTGCTGGGGGCTAGGGGCTGACCTGTGAGCGGGTCAGTGTTGGTTTTGGGACTCACCTCCAGAATATAGTCTGTGTCGCCGCTCACCCGAGAGATTTCAATCGAGTAGTCCCCCGCAATTAAGGCATCGGCATTAATCGCTTCTGGACTTGTTCCACTATTAGATGATGTGCGCAGTACAGAGCCGGTGCTGTCCAGCAATTTTATATCGGCATCGGCGCTCAATTCGCCCACAGACAGACTGAAACTGCCCGGTGCGTCCAGACTAAGCCGGTAAATGTCTGTTGGGTCGGCACTCAAGACATTGCCGATATACGTTGAACTGTTGTCTAGCGAGCCAATATTGAAGTCGGACATCACTCACCTCGCCTGCAAAGTACGCACCATCTATAACTGCACTCATCTCTCCCTCACACCTGTCGGGAGCGGCTGACTTGTTTTTTACTGTAGCGAGTTTTTTTTTTGCTGTCAAACTTCTGCACTCTCCCCCTCTGATGCTGGGGTTATAAAATTTTATCTTTTTGATTAGTATTTCTAATCTTTGCGGTTGAGCGCCTGAAGCCCCGGTCTTTGTTCTGATTAAACAGCCGTAAATTAGAAATATGCCCCGCACCGGCACCCCCCTCCGCACCCCCTGAGGGAGCGTTTTTAGCACGCCAGAGGGCGGAATCATTAAAAATTTAAATTATTCTTAAGCGGAATTATTAGAAATTTCTATAGACGCCCGCCATGCCAGCCGGCACACTGCTGCTTAACACCCAAAAGGTGCCGGTGTCAAGGGGGAATCTCTTAAAAAAGACTCTTCTCAATCAGCTCTTGCAGCTAGAGCAGCTGTCTTTTGGGCCATCGACCGCAGGCGCGGCGCGTCTATAGCGCTGCTGCACAGTGCAGGGATGAAACTGTAGGGGCAACTCCCGCCGCGACTGTCCCGAAAGGATGACAGGGCGGTCTGGTGCCCGGTCCCCGCCGGTGTCAGGAGGTCGGCCACGGGGGGCTTAAGAGAAGAGCTAGAATCTTAAAACCCAAGCCGAAGCGGGTGCAAGTCTGTATAGCTGCGGTTTCAACCGCCCAGAGACTACAGGACACAGCTTAAGTTGACATCGATGCACGGGGGGCCGCCCCTACAGCTATCGGGCCAATGCAAAGAGACTGTTGGCGAATCTCATCGGGGTTAGGGCCGGGTTTTTCGGTGTTACTTTCTTAGAAAGACAATCTCAGCAAAACTCCCATCTCTTTCTCCCCCTCCCCGCAAGCGGCTTCGGTTTATACACAAATCCCGAGTCATGCCAATTTTCCATGTTTCGCCCGGGGTAGGGTGCGTTCCCTTTTAGGGAACGCACCCTACGAGTCACACGCTGTCGCCCGTGCCCAAGATGTGTATAAACGGTAGCCGCAAGCGGGGAGGGGGTTGGGGGGTGGGGTTCTTCCTCCCCGAAATAGACAATCTCAGCAAAACTCCCCCATCTCTTTCTCCCCCTCCCCGCTTGCGGGGAGGGGGTTGGGGGGTGGGGTTCTTCTCTTGGCGCTCCCTCACGGGGCCGGTTCAATCACTCAAAAACCTCCCGCAACAATTCCCGGTGAATCAGCGATCGGTCAGCGATAGATTGGAGCTGCGCCGGCGAGAGGGCGTCGCCATTAGCGTAGTGTTCCAGCCAAGTTTTGGTAATCGTCCTCGGGTCATCTGGCAACTGGGGCAATTCCCATCCGGGCATATCCAATTCTGCCATCAGCTGGCTGACTTTGGGGTCATAGCTGAGCGCGAAACACCGGCACTCCTCCGCAGCAGCCATAATTAGAGCGTGCAGGCGCATTCCAACCGCCATTTCCACGCCGCGAAACACGCCTTTGAGCTCTCTGGGATCTTCGAGAGAGAGGATTTTGCTAACACCGGCGAGTTGGGAGTGGATAGACTCGGCGATTTCCAAATCTTGAGATGCCTGAAAAGGCAGGAGCAAAATGAAAGTGTCGGTTGCTTTTTGGAAGTCAATCAGGGCGCGGGTGAGGGTTTCCAGGCGTGCCGGTGTCAGTTGCGGGTGCTTGCGCAGCGTCACCGCCACGCGGGGTGCCGGCAAGTCCCACAAACCCGGCACCTGCTTGGGTTCCAGCGCCCAAACGGGATCGGGAGCGAAATAGCAGGGGATTTGCCAGTCTGAGAGCAAAGCCGCTGAAGCGCGATCGCGCACGCTCACCGCCGCGCAGCCGGCAAACACTCGTCTAGCCATCTGGCGAGTCAAAGAGCGCTTCAGCGGGCCCACACCCTGCGCCCAAGCAATCGTTTTCAAGCCCAGCCGCTGAGCCAGTCCCATCAAGCCGGCATAATAGAAGGGGCTGAGTGCGCTGGTGGCGTCTTGGATCAAACTCCCCCCGCCCCAGATAAAGGCATCTGACTGGCGCAGAGATCGCAGCACCGGCATTGCATTCATGCGAGGGACCGCAGCCACCCCGTAGCGCTGGCGGGAAGCCGCTGGATTGCCAGAGAGAACCACCGGCGTCACATGGTCTGGTAACATTTGCAACAGGGAAGCCAGCAAAGCCTCATCGCCCCCATTGCCCAGGCCGTAATATCCGCACAACACTGCTCGCATCTGCCCCATGTCCTTCCTCAGCTGCTTGCCGCACTAGCTATAGTTTAGGGCAGTGGCTGGCGGCTTCCGTGAAATTTCTCAAAATTCTGCTGGCGGTTGCTTTTTGTGAATTCCGACTGAATCCTGTACATTCAACTCCGGCTCGCACGGAGGGGAAGTGAAAAAAGACAGCAAAAGTGGCTGTGTCTGGCACCGGCCCCCAGACAGCCACCCTGACATAATAAAAAATTATTCAATCGGATTTAGGGGAAGCGTTTTCTGCGTGACCTTTCCTTTTTGGCATTGAAAGTTTTGGGCGTCGGGGGCCCTGCAAAGTAGCGTTTCATTTTAGAATTGGATGGATCTGGCTCAGAGTGAACCAAGCCCAAGCTGATCAGTATCAGCGTTTGTTTGTGGACGGTTCCATAAGTGACGCCGACAGCAGCCGCAATTTCTTCGGCATTCTGTCCGGGGTGATTGAGGATGGTGTCCAGAATCTTGTTTCGGTTGGTGTAAGCACTGGGGTGCGGTTTGAAGATATGGTTTGAGATAGCCACGGCTTTGAACCTGCAGTAAGCATTCAGACAGAAGAAGGGCGTTGGGACTGCCGGCTGGGGCTTAGGGGCTGAGAAGGAGAGGCTTTGCCCTCCGGGCTGCCGGTGGCCACTCTGCCGAAGGCCCCACCGAGAGTCCCAACGCCTTTCGACGTTAATTGCTGATAGCTTAACTTCATCTGGCTGGGATTTTCAGCGGTAGGATAGGAAAACTGAGGCAGTGTCAGGGATTTTTTATGCACGCGCTTTCTATTCCTACCTGGATTATTCACATTTCCAGCGTTATCGAGTGGGTTGGGGCCATCTGGCTGATATGGACATACGGCGAAGTCACCGGCAACCGGGCGTGGCGGGCCCTGTCCGTGGCCATGCTGCCGGCATTAGTCAGCGCCATGTGCGCCTGCACCTGGCACTATTTTGACAACCCCGAATCCCTGGAGTGGCTCGTCACCCTGCAAGCCGCCATGACAGTGGTGGGGAACTGCACCATGTGCGCCGGCGCTTGGTGGATCTGGCGCGGAGCCCGGTTAAAGGAAAGCCAGCAACCCAGAGCCGGTGAAAATACCGCTAACTTAGCCCCCACAGAATCGCGCCGATGATTTCAAAAGAGAGTCTGTTTGCTATCTCCCTGTTTCCCTACCTGGGGTTCTTGTGGTTTCTCACCCGATCGGGACAAGTGCCGCGTTTGGCCCTGACCGGCTTTTACATGACCCTGGTGTTTGTCGGCGTCACCATTCCCGCTGGGATTTACGCCAAAGTGGCCTATGGCCAGTCCTTAGCGAACGCAGATTTGTTGCACGGGGGGGCGGAATTCTTTTTGACGCTGGCCAATATTTTGATTGTGTTGGGCTTTCAGCAAGCGGTCAGTCGGGTGCGCGAATAGCAGTCCCGACAGCCGCACCAGAGCCCCCCGCACCCCCCACCCCCGCACCCCCTGCCCCCTGAGGGATAGATGTTCATTGCCAATCGCTTTTCAAAAATATAAAATGTAATATTCTGCATCAGGTGAATTGAACTCAGGAAGGTGGGGAACACTTACCATAGAGTCAAGGCTCCCCATTGCTTTCGAGTATGACGTTTTGTCTCAATCCCGCCTGTTCGCACCCGCAAAATCCAGATGGGTTAACGCATTGCATCAGTTGCGGGTCACAGTTACTGCTAAAACAGCGCTACCGTGCCATCCAACCCCTCGGGCAAGGGGGATTTGGCAGAACCTACCTGGCCGTGGATGAAGACCGGCTCTTAACTCGCTGCGTGATTAAACAGCTGCTGCCGCAAATCGAAGGAAGCGGCTCGCGAGCGCAAGCTTCACTGGAGAAGGCGATGCAGCTGTTCAATCAAGAAGCCATGCGACTGTGCGAACTGGGAGAGCATCCGCAGATTCCGGCGCTTCTGGCTTTTTTTGAACAAAACCAGCGCCTGTATCTGGTGCAAGAGTACATTGACGGGCAAACTTTGTGGCACGAGCTGCAGGACAAGGGAGCTTTCAGCGAACAGCAGGTTCGGCACATTCTCAGCTCCCTGCTGCCGGTGCTCAAGTTTATCCACGCCCACAGTGTTATTCACCGCGACATTACGCCGGTCAACATCTTGCGCCGGCAGCGCGATGGCCAATTGATGCTGATCGATTTTGGCGTCGCCAAGCTGCTGAGCAGAACCTCCGCCATGCAAACGGGTACGAAAATTGGCACCCAAGGCTATGCGCCCCTGGAACAGCTGCGCAGCGGCAAAGCCTATCCAGCAAGCGACATCTACAGTTTGGGCGTCACTTGCATTAACCTGCTGACCAGGGTGAAACCGGATCATCTCTTCGATCCCCTCAGGGGCTGGGTGTGGCGGGAGCATCTGGCCCAACAGGGGACAGACATCAGCGAGCAATTGGCGCAAATCCTGGACAAGATGATCGAAGATATGGTCAGCGATCGCTACCAGTCAGCTGAGGAAGTGCTTAAAACTCTCAGCGAGATTAAAGCCGCACCCCCGCCGCCCCCGCCGCCCGCTCATATCCCTCCCCTCGCCAGAGTCGTAACCCCCCCACCGGCACCGACATCCAAGCCCAAAACCCGCGGCTGGAAATGCGCCCACACGCTGACCGGACATTCCTCTTGGGTGACATCCGTCGCCATCAGCTCCAATGGCCTTATCCTTGCCACCGGCAGTCTCGACGACACCGTAAAGGTCTGGAATTTAAACACCGGCGAACTGCTGCACACTATGTTTGGGCATTTAAACGCCGTCAATGATGTGGCTATCAGTCCCGATGGCCAGATTGTGGCCAGTTGCAGCGATGACGGCAAGGTCAAGCTGTGGCACACCGGCACCGGCACCTTGCAGGCCGATCTCGCTGGGCATTTGAGGGATATCAATGCCGTCGCCATCAGCCCGGATGGCAAAATCGTAGCCAGTGGCAGTGAGGACCGAACCGTCAAGCTCTGGCAGATCGCCAACGGCAAGAGCGACACTCCCACCTACCCGACACGCACCCTCGGCGGTCGTTCCGGCATGGTCAAGTCCGTTGCCTTCAGTCCCAATGGGCAGATCCTGGCGAGCGGCGGTCTGGATAACAAGATTTATATTTGGAACACCGCCACCGGCGAGCTGCTTAGCACCCTCTCCGGGCATTTGAACTCGGTGAATTCTGTCGCCATCAGTTCGGATGGGAAACTGCTCGCCAGCGGCAGTAAAGACCGAACTGTCAAGCTGTGGCAGATAACCCCAGACCCGCAGGGACGCCCACTGGGGTCTTTGCTGTACCGGCTCTCTGGCCATCTGGACATGGTGAATTCCGTGGCCTTCAGCGCTCAGGGCAGTAACCTGATCAGCGGCAGCCGTGACCAGACGGTCAAGTTGTGGAACACAACCACCGGCAAACTGCTAGGCACTTTTTCCGGGCATGTAGGAGCAGTGAATTCCGTGGCGGTTAGCGCCGATGGCAAGACGATCGTCAGTGGCAGTTCCGACAAGACCATTAAAATCTACCGCTGGGTTCCTTAGGGGTTAGGGGGCATTGGGCATTGGGCACTGGGCACTGGGCACTGGGCACTGGGCACTGCCCCATGCCTGATGCCCCATGCCCCAAGGGCAAAATCGCCGTGCTAGAGGGCACAATAGATACAGTGTCGCTCCCCGTTGCCGGTATGAGTTATTGCCTCAATCCCAGCTGCCCAAACCCCCAGAATCCTGAGGGGGCAAGGTTTTGCCAAGCTTGCGGCTGCCTTCTGCCGCTCAAGGAGCGCTACCGCGCCATCCGCCCGATCGGGGAAGGGGGATTTGGCCGCACTTTCTTGGCGGTGGATGAAGACCGGCTCAACTCTCGCTGCGTTATCAAGCAATTTTTTCCCCAATTTCAAGGCACTGTAGCGTTGCAGAAAGCTACGGAACTCTTTAGCCGCGAGGCGGTGCGGCTGGACGAACTGGGCGAACACCCGCAAATTCCCGACCTGCTGGCTTTTTTTGAGCAAGACAAGCGACTGTATCTGGTACAGGAGTTTATTGATGGGCCTTCTTTGCTGCAGGAGTTGCGCGAGAGGGGCGCTTTCAGCGAGCTGCAGATCCGCCAACTGCTCGGGGATTTGCTGCCGGTGCTGCAGTTTATCCACGAGCGCAAGGTGATTCACCGCGACATTAAGCCAGAGAATATTGTGCGCCGGCGGAAAAATGGCCAGCTGGTGCTGGTGGATTTTGGCGTGGCGTCCCAAGGTGCCGGTACGGAACTGGCAGAAACCGGCACCAGAGCGGGCACCCAAGGTTACGCGCCAATGGAGCAAATGCGCGGCGGTGCGGCATATCCTGCGAGCGACCTTTACAGTTTGGCGGTGACTTGTCTGGTGCTGCTGGCTGCTAGTATGCCGGACAATTTGTTTGACCCGCTGGAAGGCGAGTGGATCTGGCGAGAAAAGCTGGCGAAAAGCGGCAAACCCGTCAGCCCTCGCTTGGGGCAAATTTTGGACAAGATGCTGCAAAACTCGGTGAGAGACAGATATCAGTCAGCGGCGGTGGTGCTCGAAGAACTCAATCCGGCAAAAGCCGGCACCCGGCACCCACCGGCAGTCCCCAAAGTCACCCCGGCAACCCCGGCACCCCCACCCCCGCAGCCTGCAACTCAGCCCCCTCCCCCCAATAGCACATCTCGCGCGAAAAGTCAAGCGCCCTCGCGCGATATTGATATGATTGCGGCGGAACTGGCGTTGGTGAGTCAGGCGCAACCGGCACCCCCGAACGCCGGTGCGCCGGCGATCGAGCCGCCGGCACCCTCGCCAGCACCGCCGCAAAAGCCGCCCGCCGGTGGCACTCAATCGCCCCTGGGGAAAAGTAAATCTGCCGGTTCTGACATTGATGCGGAATTGGAGTCGCTCAAGTCGGAGTATCGCCCGGAAAGCTAATATCAATTTGAGCGTTTAGATGCCCGGATTCGCCTCGTTACCCTCGTTTCCCCTCGTTCCCAGGCTCCGCCTGGGAATGCTGCTTGGGAGGCTCTGCCTCCCTTTGGATCGCAAGCAGAAGTAGGGTGCGTTCCGCCCTTGGCGGAACGCACCCTACTCCCCAGCAAACAGGGATTCCAGTCAATTTAAAATATAAAATGTAAAAGATAAAATTGATGTTATGATACATTGCCTGAATCCTTATTGCCAGAATCCGCTGAATCCTGACGGGAAAGTGTTTTGCCAGAGTTGTGGCTCAAAGCTGCAACTGAAAGATCGCTACTGTGCGATAAAGCTGCTGGGCGAGGGGGGATTCGGCAGGACCTTCATCGCCTCAGATGCCGACCGGCTGGAGGCTCCCTGCGTGATTAAGCAATTTTTGCCGCTGTCGCAAGTGCAGCAAAATCGGGGGTTGCTGGAAAAAGCGACGGAAATGTTCGCCGGGGAGGCAAAGCAGCTGCTGCAGCTGGGAGATCACCCGCAGATTCCCACCCTGTTTGCCGATTTTGAAGAAGAGGGGCGGCTGTATTTGGTGCAAGAGTTTATTGACGGGCAGAATTTGTTGCAGGAGTTGGAAGAGGGAGGGGCGTTTAGTGGGGAGAAGATAGAGGAACTGTTGCTGGATTTGCTGCCGGTGCTGAAGTACATCCACTCCAAACAGGTGATTCACCGGGATATTAAGCCAGAGAATGTCTTGCGCCGCAAGAGTGACGGCAAATTAGTGCTGATTGATTTTGGGGTTGCCAAGCAATTAACCGGCAGCGTTTTGATAAAAACCGGCACTAAACTGGGCACCGAAGGCTACGCGCCCATTGAGCAGCTGCGAGGCGGAAAAGCCTATCCGGCGAGCGACCTTTACAGTTTGGGGGTCACCTGCATTCACCTGCTGACGGATACAGCACCCGACGAACTTCACGATCCGATGAAAGGGCGGTGGCTGTGGCGAAATAAGCTGATAGAACAGGGGAGAACCGCCAGCGATCGGTTGGGGAAAGTGATAGACAAACTGCTGCAAGACTGGGTGAGCGATCGCTACCAGTCAGCAGAGGAAGCGATCGCAGACCTTTACTGGGGGAATGCTGGAGCGCCAGCCGGCAATCCGCAACCTAAACTCACCAAATTTCAGCCGGCAACCACCAAGATTCAGCCCGCGCCGCCCCAGACTTGGCGGTGCGTGCACACGCTCACCGGGCACACAAATTATGTCATAGGCGTCGCCATCAGCCCAGATAGCAAAACCCTCGCCAGTTGCAGTTATGACAAAACCATCAAATTGTGGCATTTGGAAACCGGCAACCTGCTGGGAACCCTCACCGCGCACACCGGCTGGGTGAGTTGCCTCGCCATCAGTCCCGATGGCAAAACCCTCGCCAGCGGCAGTTTAGACAGCACCGTCAAACTGTGGGAAATTGGCAGTGGCAACCTCAGAAAAACGCTCACCGGCCATTCGGGATATGTGATTTCTATGGCGATCAGCCCGGATGGTAAATTCCTCGCCAGTGGCTGTTTTGACAATAGCATAAAGCTGTGGGAATTGGCAACCGGCAACCCGATTGGAACCCTAATGGGGCACACCGGCTATGTGGAATCCCTCGCCATCAGTCCGGATGGAAACACCCTCGCCAGCGGGGGTGGATATGACGATCACAGTATCAAACTGTGGAATGTAAGAGATGGCATTCTGACCCACACCTTCCGAGGTCATTCCGCCTCAGTGCGCTCTTTGGCCTTCAGTCCCGATGGCAAGAGAATCGTGAGTGGGAGTGAGGACAAGACCGTGAAGATTTGGGATGTGAGTGCGAAGAAAGAGCTCTACACGCTCTCGCATCCCTCATGGGTTCAGGCGGTGGCGATAAGTCCGGATGGCGAGACATTTGCCAGTGGCAGCCGCGACAGTATAATCAAGGTGTGGGAGTTGCAAAATGGGCAATTGCGGTACAGTTTGAGGTGGCATTCTGGGCCAGTAACTTCGCTGGCGTTCAGTCCCGAGGGCACCCGTTTAGTGAGTGGGAGTTGGGACAAGACAGTTAAGATTTGGCAAGGGGAGTAGGAACCGCTGATGGACGAGTATACACACGAGTAGCCGAGAGCCGTATAGCGGTTCGTTCTTGAGTTGTGAAAATTCTTTTTTAATAAACCGCTCCTCAGCCAAGAGCGCCAAGGAAAGAAAAGAGAGAGGGCTCTCACAACTCATTTAGAACTGCTATATACAAAGGAAGTCTGCCGGTGCGGACTTTTTCTATTGTTGCCGAGAGACTATCGGTTAGCATGCCGCTGATATAGCTGGGAATGCGTTCGCTTCACCACTGCTCAATTTCCAGCCCATCCACCAAGCTAAAATGCGCGTCGTCCGTCGCCAATTTCCAGCCATGTTCAAGGCATTGCGCTGCAATCCAGATGTCGTTTTCAGGAATCGGGCGTCCCTTGCGCTTCAATGCGAGGCGGCTTCGCGAGTAGAAGGCAGCTGTTTCTCGTCCTGCCGGCACCACCGTGCAGGCGTCAATAAACTGCAAGTAGCGCCTGAGGTTTTGCAGGGAACGCGCCGAGTTTTCAGCGCCAAACAGAAGTTCCCCCACAACGGTCAACGGCAGCACGACAGTCGGCAGAGCGAGTACATGGTTCACCACAATTTGGTCGCCGTTAAGATAGCGAATCGCTATTGAAGTATCCAGCGCAGTTTCACCAGCCATTGGAGTCAATTTTCTCAAATTCGTCTGCAATAGTACGCTGTAAATCGGAAGCTTCCTCATCGCTGAGAATGCCGGCAAACTCCTGCAGGGGGTGCTGTGCTGCCGGCTCGCACTCAATGGTAATCTTTACTTTACTGTTTTCTGGCAAACCCGGCAACGCTTGCAGCGGGCGCAGGACCCCATTTTCATAAATCGCTTCAATAGTTTGAGTCTGTGTCATATTGCTCTCAAGATGGCTTGACTGGGTTAACTTCATTATTACTTATATCGCTGTCATTTGCCTGCCGGTGGGGTGGCTTTGGCCAAAATGCCAGGGATTTGGCCAACGCCTGGTGGGGCGTCTGACTCAAGACAGTTAAGATTGGAACCGCAGACGCACGCAGATGGACGCAGATTCTCTTGTTGCCGAGATACCGGGCGATTGAAACTCACTGCGACAAACGAAGTCCGCCTAAGAAAGCGCGGCGTGCGCCAACGCGGACTTCTCGGATTACCTCACACCCCTCTTCCCTCTGCGCCCTTGGCGTCTACCCTGCGGGTAGGCGCTTCGCCTAAGCGCTCTTAGCGCTAGCCGCTTGCGCCTCTATGGCGGTTCAAATAAACACCGGCACTCTGCAGTTGAAATCCAAACCGGCACCGGCATATAATAAAAGTCACCCCCTGACACTTACCCAATTATGGTCTGCTGCCTCAATCCCGATTGTCAGAATCCCCAGAATCCTGATGGCAACAAATTT
Organism: Oscillatoria princeps RMCB-10; assembly: GCA_019359235.1. Lineage (GTDB taxonomy): Bacteria > Cyanobacteriota > Cyanobacteriia > Cyanobacteriales > Oscillatoriaceae > Oscillatoria > Oscillatoria princeps. The sequence goes on from JAHHHT010000013.1 coordinate 189,588, forward strand.
TGCAACAGTTGCGGGGCAAAATTGCAGCCGGTGCTGAGAAGTCGATACCGCATCATCAAACCCCTCGGACAGGGGGGATTTGGCAGAACTTATTTGGCGGAGGATATAGACAAGCTGAACGAGCGATGCGTCGTCAAGCAACTGGCACCGGCAGCGCAAGGCAGTTCGGCGCTGCAGAAGGCAACGCAGCTGTTTGGGGAAGAGGCGCGGCGACTGCAACAGCTGGGAGAGCATCCGCAAATTCCCGCCCTTTATGCTTATTTTGAGGAAGACCGGCGGCTGTATCTGGTGCAGCAGTTTATTGAGGGGCGGGATTTGAAGGAGGAGTTGCAGCAGCAGGGGGCGTTTAGCGAGGAAAAGATTTGCGAATTTTTGAAAAGCCTGCTGCCGGTGCTGCAATTTGTCCACGAGCATCAGGTGATTCACCGGGATATCAAGCCTCAGAATATCATGCGCCGCAGCCGAGACTGCCGGCTGGTGCTGATTGATTTCGGGGCTTCCAAGGAGTTGACGGCAACGGTTATGGCAAAACCGGGAACGTCAATTGGTTCTAACGGGTATGCGCCGCTTGAACAAATGGAGCATGGCGAAGCGTATCCGGCGAGTGACTTGTTCAGTTTGGGCGCGACTTGCTTTCATTTGCTGACAGGGATTTCCCCGTTTCAGCTGTGGGTGAGAAGTGGCTATAGTTGGGTGGGGTGTTGGCGGGAATATTTGAAAACGCCGGTGAGTGAGAAATTGGGGCGGGTTCTGGATAAACTATTGCAAGTGGATATGGAGCTGCGCTACCAATCCGCAGAGGAAGTTATCAAGGATTTGAGCAGTCAGACGCTGGTTGTTTCTAAACTGGGTCGGGGCGACTGCACAAGTATCAGTGAGGCGATGAAAAAGGCTCAAACCGGCACGCGCATTCTGGTGCAGCCCGGGGTTTACAGTGAGGGGGTGGTGATTGACAAGCCGGTGGAAATTATTGGCGACGGCGCGAGGGAAGAAATTGTTATTGATTGCGCGGATTCGCCTTGTCTGCAGATGCGGGCGGATTATGCAGTGGTGCGCAATTTAAGTGTGCGCGGGCGGTCACCTCTTCGGGAGGTTGGCGACCCAAATGACAGCGCTATTTACATAGCTCAAGGATGTCTTGTTGTGGGGGACTGTCAGATTACATCTGAAACGGGCGCTGGCATTGCTATCGAGGGAGTAAAAGCGAATCCGATTGTCCGGCGTTGCAAGATTTACAGTGGAAATAGTGTGGGCGTCTGGGTGTTTAAAAATGGGCAGGGCACTGTAGAGGATTGCGACATTGCTGGGAATGCCAGTGTGGGGGTGCAAATCAGCGAGGGGGGCAATCCGGTGATTCGCCGGTGCGCTATCCATGACGGGAAGAATGTCGGCGTATATGTCAGCGACAATGGTTTGGGTACGGTGGAAGATTGCGAGATTTTCGGCAATGCCGGTGCGGGGGTGCTAATCATGCAGGGGGGTGTGCCGGTGATTCGCCGGTGCAAGATCAATCGGAACGGGTATAAGGCGGTGTGGGTGCTGGAAAAGGGTGCGGTAACAGTTGAAGATTGCGATTTAACCGGCAATTCTCGGGGCGCTTGGGATATTGGATTGTGGTGCAAGGTGCAGCGCACCGGCAATAAGGAATGACCGTTTGTAGTAGGGCTTTAGCCCCACCGTTTGTAGTAGGGCTTTAGCCCCACCGTTTGTAGTAGGGCTTTAGCCCAAAGGTTTGTAGTAGGGCTTTAGCCCAAAGGTTTGTAGTAGGGCTTTAGCCCCACCGTTTGTAGTAGGGCTTTAGCCCCACCGTTTGTAGTAGGGCTTTAGCCCCTCCGTTTGTAGTAGGGCTTTAGCCCCTCCGTTTGTAGTAGGGCTTTAGCCCCTCCGTTTGTAGTAGGGCTTTAGCCCCTCCGGTGCCCTTACTTCCACTGGGTAGGGGCGGGCTTGCCAACATCTTTGGCTCCCACCGGCATCTTAGATAAACCCTCCCCCACACAGCAAGCCAGATATTATTACAGTATAGCAAGACAGGAAATATTGTGAAATATATGAAAATGCCGGCCAGCGAGGGCGAGCGAGAGTTTCTGATTGAATATCTCAAAGAACCAGAACACGCCGCTGACTTGCTCGAAGCTATCTTAGAAGAAAAAGAACCCGAGCCTGAATTGCTACGAAACGCGCTTAAAAAGGTTGTTGAGGCTCGCCTCCGGATAGACAGTCTCTCGGAGTCAGCCAAACAGCAGTGGGAAAAACTCGACAAGATGCTCTCCGAAACCGGCGGCTCAGAAATTTACACCCTGGTAGAGTTACTGGAGGCGCTGGGATTTCGGCTAGCCGTAACGCTCAAAGAGGAAAATACAGCTTGAGTGGGGTGCGTTCCTGGGAGGAACGCACCCTACTGCTTGAAAGTAGGGTGCCTTCCCCTACTGCTTACTTACCGGCACCTCAAAAGTCGATTTCCTCTGCCGGCGCGGGCGCACCGGCACTCCCAGAAATGCGGGCGGGAAACCCACCGGCATTGAGCCGGTCTACAGCGCTTTGGCAGTCTTGCACCCAGAATTTGTGCTCGAAGCGAACCGCCTCACGCGGGCGCTGACCGGCAACCCTGGCTAGCACCGGCACTTTTGGCTTATCTTTCTCCCCTGAGTATTCTTCCAAAATCGTCCTCAGGTTGCTGACTTTTTCGTCAGTGTCCACCAGCGGCGGCGTCAGTTCCAGCCTCACGAACTGAGCCGGTTCAATCCGCACCGCATTTTCAACAATCACCTGGGTTTTTTCCTGGCGCACCTCCACTTTACCCCAGATCAGCAGGGAGGCGTCTGTCACCAGAGAGGATGCAACGCTCGCGTAAGTCCGGGGAAAAACAACCGCTTCAGCTTCACTGTCGGGGTCTTCCAGTTGCAGAAACGCCATGTCCTCGCCATTTTTAGTCGTTATCTGCTTAACTTTTGTCAGCGTCACAGCGCAGAAGACTGTTTTCCCCTTGTGCTTGTCCAGCTCGCTGAGACTGACCGGCGCAAAACCCAGCCTTTCGGAGGCTTTTCGCACAGATATGCCGGTGGGAGGCGAGTCCTCCTCTCCCACGTCTTTTACTCCCTGCGCCTTCGATTCTACGATCGTACCGCGCTCCAGATCGATGCGCTTCACATCCTCAACAAGCAGCTGGGTTCGATCGTCTTGCTTGTCCACTCTGCCTGAGATGAGTAGAGGCTCGTCTATCACCAGTAATTCGCTAATCTCTTCGTAAGCCTTGGGAAAAACTACAGCTTCGGCTTGAGCTTCCAAGTCTTCGATTTGCAGCCGCGCCATCCGCTCGCCTTTTTTAGTCGTCATCGGCTTCATTTCTGCCAGCATGACGATCGCGCTGACGGTTTTCCCCCGCTTCGCGTCCAGCTGGCTGAGACTGACTATTTCAATACGCAGCTGGCTGGCGGCTTGCTGCGCGAATTTCAGGGGGTGGTCGGACACATAGAAGCCCAGCAGTTCTTTTTCAAACTTCAACTTTTCCTTCTGAGTAAAATCCTCAACCGGCTTGGCTTTGGGGGCGGATTCAAAACCCTGGGTGCCTCCTGAACCCGACCCCATACCGCCCAGCAGGTCAAGTAAATTGCCCTGACCAATTTCTTTGTCTTTAGCCCGGTCTTGCGCCCAAGAAGTCACCAGCTTCAGGTCTTCGATTAATTGGTGCCGGTTGGGGTTAAGCTTGTCCAGCGCACCGCATTTGATCAGAGATTCCAGAGCGCGGCTGTTGACCGTGCGCAAATCTACCCGGTCGCACAAATCCGCCAGAGACTTAAACGCTCCTCCCTTATTCCGCGCCGCCAAAATACACGCAACCGCTCCCTCTCCCAGATTTCGGACTGCGGACAGCCCAAATATAATTTTGCGCTCCCCCGGCGTCAGCGGCGTGAACTCCACGTCAGAGCGATTAATGTCCGGCGGCTCCATCTCAATTCCCGAACTCAAGCAGTTGGCGATGTATTTCTTCACCTTATCCTGGTCGTCGCTGTTCGCCGTCAGCAGCGCCGCCATGTACTCAACCGGATAGTTCCCCTTCAGATAGGCGGTTTGATAGGTGACATAGGCGTAAGCCGTGGAGTGGGACTTGTTGAAGCAATACTCCGCGAACTTCACCATTTGATCGAACAAATCTTCCGCTACAGCGCGTTTAACTCCATTTTTCGCCGCCCCGTCCAGGAAAAGCTCCCGCTGCTTTTGCATCTCTTCGGGCTTCTTTTTTCCCATCGCTCTCCTCAGCAAATCTGCCTGCCCCAAGGAGTAGCCGGCCAAATCTTGGGCCACCTTCATAATTTGCTCCTGGTAAACCAGAACCGCATAAGTCTCTTGGAGAATCGGCTCTAACAGCGAGTGCTGGTATTTAATGGGCTCCCTCCCGTGCTTGCGGCTAATAAACAGCGGAATCAACCCGGCATCCAAAGGCCCGGGCCGGTAGAGCGCCAGAATCGAGGAAATATCTTCCAGACAAGATGGCTTCAAGTCTCGCACGATCTGGCGCATGCCCGAAGATTCTAACTGAAAAATGCCTTCCAGCTCACCTTTCTCTAAAACTTTATAAGCTTTCTCAACATCTTCAGGCAGCTTTTTCAGCGTTGCGAATTTTTTTTGAGCTGTTCGGGCGTCATCTGGCAGCATTTCTGGATTGATATTGAGGCGGTGTGTTTTGTTAATCAAATCAACCGTTTTCTGGAGCATTGTCAGGTTTTTTAACCCCAAAAAGTCCATTTTCAGCAGCCCCAGAGATTCCAGGTCTTCCATAGGATACTGCGTGATGACCGCGCCTTTCTCATTCCGCTGCAGCGGCACAATCTCATCCAGGGGAACAGCTGAAATAATCACACCGGCAGCGTGCACCCCAGAGCTTTTGTTCGTCCCCTCAATCCGCAGCGCCATATCCAGCCACCGCCGGACTTTTTCCTCGCTGTCATAAGCTTTCTTAAACTCCGGTTCCGGCGTTTCATCCGAAATCATCACCGAGAGTTTCTCCGGTTTTCCCCGCGACACCGGAATCGACTTAGCCATCTTGTCCGCTTCCGCGTAGGGAATGTCCAGCACCCGGGCCACATCTTTCAAAACCGCCTTCGAGGTCATGCGGTTAAAAGTAATAATCTGCGCCACCTTGTCTTCGCCGTACTTCCCCGTAACATATTCTATCACCCGATCGCGCTTGTCAACACAGAAATCCGTGTCAATATCTGGCATGGATTTCCGCTCAGGGTTCAAGAATCGCTCGAATAGAAGCCCGTGATACACCGGGTCAATGTTAGTAATCCTCAACGAGTACGCCACAAGAGAGCCCGCAGCCGAGCCGCGCCCCGGGCCAACAGGAATGCCATTATCTCTGGCATATTTTATATAATCCCACACCACCAAGAAGTAACTGGAAAACCCCATCTGCTGAATCATCTTCAGCTCATACTCCAGCCGCTCTTTGTAAACCGGCTTGATTTCCGAGCGGGATTTGGCCTCTGGCATGCGCTCTAGCAGTCCTTCCCAAGCCTGTTCCTCCACATAAGTATCAGCCGTGTGACCGGCAGGGATGGGATAGTCAGGAATGCGCGGCTCGTCCATTATGTTGTACTTCTCGACTTTGCTGGCGACTTCCAAGGTGTTGGAGATCGCCTCCTGAATCACATCATCCGGCAAATGGTCGCGGAACAGCTTCCCCATCTCCTCAGCGGACTTGAGATATTCCGTACCGCTGTAGCGCATGCGCTTTTCGTCTGCAATCAGCTGGCCGGTTTGCACGCACAGCAAGGCGTCGTGAGCTTCAACGTCAGTACAAAACGTAAAGTGCGAGTCATTGGTGGCAACAATTTTAATTCCCAACTCCCGCCCAATCTTCACGAGCCCCACATTCACAATCCGGTCTTCCCAGCTGCCGTGGTCTTGAATTTCTAAATAATAATCGTCCCCAAATAAATCCTTGTACCACTCAGCCACCAGCTTCGCCTCTTCCAGCCGGTCATTCAGAATCAGTCTCGGCAGCTCACCGGCCAGACACCCACTGGTGACAATTAGCCCTTCGCTGTACTCTGCCAGCTGTTCTTTTGTAATGCAAGGGCGGGCCATTATCCCTTTCCCCTGCATGCCGGTCAGCTGGGATTTCGTAGTCAGCTTCACCAAATTTTTATAGCCTTGGTTGTTTTTCGCCAAAACAACTTGGTGGTGCGGTCTGTAATACCCCCTCGCGTTTTTAATTCTGTCGTTCACCACATACATTTCATTGCCGACAATCGGCTTTACCCCTTTGCCGCGACAGACTTTCATCAGCTCAATCGCCCCGTACATTACGCCGTGATCCGTGAGCGCAATTGCCGGCATTCCCAACTCCACAGCTCGCCCCACTAACTGCGGCAGCTGGCTGACTCCATCGAGCAGGCTGTAATCACTGTGAGTGTGCAGACCCACGAAAGACATAAGTCCCCGCTAATTTCATATTTCATCTTACATTATACACGATCCTCGCAAACTTGTTTCCCGCCACCGCCTGGAAACAAAAAATACTCCCCCTCCCCGCAAGCGGGGAGGGGGTAGGGGGGTGGGGTTTTTTCCGGGCGAGGGGATACCAGGCGAGGTGATAAATGTCAAGGGTTCTCAACCCACCGGCACTTGCCTTTGTCCAGCTCGCACCTGTTGGAGGAACCGGCCAACCGTCTGCAAATATTGGCCACCGGCGACTTTAGCCACATCATTGTGACCGGCACCGCTTACCAAAAACAGCTGTTTCGGTTCCGGGGCTGCAGAAAAGAGGATTTGGCTCATAGAAGCGGGAACCATATCGTCAGCCGTGCCGTGAATAAACAGCACCGGCATTTGCAGATATTTTACCTTACTAATAGAGTCAAACCGCTCCTTGAGCAGCCAATTCACCGGGAATATCCGAAAATATCCGTGCAGGCAATTCACCATTTCCCGCATCGAAGTAAACGAACTTTCCACAATTAATCCAGCCGCCTCTGGGTGCCGCACCGCCAGTTCCAGACCAATCGCGCCGCCGAGAGAGTGACCGTATATAAAAATATGCCTCGGATTAATCCGGCGTTTCAACACCAAATAATTCCACGCCGTTTCCGCATCTTCATAAACCTGCGCTTCACTGGGAAAACCGCCTTGACTGCGACCGTAGCCCCGATAGTCAATCATCAGAACGTCCAAACCCAGCGTGTGAAATCGGTGGGCTTGGTTAACATTAGCTCCCATATTAACACCGTTGCCGTGCAAATGCAGCACCGCACCGGCAGACCCCTCGTTGGGTGACGCCGCCGGCACCCACCACCCGTGGATATCTTCAACTTTGCCGGCACTCGCTGGCACCGGCACCCAGACGTCTTCGTAGTCCAGCTCCAAAAAAGCCGGCGTTTTTTCCAGCGCCGGCGAGGGGAAAAATATGAATCGGGTTTGTCGCAGCAAAAGGTAGTAGCACGCACAGATGTACGCGACTGTCAAGACCCCCCCAACGGCGAGCAGCAACTTCCACAACAGCGGCAGAAAAATTGGCATCATACTTGTGAATATAGATATCAGCGGTTAGCAGCGGGAGGTGAGGGTTGAAGTGATTTGTCCCTCACACCCGCTTTGGACTTAAGTTCCTGGCTATGTAGAATGCCCCCGTCCCCTTGTGTGCGGACGCTGCCGATCGCGTCCGCACAGCCGGGGAATTTATCTTCCCTGAGAGTAGTGGAGCCGGTGGGACAGCTGAGAAACCGGGTTTCTTTTGGCTTTCCCTCCAACAAATTGGTCAATGCCTGAAGAGAAACCCGGTTTCTTAACACTGGCGGTAGCCCCTGAAATCTGAGAAACCGGGTTTCTTTTGGCTTTCCCTCCGACAAATTGGTCAATGCCTGCAGAGAAACCCGGTTTCTTAACCCTGGAGCCCCTGAAATCTGAGAAACCGGGTTTCTTTTGGCGTACCTGCAGACAAACCCGGTTTCTTAACCTCAATTGTAAGACTTGACCGCCGGTCTGGCTAGAGGGCAGGTTTCCGCAGGTGCCATTCAGTGCTTTGCTCGTAGGCGTGGGCGACTTCTAGCAGCAGCTGTTCTTGCAAGACATTGCCGATCAGCTGCATGCCAATCGGCAGACCCCGGTCGTCGAAACCGCAGGGGATACTTAAAGCCGGCAACCCTGCCAGATTCACCGGGATTGTCATCAAATCCGACAGGTACATGCTCAGGGGGTCGCTGGTTTTTTCGCCCGCTTTGAACGCCGTAGTTGGCGCAGTGGGAGTGACCAGCACATCCACCTGAGCGAAAGCCTTGTCAAAGTCTTGCTTGATCAGGCTGCGGACTTTTTGGGCTTTGAGATAGTAGGCGTCGTAGTAGCCGGCGGAAAGCGCGTAAGTGCCAATCACGATCCGGCGCTTGACCTCCGCTCCGAAGCCGCTGGCGCGAGTCTGGGCGTACATGGACAGCAGGTTGTCCGCCTCTGGCACCCGCACGCCATACTTCACGCCGTCATAGCGGGCGAGATTCGCAGACGCCTCCGACGGGGCGATGATGTAGTAGGTGGGCAGACCGTAGCGGAATCGGGGGCAAGAAACCACTTGGATTTCCGCGCCCAAGTCTTGCAGCTGCTGGATAGCTTTGGTCACCACCCGCTCCACCACCGGGTCCAACCCTTGGCCAAAGGTTTCTTGAATCACGCCAATTCGCCGCTGACCTCTGGGTTTCATGTTGGGTTGCAGCGCTTTGGCGTAGTCGGGGATCTTCACCTTCAGGCTGGTAGAGTCCTTCGGGTCGTAACCGGCAATCGCCCCCAGCAAAAACGCCGCATCCTCCACCGTCTGGCCAAACGGCCCGATTTGGTCGAGGGAAGAAGCGTAAGCCACCAAACCGTAGCGAGAAACCAGGCCATAGGTGGGCTTCAGCCCCACCACGCCGCAGAAGGATGCCGGCTGGCGGATCGAGCCGCCGGTGTCGGAACCGAGCGCCACCGCGCACTCTCCCGACGCCACCGCCGCCGCCGAACCCCCAGAAGACCCACCGGGAACCCGCTCCAAATCCCAGGGGTTGGCTGTCAGCCCGTAGGCCGAATTCTCAGTCGAACTCCCCATCGCGAACTCGTCCATATTGGTTTTGCCCAGCATCGCCGCACCGGCATCCGCCAGTTTTTGCGTCACTGCGGACTCGTAAGGCGGGATAAAGTTTTCCAGAATCCGCGATCCGCAGGTGGTGGGAATTCCCTTGGTGCACATATTGTCTTTGATGGCCACAGGTATGCCCGCCAGCGGCCCGATTGGCTCGCCGGCGGCAATTTTGGCATCCACCTTGCGAGCTTGTTCCAAGGCGCGGTCAGCTGTCACGCACAAGAAGCTGTGGAGTTTCGGCTCTAGCTGCTCAACGCGCTCCAGCGCTTCTTTGGTAATCTCCACAGCAGAACGTTCTTTTCGGATCAGTTGTTTGTGCAACTCGCGGATGGATGCCATGCTTGTACCTTCATTGACTCAATTTTTAGCCCCTTAGCAAATATAGCTGGCAAATGAATCCTGCTGCGCTCAGCTTTGGGTCAAAGCAGCTTGCGTCCGGGCGCGACCGCATTCTTTTTAGGGCCAAATATTAAATTCTAACCGAAAATTTTCATTGTAGCTAGAATTGGAGGCAGGAGGGCCGGCACTGCCCTTGCAGCCGCACGCCGCAGCCCCCTTGGGGGCTTTGTCGGGGCTTAAAATAGTGCCAGCCACAGATTCCGCTCCACAAATTTTCCCCTGAAGGCAGGCTGCTTGACTATGAAACTGCAATCCCTGACCACTGTTACTGCCCTGTGGGCGCTCACCCTTAGCGCGACTGCCGCGTTCGCTCAGACCGGCACCCCCGGGCGCACCACCTTCGTTTGCAGTCCCGACTCTGCAGGCGTCCCCACAACCTACGCTCAAACCCCGCGAGGCGCAGTGCCGGTGATTAAGTGGGTTTCCGAGCATTTCAGCGATTCCGGCTATTCCCCTCAGACGCGCTGCCAGATTGTCACTGGTCGGTTCAACGCTCTCCACCGCGCCGGACGGCTGAATTACCTCAGCGCTGGGGTTCAAAACAGCCAGCCGGTGATCTGCGCCCTCAGCCAGCTCGGCGATCAGTGCACTTTACTGTACACCCTCAAGCCCGGGCAAAATCCCAATGTCGTCCTGGAACGGCTGCTGGCTGTGCGTCAGGGCGCTGCCGGCCCGCTTTTGGAAAGTAGCGATGACACTGACACTCCAGGCGACGGCACCATCGATTTCAACCAGTACCTCAACACTGCGCCGGTTGAGCAAATCGCTCCGGCACCCTCTGCAGCGCCGGCTCCCCCTCCGGCACCCGAAAAACCAAACTCACCGCCGGCAACCTCTCTTTGGTAATCGCCCCCATCCCCTGGCGCTTTTGCTGCCAAGCTTCGCCGGTTGGGCCCCCCCTGCAGCCGGTCAGATTCCCTCGCAGAAAAGCGTCACACTCAGGCATAAAAAACGAGCCAGCGCTGACTGCTTTCCCCGTCTCTCGGACGGGCGCGGGCCGGTTTGGCAACCATAATTATAGCAATAAACAGTAAGTTTAGGACACTTGGACACGAGACGCGTCCTACGAAGTATAGGCGTAGGGCAGGCGTCTCGCCTGCCCTCAAAGTCTAATGTCTTAACCTAAGTGGCTACTGCTATAAATCGCACAATATTATAGGCAGATTGGGTAAGACTTTGCTTACTCTATATTTTGCGATTATCTTACTGTAACGTCACGTTTTATAATAAAAAAAACTGGAGAGCAGCGAGCCTGAAATAGATATGTTAGCCCAATACATCCAAGCTGCAATCCGGCAAACTAAGTGTTAAATTTTAACCGAAGATGGCACCTTCTACGGAGAGATTCCCATCTGCGAGGGGGTCTACGCCAATGCGGCGACCCTAGAAGCTTGTCGAGAGGAATTGCAAGAGGTTTTGGAAGATTGGATTTTGCTCAGTCTCACCCTCAATCTTCCCTTACCCGTGATTGACGGCATTCACCTCGAAATCCGCAAGGAGGCAGCCTGATGCCACCTCTCGCTCAATTCCAAATGCTTTGTGAGAGCCCTCTCTCTTTTCTTTACTTGGCGTTTTTGGCGTCTTGGCGGTTTATTTAACCCCAAATTTTTACCCCCTCAATTAGAACCGCTATATACCGCAGGTCAGCTCTAAAAAAAACCAGGTTAATCAACCGGGGGTTTCTTTCCAATCTCTCAGATTTCGGATTTGATTCCTGCCGCTGAATAATATCAAATCCGGCAGGATAAGTCTGCATAAATTCGCAAGCCCTCGGGTTGCAAACCCCGGAGTGGGGGCGCGGCACTGCCGCTACTTCAGTGCTGATTTGCCAAGGGGAGTGAGGGATCGTGCGAGACGGCTCGCCCAACGCCCAAGGCACAGTCCAAAGACAGCAGAAGATGCCGGCATCCCGGTGAGGAGTTGCCGGCCCAAAGGGGCGTCAGGGGCAGAAAATCGCCGGCAGCTTTCTGGTACACTTGACAAGCATCAAGCAGGCACAGGGAGATTGCCGCATCTGCACGCCATTAGAAATTCTAGTACAATCTCTCTTTTGAAGATCAATCAGAGTGTGAGGATAAACTCTATGCACCGGCTTCGGTGTTTCGCGCTGGCGGTGACGAGTGCGTTTGGCATATTGGGTGGCATGGAACTCATGTACAGCCCCCTGTCGATCGCCCCGCCGGCATCTTGTTCGCTAATTGAAACCCGCTCAGAAGCCAAATCGGTCCGAGAGGGCAAGCCAGCCCCGGATCGCCCCCAGACTGACCCCAATCCATGCTCCAGCGGGCTCGGTTTCGCGTTCTACGGAGATTACTCCCAGTCGAAAAGCCTCTCCCATTCCTATCAAGCGCTCGCCGTCCAGCTTGTGGCCACGGAAGCCCGGCTTGAGAAAAACAGCTTTAACCTTTACGGCGACACCAACCGCGACGGAGAGGTCAATCAAAAAGACTACCCGGGACGGCAAACATGGTCGTGGCAAAAAGGTGCCTTCATGCTGTTCAACAGCGACGACGATGACGGCAACAGCAGCCCCGACTGGCAAGACAGCAAGGTAAACGGCGACAGCGATGCCGACGATCTCGCCAAAATCCACTTGCAGTTGGGTGAGCGGTTTGCAGATGCTGAAGTGTTGCTGGAAGCTGACGAGAAATCCCGCCCCTATATCAACATCTTCCAAAAAACCCAAAGCGGATGGCAGCCCGCCGGCTTTGACGGCGAGAACTCCCTCGCCTACAGCCGCGAGATTGTCCTGGGGGTGGAGGCTAAACAATTCGCCAACCGCAACTGGAACGGCTCCCTCACCCTCAAGGCGATCGCTCGGCAAAACGGCAAGACACTCGCCTCAGATACCGTGCGGCTGCGGGTGGTTCCTTGGATTATGCTGCCCAACACCGCGCCGGTGAAGGAACTCTACGTCAGCCAGCGCGGCGCTGCCAACCAGCAGTTTGTCTCCCAAATCAAAACCGGTGTGGAAGCCACCGGCGCTAAGGTCAAGGTCGTGCCGGGAGGCACCGTCTGGAAGCAAGATACAATGGAAATTGGCTACGTCCAGTTCCCCGCTAAGTCTTCTGTGCGCGAAATCAACGTCGTCCTCAACGGCAATCGCGGTTGGGTGGCGGACACCTTTGCCCGCAACCTCCTCGACAGGGACTTCGGCTGGTTTCAAGTTGGGCAGCCGCGAGCCCTCGACCCCCTCAACCAGTGGACAGACTGGTATGGCAACCTGGAAGTGACGCCCCCCCTCCCGGGCTACTCTCTGGGCCGAGTTTATTACGGCAAGTCTGATACGGTATCCTTCCATCCGGATATTGCGGATTTTCTGAAAGCTCAGGAACTTCAAGGCCCTGCTGTGGAAATTGACACGTCTTGGCTGGCGATTCGCCACGTTGACGAGATTCTTAGCTTCATTCCTTCGCCATCCGGCAAACCGCTCATGATGATTGTCAGCCCGGAGGAGGGCGTTAAACTCCTGAAAGAACTCGATAAAAAAGGATACGGCAACCAACTGATCAATCGCGGCTTGAGTACCGAAACAACCGTGAAATCAGCGCTCAATAGCAAGAGCTTGATGCAGTACAACCAGAAGCTGCAAACCCAGAAAATCAACCCCACGATCGCCAAGCTCAAACGCGAGTTTAAACTCACGGACAGTCAAATTATCCGGATTCCAGCCATGTTCAATTACGGCGGCTCGTCCTTGTGGCCAAATATGGTCAACTCGGTGGCCGTGAATGGCAAGCTGATGGTGTCGAATCCGCGCGGTGCCCTGATCGGTGGCAAAGACTACACCCAGGAGGCGTTCCGCAAGCGGGTGGCCCGTTCCGCACTCAAGGTTTCTTTTGTAGATGACCGCTACTATCAGGAACTCAGGGGCAACACCCACTGCGCCACCAACACCAGGCGCAAGGGATTCGCTCAGCCGTTCTGGAAGGCTTTGCCCTCTACCCTGGCCAAACGCTGATTCCTGAGGCGCGAGAAACCCGGAAGAGGGCGGGCACGGGGGCCCGCCCCTACGCTCACCGGGTTTCTCAGGAGCATCTCCCATAAAGCAGTGCTATTTTTATAACAAAAGCGTTACGCACTGGAACGAATGGCACCGGCACTCCTGAACAACCGCTATCGCACCATCCGCCTGCTGGGAAGCGGGGGGTTTGGCGAAACCTTCCTCGCTGAAGACACTTACATGCCTTCAGCGCGCCGGTGCGTGATTAAGCAGCTCAAACCCGTCACCGGCGACCCCCAGATGTACCAGCTGGTTCGAGAGCGCTTCCAGCGGGAAGCAGCGGTCTTGGAAGACCTGGGCGAGGGCAGCAGTCAGATTCCCAATCTGTACGCCTACTTCTCTGAAGGTGGCCAGTTTTATTTGGTTCAGGAATGGATCGAGGGCGTCACCCTCACGGAAAAAGTGCGGGCGGGGGGGAGGCTCAGCGAAAGTGAGGTCCGGGCAATGGTGGTCAGCCTGCTGCCGGTGCTCAATTACATCCACAGCCAGCGCATCGTCCACCGCGATATCAAGCCGGACAATATCATTTTGCGCCAGCGCGACGGGCTGCCGGTGCTGATTGACTTCGGCGCGGTGAAGGAAGCGATGGGGGCGGCGCTCAATTCCCAAGGCAACCCCACCAACTCGATTGTGATTGGCACTCCGGGGTTTATGCCCTCGGAACAAGCCGCCGGCAGGCCCCTTTTCTCTAGCGATCTGTACTCTCTGGCGCTGACGGCGATTTTCCTGCTCACCGGCAAGACTCCCCAAGAGCTCGAAGTTGACCCCCGCACCGGCGAGTTTGTCTGGCACCGGCACGCCACCCATATCACCCCGGGCTTTGTGGCGGTGCTGGATAAGGCGATTCAGTCCCATCCCCGCGACCGCTACCCGAACGCCCCAGCCATGCTTTCCGCCTTGCAGTCCGTCCCCGCCGCACCGGCAGCACCGGCAGCACCGGCAGCCACCAACAATATGTCTGAGATGGAGACGCTGGCGGTTTCCCCAGGCTACTCACCGGCCCCACCCCGCTCACCGGCCCCACCCCCCTCACCCGCCACACCCGCCACACCTCCGTCACCCTCCCGCACCCTCGATCTCTCTCAAATGGAGACGCAGGCGGTTTCCCCGGGCTATAATCGGGGCACTGCAGCGGCTCCCCCACCGAGCCCAGCAGGAGAGGGCGACTGGCGCAAGCCGGCGATTGTCGGCGGGATCGTGGGCGCGTTTGCCCTCATCGGTCTGCTTGTGGCTCGCTCTCAACCGTCGCCGGTAGGCTCAGGGAGTGCCGGCACAGGATCGACGCCGGTGCGACCCAATACGCCGGCACCAAAGCCAACACAAAAGCCCACACCAAAGCCCACAGCAAAACCGCCGGCGCAAACCAGCCCCGAGCCAAAGCCGCCAGATGACGGAACAGTTACAATTGACACTCAGCGAGTTACTTTCAGTCGGGGTTCCACCGACACGACGGTGAGTGGCACTGTCGCCCCCGGTGAAATCAAACGCTACCAGGTGAAGAGCGCCAAAGGGCAGCAGTTTACCGTGGTAATTTTGGGAGGGAATGTGAAAGTGGAGGTGTATGACCAGCTAGACCAGCAGCTGGGAACGGCGAGCGGGAGCAACAGTCAGTGGACCGGCATCCTGCCAAGTGACGGCGACTACAGCGTTGAAATTACCTCCCAGAATCGCTCACAATATGCGGTGCGCATTGAGGCTTTGTACAGAGATGGAACCGCTGGGGCGAATTCCAAGCCCTCAGCGCCGGCTGTTTCTAATTCCAGACCCTCCCCAGATCAAGCTGTGCGAGATTACTACACGACTATTATCAATACCGGCCAGTATCAGAAAGGATGGACGAAGCTGTCTTACGACTTCAAAAGAAATCACTCCCGTGACAGTTTCAATTCCTATCTGGACTGGTGGAAGCAGGTCAAGCGAGTGGAGCTTCAGGACGTCAATCTGGTGCAATCTGACGCTAAGTCCGCTGTGGTGGATGTCCGGCTGGCATACCGTATGAAAGATGGGCGGGTTGCGCCTGAGTCTCAGCGTTTATCCCTGATTTGGGATGCGGCAACCAGCACCTGGCTGATTGACGACACAAGGTACAGATAGTTGGGGCATGGGGCATGGGGCATGGGGCATGGGGCATGCCAGAAACCCGGTTTCTTAAAGAAACCGGGTTTCTCAGTACCTCACTCAGATGAAAACCGCTATAATTGCGGTTAATCAATCGGACAGGATATCAGGGACGGATTGTGTAAAGTTTTGATAAATTTGGCATAAAACGCGCCTGGATATGCTAAAATAAGCGCTAACTTTAAAAGCAATTGGGAAGCCGCCGATGACACCGGCACTGTTGAACAACCGCTATCGCATTATTAAGGCGCTGGGCGCAGGGGGGTTTGGGGAAACTTTTCTGGCGGAAGACACCCAGATGCCTTCCAGTCGCCGCTGCGTGATAAAGCAACTGAAGCCGGTGGCGAACAATCCCCAAATATACGAGCTGGTGCGCGAGCGTTTCGGGCGAGAGGCGGCGATTTTGGAAGAGTTGGGGGAGGGGAACAGTCAAATTCCCCGGCTGTACGCTTACTTTTCAGAAGGGGACCGGTTCTATTTGGTGCAAGAGTGGGTGGACGGAGAAACTCTCAGCCAGAAGTTGGAAACGTCTGGGGTGATGAGTGAGAGTTCAGTCAGGGCGCTTTTGGTGAGTATGCTGCCGGTGCTGGAGTTTGTCCACAGCAAGCGGATTGTGCACCGGGATATTAAGCCGGACAATATTATTGTGCGCCGGCGGGATGGGGTGCCGGTGCTGATTGACTTTGGCGCGGTGAAGGAAACAATGGGAACGGTGGTGAATTCTCAGGGGAATGCCACGAGTTCGATAGTGATAGGAACGCCCGGATTTATGCCGAGCGAACAGGCGGCGGGGCGACCTTTATATTCTAGCGATTTGTACAGTTTGGGGCTGACGGCGATTTATTTGCTAACGGGGAAAGTGCCGCAAGAATTGGCAGATCCGGTTGCGGGTGAATTTGTTTGGCACCGGCACGCTTTGAGTGTGAGTCGGGAATTTGCAGCGGTGCTGGATAAGGCGATTCAGTTTGGTCCGCGAGAGCGCTACACTACGGCGCGGGAAATGTTAGACGCTTTGCAGCAACCATTGCAGCAACCAGGGGTGCCGGTGTCTCGTTCATTGGAGGTGCCGGCACCTGCGCCTTCGGGTGGGGGAGATTGGCAGAAAACTATCTTGACCGGCAGTTTGATTGTCGGTGGTTTGATGGGGGCGTCGATAATTATAGGGCTTGCTCTCAATAAATCTGCCCCACCGCCGTCAGAGGTGCCGGTGGCACAACAAACTGCAGCACCTTCAGTGACACCTAAAGCTGAGCCGCAACTTTCAGACACTCTTGATCGAAAGCCGTCAGTGGTGGGGGAATCGTCTGTTACTAACCGGGGTGCACAACAGCAAACTGAGGACTATTCCTGGCTTTCCGACAGAGCGGTAACAGACACTGATTTAATAGGCAAAAGGGCGTTTGATCTGGATATCATGCGAAATTCGATTTTCGCACGTCACGGTCGCCGTTTCAACGATGGGGCACTGCAAAGCTACTTTAACAGCCAGCCGTGGTATCGGCCCATTTATTCAGCGGAGGATTTTCCAGACAGTTTACTGTCCCCTTTAGAGGTGGATAATGCTGCTTATATCTTGGAGTATCAAAATCGCAATGGGTTGCGATGAGTGAAAAGTATCAGCTTGGCTAAGATATTGAGGGATTACAGCCAGCAAAAGCCGGATGCCTACTGCGCTTTGGCTAGTAAAGACAGCAGCGCATCAGCTGACAGGTTAGTAGCAGGTGTTGCCGGTTCGCCCCCGTCGCAAGCTTCGTCTAAACCGTTGCCGGAACAAGCTGTGCGAGATTACTATTCAACGATTAATAGCGGCAACTATACTGAGAAACCCGGAAGAGGGCGGGCACGGGGGCCCGCCCCTACGAAACCGGGTTTCTGGCATGTACTCCATCCAACTGAAAACCGCTATAATATTTAGAGAATAGCTACTCTTCCTATGCCGGCTGGTGGGAAACGGTTGAGCGAGTGGATATCCGGCAAGTGACGCTTGTAGAGTCGGGCGAGGGAGCATCCCATTTTTGTGCGTACAAAAATGGGATGCTCCGATTTGCCTCTAGTCACGCACTTCAATTAAGGCTTGCTTGCGGCGATGTCTGGCATAGAGTTGAAAGAAAACAGCCAAAGCGGCAGTCATCCCGACAAGCGCCCAGAGAGCGGCGCTGACTGGCAAAGTGTTCTTGAACACCGCCAGCAAAACAATGGCTAGCAAAAGCACTGTAGGCACTTCGTTCAGCCCCCTCATTTGCTGGCTGCTCCAGGTAAACTTATCGGCGGCTAACTGTTTCAGAACCCAGCCGCAGTAAAAGTGATAGGCAATTAAAACAGCCACCAGAGCCAGCTTAAATTGCAACCAAGCGTCTTGCAGGAGTTGCGGTGATGTTACGAGCAGAGCGATTGCCATGACGACGCTTACAACCATGCCTGGGGTTGTGATCAGGTTGTAAAGGCGTTTTTCCATCAGCTTGTACTGCTCCTTGAGAATCTGGCGAGCCGGTTCTGGCTTCTCCTCGGCTTCGACATGATACACGAAAAGGCGCACCAAGTAAAACAAGCCGGCAAACCAAACCACAATCCCGATGATGTGAAATGCTTTAAACCAGAGATAAGCCATGAATTGTCTCCTTTTTAACTGGCCGAGTTGGCAGTCTCGGCTTTAGCCTGGACTGCCAACTTAAAGTTTACTGCAGGATCGCCAACTTAAATGATGCTGCTGGCGAATTAACGGGGGGGGATTCCCCCCGCCCCCGTGGCAGAACGCTTATAGCAGATTGCAACTGAGTGAGGTACAGATATTAGATCCCCCCCTAGCCCCCCTTAAAAAGGGGGGGGACATTCTCTTGCGCCCCCCTTTCGTAGGGGCGGTGCCCCCGTGCCCGCCCCGTTTGGGGGGATCTCCAGACTGTACTCCACGCAGATGCTTGCCCGCTATAATTGCCAGGAGAGATGGAGGCGGAGCCTCCTTTTCCTCGTTCCCAGGCTCCGCCTGGGAACGAGGAAACTTAAATTGACCGCGAAAGTGTCTTTGCACCCCGGTTGTGAGCGTGAGCGTCAAAGATAACCGCAATATTTCTGACGAGCAATCTGCCGAGGGGCGTCACCTCAAGGCGCTGGGGCGAGGCTTTCACCAAGCCATCTTGTTCGAGGGGTTGAAGAGACTCCAGTTCGGCGGCGAAATAAGCGTCGAAGTTAATGCCGTACTTGGATTCAATGTCGGATTTCTCTAGCAGGAAGTTCGACATGATTTGCATGATGACATCTCGCCTGAGAATGTCCGCCCGACTCAGCTGGATGCCGTGGCTGACTGGTAAATCCCCCTCCTCAATGGCTCGGTAATAGTCTTTTAAGCGCTTGTGGTTTTGAACGTAAGTATCTTCCATCATGCCGATGGATGTCAAGCCAAAACCAAACAGTTCGGCTTCGGGTTGGGTGGTGTAACCTTGGAAATTGCGTTTCAGGCTGCGGTTGCGCTGGGCAATGGTGAGCTCATCCTGGGGTTTGGCAAAGTGATCCATGCCAATAAAGATATATCCCCGATCCGTCAGTTCTTGGATGGCCATTTGCCAGATTTCTAGTTTCTCCTGCGCCTGCGGTAAGGCAAACTGCGGGATGTTTTTTTGGACAGGTTTGAGGGAGGGGACATAAGCGAAGTTAAAGATGGCTATCCGGTTCGGGTCTAGCTGAACCGTCTTTTTCACCGTTTCCCGAAAGGTTTCTACGGTTTGATAGGGAAGCCCGTAAATCAGGTCTACGTTGACGCTTTCAAAACCGGCTTCTTTAATCCAGCCCATGACTTCAAAGAGCATTGCTTCCGGCCCGACGCGGTTGACGGCTTCTTGGACTTTCGGGTTGAAGTCCTGAATGCCAAAGCTGATGCGGTTGAAGCCCAGGGACTTTAAGAAGAAAATGTAGTTCCTGTCGGCGTATCGGGGGTTTATCTCGATGGAAATTTCTGGCCGGTCGTCGAAGGTGAAGTGGCGATTGATGGTTGACCAGAGGGATTCCACTTCTGGCATGGACAAGTAATTCGGCGTGCCCCCTCCCCAGTGCAGTTGCGCGACTTTTCGGCTGGGGTCAATCAGGGCTGAGGTGGCTGCTATTTCTCGGGCTAAATATTGCAGGTAATTGCCCGCCAGTTTGGTGCTGTTCGATACCAGGACGTTGCAGCCGCAAAAATAGCAGGCGCTGTGGCAAAAGGGCAGGTGAAAGTATAGGGAGAGGGGCGACCGGCGCTGGTTGGACGCCTCTATCGCCAGCCGATAGTCGAGTTGGGAAAAATTTTCTTTTAATTCGGTTGCCGGTGGGTAGCTGGTGTATCTCGGCACCGGCATGTCGTACTTTTTAATCAAATCAAAGTCAAACGTCACATCTTGAGCGCAAAAGACCATCTAATCTGCCTCCTAGTCCAGATCCGGGGTGCCGGCGGGTACCGGCTAGCGCCCCTGGATGGGGCTGGTAGCCGTGACTTCTTATGGAACACTATATCGTTTCGCAGTGATGAATTTTGTAATAATTCTTAACAAAGACCCCGCGCCGGCACCGGCATGTCCCTCGGGGCGGGGAGGGGGCGATCGCAGAAAAGCCTTACTGCTTTAAGATCCCGGCGATTGGGCTAAAGCCCAACTACAAACCGGGCCATCGGGCGGCTCTTTAAGAGCCCGGCGATTGGGCTAAAGCCCAACTACAAACCGGGCCATCGGGCGGCTCTTTAAGAGCCCGCCGATTGGGCTAAAGCCCAACTACAAACCTCTGTAGGGGCGGGCCACCCACGGAGACCGCCCCAGAACCCCGTGCCCGCCCCAGAACCCTCTCTAATCGTGCTAATCGTGAAGCGTGCCATCAGGCATGATTGCCCCTTCCAGGTTGGCATTTTTCAGCACAGTTCGGGTTAAGTCCGCTCCCCGGAGATTCGCTTTGCGCAAATTCACCCCAGTCAAGTCAGCATAGCTGAGATCCGCACCCTGCAAGCTGGCTTCGCTGAAGTCTGTCGGAGAAAATTTGTCTTTTTCCCAGACAGCTAAAATGCTTCGGCAAAGCTTGGCTCCCTCCAAGTTAGCCCCGTGCAGGAGCGCCCCGCTTAAGTTCGCGTAGCTGAGATCGGCACCGCTCAAAATTGCGTATCTCAGGTCGGTTGGCTGTGCGGAATTGGGACGGAGGTCTGCTTCAAATAGCAGAGCGTTTGAGAGATCCGCGCCGCTCAAGTTACACCCAGACAAACACGCCTTAGTGAGTTTGGCTTCCTGCAAGCGGGCGTCAGTCAACTTGGCTCCAGTCAGCTCGGTTTCTCGCAACTCCGCTTGACGCAAGTTGGCTGCGCTCAAATCTGTTCCCCACAGAATCGCCTCACTCAGATTCGCTTGGCTGAGATTCGCCTGAGAGAGATTGGCTTGACCTAGCCGCGCTTCCCGCAGGTCAGCGTGGCTGAGGTTAGCGCCGGTAAGATTGAGATGAACTAAGTTCGCTTCCCGGAACTCCGCCCCAGACAAGTCCGCGTGAGAAAAATTCCTTTCGCCTGCTGCATAGTGTCTGAAAAATTCGCTGGCATCCATGTCATTAAAAAGAGTCCTGCAAAAGTTTTAGTTGCTGCAGCTGCTGATTTTGTTGCTGCATTTGGATGAAAATAGAGTCGCAGACGATATCGCACAGTTCAAACAGGAAAGGATTGGCGATTTCGTAATACACGCTCGTGCCTTGCTGAGTCCGAGTCACGATGCCGGCTGTCGCCAAGACCTTTAAATGCTTGGAGACATTGGCTTGCCCCAAACCGGTCTCTTCGATGATTTGCGTGACGTTTTTCGCCCCACACTTGAGAGAGCAGACGATTTGCAACCGGCTGGCTTCTGATAAAACCTTGAAAAAGTCAGCCATTAGGGATAGAGCGGCGGGGGGCAATTTGGACAGTCCGCACTCTTGTTGGGGAGTTTGCGTCACGACAGTCGGTTTCTTCAAGGAAGTTCTTGGCATAGCGAGTCAGGGGAAGTTTCAATTCAGGACAAGACTAGCCTACCATATTACCACATAGAAGTACAACCGGCACGAAACAACCGGCAATTCTACTGGTTTGGCGGTGCCGGTGGGGGGAGCGCTCCGCCGGCGTCAGGTGGGAGGAAGGAGAGGGATGGCGCTGTCGCCCACTCGGTGCGGCGGATCGAACTCCGTCGCCTCCAGAGGTGCGCATCGTTTGCAGCAAGGACACAAGGGCGAAGCGCACCCCACCCGCAGGATAGGGTAGCCTTCCCGCAGGGTAGACTTCGCCGGCACTTACCCGAACATCTCAGAAGTGACAGGTTTTTCTTCCAGTGGCTGCTGCGAGGAAACAGCTTCTTGACCAGGCTGCAGTGGGAAGAAAACAGCCGGTGAGACGTGGAAAAACTCAGCCAGCTTTTGGATGTGACTGGTTGTGAGCTGGCGCTTTCCACTCAGCACAGCAGACACAATGGACTCTGTTTTGAAAATGGGAACGAGGTCTTTCTGTCGCAGATTAAATTCTGCCATTAAGGCTTTTAGCAGCTCGGCACCGTAAATGTCTGGAATAGGCTCCAAAGCTCGCTCATACTCATAAACTAGAGTTCCTAGCAGGTTCAGGTAGTCGCGTTCATCGGGAGTCAGAGCGCCTTTATCCAAGAGGGAATTGATCGCCTCTTGGGTCGCCATTAATTGCTCCTCAGAAGTGATGGGGCGCGGGGGAAAGGCTTTGAGTAATTCGATGTAGTCACTTGAGTGAGTCATAAGTTGAGGGCCGCACATTCTCTATTAAAGGTTTGGGATTGGGTTATGTCTTTTTTATCACTTCCCAACCCCTGTCTGTCAAGCTATATTAATAAATACACACAGTATTTACTCGTACCAGGGGTCTTGTTTCCATTTCTCATCGTCATATTCCTCATGGGTGAGGACAGCTCGAATGAAAACTTTCTTAGGCTTACATTCATAATCTATGAAAGTGATAAGGCGGTAGTTATTCCCCCTGATGTTAAAAACAGTGAAATGGCCGGCCAAATCCGCTGAGGAAAAGGTTTGTTTGACCTCAGCAAAGTTTGACCACTGCGCTTTACTTGTGATTTTGTACCAAGTTCGCAGGCTCTTTTCAGAGTCAGGATACTTAGCCCAGAACTTCCTAAGCGCAGATTCAGAGATGATGTGCATGGCGATCCTCTAGAAAGAACAAATTTACGCATAACCTACCCCCAGGCTTTTCACCGAAATGAATTGATCTACGTTGAGCTGACGGTTTTGATGGCTCTGTTAAGCCTTTCAATCACCTCCTCTGGATCTTAGCAAATTGCGAAGGGGCTGTCAACTGCCAACCAGAACTCAGATTGTGGAGCGGGTGCTCCGGCAAAGGTTAAGGCTATCACCGGCAACCCAAATATTACGAAATGTTAATTTTTCAGGCCAACCAGTTGATTCTTTACGCAACATGAGATAAACTTTTAACCATCCCCCTCAGCACCGTCGGCTGGGGCACTTTTATTTCCGGGGGAAAAAAGCCCGCACCTGCTGGCTGAACTGCTTTGTTGTATTTGTGTATTTGAGGGACGTGCATGAAACTAATCAAGCGGACTTCGCTTTACTTTCGAGAAGGGGCTTCCGACAAAGTTTATGAAGTGGATCTCTGCCGGCTGGGGGAGAATCGCTATACTGTGAACTTTCGTTACGGACGCCGGGGCGCAAAGCTGAAGGAAGGGACAAAAACCGAGCAGCCGGTTCCCCTAGCGCAAGCTGAGCGAGTTTTTGATAAATTGGTGGGGGAAAAAGTCAAGAAAGGCTATCAGGAAATGGGGCAAACCGGCACGCAGCGGGAATCGAGCGAACCCGCGCCAAACGCACCAGTTGCCGGCAATCCGCGACACCAGGCAATCCTGAACCGGCTGGCGAGTCGGGAGAATAGCAAATGGCCTTTAGAAAGGGCGATTTGGCGTGCCGGTGAGCTGCAAATCCCGGAAGCAACATCACTGCTAATTCAGCTGATTGGCACGGGAGAACCGCTGAGAAATTACTGCATTGCCTGGGCGCTGGGCTGGTGCGGGGACGAGAGCGCGATCGCTCCCCTGCAACGTCTCTGCGACAGCTCGAATCCGGAATTTGTGCGCCGCATTGCTTGGGAAGCGCTGTTTAAGCTGTCTGGCGAGCCGGTGCGGGAAGAAATGCGAGCCGGTAAAATAGAGCAACTGCCTTCTGAGTTGCGGGAATTAGCTCGAAATGGCTCGTCTGAGGCGTTTTTAGCGGCACTTCGCGCCTATCTGGAGGGGGGAGACGGCGCGCATTTTGCCGTCCTCGATGCCATTTATCAAATCGATAATGAACACGTGCGCCCAGCACTGCTCTCTGTTTTGCGCGACGCGCCGGTGAAAACCAATTACTTCCAGCGGATTCGCCACATTTTCAAAATGGCTGAATACCGGCACGATGCCGAAGTGTTCGGCACCCTCGCCTACCGGTTTGAGAGAGAATCGGGGATGTTTCACAGCGACACGCATTTGGTTCGGCTCCCAGACGGCACGTATTTGAGGAGGCATGAGTGGAACTACAATCCTGCAAAGGGCAGGCACGAACAAGCTCCACGCACTGAGTTCGAGCGGGAAATGCAGCGCCCTGACTCCAGAATTGCTTACAGTGACAGGACTCGCGAATATCTGCGCCGGCGCGTGTGGCGCACGCTGGAGCAACTCGGGGAAGAGGGCGATCCGGACTATGTGAAAATGGCTGCCGGTGTCCTGCTCCTATATTCCGATGCTGACGCTCAGGGAGTCAGGCACTCAACTGTGTACCGGTGGGATAGATCGAGCCGGCGCACTATCGTGCGCCAGAGCGATTGGGATGTTTATGCCGGCTATCTCAGCTTTAACCACATTCTCTATGAAAACAGTCCGCGCTATGAGTTACAGCCGGGTTCCAAAGCGTGGCGCTGTCAGGACAATTATACTCCAGGAAATCCGGAACCGCAAGTGCGGGAGGAGGCGTTTCCGGAACTTTGGGAGCGACACCCAGAGGCGCTGCTGGAATTGCTTTTGCAAAGCCACTGTCGCCCGGTTCACCAGTTTGCTGCTAAAGCTATGCGAGTCTGCCGGCAATTCTGTGCTGAGCTGAATATTGAGACAGTAATCGCACTTTTGGGCAAAACTTATGAAGTGACGGCGCTGCTGGGGTTTGAGCTGGCTAGCGAGCGCTACAACCCCGCAGAACCCAACCGGCAGTTGGTTTTGGCTGCTGTCAATTGCGTGTCGCCTGAAGCTCGGGCGCAAGCTTACCGCTGGATTGAAGAGCAGCGGGAGCGCTTTTTTGAAGCGAGCGATTTTATTGCGGCTTTGGTGACAAGTTCGCAAGCTGACACGCGCCGGTTCGCCCGCCGGTTGCTGGGTTCTTCAATTTTGAGCGACACGACAGCGAGGGTGCTGATTGGGCGCATTATTGTGGCGCTGCTGGCGTTACCGGGAGATCCCCCCCAACCCCCCCTTGAAAAGGGGGGGCTAAGAGAAGCTGATTCCTCTGTACCCCCCTTTTTAAGGTGGGCTATGGGGGATCGAGAAGCTGTTAGAGAACTGGCGAAAGAAATTGCGGAAACCTTGCTCGCTAGTTTCACGCCGCAGTTGCGGAATTTGGGATTTGGGGTTATCCTTGATTTGCTGGCGCACCCGATGCCTGAAATTCAGGAGTTGGGCGGGAGAATCTTGCTCAATCACGAGATGAGGGCGGTTGACTTGCCGGCAGATTTGATAGAATCGCTTCTGGCGTCTCCGCATGAGCCGGTACGCGCAATTGGGGTGAGGCTTTTTGGGCAATTGCCGGATGAGAGGCTGATGAGCGATCGCTCGTTTATTATTGCAATGGCGGTGAGTGCTGCCGGTGAGCTGCGCAGCGCTATTCGCCCAGCAATTCGGCGCTTAGCAAGCAGTTACCCAGAGTTTGGGTGGGGGCTTGTCGGTGATTTTATTGAGATTTTGGTAGTGCCAGAAAGGCATGAAGGGGTTCACGCGGATGTGGTGCGCGTCATGCGGGAAGACATACCGGGATGGGTGTCGCGGGTGAGCGAGGAGACGGCGATGCGGTTGCTGGGTGCGAAGTCTGGCGCTGTGCAAGAATTGGGGGGGTTGGTGCTCAAGGAAAATCGGGACAGGTTTGTTAGGGAGTTGGAGACGAGCGAAATTGTCAAGCTTGCCGGTCACGAGGTTTTGTCTGTGCGGGAAGCGGCGCGAGAGATGTTTGGGGAAATTTTAGGCCGGCTGCGCGGGAACTCGCAGGAAATGCTCGCTGGGGTGCGGTTGCTGGAGTCGAAGTGGGAGGATTCGCGGGAGTTTGCCCGCCGGATTTTCAGCACGGAATTTTCGGCGGAAGACTGGATGCCAGAGGTGATGGTGAGTGTGTGCGACAGCGTTCGGGAAGATGTGCGGGTGTTTGGGCGGGATTTGGTGAGGCGCAATTTTCAGGAGGGTTATGGGGAAGAGTATTTGCTGAAGTTCTCGGAACATCCGAGTGGGGACATGCAGGTGTTTGCTACGAATTATTTGGAGACTTACGCGGCGGATAATGCCGACCGGCTGCGAGAGTTGGTGCCCTATTTTGTGACGGTGCTCTGTCAGGTGAATCGGGGGCGCGTGGCGAAAGGGCGGATTTTTAAGTTTTTGGATAAGGAGGCGCAAAAGAGTGAGGAGGCGGCGCGGATTGTGGCGGAAATTCTGACGCGCCAGTCGGTGACAATGGCGATTGGGGATAAGGCGACGGCGGTTGAGATGATGGTGAAGATTCGCCGGCGATATCCGGGGATTGAGTTACCGATTCAGGTGAAGCCGGTTTCGGAGGTGAGAAGTTAGGGTGTGGGCGCGGGTGTCGTGCCGGTGGCCTTCACGAGGGGGGGACGCCCAACGGAGTGCGGCAGGCGTCTCGCCTGCGCCCACAATACGAAGGGGACAGCTGGGATGCCGGTCCTACGTCGGGACGGTCAATAGGATCTACCCCGTCTCTACAAGAGAGACAGCCGGCACACTCGCATATTAGACTCAAGAAAAGAGCTGGGTTGATAAATTTATTATTGTTTTCATACCTGACTTGAGGTCTTCCACACCTGACTTGAGCATATCGATGAACGTCTTGTAATCGTTAATCTCATCCTGAAGTTTTTTGGCAATATCTACCTCACCTTCCTGCTTGGCCACTTCGTTGAGTGTCTCAAGGTAGTCCAGATAGTGTGGGTTGAATGGTGCCATCACAAGTTTTGACAGTTCATCTACGACCAGTCGCAATCCTTTTAATTTTTCTTCAATTTCATAATCCAGAGAGCTGATCTTTTGGTTTATATCTTGTTGCAGCTTCTTTCTGTTATGCAAATCTTGCTCTTTGCTTTGCTTTTTCTTGAGGTTCTCATCATCAGTAATTTCCTCTCTAATTTCCTCGCGCTCCATTTTGGTGCATTCATGGGTATGAACTGTGTATCTATGGCTGCATTTAGTACAGATTCCCTTTGAGTCCATAGCCGAGCAGCTACTTAGATCGGATTGCTTGTATGACAGACCACAATTGACATGACAGTTACTGCCACAAACTGTACAGTAAGTATTCCACGTTGCAGGTGTCTCCTTAGCTGAAATCCTGATCCTTGTCAGCTTGATATTGCTGATATCCTTAGACAGATCGTCCAATTCACAAATCACTTTTTTCAAGGCTTGCTTATGGTTGTTTAATGTCGCTATTTGCGCGTAAATTTCACTGCGATTTTTTTCCAGCTCTTTCCTCTTACGCACGATGTTTTGAAATATTTTAGAAGAAACTGGTTCTGCCGCTTCAGCAGCTCGAATTAGTTCATTGAATGATTCGTTGGCCTCATTTCTGAACATCAAAGATACTCTGCCCCAATCTTCAGCCGTTACCCACAAGTTATCGAAACAGATCACGGGGCACTGTTCTAACCCTGCTGCTGCTATTGCATCCTTTGTATCGGCATCAACCTCTAGTGTATTGGTCACACAGACTACAAGGTTTTTGTACCGGTCTTTAGGTAATAATTCCTTCAAGCACCCCACGACAAATTTCTGCTCAGTCGTCAACCTCTTTTCATTCCAAACGATACCGAATATATGCACCTGGTTAAGTTGTGTGATCTGCTCAAGGATTTGCTTCATGTGAGAGCGATCTGTTTCCACCCCTGTCGTATCAGCAAAACCAGGAGTATCTATAATGTGTACAACAAAGTCTTGAGCATTAAACTGAGCATTAAACGTATATTTGGAAGGCGATGTAGTTGCGCTCGCCCCCTTGGCCCGCTGTTGGTTCTCTGTATTTAAGTGTGCGAATTGCTCTTCAGCTTCTAATCTATTGCCTTTTTGCGATCTTGTAGAAATACAGTATTTACGTTCCGTTTTATTTTTGCCGTCAACACCAAGGCACCAGTTGTAGAAGGCGTTGATCAACGTTGACTTTCCAGCGCCCGTCTTTCCCACAAAACAGATAGTAAGCTCCTTTCGAGGTTGCACTTGATCTGGTATTGGCAACTGGTCGCTCAGGTTTACCATGTGTCCGTCCTGTGAATTCATTAGAGAACCTCCATAACTTGCTATCTTCTCTTGTTGCAACCGGCTCAATTCCTGAAATTGACTTTTTATCCATTCCGAGGGGAAATCGCCATCTAACTGAAATAAACGAATCTCGTGAGATGGGTTAATCTCCAAGTAATATAAGTCCGCCAAAAACGCTGCTAGTAATTGGTGGCTCTTAACTAAAGCATCTCGAATGATTCGGAGACTTTCATCTCTCGTCTTCCCCTCAGATGCTTCCAGTTTATCTCTCTCCTCCCGCCAATTCCAGGGGAACGTCATCGAAACAGGCTCGGCTAATCCCCAAACATGAATGTGAAAATATACCTTGTCATTCGTTACATCGCTGTAAATAACAACGGTTGGAATCGGAGCCAAATCCCTCTCGTATTGCTTGACCTCTGTATCAAAGACCGAACTCTTGAAAAATTTACCGTAAAATTCAACAGGGCAAAGGTCACTGTGGAGTGGATAGTATTTTTCCATAAACTCCTTTAGCTCACTTCGTACTGCCTTGTGCAAGTTGCTATCAAAGTCTGGGCAACCTTTAATATCTGGGGGAGACACAAGCATTAGGAGTCGGTGCTTCTGGCGTCCTTCTATAAGGATCTGTCGCATCTCCTCACGGCTCAAAAGACCAGACCAGTTTTCTTTATCCCACTCAGCCTGAATTTCTTTAAGCTTTAAATCAATCTCTCTGGCTTTATTCTCTTGCACGAGTTGCAGGTGCAAATAACTCAGCTGGAGTCTCTGGGCCCGTTCCTCTGCTAATATCTCTAACTCGCGTTCCCGCAGTTGTAAGACACGTTCAACTTGCTGCTGCTGAACTTCAGCTACTTGGCCCTCCTGTTTTAGTCGCTCCTTAGCTAACTGCAAAGCTTGTTTTTTCAGTTGTAGCTCCTTCTCAGAAATTTCGAGGGCCCGTTCTTCGCGTTCGGCTTGTGCTGCCGCAATCTCCATACCGGCCCTAATCTCGATCTCTCGCATCTTGGCCAGGTCGGCTTGGATCTTTACTAACTCCTGTTCGCGTTTTGCTTTGCCTCGCAGATACTCAGCCTCGGCTTTTCGGATCTGCTGATTTTGGCTTTGTTTGGCCAGTCCTGCTTGATTGGGTGGATCAATTTTTCTGCTGAGCCAGTTTGCAGCAATTCGGCTACCAGTCATTGATACAAAGGAACCAAGAGCAGCAAGCATTTGAGGAATCGCCATGTAACCGTTTACCTCACTGTTAATCGTTAGTCTTTTAATCCGAACTTAAGATTTAGTCGCAATAGTCATCACCGCCGTAATCGCCAGCATCACAAACCCCGTCATCGTCGTCACAAACCCCGTCATGGTCGTCGTCTTCACAGCCGGCATCATAGTCATCGTCATGATGGTCGTCTGACTCTTCTTGATAATCGTAATCATAAGGCTCTTGGTAGCCACCACCACCGCTATTGTCTTGATAAGAATAAGGGTGGCGGCGACGGCGCAGTTCATCTGTGAGGCCATTCAAGGCATCTTGGAGGCTCATAATTTATTTTCCGGTTGTGCTTGAGTTTGACTGTAACACAATAATTTTTATCCTGTCTGCAGGAAAAAGTAGGATCATTGTAGGGACTTTTCCAGCTGACAGCCTTAAAAATGTAGGTAAATGTAGGGGAATGTAGGAGAATCTAGGGGAATATAGGGGAATGTAGGGGGATGTAGGGGAATGTAGGGCGAAGTCGGGAAATGTAGGGTACAATACAGCCAGCAGTGACATTTACCCGACTGTATGGACATTAAGGAAGTGCTAAAGCTCGCCGACGAGCTGGTGTTGGCCCAAACGAATAAGCACCTGAATAACTTGCAAGAGAGGATTCTGCGCGGGACATGGGAAGATAAGGACTACCAAGAAATTGCCCAGGCGGTTAACCTATCGGAGGCTCGTGTTAGGGAGGTTGCCTCGGACTTATGGCAGATTATTTCAAAACGGTTGGGGGAAAAAGTCAGTAAATCAAATTTACGAGCAGCAATGGAAAGATGGCAAATAGCCCTATTCTCATCAAATGTCGCACAATACGTGCGAAATAGCAGCGTTAACTTTTGTGGGGATAATAAACATCCGCAAAACCTACCAACCTCACACCCACCACAGCAGGAACCATCTAGCCCACAACAAACCCCAACCCTGCCTCAAGATTTGAGCGAGATGCCGGAGTTGGGTGCTTTTTACGCTCGCACCGGCGAACTGGAAACCCTGCAAACCTGGATTTTACAAGAACGCTGTCGCCTGGTAGCGCTCACCGGCATCAGCGGAATTGGCAAAACCGCCCTCGCCGCGCAACTCACACAGCAAATTAAAAACCAGTTTCAATATGTGCTTTGGCACAACCTCAACTCATCCCCCACGCCGGCGGAACTGCAAGAGAAGCTGACTGAGCTTTTCTCAGAACCGGAGGACAGCAACCCATCCGCAACCAACACCAGGCGCTTACCCCTCATCAAATATTTGCAAAAGTATCGGTGTTTGGTTATCCTAAATGAAATTCACAACCTCTTCAGTAGCGGACAGCATGCCGGTCAGTACAAACCGGCATGCGAAGAGTATCGCGCCCTTTTCAAAGAGATAGCAGAATCACCGCATAACAGCTGTTTCCTGCTCGTAGGTTGGGAGCCACCCAGAGAAGTCGCTCAACTCAAAAGCCCAAATAGCCCCATTCGCACCTTAACCCTCACTGGTTTGGACCCCGCAGCCAGCCGGCAAATCCTCAGAGATAGCGGGTTAACAGAAGAACAGGAGTGGGACGCACTCACTGACCGCTACCAAGGCAACCCTCTCTGGTTAAAAAGTGTGGCCACTCTCATTGAAGAGTCGGGAAGCCGCGTGACTGACTTCTTACAAAATGATAGCATAGTGTTGCCGGAAGATGTGAGAGATGTTTGCCGGCTGCAGTTCAATCGCTTGTCTGAGAGAGAAAAATCGCTGATGTTCGTGCTGGCTGGGGAAAGTGGGCCGGTGAGCCGGGACAGCTTGCTAGAAAAGGGGCGAATCCCATCCTCAGAGTTGCCCAACGCACTGCAATCCCTATCGCGCCGGTGCTTGATAGAAAAACGAGACAATCTTTACACGCTGTTACCTGTACTGAGGCAGTATATTAAAGGGTTATAATAAAATTGCCGGTGGGTGGCATGTCTAGTTTTAGGGTTGGGTTCACCGATATTCTTTGACACCGGCATATATGCTGAATAAACTTTTGGATTGGGACGGCGTGGGGATTCGCCGGTGGGAGTGGGCGCGGGTGTCGTGCCGGTGGCCTTCACGAGGGGGGACAGGCGTCCCGCCTGTCCTACGCCTTCGGGGTTTGGGCGCGGGTGTCGTGCCGGTGGCTCTGACAAGCGGGACTTTGGTCAACAGAATCTTTGGGGCAGTTCCCGTCTGGGAGGGAACGCACCCTACTGCTACTGTTAGACCACTCAC
Organism: Oscillatoria princeps RMCB-10; assembly: GCA_019359235.1. Lineage (GTDB taxonomy): Bacteria > Cyanobacteriota > Cyanobacteriia > Cyanobacteriales > Oscillatoriaceae > Oscillatoria > Oscillatoria princeps. The sequence goes on from JAHHHT010000013.1 coordinate 221,180, forward strand.
TCTGAGAAATGTATGTATAATAGATGAATTCAGCACTCCCGCTATCTTCTCAATGCCCAAAAAGATTAGAGAAATAAAAAGTATGCTGCTGAAAGCGGGGTTCACCTACCGTCCCGGCAAGGGCAGCCATACAAAATGGTATCACCCTCTTCTCCCTGGCACTCTGACTTTATCAGGCAAGGATGGGAGTGATGCCAAACCTTACCAAGAAATGGATGTAAGCAGCGCAATCCAAAAACTAGAGGAAATTCAAAGACAGCTAGGAGGACAAGAGGAGGGACAAGAATGAAGTGTGAGTACACTATCGTGATTCAGTGGTCAGATGAAGACGAGTGCTATGTGGTCAGCCTTCCTGAGTGGGGGGAACTCTGCCACACACATGGGGACACTTATGAAGAGGCGCTCAAAAACGCACAAGAGGTGTTAGAACTTTTAATAGAGTCCAGCTTAGAGGAGGGGAAAACTCTACCAAACCCGAGGAAATTTGGCAAGTCTCTCCAGGTTGTGTGAGTCTAGTTTACGCACAAACACTTACTATGGAATTCAACTACAGTTACAAAGGAAGCACCGCAGTCAGCGACACCGGCGGAAGCACCCAGATGTCTTTCTCGCCCGATGTCAAGCGCCCGCCCACCTATTTTATCGGCGAATTGCGGAAAAATGTCGCCTTTCGCGAGGCGATTAGCGCTTTGCACGATGTCGTCGTTTCCGATTTGCGGTTCAAACCAAAAGACAAGACCGCTTACAAAGAGTGGCGGGCCAAACAAGAGGAAATAGACTGGCAGCAGGTCGCCAGTATGCGCCGGGAAGTTGCTGAGAAAATAAAGCTGTTGCAAGCGGAACTCACAGAGCTTGACCGGCACACCTCCTCTCGCCTGAAACCTTATTATGACGCCAGAGAGAAATTCCGTCAATACGTCTTCAAAAAGCAACTCGATATATACTTTCTCTTTGACCCGGTAATCACAGTCCACCCGGATGAGGTGTTCTTTGAGTGTTTCAGCGTCGATGAGTCCAGCTACGGTCGCCTGGGTGCCAGCTACGAAGTGTTTAAAAACATCAGCGAGTTCGCTTGCGGCACCACCAATATCGACTACTCAGCCGCACTCTACGACGAGTTCCAGAAAATCCGCAGCTACAAGACAACCCAATTTCAAATCGACCCGTCGGGATTCGAGGTTCAAACCACCAATGAAGAGACATTTAAGGAAGTCAAAATCGATTTGCCGGACAGTTGGGTGAGGGGTTTCTTGCAAGTTAGCTCGGCAATGTCCCTGCCGGCAATCCGGTTTGACTTGCACCCAATGGACACTCACAACATCTGCTTTATCCTGCGCCGGCACAAAGAGCAAAAAGGCCCCCGCAGCCTGCGCTACCACCTCAAACCCGGAGCGCCGGTGCGCGTCGTCTTTGAACCCTGGAACATTGAACTGGTTTGCCCTCGCTCCCCCTATACAGGAAGTGATGAAAAAGTCATTCGAGTGTGGGGACGCCGGCGCATTCACATCCTGGAACGCCTCATTCCCATCGCCAAAAAGTTTACCGTTCACCTGCTAGGAAACGGTATGCCATCCTTCTACGTTGCGGACTTGGGCGACATGTCTTTTACCCTCGGTCTGTCCGGGTGGACAGCCAATGACTGGTCGCAATCTGGCAACTTCGACTTGATGGCACCCCGCGCCGATGTGGACTCCTACACCCAGCAACTCATCTTTGATGAATTGCGGCACACTTGGTTAGAAACTCCTGACATTTTGGCGCAGCGCCTCAACCTGAACCGGGCGACGGTTTTGGGGGCTTTGAGCGCCTACACCCAAGCCGGTCGGGCCATTTACGACTTGAATAAGCAAGTGTACCGAGTGCGGGAGCTCAGCCGGGAACCCCTGCCGGTGGAGCGCCTGCGCTTTGCCAACGAGCGCGAAGAAAAGGCCACTCGCTTCCTGACCCAAAATGCCGTCCGTGTGACCTCAGTCACCGGCGATTCCGCAGGAGCGCTGGCACTGCAAGGCACTGTCCAAGACCGGGAAAAAATTTTCAACCCCTCCTTGACAGTTGATGCCGACGAACGTATAATAGGTGCAGAATGTAATTGCAACTGGCACCAGCAAAACAAGCTGTACAAAGGCCCGTGCGAGCACATTCTGGCCCTGCGAATGCAACACGCTCGTCAGAGCCGGTAATTCCATCACGCGCACGCTAATTACGAGGTAAACAGCCTTGCAATCCGGGCGGTGGATCGCCGTCCTTGCGCTCAGTCCAGACACGCATCACTAGCCTGCTCTTGACTGTGCGGTCATTCGGGTACTGTCGCTATTTCAGTTTGACTTCCGCGAAGTAAATGAGCGACAGTACCCGAGACCGCTTGAGTTGAGCAGTCTAGTCCTGAGGGGTTTACGAAGGGGCAACCAAAGCTTAGCGGCGCGTGATTTTTTATTTTTTTAGGATTATTTTTAACCGCTGAAATACAAGGATAAACGCAGATAAACGCGCCCAGCAGTTTTCACACTTAGAAGTGCAGTTAGATCCCCCCAAACCCCCCTTAAAAAGGGGGGCTTTGAGAATCTTCCCCCCCTTTTTAAGGAGGGGCTAGGGGGGGATATAATATGTGTGCCTCACTCAGTTGCAATCTGCTAGATCAGCGTCCATCAGCGTCCATCTGCGGTTACAATAAAAACAAAATATAACACCGGCACCATGACTGACCAACCGAGAACCCGCCAAGAACTCTACGAACGCATCTGGCAAATTGGCAGAGAAGAAGTCATCCTCGAAGAAATGATTCGCTACGGATTCTGGCCGGCACAGGGCGAAATCCCCCAAGATCCAGCCGATGAAATCCGGCGCAAAGGAGAAATCCGGCGGGAGCTCGACGAACTGCGGCGCGAGACATCCCGCCTGCAAAACGAACAAGCGCTCCGCAAACAAATGCTCAAGCAGCGACTGGCTGAGTCGCGGCGCAAGCGTCAGGAAACAAAAGAGCGGCGAGAAAGAGAGCGTCAAGAACGCGCCCAAGCGTGGCTAGAGAAAAAACAGAAAGAAATCATCTATCTGGGGGAAGATGTTTCTGGTGGGCTCAACCGCACAGAAGGCAATCCGGAGCGGTTGCAAAGTAACAGCTTGCCCCTCTGCCAAACAGCAGAAGAAATTGCCGGCGCAATCGGAATTGCTGTCGGCGAGTTGCGCTTTCTCGCCTTTGACCGGAAAACCTCAACAACCTCCCACTACATTCGCTTCAAAATTCCTAAAAAAACGGGTGGCGAGCGGCAGATTTCCGCGCCAATGCCGCGCTTGAAGCGAGCCCAGCACTGGATACTCAGCAATATTTTGGAAAAGCTGGAAGTTCACGACGCCGCTCACGGATTCAGGCGCGAGCGCTCCATCCTCACCAACGCCCAACCTCACGTCGCCGCAGACGTTATTATCAACTTCGACCTCAAAGATTTCTTTCCCTCAATTTCCTACAGACGAGTTAAAGGACTTTTCCAGTCATTCGGCTATTCAGAATCCGCCGCCACCATCTTCGGGTTGCTCTGTACGGAACCCGAGATTGAAGAAGTCGAATTAGACGCAAAGACTTACTTTGTCGCAACTAGCGACCGGCACCTCCCGCAAGGTTCCCCCGCATCTCCAGCGATTACCAACTTGCTGTGCCGGCGCTTAGACCGGCGGCTGGTTCAGATGGCGCAAGAACTCGGCTTTACTTACACCCGCTACGCAGACGACCTCACCTTTTCCGGTGCCGGTGAAAGCCTGCGCCACATTTGCAACATCCTCAGACGCACAGAATCAATAGTCGCCCACGAAGGATTTGCCATCAACGAACAGAAAACCCGAATCCTGCGCAAAAACCGGCAGCAAGAAGTCACCGGCATAGTCGTCAACAGCCACCCCAACATTTCCAGAGAAACCTTAAAACGCTTCCGCGCCACACTCTACCAAATTGAGAAAGACGGCTTAGAAGGCAAGCACTGGGGAAACTCCGACACCCTTCTCGCCTCCCTGCAGGGGTTTGCCAATTTTGTCGCAATGGTCAACCCCCAAAAAGGCGCTGAATTTATAGAGCAAATCCAGCGCATTAAAGAAAAATACAGGCTTTAGAAACCGGGTTTCTTAAAGAAACCCGGTTTCTAGTTCCCCTCGTTCCCAGGCGGAGCCTGGGAACGCCCCTTTGGAGGCTCTGCCTCCTTTCAAGGGACAAGCCGCATTATTAGCCAGTTGCCGCATTCTAGTTCTCCCCCTCTCCCCTTGTGGGAGAGGGGGCTGGGGGGTGAGGGGCTGACCCCAAGTGAGGTTAATAGAAACCCGGTTTCTTTAAGAAACCGGGTTTCTAGTTACTTAACCCCTTCAGGCACAGCAAATCCAGGGCAAGAAACCTTCGTCCCGCCCAGCCCGCAATATCCATTAGGATTTTTCGCCAGGTATTGCTGGTGGTAGGCTTCCGCGTAGTAAAATTCAGGAGCGTCAATAATTTCAGTAGTAATCGCCTTGTAACCGGCAGCTTTCAGAGCTTCCTGATAAGCGGATCGCGAAGCTTCAGCCAGCTTCCTTTGCTCGTCCGAATATACGTAAATTCCCGAACGGTACTGAGTGCCAGCATCATTGCCCTGACGCATCCCTTGAGTGGGGTCGTGGCTTTCCCAAAACACCTTCAGGAGAGCCTCATAACTGATAGCTTTCGCGTCAAAAACAACGCGAACCACTTCATTGTGACCCGTCATGCCGGTGCAAACCTCCTCATACAGCGGGTTCGGCGTTATGCCGGCGGCGTAGCCCACCGCAGTGCTGAACACGCCCTCAAGCTGCCAAAATTTGCGTTCCGCCCCCCAGAAACACCCCATGCCAAACATCGCCATCTCCATCCCCAGCGGGTAAGGGGGTTTCAGCGGATTCCCGCTCACATAGTGACGGGCGGGAACCTGCATCACCTGCGCCCGTCCAGGCAAAGCCTCCTGAGGAGTGGGGAGTGCCAGCTTCTTGCCAAATCCGAATAGCCCCATGAGTTTCTACTGATTTCTGAACGACATCTTTACTTTACTTAATATAATACCAGAGTTGCCGCGACCGGGAGGCGGAAAACCGACAGTTTGTAGTAGGGCTTTAGCCCCCCAGTTTGTAGTAGGGCTTTAGCCCCCCAGTTTGTAGTAGGGCTTTAGCCCCACAGCCCCTCTGGCCAGCCCCCAGGCCGGCAGCCGGCGAGGCCGGTGAGCTAAAGTGAAGAAGAGTTGCGGGAAAGAGCGTATGGATGAAGTTGTCAAAAAAGTCGCAGCATTAGGATTGCCCGGTATAATCTTAGTAACAGTCATGGCAACAACCGGCTTAACAGGAGCCGCTGCCATTACAGCCGCCCTAGCCCTACTGGGAGGGCCAGCCGGAATGCTGGGCGGGATAGCAGTTTTGGGAGTCACAGCACTGATTGCCGACGCCCTGACAAAAGTAGGACTTGAGGATTTGCTGACCGCCATTTATTGCGAAAGGCGGCAGACTGAAGCGCACGGAAAACTGCTCAGCGAACTTGAGTCTCTGTCACTCTTTGATGCCGACATGAAAGACCGGCTCAGAGCCACAGTCACTGATGGGTGCGGCTGCTCAACCGCAGTCAGCGACAGCCCCACAGAAGTCACCCGAGAAGTCATCTCCATCTTAAACAGCGTCCCTGGAATCACACCGGCACACCACCGAGACTTCAAACATTCCAATCCCATGCTCAGACTGAGAGACGGCACAGCCGTCAGAACCTGGAAAAACCCACTTGGCGTTGACCACGTTTTTTTAGCCGACAGAGATGATAAAATGGTTTACAGCGGCTTTGTCGGCTGGACAGACAGTGACGGACTCAATCAAGCCTTAAATCGCATCAGGAGAGACTTTACCTAAGTGCCGGCTCTCCATGACTTAATCAATCCCTCCACTGACCAATCCCCAGTAGCGTTCCCCCAAGGGAACGCACCTGCAAGGGGAGCATCCCCTTTTTGCAAATATTTTCACCCCCTCACCCCCCGCGCCCTTCGCCATAAAGAGAGAGGGGGGAACAATAAAGAATTCTCCCCTCTCCCCTTGTGGGAGAGGGGTTGGGGGTGAGGGGGAGTACAAAAATGGAATGCTCCCCCTGCAAATCTGACAGCTTAACTTTTAATAAAATGTTAGAAAAAAAGCTCAAAGCCAAATTTGCTGTCACCTTCGGGTTCGTCTGGCTGACATTAGGCTGGTTCGCCGGGGCGAAAGCTGACAATTACTGGGCACTGGGCGTCGGGCATCGGGCATTGCTAATCCCCCGATACCGGAACCTAATTGCGGTGAATCAACCCAACACCCTATTACTTAACATTGCGCGTCAGTCAGGCGTTTCTTACGCACAAATGGGCGCAGCCAAACAGCTGACGGCGAACTTTTATGCAGCAAAAGCCGTTGTCAGCGTCCACCGGCACCCCTCGGAAGAATCGGAGATGGTGACTCAGGCGCTGCATGGCGAACCGGTCAGAGTTCTCCGCCGGCAAAATTCATGGGTGCAAGTCAGTTTGCCAGATCAATTTGACTATCGCGGGTGGGTGCGGGCGTCAGATTTGGCAAGCATTTCCTCAGGGAGACAGTGGGAAAAACGCTCAATCGTTTCTGTTGCGCGAGCCTCCGTGCGAACCCTCCCCCGCCCGGATGCGCCGGCTTTCCTGGTTTTGCCTCTCGGTACAGTAGTCGGTGCCGGTGCGCGAGCAGATGGCAACTTCACATTGGTGGAACTGGTAGACGGGCGACAGGGATATATCCTCTCTAGAGAGTTGCTGGATTACTCACAGCAAAATCGCGAGCGGGTGTCGGGAGAGCGCATTCTAGAAACCGCACGCCACCTATTAGGCCAGCCCTATCTCTGGGGCGGGATGACGACAGCCGGTGTGGACTGTTCCGGCTTCGCTCACACTGTTTTCAAAGTTCACGGAATCCGCCTGCACCGCGACGCAGACCAGCAATATTTTTCTGACGGAATTAGCATCCCTCCCGACCAACTGCAACCGGGGGATCTCGTCTTTTTTGAAACTTACACTTCTGGCCCTTCTCATTTGGGAATCTATGCCGGCAATGGCAAGTTTATCCAGGCGTCCTCCACTGCCGGTGTGATTTACAGCTCCCTCGACGCCCCCGATTTTTCAGAGCGTTTCCTGGGCGCAAAAAGGATTCTTCGCCGCCGGTAGGGGCGGGTTCCCCCGAAACCTTTGCCCCACCGCGAAGGGGATTGATAAACCCGCCCCCAACACCCGCCCCAACACCCGCCCCCAACACCCGCCCCTACTGTACAGTAACCATGCTACCGGACTTGATATTATGTAAATTTTCCTATCATCCCCGCCTAGCAGCGCTCTGCTTAGGGTTATATTGATAGAAAAACAGGCGTCGCACACTAGAACGATGATAGAAACTTTTTCCACGACCCCGAAAATCCCCTCTTGCTCCCCCTCCCCGTACACGGGGAGGGGGTTGGGGGGTGGGGTTCTTCATTCCACGAATGTGCAACGCTGAAAAACATCTCTCTGGTGAAATAGAATCATGCCACCGGCACTCCTGAACAACCGCTATCGCATTATTAAGACCCTGGGCGCAGGCGGTTTTGGCGAAACTTTTCTGGCGGAAGATACCCAGATGCCTTCCAGTCGCCGCTGCGTAATAAAGCAACTCAAGCCGGTGGCGAACAATCCCCAGATGTACAATATCGTGCGAGATCGGTTCCAGCGAGAAGCCGCTGTCCTGGAAGATTTGGGCGATGGCAGCAACCAAATTCCCCGGCTGTACGCTTACTTTTCAGAAGCGGGACAGTTCTACTTAGTGCAAGAGTGGGTTGAGGGCGAAACTCTGACGCGAAAAATAGACACATCTGGGGTGATGAGTGAGAGTTCAGTCAGGGCGCTGCTGAGCAGTATCCTGCCAGTTCTCGATTTTGTCCACAGCAAGCGGATTGTCCACCGGGATATCAAGCCGGATAATATCATTTTGCGGCAGCGGGATGGCTTGCCGGTGCTGATTGACTTCGGTGCTGTCAAAGAAACAATGGGCACCGGCATCAATTCCACCGGCAATACTGCCAGTTCGATTGTCATTGGCACCCCCGGATTTATGCCTAGCGAGCAGGCTGCCGGCAGACCGATGTATTCTAGCGATTTGTACTCCTTAGGGCTGACCGCGATTTATCTGCTCACCGGCAAATGGCCACAAGAACTTGCAGATCCGCTAGCCGGTGAAATTGCTTGGCACCGGCACGCTTTGAATGTCAGTCCTTCCCTAGCTGCGGTGCTAGACAAAGCCATTCAATTCAGTCCGCGCGAACGCTACGCCACCGCCAGAGAAATGCTTTCCGCCTTGCAATATAGCGGTGTTCCCATCTCCCCTACCCCACCTTCTCCTCCTGCAGGCGAACCCACAGAACCCACTGCAGCGGTGTCTCCTCGATCAACGCAGACAAACACCTACACTTCAAGTTTAGGAGACGTTCAAAAACTAGCCATTTTAGGCAGTATAATAGGAGCCTCTATCATTGTCGGTCTTGTTGTCGCAAGACCGCCTCAAGTGGTAGTAGCGCCCATTCACAACACCCAGCCCCGTTCCATCGGCTGGCTCAGAATAGGTGCTGTAAGCAAAACTGCGGGCTTTGCATATGTGGGCGACCCCCTGATTGCAACGAAGCAGCCAGTCACCATTTCTCCTCCTGTCGTCCCCTCACCCGGAGCAGCAGTAACTGTTACAACAGGAGTTAATCTGAGAAAAGATATGCCCAGAAAACCCAAGTACGACTTGCCAGAGAAAGTTGGCGTCCTTAAGGAGGGACAGCAAATCATCATTCTCAAAGTAGATTATTTCGCCGAATCTAATTCAGCACCCATCGCAGTTTGGGCAGAAGTTGGCTTTCCCAATTAAGCCAGCTCAGGGAATTGCCGGTTCGGATTCAGTTATAATAGAAACCAGACCCCCATTATTAAACCGGCAGGACATAACATGACCCAAACACCAGAAAAACGCACCCCGCGTCGGGGAAGGGTATTCCCCTCACACAACATACCGCCCGAGGAACTGGCCAGACGCCAAGCTGAACTGGAGGCATTTGGTAAGCGTTCTCGCGCAATTTTTGAGCGAGTCCGCCCAGAAGTGATAGATGGCCACTACAATTGGTTCATCGTCATCGAGCCAAATAGCGGGGACTATTTCATTGATGTCGCTATGGAGGATGCCACACAAAAAGCTTGCCAGAAGCACCCCCACAGTAAGCTTTGCGCTTTCCGTCTGAATGAGACAGGAGCCTGCGGTCAAATATGATTACAGGCAGATTCGGCGACGCAGGTCAGCTATTGTTTGACATTGAGTTGATTGCTGCTGACGGTGAGAGGTTTCCAGTCGAGGTGCTGCTAGATACCGGTTTTACCACCGGCTGGCTGGCGATCAACTCCCAAGACATAGATTTCTTAGGGTGGCCACTGATTAATCCCACACAAGCTATGCAGACAGCAAGGGGTGAGGAGTATTTTGAACTCTATGCAGGCATTGTGCTGCTAGACGAACAGGAATTTAATATTCCCGTTGTAGCTGCTATCGAGCTTCAAGAAAATTTGCTGGGTTTGCAGTGGCTGCAAACACTGCGGCTAGTCGTAGATTTTCCAGCAAGAGTGCTGACTCTGGGGTAAAGCCGGCTCCCTAAATGTAGAGACGGCCAAACTGATTGGAACATTAGACATTCAGGGTGGGAGGGAACGCCTGCCCTACGGATATAAGGCGTAGGACAGGCGTCTCGCCTGTCCCTTTGCCTGTCCCAATGTCCATTCCTGTATCAAACTACTCCGCCGCTTCCCCACCCACAACTACATTGCGGATGCGCAAACTCGGACCCCCGCAACCCACCGGCAACCCACTCTGACCCCCCTTACCGCAACCGCCGGACTCATCCCAGTAGAAATCATCCCCAATCGCTTCAATATCCGCCAGAGTGCTAAACACATTCCCAGAAAGCGTCACATCCCGCACCTGCTCAGCCAGCTCGCCATTGAGAATATACCACGCCTCACCGGCACTGAAAGTGAACATCTCCCCATTCGTCATCCCCCCCAGCCAGTTTCGGGCGTAAACCCCCTCCTTAATATCCGCAAACAAATCCGCCACCGGCGTCTTTCCCCGCTCAATCCAGGTATTGGTCATTCGCACAATCGGCGGAAAGTGGTAATTTAAACAGCGAGCGTTGCCGGTGGGCGCTTCCTCCAGCTTCCCCGCCGTCTCCCGCGAGTGCAGGCGTCCCACCAGCACCCCATCCTGAATCAGCTGAGTCGTGGTTGCCGGTGTGCCCTCATCGTCGTAGAAATAGCTGCCGCGATGCCCTGGGGGCGCAGCGCCATCAAAAATTTGCAGTTCCTTTGGGCCAAACCGGCGTCCCAAAGTCATCACCTCCAGCAAATCCGGATTCTCGTAAGCCATATCCGCCTCCGAGAGGTGCCCGAACGCCTCGTGGACAAACAAACCGCTGAGAATCGGGTCAATCACCACCGTGTAGGTGTTCCCCTTGACCGGCGGTAGCGACAGCGCCTGCACCGCCCGCTCTGCAGCAAAGCGCACCTGAGCGTCCAGGGCGGTTAAATCTTCGTAAGCTTTGCGCGAGCCGGTGGTTTCCCGACCCGTTTGCACCATAGTCCCGTCGCGGGCGGTAGCGGCAAAGCGCATTTCCATATCCGTCCAGGACTGCTCCAGCAGGGTTCCGTCGGAAGTCGCCAGGATAATCCGCTGAGCGCTGTCGCCGTAGCGCACAGAAGTCGTCGCGATCCGCCGGTCAACCGAACGCAGAATTTCCGCGTAGCGATCGCACAGCGCCTTCTTCGCCGCTAGGGGAATCAGGCGCGGATCGGTGCCGGTGAGCGGCAAAACGCACACCGTTCGCACCGGCTCGACCGGAGCCAGCACAGTTTCCTCCTCCCCCACCATGCGAGCCGCAGCCACCGCTTCCTCAATCCGCTCAGCCAGATGAGTCAGCCGGTTGAAACTGGCAAACCCCCAGCCGCCCTTATAGCAGGCGCGGACTTGTCCCCCAACCGACACCCCCTCACTGAGAGTTTCGATCTTCTCCCCCCGCAAGAAGATATCCGTTCCTTCCGATTCCTCCAGGCGAATCGCCAAATAATCGACGCGGCGCGAGAAGCGAGCGATCAAGTCAGACAGCAGATTTTTAACATCAGCCTGCAAAATTGACATGGGCCAGCAGCAAGATATATGAACTGACTTCATTTTGCAACAGCTTTTCGGCAGATGTTAGGGATTAGGGGGATTGGGCATAGGGCATCACGCAAAAGGGCATTGCCAAGAATCTTCCCCATACGGGTGTGCCGGCGTGCCCGAGACACAATCCCCCATGCCCCATGCCCCACGCCCCAATGCCCCACGCCCCACGCATTACCAGATTTGAGAAAATCCGAAAGAAAGCATATATACAAAACCCGTCTGAAGGCGTCTTTTGCAAAGACCGTTTAATAGGATAAGAGGTAGAACTTCTGTTGAAATCAGATGGCTAGGGGCTAGGGGCTAGAGGGGAGGGGGAGAAAAATGAATTGCCGGCGTTCTGGAGAGCCAAAAACGGGCCCACCGGCACCCGGTTGGGGGAGCTGGGGGGGCGGCTGAGGGGTAGATTTGAGAATATCCGAAAGAAAGCATATATACAAAACCCGTCTGAAGGCGTGTTTTGCAAAGACCGTTTAATAGGATAAGAGGTAGAACTTCTGTTGAAATCAGATAGCTAGGGGCTAGGGGCTAGAGGGGAGGGGGAGAAAAATGAATTGCCGGCGTTCTGGAGAGCCAAAAACGGGCCCACCGGCACCCGGTTGGGGGAGCTGGGGGGGCGGCTGAGGGGTAGATTTGAGAA
>JAHHHT010000011.1 GCA_019359235.1 Oscillatoria princeps RMCB-10
GGGGGGGACAGACAAAGGGTGGGTGGAGTGTGGTCAGCCGGCGGGGCGACAAATTACAAATTGCCAATTGAAAATGCGCGTGGGGCGTCTGTTTGGCGTCCTGTCCTGAGTGTAGCGCCAGTGGGGGGTTGGGTTGGGCACCGGCACTCTTGTGGGGATGCAGGACAGTCCCTTTTCCGCCCCCGGCAGGCCAGCGGCTACATAATAAACTTTACAACCGGAGTTTATAAAAGTCGGTAGCTCAATACGCCAAATATAAGGTAATTTCGCGAACGTAAATTTATTAAAGTCCGCTTGATTAATCTCGCGATGATTTTTCAGGGGGGAAAGACTGGACAGGTGAATCGCGGTGAGCCGGCGGGGGCGACAAATTACAAATTGCGAATTGAAAATAATTTAGGGGGGCGGGTTGTGCGGCGCTGGGGATACCAATTGTGGGGGGGTGGCTGTACAGTGGGGCTGTCTGGCGAGCTGTTGCGTGCGGGCTCCTGCGGAGCTGCCGGCGCTAGATCCGATTGTAGCGGACAGGGGGGTGCCGGTGGGTTCAGCCGGCGGCTGCGATGGCAGCACTTTGGCAATTAATGGCGGGGCGACAGCTTGTGGCAATTTGTTCCACAGCTTTGAGCGGTTTTCCGCTGCCCAAGGCATCACAGCTTTTTTCAACTATGGGGGAAAAACCGATAATATCATGATGCTGCTGGCGAATGAATATGGAATCAATCCCCACCCCCAAGTTCGCGGAGGGGGTTGGGGGGTCGGGTTCCGCGTTGTGGGGGCGATCTGGTGCCGGGGCGGCGTAGGGGCGGACACGGGGAGCTGGCCCTACTGCCCCGGAACTAGCAAAAAACCGCGCAGATTTTGAGACGCCTGATTGCTAGGTGTTTAGAGCGCCGGTCAGGGTTTTTCAGATTTTCTGACCGGCATTCTAGCTGTATTCCCGATCCGCCGGATCGCCGTAAGGATCTTCGCTCGCCGGGCGCGCGTTGGCGTACTCGCCGGAATCCGCCGGGTCGCCGTAGGGATCTTCGCTTGCCGGTCGCAAGTTGCCAAATTCCCCGGAATCCGCCGGGTCGCCGTAGGGATCTTCGCTCGCCGGGCGTGCGTTGCGATATCGCTCTTCCTCATCCTGTTCGCGGTTGCCACCGCCCAGGAAAGTATTTGCCATATCTTGCAAAAATCTGTCGAGTTGCATGATCGTTCTCCTTGTTCAATTCAGAGTGCGGCTGTGCGGGCGCTGTTGCAGCGATTGCGCACAGCCGGTGCTGTCAAAAGCGATTACTGTGCCGGCACCGGGTCCGCACCCAAACCTTCTAAAGTGCGCCCCGTAGATTGGCCGTTATACCCTTGAAAGTCGCGGTACTGTTGCGCCTCCGATTCCGGCACTTGAATGCCTTGCGACGGCGGCGTTACCCAGTGCGCCCGGTGCTGGGCGTCGCGGTAGTAAACGCGCCCATTTTTAGAAAGGTAATACTGCCCCTGCTGACCCGTCCCTTGGGCATTTTTGTGCTGGTTGTAAATATAGTAAAGTGCGGCTGCTCCCGCCAAAATCGCCACTGTCTGGCCGGTTGACAGCCCCTGACGCGCCCTGGGCTGTTGCGGGTTATTGTAAGGCGCTGTTCCGCCCCGGGTGTCGTCAACCGCCGGCGGCGGTGCGGAACTCTGCGAACTGCAGGCAGTAGCGAGCGGAAGCATGAGCAGCACTGTCAGCAGCAGCGCTAGCGTTTGTACAAATCTTCTGCGATTTGGATAGATTGCGTTCATCAGCTCTCCTATTCACTCGTCGTTACAGTACGCCATCAGTGGCGCGGTCTGCCCTCTTTGCGCTGCTGCCAAACAGTGTTTCCATTTTCTCCATTTTCCCAGCTTGAATACCGGGCAGCACACAGCAGCGGCATCTACTTTTAATGTTGCTGCAATTCCTAACTGCTTTCCTCTGGCGCTAGATAGAAATCGGCTGAGAGATTTCCTCCCAGGGGAATACGCGCCCCTTCAAGCTGGGGTCGAGCGCTGGCAATGGGCATTGGGCGTGGGGCGTGGGGCGTGGGGCGCGAGCCCTATTTTGGATTTTGGATTTGGGATTTGGGATTAAAAACCTGGGCAACAAAGGTTTTTCGCCGGGCGGAAAAAAAATACTATAGGGTTTCTCATCCTTTGTGAGGTACAGAGAAACCCGGTTTCTTTAAGAAACCGGGTTTCTGGGCCATAGTTCATCAAACTGAGAAACGCTATAAGGAAGCGCCACACGACCTGCCGAGCGGCGCGTCCTGTGGCGGTTAAAAAGCGATTAATATACAAGACATGAGAGAATTTACCAGGGGGAGGAATGACTCACACCGGCTCGCCCGAACCCAACTCCCGCTCCAGTCGGGCGCGTCCCTTCACGGGGGCGGTTAAAAACAGCCCGCCGGAAAAATCAAATATTCCAAGAAAAACAGCTTCCAAATAAACTGGTAGAACTGCGCCACCGCAGCCTTATCCTCCAAATCTACCTTCAAACTGCGCCACCACATCAAACCCAGCGCCAGCAGGTGAGTGACGCCCAGGAAAACAGGATTGACCCCCTGCAGCCAGAAAACACCGGCAAGCGCCACACCCAGATAGCACCCTGCCAGCACCCACCGGCCTAAATTGAACACCGCCCTAGCTCCCAGCTGTAGAGTAAAGGTCGTGATATTGTAAAGCCGGTCGCCCTCCATGTCTGGGATATCCTTAAAGATAGCAATCGCAAAGGTAAACCCCAAAACAAACAGCGTCAGAGACCAAAGTTGCGGCGAAATAGCCCCCCCTTGACTGAAGTGCGAAAACAGCCCTAAATTAACTATAACACCCCGCACGGTAAAAATGCAAAAAGACGCCCAAAAAGGGAACCGCTTCAAGCGCACCGGCGGCAGGGAGTAAGCCGTGCCGATGGCCAAACTCACGCCCACAGTCGCCAGCAAAAACGGCCCAGATAGCAGCGCCAGCAGCAAAGCCAGACTGCCGGCAGCCGCCACAATCAGCTGCCCTTGCTGAAACGAGAACTCACCCGCAGCCACCGGCAGGTGGGGCTTATTAACCTTATCAATTTCCACATCCTCCAGCTGGTTCAGCCCCACAATATAGACATTGCCGGCAAGACAAGCGATCCAAGCCCCGAAAAGCTGCCACAGACGGAACCCAGAAAAGCCGGCAGACGAATCTGCCAAAGCCATCAAACACAACCCCACCACACTGAGGCTAGTACCTATTATAGTATGGGGGCGAGAAAACTTCCAAAAAGAATACAGCCACTCCCCAAACGTGCGAGAATTACTCTGACTAAAACTCATCCTATCTACCTTCCCTTCTTGGCGTCCTTGGCGTCTTGGCGGTTCAATCTTACTTCTGACCACAAAGCAACCCAAATCGAATTAGCCCTCTCGCGTAGCCATCCCGCATCAAACCCAGAGAAAGAGCTGCTTGAATTGTATTCCAGCCACTCAACAGCAACCCGACAATAGCATCAAAAGTCAGTGCCGAATCTATCACCACATCCCAAAACGGCGCAACAGCCGCTGACCAGTCAGCGGTGCGGATATTTTGGAAACCGGCATCGCGAGCGATAGCCTCATACTCCGGGAGCGAAATCACGAAAGGCAAGCAGTAAACCCGGTAAATTTCTGCCAAGTGCCGGCGCTCAGCATCCGCCAGCTGACCGGCAGGTTTGTCGAGAGGGCGGTGACACCAAGTTGCCATAATAAAAGTTCCCCCCGGTTTGAGCACCCGGAAGCACTCTTGCAAGAATTTCTGCTTATTTGGCATGTGTTCGCCGCTTTCGAGGGACCAAACCAAATCAAAGGAATTGTCGGCAAAAGGCATATTTAGGGCGTCTGCGACTTGGAACTGGGCCTGCTGGCTGAGGCCGGCTTCCTGGGCCCGCTGGGTGGCGCGAGTGGCTTGGGCGGGGCTGAGGGTGATGCCGGTGGCAGATGCGTTAAACTTGTCAGCCAGGTAGAGAGTGCTCCCCCCAATGCCGCAACCGGCATCGAGGATGTGTTGGGGGCGGGACAGCCCCGCACCCGTCCAGGTGAGGAGTTCCTCAATCAGGTCAATTTGAGCTTGGCGGCGGTCTTTTTTCAGGGTGCCTGCCGGCCCATAGTAGCCGTGGTGCATGTGTTCGCCCCAAATCCGCTCCCACAGACCCGAGGAGGCGTCGTAAAATTGTTGAATTTGCTCGTTGAGGGTGGAGGTCATGGGGATGGCACTTGTCAGATAAGACGAGATGGGTGTACCAGAGTGATGATAGTTCAGGAGGTGCCCAGAAGACAGCGATGACACTATCCAGCGATTTGTGGGGAGCCAATCAAGATTTGGCCCAAGCGTGCCTGGAACATCCGTTCGTGCGGGGGATCGCCACCGGCACGCTGCCGGTGAGCCGGTTTGCCTACTATGTCGGGCAAGACACATTTTTTTTGCAAGCTTTCGCCCGCGCCTACTGCGTCGCCGCAGCCAAAGCGCCCGACCCGGAGGGGTTTGAAGTGTTTCACACCCTTGCCGGTGGGGCAGTAGAAGAACTTAAGTTGCATCAAGGCTATGCGGCGGAGTGGGGGGCGGATCTGAGTGCTGTCGCACCGGCACCGGCGACGCGGCGCTACGTTCCTCCTCGCCACCGCTTGGGGGGCGGATGTGGGGCTGACAGCCGCCGCCATGTCTCCCTGCATGCGGCTGTATGCCTTTTTGGGGCAAAAGCTGGCTGAGGGCGGCATTCCAGAGCACTCCTATGCCGGCTGGATTCGCACCTACAGCAGTGTGGATTTCCAGCCTTTGGCCCAACAGCTGGAAAGACTGGCAGACCGGTATGCCTCAGAGGTGCCGGTGGCGCACTCGACCTATCGCTACGCTATGCTGTGCGAGCGAGATTTCTTTCAGGCGGCGTGGGAGTTTGAAAGTGAGTTGGGGGACAGGTCAGAGTAAGCTCTAAAAAGACTTATATTGTGTCCGGTGAATTGACCTTGAAAAAGACCCTCACCCCGCTTGGATCTGCCATTTCTGACTCTCCCTTCCCCCTTGTGGGAGAGGGGGGTGAGGGGAGAGGGGGTTGCGGTTAATTAACCTGACACAAAATCACCCCCCACGGGTGAGTAAAACTGTCGCGTCTGCCGCAAACAATCCATGACTGTTTCTAGAACGATTTGCCTGGGATTCCTGGCTGTGATTGCAGCCGGCGCTCTTTTGCTGATCATGCCTTTCTCCATGAGTGACGGCACTTGGAGCGATCCGGTTACGGCGCTGTTTACGTCCACTTCTGCCGTTTGCGTCACCGGCTTGTCCGTGGTGGATGTGGGCAAGTATTATTCCTTTTGGGGACAGCTGGTGCTGGTGCTGCTGGTGCAGGTGGGCGGGTTGGGCTACATGACGGCGACAACCTTCCTGCTGCTGCTGATTGGGCGCAGATTTGGCTTGCGAGACAAAATCGCGATTCAGCAATCGCTCGACCAGCCTGGACTTGCCGGTATGGCCCAGCTCGTGCAGTCCATTATAGCCACGACACTAATTTTAGAACTCACCGGCGTTTTCTTGCTGCTGGTGGTTTTCGGGCGGGACTATGGCTTCGGTTACGGGTTGTGGCTGTCGATTTTTCACAGCGTCAATTCTTTCAACAATGCCGGGTTTAGCCTGTTTTCGGACAACTTGATAGGATACGTGCGCTCGCCGCTGGTAAATTTCGCCGTTACCGCCTTAATCATCTTGGGCGGGATTGGCTATAAAGTAATTATGGAAATGTACCTGTGGGTGCGATGCCGGCTTGACAAAAGAACCAGTTGCGTTGTGTTCTCTCTTAATTTCAAGGTAGCCACCTCGACAACCATATTCCTGTTGCTCGCCGGTACAGTCGCCTTTTTGCTCACAGAATACAGCAACCCCGACACCTTTGGCCCTCTCAACTTTGGGGAAAAGTTGATGGCAGCTTGGTTTCAATCGGTGACGCCCCGCACCGCTGGGTTTAATACCATTGACACCGGCAAAATGACCGAGGTAGCCCTGTTTATTACGATTGGGCTGATGTTTCTGGGTGCCAGTCCGGGAAGCACCGGCGGCGGGATTAAGACCACAACCGTCAGGGTGCTTTTCAACTGCACTAAAGCCGTGCTGGAGGGGAAGGAAGAAGTTGTCTGCTACCAGCGCCAAATCCCGCTGATACTGATTTTGAAGGCGATAGGGGTTGCGGTAGGCTCGCTAATGGTGGTTCTGATCGCCACAACTTTAATTCAGCTCACCGATCCGCAACTGGAATTTATCCAAGTGCTGTTTGAGGCGATGTCAGCTTTTGGCACCGTAGGTCTTTCCACCGGCATTACGGCGAAAGTGTCAGTGCTGGGAAAGCTGGTGCTGATTGGCACTATGTACGCCGGACGGGTGGGAGTTTTGCTGCTGATGGGTGCGATTCTGGGAGATCCCAAACCCACCGCCCTTCACTATCCGGAGGAGAATCTTTATGTCGGCTAGATAGCAGGTATTGCGGGCTTATCTAGCCATAAGAAACCGGGTTTCTTTTGGCTAGAATAAACCCGGGTTCTGGAAGTCCTTGACCTGCTAGGGCGGAGAGTTGCCAACTTTTGATATGATTTTTAGCGTAGGGTTCAGGTGCTTGTCATGAATTTGTCGTCTTTAAGTTTCTTCCGCAGTCTGCGCACGGAAAATAAGCAATATGCCGTGATTGGTTTAGGTCGCTTCGGTCGGGCGGTGTGCTCGACGCTGCACAGCCTCGGATACGAAGTGCTGGGTGTGGATACCGAGGAAAAGCGAGTCTCGCAAATCTTGACAGATAGAATCGCTTCTCACGCCCTGCAATTAGACTCGACGGAATACACCGCCCTCAAAGAAGCGGGAATTTTTGAGTTCGATACGGTGATTGTGGCGATTGGCAATTATGTCGAGGAAAGTGTGATTACAACCCTCAATCTCAAGGAAGGCGGGGTGAGGCATGTGGTGGCGAAAGCCTCTTCGGAAATCCACGAAAAGCTCCTCAAGAAAGTGGGGGCGGATCTGGTGGTGTTTCCCGAACATGAAATGGGGCGCAACTTGGCCCAAAGTCTCACCAAACCCAGCATCATAGAGCGCTTCGACTTAGACCCGGAGAACAGTATTGTGGAAGTAATTGTTCCGGAAGATTTTCACGGCAAAACAATTGCGGAACTCCAACTCCGCAGCCGCTACGGGCTGAACCTGCTGGCGGTGAGTCAGGACAAAAAGTTCGCGATTAATCCGTCTCCAAACACCCGCCTGCAAAAGGGCACCGCCATGGTGGTTATTGGCTCTAATAAGGATATCAATCGCTTGCCGATTTGAGGGATGCAAGGATTTTGGATGGGGGATTGGGGATTGGGGATTGGGGATTGGGCGTGGGGCATTGGATTGCTCCTGAAACCTAACCCCTAACCCCTGAATCCTAACAATCATCTCCACTCCCCTTGCAAAACAAAAGCCGCCCAGTAATACGGCAACTTCCACTGCGTCTCTTGCCACATTTCCAACTGCGCTTCTCGCAGAGCTGTAGCCGCCGGCTTGCCTTCTTTGAGCATTTTCTGATAAAATCTCCCCATCAGCTCAGCTGTCGCTCGGTCATCAACCTTCCACAAGGATACCACAACTCTGGGAGTGCCGGCGTACATGAACCCTCTGGTCAGCCCCACCAGCCCCTCTCCTTTAATTTGCTTGCCCAGCCCCGTTTGACAGGCGCTCAGCACTACTAAGTCCGCCGGCAAGTTAAGATTGAATATGTCATTCAGCCGCAAAAAGCCGTTTTGCAAATCGCCCTTTTCATCGAGCAAAGACAGGACAATTCCTGAAAGTTCAGGTTGCTGGCTGTTGGCGAAACCGTGCGTGGCGAAATGCACGATGCGGTACTGGCTGAGTTCTGAGGAAGTTGCTGCAGAGCGACTGGCGGCGAAACCGAATGCCTGGAAGCGCTGCGCCTCGGGTACGAGGGAGAGAATCTGCTGCGCTTCTGTGCGCGTGAAGGGGAGCCGGTTCCAAGCAACACCGGCATCTGCAGCGGCTCTTTGCAGCTGTTGCGCTTCCACCGGCACACTTCCTGACGGTACAATTCCCCTGACTCGCTCGTCATCAGTGCCAAATACCGGATCTGCGATAACCGCCAGTGTTTTGGGAGCCGGTTGCCTTTTTTCTGTGTCGCGCCGCAGAATAGCTAAAGCGGAGGCGGAGGGCAGATTGACAATTTCACGCTCTTGTATTATGGGGATATAATCGCTATTATTTCCGGGTGCCGGTAAGGCGGCGAAGGGGATATACTGGAGGATGCCGTCGCTGACGACAAGCAATCGTTTTCCGGCTAACTGTTGCAGAGCCGGTGCCAGAATGATATCGCTGAGGGCTTTGGCTGCAGCTGTTAAGCGTGCCGGTGACGCCCGCTCACCGAGAGTCAGAGCATCCCGGAAAGCTTTGGCGGCTTTTTCGATGTCGGCGCGGGGGGGAAGTTCGTAGCTCGTGATGCCGGTTTTTGTCACCGCCCACAGATAGCTGCGCTTCTCACCCAAGGAGTATTCTAGCAGCAAAGTGCCCTCATCGAGCACCTGCTGCTGAATTTCTGGAAGAGTCAGGGGTTGTGGCTGGGTGAGGGCGGCGTAGCGCGGGCTGGTGGTGCGGATTTTCCCTCTCACGTCCTCGTAGTAGCTGAGGAGAAATTCCCGCTGTCTGTCTAACTCGGCTATCCAGGTTGGGTCGATGTTGCTAGCCAGCAGCAGCGCCCGCTGCTTTTCTGTTGCGTCGAGTTGCTGCACCACAGTGCTTTCCTCCTGCAATAATTCGGGGCTGACACCGGCACGGATATCGGCACCTGCTTCTGCGAGGAGTTCCAGCAAAGTGCGAGCGCGGGCGCGTTCGGATGCGTGCAGGGCTTTGGCGTCGTAGCCAGAGTTGGGTTGCTGTTTGTGCAGCCGCATCAGCAAGTCGGTGTAGAGCTGGTAATAATCCTGGACTGTGGCAAAATAAGAGGTGCGAAGTTGCGAGCTGGCGATTTTGGTGCGCAAGTCTTCTATAATTTTTAGAGATGCTTCAATCTGAGACAGCGCTTCTGTGAGATTGCCCCTGTCACGCTCCAGGAAAGCGATATTGTAAAGGGCGGCGGCTTCTGAGCTCCTGTCGCTAGCGGCGCGGAAAAGGGAAAGGGCTTGGCTGTAATAGTCGAGGGCTTTCTGCTTTTCCCCCAAGTCGGAGTAGGCTAGAGCGATACTGTTGAGGGTGAGGGCTTCGCCGCGCCTGTCGCCAGCGGCGCGGCGCAGCGGAAGGGCTTGGCTGTAGTAGTCGAGGGCTTTCTGCTTTTCCCCTAAGGAGCTGTAGATATTGCCGGTGCTGTTGAGGGTGGTGGCTTCCCCGCCGGTGTCGCCAACGGCGCGGAAAAGGGAAAGGGCTTGGCTTATGTAGTCGAGGGCTTTCTGCTTTTCCCCTAAGTCAGAGTAGACTAAACCGGTGCTGGTGAGGGTGGTGGCTTCCCCGCCGGTGTCGCCAACGGCGCGGAAAAGGGGGAGCGCTTGGCTGTAGTAGTCGAGGGCTTTCTGCTTTTCCCCTAAGTCGTCGCAGACTAAACCGATGTTGTGGAGGGTGGTGGCTTCCCCGCCGGTGTCGCCAACGGCGCGGCGAAGGGGAAGCGCTTGGCTGTAGTAGTCGAGGGCTTTCTGCTTTTCCCCTAAGGCGGAGTAGACAAAACCGATGTTGTTGAGGGTGACGGCTTCCCCGCGCCTGTCGCCAACGGCGCGGATTAGGGGAAGCGCTTGGGTTATGTAGTCGAGGGCTTTCTGCTTTTCCCCTAAGTCGTCGCAGACTAAACCGATGTTGTGGAGAGTCAGGGCTTCCCAGCGCTTTTCACCGGCAGCTCGAAACAGCGGCAGCGCCTGAAGATATTTCTCAACCGCCGCCTTCAGGGATTCTGCTGTGCCTTGGTTGCGCAGCTGCTCTCCCTCTTGAAACAGCTTTCTAGCACCGGCGCTCGCATCTGGGGGTGAGTCGGTTTCTGGCTCTTGCGCCACTTTTACTGGGGGAAAGTCTAGCACCGGCACGCCATCCCTCAGCGACACCGGCACCCCTTGACTGATTGGATTTTTTGTGCTATGTTTTCTTTCCCCTTGCGCCAAAGCCGGTGGAGTGCCGGCACTTGTCAAGACAAGCTGCAAACTCGCCAGCACAGCCATGCCGGTGCCGGCACCACCATTGAGCCAATTCCACTGGACTGGGGAAAGCATATCACGCCTCTGCTGAAAAGTCAACCCCATTCTAAACTGGGCATGGCGCATAGCGATTGTCAGCCGGTGCATAGCGATTGTCAGCCGGTGCATTGCGATTGTCAGCCGGTGCATTGCGATTGTCAGCCGGTGCATTGCGATTGTCAGCCGGTGCATTGCGATTGTCAGCCGGTGCATTGCGATTGTCAGCCGGTGCATTGCGATTGTCAGCCGGTGCATTGCGATTGTCAGCCGGTGCATAGCGATTGTGAGCCGGTGCATTGCCAAGCTCGAACGAGGAAAAGTGGGGTCGCACAGTATAGCACTAGCCAAATTGGTTAATGTCCTAAACAATTTGGCTGCTGCTATAAAGGGCCTTGGGCCTTGGGCCTTGGGCCTTCGATTACTCCTGAAACCTAACACCTAACCCCTAACACCTAACCCCTAACACTTGACACCTAACCCCTGACACCTAACAATCACCTCCACTCCCCTTGCAGCATAAAAGCAGCCCAATAATAGGGCAACTTCCACTTTTTCTCTTTCCACATCTCCAATTGTGCTTCTCGCAGAGCAGCAGCCGCCGGCTTGCCTTCTTTGAGCATTTTGTGATAAAATCTGCTGATCAGCTCAGCCGTACCTTGATCGTTGACGCTCCACAAAGATACCACAACTCTTGGAGAACCGGCATACATGAAACCTCTTGTCAATCCCACCAGCCCTTCGCCTTTAATATCCGCACCCAGCCCCGTTTGACAGGCGCTCAGCACAACCAATTCTGCCGGCAAGTTAAGATTGAAGATATCATTCAGCCGCAAGTAGCCATTTTGCCAATTGCCCTTTCCATCAAGAAGAGACAGCACAACTCCTGAAAGTTCAGGTTTCTCACTGTTGGCGAAACCGTGAGTGGCGAAATGCACTATGCGATACTGACTGAGTTCTGAGGAAGTTGCGGTTGAGCGATTGGCGGCAAAATCGAACGCCTGCTGGCGCTGTGTTTCGGGTACGAGGGAGAGAATCTGTTGCGCTTCCGCCCGCGTAAAAGGGAGCCGGTTCCAAGCAATACCGGCATCTGCGGCGGATCTTTGTAACTGTTGCGCTTCCACCGGCACACTTCCTGAGGGTACAATTCCCCTAACTCGCTCGTCGTCAGTGCCGAAAACCGGATCTGCGATCACCGCCAGTGTTTTGGGAGCCGGTTGCCTTTGCGATGTGTCGCGCCGTATAATAGCTAGGGTTGAAGCCGATGGCAGATTGACAATTTCATATTGGGCGATGAGCGGCACTATCACAGCATCAGAGGTTATCGATGCCGGTAGAGCGGCGAAGGGGGTGTATTGCAAAACGCCGTCGCTGACAATCAGCAATCGTTTGAAGCCGGCAATTTTAGCCGGTTTGAGAATCATCTCGGCGAGGAGTAAACCTCTGGCTGCTAACTGTTTTTGAGAAGCCAACTCACGGGAAGTCACAGCATCCCGGAAAGCTTTCGCGGCTTTTTCGATGTTGGCGCGGGTGGTAAGTTCGTAGCTGGAGATGCCGGTTTTGCTGACAGCCCAGAGATAGCTGCGCTCTTCCCCCAAGGAGTATTCTAGCAGCAAAGTGTCGTCATCGAGCACTTGCTGCTGAATTTCTGGCAAAGTCAGGGGGTGAGGCTGGGTGAGGGCGGCGTAACGGGGGCTGGTAACGCGGATTTGCGCTCTCACTTCCTGGTATTGGCTGAGGAGAGATTCGCGCTGTTTTTCTAACTCTGCTACCTGTGCTTGGGTGGGGTTGCTAGCCAAAAGCTGTACGCGCTGCTTTTCTACCGCATCGAGTTGCTGCTGCAAAGTGCGTTCTTGCTGCAATAATTGGGGGTTAGCACCCGAACGAATATCCGCACCTGCTTCTGTGAGGAGTTCCAGGAGAGTTCGGGCGCGGGCGCTTTCGGTTGCGTGCAGGGCTTTGGCGTCGTAACCAGAGTTGGGTTGCTGTTTGTGCAGCCGCATCAGCAAGTCGATATAGAACTTGTAATAACCCTGTACTGTGGCAAAATAGGAGGCGCGAAGTTCAGAGTTGGCGATTTTGCTGCGCAAGTCTTCTACGATCTTCACAGAGGCTTCCATCTGAGTCAGCGCTTGTGTGAGATTGCCTGTGTCGCGCTCAAGGTGAGCGATATGATAAAGGATGGTGGCTTCCTCTTCCCTCTTGCCAACGGCGCGGATAAGCGGAAGTGCTTGACTTATGTAGTCGAGGGCTTTCTGTTTTTCGCCTAAGGATTCATAAACCTTACCGATGTTGTGGAGAGTGGCGGCTCCTCCTTCTCTGTCGCCAAGGGCGCGGATAATTGACAGCGCTTGGCTGTAGTAGTCGAGGGCTTTCTGTTTTTCCCCTAAGGAATCGTACACTGTACCGATGTTGTTGAGGGTGACTGCTTCCCAGCGCCTGTCGCCAACGGCGCGGCGAAGTGGAAGTGCTTGGCTGTAATAGTCGAGGGCTTTTTGTTTTTCCCCCAAGGAGTTGTAGACATTACCGATATTGTTAAGGGTGAATGCTTCCCCGTGCTTGTCGCCAACGGCGCGGCGAATTGGCAGTGATTGATTGTAGTAGTCGAGGGCTTTCTGTTTTTCCCCTAAGGATTCGTACACCGCACCAATGTTATTGAGGGTGACTGCTTCCCAGCGCCTGTCGTCAAGGGCGCGGATAAGTGACAGCACTTGGTTGTAGTAGTCGAGGGCTTTTTGCTTTTCCCCTAAGGAGTGGTACACTACACCTATCATATATATAGTGCCGGCTTCCTCTTCTCTGTCGCCAAGGGCGCGGTAAAGCAGAAGTGCTTGGCTGTAATAGTTGACAGCTGTTTGTTTTTCCCCTAAGGACTGGTAGACTACACCCATATTGTACAGAGTGGTGGCTTGCCCGCGCTTGTCACCGGCAGCTCGAAACAGCGGTAGTGCCTGAAAATATTTCTCAACCGCCGCCCTCAGAGATTCTGCTGTGCCTTGATTGCGCAGCTGTACTCCCTCTTCAAACAATTTCTGCGCAGCGGTGCTCGCATCGGAGGGCGGGGGAGTTTCTGACTGTTGCGCCACATTCACCGAGGAATTGTCTGGCACCGGCATCCCATCGCGCAACCGCACCGGCATCAGAGCATCCGCACCTTTCCCCGCAAAGACGTGCCGGTGCTCCTCCCACCCCACCGGCACCCCTTGACTGATTAGACTTTTTGTGCTGTCTTCTCTTTCCTGCGCAACAGCCGGTTGAGCACCGGCACTTGTCAAGACAAGCTGCAAGCTCGCCAGCACAGCCATGCCGGTGCCGGCAGCACCATTCCGCAAGTTCCACCCGATTGGGTTTGTCATGTCGCGCCCGCGCTCCAAAGTCAGTCCTCTTTTATAAAAGATAGCTGAGCCGGCATCCGCTCCACTGCAAACTCCCTCAATCCCAGAAGCTGGCGCTGAAATGAATTCGCTGAGTCATCAACCGGAGTCCAGATAAAATTATTTTCC
The DNA here is from genome assembly GCA_019359235.1 of Oscillatoria princeps RMCB-10. Classification (GTDB taxonomy): domain Bacteria; phylum Cyanobacteriota; class Cyanobacteriia; order Cyanobacteriales; family Oscillatoriaceae; genus Oscillatoria; species Oscillatoria princeps. Next base: position 13,682 of record JAHHHT010000011.1, read on the forward strand.
CTCCCGCCCTCGATATCGCTACCATGCAAGCTATTGAGGCTATAGCCATATCCAAAAATATTATGATTTCCGTTTAAATGGCTTATAAAATGCCCGCTGCGGGCGCTCTCCACAGCTCCGGGGTGCGAAACCCGCCCGCAGCGGAAGGTACGCCAATTCCGCCCCGCCGGCACTGCAAGACTCACCGGCATGAAAGCGCTATGATTTACCGAGAGCGTGCGCAAGCAGCCGGTTTGTGCCGGCACTCCTCCGCTCGCCGGCACAGACGCGCCGGTGCACCTGTGAGGTCCGGCACGATTGCGTCTGTCATGTCGCGCCGGTGCTGCAAAGCCAGCCCTATTTTATAAATGATAAGGGAGCCGGCACCAGCCCGCTGTACAATCCCGCAATGCCAGAAGCCGGGGCTGAAATGGATTCGCTTGAGTCATCAAACGGATTACAGATAAAATTGTCAGCCCTCCCGCTTTTGCTTTCGCTACCATGCAAGCACTTGAGGCACTAGATTCATAGCAATATTTTATATATTACGTTTAAAGACTATAGAAAAAACAGTCGGGGGTTGCCGGCGGGGGTAGAATGGGACAGTGGGAAGAGGGAGCGCTGTAGGGCATTAGCCCAACTACAAACTGTCCTTTGTGGGGGGAATAGCGGTATACTGTGCTGTGAGAGAGAGGTGGAAAGCAATCAACGATGCTGGGTAAATTTTTCAAAAAGCCAGAAACAGAAGAGAGCGATCGCGTCCCCCCCGGTCAGTATTTGACCAAAGGATTCCCGGTGCTGACTTACGGAAACACCCCCCGCATCAGCATAGAGGAATGGCAATTGAAAGTGTGGGGCAAAGCCAAGGAGAAGACTTTCACTTGGGAAGAGATAATGGCGATGCCTCAAAACGACTTCACCGCTGATTTTCACTGCGTAACCCGCTGGTCAAAACTGGACGTGAAGTGGACAGGCGTCAAAGTTACCGACTTCATGAAGTACATTGAGGTAGACCCCAAAGCACTTCATATCATGGAGCACTGCTACGGAGGCTACACCACCAACATCTCCGTAGCAGACTTCGTGCGGGAAGAGAACTTTTTCGCCCACACCGTCTTTGGCGAGCCCCTACCCCCAGATCACGGCGGTCCCCTGCGGCTGGTGGTCCCCCACCTGTACGCCTGGAAGAGTGCCAAATGGATTAACGGCTTAGAGTTCCTAGAAAAAGAAGAACTCGGCTTCTGGGAGCGCAACGGCTACAACCGGCGCGGCGAACCCTGGGCGGAGGAGCGCTACAGCGGCGCATTCGGCTTCTAGGAAAGGGGCGCTCCGGCTGATTGCCGGCATATTGCGCCAACAGTGCTGAGCAACTCTTGATGATCGCGCGCGCTCAGCAGGGGGGGGAAAGCGAGGAATGTCTTTGGGTTTGGGATCGGTTTCAAGCCCGTTTCCGGGATTGCTTGGCCTAAAAATCTTCTCCTCCTACCCCCTGCTGAAATCATTGTCGCATTGATATGGGCTGCGCTTGCACAACCGGGATGCTCCCTGGGATCGCACTGACTCCCCCCGCCCCCACAACAGCGCCCCAGCCATCTCTAATAAATAAGATTCAACCGGAAACAATGCCAGAGGGGTGCGTTTCTCCTGACCGGCTAGCGCAGGGGCTGTGTTAAGAGGCAGAGAGAGCGAAACCCCGCGCTTGCAGCGCTCTCGCTTCCCTGTAACATATCCGGGAGAACTGACAGTGAGCCTACAAGACACAAACTCCAACTCCGCCAAACAGCAAGTCGAACTGGAAAGCCGGCTAGAAGAATTAAGAAAAGAGAATGATAAACTGAGACAGCAACTCAACTTATTGGAGGGGATATACGACTTCCACGCTACTAAAATAGCTGCCAAGGCGCAGGAGAGCTTCACAGTCTGGCTGAGAAATTCAGCCATAGGCATTACCGCCCTAACCTTTCTGGGGGGGTTGAGCCTGATTCCGATCGTCATCGATTACATCAAGACGGAAAGCGTCAAGCGGGGTGTGGAAGAGATAGTGAGGGGGGAAGCGGCGCAAGAGCTGCGCAACAGAATTGTGGAGAAGGCGACGGTTGAGGTAAAATCGCAGATTCAGGAGAAAATGAATCAAACCACCGAAGCCGCTGTAAAAGAGGCTGTGAGAGAAGCCTTGAACCGAGTCAATCTGCCGGCTCAGATAAAGACAGAAGTAGATGCCAATGTGATGACAATTTCCGATGAGATTAAAAAGCAAAAACCAGCCAGTGAGTTCGTGCAAGTCGTCGAAAGCTCTGTTGGGGAAGGAAAGTACCTCGCTGTCGCCTACTCTTCTACCGAGAGAGCGGATTTAGAGCGGGAGAGACAGCGCGTTTTAAATGCCAGTGGCGGTGAGTTACCTCAGGGCTTAGACAGCCTGAAAATCTGTCCGCCCAAAGCGGGAAACCAGAGATTTGCCCTGGTTATTGGCGAGCCGGCACCCCTAGAGAAAGCCAGAGAGCGCGTCAAGCTAGCGATCGCCAACAACTTCCAAAAGGACACTTACGCACTTCGCGCCAGCGATGCTTTTTTCGCCTACAGCGCCGCCTGCAAATGAGAGGTGGGATTATTTGCCAATCATCCACTTCAGCAGAGCCAGCTTGCCTTCATAAGGCGCGTACCGCCATTTCAAATCCAGCAGGAAAGATTTGCGCAGCACGCTTTTATAGTGAGAGAAGGTATCAAAACTGGCTTTCCCGTGATAGCTGCCAATGCCGCTATTGCCAACGCCGCCAAACGGCAACTCTGTGACGCCGACTTGCATCACGGTGTCGTTGATGCAGACACCGCCCGATGAGGTTTCCCGCAAAACTCGCTCTTGCTTTTGCTTATCTTTAGAGAAGAAGTAGAGGGCGAGTGGTTTGGGACGCTCGTTAACTTTGGCAATTGCTTCCGTTAAATCTGTGTACTCAAACACCGGCAAGATAGGGCCAAAGATTTCATCTTCCATCACCGGCGCATCCCAGGAAGCACCGTCAATCACCGTGGGGGCGATGTACAGCTCATCCCGGTTGGTTTGTCCGCCGGCAATAATTTTACCCTCTCCGAGCAGACCCGCAAGCCGGTCAAACTGTCTGGCATTAATAATCCGCCCGTAGTCGGGGCTTTTCGCGGGATCGCCGCCGTAAAATTCGCGGATGCAGGCTTTAATACCCTGCAGCAAGTCTTGTTTGACGCTGCGGTGCGCCAGGAGGTAATCGGGGGCGATGCAGGTTTGACCGGCATTGATAAATTTGCCCCAAGTGATGCGTCTTGCGGCGGTTTCGAGGTCGATGTCGTCGCTGACGATACAGGGGCTTTTGCCGCCCAATTCCAGAGTCACCGGCGTCAGGGTTTTGGCGGCGGCTTCCATGACAATTTTACCGACTTTCGTGCCGCCGGTGAAGAAGATGCGGTCAAACTTTTCTGCGAGCAGCTGCTGAGTGGTTTCGGCACCGCCTTCCACCACGGCAATGTAAGCGGGGTCGAAGGTTTTCTGGATGAGGTCAGTTACGGCGCGAGAGGTGTGGGCGGCAATTTCCGAGGGTTTGAGGACGGCGCAGTTGCCGGCGGCGATCGCACCGGCTAACGGAGAAATCATCAGCTGGAAGGGGTAGTTCCAAGGGCCCACAATCAAGACAACCCCCAGAGGTTCTGGATAAATTTGGGCTGCTGCCGGGAATTGCTCGATGGGTGCCGGAACTTTCTGGGGCTTCACCCAAGATTTGATGTGTTTGAGGGCGAAGTTAATTTCTGCAATTGATGCTATTTCAAAATATGCCTCGTACTCCGGCCTGTTCAGGTCAGCCTTGACGGCTTCAACAATGGCGGTTTGGCTGTCGAGAATGGCTTGTTTGAGCCGCTGCAGCGAAGAAGTGCGAAAGGCGAGGTCTTTGGTTGTGCCGGTGGCAAAAAATTGCCGCTGCTGCTGGATGATGTCTGTGAGCGGCGATCGCGTGAACATTCTGATTCTCCCGATGCTAATTTTACCCGCACTGATATAAGGGTGCGCGAGATGGCAGCGCCCTTTTAAGCGAGTGAGCGTCAATATTCAATCTTATACCCTAACTTTTTGTCAGGAGACAGCAGTCTGCTGGACAGTCTGTACCGTGAGCCGGCTGTGGGGTGTTCTGACGCCACAGGAGATTCTCCCCTTCTGTTCTTGTGGCACTCCAACCCTTGCCCTGACATCTGCGAAGGATGGGGCTGTTAGTGGCGAGGGGCTGCCGGTGGGCCGTTTTTGGTGGTGAGTGGGGCCTGCTAGGCTGCCGGTGCGAGCAGCTCAAAGAACCTTTGGGCCAGGGCCCGCTGAATGGCCCCTTTAATCTCGTCCGGGTAGTCAAAGCGGTTGTACTCCCACTGGGCCGTAACCCACATGTCCCACCAGTCTTCCAGGCTGGCGCGGTTGTTCGCGGCCTGGATGACCAGGTTCTGCCAAATCGGGAGGACGCGGTAGCTGAAGAATTGAGCGCACCGGCCCCCGTCAGAGCCCCGGTAGGACACCCACAGCTGGTGCTTGCGCAGGCGCACTTCATAGATGTGGGAGAACGGGACGCCCATCACCAAGGCCACTTCCCGCTCGATTTGGGGGATGCAGTCTGCCAGTTGGGTTTGCGGGTCAACAATCTGGCGGACGATTAGGCTTTTGCTTTTACCTTGGTAGCGCCGGCGGCGGCGGTTGCGAGTGCGTTTGCGAGTGCGGGTCATGATGCTGTCCTCCCTGTTAATGAGTGCGGTTTCCCTGGGGTTGGCCCTAGAAGGGCCGGGGCTCCCTATCCACTGTTAAAATAGTAGCATAATGTTCGATTTTACGCAAATTTACAAAAATTTATTGAAAAAGCCATAACCCATAAGCTAGACTAATGAAAAAGCACACCTTGTAGAAGCGGTTGAGTGGCCCTGAGAGTGGTAAACATTGAAGGTAGAGAGAAACTGATTGAAATCGTGAAAGCGGCGCGGGGCTCAATGAGCCGGAGAGCGTTTGGGAAGCTGCTGGGCGTGTCGGCGACAGCGGTGCAGCTGTGGGAGAAAGGGGATACGATTCCGGACACGGAGAATTTGGCAAAGATTGCAGCCAGATCCGGCTACACGCTAGAGGATTTGCTGGGCTACTTGGAAGGCAAGCCCATGTCAGATGTGGCAGATTTGAACCAGATCCTGAGGAAAATCGAGTATATGCCGCTGTCACAGGTGGCGATAATAGCTAGAGCTGTAGCGGACAGATTTGCGGAAGCTGCGGAGTCTTCCGAGGGGTGAGCGCTCAAGACAGGGGGAGAGGGATGGAGAGAGCCGCCTCCCCCACAATGCCAGCGCCCCCATACCCCGATTCCCGCCATCCAGCCACGCCCTCACCCCCCTCTGTGAGGGGGGGATGATTCTTAAGAAAACCTGTGCGATCCTTAGCGGGTAAAAAATTGAGCATTTAATAAGTAGTAGAGCCCAAGACAGACATATCTGGTGGCCCGAATTTTCCACAAGAAGGCACTTTCAGTATGCTAGGAAGAACGCTGGGCGGGCGGTACACAATCATTCGCAACTTGGCAGCAGGGGGATTTGGCGCTACCTTCATTGCTGAGGACCGGCAGCTGCCGGGCAATCCCCTGTGTGTCGTCAAGCAGCTGTCGCCCCAGTCGCAGGATGCATTTACTTTGCAGACGGCGCGGCGCTTATTTGACACGGAAGCGAAAGTCCTCTACCAGCTTGGGGCAAGCCACCCGCAAATCCCGCAACTTTTAGCCCACTTCGAGGAAAACCAGCAGTTCTATTTAGTTCAGGAGTTCATTGACGGGATTGACTTCAGCCGAGAGCTAGCCGGCAGGAAGCAGTTGAGCGAGACTGAGACAGTCGCCCTGCTGCTCGACGTGCTCAACATCTTAGAATTTGTCCACCGGCACAGCGTCATCCACCGCGACATTAAGCCATCTAACTTAATCAGACGCGCCAGTGACGGCAAATTCGTTTTGATAGACTTTGGCGCAGTCAAACAAATCAGCACCCAGATAGCGTCTGGAGAGCCGGTGGCGCAGACTGTAGCCGTGGGCACTCACGGCTATATGGCCCCCGAACAAGCCAATGGCCAGCCCCTGCCGTGCAGCGACATCTACTCCCTGGGCGCAGTTGCCATCCAAGCGCTCACAGGTGCGCCCCCGAACCAACTGCCAAAAGATGCCAACCTGGAAATCATCTGGCGCGACAGGGCGCAAGTCAGCCCTGAACTGGCAAGAATCCTAGATAAAATGGTGCGCTACAACTTCAGCGAGCGCTGCCAGTCGGCAGCGGAAGTCCTGCAGGCGCTGGTGCAGAAGCTGCCCAAGTCCAAACAAAGGGCGCTGGCAACTCCCAGTCAACCCGGGCTGTTCCAGAAAATAGGCAAGCTGCTTTTCACCCGCATTGAGGATCTGCTGTCGGGGGATGCGGCGAAATCAGACGCTAACGCTCCACCCAAAGCCCCACACCGACAGCAGCCAACCCGCAACCAGGAGGACGCACCCACTGTAACAGCGCCCCTGCAGGCTGCGCCAGAAAAAAGCGCCCGCGTATTTATCAGCTATCACAGCCAAGATCCAGACCGCAGCCTCGCCCGGGAGTTCTGCAATGCCTTGCAAACAGCCGGTCACCAGCCGTTCATGGCGGGGGAGAGCGTCCGCCTGGGAGAGCAGTGGCCTCGCCGCATCGCCGACGAACTGGAGCAATGCGATTACTTTGTACTGCTGCTGTCCGCACAGTCTGCCGGCAGCGAAATGGTCACCGAAGAAGTGCGCAAGGCCAAGGCGCTGCGCGACGCCCGCGCCGACGGCAAGCCGGTGCTGCTGCCAATTCGGGTCAGCTTTCCCATGAATGCGCCGCTCAACTACAACCTGCGCGGCTATCTCAACTCTATCCAGCAGCGCTTCTGGAATAGCTCGGCTGACACCCCCGCGATTGTGCGCGAACTCCTCAGCGTGCTGGCTGCCGGTGCCGCACCGGCATCCCAAGAAGCAACAGAAGCCGCCTTGCCCACTTTACCCCCGGCGGCGGAAAGCCCGGACGCTCCCCCCCTGCCGGCGGCAGAGCCAGAACTGCCGGAAGGGCAAGTGGAGCTGGCTTCAGCATTTTATGTCCAGCGCCCCCCTATCGAAACTCGCGCATACGAGGAAATCAGGAAGCCCGGGGCGCTAATTCGCATTAAAGCCCCCAGACAGATGGGCAAAACCTCCCTGATGGCCAGGATTCTCCACCAGGCAACCCAACAAGGCTACCGCACCGTGCCGCTGAGCTTTCAGCTGGCGGATGGCAAGGTTCTCACGGACTTGGGCCAGTTTTTGCGGTGGTTTTGCGCCAGCGTCGGGCGCAGGCTGCGGCTGCCGAACCGGGTGGCGGAGATGTGGGAGGGGACGTATGGCGACAAGGATAACTGCACGGCTTACTTTGAAGACTATCTGCTGCCGGCTGCAGACTGCCCTCTAGCGCTGGGGCTGGATGAAGTGGACAGGGTGTTTGAACATCGCGAAATTGCCGAGGACTTTTTTGGGTTGCTGCGAGCTTGGCATGAGGAGGGCAAAAATCGGCAGGTTTGGAAACAGTTCCGCCTGGTGGTGGTGCACTCCACCGAGGTTTACGTTCCCATGAATGTGAATCAGTCCCCGTTTAATGTGGGGCTGCCGGTGGAGCTGCCCGAGTTTAACCGGCAGCAGGTGCTGGAATTGGCTCGACTTCACCGGCTCGACTGGGGTGCCGGTGAAGTCGAGCCCCTGATGGCGATGGTGGGCGGGCACCCCTATCTGGTGCGGCTGGCTCTCTATCACATCGCTCGCGGCGACATCACCCTGCCCGAACTGCTGCGACAAGCGCCCACAGAAGCTGGACTTTATCGCGACCACTTGCGCCGCTTCCTGTGGCTGATACAGCAGAATCTCGAACTGGTGGAAGCCTTCAAACAGGTTGCCGGTGCGGCGGGATCTCTGCCGCTAGAGCCAGTTATTGCTTTCAAATTGCACAGTATGGGGTTAGTAAACTTAGACGGTAATGAGGCTATCCTGCGCTGCGACCTTTACCGGCAGTATTTCGGCGGTACTGCAAAGAAACAGGTGGAGGAAATGGCGGGTTTAGTTTAAGAATTAACCGCCACAGGACGCGGCGGCTTCCCTGCAGAGGGCCAAGGACGCCAAGACTTAAGAAGAAAGAGGGAAAAAGATGGAAAATTTAATTGCGGGCGGCTGACCGGATGTGATATGATAGGGGGAAAGGGAGTTATAAATTACTGCCTGAAGTGTTAAGAATTAACCCCCAAGACGCCACAGGACGCGGCGGGGCGGCTTCCCGCAGGGTAGGACGCCAAGACTTAAGAAGAAAGGAGGAAATCAGGAAAGGTTCTAATTCAGCTAGGAGTGAAATAAATTTATGAGCACAGCACAAACATCAGTTTATCAAGTCGGGGGGAGTCTGCCTCCTGACGCCCCCACTTATGTGAGGCGACAAGCAGATGAGGATCTCTATGAGGGGTTGAAAGTCGGCGAGTTTTGCTACGTCCTCAACTGCCGGCAAATGGGCAAATCTTCCTTGCGGGTGCAAATGGAGCGCCGGTTGGAAGAAGAAGGCTTCGCCTGCGCGGCAATTGACATTACCAAAATTGGCAGCCACAATATCACCCCGGAGCAGTGGTATGCCGGTATTGTCAAAAATCTGCTGAGCTGTTTTCAGCTTAACCTGAATTTGCTGGCTTGGTGGCGCGAACGGGAGGAGCTTTCGCCGGTGCAGCGCTTGAGTGACTTTCTCGAAGAAGTGCTGCTCCCACAGGTGAGCCAAAATATCGTCATTTTTATCGATGAAATTGATAGCGTTATCAGCTTGAGTTTCTCAGTAGACGATTTCTTCGCGCTGATTCGAGCCTGCTATAACAGACGCGCCGACAAAGCTGATTACAACCGGCTCACCTTCACCTTGCTGGGAGTCGCCACCCCATCCGATTTGATTGTTGACAAGAACCGGACGCCGTTTAATATTGGTCGGGCGATTCAGCTGAATGGCTTTCAGCTGCACGAAGCGAAGACGCTAGCTCTAGGATTGGTGGGACATGCCGGCAATCCCAAGAATGCGCTCAGCGAAATTATAGCCTGGACTGGCGGTCAGCCCTTTCTCACCCAAAAGCTCTGCAAACTGGCGCAAACTTTAACCTCTGCGATTCCCGCCGGTGGGGAAGCGGCTGGGGTGGAAAGCCTGGTGCGAACGCGGCTGATTGAAAACTGGGAAGCGCAAGACGAGCCGGAGCATTTGAAGACGATACGGGCTCGCATCCAGAGAAATGAGCGATATGCCGGTCGGCTGCTGGGACTCTACCAGCAAATCTTACTCGAAGGAGGAATCCCAACGGATGACAGTCCCGAACAAATAGAATTGCGACTGTCAGGATTAGTGGTCAGGAAAGAAGGGAGGCTGGTAGTTTACAACCGCATTTACCAGGAGGTTTTTAACCGGAATTGGGTGGAGAAGGAATTAGCTGCGCTGCGCCCCTACAGCGAGAGTTTCAGATCCTGGTTAGCCTCCGGCTGTCAGGATGAATCGCGGCTGTTGCACGGACAGGCATTGCGGGACGCTCTGGCGTGGGCAGCTGCCAAAAGCTTGAGCGAGAAGGATTTCCAGTTTTTAACCCGCAGCCAAGACTGGGACAAACGTGAAGTAGAACTGACTTTGGAGGTGGAAAAACGGGAAAAAGAGGCGGCTACCTATAAACTGAAGGCGCAAACAAGAAGTGTGGCGCTGGCGGGGGCGATTGCCGGTGTGATTGTGATGGCTATCTTTGCGGGTCAATTAAACGATCAAAAACAGCAAGCGCAAATTTCTGAAATCAAAGTCCTGAATTCATTATCGCAAGCTCAGCTGCTCTCTAACGACCAGCTGGGAGCTTTAATCACTAGCGTGAAAGCCGGCAATTCCGCACTCAATACAGGAGCGCCGCCCTCACTAAAAACTGAGACATTGAACCGGCTCGCAGAGGTGATCAGCGCCCTTCAGGAACGCAATCGCTTGCAAGGGAACACTGCCGATATTTGGAGCGTCAGTTTCAGCCCGGACGGTCAAACCATAGCCTCGGCAGGCTTTGACAATACCATTAAACTCTGGAACGCTGACGGCACGCTGCGGCGAACTTTGTCAGGGCACAGCGAGGGTATTAAGAGTGTGAGTTTCAGCCCGGACGGGAAAATTATAGCCTCAGCAGGGTTTGACAAGACTATCAAACTCTGGAGTGCCGACGACGGTCGCCTGCTAACAACTGTACCGGGGTGCGAAAAATATGAAAAACAGTGTCAGGGACATCGCGACATCATCAATAGTGTCATTTTGAACCCTCAAGGTACGCTCGTCGCTTCTGCTTCTGAGGACAAGACTGTCAAACTCTGGAGTCCCGATGGCAAGTTACTAAAAACCATAAAAGGGTGCGAGGAGGATGAGAAAAAGTGTACCGGGCACAGCGACGGGGTGCAGGGCATCAGTTTCAGCCCGGACGGTCAAACCATTGCTTCTGCTTCTGCGGATAAAAGCGTCAAACTCTGGAGTGTTGATGGCACCTTGCGGACAACCATCAAAGGGTGCAAAGAGGAGGAGAAAGACTGTAAGGGGCACTACAGCTTGGTGATGGCTGTGAGTTTCTCTCCCAGCGGTAAGATGCTAGCCACGGGGAGTGCTGACAATACTGTCAGAATCTGGAAACCGGATGGCACTTGGGTGAGAACTCTGTCAGCTCACAATGCTGCGGTTAGCAGCCTGAGTTTCAGCCCTGACGGTGAGATGTTAGCCTCGGGGAGTGCTGACAATACCGTCAAACTATGGACAGCGGATGGCTTGCTGGTCAAAATTATCAGGGGTCATACGAGTGTGGTAACATCGGTCAGTTTCTCGCCAGATAGCCAGGTGCTAGCTTCAGCTAGTTATGATAAAACCGTAAGGCTGTGGAGCGCTGACCGAGATTTATTGAAAGCCGTCCGAGCGCATATTGACGGTGTTCGCAGCGTCAGTTTCTCACCGGACGGTCAGATGTTTGCCTCCGCCGGTGCTGACAAGACTGTGAAACTCTGGAAACAGGATGGGACGCTGATTAAAACCATCAAAGGCTGCCAAAAGGAGGAGCGAAACTGTCAGGGGCACAGCGCCCAGACATTGCAGGTCAGTTTCTCGCCGGGCGGTGATCTGTTAGCCTCCGCAAGTGCTGACAAAACTGTGAAACTGTGGAAACGGGACGGCAGTTTAATCCAAACTCTTCAGGGGCATACGGACTGGGTGAGGAGTGTGAGTTTTAGCCCTAGCGGTGAGATGCTAGCTACGGCTTCTGACGACAAAACTATCAAAATCTGGAGTCGGGACGGTCGCTTATTGAGAACCCTTAAGGGGCACGCAGGTATAATCCAGAGTGTGAAGTTCAGCCCGTCCGCGCCGGTACTGGCTTCGGCAAGTCGCGACAAGACGGTCAAACTCTGGAGTGTTGAGGGGGAGTTGCTGAGAACTTTAGAGAATAATGATTGGGTAGTTGGTTTGAGTTTCAGCCCGGACGGTAAGATGATTGCCACAGCCGGTTACGACAGGACGGTGAAACTTTGGACTGCTGACGGTCGCTTGCTGAAAACTCTAGAGGGTCACAGCGACTGGGTGAATGGGGTGAGTTTCTCTCCTGACGGTCAGCTGATTGCTTCCGCCAGTCAAGATAGGACGGTGAAACTGTGGCGGATTGACGGAACGCTGCTGAAAACTCTAGAGGGGCACACCGGCTCAGTTTGGGGCGTGAATTTCAGCCCCTCTGGTGATATGCTAGCTTCTGCCGGCACTGATACAACTGTCAGGCTCTGGCGTATAGACAGCACAGTCAAGCAAGTCTTGCCGCTGGACGCTCTCCTGCAGAAGGGTTGCACTTGGCTTCACGACTACCTGAAAACTAACCCCAGCATTAGTGAGGGCGACCGGCATCTCTGTGACGGGATTGCCATTCAAATTAAGTGAATGGGGCATTGGGCATTGGGCATTGGGCATGGGGCATGGGGCACCGGCACCGGCGGAAGAACCCCACCCCCCAACCCCCTCCCCGTGAACGGGGAGGGGGAGAAAGAGAAGAGAGAACGCCCGCAATTTATTATATCATTATACCATGAACGCATCACAAAATTCAATCTATCAAGTTGGCGGCAGTCTGCCGGCTGACTCCCCCACCTATGTGCGGCGACAAGCTGATGAAGACCTGTATAATGCTTTGAAAGCCGGCGACTTTTGCTATGTCCTCAACTGCCGGCAAATGGGCAAATCTAGCTTGCGGGTGCAAACTATGCGCCGGCTGCAAGCGGAAGGCAACGCCTGCGCGTCTATTGACCTGACTGCTATTGGCAGCCAGGAACTGACCTCGGAACAGTGGTATGCCGGCATGGCCCGCAGTTTGGCCAGCAGTCTAGACCTGGCCGGCAAAGTCAATTTGCGGGCGTGGTGGAAAGAGCGGGACTTCCTGCCGCCGGTGCAGCGTTTGGATGAATTTGTCGGAACGGTGTTGCTCGCCGAACTCCAATCTAATATTAACATATTTATCGATGAAATTGACAGCGTTCTGGCTTTAAAATTCCCGACAGACGATTTCTTTGCCTGGATTAGGGCGTGCTATAATAAGCGGGCGGGCAGTCCGGAATACAGCAGGCTCGGGTTTTGCCTGCTGGGGGTGTGCACTCCCTCGGATTTGATTGCGGACAAAACTCGCACGCCGTTTAATATTGGCAGGGCGATTGAGATGGCCGGTTTTGAACTGCCGGCGGCTTTGCCTCTGGCGCAGGGGCTGGCGGGAAATGTGGAGAATCCGCAGGGGGTTTTGGCTGAGATTCTAGCGTGGACTGGCGGACAGCCGTTTCTGACTCAGAAGATTTGCAAACTCATCGAGGCTTCCCCCTCACCCCCCTACCCCCTCTCCCACGAGGGGAGAGGGGGGGAAACTGCTGTTACAGTTGGGGGTGAGGGTGAGGCGGTATCGGTTGGGAAGCTATTACAAGCGCGGGTGATTGAGAATTGGGAGGCGCAGGATGAGCCGGAACATTTGAAGACGATTCGGGCTCGTCTGTTGAGAAATGAGAAACGGGCGGGTTCTCTGTTGGGTTTGTACGGGCAAGTTTTGCGCGACGGAGGGGTGCCGGCGGATGGGACTCCGGAACAGATGGAGTTGCGTCTGTCGGGGTTGGCTGTCAGGCATTCGGGTTTGTTGGAGGTGGCTAACCGGATTTACGGGGAAGTTTTTAATTTGACTTGGGTGGAGAAGGAATTAGCCAATTTGCGACCTTACTCCGAGGCGTTTAAGGGTTGGGTTGATTCGGGCTGTCAGGACAGTTCGCGGCTGTTGCGGGGGCGAGCGCTACAGGAGGCTCTGGCGTGGGCGGCGGATAAGCGTTTGAGCGACCGGGACTATCAGTTTTTGGCTGCCGGTCAGGAGGTGGAAAAGCGCGAAGTGCTGCTGACTTTGGAGGCGGAAAAAGAAGCGGGGCGGATTTTGGCGGAAGCGAACCAGACGCTAGAGGCGGCGAATCAGAAAGCTTTGCGCAGGATTCGTGCCGGTGCGGCGGTGCTGGCAATTTCCTTCGCCGGTGCGGTGATTGCTTCCATTATGGCGCTGGCAGCTGTTCAGAAACAGCGAGAAGCGCGAGCCGGTACGAGGTTAGAACAGGCGGGGAGTAATGCCTTGCGACAGTTTGAGGGGCAGGAAATCGAAGCTTTGCTCTCAGCAATGCAGGCGGGGCAAGAGCTGAAAAATATTGTCAGGGACGGTCGCCCTTTGGAAGACTATCCCTCCGCCGGTCCGATGCTGGCGCTACAGCAGATTCAAGGGCAGATTCGGGAGCGAAACCAGCTACAGTATCAGGAGATGGTTGTGAGCGTGGAGTTCAGCCCGGACGGCAAACTGCTGGTCATCGGCTCATATGGCGGCATCCTCCAGCTGTGGGACTTGCAGGGGAAACAGCTCGCCTTCCTGAAAGGGTATCAGGGGCGGGTTGAGAGCGTGGAGTTCAGCCCGGACGGCAAACTGCTGGCTGCCTTCTTAAAAGACGGCACCGCCAAGCTGTGGGACTTGCAGGGGAAAGAGCTCGCCTCCCTGGAAGGGCATCTGAACTCGGTTAAGAGGGTGGTGTTCAGCCCGGACGGCAAACTGCTGGCTGCCGTCTTAAAAGACGGCACGGCCAAGCTGTGGGACTTACAGGGCAAAGAACTCGCCTTCCTGAAAGGGCATCAGGGGCGGGTTCAGAGCGTGGCGTTCAGCCCGGACGGCAAACTGCTGGCCACCCGCTCAGAGGACGGCACGGCCAAGCTGTGGGACTTGCAGGGGAAAGAGCTCGCCTCCCTGAAAGGGCATCAGGGACGGGTCTGGAGCGTGGCGTTCAGCCCGGACGGCAAACTGCTGGCCACCGGCTCACTTGACGGCACGGCCAAGCTGTGGGACTTGCAGGGGAAAGAGCTCGCCTCCCTGAAAGGGCATCAGGGGCGGGTTGAGAGCGTGGCGTTCAGCCCGGACGGCAAACTGCTGGCTGCCGTCTTAAAAGACGGCACGGCCAAGCTGTGGGACTTGCAGGGCAAAGAGTACGCCTCCCTGAAAGGGCATCTGAACTCGGTTGAGAGCGTGGAGTTCAGCCCGGACGGCAAACTGCTGGCTGCCGTCTTAAAAGACGGCACCGCCAAGCTGTGGGACTTGCAGGGGAAAGAGCTGGCCTCCCTGAAAGGGCATCTGAACTCGGTTGAGAGCGTGGAGTTCAGCCCGGACGGCAAACTGCTGGCTGCCGTCTTAAAAGACGGCACGGCCAAGCTGTGGGACTTGCAGGGCAAAGAGTACGCCTCCCTGAAAGGGCATCAGGGGCGGGTTGAGAGCGTGGAGTTCAGCCCGGACGGCAAACTGCTGGCCACTGGATCAAGGCACGGCACCGCCAAGCTGTGGGACTTGCAGGAGAAAGAGCTCGCCTCCCTGAAAGGGCATCAGAAGGAGGTCTGGAGCGTAGCGTTCAGCCCGGACGGCAAACTTCTGGCCACCGGCTCAGATGACGGCACGGCCAAGCTGTGGGACTTGCAGGGGAAGGAGCTCGCCTCCCTGAAAGGGCATCAGGGGCGGGTTGAGAGCGTGGAGTTCAGCCCGGACGGCAAACTTCTGGCCACCGGCTCAGGGGACGGCACGGCCAAGCTGTGGGACTTGCAGGGGAAAGAGCTCGCCTCCCTGAAAGGGCATCAGGATGGGGTTAGGAGCGTGGAGTTCAGCCCGGACGGCAAACGGCTGGCCACCGGCTCATCTGACGGCACCGCCCAGCTGTGGGACTTGCAGGGGAAAGAGCTCGCCTCCCTGAAAGGGCATCAGGGCAGGGTTATGAGCGTGAAGTTCAGCCCGGACGGCAAACTGCTGGCCACCTGCTCAGAGGACGGCACCGCCAAGCTGTGGGACTTGCAGGGGAAAGAGCTCGCCTCCCTGAAAGGGCATCAGAGTCGGGTCAATAGCGTGGCGTTCAGCCCGGACGGCAAACTGCTGGCCACCGGATCAAGGGACCGCACCGCCAAGCTGTGGGACTTGCAGGGGAAGGAGCTCGCCTCCCTGAAAGGGCATCAGAAGGGGGTCACAAAGGTGGCGTTCAGCCCAGACGGCAAACGGCTGGCCACCGGCTCAAATGACGGCACGGCCAAGCTGTGGGACTTGCAGGGGAAAGAGCTCGCCTCCCTGAAAGGGCATCAGGGCGGGGTTTGGAGGGTGGCGTTCAGCCCGGACGGCCAACGGCTGGCCACCGGCTCAGAGGACGGCACGGCCAAGCTGTGGGACTTGCAGGGGAAGGAGCTCGCCTCCCTGAAAGGGCATCAGAAAGAGGTCAGTAACGTGGCGTTCAGCCCGGACGGCAAACTGCTGGCCACCGGCTTAGAGGACGGCACGGCCAAGCTGTGGCGGGTGGAGGGATTGGACGAACAGCTGGCGCGGGGCTGCGACTGGTTGAGAGGTTACCTGATCCTTCATCCCCTCGACCTGGAAAAACTGCCGGTGTGCCAAGACAAATCTAACCTGATGGCAGCTGCGCCTTTTCTAGTCGGGGAAGGTGAGGGGCAAGCCAAAGCCGGCAATGTTGAAGAGGCTGTCGCTACCTTCCGCAAAGCGTTAAAGTGGAATCCCAACTTAAAGCTTGACCCAGAAAAAGATGCCCGCCGGCTGGCAGCTGAAGCTTTAGTCGAGCAAGGTGAGAAGCAAGCTAAAGCCGGCAATGTTGAGGAGGCAGCTGCTACCTTCCGCAAAGCGTTAAAGTGGAATCCCAACTTAAAGCTTGACCCAGAAAAAGATGCCCGCCGACTGGCAGAGGCTGAAGCTTTAGTCAAGCAAGGTGAGGAGCAAGCCAAAGCCGGCAATGTTGAGGGGGCTGTCGCTACCTTCCGCAAAGCCTTAACCTGGAATCCCAATCTAGATATAGACCCCGAAAAAGAAGCCCGCCGGCTGGCAGCTCAAGCTTTAGTCTGGCAAGGTGAGAAGCAAGCCAAAGCCGGCAATGTTGAGGGGGCTGTCGCTACCTTCCGCAAAGCCTTAGCCTGGAATCCCAATCTAGATATAGACCCCGAAAAAGAAGCCCGCCGGCTGGTAGTTGAAGCTTTAGTCTGGCAAGGTGAGAAGCAAGCCAACGCCGGCAATGTTGAGGGGGCTGTCGCTACCTTCCGCAAAGCCCTAGCCTGGAATCCCAATCTAGATATAGACCCCGAACAAAAAGCACGCCGGCTGGCAACTCCAGCTTTAGTCGAGCAAGGTGTGGGGCAAGCCAAAGCCGGCAATGTTGAGGAGGCAGCTGCTACCTTCCGCAAAGCGTTAAAGTGGAATCCCAACTTAAATATTGACCCCGAAAAAGATGCCCGCAGACTTTGGGCACCCTCTCTCGTTGAGAGGGGAAAAACCCTCGTCAGGAAGGGTGAGGTCAAGGAAGCTATAGCCGCTTACGAACAAGCGCAAAAGCTCGACCCGGATCTGAAAATTTCTGCTGATTATTGGAACAACCTCTGTTGGTTTGGCAGTTTGCACCGGCACGCTGCTGAAGTCATGTACGCCTGTGAGAAAGCCGTGGCGCTCGCACCTGAAGATGGATGGGTTCGGGGGTACCGGGGGCTGGCTAGGGCGCTCGCCGGCAACTCTCAAGGAGCCATTGAAGACTTTCAGGTATTTATAAAATCGACTAAAGATGCTGAGAAGAAAGCGCGAGTGCAGGGCTGGATTGACGCCCTGAAAGCTGGGAAGAATCCTTTCACTGATGAAGAGATTGAGAGTCTTTTAAAGCCGTAGGATACATTAATAATGAACCGCCATAGACGCGAAGCGCGGCTTCCCGTAGGGTAGACGCCAAGGACGCCAAGAAGGAAGAGGAAAGAGTCAGAGGGTTCGCCCGAAGATGCCTGGGTTGAGCGAGGAAAACCGGCTGCTGCCTATTGACAAAACTAGCTTTGTGTGATATTGCACTTATCACTTGAGTGGAGTACAGTTAGATCCCCCCAAACCCCCCTTAAAAAGGGGGGCTTTGAGAATGTTCCCCCCCTTTTTAAGGGGGGGCTAGGGGGGGATCTAATATCTGTACCTCACTCGGCTGAAATCTGCTATAATAGCAATCCTCGTTTCTGGGTAGGGACAGGCGGGACGCCTGTCCTACGTCCCCGAAGGCGTCGGGCGTCGCGCCGGCACACACCGGCGAGTCTCGAAGGCGTCAGGCGTCGAACCGGCACACACCCTGGCACAAGCGGCACACCCCCTCCCCCTAAAAAAAATCGGGTTATTTGAACCGGCACCATCCGCCAGTTAGTAGACTGGTATGCAGCAGACCGTTGCTGACCTCCGGATTACAAACAGGGTGCCTTATGGACACCGAAGCACTGCCCCGAGATTTCAAGCGAACCCTCGCTGCTATCGTGTTCACGGATGTGGAGAAATTCACGCCCAAAGCCGAACAAAACGAAGTCCACGCGCTGGGTCTGGTCCAGCGCGACATCCAGCTGCTCAAAGCCCTGTGCCAGCAGTTTGAGGGTTTGCTGTTCAAATTCACCGGCGACGGGTCCCTGATGTGCTTCGAGAGCGCCTACCAGGCTCTTAGCTGCGCCCTGGAGATTCAAAAAGCCCTGGCGTTCGCGGCGGCGAACCTCCCCCCAGAGGACGTGCTGCGCCACCGCATCGGCATTCATCTCGGCGAAGTCTTCTTCAGCGATACCGAAAAAGACGTCATCGGACATGGCGTGAATATTGCCAAGCGTCTGGAAGCGGAAGCGGAACCGGACGGCATTTGCATTTCCCAAACCGTCTATGACGTGGTGAAAAATTGCCTGCCCCTGCACGCCACTTATGCAGGGCGGCGGGAGTTAAAAGGGATTAAAGATCCCGTGCCGGTGTACAAAATTCCCCCCATTTCCCAGGCGCAAACTGCCGGCGATCTGGCGGATTCCGCATGCCGGCTGCCGGTTGCCGGTCTGACCGCCAGAATTTTTATATCCTACCGCGCCCAAGACCCAGACCTCAGCTTGGCGCAGATGTTTTACGAACAGTTGAGCGCCGCTGGGCATCACGTTTTCATGGCGGGGCACAGCATACGGCTCGGAGAAGGTTGGCCCCAGCGAATTGACGAAGAATTGGAGCGCTGCGACTATTTTCTGCTGCTATTATCTGCCAAATCCGCAACCAGTGAAATGGTGACAGAAGAAGTGCGGCGGGTGAGAGAGTTGCGCGAGTCCCACCCCGACAGCAAGCCGGTCATTTTGCCAGTCCGCTTAGATTTTGCGATGGATTCGCCCCTCAACTACAACCTGCGCGGCTATCTCGACTCCATCCAGCAGCGCGAGTGGCGCTCTCCCGACGACACCCCCGTGATTGTGCGAGAAGTCCTGATCATTCTGGAGGGAGGAGAAACAAACGAACAGTGGAGAATTGAAACGAAACAGTCAATTCATCAAACCTCCTTCTCCCTTCCTCTTTCCGACTTGCCTTTACCTGTCGCCGCGCCGGAATTGCCGGGAGGTCAGGTAGAATTGGCTTCAGCCTTTTATGTGGAAAGGCACCCGATTGAGGAGCGCTCTTATGAGGAAATCAAGAAACCCGGAGCCCTAATCCGGATTAAAGCGCCCACACAAATGGGCAAAACATCCCTGATGGCTAGAATTCTGCATTACACCGGCACGCAAGGCTATCGCGCAGTGCCTTTAAACTTTCAGCTAGCCGACAGCAAAATTTTCAAAGACCTGGACAAATTCTTGCAGTGGTTCTGCGCCAATATTGCCCTGGAACTGGATATGCCAGACCGGCTCGCTGAAAACTGGAAAGCCATTTTTGGCAGTAAAGTAGCCTGCAAGTCCTATTTTGAAAGATATCTGCTGCCGGCTGCAGAAAGTCCCCTCGCCTTAGGATTGGATGAAGTCGATAGAGTCTTCCAATATCCCGAAATAGCCGCCGATTTTTTTGGGCTGCTGCGCGCCTGGCATGAAGAAGCCAAAAATCGCGATATCTGGAAAAAACTGCGGCTGATTGTGGTACACTCTACAGAAGTCTATGTGCCGCTGGATATCAACCAGTCCCCCTTTAATGTGGGGCTGCCGGTGGAATTGCCCGAATTCACCCCCACTCAGGTGCTCGACTTGGCGCACCGGCACGGACTCGACTGGCAAACAGCCCAAGTGGAGCAATTGATGGCGACGATCGGCGGGCACCCCTATCTCGTGCGGCTGGCATTATACCACATCGCGCGACAGGAAACAACCCTCGACCAACTGTTAGAAACTGCGCCAACCGATGCGGGACTTTATAGCGACCACTTGCGCCGGCACTTGTGGAATTTGCAACAGCATCCCGAACTCGCCGCCGCCGCCAAAAAAGTAGTCTCCGCTACAGAGCCGGTGCAATTAGAGTCAATGCAGGGGTTTAAACTGCACAGCATGGGTTTAGTAAACTTGCAAGGCAATCAAGTAACGCCCCGCTGCAATCTGTACTGCCAGTATTTCCGCGATCGCCTCAAATGAACTAAAAACCAAAAGGGGGGAAACGCTTTCTCAATTCTCCAAGCATTCTTGGCGCTCTTGGCGTCTTGGCGGTTTATAATTAAAACATAACCCATGAACACAGTACCAACTTTCACCTGTGACTATCAAGTTGGCGGGAGTCTGCCACTGGATGCGCCCACCTACGTCGTGCGCCAGGCAGACTCGGACTTCTATCATGCCTTAAAAGCCGGTGAATTTTGCTACGTCCTCAACTCCCGCCAGATGGGCAAATCTTCCCTGCGGGTGCAAACTATGCAAAAATTGCAAGCAGAGGGAATTGTTTGTGCTGCCATTGACCTGACCTCGATTGGCAGCCAGGACATCACGCCCAACCAGTGGTATGCCGGCATCACATACACCCTAGCCAGCAGCCTCAATATCCTGGAAAATGTGGATATTGGCAGTTGGTGGTGCGACCGGGAATTTCTCTCGCCGGTGCAGCGGTTCAGCGAGTTTATCAGAGAAGTGCTCCTGACGTCAATCTCCCAAACGGCGGTAATTTTTGTAGATGAAATCGACAGCGTTCTCAGTTTAAACTTCAAGGTAGACGATTTTTTTGCCTTCATCCGCTCCTGCTATAATAGACGTGCGGACTGTCCCGAATACAGACGCCTCACCTTCGCGCTGATCGGCGTAGCCAGCCCTCCGGATTTGATAGGCGACAAAAACCGCAGCACTCCATTTAACATCGGTCGAGCCATTCACCTGGAAGGCTTTCAGCTGCACGAATGCCTGCCTTTAGTCAGAGGTCTCGCGCCCAAAGCGAGCAACCCCAAAGCAGCGATGAAAGAAATTTTAGCGTGGACCGGCGGCAAACCCTTTCTCACACAAAAGCTTTGCAAACTCGTAATGGCGCTGCCATTTTCCATTCCCGCCGGCAGTGAGGCGGAGTGGGTGGAGAAACTGGTGCGCGCCCGCATTATAGAAAACTGGGAAGCGCAAGACGAGCCAGAGCATTTAAAGACAATACGCGACCGGCTTCTGCGCGGGACTCGCAAAAGCCGGCTGCTGGCGCTCATCCATGAAATTTTGCGTGCTGGCGAAATCCCCGCCGATGACAGTCCGGAACAAATCGAATTGCGGCTCAGCGGGCTGGCTGTCAAGCAAAATGGCAAGTTAAAAGTTTACAATCGCATTTACCAGGCGATTTTTAATTTGAGGTGGGTGGCCAAAGAACTGGGGAATCTGCGGGGCGATCCGGGAGAACAGGAAGGGGCTATAAAACCAAACACCTCACCTGGGGAGGGTTGGAGTGCCGGTCATAAAAAAGACAAGCCTGCTCATCCAATTGTGGGAGTCCTGTCACCTTCTAAAGATTCTGGCAAGTCAGACACGAGCGACGAAAAGCAGATGGTGTACGACCACCTGATATACTGTTTGCAAAACGAGTCGCCGCAGCAGTTGATAGAGCGCTTTCGCAAGCTGTTCATCGACGGCACCGGCTACCCGGATGCGGAAATTGCGGTAGCTCTCAACAGGATTGTCGCCGCGAATTGCAGCGATCAGGAGTTTCAGTACATGCTCAACCGCTGCTGCCATATCCTGATCAACCGCTGGCAAATGCACTCCCAGCAGCGAGCCGCGATTGCCGGTTTGCTGGCGCTATTCAAGACACTCGCCCCCACAGGCGAGAAACTTGCTTCCTATTATAAGCCTGTGCCGCGCTTGCAAGAGCTGGTGTGCCTGTTTACCAAAAGTGAGGAGTATCTCACCCTGCAGCGCTTGGTGCAAGTGGTGGAGCCAGAACCGCCTGCAGTAGTACACAATCCCGAACTGGGCCGGCTTATTGTCAGGTATCCCTACTTGTACAGCCACAGTCTGCTCTCTCAGGAAAGCTCTTACGAACACCAGCAAACAATCCGGCACCTGCAAACTCAAAAACAGTGGGAATTTGAAATGAACCTGTCGCAATACGTGGCTTACCTGGTGCGGCGAGCGCAACTGGCAAAAAATTCCTCGCCGGCAGGCTCGGCGGCGTCGCGGATTGTACAGCCGGTGCCAAACCCCACCCTATTGAGCGATCGCGAACTGTACTTAGCTCTCAAGCAGTTTGTGGGAAAAGTCGAAGGAGCCTGCACCTACCGGGACTTGGCTCAAGGCTTCCTCACCCGCACGAGCCAGAGCAAATCTTACCGCTCTTTTAAAGCCGATTTGTACGAATACCTAATTTCTGCCATCGAGTCAGAATACGGCAAGCGCACCTTTAACGAGCGCTTGTACAAACAGCTGAAAAACACCTTCCCGCAAAGCGATTCCCAGAAATTGACCGACTTCTTAATTATGCGGACTTGCAGCCAGCTGTTCAACTTCCTAGTGGTGGAAAGTCCGCAAAATCCCAACCACTATGTGTTTATCGATTTGATTTCTAATATGGGCCCCGCCCGCACCACCGGCCTGTTGCTCAAAATTGTCCTCCTCTCCCGCCACGTCAGACCCTATCTGGAAAAGCGATTTTCCATCTTGTTCAGTCACTACGAACGTCAAGCCATCGATGAGATTCTCTGGTTTGTCCAGTCCCTGGAAAACTTAAATGTCGCTTTGGTTGTCAATTTCGGCTCTGTGGACCTCTCCGCCATCAAACAGAATGTTCCTTGACAAATTTGCCGGTATATGCTACAATACTCAGAACATTCCCCTTTGTCCTGTAGAGACGCGAAATTTCCCGTCTCTACCGGCGAATGCGCAACTCACCAACATCTCCCCCCTCGCCTCTGACGTTGCGGGGTGCGTCAGCTGTGCTGCACGCTATTATGGGTGACAGCTCCCCCTATTGCTGGCGCTACATTTTTCTTCCCCCTCCGCCGTAGCGGGTGGGGGGTTAGGGGGTGAGGTAACACATCTACGCAAAAGTGAGATATCTCCATGAACCCAGAACCATACTCAGTGTATCAAGTCGGGGGCAGCCTGCCGGCTGACTCCCCCACCTACGTCAAGCGACAAGCAGATGAAAACCTGTATAATGGATTGAAAGCAGGCGATTTCTGTTACGTTCTCAACTGCCGGCAGATGGGCAAATCCTCCCTCCGCGTCCACACCATGCAGCAGCTGCAAGCCGAAGGAATTGCCTGCGCGGCAATAGACCTGACTGCAATCGGCAGTCAGGAACTCACCATTGAGCAGTGGTATGCCGGCATAGTCCGCACCTCAGTCAGCCACTTCAACCTGGCCGACAAAATCAATTTGCGGGCGTGGTGGAAAGAGCGCGACCATCTGTCGCCGGTGCAGAGATTGGATGAATTTATCGAGTCAGTGCTGCTAGGCTCACTCTCCCAAAATATTATCATATTTATCGATGAAATCGACAGCGTTATCAGTTTAAGTTTTCCCACAGACGATTTCTTTGCTTGGATAAGAGCTTGCTACAACAAGCGGGCTGACAGCCCAGAATACAACCGCCTCAGCTTTGTGCTGCTGGGAGTGGCAACACCCAGCGATCTGATTGCTGACAAAAGTCGCACGCCGTTTAATATTGGCAGGGCGATTCAGCTGACAGGCTTTGCCATGCCGGCGGCGTTACCTTTGGCGCAGGGATTCTATGAGAATGCAGATAATCCGGAGAATTTGCTTGCTGAGATACTTAATTGGACAAGCGGACAGCCGTTTTTGACTCAGAAGGTTTGCAAACTCGTACTTCAACAAACAGCGGAAAATTCCCAATCCAAAATCCCCAATCCAAAATCCCAAATAGACGGGCTGGTGCGAGAGCGAGTTATTGAGAATTGGGAAGCGCAGGATGAGCCGGAGCATTTGAAGACTGTACGCCACCGGCTGCTGAGAAATGAGCAAAAGGCGGGCCGGTTATTGGGGCTGTACCAGCAAATTTTGCAGCAGGGGAGTGTGCCGGCGGACGACAGTCCGGAACATATGGAGTTGCGGCTGTCGGGGCTGGTGGTTAGGGAGGCGGGTGAGCTGAGAGTAGCTAACCGGATTTACCGGGAGGTTTTTAATCTGAATTGGGTAGAAAAAGAATTGGCTTCTTTGCGGCCATATTCGGCGTATCTGAATGCCTGGTTGGCTTCTAACTGTCAGGACAGTTCTCGGCTGTTGCGCGGACAGGCACTGCAGGACGCTCTGGGGTGGGCTGTGAGTAAAAGTCTCAGCAATCAGGACTATCAGTTTTTGGGTGCCAGCCTGGAATTGGACAAGAGAGAAGCGCAACTCGCCAGTCAAGAGCGGCTGAATCGTTTTTTGAAATGGGCGCTAGCCGGTGCTGCCGCAGCAGTTTTGATACTGGCTGTTTCCACAGTCTTTGCAGTCCGATCCGCGCAGCAAGCAAAAACAAACGAGATTAAAGCTATCAGCACATCTTCGGAAGCGCTTTTTGCCTCCAATCAAGAGTTTGAAGCTCTTATAGAAGCTATCAGAGCCGGCACCGCACTGAAACAAGCTGACTGGGCAAAAGCCAGCCCCCAGACTCGTGCTAAAGTTGTCAGCGCCTTGCTGCAGGCTGTTTACTGGATTAAAGAGCGCAACCGCTTAGAGGGGCACAGCAGTTTTGTCTGGGCGGCGAGTTTCTCACCCGACGGCAAGACAATTGTTTCTGCCAGTGCTGACGGGACTGTAAAACTCTGGAATCTTGACGGCAGCCTCGCCCTCTCACTCACACACGGCGCTGTAGGACAGGCGTCCCGCCTGTCAGTCAGGGATGTGAGTTTCAGCCCCGACGGCAAAATGATTGCCACTGCCGGTGAGGACAGCACCGTCAAACTCTGGAACTCGGACGGTCAGTTGCTGAGAACCCTCAGCGGGCATACCGATGGCCTCTGGGGCGTCAGCTTCAGCCCCGACGGCAAACTGCTCGCTTCTGCCAGTGATGACAGGACTGTGAAACTTTGGAAGACAGACGGTGAGTTGCTCAGAACCTTCCCCAAGCAAAGCGCTTTTTTGAGCAGGGTCAGTTTCAGTCCGGATGGGAAAACCATTGCCACTGCCGGTGGGGACAAGACTGTGAAACTGTGGGAGCTTGACGGCAGCTTGATAAAAACTCTCAAAGGACACAGCGCTGAAGTCTGCAGCGTCAGCTTCTCACCCGACGGGAAAATGATTGCTTCTGCCAGTTTTGACAAGACAGTGAAACTCTGGAAACTTGACGGCACCCCCCTCAAAACTTTGAGTGGGCATAGAGATGTGGTTTGGAGTGTCAGTTTCAGCCCCCACGGAGAGATTGCCTCTGCCAGTTCTGACAGTACCGTGAAACTCTGGCTGCCTGACGGCAGCCCGCTCAAAACGCTCTACGGGCATACCGCTCGCGTCTATGACGTCAGTTTCTCGCGCCTGGGGAAAATGATGGCCTCGGCCAGTGAAGACAAGAGCGTGAAACTCTGGCAGCTTGACAGCAGGTTGCTGAGAACCCTCAGAGGGCATGGCGATGCCGTCAAGGCCGCAGCTTTCAGCCCCGACGGGGAGACAATTGCCACTGCCAGCGGGGACAAGAGTGTCAGACTCTGGCGGCGTGACGGGAGTCTGATAAAAACCCTGAACGGGCACACCGGTGTGGTGCGGGGTGTCAGTTTCAGCCCCGACGGAAGGACAATTGCCACTGCCAGTTGGGACGGCACTGTGAAACTTTGGAGCAAAGATGGTCAGTTGCTGCGCACCCTCAGAGGGCACAGCGATGGGGTCAGCGCCGTAGCTTTCAGCCCCGACGGCGAGACGATTGCCTCTGCCAGTTTGGACAAGACGGTGAAACTCTGGAGTTCAGAAGGTGTGCTGCTACAAACTTTCAGCGGGCACACGGATCAAGTTTATGGCGTCAGTTTCAGCCCCGACGGCGAGATTGCCTCTGCCAGTTGGGACAAAACCGTCAAACTCTGGCGGCGCGATGGTGTTTTGCTGCAAACCCTTTCCGGGCATAAGGCTGCGGTCTATAGCGTCAGTTTCTCACCGGACGGTAAAATGATGGCAACCGCTAGTGAAGACAAGACCGTCCTACTCTGGCGCTTTGACGAAAACAGCCGGTCTTACACCCACTACAAAACTCTCACGGGGCATCACAGTCCTGTCTGGCAGGTGAGTTTTAGCCCGGACGGTAAAACCATTGCCACAGCCAGTAATGACAGAACTGTCAAACTCTGGCGCAATGATGGCACCGAGCTGGCGACTCTGCGAGGCCATACCGGTGAGGCGACCGGCGCAGTTTTCAGCCCCGACGGCAAAACGATTGTTTCTGCCGGTGCTGACAAAACTGCGATTCTGTGGAATTTGCCGCATCTCGATCAGCGACTCCTCGACGATTTACTGGTGCGCGGCTGCGATTGGCTCGCCGACTTCTTGAAGAATAACCCCTCTGTCTCACCGACCGACCGCCACCTCTGTGATGGTACTGGCACTCAGAAGTAGGGGCGCAAACAAGATGATTTCCCTAACTTACGTTTGATTGCTTTTTCTAATTTTCAGCCGCAACTGCCGGCAATAAAGCGCTGTAAATCATCCGCACTCGTTTAAAAAATTTATAATAATCCGGAATTTTGAGTGCGTGTTGGGCGGGGCCGGCCCTTGAGGGGTGAGTTTTTGCCAGAGTGACGCCGGTGCCCCATGCCCCATGCCCCATGCCCCATGCCCCATGCCCCATGCCCATTACCCTATGGCGTCAACTTTGGTAACAAACTCTAGTCGGAGCGGGTCAAATCTGGTAAAAATGAAATGGTGGGTATCCGGGTTCCTACTGAGGCCACCCGTAAATCTGATGGCTTGTTACTGGAGTGGGACTGAGCGAGGCGAGTTGGAACTTCTAGCGCGAGGCTGGCGACACCTTTCATGCGTGCCGAGTAAAGTATTGCCAATTTGGCACCTTTAAGGCCACTTTCAATGGTAAGATTATAATAAATATGCCGGCCAAAAACCTTCCCACCATCAGGTCGCTCCGTGTCACCGCACGCTAGAAATGAAAGGATGAGTTACTCTTAAGAAGTTTTTCAAGGAGTTGATATGATCCAAGTTAAAAGAGAGGAGACGGTTACTGCTATGGCAGACAATTCCACACCGGCAAACATTTCCGACGAGATTACCTTAACCCTGCTTCACCCAACTCAAGGAACCCCCATCAAGAGTTGGGCCTTTAAAAAGGTATCCTTGATTCGTATTGGTCGGGCACCCGATAACGAGCTAGTGCTGGAAAGTCCTGTAGTCTCGCGCCACCATGCAGAATTGCAATATATGGGCTCCCACTGGGAGGTGTCCAGCCTGGGCACAAACGGCACTTTTGTAGACAACAAGCAAGTCACCAAAGAGCGCGTTGCAGATGGGGTTGTGGTTCGTCTAGCCTTCTCCGGACCCCAGCTGGAATGTCGCATCTGCGCCGAGCCCTTGCCAGGAACGGAGTGCACAACGGTAGAAGCGCCGAGAACCCTGCCGGATCTCAGCATAGATCACCACAAAAAAGAGCGCGAAGTCGCCGAGGTGATCTCTTCCGATTACTTCCAGACTTTGCAAGCACAGGCGGAAAAACTCAGAAATGAGAAGAAATCAGAGGAATAAAATTCACCTGTAATCATTTCCGGAATTAGGCAGCCAGACGGAGGCGCAAGTGTGAGGCGCGGTTTGGATTCGCACGAGCGCCCTCAAGCAGAACCAAAAGCCGCTCTCGTGCGGTATCCGCGATCGTATTGGCAAGACTTCTCGCTGACGAACACCTCTACCAGGGGTTAAAAGCCGGCGAGTTCTGCTGTGTCCTAAACTGCCGGCAGATCGTTTGAACCGCTCCTGAGCCAAGGACGCCAAGAAAGAGAGGCGGCGGCGTCATACGACTGCGGGGCTGCGAGTGGCTGAAATATTACTAGGCCCCCCATCCGCAAGCGCTTGTAGAATTGCCGGTGTGCCAAAACCGGCCATAATTCCTTTCTATCCCCGATTGGGATGAGACTGTTGGCTCATTGATGTGGGGTCTTAATAATGAACCGCTCCTGAGGCAAGTACGCCAAGAAGGAAGAGGACATAGAAAGAAGGATGGAAAAATTAATTGCGGGCAATTGAGCGGAGCTGGATATCAGAGGCGCGCACGCTAGAATGCAGGGCCTCGCGCTTCACTGAAAAGCCAATAGCATCTTGGGATTCACACAAACGAACCGGGCACTTTATATATATAGGACTTAGGCAGAAACCGGGTTTCTGAACCAGAAGTCAAGACTATCAGCCCTCGTTCCAGAACCAGAAACCCGGTTTCTTTCATAGTTGTGCGCAAGTCCCGATATATTAAGAACACATTCCCAAACAGGGGCTGTATTCGACCCGGGCGTAAAAACCGCTATAATAGTTTAATCTCAGGATGAGGGGCAAAACGCAACCGCAAGCAAAACGAACAACTCGCACCTCGCCCTCCGCACCGGCCAAAATTCCAGTCCTGACAGCAGCCATCATTGCCTGTGCCGGCACAGCCCTGACTGGCGTTAACAGCGCCGGTGCCTTCCTCCAGCCAACCCCCCACCCACAGCTCACCGCGCGGCGACAGCCGGTGTCCCAACTGGTGGGAGAGGGAGAAAAGCTGGCTCTTGAGCGGCGAAGTCAAGCGAGCCCTCGCCGCTGACGCCGAAGCCCAGACCCTGAGTTCCTTGGTGGACATTCCTGCCGGCTCGTGGAACACCCTCTGCAGGTTCGGAAGCCTCTGGGGCTAGGGGAGCCGGGATTTGGGGATTAGGGGATTGAGGAGCAGCAGGGTGGGCTGCAGCCCACCCTACTGAAAGTTATGCAGTACAATCGATACTGCAGAGCCTACGACATGGCCTGAACCATATAGTCAAAGTAAGGAGCGGCCTCAGCGGCGTCCGAGTCGCTCAGCAGTGCAAGGGTTGCCTCTTTCAAACAGCGGATGGCTTCCACCATACCGGGCAAAGGTACGCCCAGGGAGTTGTACATCTCCCGCGCCCCAATCAGACCAATGGTTTCAATGGGTTCTTTGTCACCGGCAAGCACGCCATAGGTCGCCAGACGCAAGTACCAGCCGTAGTCCCGCAAGCACTGCGCCCGCTGGCGCTGGCCATAGGCATTGCCGCCCGGTTGAATAAAGTCAGGGCGTTTCTGCCACAGCCTTTTGCTGGCTTCGTCCACAATTTTTTTCTCATTTTCAGCCAGGGTGCTGGCAATGCGCACCCGCTGCTCGCCGGTCTTAAAGAAATCTGCCATGCCCTTGAACTCACCGCTGCTGGGATATCGCAGCTCGTCGTCCGCTTTGAGAATAACTTGGCTAACTACGCTCATGGTTATCGTAATGGTCTTTTGCAGAACATTAAGTAGTTTAACGATTCTGAGCGACACAAAGAAAGGGATGTCGTGGGGAATGGGGAAGGGAAAATGGGGGCCGGGATTTGGGGATTTGGAGATTAAGAATTATTAATCCCCCAATCCCCCAATCCCGGCTCCTGGCCATCACTCCCCCACACTCAATTATCAATTGGCAATGGACAATGGAAAAGGGACAGCAGACAGTTGAAAATCGCTGGCAGCAGGGCCAGCTGGTTGAGGTGGCGATCACAGATTTAAGTGACACCGGCCAGGGTGTGGGCCGGTTTGAGGGGCGTGCCGTGTTTGTGCCGGATACGGTTCCGGGCGACCGGCTGATTGTCCGGCTGGTGGGAGTCAAACCGCAGTACGCCCAAGGCAAGCCGCACCAGCTGCAGGAACCTTCCCCCCACCGGGTTCGCCCCAGCTGCATTGTGGCGGACAAGTGCGGCGGGTGTCAGTGGCAGCATGTGGACTACCAGTACCAGCTGGAAGCGAAGCGCAATCAGGTTATCCAAGCGCTGCAGCGGATTGGGGGATTCGAGTCGCCGCCGGTGTTGCCGGTGCTGTCCGCAGGTTCGCCCTTGGGGTATCGCAACAAAGCCACCTATCCGCTGGGTGCCTCCCCGGCTGGCGCTGTGCGAGCCGGCTACTATCAGAAAGGCAGCCACCAGCTGGTGAACCTCAACCAGTGTCCCGTACAAGACAGCCGGTTGAATCCCCTGCTAGCAGAAGTCAAGCAAGACATCCAGCAGTTGGGCTGGAAAATCTATGACGAACGCCGGCACCAGGGAGAAGTGCGCCACCTGTCGCTGCGCGCCGGTCGCCGCACCGGCGAGATGCTGCTCACCTTGGTGGTGAGAACAGGAAAACTGCCGGGAATCGAAGCTATGGCGGGGGAGTGGCTGAAGCGCTATCCCCAGCTTGCCGGTGTCTGCCTCAACCTCAACCCAGCCAAAGGGAATGCTATTTTTGGGGAAGAAACCCGCTGCGTTGCCGGTCGCCCCTACCTGCGCGAGGAGTTTGCCGGTTTGCAGTTCCAACTGCGGGCGGACACTTTTTTCCAGGTAAACACAGAGGCAGCTGAGGCGCTGTTGGGGGTAATTATAGAACAGCTCAACTTGCAAGCCAGCGAAGTATTGCTCGACGCCTACTGCGGCATTGGCACCTTTACCCTGCCCTTGGCCAAGCGGGTGCGGCAAGCCACCGGCTTAGAAGTGCAGCCGGCAGCTGTTGAGCAAGCCAAGCTGAACGCTCAGCTAAATAACTTGACAAACGTAACATTTCATGCTGGAAAGGTTGAGAAATTGCTGCCGCACTTAGGTGTGACGCCGGATATTGCCCTCATCGATCCGCCGCGCAAAGGTTGCGATCCAGCCGTTTTGCAAACCCTGCTGCAAATCCAACCCAACCGCATCGTCTGCATCAGCTGCAAACCGGCAACCCTCGCCCGCGACTTGAAAATTCTCTGTCAAGACGGCAACTACCGGCTCACCCTCGTGCAACCGGCAGATTTCTTCCCCCAAACCTCCCACGTCGAGTGCGCCGCCTTCCTCGTGCGCTGAACACGCCCGCGAGTGCGTGTTCAGCGCATCTGACTCTTCCACTCTTCTTGGCGCTCTAAGAAAGCGGGAAGCCGCTGGCGCGTCTAAGGCGTCTTGGCGGTTAATTATACCATTACAAGCTCAGCAGAGCCAGGAGAAACAGCAATTCATGGCACGCCAGAACAACCGGCATTCTAACCGAAAAGGCAATCGTTCCGAGAGCGAGAGCCCTCAGACAAACGCAGAGCTTGAAGCTGGGCTAGCAGCGCTGAAGCGGGGCGATTGGGCATCGGCGATCGGCTATCTAGAATATGTCTGCGACTTAGAACTGCACCAACCCACACTCTACAAGGCGCAGATGAATTTAGCGCTCGCCTACATCCGCAACAGCGAAATCCTGAAAGCCAAGCCGATCTGTCAAAACCTGGCGGAAAGCAACAATGCCAAAGTTAAGGAGTGGGCGGCTAGCACCCTAGCCGATTTGGCTGAGCGCTATCCTGACCTTTTTCCGGAGGCGCAGGAAGGGAAGGAATTTGTCTATTATGGCAAGCAGGTTGCCAAAGAGTATAACACATTTTTCAAAAATACGTTTGAGTTGTTTTCGCCTATTTTCAGTGCCATTGGGGAGATTCCCTTGGTTAAGAAGTGGACAGCTGGCATGCGATCTGAGATAGACAAGCGCTATCCCAACAGAGCCGCTCACGCACAGAAGGCCAGACAAATGGCAGGTGAGGCTAGCACATTTTTGTGGGAAAAAGCTAGATTGCTGTGGCAGAATCTGACAAAAATTATCGAGCGGGTGTGGCCGAAGGTGGCGGTTTTGCTGGAGCAAAAGAAGCCCCCGAACAGAACGCAATAGAAGCGAGCGATGCCTGAACCGCGCCACCAACAGATGGTATTCTGAAAGTGGCAAAATATAGCCACGGACAGCTCAGTAATGGACAAGGCCGGCACCCTGCGCTGACAAAGCCGCTTGCGGGCTGCGCACTTCCGCATATTGGGACAGGCTGTTCGGCCTGTCCCTGCGAGCAAGTGCGGCATTTGCCGCAGTTATGGTTGCCGGTGGCAGCTTCATTGTCTCACCGGCATTGCCAGGGGTATTGCCCCAAGATTATGGCCGGACGGCAACTTCTATCACCTTAATCGCATATCGCGCTACAGCCGCATAACACGGCAGGGCTAGCAGTCCGACACCCACAGCGATTGCCAGCGCAGCTGGATTGAAACACAGCCACAGCCCCGCTACAGGAATGGCTAAGCTGACCGCCGAAACCGCTGCCATCACTGCCCGGTCGCCACGGCTTGACCCGCAATTCGCAAGAAATACGAGGAGCAAAACAACAATAAGCGCTGCCAGCAGCGCCAGAATGTTGGACGCGAGCGCAAAAATAAATAACATGGCTGTTTGTTCCCCGTGTTGCTCTACCTTCATTTTAGGCATTCGACTTTTGCCATAATGGGGCGGGAGGAGTGGGGTTTGCCCAACGCTCTGTATCCCTCTTCTATCTTGCCCGGGGTGAAAGCCCGATCTACCGTTGCCGGAAATGACGCAAAGAAAGTCAACTTGCCCCAAAAGCGCGTTGGCCCCACGCCCCATGCGCCATGCCCCATGCCCCATGCCCCATGCCCCATGCCCCATCCCCCACCCCCAATCACCGAGTAGAACTCTCTGGATAAATTTAGGGGGGTTTTCTCGACCGGCATTCTGGCGGCAGGTTTGCCACTATTGAGATGTAAGTGGAGGGTTACCTGATGAGCTTCTCAATCCAATCGGTTTACAACTGGTATCGCAACACCCTGCGCAATCCCAAGTATCGCTGGTGGATTATTCTCGGTACGCTGGTATATTTACTCAGCCCATTTGACATCGCCCCAGACTTTCTGCCGGCTGTCGGGCAAATTGACGATATCGCCATTGTGACGTTGCTGGTGGCCGAACTCTCCCAGATCGGGATCGAATACTTCAAGGCTCGCCAGGGTAAGAGTTCTGAGGTGGCTGCCGGTGCCGAAAATGATGGCTCCCATCCCGCTGACCAGACAGTTGAGGTAAAAGCATCTTCAGTTAAATAGCCGCCCAACAGACTTCAAAGCCGGCAAGACGCCCAAGCCGGTCTTTCCGAGAAACCCGTTTTCCGAGGAGAAGACGGGTTTCTTTGTTGGATGTGGGTTGGGCTGTGGGGTGCGTTGCTGCAGGGTGCGCCGCACTCTACAGAGTAAAGGCAACGGGAGGTGTGGGGGGCGTGACGCACCCTTCTTTACTCCCCCCAACGGGTTTAATAATCAACCGCCAAGACGCCAAGGACGCCAAGATGTGGGGTTCTTTGCGCGAGGTTGTATTACCGGCACCTGCTTTGTGGGGGCGCAACGCACCTGAGTGGATGGGGGCTGCGTTGCGCCAGCTTGTGTTCCCACCCCACTGTCCCTGTGTGGCGGCGCAACGCACCCTACTGGGAGAACTCAGCAAATTTTTTAAAAGGCTTGACATATCGCCGCTTTTAATATAATGTCCTGAGAGTGGAAATAAAAGAAAATGCCAATCAACTGGACACCAGCGATACTGTGCGGTCAAAATCGCTCGCCCGCAGGTGGTGCAGTTGTGGCAGAGAAGTATTGTGGCGCTGGGGCAGGGGCAAGGGGCGACGGGGCAATGAAGTTTAGCGAACTGGTACAAAAACTGGAAAGTACAGCCAGTGGCAATAGCCTGACCTTCAACATCGCGGCAGATCCAGAAATTACTGGCTGCTCGCCGGTGGATGAGGCTGATGCCGGCACTCTCAGTTATATAGAAGGTGGGAAATTTGCGGCTTATCTGGCTGTGACTGGTGCCAGCGCTCTGATTCTGCCAAAGGATGAGCAATTGCAGGCGCAAGCAACCGGGCGCTCGATTGCCTGGATTGCCTCAGATGAGCCGCGATTGCTGTTTGCCCGCGCCATCGCCCTGTTCTACCAGCCGTTCCGACCGGCACCGGAAATCCACCCGACAGCGGTGATTCACCCGACAGCACAAATTGGCAAAAATGTCTGCATCGGCCCGCATGCTGCGATCGGTGCTGGGGTGAAGATTGGAGAAAATGCCTGCATTCACCCGAATGTGACGATTTACCCGGAGGCTGAAATTGGCGAGGGCACCGTTTTGCACGCCAACTGCACCATTCACGAACGCACCCGCACCGGTGCCGGTTGCGTGATTCACAGCGGCGCAGTCATTGGTGCGGAGGGGTTTGGCTTTGTGCCAACTAAGGCGGGCTGGTTCAAAATGGAGCAATCAGGCTGTGCGGTGCTCGAAGATGGCGTCGAAGTGGGCAGCAACAGCACGATTGACCGGCCCGCTGTCGGGGAAACCCGAATTGGGCGCAACACAAAACTTGACAATTTGGTGCATGTCGGTCACGGCTGCCAAATCGGCAGCAACTGCGCATTTGCGGCGCAGGTGGGGCTTGCCGGTGGGGTGAAAATTGGCAATAATGTGATTCTCGCCGGCCAGGTGGGGATTGCCAATCAGGCCAAAATTGGAGATGGCGCTATCGCCTCAGCGAAAGCCGGCATTCACAGCGATGTGCCGCCCGGAGAAATTGTCTCTGGCACCCCCGCCCTGCCGCACAAACAATTTTTGAAAGTCGCCGCTGCCTACAGTCGCCTCGGTGAAATGTATCAGTCTCTCAAACAACTCCAGCGCCGGTTCAAAAATGAGCCCCCCGATTCCTGAGGGCGCACACTGCCCAGCCATGACAGGCTGGCGCTGAAGCCCTGAATTTTCAGGGAACCACAACCGCTACAAGTTTCTTAACAGTCACTTGCCGGTTTTAGCTGGGAGTGGTGGCTTTTTGACTTGAGATTGTAGCAGACTTGGGCATGCCCAAGTCTGCTGCTTGTGAGAAAATTTCACTAGCCTTGCGCGACAGCTGCTGACAGAGCCGCGAATTCATCAGTGCCGGCGGTGGCGAAAGCGCTCTGCAAGAATTGCGGTTCGCGGTGCGCCAAACCCACTTTTTTGGCAGAGGTGGCGTGGGAGTGGGGGCACAGGAAATGCCCTATCCAGCAAGCCTTGCCGCCCAATGATAACTTTTGCTTATCGCCTGAATTCCGGGAGAGCCGGCACAACCCCGAGGCAGATAAAAGGCACCCCACCTGGCAGGTCTGTTTGCCTGACAGACCTGGATATAAGCAGAGTTTATTGCAGGGGGAAGAAGGCTGGCTCTTTGAGAGGGGAATCGGCTCCGCCGCACCCTTGGCTTTTGGCGATCTGCGCGATTTGTAAAAATTCTGATCGCACAAGAAAAATTTAAGGATATATTTTTAAGAGGGGCGAATACAGGCGTGATATTCTATCTAATAGCCTAAAGAACCAAGGGAATTTAGCAAGATGGCTGAAACCGCCTCCGCCCCACTTACGGGGAAAGCGCTGCTTCAAAAGGTAAAAGAGCTCTCCAGCTTACCCCGGAGAGAAACCGCAAAGCGCTGCGGGTACTACACGGTCGCAAAAAATAGTCAAGTCCGCGTCAATCTCACAGATTTCTATGACGCCTTGCTGGCGGCTCGGGGGATTCCCCTCAGCCCAGAATCGTCCAAAGACGGTCGGGGTCGAGAAGCGACCTATCGGGTCACTGTCCACAAGAACGGTCAAATTGTCATCGGTTCAACCTACACGGAAGCGATGGGATTAAAGCCCGGTGATGAATTTGAAATTAAGCTGGGCTACAAGCACATCCACCTGATCTACTTGGAAACCAGCAAAAACCTCACCCGTAAAGGTGCGCTTGACGAGGACGAGGATCTTGACGAGGAAGAGGAGATCGACGAGGAAGAGCGGATGGAGGAGTAGCCAGCTGTTCGGCGGGGTGGGGACTGTTGGGTCACTGGCAAATAGGGACGGGTTTATTGAGCCTGTCTGTTGGTGGCAAAGCACATCTGCACCCCCAACCCCACAGGCTCCCTGGCGTTGCACATTTCTGGGATCAACCCCACCCCCCAACCCCCTCCCCGTGTGCGGGGAGGGGGAGCTTGAGGGGGTTTTCGATCAGGGAAGAGGGAAAAAGTTTCAATCATCTTTCTGCTGTGCAACGCCGGCTCCCTTGTACCCGCACCGGCGCAATCTCACTCAATCCTCTGTGATGCTGATGGCTTACTTCGATCTGGTAACCAGTCTGGAATGGCTGGCACACACACCCGCTTTTGTTAAGGTGATTGCTTTTTTCTTCACCTGGGCGGCTTTGTGGCTGCCGCTAGCCATTCCCCTAGCTATTGCTCTGAAATGGCAACCCCTGAAGCCGCTGCCGGCGGGTCAAAAGCTTGCTTTCCTGGCTTCGCTTTACCCGATCGCCCCAATGCTTGTTTGGGGTTTCGCCCGCTGGGAAAACCTGCCGCTTTCCCATTACGGCTTAGCTTGGCACCCCGATCTGTTAGTTTCCCTGGGGCGGGGCACCGGCTTGGCGATTCTCAGCCTAGCCGTTATGTTTGGCCTGTTTTTGCGTTTGGGCTGGATAAAGTGGCTGCCGGCTTCCGCCAACACACCGCTGGCGTCTGTCTTGCTGTCCACCCTGCTTGCAGGGCTGTGGGTTGGCGGCACCGAAGAGTTGGTCTTTCGCGGCTTCCTGCTTTCCGAACTCCAGCAGGATTGCCCAGTCCCGGTGGCGGCGGTCATTTCCAGCTTAATTTTTGCCCTTCTCCACCTGGTTTGGGATGTGCGAGACACCCTGCCCCAGTTGCCCGGACTCTGGCTGATGGGGATGGTGCTGGTGCTGGCACGGGCGGTGGATGGCGGCAGCCTGGGTTTAGCCTGGGGACTTCACGCCGGCTGGATTTGGGTCATAGCCAGCCTTGATACTGCCGGTGCGATTGCCTATACCGGCACCGCCCCGGAATGGCTGACGGGTGTGGGGGGCAAACCCCTTGCCGGTGCTGCCGGCACTCTGATGTTACTCGCCACCGGCGCTTTGCTGTGGGGGTTGGGGTTTCTTTCGCTGCCCGCATGACCTAGCAATCAGGGGCGCAAGGCGAGCGAGACTCCCCAACTGCCGGGGTTTCACGAGGCGCAGCCCCCCGATACCGGTTCGCGCCCGAGTAATTCTTTCCCGGTTTACGATTAAATGATTTTCAAAAAATTCCCAGTTTAGACCTGTTTTGTATGTATGCTTTCTTCCGGAGATTAGAAAATTTGCTTCTAAACTGTCCCCCCTGTGGCCATTTCTCTGTCCCCCGACGCCGGTCATACCGATTGGGAAAAGATACTGTAGGGGTTAGAGTTGAGTTATGAAAATTATTTTTTAAATAAACCGCCAAGGCGCAGAGATCGCCAAGGAAAGAAAGGAGAGGATTTCACAGTTTAATTTGACTCCCTTGTCACCGTGAGCAGGGTGACGGGATTGAGGGGGGAAAAGCGGGTGAGGGAACCGACCGGCACGGAACGGGACAGCTGCACTTGCAGGAGCCGGTAACTCCAGCCGCCCTCCCGCCGCGCCCGCTCGCCGGCCCAGATGAGGGCGTCGTTGAGGTTTTCTACCGTCGCCAAAGCCAGCACGATCGTCCCGCCGGGGGTGAGCAGCCCGCCGCAGACGCCCAGGATCTGGCGCAACTGCCCGCCGGTGCCGCCAATCACAATCCGGTCGGGTGCCGGCAAGCGATACAAAATCTCTGGCGCACTGCCGTAAATAGAGATGACGTTGGTGACTTGCAGACGCCGGCAGTTCTGCTCTATTAACATGGTGCCGGCAGCTGTTTTCTCAATCGCATACACCCTGGAACTGGGGCACAGGCGGGCAATTTCAATGGAAACCGAGCCGGTGCCGGCTCCCACATCCCAGATTATTTGGCCCGGTGCCAGCCCCAGCTCTCCCAAGACGAGCGTGCGGATTTCCCGCTTGGTCATCAGTCCTGGCCGGTCGCTAAAACTGATAAACGTCCGGTCGGGCAATCCCAGGAGCGGCAGCCTTGACAAATCTATATTTTTATGATATAATTCCAACCGGCGCAAGAGAACGACCACATTCAGAGGGTCAAAGGTCTGCTCTTCGAGTTTGGGGAGATCGCCTGCTTCGAGTGCCGGCCAGGACTGAACCCGCTCCTCCGCGCCCCCCAGATTTTCACAAACCCACAGGTCATAGCTGTAGGGCAAATCCAGGGAGAGAACCAGGCGGGCGATGGCAGCCGGTGTGTGATTGCCATCGGTGAGTACGGCAAGTTTCTCCGCGCCAGAGCGGAGGGCGTCGAGCAATTCATCGGCAGAGCGCCCGTGAGCGCTGATGGTGCGGGCGTCGTGCCAGGGAACCTTGAGCCGGTTGAACGCCAGCTGCACAGAACTCAGGTGGGGGTGAAACGTCAGCAGCTCCGGGGGGAGTGCGGCTAGCAGCAAGCGTCCAAAGCCAAAAAATAGCGGGTCGCCGGAGACTAAAACCACAGTGCTGCCCCCGGCGGCTAAGCAATTGCGAATTGCGGCGATGGCTTCTGTCAAATCTCCCAAAACCTGGCGTTGGGCTGGATGGTCTGGGAAATAGCCGAGGTGGCGCTCGCTTCCCACCAGCAGCGTGGCGCTCTCCACCAGCTTCAGCACCGGCACAGCCAGCCCTGCTGCCCCATCCAAGCCAATTCCAACAACGTGTGCGGTCATTCAATAATTTTAACTTTTTAATTTTAACTTTTTAATTTTTAATTCTTATCACTGCCCTCCCAAGCCAAGACTATTAAAGCATTAAGGATGGCAGCGGCGACCGGCGAGCCGCCTTTGCGTCCTTCTATGCGAATTTGGGGGACAGGAAGCTTGGAGAGGGCTGCTTTCGACTCGACGACGGAGACGAAACCGACTGGTGCGCCAATGATGATGGCGGGCATTTTGGCCGTGCCAGATGCCGGTGGGGCGGGTGCGGAAAGCTCGGAACAGAGAGCCAGGAGGGCTGTGGGGGCGTTGCCGACGGCAAAAATGGCGTCTGGCCACTGTTGCAGGCATTGCAGCATGCCGGTTTCGCTGCGGGTTTTGCCGGGGAGCGCCACCGGCACTTGTTCGACAGCGCTAATCAGGGGGTTGCCAAAGGTTTGGCTGACTAAAGTGGCTACCCCCTGTTTGACCATCGAGACATCTGTCACAATCGGCACCCGCCGGCGCAGAGCCGCCACAGCAGTTTCAATGGCTTCTGGGCTGAATCGAATCAGCTGTTTGAAGTCAAAATCAGCTGTGCTGTGAATGACTCGCCGGACAATGGCGTACTCAGCCCGGGTGAAATTGTGGTATCCGATTTCTCGGTCGATGATGGCAAAGCTCTGCTCCATGATGGGATGGATGGGCAATCTGGGGTTGGTGTCAGCGGTCATTGGTCAGGGGTTAGGGGGTAGGGGGTAGGGGTTAGGGGGTAGGGGTTAGGGGTTAGGCGGTAAGTGGGAATTGACCCAATGCCCCATGCCCCATGCCCGATTCCAGGTGCTTATGGGACGCCACTTCCTGAAATATAATAATCTCCGAAAGAATAGTTTTTACAAATTACCGGCTCAAGACAGGTTTTGTATATATGCTTTCTTCCGGAAGTAATAAATGTCTCCCATTGGGACACACAATAGATCCGACAGCTGGGTGAAACCATACCAATGCCCGATGCGATGATGCCCCATGCGATGATGCCCAATGCCCCAATCCCCAATCCCCGCTGAATCAGAATTGCACAGCCGGCCAGTCTGGATCGCGGTAGTAGCGGGTCATGTCGTCAAACTTGCGCAGTTCGGCTCGCTGCACCCAGAGTTCTTGGGGTTCTTCGTCGATCCATTTCTGGGTCAATTCGAACAGGGTGGTAGCCAGCCCGCTGCGGTCTGAGTTGGGGGGGATGTCGCCAAAATAGCCGAGGGTGATGTGCCCGCTGAAATGATACTGCTGCTCGATGCCCAAACCGATGAGGTCGGGATTTTGATATATGGCTCGGCGCAATTGCACGATCTGCTCGTAGGAGTGTTCGTCTTTGGGAACCAGACAAACGCCGGCGGCGCGGGGGCTGAGCATCAGCCCCAGCAACTGCCAGCGCACTGGGGGGCTGTTGGGAGGGGGCGGGGTGTAGTGGCTGAAGCTGGCGGTGATTTGCTGGCGCAGCATAGAGTCAAATTCGGGATTTTGACTGGCGTGCCGGTAGGCTCCGTCCCAAATCAAGTCCGCCAAGGTGAAATGAAAGCTTTCTGGGGTCACCGGCACGAACATGCCGGCAGGAAGCCGCTCCAGAAGCTGCTGCTGGCACTCCTGCAACGTTTTGTAGAAGGAAGTGTTTGAAGCATCTTCTTCCCACGGGGGCGTGATTACGGTCAAGCCGGGAAAGGGTATTGGGCGTCTCCCACCGGCGGGATCTGGCTTGTATTTGGGTGACTCCTGGATGTGCTGGACTCCGGACTGATAGGTTGCCGGCAGGACTGTCCGCGCCACTCGGTTTAAATAGACTTGATATGTATCGTCCAATCTCGCTCGCCTCGCATTTCTGGTGTGGGGGCTGTGGGCACCAACCATTTTAGATTTTAAACTGTAGATTTTAGATTGGAGAACAGTCCAAAATCCAAGCATCTCAAATCTGCGTATTGGTTCACCATATCCAACTTATGCCAATTTACCTCTACTGGGGGGAAGATGACTTTGCGATGGCCAAAGCTGTGACTGAGCTGCGGGAGAAAGTCCTTGACAAGAGCTGGGCCAGTTTTAATTTTGACAAAATTCCTCCTGAGCAAGCGGATGGGGCGATCTTTGCCCTCAATCAGGCGATGACGCCGCCGTTTGGTGCCGGTGGGCGTCTGGTTTGGCTGGCGGACACTACTTTGTGCCAGCACTGCTCTGCTGAGCTGCAGGCTGAATTGGAGCGGACAATGCCTGCTGTACCGGAGAGGGCGACGCTGCTGCTGACGGCGAGCGGTAAGCCTGACGGGCGTCTGAAGTCTACGAAGCTGCTGCAAAAGTGGGCGGTTGTCAGGGAATTTTCTCTGATTCCGGCTTGGAAAACGGATGAGCTTGTTGCTAGGGTGCGAGAAGCTGCCGGTGAGAAGGGGGTCAGGCTGACTCCTGGGGCTGTGGAGCTGCTGGCTGAATCGGTGGGCAATGATACGCGGCAGCTTTTTGCTGAGCTCGACAAGTTGCGGCTGTATGCCGGTGAGGGGAAGACGCCTTTGGATGAGGCTGCGGTGGGGCGGCTGGTGACGGCGACTGCCCAAAACAGCTTTCAGCTGGCGGCGGCGATCCGACAGGGGGATACGGCTGGGGCGCTGGAGCTGGTGGCGGATTTGCTGAATCGCAACGAGCCGGCGCTGCGGATTGTGGCGGTGCTGACTGGGCAGTTCCGCACTTGGCTGTGGGTGAAGCTGATGGCTGTTGCCGGGGAGCGAGATGAGCAGATTATAGCGCAAGCTGCGGAAGTTGGCAACCCCAAACGGATTTACCACCTGCGCAAAGAGGTGAGTTCGGTCAGCTTGGAGCGGCTGGAGAAAGCCCTGCCGGTGCTGCTAGAGTTGGAAGTCAGCCTGAAGCGGGGTGCCCAAGACATGTCAGCCCTGCAAATAATGGTGATAGAGCTCTGCCAGATTATGTCATAAAGATTTTACAGAAGCGGTCAGCCCCGGCAGCTGCTGGCCCGAAAGGTAAAAAAAGGACACTTCAGATTCCGTAAAAACTCTGAGATTGCTTTCTGCGTGAGGGGTTGGAGAAAAGCTTTCACACTCAAATTTACGGTTGGATGCGGCTGCAAAAGGCGGTAGTCTGGAGAGTGAGCTTTTTCTGTCCAGCTTTTCAGTGTTTTGGGCGGGTTTTTCTAACTTAGGCTCCGCATTTCAGCTGCGGGCCTTTCGGAGTGCCGGCCCAAAAGTTCCTGGCTCAAGGGATTTGAAAGGCTGGAACTTCTGTCTGGTAAAAAAGTTCAGAAGTATTGAAACCTTTGGTGTTATAGTTTATTTTGGCACAATTATGAATCGTTTCCGTTACGGCTCTCGAATTCACCTGAAGGGGGTACTGTCACATTTCCTGACAGTCGGTGTTCTTTCTGCGCTCGGGTTGCTTTCTGGACTGGCTCCTGGCTTGTCTGGACG
The DNA here is from genome assembly GCA_019359235.1 of Oscillatoria princeps RMCB-10. GTDB lineage: Bacteria > Cyanobacteriota > Cyanobacteriia > Cyanobacteriales > Oscillatoriaceae > Oscillatoria > Oscillatoria princeps. The sequence continues at coordinate 55,462 of JAHHHT010000011.1, forward strand.
GCTGCCGGTGCTCGTCACCGGCGATACCGCCCGCGCTCAAACGATAACTGATGCGGAGTTAGTGAACTACGCTCGCGCTGTGCTGGCTATTGAGCCAAAGCGTCAGGCTGCTTACGAGGAGATTAAGGAAAAAAGCGGCTCTGTTCCTGCGATTGTTTGCAGCGATTCCGCAAGCATCAACAAGCTTCCCGGGAATGTGCGGAACATTGCGGTTAATTTTTGCAATCAGTCTAAGGCTATTGTAGAAAAGAACGGTTTAAATATCGCCCGCTTTAACGAGATTACGACGCTCCAGCAAAATGATTCGGCTTTGCAAAAGCGGATTCAAGATGAAATCCTCCGCCAGCAAAAAAGTTCGGCGTCTTCATAAGGGGCGGGTCATCTACGGATAAGGAGGGGGGATGGGAAGAGGGGGATAGGGTATTGTTTCTTCTGATATCCCACGCAAAAACCTACCACCTTTAGCATCTGCCCGGTTGGGTTGAGAGCGCTTGGCGATTGCTCTCTTTCGCCGCTCGGCAACCCCGATCTAATCTGCAGCCCGAGGCTTAATTTGTATAGCACAGCTGCGAACAAATGTCAAGGATCACCCCCCTTTTATATTTTTATAACGGCTCTCCGCACTGAACACCGGCATCTCAGAACAGTTGGGGCGAATTAATGTATAATAAAGCTGGCTGTTGAAAGGGACTCTCACATCTTAAGAATGCCGTGATAACAGATTCTATATTTTACGTTTTGTTTGAGACTCTCCCCAGGGCTTTCTTTGAACTGCTGGGGGAGAGCGCTGCTGCGGCTGAGGGCTAAAAGTTTACTTCTCTTGGAAATTAAGGAGACGGCTTTCCGGATTGATGGCAAGTTTTTCGCCGGCTGAAGACGCTGCCGACAAACCGATTTACTTTGTCGGGGTGCAGTGGGAGTCAAAAGAGGATTTTTCCAGGCGCTTTTTTGGGGAAATATCCTTTTACCTCTATGGTCAGCCCTCGGCGCGAGATTGGCGTGCGGTGGCGATTTTTGCTGCTAAGACTCCTGAAGGGGAAGGTTAGATTTAGAGCGCTCGCTCTTTTATTTCTGTAGAGGAGTTAGGGGCGAGCGCTCCTCGATTTGTCTGGAGGAGCTTTCAATAATTATTGGGAAAAGTTGCTGGCCGGCAAAGCTATAAGCTATGGCGCATTGAATTTGCACTATCCATCTCTATACCCTCGTTCCCAGGCTCTTCCTGGGAATGCCTCTCTGGAGGCTCTGCCTCCTTTACTTGGAAAAGCAGATTAAAAGCGTAACAGTTTATTTGAAAGGGCGTCGCCTCCTCCGTCAACGCAGAACAGATTGCCAACAGTATAGAAGTCAGTCTGCAGGAGGGTGCCAACCGGCGACTGTCCACCGCCGGCGAGCGGCAACGATAACTGGGTTATTCATTCGCAGGGCTACAATTGTAGCCCGATCAATGGCAGTTAGCCCTTCAATTTTTGTGCTGTCAGGACTCCATTCAAAATAGTCAGACCATATTTGTGTGCGTGGATTGAAGAGGGGTACAGTTTCTCCTGTCAAGGGGTCTATTGCCTCGGTTGAATCTCCCTTGAATTCATTGCAACTCCGGCAAGCCAAACAAACATTGTCAAAGGCAGTCTCCCCACCTTTGGAGCGGGGTTGAATATGGTCGTGCCTCATGGAAATGCCGCTATTTTCTTCACTGGTTAAGCAATAACAGCAACGCTGCCGGTCAGTCTCCCCAATTCGAGAGCGTAAACTTTCAGGAAGATAGGTAGACATGACTCAAAGTGCTGGCACGATATGTCCCCGCCAGCGGAGTAAGGCGGCGGCTTGGGCTTTGCGCAACATAAAGAGGTCGGCTTCATGTCGCAGTTGCATTAACTCTAATCGTTCTGCATCAGTGAGTTGGCGGCTAGAGTTGCTGTCAAGCAGGATGTTATATCGCTCCATGTCGGCGGGTGTTTTTTTGCTTTTGGCAATCTGCCAGAGGGTAGTGTCATCTAGTTTGTCCAAACCGGCAATATCAGCCTGAAATTCTGCCGGCACATCATCATAAGCCGGTGGGCTGCCTACTTGTAAGGCGTGGAGGATGATTTCTTCGAGGGGGCGCTGAGTCGCGCCGGCAGTGTTAACTAAGCGCTGGTAGAGGATTTCTGGGATTTTCAGGGTGACAGTTTCAAGTTGCATATCCACTCCCTGCAGTTTCTATTTTAGCAGAGAGTTACGGTTCTGGGGTGGCGCAGGGGTGCCGGTGGGGTGAGGGGGATGCCGGTACTAGCACGCCCCTCAATTTTATTGCAGCAGTCAAGGAAGGATGAATTGAGTTGTAGGGCTAAAGCCCAACTACAAACAACGGAGGGCTAAAGCCCAACTACAAACAATCTGGAGGGCTAAAGCCCAACTACAAACAATCTGGAGGGCTAAAGCCCAACTACAAACAACGGAGGGCTAAAGCCCAACTACAAACAACGGAGGGCTAAAGCCCAACTACAAACAGTCTCATACAAATAAGGAGGCGGCGGCACGGCTTTGCCTCACACGAAAAAGCTGCGGCTCCCCGCCTCACACGAATTACTCCCTCACCCTGTGGCACAGTTGGGATGCCGGTTGGCGGCAATAAATTGGGCGGCGATATACTCTATCTCATTATCTCTCTCTTCCCACAACCCCGCACACAGAACTTGACCGGAGGCAGGGCTTTTATTTGGATTGGATTTCGGTAATACAGGTAAGATTTTACTTCCCCAAGCTGAACGTTTTTTACCTTTTGGCTGCGGTTTGTACCTTTTGTAGAAACCGCGATATTTCGCCGCACATTCGTCTAAGGAGTTGCCCAGGGCGAGAAAGGCGGGATGCCATTCGGTAAGTCCATCGGTGGTGAGTTGGTCGTAGGTTCCATAATTGGAGAAGTCGTAGAAAAAGCCCTGTTTCATCCCCGCCGCTTTGGGGTTGCCGTGGATATAACGCAGAGTGCAGAGGCTGATGGTCGTCTTTGGCAAAACCGCGCTCTGTGAAGTGCGCTTTTCCCAAAAATGCCCAGTAGGGTTCAGCATCCGGTTGAAGCACATGGCTGTTTGCCCAGTTGAGCCAGTGCATGATTTTGGGCAAGTCAGCACTTCGCGACATTCTGACGCTGTGAAGTTTGAACTCGCGGTTGTTGCAACCCTCCGTGGGTGATGTGGCAGGCATGTCCGGGTAGGAGGTGACGGGGAGAACGCATCGCATTTCAACTGGGTGGGAGGGGTGCCATATCGAGGGGCAGGTGCCAGGTATAAAAAGGAGGGGGTGAGAAGGAAAAACAACCCAAGTCCTTGACAAAAGCCTTGGGGGGATGGTTTAGTTAAATAAGAAGCCGGGACAGCGCCGAGCGCGGATTTTATTCCTGCGGCGCGGCGGGCGGGGTTCGCGAGCCCCCTCGCCCTGGCTCAGTCACGGGTCCCCCGTGGTCAAATCAAATTGCCCACAGGCCCCGCTGGTTTGTTCCACCACCCCGCCGGTTTTTGCCACTGGTTGTTTTTGCTAAATTAAGAAACGTGCTCAAGCTTTACACACACCCGAAAGCGGGGTGCCGGTCGGATATTCGACCACGCGCTCGGGGAGAAGATGATTGGGGTGCTCAAGGCGTGGGAACCGGCGTGCTTGCCGGTCGGATATAGCAGCCTTTCCTGACTTGAGTATAATTACTAAACTTTTAAAAAGGGTTTCGGTTTCTTAAGAATTGTTAATTGTGCCGGCAAGACAAGCGGGGTGCCGGTCGGATATGGGTTGCTGCTTGGGCTCTCTCTGCTGTCTTGAGGGTGGGGGTTGCAGATTCGTGGGAGGAACCCCACCCCCCAACCCCCTCCCCGCCTGCGGGGAGGGGGAGAAAGAGGTAGGGTTGTGGGAGCAATGGAACAAGTTTCAATCATCTTTGTAGTCTGCAACGCCTGAGGGTGGGGGTGCTAAGCGCGTCACACACACCGGCAGGTGGGGTGCCGGTCGGATACTGCTGTCCGGTGGAACACCGACCGCAGCCGGGAGCTGCAGCACCAGCCACCGGCACCCCCACGATGCCGGTCGTCACCCCTGGGCGCAGCCCCTGCGGGATAGCTGGCTGCCAACCGCAGAACTGATTCATAATGTTTTCCAGGAGACTAGCAGCGTAGGGGAGGTAAAAGTGGAACACAAACAAGAGGATATCGGCTTACTTCAAAAAGCAGAGCGTCGTTTGCGGCGACTTTCCCCCGACCGGCTGCGCGTGGCAGAAGATTTCCTGGCTTATCTAGAGGAAAGAGAAGAAAACGAGGCAACAGAGGAACTCTTGAGCATCCCTGGTTTTGAGGAAGACTTCCGCGAAGCTGTACAGCAGGCGGATGCAGGGGAAGTCGTCTCGTTTGAGAGTATCCGCCGCGATGTATGAACTGGTGCTGACTCGCAAAGCGCAGAGGTTTTATCAAGAGGCAGACCCATCTTTAGCTCGCCGGTTGAACCGCTGCTTTGACCAACTGCGCCAGAATCCCTACGAACATCCAAACATCAAGCGGCTCACAGGTTCCTTTGCGGGAGCTTTTCGCTATCGAATAGGTGACTGGCGGGTTGTCTATCGAGTCGATGAAAAGAGACAGGTCATCACTGTGTTACTGATAGCGCCTCGGGGCGAAGTGTACCGGCAGCCCTAAACGAGAAACTCAAACTAAACCCCCAAAACGAATTGGCGGCGCATTTGGGAAGTGTGCAACTTTCCTTCGCCTGATCGCTCTCCCAATCCTTTCCTCTAAATTTTGTTAGTTGACAGATCCCCTGGGCCTTCCAGACAGCCAACCAAATTGCCGGCGAGAGTCAGAGCAGACACCGGCTCCCCATCTTCTCTGGGTAATTCTTGCTTGATCGTCTTGCTTTGCAAAAACTCCACAAAGTCCAGCACCACCTGCTGTTTTTCCGGTGGCAAGGTTTTCAACTTTTCCACAATTGTTTGCGCCATTTCCAGAGCTTGACTCATGAGTCTTTTCTCCAGCGATATTACTTCAACTTTAGCTTTAGTCTAGCGTTTAATAGAGTGTATAGCAGTTTTCACGCTTAGGAGTGCGGTTCGCAAGCATCGCCCTTGGGGGTGGGGTAAGCACAAGGACTTACCCTTACAAGACCCTCTGGCCTCTGGCCCTTACAAGACCCCCTGCGCCACGACCCCACCAGCCAAGGGCCTACCAGCCCCTCAACCGCAAGGCCATCACCCCTCCTAACACATCCCTGTTCATTTCTCCGCAGCCGGTTTCCCGGCACCCTGTCCACATATCGGCAAGCCCATCAATTACTTTTATGATTCCTGGGAAGTGCCACCGGCACCCCCCACCCCGCCCGTCCCCAAAGCTAGCTCTGCCGCCACCGCTGACTTTCAAACTCTCACCCAGCGCGACAAACTCCAGCTCGCCGCAGAACTCATTCAAAGTCTCTTTCCCGAAACCTAGCCCCACCGGCGCACAACCGGCACCCGCCGGCCTTTTCTTACGCTATTATTCAAAATTCACAATTTTATCGGATAGCGACTGCTGCAGCCAGAAAATAAGATTTTGTTGTAACTCACACGATTTCCTGATAATATGGCCTTCTCCCTTGGCAAGCGCTTCAAGGCTACCCGCGAGTCACTTGGCATGACTCAAGAACAAGTCATCGAACAGTTAGAGATTCGCTACGACGTCAGCCTCAGCCAGCAAGCGCTGTCATGTATAGAGAACGGCAAACGCAAAGTAGACGCCGAGAGAGAGCTGCCAGCGATCGCAGCCGTCTACGGCAAACCAATCGATTATTTTTACGACTCCTGGCACTTACCGCCGGCACCCTTCCCGACGGCGAAATCCGCACCCCCCATCCCCAAAAGCCGGTCTGCAGTCACCATTGACATGGAAGCCCTCACCGAGCGCGATAAACTAGAGCTAGCCGTCGAACTCATTCAAAACGTTTTGCAGGAAAGCTAGCTAAAAGAGGTAATGTTCAAGCCATGCAACCCGAAAAGCCAGAAACATTTGCTAGCCACTTTTATCTTATAAAAAACTGCAATTTCAGCTAATTTTTATTCCTTGTGCGGGCATTATTTTGCGATTTTATGCTGGCAAATATCTGCAAGGCGTAGGGCGGGCGTCCCGCCTGCTGGCACAATCCGCAGGGCGGGCGTGTGAGCCGGTTCCAAGCGCGTGCTAAACTATAGCTAGCAGGAAAACAGATTCACAGCAGCTTGCATAAAAATAACTGAACAGCCGGAGGTTACAATGGAGACGGAACAAAAACAGATGACCTTACTCGAACAAGCCGAGCAGCACTTGCGCCAACTTTCCTCAGACCGGCTGCGCACAGCGACAGAATTCCTGGCATTTTTAGCTCAACAAGAGAAAACAGAGCGCGAAACTCGCCAGCAGCAGTTCTTGAAAGCTGTTGAACAGCACCAGCATTTGTTGGAGCAATTCAAAGACCACACATGGCCACCGCATCCCGATTCCGTAACCCTGATTCGCCAAATGCGGGAAGGAGACGAATATCGTGGCTGAGCGAGTCCTGTGTCTCGACACTAACATCTTCATCAAATCTCTCACACCAGACGAGCTAGACGCGACAGCCGTCCGACTTCTGAACAGCGCATCCTCATCTGAAGTGCTGCTGGTGGCTCCAGCATTTGCCTGGGCGGAAGTCGGTTCCGTGTTGCGCAAAAAAGTGCGAGCTAACCTATTTACAGCCGGCGCAGCCGATATCATTTGGCAAATATTTTCCACCTTGCCCATACAGTACACCGAGAGCCTGGAACTTAGCAACCGAGCCTGGGAAATTTCCCAGACGTACCAGCTGCCAACCCTTTATGACGCCGCCTTTCTAGCTTGTACAGAGCTAGCCGCCGGCTCAGTTGGTGCCCCAGGAGAATTTTGGACAGCAGATAAAGTGCTTCTCAACTCATTGGGGAGCGCCAAACCGGCCTATGTCCGGGAACTGGGAATCGACCCAATTCCTTAACAAATAAGATATAGCGGTTCTCAGTTGGATGAAGTACACCCCAGAAACCCGGTTTCTTAAAGAAACCGGGTTTCTAAGACGCAGCTCAAGATGTCTTGGCGCAGATTCAGGCTTTAGCCCTCAACCGGCAGCCGTCAAGTCGCCGCGGTTTATCAGAATCTTCTGACACCGGCAGATATCTGGCGTCGCGACACTAGAAGGACGATCGCTAAACTTTTTCCGAGGTGCGAAAATCCCCTAAAGCTCCCCCTCCCCGCTAGCGGGGAGGGGGTTGGGGGGTGGGGTTCTTCATCCCAAGAATTTGCACCGGCACCTCTGTTAGCTAAACCGCGGCGACGGGTGCGCGGCACCCACTACCCGCTGCCGGTGAATCCCGATACAATAAACCCTGTGCCATTTGCGCAAGGGTTCCATGTCTATTATCTCTGAAGCCCCATTCTCTCCTGAAGAAATCGCCGACGAGGGTCTAAAGCCCGAAGAGTACCAAGAAATCGTCCACCGGCTCGGTCGCCACCCCAACAAAGCCGAGCTGGGCATGTTCGGCGTCATGTGGTCAGAACACTGCTGCTACAAAAACTCCCGCCCCCTCCTCAAACAATTCCCCACCCAGGGCGATCGCATCCTCGTCGGCCCCGGAGAAAACGCCGGTGTGGTAGACTTGGGAGACGGACTGCGACTCGCCTTCAAAATCGAATCCCACAACCACCCCTCCGCCGTCGAACCCTTCCAAGGAGCCGCCACCGGCGTCGGAGGCATCCTGCGCGACATCTTCACAATGGGCGCTCGCCCGATCGCCGTCCTCAACTCCCTCCGCTTCGGTTCCCTAGAAGACGCCCGCACCCGCCGCCTGTTTGCCGGCGTCGTCGAAGGAATATCCCACTACGGGAACTGCCTGGTAGCGAGCGAGACATTTATCTGGCGCGACGAGAAGGGCGCACACTTTGATACCATTGGCAACTTCGTTGAATCCCATTTGCCCTCTGGCCAGCTAACCGCCGAGCTAGATCCCTCTGCCACCGTCCAAACCCTCTCCCTAGATCCCGACACGCAGCAAAGTTGCTGGGTGGCGGTGCGCCGCGTCTTCAAGCGACGCGCCACAACCCTAATAACCATTCGCACCGCCCTGGGCCGAACCCTCACCGTCACACCAGATCATCCAAATCTAATCTTGGAAAACGGCGAGTGGCGCACCCGCGAAGCCCAATCCTTAAAAGTTGGCGACCTGATTCCCCTACTGATCGACATGCCGGTGCCCGAATCACTCCAGGGACACACCCATGTTCCAGCACTGGACTTGCTCAGCGCTTTGGACGAACAGCACCAGCGCCATGTTTATGTGGACCTGCCGGCAGATTGGCAGCCGGCAGACACCCTGCGCTCAGCCTTGCGCGAAATCGAACCTTCCGCAACCAAGCGCTGCTCCTACCTGAAAAAGCGCCGGCTGCCCCTCTCACATTTTCTCAGCTTAGAAACCCTGCTGAGCGTATCCCGCCACGATATTCGCCTCTTCCGGCGGGGCAAAGCCAACCACATGAACGCCGTCATCCAGCCCGATCAGGAGTTCGCACGCCTGCTGGGCTACTACCTCTCCGAGGGATGCGTTTCCCAAAACGGGAACACCTATAAAATCATCTTCACCTTTGCCCTCCATGAAACTGAATATGTCAGTGACGTCGCGCACGGGCTGAAAAACCTCGGATTGCGCCCCTGCATCGAACACCGCGATTCCACTATCGCTGTTTGCGCAACGTCATGGCTGTTCGGTCACCTCTTAAAAAACGTTTGGAAATGCGGTGCCGACGCCGGCGATAAAGCTTTTCCCGCCTTTGTTTTCCAATGGCCGCGCCATTTACAGCGCCAAGCCCTCAACGCTTTGCTGCGGGGCGATGGCTCCCTCACCACCCTGACCCACGGAAGTCATGCTAAAATCACTTTTGCCACAATAAGCTCCAAGCTTTTCCAGCAAGCTCTGATGCTGCTTCAGAGTCAAGGAGCAGTCCCGTATATCTATCAGCGACCGGCATGCGAAGGGCAGATTCGCGGTCGCTACCATCTGCGCCAACCCCTATGGCAGCTGGAAGTTAGCAATGTTTCCGGACTGACAGCCCTAGCAAACGTCTTTGGCGAAGAACGCACCCAGCAGCTAGCCGAAGCACTGGCACGCTATGACGGGACAAAATATTCATTCCCGCGCTTCTCAATCTCCAATCAGCTGGCATTCGTCAAAATTCAAAGCATAGAAACCCATCCCGTTGATGAGTGCGATGTCTACGACGTTGAGGCAGACAGAACTCATCTTTTCGCCACCACTTCTGGCATAATTACGCACAATTGCGTTGGCGTCCCCACCGTCGGCGGCGAAGTCTACTTCGACCCCGCCTACACCGGCAACCCCCTCGTCAACGTCATGGCGCTCGGCTTGATGGAAACCCCCGAAATCGTCAAATCAGGCGCAGCCGGCACCGGCAACCCCGTACTGTACGTCGGTTCCACCACCGGCAGAGACGGCATGGGAGGAGCCAGCTTCGCCAGCGCCGAACTCAGCGACGCCTCAATGGACGACCGCCCCGCCGTCCAAGTCGGCGATCCCTTCCTGGAAAAATCCCTGATCGAAGCCTGCTTAGAAGCCTTCAAAACCGGCGCAGTCGTCGCCGCACAAGACATGGGCGCAGCCGGCATAACCTGCTCCACCTCCGAAATGGCAGCCAAAGGCGGCGTCGGAATCGAATTCGACCTCGACAAAATCCCCGTCCGCGAAACCGGCATGGTGCCCTACGAATACCTCCTCTCCGAATCCCAAGAGCGCATGCTCTTTGTCGCCCACAAAGGTCGCGAACAGCAACTAATCGACATATTCCACAAATGGGGGCTGCACGCCGTAGTCGCTGGACACGTTATTGAAGAACCCATCGTGCGCATACTCTTCAAAGGCAAAGTAGCCGCAGAAGTGCCCGCCACAGCGCTCGCCGACAACACCCCAATTTATCACCGGCAACTCTTGACAGAACCGCCAGACTATGCTAAGCAAGCCTGGAAGTGGACAGCAGACTCCCTCCCCCCGTGCACGCCAGCCGGCATCCAAATCCAAGAAAGCCACAAAACCTGGAACGACATCCTGCTGCAACTGCTAGACACGCCAACCATTTCTTGCAAACGCTGGGTGTACCGGCAGTACGACCATCAAGTCCAGAACAACACCGTCCTCCTCCCCGGCGGCGCTGACGCCTCTGTAGTGCGGCTGCGCCCGCTCGAACCCCCCCTGGCCCCAACGGCAGCGTCTGGGCGCGGGGTAGCCGCCACAGTGGACTGCAATTCCCGCTACGTCTACCTCGACCCATACGAAGGAGCCAAAGCAGTCGTAGCAGAAGCCGCTCGCAACCTCAGCTGCGTGGGCGCAGAACCCCTGGCAGTCACAGACAACCTCAATTTCGGCTCTCCCGAAAAGCCGGTGGGTTACTGGCAGCTGGCGAACGCTTGCCGGGGGATTGCAGAAGCGTGCGGCGAGTTCGCCACCCCAGTCACCGGCGGCAATGTGTCCCTGTACAACGAAACCCTCGACTCCGCCGGCAATCCCACGCCCATCTACCCCACGCCGGTGGTTGGCATGGTGGGCTTAATCCCCGATTTGAGCCGCATCTGCGGTCAGAGCTGGCAGAAAGGGGGAGATATCATTTACCTGTTGGGGCGTGGGGCATCGGCAGTCACCCTAGGCGCTTCTGAATATTTAGCAGCCATTCACGGTACAGTTGCCGGCATTCCCCCGCGCGTCGATTTTAACCTGGAGCGCCGGGTGCAAGCCGCTTGCCGCGACGGAATCCGCCAGGGCTGGGTGCGGTCCGCCCACGACTGCGCCGAGGGAGGAATCGCAGTCGCCCTCGCCGAATCCTGCATCACCGGCAATCTCGGAGCCGAAATTCACCTGCCCAATCCGGGCGTTCGCTGGGATGAACACCTCTTCGGAGAGGGCGGCGCTCGCATTGTGGTTTCCGTCGCCCCAGAGGTGTCCGCTGTTTGGGAATCCTACTTAAAGGACAGCCTCGGAGAGGACTGGCAAAAAATTGGCCAGGTTGCCGGCAGCCGGTTGCAAATTGTTGCCTCGGATAGCGCCCCCTTAATTGACGCTAGCATCGCAGACATGAGCGACCGCTGGCTCAACGCCATTGAGCGCCGGCTCTCTGCGTGACACCTCTTTCCCCAGTGGGGTGCGTTCCCTAAGAGGGAACGCACCCTACAAACTCTCCCCTTGTGGGAGAGGGGGCTGGGGGGTGAGGGGTTCATCCCCCTGTGCCTTCCCCCCAGCAAGGAGTGGGGTGCTCTCCCCCCCAGGGGAACGCACCCTGCAAGCTAATTCTTGAAAAAATCAGTAGCATCGCCGATCCCCATTGCGCTACCGTTATGGTGGAATGTTAAGAAATATTTAAGCTGCGCTTCTACTTCGGTTAATAGCGGCAGGCTTGATATCGATCCCACTCACCCCCATCCCGAGCAGTAGTAGGAGCTGAAGCATGATTCCTAACCGTCCCCTCTCCTCTGAAGAGCATCCTGCTGATTCCCGAGATTGGCACCCAGACAGTCCAGATGCCACCCTTGGCGTCGAGCAGGCATCTGACAAGCCAGAAGAAGCCTGCGGTGTGTTTGGCATCTACGCCCCCGGCGAAGATGTCGCCAAGCTGACCTACTTCGGTCTGTACGCACTGCAGCACCGGGGTCAAGAATCCGCAGGAATCGCCACATTCGACGGAGAGCAGGTGCGCCTGCACAAAGACATGGGGCTGGTGTCCCATGTGTTCAGCGAATCGATTTTGCACGACCTGCTTGGAAACCTAGCCGTTGGGCACACCCGTTACTCCACCACCGGCTCGAGCCGCGTCGTCAACGCCCAGCCAGCTGTGGTGGAAACTCGCTTGGGGCCCGTTGCTCTAGCGCACAACGGCAATCTTGTCAATACCCCAGAACTGCGGGAGGAGTTGCTGCAGCGGAACTGCAACTTAGTGAGCACCACCGATTCAGAAATGATTGCGGTTGCGATCGCCCTGGAGGTAAATGCCGGCAAAGACTGGTTAGAAGCAGCGAGCAGCGCCTTCCACCGCTGTTCGGGAGCCTTCAGTCTGGCAATCGGCACACCGGCAGGCTTGATGGGCGTGCGCGACCCCAACGGCGTCCGCCCCCTGGTGATTGGCACCCTGGCCACTAACCCGGTGCGCTACGTCCTCGCCTCAGAAACCTGCGGGCTGGATATTATTGGTGCGGAATATTTGCGGGATGTGGAGCCGGGCGAGTTAGTGTGGATTACCGAAGAAGGTATGGCCTCTTTCCACTGGAGCAAGCAGCCGCAACGCAAGCTCTGCATCTTTGAAATGATTTACTTCGCCCGTCCGGATAGCATCATGCACGACGAGAGCCTGTACACCTACCGGCTGCGGATCGGTCGCCAGCTTGCGAAAGAAGCGCCGGCGGATGTGGATATCATCATCGGCGTCCCCGATTCCGGCATCCCGGCGGCTATTGGCTTTTCCCAAGGTTCTGGCATTCCTTACGCTGAGGGGCTGATTAAAAATCGCTATGTGGGACGCACTTTCATCCAGCCCACCCAAGCCATGCGCGAGTCGGGGATTCGCATGAAATTGAACCCGCTCAAAGATGTTTTGGAGGGCAAGCGGGTGGTGATTGTGGATGATTCGATTGTGCGGGGAACGACTAGCCGCAAAATTGTTAAAGCGCTGCGGGATGCCGGGGCGCTGGAAGTTCACATGCGCATCTCGTCGCCGCCGGTGACTCACCCCTGTTTCTACGGCATCGATACGGATAACCAAGACCAGCTGATTGCGGCTACTAAGTCGGTTCAGGAAATTGCAGAGCAAATTGGGGTTGACTCGCTGGCTTTTCTCAGCTGGGATGGGATGGTTAAGGCGACGGGTGAAGATCCCAAGAGTTTCTGCACCGCTTGCTTCAACGGCGACTACCCGATTCCTGTTCCCGAGTTGGTGAGACGCTCTAAGCTGATGCTGGAGAAAGCAGTCACAGTCTGAAGCCGGCAGCGGCAATCACCCTCGTTTCCAGGCTCCTTCAGTTTAGGACAGGGGATCTCACTTGCTAGCAGGGAAAGGGACAGGCGTCTCGCCTGTCCTAGGTCCTCACCTAATCTCTCGTTCCCAGGCTCTGCCTGGGAACGCAATCTGGAGGCTCTGCCTCCTTTCAACGGAAAAGCAGGTTAAAAGCCTAAGAGCTTAGAACTACTATAGCAGGGAAAGGGACAGGCGAGACGCCTGTCCTAGGTCCTCACCTAATCTGTTTGCGCCGGCCCGAGGTATTTGGTTAAGTAGGGGGAGAAAACTTCGTAAATCACAGTCAGGGGCTTTTTGTGGTGCCAGAACAGGTAATGCCGGCCCCAAAACGGCCCTTTATAGCCAAAAGCTTCTTCTAAGGCGGCTGAGTTGCCGTAGTGAATCCCTTGCACGTCGCGATACAATTCTGTCCGCAGCTTCGCCAGACTCGCCCAAATGGGGATAGATTTATTCTGCAAATACTCATCGACGTGGCTGGCTTCCCACCAAGAGGCGGCGTAGGCTAAACGCTGTCCTGAAGCTTTGCGCAGCCACACTTGTCGGCGCAGTCTCGGTCCGGGTACGAGCTGGATCTGCTCGGGTGCACTGTCGGAATCCATCCCCACCGGCGACATATCTATGACATCGACTTCCGTCGGTTCGCCGGTGAGCAGTTGCAGGTGGCGGGTGGGGGAACCATCTCCCAGGAGGAGGATTTGCCACGCCGGGGAAAGCTGGCTGTGCGGCAATCCCCGCCGCACTATTTCTTCTCCCCCTTGCCACAGGGGGGTGAGCGCGTGCCAGGATTTGTTTTGGGGCGGGTTTTGTGTCAGCCCGCTTTTTGCCGGTGGGAAAGTTGCAGTCACGGCTCTTCACAGAAGTTAACATCTTTTTTATGATACCTGAACCCCACCCTCCAGCCCCCTCCCCGCAGGCGGGGAGGGGGAGTTGGAGGGGGTTTTCGATGAAGGAAAAAGTTTCAATCGTCCCCGGCGGCGGGGGTGAGGGGGGATAGGGCTATTGCTGGTGCCGGTCTAGCCAGGCGGTTAAGTCAGAGACTTGTGAGAAATCGAGCAGCGCCTCGCCCAACTCCTCAAGCTGAGGGAGGGATAAGTCCCGAATCCTGTCTAGGGATTGTGGCTCAACGGCACCCAGCCGCCGGTTGAGCTGGCGCACGAGCTTTTGCCACCTCTCCTTGTTTGACTCCTTGTTTGATCCCTTCTTGGCGTCCTTCTCCCTTGGATTTCTTGAAAAATTACAGACTCGCGCATAGTTTCGTTCCTGAACAGTGGGCGAATTAAGTCTTTGTCAAACCGCAAGCCGGCAAGAACTCCCGCACAAGCGGATATCCTGTCGGGTTGAATAGCCATAATATAGCAATAGACAGCTCAGTAATGGAAAAGGCATCACTTGCTAGCAGCTAAAGGGACAGGCGAGACGCCTGTCCTACGTCCTAACCTAAGTGGCTACTGCTATATCTGAGTCAGGGCATCATCGCATGGGGCAGTCTCTACAAACTACCCCGACTCTTTCGGCGACTGGGGCGAACACACAAAAAATCAAGGGAGCCGGTGATGCGGCACCGAGCGGGTTTTTAACATTTATTTACGCAGGGGGGATTGCGCAGGGGTGCGGCTGGCGCTATTCTCAAGAAAGTGCTACTTTCAGAGTGTTCGCGTTCAGGGATTTTGGGTTATGGCTGAGGAAAATTTTCAAAGAAAAGCTAGGCAGGTGGACGCACAGGCGCTCGCCGGCCTGCTGGAACGCTCCCTGGAACCCAAAGGCATCACTGCCAAAGTTTCCCTGAAGCAAGATGGCCTGAAAGTGGTGCTGGAGTCAGCCGGCGCTCCAGAGCAACAAACTCTGGTTGACTTCATCCGACAGGAGATAATTGGCTTAGGAATCCCATCCATCAGGACAGTCAAGGTTTTAGGAAAACAGTCGGGGAGTTTCGACTGTGCTTGGCAGCAGGAAGTAGATATAGAAGCGCAGGTACAGCCGGCAGAGGAAATTCCCCCAGAGAGCAGCGCCTCTCTCGAAACAAAACTGGATTCAGCTTATTTGTATCTGGATTTAGAAGTCAATTATGATGGGCATATATACAGTCTGGGGTGGGAGAGCAGCACAGGGGAAGAGATTTGTCAAGGAGATTTAGAGCCGGCGTACCACCGGCTGCATGAATTGAAGCAGAGCGGGCTGTCGGTATGCGGTCACAATTTCCGGCGGTTCGACTATCCCTATCTTATCAAGAAAAGACGGGAATTGGAACCTTGGTTGGTGATTGACACGCTGGAACTGTCAATTTTGGCATTTCCTCTGGAGCAGTCGCACAAACTGAAAAAAGAGTACAAGCAGAGTGAGAGCGCCCGCAACAGTCCCTTGGAAGACGCTCGCGAAACCAAGCGGCTGCTGCACCGGCTTGTAGGGGAACTGCAACAGAAGCCCAAAGCGCTGCTGCAAACCTGCAGCTGGCTGCTGACGTGCGGGACTTTGGAAGCTGACAGGGCGTACCGGCAATTTTTCAGGATTTTGGGAGCGGAGGTGAAAAAAGCTCCCGAGTTGGGGGAACTTCCAGAAGAGGCGCTTGCCGGTTTTGACAGGGCTTACCTGCAAAGATTCTGGGAAAGTGCAGCCGGCAGGGATTTTGACAGCCGCTTGTGTGTGGCGGCTTTGATTGCCTGGAACTTTGAGCGCCACCTCAATAATAGCATTTTGCCTGAGGATTGGCAAGAGGGCAGAAACTTTTCCCGCTGGCTCACCCACTTGCCGGCATTTCAGGAAATCTGGGGCGCAGTGGGACATCTTCCCGACTATTACGCTTACCTGGAACGGTTTGGCATTGCGAAATTGAGGGGCAAACAAGAAGAAGCGGTACAAGGCATTTTGGGCGGCGACCGGCCTCTGGTTATAATGGCGACAGGAGGGGGAAAATCCCTGTGCTACCAGATTCCCGCTTTGATGCTGTTTGAAAGACAGGAAGCTCTGACTGTGGTGATTTCTCCCCTGCAAGCGCTGATGGCGGATCAGGTGGCGGACTTGGAAGAGAAAGGGATCGGCTTCTCCACATTTATCAATGGCAATTTGCGGGTGAAGGAGCGATCGAAGCGGTTGCAGCAACTGCGGGAAGGCTCAAAGGGATTGCTGTATATCAGTCCAGAGCAATTGAGGTCGCGCAGCATCCGGACACTGCTGGAGGAGCGCCCGCCGGCACTGTGGGCGATTGACGAAGCCCACTGCATCAGTGAGTGGGGTCACGATTTTCGACCGGACTACTATTATATCCCAAAATTCATCCGAGAGCTGTATCAAGAACTGGAATTGCCAGTTCCTCTAATGGCGCTGACGACAGCGACAGCAACGGTGAAAGTCCGGGAGGGAATCAAAAGCCTGTTTGCGGAACAGGGGCTGGAAATTGCCAGCAAAATCATTGCGGAATCTAGCACCAGAGACAATCTGGAGTATCGAGTTATTCCTGTCAGTGGCAACAAAGAGCAACTCCTGATTCAGGAAGTTCAGGACACGGTGAGTTGGGAAGGGTGCGCTCTCGTGTACACGACAACGCGAAAAAATGCGGAAACGTTAGCAAACTTGCTTGTCAGGGCAAATATCGAGGCGAGGTACTACCACGGGAAGCTAGACAAAAACGACAAAGATGAAGTCTTGCAGGAGTTCAAGTCGGGCGAGTTAAACGCAGTGGTGGCGACTTGCGCCTTCGGGATGGGAATTAACCGCGCCGATGTGCGGGCGGTGATTCACCACGCCCTGAGCGCCAACTTGGAAGGCTATGTCCAGGAGACAGGAAGGGCTGGGCGCGACGGGAAGCGGGCAAAGTGCACTCTCCTGTTTGATGGAGAGGATGCGGAAAGCATCTTTTACCTGCAAAGCCGAAATCAGCTCACCGAGGATGAGCTGCGAAATATTTTTGCCTCGCTCAAGGATATCCGAGATCGCACCCACGGAAAGGAAAAGGTATCAGAGGACTGGTTCTGGGCGACGGCTGGGGAAATTTTCCATACCGGCGAGCTGGATAAGGACTTTGCAGACAATCCAGAAGTGCGGGACATCAAGATTAAGGCGGCGCTGCAACATCTGGAAAAGTTTGGCTTAATCGAACGGGCGGAAAATCTCTCCGCACACGTTAATTTTAAACTGGCTGACAAGTCTTATGAAGAGTCGGTGCGCCGGTTTGACGAGTGGAGCCGGTCGAAGAACTTGTTCCCCTCTGAGGTGAGCAAGTTCAAACAGCTGATTGCGGCTATGTACCGGGTTAAAGCTCATTACACCCAGCAGGAGCAGCCTGTTCCCCTTGACCATTTGAGTGATGAGTCTGGCATCGATCCTGCCGAGCTTACGCCGCGAATTCGATATCTGCAGCGAGCCGGTGTTTGCTCAGCCAATATCCCCCTGACTTTCCGCTTGACAAAGGGCGTCAAAGGCGATGCTCGCAACCAATACGAGCGCATTCGCGAGTGGGAAGAGAAACTGCTGGACGCACTTTTGGAAATCCAGACCTCACGCCCCAACTCTCTCTCCCAAGAAGAGAGAGGGGAAGTTCAGGTGAACCTGCGCATTTTAGCTTCTCGCTTAGATCCAGACAGGAGTAAAAAAATCCGCGCCGCTCGCCTTATGGATATTTTAGAGGGCTGGTGCGCTCAGAAGTGGGTTCGCCTGACTAAAATCAGCCGCGAGCTGGTGCGTCTTGAGGAAATGGAGGTTGCAGAAAACCTGGAGCGCCGGCAGGATTTAGCCGGCGCGGTGCTGGAGGTTTTATACGAAAACCTGTCCAGCAAAGAAGGCGCTCGCCTGCGCGTGGAGTGCGAGCTAGAGCAACTGCTTGACAGCGTGAATCAGAAAACGCATCCCCTCCGGGCGACTGAGAGGGAACTTTCAGATGTGTTGCTGTGGCTGCACTACCGCAAGATTGTGCGGATCGCTGAGGGATTAAATCTGTGGCATCAGGCGTTCAAAATCCGAGTGATTAAGGGGCGAAAAGAGTCTGCTGTCAGCAGTGGCTACAAACAAATCAAGGCTTACTATGAGGAGCAGACGCGCCGCACCCACATTATGCTGGAATACGGCAAGCTCGAAGAGCCGGCGGCTCGCCAGAAGCTGATCTCCGATTACTTCCGCCTGTCGGAAAAGGAATTTGCGCGGGCGTACCCCAACCTCTCTACCGAAGCGGTGAAGCGCCCCGTCACTCAGGATGATTACGAGCGCATCATGGGGGATTTGAACTCGGCGCAGAGAGAGATTGTCCTGGCTGAAAACCCCGCACTGCTGGTAATTGCCGGTCCGGGTTCTGGCAAAACTCGCACGATTGTGCGCCGTATCGCTCACCTGGTTAAGGTGAAGCGGGTAGATCCAGAGCGAATTTTAGTGCTGGCTTATAATCGCAATGCTGTGCGGGAACTGCGATTCCGGTTGGGAGAGCTAATTGGCTCCGCCGCATCGGGGCTGCGTGTCTACACTTTTCACGGACTCGCACTGGCGCTTTTGGGCTGGGCGCAGGGTTCCGAAAGGCTCTCAAAGGATGAGGAATTTACAAAGCTGCTCAAGGAAGCTTGCGATTTGATTGAGCTGGGAGAGGAGTCAGATGATGGGGACACTCAGGCTCGCCGCATTGAGCTACTCGGCAATGTTGAGTATATCTTTGTGGATGAATATCAAGATGTGGCTGAGGACGAGTACCGCCTGATTAAACTGATTGCCGGTTTGGGGGATTCTGGGGATGAGTCTCGCTCGGTGCAGATTAACCTCTGCGTTATCGGGGATGATGACCAGAATTTGTACGAGTTCAGAAAAACTAGCCCTAAATACATCCAGCAGTTTGAAGAGGAGTATAAGGCTAGGCGCTTTCTGCTAACCGAGAATTACCGCTCGACTGAGCCGATTATCGGGGCGGCGAACAATCTGATATGCAACAACAAAAGCCGGTGCAAGCAGAAACCTGAGGAGCAAGTTCGTATCGACTCGGCGCGGGAAAGTAGCGGCGGATTACCTGTAACCGCTTTTACTTTCCGCGATACCTCCTCTCAAGCCGGCTGGATTGTCCAGAAAATTCAGGATTGGCGCAGTCAGGGAATTCCCGCGAACGATATTGCGGTTTTAGCCTATCAGTGGGACAGCCTCAGCCCCATTCGCCTGCTTTTGGAAAGACAGGGGATTCCTTCTTACGCCCTTAAGGGAGGGGAGATTAAGCTGGTTCGGAATCGCGTTACCTGTCAGCTGATTGACGAGTTGAACGCCCAATCCCTTGATTTCTCAGCCACTGAGTCGGTAAAGGACTGGTTTGTCAGTCAGTTTAAACTTTGGAACCGCAGCTTGGAAGAACCCACCGTCAAAACTCTGCTCAAGATTGCCGGTGATTTGGATTTGGAACGGGGATGCGGTTTGGAAAACTGGGGATTGCCGGTGAGTGCCGGTGACATTGTTATGGCTTTGCTGGAGTTCAATAAGAGCGAGGTCTTTCTGGAGGAAAAAGCTGTCCTGGTGACTAGCTGTCACGGCGCAAAGGGACTGGAGTTTCCCAAGGTAATCCTCTTGACAGATAACTTCAGCGCGGCTTATAATGAGATTGAGTCTGAGCGCCGGCTTTTCTACGTTTCCATGACGAGGGCTAAGGATGAACTGGTGCTGTGCTCCACTCAACCCAGCCAGTTCGTGCGGGAGACTGGCGTCAGCAGCCAAAAGATAGAGTGGGCCGGTGGGCAACTCCCACAGCGGATGCTTTATTTGGATTTGAATCCAAAAGATGTGCATATAGGAGATCGGGCAACTGTGGATCAGCAGCCAATCATTGAAACTATACGCGAAGGAGAGCCGCTCCAGATGAGAGTCAACCGCTATGGAAATAATTGGGCAATACTGACACAGCAGGGGCGGGAAATCGGCTGCCTGTCCAAAAGAGGCACTGAGAAATTACAGGGAAAGGGGATTCAGGTCAATCAATTCCAGTTTCAGCGCGGTGAGGTGACAGTTGGGAGCATTTTCCGGCACCTGAAGACAGACGATATTACGGGGGAAATTCTGGAAAGCAGGTTTGTGGTTATTCCGCAAATTCGCGTGTGCCGGTGATAGGTTTGTAGTTGGTAGGGTGCGTTCCCTTTGGGAACGCACCCTACCCTCATATTAGTGAGGCTTATGACGCGATCCTCACTAATATGAGTGACCCTATATCGGGGAGAATGACAAACGATGAATTATTTTGATGTGGGCAAGCTGTGGTGTCTGGCGCGGGAATTGCGACTCAAAAGCATAAAGTGCCGGCGCAAAAACCTCCTGTACGGGGGGTGGAGTTACTTGTTGGTGGGGGTGATGACTGCCATTGCGGTTGTATCCCCGGCGCTGTGGGTGAGCGAGTTATCCTCTCCCTTTTTCAGGGGGGGTGAGGGGGGGATCAAATCCCTGTACCTGACTCAGTTGGAATCTGCTATAAGTCACACCCAACTGGCGGCGCTGGGGGAAAGTGCCGGTGTGAGGTATTCCCTGGGTGTTGAGCCGGTTCGCGCCCAAGTTGCGCCAATTCAGGGAACGGGGGAGATCCGCTTCCCGCAGACTGAGGTTTTGATGCCGGTTCAGTCTGGCTCACTAGATGGGATAAAATTGGCCCTAGAAGGCAAGCGTCGCCAAAGGCATTTCGGTCCTGTCAGCGAAGTCGCCTTCAGTCCGGATGGGAAGACTGTCGCCAGCGGCGGTACAGACGGAACTGTGCGGTTGTGGGACTTGAAGGGCAATCCCCAAGGTGAACCGTTCAAAGGACATGAGGGTCGTGTCTTCTCAGTTGCCTTCAGTCCGGATGGGAAGACAGTCGTCAGCGGCGGTGAAGACGGTACAGTGCGGTTGTCGGACTTGAAGGGCAACCCTATCGGTGAACCGTTCAAAGGACATGAGGGTTATGTCTTCTCAGTCGCCTTCAGTCCGGATGGGAAGACTGTCGTCAGCGGCGGTTTGGACGGGACTGTGCGGTTGTGGGACTTGAAGGGCAACCCCCAAGGTGAACCGTTCAAAGGACATGAGGGTTATGTCTTCTCAGTCGCCTTCAGTCCGGATGGGAAGACTGTCGTCAGCGGCGGTTTGGACGGGACTGTGCGGTTGTGGGACTTGAAGGGCAACCCCCAAGGTGAACCGTTCAAAGGACATGAGGGTTGGGTCTTCTCAGTCGCCTTCAGTCCGGATGGGAAGACTGTCGCCAGCGGCGGTGTTGACGGTACTGTGCGGTTGTGGGACTTGAAGGGCAATCCCCAAGGTGAACCGTTCAAAGGACATGAGGGTCGTGTCACCTCAGTTGCCTTCAGTCCGGATGGGAAGACTGTCGCCAGCGGCGGTGAAGACGGTACAGTGCGGTTGTGGGACTTGAAGGGCAATCCCCAAGGTGAACCGTTCAAAGGACATGAGGGTCGTGTCTTCTCAGTTGCCTTCAGTCCGGATGGGAAGACAGTCGTCAGCGGCGGTGAAGACGGTACAGTGCGGTTGTCGGACTTGAAGGGCAACCCTATCGGTGAACCGTTCAAAGGAGATGTGGGTGCTGTCAACTCAGTCGCCTTCAGTCCGGATGGGAAGACTGTCGTCAGCGGCGGTGATGACGGGACTGTGCGGTTGTGGGACTTGAAGGGCAACCCCCAAGGTGAACCGTTCAAAGGACATGAGGGTTGGGTCTTCTCAGTCGCCTTCAGTCCGGATGGGAAGACTGTCGTCAGCGGCGGTGATGACGGGACTGTGCGGTTGTGGGACTTGAAGGGCAATCCCCAAGGTGAACCGTTCAAAGGAGATGTGGGTGCTGTCAACTCAGTCGCCTTCAGTCCGGATGGGAAGACTGTCGTCAGCGGCGGTGATGACGGGACTGTGCGGTTGTGGGACTTGAAGGGCAATCCCCAAGGTGAACCGTTCAAAGGACATGAGGGTTGGGTCAGCTCAGTCGCCTTCAGTCCGGATGGGAAGACAGTCGTCAGCGGCGGTGTTGACGGTACAGTGCGGTTGTGGGACTTGAAGGGCAATCCTATCGGTGAACCGTTCAAAGGACATGAGGGTTGGGTCTTCTCAGTCGCCTTCAGTCCGGATGGGAAGACTGTCGTTAGCGGCGGTAGAGACGGGACAGTGCGGTTGTGGGACTTGAAGGGCAATCCCCAAGGTGAACCGTTCAAAGGACATGAGGGTCCTGTCAGCGAAGTCGCCTTCAGTCCGGATGGGAAGACAGTCGTCAGCGGCGGTGATGACGGGACTGTGCGGTTGTGGGACTTGAAGGGCAACCCTATTGGTGAACCGTTCTGAGGGTGCTGTCATCTTATAGCAGTTTTCAGTTGCGTGAAGTACGCTTTGATCCCCCCCTAGCCCCCCCTTAAAAAGGGGGGGAACATTCTTAAAGCCCCCCTTTTTAAGGGGGGTTGGGGGGATCTAATATCTGTACCTCACTCAGTAGCAATCTGCCATAGTTGCGCTCGGTGTGGATGGGAAGACTTGGAACTCCATCGTCCGAGCTCTGAGCTCCATCGTCCGAGCTCCGAGCTCCATCGTTCGAGCTCTGAACCCCATCCTTCGAGCTCTGAACCCCATCCTTCGAGCTCGGAGCTCCATCGTCCGAGCTCTGAGCTCCATCGTCCGAGCTCTGAACTCCATCCTTCGAGCTCGGAACCCCATCCTTCGAGCTCGGAGCTCCATCGTCCGAGCTCTGAGCTCCATCGTCCGAGCTCTGAACTCCATCCTTCGAGCTCGGAGCTCCATCGTCCGAGCTCTGAACTCCATCGTCCGAGCTCTGAGCTCCATCGTCCGAGCTCTGAGGTCGATTGCCATTGCTGAGTTATCGGGAAGGTGGGTTGCCCTAAGAGGGCAACCCACCCTACTGTGCTCAATTAACAAGGACAAGGACAGGGACAGGGACAGGCGAGACGCCTGTCCTACGCCTTCCGGATCGGAGGGAACGCCTGTCCTACGCCTTCAGTCAGTTCACCGGCATCACAATAACTCCACAAACTCATCCACACTCAAACCAGCATCTCGAATCACAGTTCGCAGCGTTCCCCTATCAAGTTCTTCGTGATTCGGCACAACAACTTGAGCGAAAGGAGCATCGCGCCGCAAGATAATATGACTGCCTTGCTGTAGCTTGAAATAAAAACCTACCTTGGCTAAAGCTCTGACGCACTCCTGTCCTGAAATTCTTGGTAACTTGCTTATACCACCACTAGCAAAGTTTCCAAGTTGTCAAAATTCTCTGCCGGCACAGGCAACCCGTCTGACTCTAGTGCGGCAATATACCCCATTATAGCTTCTTTGATATTAGCAATAGCTTCTTCCTTGGTTTTGCCCTGACTCACGCAACCGGGCAAACTCGGGCACTCCACCACCCAGTAGCCATCTTCGCCCGGGTAGAGAATAACTCGTCTCATTGCCAGAAACGCTCCTACTTACCATATTCTGTTCAAATTTCATTATGACTCGCATTCTCAGGCGTTCGCCCCCCACCGGCACCCCCAGGACGGAGACAGGGACAGGGACAGGCGAGAGGACAGGGACAGGCGAGACGCCTGTCCTACGCCTTCTGGACAGGGACAGGCGAGACGCCTGTCCTACGCCCAGGACACCAGTCTCTCAATGCGGATGGCGAGACTCGAACTCGCAAGGTTGCCCACACGCCCCTCAAACGTGCGCGTATACCAATTCCGCCACATCCGCTTGCAGAATTACATAATACACAATTCCCCCCGACTTGGCAAGAGTTTTCCCAACCGGCTGAAAAAATTTTTTTCCTCCCCCTGTGCCGGTGCCCGCCAAACCCTTGTGCCGCCGGCACTCCAGCGCCTCCCGCTCCCGGCTAAAATTTTTCCCCCCTCACCCCCCCCAAAGCCCCCACCGGCAGCGAGCAACACCCCTCTTATCCCTCTTGGCGCTCCTTCACGGGGGCGGTTCACTATTAATACCCTCCTTCTAGCGAACCCGGGAACGGGGGCTGGATTTCTCCAAAAAACTCACACCGGCCCCCCAGCGCTGCAGCCCCCCAACATGATAAAATCAACAACCTGTCATCCCGAGCGCATCCCCACAGCCACCCTGAACCCCTGAGAGTGACTGAGCAGATCCCAGCCCAACTACCCCCCACAGCTGCCCAATGCGGTTTTCCAAAATTCTAATTGCCAACCGAGGCGAAATCGCCCTGCGCATTCTCCGCACCTGCGAGGAGATGGGGATTGCCACGGTGGCAGTCCACTCTACTATCGACCGGCACGCCCTCCACGTCCAGCTCGCTGACGAAGCCGTTTGCATTGGCGAACCCCCCAGCGGCAAAAGCTATCTCAACATCCCCAACATTATCGCTGCCGCCCTGACGCGCAACGCCACCGCCATTCACCCGGGCTACGGCTTTTTGGCGGAAAACGCCCGGTTTGCCGAAATCTGCGCCGATCACCAGATTACCTTCATCGGCCCAACCCCAGACGCCATCCGGGCAATGGGCGATAAATCCACCGCCAAGGAAACCATGCAGCGTGCCGGTGTGCCCACCGTACCCGGAAGCGACGGATTGCTCACCGACGAAAGCGCCGCCCTCGCCACCGCCCGCAAAATCGGCTACCCCGTGATGATCAAAGCCACCGCCGGCGGCGGGGGGCGGGGAATGCGCTTCGTGCGCGAAGAAAGCGAACTGCCCAAACTCTTCCAAGCCGCTCAGGGCGAAGCCGAAGCTGCCTTCGGCAATTCCGGTGTCTATCTGGAAAAATTCATCGAGCGCCCCCGCCACATTGAATTCCAAATCCTCGCCGACAGTCACGGTAACGTCATCCACCTCGGCGAGCGCGAATGCTCCATCCAGCGCCGCCACCAGAAGCTGCTCGAAGAAGCCCCCAGCCCCGCCCTCACCCCGGACCTGCGGAAAAAAATGGGCGCAGCCGCCGTCAAAGCGGCCAAATCCATCAAATACACCGGTGCCGGCACCGTGGAATTCCTCCTCGACAAATCTGGCCATTTCTACTTTATGGAAATGAACACCCGCATTCAAGTCGAGCACCCGGTAACAGAAATGATCACCGGTCTGGATCTAATTGCCGAGCAAATCCGAGTCGCCCAGGGGGAAAAACTCCACCTCACCCAAGACCAAGTGAAGCTGAACGGTCATTCTATAGAGTGCCGCATCAACGCCGAAGATCCCGACCACAACTTCCGCCCCAGTCCGGGGCGGATCAGCGGCTATCTCCCCCCGGGCGGCACCGGCGTGCGCATGGACTCCCACGTCTATACTGATTACGAAATTCCGCCTTATTACGATTCGTTAATAGGCAAATTAATTGTATGGGCTCCCGACCGGGCCGGTGCCATCCGGCGGATGAAGCGGGCGCTGCGCGAGTGCGCGATCACCGGCTTGCCCACAACCATCAGCTTCCATCAAAAGATTCTGGAGACACCGGCCTTTTTGCAGGGCGATATCTACACCAATTTCGTTGAGCAGATGATGCGCAAATAATTGGGCGCTGGGCGCATGCCCATTACCCCCTCAGCATCGTCAGCAGCCCCTGCTGTCCGAGCAGAATTTCCCGCACCAGACTGAAAATCCCCACCCAGATAATCGGAGTGATGTCCACGCCGCCCAGAGGAGGCACGAGCTTCCTGACCGGCACCAAAAACGGCTCAGTTGGCCAAGCCACCAGATTGAACGGCAGCTGGTTGAGATTCACCTGCGGATACCAGGTCAGGACAATCCGGAAGATAAACAAGAAGGTCATCACCCCCAGGGCGGGGCCAAGAATCCAGGAGGCGAGGGTCGCAGCTGTCATGGCTTGTTAAGAAATGTAATCTTTTGTAAAAAACACTCATTTTTATTGTACAGTGGGACATGAGCCGGTTTGTGGCGACCGGCACGGCTGCGCCAAGCTCCCCCCAGCCCCAGGGCTGCTGGGCGAGCCAAGCTTTGCCAGCCCAGTTTCGCCAGAACGTGCCGGTTATGACCGCGCCGACTTCTCAACGGTGTAACAGAGTATTAAAATTAACTCAACAAATTGTTGTAAATAAGGAACCAGGAACTATGACGCCATCACTCGCGAACTTTCTGTGGAGTCTGCTGTGGGGTGCTGTAATTGTCCTCATCCCAGCCACCGTGGGTCTGATCTTTATCAGCCAGAAGGACAAGATCCAGCGCTCCTAGAGCCGTAACGCTCCGGGAAAACCTCAGTTCAAGCAAGGGGCAGCACCGAAAATTGCCCCGTTGCGCTAAACTGGGGTTTCGCTATTTTAAACGAACTTCCCTTGACAGAGACAACTTAGTCAGCCTATAGCCGCACGCCTCCGGTTGGGCTACTTCTGTGCCGGTGCTCTAATGCAGGACTTTGAGATTTTCAGCGCCAGTCGCTAAAATATGACTGTCACAGGAGAGAAGAAATGGTAAACGTCGGATTTAGCTGGAGCAGTCTGCTGGGCATTGTGCTGGTGGTTGCGGGGGCAGCACTGTACTTTTTGCGCTCAGTGCAGCCCCGCCTCGCCCGCGACCACGACATTTTCTTCGCAGCAGTGGGTTTACTCTGCGGCGGTATATTATTTTTCCAAGGCTGGCGGCAAGACCCGATCTTGCAGTTCGGCCAGTTCTTGCTCACCGGCACGTCTATCTTCTTCGCGGTGGAGAGCGTCCGCCTGCGGGGCGTCACCGCAGTGCAAGCCAAGCGCAGTGCGCCGATTGTCGATGATGAGCGACCGGTCAGCAGGGTCTATGACTACGTGGAAGCTGAACTAGATAATACACTAGAACCAGAAGAAGAACTGCCTCCAAGAAGGCGGATTCGGGGAACTCAGGAATCGCGCTATTCCAAAACCCAAGGCTATGAGGAAGAAGTGCGCCGCCGCCCCCCCAGCAGCCGCAGCCGCAGTGAGGACAGCTACGGGCCAGAAGAAGGGCCGCGCAAGCGCCGCCCCCGCCCCGCCGGCGAACGCCCGACTGCGCCGCCCGATCAGTGGGATTCACCGGCTCCTGAGGAAGAAACGCCCCCGCGCCCCAGCAGTGCCAGAGGCACCGCCGGTCGCAAACCCGCTGACGCCTCCCGACCGAAAAGGACTCGTCCGCCGCAAGAGGGGACGGGCCGGCCCAGTTCCTATGAGGACGAGGCGACGCCAGCTGATTACGTGGAATACAAGCCGGTGGGCGACCCCGATGCGGAAGAGGACAATTCAGCAAATTTCGACCGCTAGTCAGTCAGCAATGCCGGTTAACCAGTCCCCGATTGCCCCACGACCAATTGCCTTGCGTCCCGGTGAACAGATTGTCTCCCATAAGGTCAATTTATCGCTGGCTGGCTGTTAGCGCAGCCAGCTTTACTGCAGCCTGCAGCCCAGTCAATCTCCCCACACAGCCCGTTGCCATCAACAGCCGCTACACTGACGAAAAGCCGGCGTTGAGTGGCAGCGGTCGCTTTTTGGCGTTTGTCTCCAACCGGGAAGGCAGCCGCAATATTATGCTCTACGACTTGCAGCAGCGCCAGTTTGTCAATTTGCCCTACTTGAACCGGCGAGATGCAGTCGCCGACAGCCCCAGCATCAGCAACACCGCCCGCTATATTGTCTACATCGCCAGCGACACCGGCAGACCGGAAGTTGAACTTTATGACCGGATTACCGGCCAGTCGCAAATCCTGACGCAGGGGTATATGGGCTGGGTGCGCAATCCCAGCATCAGTCCCGATGGCCGGTATATTGTCTTTGAAACGGGCCGGCGCGGTCAGTGGGACATTGAAGTCATCGACCGGGGCCCGCTGATTGAACTGGACAGGCTTGATGGCCCGCCTGCCGGTTCCTCTCCCGCACCGGCACCTTAGAAGATTGGGAATAATGAACCGCTCCTGAGCCAAGGACGCCAAGAAAGAAAGTAGGGTGCGTTCCCTTTAGGGAACGCACCCTACTTATGCTAATCAGCTGTTAGGCTTTTAATTTGCTTGTTGGAGAAAGGAGGCAGAGCCTCCAGAGGTGCGTTCCCAGGCAGAGCCTGGGAACGAGGTAACCTCAATTTTTCTGTCTAAGAAGTCGGGGCACGGGGGGCTAAAGCCCTACTACAAACCTCAATTTTTCTGTCTGAGAAGTCGGGGCACGCGGGGCTAAAGCCCTACTACAAACCTCAAGCTTTCTCTCTAAGAAGTATAATTAATTAATCAACACCTGCCAGGGATTTGTCAGTTTGTGAAGCGCTCACTTTTGCTCTCAGTTGCTGTCCTTGCCGGCACCCTCAGCGGCTGCACCGGCTACCCCCGCATGCTCAGCTTTCCCTTCGATCCGGGGGGGCGGAGTTTAAACAGCCCCGCCGCGGAAATGACCCCTCAAGTCACCGATCGCTACATCGCCTTTGTCTCCGACCGGCAGGGGCGTCAAGACATTTACCTTTACGACGCCGCCGGACGGCGCATGGTTGACTTGCCGGGATTGAACTCCCTCAATGCGATCGCCTCTGACCCCGCCCTCACCGAAGACGGGCGCTACATTGTGTTCGCCGGCAGCCGGCAGGGGCGCGCCGACATCTACCTCTACAACCGACCCACTCGCCAGCTGCGCAACCTCACGGAAAACCTCAAGGCAGAAGTGCGCAACCCCACCATCAGCGCCGATGGCAGCACTATTGCTTTTGAAGCCGGTTTCAATGGCAAGTGGAATATTATGGTAACAGACACCTCTGGGCGACCGCTCAATCTTCCTGCCGGCTTTCCCTGAGGTGCCGGGTTTCTGGGATTTTTAACCGCAGACGCACGCAGATGAACGCAGATGGTCTTTGCGTGCGGTTGCGCTGTCTTACAATAAGTGAAGATGGGCAATATGTGGTGCTGGAATCCAGCCGGCTTGTTGCCGGCGATCCTTGCAGCCAACCCTTTACGGAAACCAAAAATTGTGCTGGGAACGAGTAATTGGCGGTTCTTCGAGCCCCGAACAGAAAGCCCTAGATGTTATCCGCATGAAAGCTTAGGGAAACAATAACTGGGGGAAAACCAATTTTTGATTGCCTCCGTCAGCTTTTGCCTAGCTTTTATCTTGCTCCCGTGAACTTGGCGACAAGAAATAAAGTCATTTATTTAGCGTAAATCTTAGGAGTTGAAAGATGAATACTAAGCTCTTGCGTCTGGCAGCGTCAGGGATGCTAGCGGTGGGAACAGTCACAGGTACAGTGGTGGGAGACTCCCTCACCCCTGCCGGTCTGTCGCACTCCAACCGCGCATACGCCCAAGATGCCGATGAGCAAATCAACATTCGCGTCTACCAACAGGCAAGTCCAGCTGTAGTGTCCGTCAGCGCCGGCAGGGAGACCGGCAGTGGCAGCATTATTAGCTCAGACGGTCTAGTCCTAACCAACGCCCACGTCGTGGCGAACGCCACCGGCACAGTCAGCGTCACCCTCGCCGACGGCAGACGCCTCGCTGCTGAGGTGATTGCCTTTGGGGAGAGGGGTTTAGACCTAGCTGTGCTGCGGATTCGCAGCCAGAGCAATCTGCCGGCGCTTCCGATCGCGGCGGCGGGTTCCGCACAAGTGGGCCAGCGGGCATTTGCCATCGGCAACCCCTTCGGACGGTTTCAGGGAACCTTCACCGTAGGGATTGTCAGCCGCATCGACCAGCAGCGGGGCATAATCCAAACAGACGCCGCCATCAATCCGGGCAACTCCGGTGGGCCGCTTTTAAACAGCCAGGGAGAGTTGATTGGCGTC
This sequence comes from Oscillatoria princeps RMCB-10, assembly GCA_019359235.1. Lineage (GTDB taxonomy): Bacteria > Cyanobacteriota > Cyanobacteriia > Cyanobacteriales > Oscillatoriaceae > Oscillatoria > Oscillatoria princeps. Next base: position 85,123 of record JAHHHT010000011.1, read on the forward strand.
AACACAGCGATTTTTACCGCTCGCCAGGGGGGTAACATTGGTATTGGTTTTGCCATATCCGCAGATCGGGTGTTACCTTTCCTGAGTGCAGTGCGAGAAGGTCGCGCCCCCCGCACCGCATCGAGGAGTTCGGGACCGGCAGTTCCCAACTTCACACCCAAACCTATCGCCCTCAACGGACAGCCGGTTGCCGGCAAGCTCGGTCCCGGTTCTCTGACCTTGCGGGCGGACAGCAGCTTTTTCGACATTTACACCTTTGAAGGGCGGGCGGGACAGCGGGTGACGCTGGAAATGACCAGCCGGGAAATTGACCCGTTTTTGATTTTGCTCAATCCTCGCGGGCGGGATGTGGCGCAAGATAACGACGGTGGCGGTGGCAGCAGCGCCCGCATTGTGGCCACACTGCCCGCCAGTGGCAGGTACACGGTGATTGCCAACTCCTCTCAGGCGGGGGAATCCGGGGCTTACAGCTTGAGAGCGTTTGCCGGTAACGCTGCCGGTAACGCTGCCGGTGCCGGCCTCGACCCTGGCCCGCAGGGAACCATGAACGTCACCATCCAGAGCGTTTTGGGCCCCGGTGCCTCTGTGCTTCCCTCGGACGGCAGTCTCTATCGCATGACTAGCTTTACAGGGCGTGCCGGTCAGACTGTTACCATTACCCTGGAAAGTCCGGATTTTGACACCTATTTGGTGATCGTATCTCCGGATGGCAAGGTGTTCAAAGAAAATAACAATGCTAGTAATAATACCACAGATTCTGCTATCACCGCCACACTGCCCCGCACCGGCGTTTACCGGGTGATTGTCAATGCTTCTGACAAAGAGGGGCGTGGCCGGTACACTCTGACTATCCGCTAGGGAGATTGACAAAATTATCCCTCGTTATCCCTCGTTGCTAGTAGGGACAGGGACAGGCGAGACGCCTGTCCTACGTCCGTTCCCTAAATGACTACTGCTATAGGGAAGTGGGAACGAGGGAAACGAGGGAAAATTTAGCGCAAACCCAGCCAGGTGAAGAAATCCTGACGGGTGAAAAATTCCAGAACCAGCAGCGCCACAAATCCGAGCATGGCAAATCGCCCGTTGATTTGTTCGGCGTAGGGAGTCCAGCCAAAGGCCGGTTCTGGCGGGGTGTAAGATTCGGTTTGAGAAGGTGCCGGTGAGGCGGGGTTTTCAGGTTTCACTGTGTTTATTTTACCTCCGTGAGACGTTAAATTATATCACAATAAAGCGGGTTTGTCAAGGCAGTTGCTTACTTGTTTTTGCCTGCAGATAGAGACTCTAACTTTTGCACGGCTTCAATCAGCGCTCGCACTTGCTCAGTGCCTTCCGAAGGCTCAAATTCCATAGGAATCTTCCCTCGCCGCAGCATGCGCAATCCAAGCGGCCCCAGCTTGGCCAGCTCTTTGAATCCGGTTAAAGAGTGGCTAAATAGGCGGAGAGCGAACTGACGCTCATTAATCCAGCCGCCTTCTTTGACGAGATCGAGCAAGAGCTTGCGGTGGCGAACCGGCTGACTGGAACTGGCATCCTTGCGTTCGAGAATTTCCTCTTTGATTTTGCCAATTTGATCCATTGGGGCGACGCCCATCGGACAGACGGCATTGCAGTAGTAGCAGCGGGTGCAGCCCCAGACGCCGGCGGAGGGTTGGTTGTATTTTTCCAGCCGGCTTTCGGTTTCGGCGTCGCGGGAGTCTGCGATCGTGCGGTAAGCTTTGGCGAGGGCGTGGGGACCGACAAAATCGGGATTGACTTCGCGGGCGTTGCATTCGGAATAGCAAGCGCCGCAGAGGATGCAATTACCTGTTTGATTGAGCTTCTCTCGCTCTTGAGGGGTTTGCAGGAACTCGCGTTCGGGGATTTTTCGCGCGCCGGTGCTCACATAGGGGTCAACGGCTTGCAGATTGTCCCAGAAACTGGCCATGTCCACTACCAGGTCTTTAATCACCGGCATGTTGCCCATTGGGGCGACGGTGATTTCTGGGATGGAGTCTGCCGGTGCTGGCGGCGGGGCGTTTTGTCCGCTTTGTCCAAGCTGGGTTTCTCCTGCTTGGGCGGCGATCTGTTCCAGTCTGGCGATTTCGCTGCCGATATTTTCCTTACAGGCTAGCGCGGAACGGCCATTAATGCGCATGGAACAGCTACCGCAGATGGTGTTGCGGCAATTTTTGCGGAATGCCAGGGTGCCGTCAAGCTCCCACTTGATGCGATTGAGGCAATCCAGGATGGTGTTGCCCGGTTCGGCGTCTAGGGTGTAGGTTTGCACCCGAGGCGCGGTGCCTTGATTTTGTCGAACGACCTTAAAACGGACTTGCATGCGTGCTTCCGATTCCCCTACAGGGAGTGCATTAACTATTGTAGGCCGGTTCAAGGGGTGCCGGTGCTGAACCCCAGCCCCCAACCCTTTCGGGGGTGGGTTTTTGAGAGGTTGTCTGCCGATAGCGTTAGGGGAAGGGCGAAGCATGAGCGAATACCATTTTTTCCCCGATTGCAAAAACCGTCACGCTCATGCGAAAGCCCCTACACCAGATCCAAGGTAGGGGCTTTCGCATTGGCGCGGGGATCTTGACGACTTCGCCCGATATCGACGTTCGCCAATGCAACGCCGTTCTTTGCTTCCAAGGCCCTTGTAAGCCAACCCCCTCCCCGTGTACGGCAAGGGAGCGAAAGGAGTAGGGTGGGTTCCCTCGCGCGGGAACCCACCTCTATCGGTGCCGGTGGGATAGGGAACGCACCCAAAGAGTTACTGCACGGGGAGGGGAGGGAAACAGAAGAGTTCATCCCACGCCCTGGGCAACACCCCCTGCCGGTACAGATTCCATGTTATAGCGCTTGCCACTTAGGTTAAGACGTAGGACAGGCGTCTCGCCTGTCCCAGAGACCTTAAGGGCAGGCGAGACGCCTGCCCTACGCCTATACTTAATATCCCAGTGTCCTAAACTGACTGTCTATTGCTATAGCAATTGTAGGCTGGTAGGGTGCGTTCCCAAAGGGAACGCACCCTACTTCTAGATTGAGGTTTCAGGCAATGACAGTTTCAGCGCTCAACTCAACGCCAATTGAATACCCGGATGAGGATGGATTGCCGATAGCTGAGAGTGATTTCCATCGCGATTGTTTGTTCTATGCTGTTAAACGGCTGAGGATTTACTACCGGAACCGTCCCGACGTTTATGTATCGGCGAATCTTTTTATCTATTATGAAGAAGGAAAGCCCGCGTCTGTGGTCGCCCCAGATGTTTTTGTGGTGTTTGGGGTAGAGAAGCGCAAGCGCCGGTCTTACAAAACGTGGGAGGAAGCTGGCAAAGCCCCTGAGTTTGTCTTAGAGATTACCTCAATTAGTACCCGGAGTCAAGACCAGGGTGCCAAGAAAGGGATCTATGCTTTTTTGGGGGTGCGGGAATATTTCCAGTATGACCCAACCGGCGACTATTTGAATCCCCAACTTCAGGGGTTGCGTTTAGTAGAAGGGAATTACTTCCCGATTGCCCGGACTGTTTTGCCCGACGGCACAGTGTCCTTAGCGAGTGAAGTGTTAGAACTCGATTTGCGGCTTCTGCCAGATGGCAACTTGCGGTTCTTCAATCCCAGAACTGGTGAGTTTTTGCTAACGCATGAAGAAACCGAACAAGCGCGGCGGGAGGCTGAAGAGCGAGCGCAGCGATTAGCCGCTAAACTCCGGGAACTGGGGATTGATCCAGATGCGATGTAGAGTAGTGGGGTGCGTGCTAAGTGCGGCACCCCACTATTGATGTTAGTGGTGTGGGGGGAGTGCCGGTGGGAGAGTTTACTCCTCCTCATCCTCCACCGGCAGCGTATACTCTTTCATCTCCGCTGCCAAATCCAGGGGGAAAGGTAGCTGCGTCGCATCACTGTAATTTATTGCAACGTGCCGCAACTCATGCACGAGTGCCGCCCAGTGTGCCGGTTCATCACCTTCTTGAAGACCGGCAACCGTAATTTCAATCATTTGTGGGTTCGATGCCTGTTTGTTGGGCGCAGGAGGAAGCCACTCACCTTTACTGTTTGGGACTCGGATAAATTTGGATAAATTTTTGCTCACACCTGTCTGCTGGGCTGATTTTTGGGCAGTGCTGGCGAAAACTCGGTCGCTTATGCGGAAAAGACCTTTCGTAAAACCGACTTCATCTTCATCTTGCGCGTAATATTCGGGTGTTTCGCGCCCACTGCTGTCCCGCACGCGCACAATCCGAAGTCCCTCCCAATCTTCGATGGGAGTTGGCGTTTCATTGGCGGGGTTCTGCCCAAACGTCAGCCGGTCGCATTGGATATGTGTGTTTGTCAGCCAATGCCAAGTTGACCGCAGGTTCTGGGCGTGACAGATTAAAAGAGTATTTTCGGGAAGATTCTTGTCAATTGCTTCTTTAATGAAATCTATGGCGTCTTTCTGAGCGCCGTACCCTTTAGCTTGTCCTTGCGCGATCGCCAGCAGCGCTTGTGGGTAGGGCAGCCAGTCCTTAAATCCAGGAGCGAACGCATAGATTTGGCCGCTATACCATTCCAGATAAACCATCACCGGCAAAAAGGCTGCGTAATGCTTTATCATCCACAGCCCGACACAATTAAGTTCAGGTTTGGGGAGAGATTCGAGAAACTTGGGGTCTTTTTTGTTGCGGTTGCTGTATTCCAATTTTTCCCCAAGTGGCCACACTCCCAACTGGCGCAGCCCATCCAGCACTGCCTTTTTCGCACGCTCAGGCAAACTCTCAATATCCGCATCAGGGTTGATAAATTGCGTCAGTCTGCCGGTGTGGGCAAATCCCAGACGGATTGCGTGTTTTGGATCGGTACGCTCGTCAAATGATTCTGCCCCTTGCAACTCTATGAATGCTACAATAGAATGTGACGCTTTGCCAAGCTGCTGAGATATCTGTTTGCAGCGATATCGGATAGCCTTATGGAGTCGTTCTGTGGAATCCTCGGTATCTGCATCAATCTCCAGAGGAGCGCCAATTTCACCCAAAGGAGTTAAGCGCACAGTCAGGCTTAATTCTGGAGTTTCCCAAGTGTGCGGGAAGGATGCCGGTTCTTCCTGCAGCCCGAGACAATCGCGCACAGCATTAATCAGGGCGTCGCGCACCAACTCCGATTGATGCCAGATTTCCAGGGTAAGCTGCCGGTTAACAGCTTTACCTACAGCGAGGTGTCGCTGCGACAGAGATATCGAGTCATCAGCAAAGGGAGTTTGCCTTTTAGGTAAACTGTACTGAACCCTTTCAAAAGGTTCTACAAACTTCACCCCCTCCTGTTTGAGTAAATCTGCAATCTTTTCAGAAACCCGGCTGCGATCTCCTGGCATAACCCCAGCCCTGACACCGCAATCCGGTTTGAGGCCAGTACGGTAAACAAGGGCAGCACTTGTGCGGCCATTCTTAATATTAATATTGAGGGCTTCTTCTGGGTTTTGAAAAATGTCCGCCGGCAACGGGAAGGGATGTTTGAATTGCAACTCCTTGAGCAACTCCGCTAACTTGCTCCCCCACGCATAGTTATTGCCATATCGCCGGATTGGAGCCACCTGAAAGCTATTTGACAGCGGGAATCCCTCAATCCACGGCACACTGGTGAGCAGATAGATGCTGGTTTCTTTTCCGTCTGTCGGCGGGTTAATCGTAGCGCCACCCCAGCGCCGCAAACCTACATCAATATAAAGTCCGGGAAATTCCTGGAAAGGCACCGTCTGAACGCTTAAAGTCAGCAGCAAAGAATATGGCCAGCGCTTTTTCCCCGGCTTGTAACAAAATGGTGGCCAAGAAATTAATTCCGCACCGCTGTAACCAGGCGCGAGAGGAGCGCGACGAAATCTCAGCTGCTCTCGAGTGCAAAATTCCAGAATGCTGTCGTCACATTCAATATCTGTGTACTTTTCGCTCAAGCGGGCGGCAATTTCATCCGCAAACAGGATAAAACTATCGGATTTTACTGGTGCGGCTGTGCCGTTGCTACCTCTCCGCCAATCAGTTATGTTAATCTGCTGTTTCTCCCAGCGCAAGTCATTAGGCTGCATTCTGGCTAGCAAATACTGCCGGTCGCCCTCAGACGCCTTCCGAAAGCTTGTCTTCACCCACGCCTGAACTATCAGGAACAGTTTATCGGTATCGATTTTTTGCCGGCTGTATATCCAGGTACGCCCGCCGAATATGTCTTGATAGCGGGCAATTGATATGATATCGGGAACCAGCGCCCGAAACGCCTTGTTGAGGTTGCCGATAGGGATGTTTGTCTCCTTGGGGTCGCGGTTTGTCACTCGGGCTTGCAAACTTTTAAGCGCTTCTTTCCATTTCTCCGGAAATTTTAAGGTAAAATAATCGCTGAACATATCTCCAGCTTCAGGCGAAAACTGGAAAGCAAGCGTGCGCAGGTGGTTGTACTGTGCGGGCATCAGTGAAGTTCCTTGTTTTCATATATTGTAGCGGGCGATTCCAAGAGCGGCTACCCACACCCCAACGGGGGCGTTGAGAAAGGAGTCTGCTCAGCCCGCCTGCGCGGGCTTTGTTTGTCCAGCCCCATGTTTCAACATGGGGGTGCGTGATTATATTTTACCGTCATCAGCGAAGTTCCTTAGTGAGTTTCTTGGTCTTTTTAATCGCTTCGTAGAACGGCTCATAGAGTGCTTTGACCAGTTGCTTTTCTCTTGGCGATATCTGGAATTGAGAATTGGGTTCAAAATAGGGGCGCAGTACCTGTTCCATCCCAACTAGCAGGCTTGTAGCTGCCGTGTCGGGTTGTCCTTCCCCGGATGCCGTATTTGGGGCAAAGGCAGCATCACAGAAAAATACGCGAGCTGGACACCCCCCACGGATTAGACGCCCAATGACTTGCCAGATAGCCACCAGCTGATTCCATGTTACAGCTTCCCGCTCTTTTTTGGGCATGACTCTGTACATCATTGGCAGTTGCAAGAGGTTGCGCCAGCGAAGGAAGGCAGCTGTGCGGAAAAGGTTGCCCACTTTGTCTATTGTAAGTGAGCTTGGGGGATTCGGCTGCTCAATCCCAGATAAATCTTGGGAATGCTCAATCGCCCAGCGGTTGATAGAGTAAATGGCATAGCTGATGTCCTTGGGATGTTCGTGGGGGCGGACTAGAAAGTAAGCCGCACCAATCGCTGCTTTGTTGTCGTCATTCAGAATGTTGTGCCCGCGCTCGATGGACAGCAAAGGAGCAATCAGAATCTGGGCTTCTTTGTCGGCTAACTTGTAAACAAGTCCTCGTGGCAAACCCTGACTGTCTTCTAACTCGTCATCATCAGAAATCAAAGGGATGCTCTTCCCCCGCCACGCTGACAGATTTTCCAAATAGCGGTATGCCAGATCTGCCTCCCTGTAACTGCCAACTACCAGCAGAATGCGCTTTCGACCAACTTCGAGCTTGTCTAACTCTTTTTCCAGCAGACTCTTGCCTACCTTACCGCCAGGGAGTTTTCCGGTTTCTGTCAGTTTATTAAGGAGCTTGCGCAGCGCTGTCTCCCGCTGGTTGCCGGTGAGTCCTGAAACTTTGATTGGGCTGTTATCCTCATCTTTTAAAACCAGCAATTCAAACGCACTCTTATTTTTGATCGCGTCCACTTCTTTATCTGGAGAGCGCAACACCCCCGCCACCGGCACCTGTATGTGACACCCTGGCGATTTTCCCGCCCAGCTAGTTCCCGAAAGCAATAAAACGTGAGGTCCGGGAATTCCATCACTAGCGAACAGCTGGTGGAAGTTTAGCAACAAAGAGCGCCCCACACCCATACAGCGGAAAAATCTCAGATCGCCGGCACCTTCCGAACCGTCTATTGGGGGAACATACTGGAGTGCCAGCAAATTTCCCATCGGCGCTACGGGAATTACCGCAGAATAGTCATCTGGGGGGTGATTGAACCATACCGAATCTGCCTTGTCAAGATTTAGCCTAACCTCGACTTGCTTCCAGTCAGCCCAAACCTGGTTGAGCCGGTCTAAAAGCACCGCCACCAAGAGGGCAAATTCCAGTTTGAACGCCGCTGATTCCAGCTGTTTCTCTGTCAGTGTCGCCGGCTTTCCCATTTCTTCTCGCTGCGTCTCAATCCATGCCTTCAGGCGTCGCCGCACCTGCTCGCCGTTTTCAGAAGCGAGCGCCTTGAGCGCCAAGTCAGCCAGCAAGCTGTCGTTTTTGTCTCCCAGAGGGTCATTAATATACTGGTCAAACAACTCCTTCAGTTTTAGATCCCCTGAATGCTGTTCTATTTCCTGGCGGGGTGCCTCACTCAATTCTTGAGCCAGCTGACCAAACAAAACCAGCTCAGTAAAGTATTCCGCATCATCAATCCATTTTCTAATCTCTGCATTAGTCAGAATGCGGTTATAGATGGCATCAGTTGCTAAATGAACGAGCCGGTGCGCCCGATTCCACCTCAAAACGCTTTCATCGTCCAGCTGTTCCCGCCCTCGCTGGTCTATCTGATCGTCAACGTGTTTGCGGAGTTTGTTCAGCCAAGCACTTTCTCCCCGACTCACTAAAGTCTGGCACGGACTGAACGTGCTGTCAAGCTGCATCTGCACTTGATCCGCTTCATCCACAATTACCAAGTCACTCCGCCGATACACCATCTCAGCAAACCGGATTTTGATGCCTTTGGGATCTTTTGCGGATTTTTGTTTTTTGCCACCAGACGCCTTTTTGCTGTCTGGGGGCGGTTCAGGAGACAGTTGCCGGGGAACCCAAGTATACACCAAACTAGCCGGTGTTGCAATCCAGATAGAAGCGCTGACTAAATCAAGCTGCGCCTGGTGAAATTGGCACTGACTGTAGACGGGGCAGGTATATTGCTCATCTTCTTTTGATTGCAGATACAACTTCCCGCAAGGTCTGTGCGTCACCGGCAGCGGTTCATCTTTGCTCTCACCCCGCAACACTTCCAGCAGGCATTCCGTACTCAGCCAGTCGAATCCTGGGTGTTTTTGCGTTAGCGGTTCTAATGGGCTTTCAGCCGTAACAACGCGGTGCAGCCTTTCGGTATGGCGCTCGCGACTTGATGCGCCCAAAATAGGAGCCACCGAAATCTCCAATTTCCTGAATTTCTCAGCCAGATTCAGCGCCCCAATCACATCTCCCACCACTAGAGTTACTTGAAGCCCCTTCTGCGCCGCCCAAACCGCAAGCACCTCCATCAGCGTTGATTTTCCTGATGATACCATACCAATCAGGTGCGTCAGCCCCTTCAAAGTCAGCCGGCTGGCTGGGGTGAGGACATCGCTATTCTCCTCAAAAATCTCCATCTGTACCCTGCTCAGGCGTTCCCCCCATGATGAGTCTTTCTCCGCGCCGGTGCGCTCATCCATCCATTCCGCCGTTGCAATCAGTTCATCCCAGGAAACTGAAATCTCATCGCCCTTTGCCTTAATCGCATGGCTGTGACGTGCCGGTGGTGGGAATACTAATTCCTTGGGAATGGTGACGCTAGATATCTGATTTTTGTCATCGGGAAATAGGTAAGTTTTCTCTGAACCCCAGCGCACTGAATCTTGAGAGTGGGGAATGGCAGAGCGGAGAGTTTTCCCATAGACTTGATAGCGCTCCGGGCAAATGCTAACAGGGCGCTGTGCTGCGGGAGTCTCTAGCTTTTCCTCAACGTCATAACCTCGAACGCGCTCGTTGAGCTGCCGGTACGTCTTTAGTGTCCCTTCCCACTTATACGGACTTCTCAAATGAGAGAGAAGATATCGCGCATTGCCCAGCATCTGTAGCTGTTCTTGGCTCCAGTTAGCGGTTAAGGTGGGAAAGGTATAGCCGGTCAGCAGCACCCACAGGGCTTTTGCTGGCTCGCCCGGCGCTAGCTGAGACAGCAGATAAAGACCTAACTCGACTTCGCAAAGCGCGTGAATCTTTCGAGTCAGCTCTCGACCATTACCCTGTTCATTTTGCGGCCAGCTTTTCTTGAATTGCTCTGCCAAATCCTTCTGCCAGTTTCTTGGATCGCGCATGTCACACCCCCAACTTCTTTTTCACTTTGTCAATTAAGTCACTTTCAAACAAGGCGTCAGTCTTGTTTTTCAGAACCCTCTCAGCAGCTTCTCGAAATGCGTTGAGATAATAACTTTGCTTGCGGCGCTCGTCAGGAAAAACAAAATAGGCCCGCTCCCAGGGTGGGTCAGAGGGGATAGGCTCGACTTTTTTGGCTAGCGCAAAGGAGTTTTTCCAATCCTTGACATCAATCGCCCACGCTTCCCCATCTGGAAAAACTATCCGCAAATCATATCTATCAAATTCAGGCCAGAGTTTGACTTCAAGGTTTCCGCCCAGTTCCTGGAGTCGCTTTTCCAAACGCAGTTCAGGAATACCGGGTGTGGCAATATAGCGCCGCAGCCCTTGCTTCAGCCAGTAAACTTCTTCCTGTTTGTGAATCCTCCTCCCCGTTGCGCCGTCACCGGCGTAATCGCACATATCGCAAACCCGACCTTTTTTGATGTGGTGCCTCAACAAATTGCCGCAGTTCGGACAGCACTGATAGCAATCCCCTACTAAGCAGGAGTCGGGTGCCGGTTCATAAGCTTCCTCTAGCGGTTTTGTCAGCGCTTCTGGATTTAGGTTTAGACGCCTCTTCACTAAATCGCTCTCAGTTGCTACAGGGTGAGTGATGATGAAACGCCGAAACTCAACATAGGCGTCAGGTGCGTTAGCCTGCTGGCTGATTTCAAATACGCTATATATAATCCGTTTTTGAGTGAGTTCAGCCAGCACCTGGGAATTCGAGCCGGCTAACTCCGCCAAATTAGAGCAGACTTGGGTGGGAATTTGGTCGTCGAGCAGTGTGTCGTCTGAGCTGAAATTATATTCTGGCAGTTCGAGTGGCCAATCCTTCAAAGGACTTTGCTGGCACCAGCTCAGTAAGTCTGGCACACTTTTGGGTCGCGCCGCGCCTTTGAGCAAACAGAGTTTACTCAGCTGGCTGAAACCCAGCTGCAGCGGAGCGGGATATGGCAGTTTTGCCGGTTTGCCACCTTGGACTTTTTCTGCCAATTGCATAATGCCGGTGGCAATCCGGATTAGCGTCAGCTCGTCAGGCGACAGCTCTGGGACAGTGTAGCTACCAGTCATTTTTTCATCTTTGGGGGCCGGCCCGCTCCTGTCAAAACTATATGTTCTGTTATAAACCTTCTTGATTTTTTTGTCAACTCTACCCGTAGTGCCGGTGCGGTTATGCGCCAGACTGGGCCACCGGCAGCGACGTTCGCCAGAGTGTAACTCGTAGGGTGCGTTCCCTAAGAGGGAACGCACCCTACCCCTAACCTCAGGGGGCGGAGGGAACGCCTGTCCTACGTCCTAACCCATCTTGTCCCCCCTCCCCGCGTGCGGGGAGGGGGTTAGGGGGTGGGGTTCTTCCGCCCCATGCCCCATGCCCCAAGCCCCAAGCCCCCAGCCCCAAGCCCACCCGTGCCAATATATATAGTAGCCCCTGACAATTCCCCAACTCCCATGCAAAGCGAACCCATCTCCAGCCGCTTGCCCAAGGTTCAAATCTGGCGCAGGGGGTGCGCCTTCTCCATCGACGCGCTGCCGGTGCTCCTGATTGGCCCACTGCTGGGAGGGAGTTGGCTGGCTCAACTCATCGTTTGGCTGATCTTGCGAATCGTCGTCCCTTCCCGCACCCAGGGCCAAAGCTTCGGGCGCTGGGCCTTCGACATGCGCGTCGTAGACGAACGCACCGGCAAAACCCCCGGAATTCTTGAACTCTTCAAACGGGAAGGGACTGCCGGCATTGGCCTCATCTTGGCCATCACCGGCTTCACCAACCTCAGCCCCAGCACCGCCCAGTACATGCTGCTGCTGCTTCCCGTGGCCATCGACTGCGGCGTGGCCAACTTCGACCCCCAGCTGCAGCAAGCCTTCCACGACCGCATCGCCGGCACTCTGGTCATCGCCACCCGCCGGGGCTACTCCCTCGATCTAAAAATTAAGCGCTGGGTTGCGCAGTTGCGCCGTTTTGTGAAATAATAGTTATTTGCGTTTAAATCTGTATCCCTTTTAACCCGGCAAATTTATGGCTAAGGGCGTCCGCCTGATCATTACCTTGGAATGCACCGAGTGTCGCTCAAACACCGCAAAGCGCACTGCGGGCGTATCCCGCTACACCACCACCAAGAACCGGCGCAACACCACCGCCCGGTTAGAACTCAAAAAGCACTGCCCTCACTGCAACAAGCACACAGTCCACAAAGAAATCAAGTAGGGACTGGGGATTGGGCCTTGGGCCACAGCTCAGGGGCCAGGGACATTGGACATGGCTCGCCGGTCACTGACCGCCGAAACCTGACAACAGACAACCGACAACAGACAACCGACAACAGACAACTGCTATGGCTTACTTTCGTCGCCGCGTTTCTCCGATTAAACCAGGAGACCCCATCGACTACAAAGATGTCGAACTGCTCCGCAAATTCATCACGGAGCGTGGTAAAATATTGCCGCGTCGCATTACAGGTCTGACTGCCAAACAGCAGCGAGACATGACAAAAGCGATCAAACAGGCTAGGCTTGTGGCTTTGCTGCCCTTCGTCAACCAAGAAGGATAATCAAAAAGCTGAAGTGGAAAGGCTGAAAGCTGAAAATTCAACCTTGACACTTCACACCACACACTTAATACTTTATATTTTATAGTTCATTCGTCAAATAAGCTTGTGGATAAGGGAACGCTGATAGAATTTCGGTGGCACGGCGACAGACGGCTCGCCGTGGCAGAACGTCCAGATGGCAAAAAGAACTGGATCGTAATCGATGAGAACAACCAATCTCACAGCATCCCACCCAAGCAAATCAGTTATGAGGTAGCCGGTGGAACCTACAAACCCACAGAAATCGCCAAATTCCGCCAAGAGGTGAATCAGTACCTCGACCCTGACAGCTTGGAAGTCGCTTGGGAATTGCTGGTGGAGGACGGGGAGTCGGTGGAGCCGGCGCAAATGGCCCAGCTGCTGTTTTCTGAGCAAAGTCCGGCTCAGTGCTACGCGGCTCACCTGTTGCTCTCAGAAGACAAACTCTATTTCAAGCAGAAGGGAGAGCGCTACGAGCCGCGCTCAGCGGCGATGGTGGCGGAACTCAAACACCAGCAAGAGGTGGAGCGCCAGCGCCTGCAGGAGTGGCAGGAATTTTTAGCTCGCGTGCAGCGGCGGATCTCCGGTGAGCCGGTGGAGTGGCTCAATAGCGATCAGTCCCGCATCGACGCCCTAGAACGGTTCGCCGCCCTCGGAGAAGAAGCTGTTCACCGCGCTCCCGCTATAGAAACCCTAGCATCCCTGAAACGCCCCGAAACTCCTCAAGGGGCTTTTCAGCTTTTGGTAGATTTAGGAGTGTGGACTGAGCACGAGAATCTTTTTCTCCGCCGCAGCCAGATCCCGATTCAGTTCTCTACCAAGGTGCTGGAAGTGGCCCAACGCAGCTTGATTTCGACGCCCCCCGATCCCGACTCAAACCGCCTGGATTTAACCCATCTCAAGGTGTACACCATCGACGATGAATCCACCCAAGAGATTGATGACGGCTTGAGTTTGGAATATCTCCCAGATGGACGTCAGCGAGTCTGGGTTCACATTGCCGACCCCACCCGCTTGCTCTCGCCCGGAGACGAGTTAGACTTGGAAGCTCGCCGGCGCTGCACGACACTGTACCTGCCCACCGGCATTGTCCCCATGTTCCCCCCAGAGTTGGCCACCGGGCCGATGAGTTTGGTTCAGGGCCGGCTGTGCTGCGCCCTCAGCTTTGCCATCATTTTAGATGAAACGGGGGGAGTTCAGGAGTACAGCATTCACCCGAGCTCCATCAAGCCCACTTATCGCCTCACCTACGAGGATGTGGACGAAATGCTGCTGCTGGGCATCTCTGCAGAACCGGAGATCTCTGCGCTGGCGGAGTGGGCCTTCCGCCGGCAGCAGTGGCGGCTGTCCCAAGGGGCGATCAGCATCTCCATGCCAGAAGCAGTAATCAAGGTGCGCGGAGACGAGGTCGTTGTTCAAGTGATGGAAGACTCCCGCTCCAGACAGGTGGTTGCAGAAATGATGATTTTGGCTGGGGAAGTTGGAGCTCGCTACGGTCAAACTCACAATCTCCCCCTGCCCTTCCGCAACCAGCCCCAACCCGAACTGCCCTCGGATGAAGAGCTGCTGCTGCTACCGGCAGGTCCCGCACGCGCCTGCGCCATTCGCCGGTGCATGCCCAAGAGCGAAATGAGCACCATGCCGGCACGCCACGCCAGTTTGGGCTTGGACACCTACGCCCAAGTCACCTCTCCCATCCGCCGCTATACCGACTTGCTCGCCCACTTCCAGATCAAGGCTCACCTGCGAGGCTCACCCTTGCCGTTCTCAGCCCAAGACCTGCTGGACGTGATGCTGAGTATTTCTTCGATTGTCTCTGAAGCGAGCTTGGTGGAGCGCCAAACCAACCGCTACTGGGCGCTGGAATTTCTCCGCCGTCACTCGCATGAGGTTTGGCAAGCCCTGATGCTGCGCTGGCTGCGAGAAGATGAAAACCTGGGACTGGTGCTGCTAGAGGAGCTGGGCTTGGAGCTGCCCATGCGCTTCCGGCGCTCGGTGGAACCGGGCGAGCGCCTGGAATTGAAGGTGACTCACTCAGATCCCCGCTCTGATACTATTCACTTCCAAGAAATGATCGCTCAGGCGGCTCAGCAGGCAGCTAGCTGAAGGGGGTGCGCCTCGGGCGCACTCTGCCGGCTGCCTGAGATTTTATATGGGTGAATAGTTATTATTATAACCGCTTCCGTGAAGGAGCGCCAAGGAATTTAATAAAACTGGTTTAGGCGGATTTGAATAATTTTCGAGAGTGAGGAGCCAGAGGGAAGAAGTCAGTTGGCGAGCCGGCATTGGCAAAGACAGCCGGTTTAATGGCTGCGCCTGCCGGCAGCCTGAGATCAGATTTGGGTAAGCAGTTATTATTTGAACCGCCAAGACGCGCCTGTGCGCCAAGGGATTTACGGAACGGTTCAGGCGGATTTTAATAATTTTAGAGAGTGAGGAGCCAGAGGGAAGAAGTCAACTAGCCCACCGGCATTGGCAAAGACAGCCGGTTTAATCGGTATGGGGCATGATAGGGTATGACAGTTTGCGGTCGCCGAGTCATGTCACTCCCACCTGAGCGCTCAATCAGAATAGAACTTTATGTCAGGGCTTCGCAGCCGGAGCTGTTAGAGGGGCTGGATGTGTGGTTGCGTCTGGGTCTAATTTCTGACGCTCAGGTTCGCCAGCTTTGCCGGCAATATCTCTCCTCTGAGCTTCCAGAACCTGTCGCCGCGCCATTACCGGCACCCGAGCCCGCACCCGAGCCCGCACCCGAGCCCGCACCCGAGCCGGTACTGGCTTTGAGCCGCAAACAGCGAGAGCAACCCCGATTGCCCAGGGGGTTGCAGTCGCTGATGGCAGAAATCAGCGTCAGGTGGCTGCTGTTTCTGGGCGTGTTCATGGTAGTGCTGTCTTCCGGGTTGCTAGCCGCCAGTCAGTGGCAGAAATTTCCCGCAGCTGGACAGTACGGAGTTTTGCTGGGGTACACCTTTGTCTTTTGGGGGGTGTCCTACTGGGCTGCGTTGCAGCCTTCCTTGCGACTCACCGCTCAGACATTGCAGCTGGTGACGCTGCTGCTGGTGCCGGTGAATTTTTGGGCAATGGATGGCTTTCAGTTGTGGGGTGACTCCCTGGGATGGCTGACCGTGGCGATCGCAACAGCTGCCCTCACCGGCATCACAGTTTTGCTCCTCAAAAATCAGCAAAGCTTATCCCGTCTGAATCTGCTCAACAGTCTGGGTCTGAGTTACCTGCACTGGGGCTGGAACTTGCCCGGATTTCCCCTGCTGGCGGTTTATCTGGGGATAGTGGGAACCGCCCTCATCCGCGCCTTCAAAACGCCCAAAACCGAAGAAGCCGATTTTTCGCGTAGCGTACAAGAACTGCCAGAAAACACTCCTCCAGCTTCCCCCCTAGCACTTCCCTCTGCCACTGTAGTCGGCTACGCCCTAGGAATCCTGCTCCTGCGGGCCATATTCGCTCGTGTGGACATCAGCCAGCTGGGGTTGGCCATAGGAATTTGCGGCTGGCTGTTTCCCAGACTCTATCCCCAGAGCAGCTACGCTACGCGAAAAATCGGCAAACAGGAGCGCCTCTACTCCCTGTCCCAGCAAATTGGGGGCGGCTTGCTATTCTTCGGCTGGCTGGTTTCCGTGGCGGCGGAACCCCAGCAGGCGATCGCAGTCAGCGGACTCGGCTTGTGGTGGTTAGCCGAACGCTTGTGGCGCTTTTGGCGGCGTGCCGATTTAGCCGCCATCTTGATCACTGGGTTGCAGACACTTTTGCTGGCTTGGCGGCTAGTCCCACCGGCACTCCAGCAATCCCTAGTCGCAACCGCCAGCGAGCTGTTCGGCATTCCAGAAACCGACTCTCGCCCCTTGCTGGGCCTCGCACTGTTTCCCTACCTGCTTTTCACAGTCTGGATCAGCGATTGGCTGCACCGGCAGCGCGCAGAGCGCCAAACCGCCCCCGGAGAACTCGCCAAGTTCAGCGGACAGCTCGCTCTCGCATTTGGGAGTTTTTTGACCGTTCTCAGCTTGCCCTATCCGAGCTTGCGCACGCTGAACCTGCTGGCATCGGCACTCACCCTGACAGCCGTCACCCGCCGGCGCACCCCAACCCGAGTGCTGCTGGTGTACCTCACTCACATCAGCGCTCTGCTCACTTTCAGCTCAGCCATTAACTGGATTTGGCCTTCCCTGCCCCTCGGTGTCTGGGCAGCCCTTTATTTAGCGATTGCCCTAGCAGAGTGGTCATTCGCCCACCTGCCCTCAAACCCCGCCCAGGAAACACCTGACCCCCCACCCAGCCTGACCGCACAAGAAGAAACTGGCGAGGGGTATGAAACTTCTGCAGAAGCGATTTCTGTTGTAGAGACGCGATTTATCGCGTCTCCAGACTCTCTGCTGGAAAATCAGAGGCAATTTATCGCATCTGTTGACTCTCCCCTGGAGAATCAGACAGCCGAAAGCCCTCCGCCCCCATCCCCAAATCCCCAAATCCCGGCACCTCTATGGCAGCAGAGTGCGTGGCACCTGGGGCTAGCCAAAGCCGGTATCAGCTATTGCCTGCTGCTGGCGAATTACTTCAACTTCCTTTACAATTTTCCTGACAGCCGCCCAGAGTGGGGCATCTTGTGGCTGACTGTACCCGTCGCCCTCACCGCCGCCGCCAGCCGGTCAGATTCCCGCCGTGAGCAAGCCAGCTCTTTGAGTGTAGCAGCCTCAGTCATGGCGCAACTGCTGACGCTAACCGTACCGGGAGGACGGTTAATTACTTTGGGCGTCGCCACCGCCGTGATGTTCCTCAACACCCGATATTTGCGGCTGCTGAGCGCCGCCGGCATCACTGTGGGAATGGCGCTGAGTTTCTTTTTCCTGCTGCTCTGGGATGGCATTCCCGGTTTGCCCCCACTGTCCCCCAATGCGTGGCTAGTAACCGTCGCGGCGACCGTCACTGCTTTGTGGGGCTGGCGCGGCTGGCTTGTCCGCAGTTCGCAGCCCTCTGAGCCGAACCCCGCATCTGAAACAGATCACCTCTCACTCAGCGCTCTTTACGCACCGGCAGCCGACTTCTGGGCGAACGCACTGTTTGGCGTCGAGCTTGTCGTCTTGACGTTTCACTCTTTCGCCGTCTACTGGAAATTTACTGACCCGGCCCCTGCTGCGATCGCATCCGCCGCTCTGATAACGGGTGCGATCGCTTATCGCGGCTGGCGGCAACCCTCCAACCGGACGATTTACAGCTTTGGCTGGAGTCTGGAAGTGCTGGCTGCAGAGGTGTTGGGCTTTGCCGGTCGGGAGGCGCTGCATGTAGCGATTGCCAACATCGCCCTCGGACTAATTGCCCAACTGGTGGGCGACTGGTGGCACCGGCACTCCCGAAACCCAGCGCCTAGCAGCCTGCACCTCATGCCCCTGCTGTACGGCGCGTTCGCCGCTCTGTTGCGCTGGGGCTCCCTCACAGCTTGGACAGGTTTCACCACCTTGGGGCTGGCGCTGATTGCCATTGGTGTGGGACGCCGGCGCGAGGAATTCAAACCCCTCGTCTACATTGCCCTGATTGGGGTGTCCGCTTCCGCCTGGGAAATTCTCTCCTATCAAATCTCACCTATGGCTGCAGGCGACCGGCTGATCGCCTTCGCCACCCTGGGCGCGATCGCCATGTCTGCCTATCGCACAGGATCGCCCGCGCTGCTGCACTACTTGCGCCTCACCGAGGAAGAAGTGAAAGTCGTTGCGCACGCGCACTGGATTGCCAGCAGCTGGCTGTTGCTGACGGCTATCAGTTCCCCTATCGAAGTGGCTGACTTAGTGGGGTTGAGCACCGGCTTGTTTTTAAGCAGCTATGCCATCGTGCAAGGGCGTCGCAATCCCAGTCGGGCTCTCGCAGAAATCTGGGTTTATGCCGGCATTCTCGAAGCCGCCGCCATCCCTATTTATATTGGCAGCAAACTGCAATTTGGAGGGCTGTTGCTGCCTTGGGCAGCGGCGCTCAGCGCTGTAGCCGCCTATTTTCTCTGGGCTTTGCCCTGGGAGCGCTGGGGCTGGCCAAAGCAGCCGTGGCTGCGCTCTGCAGTCGTGCTGCCGGTAGCCGCCGCACTGCAAACTGCAGACGCGATTAACCCAGCTAGTTTGCTTATTGTGTCGGCATTCTACATTTTCCTGGCGGTGCTGAACCGGCAAATTCGCATCACCTATGCGAGCGCATTTTTCATCAACTGGGCGATTCTGCGCTGGTTCTTAAATCTTAGCGTCACCGATGCCTTGGCATACACTATCCCACCGGCTCTGTCTTTGCTTTACATTACTCAAGTAGATGCCGATTTGCAGCTGCCCCAGCAGAAACAGACTCGCCACTTCCTGCGTCTGCTGGGCGCGGGCGCGATTTGCTTTATGGCGCTTCTCACCTCTAACTGGTTAGTATCTGGCTCCTTGAGTCTTCTGACGATTTTTGCTGGCTTAGCCTTTCGGGTGCGGGCTTTCCTCTATGTGGGAACGGCAGCCTTTTTACTGAATGCTGTGAATCAGCTTATTATTTTAAGCCAGGAATACTCTTTTGTCAAGTGGGTTGTCGGTCTGCTAGTCGGTAGCGTGCTGATCTGGGTTGGCGCTACTTTTGAAACTCGCCGGGAACAGATTGTCTCTTTGGTGCAGAACTGGATTGTTGAGTTTCAAGAGTGGGAGTAGAGCTTAATAATAACCGCCATAGACGCGCCAGCGGCTAGCGCTAAGAGCGCACGGCGAAGGGGAGCATCCCGTTTTTGCATTGGCAAGTGGGCCCTGGCGATTAGAAAGAGACTGTTGGCGAATCCGTGAGGGGTGGGGGCGGGTTTTTCGGCGGCACGGGCTGTGTGGCACAGTTTTCGGGTGAACCCGCCCCTACATTGGCTCCCTTTCCTGGTTTACTCGTTCCCAGGGTATGACCCCTCATTAATTCGCCAACAGCATCTTAGAAATCGCGGCTATACAGACTTTCTCCCGCCTACGCGGGCTAAAGAAAGAGGCGGGTAAACTTTCTTATGTCGGACGGAAAGCGGGAATACAAAAGTGGGATGCTCCCCGGCGAAGCGCCTATCCGCAGGGTAGACGCCAAGGACGCCAAGAAGGGAATAGCAAGGGCACTGGGCTTTTCTAAAAAAAATGTGAAATTATCTCTCTTCCCTTTCCTTGGCGCTCTTGGCGTCTTGGCGGTTTATTTTAAAATAATTACTCAAGTTTCCGGAATTGCCAATTAGGGGTTAGGAATTAAAAGCCAACAAAGGCTATTTGGGAGCCGGCCCCACCGGCACCCCACTTTACTTGCTACAACTAACACGGTACAGATAAACGCTTGCTGCCAATGACCCCTTTAATCTACCAAGCTCAGCCCGCGCTGGAATTTATCCCACCGGCACTCAACCCCCTGGTTTTGCGAGTTTGCCAGCAGCTGCTGCCGGTGTGGCTGCGATTTCAGACCCGAGTCACCGACATTCAAGCCGAAAATGTGGAAACCTTAGTCACCCTCTACCGCCAATTTCAAGAGCGCAAAATCCGCTTCTTGCTGGCGTTTCGCCATCCGGGCAGCGATGACCCTTTCTGTTTGGCCCACCTGCTCTGGAAATTGGTGCCGCAGATGGCGCGACAACAAAACGTATCTTTACAATACCCGATTCACGCTCACTTCATGTACGATAGGGGAATTCCCCTGTGGGCTGGCTCTTTTGTGGGCTGGATCAATTCCGGTCTGGGTGCGACTCCTATCCAGCGCGGTAAAGTAGACCGGCACGGATTGCGCACAGCTCGCGATTTGTTTGTTAATGGCAGTTTCCCGTTAGCCGCCTCGCCGGAAGGCTCCAAAAACGGTCACAATGAAATTGTCAGCCCCCTGGAACCGGGTATTGCCCAACTTGGATTTTGGTGCGCCGAAGATTTGCTCAAGTCGGGAGGCACGGAACAGGTTTTGATAGTGCCGGTGGGGATAGAGTACCATTATGTTGAGGAGCCTTGGAACGCCTTGGAAAAGCTGTTGAGCCAGCTGGAAGCGGATCTGGGCTTGCCGGTTGGGGAATCAACACAAGACCAGCTCCTGCAAACTCCTGCGCACTCTCTCTACCGGCGTCTTTACCCGCTCGGCGAGCATCTGCTGTGCTTAATGGAAGAATTTTACCGCAAATTCTACCATCAACCCCTGCCGCCCGTGCCGGCTGATGGCGATCGCACTCCAGACTTGACCGCCCGACTGCAAGCGCTGCTGGGTGTGGCATTAAACGTGGCAGAGCAGTATTTTGGGGTGACGCCCAAGGGCGCGGTGATTGACCGGTGCCGGCGTCTGGAACAAGCCGGCTGGGATTGGATTTATCGTGAAGATATCAAAGATATTGACACCCTGTCACCGGGAGAGCGGGGACTGGCTGACCGGATTGCGGAAGAAGCGAGTTTGCGCATGTGGCACATGCGGCTGGTGGAAAATTTTGTAGCTGTTACCGGCAGCTATGTCCGGGAAAAACCCACAGCAGAGCGGTTTGCAGAAACCACTTTACTCCTGTGGGATACCCTGACTCGCATTAAGGGACACTATCCCTTCCCGCGCCCGCGCCTGGGAAAGCAGCGGGTTAAGCTGATTGTGGGGGAGCCGATATCAGTTTCAGACCGCTGGTACGCCTATAAAACCAGTCGCCGGTCAGCGATCGCTAGCCTGACGCAAGACTTGCAAACTGCTCTGGAAGGGATGATTTTGCAACCGCAGATGGACGCCGATAAACGCGGATAATTAGGTTGAAAACTTGGCATACTGCGGGGGCGTCGGTTGGGCTAAAGCCCAACTACAAACCTGAACATTTGGCTTACTGCGAGGGCGTCGGTTGGGCTAAAGCCCAACTACAAACCATCGCCCAATGCCCAACTGCATCTTAAATTTCAGGAGTCAAACCCTATGTCTCATACGATTATTCAAGCTCAGCCGCCTCTGGAA
The DNA here is from genome assembly GCA_019359235.1 of Oscillatoria princeps RMCB-10. Lineage (GTDB taxonomy): Bacteria > Cyanobacteriota > Cyanobacteriia > Cyanobacteriales > Oscillatoriaceae > Oscillatoria > Oscillatoria princeps. The sequence goes on from JAHHHT010000011.1 coordinate 106,626, forward strand.
TTTATCCCACCGGCTTTCAACCCTTTGCTTCTGCGGGGCTGCCAGCATTTGCTGCCGGTGTGGCTAAAATTTCGCACATCTATTGCCGGCATTCAAGCCGAAAATGTTGAGACTCTGGTCGAGCTTTACCGCCAGTTTAAAGAGGGTAAAATTCGCTTTTTAATGGCGTTTCGCCACCCCAATACCGATGACCCCTACTGCATGGGACACCTGGTTTGGCGGCTGGTGCCGCAGGTGGCGCGACAAACGGGAGTATCCCTGCAGTACCCCACCCATTTTCACTCGATTTATGACCGGGGGATTCCCCTGTGGGCGGGCGAGTGGGTGGGCTGGCTCTATTCCCAAATGGGCGGCACTCCTATTATACGCGGTAAGGTAGACCGGCTGGGGTTGCGCTCGGCTCGGGAGCTGTTTTCCACCGGCATGTTTCCGATGGCTGCGGCTCCAGAAGGTGCGACTAACGGTCACAATGAAATCATCAGCCCCCTGGAACCGGGTATCGCTCAGCTGGGTTTCTGGTGTGCTGAGGATTTATATAAGGATGGGCGCGCGGAACAGGTTTTGATTGTCCCAATTGGCATTCAGTACCGGTATGTTGAGGAGCCTTGGGATGGGGTGGACAAGCTGTTGAGCCAGCTGGAGGCGGAGAGCGGGTTGCCGCCGGTGTATGATGGCAGCAAGGGAGACTCTTTTACCCAACACTCCACACTGACACCCCAGCACACTTTCTACCGGCGTCTGATCCGGCTGGGCGGCCATTTACTGGCGATCATGGAGGAGTATTACTCTCAATTCTATCACAAAAAGCTGCCGCCGGCTGCTGAGAGTAAAGATTTGTCGGAGCGGCTGTCAGCGCTTTTGGATGTGGCGTTACAAGTGGCGGAGGACTATTTTGGCCTGTCGCCGAAGGGGAATTTTATTGACCGCTGCCGGCGCTTGGAGCAAGCCGGCTGGGAGCGAATTTTTCGCGAAGATATCAAGGAGTTTGACTCGCTGTCTCCTTTGGAGCGCGGACTTGCGGACCGGATTGCGGAAGAAGCTTCCTTGCGGATGTGGCACATGCGGCTGGTGGAAAGTTTCGTGGCGGTGACGGGCAAGTATGTTCAGGAAAAACCCTCTGTAGAGCGGTTTGCGGAAACGGCGCTGCTGCTGTCGGATATGATAACTCGCATTAAGGGGGGGAATCCTTTCGGACGCCCCCAGCTGGGGAAGCAGCGGGTGCGGATGACTGTGGGCGAGCCGATTTCGGTGAGCGCTCGCTGGGATGCTTATAAAGCGAGTCGCCGGTCAGCTGTTGCGGATTTGACGAAAGATTTGCAAATTGCTCTGGAAGGGATGATTGTTTAGCGCCGGCGAGCAAATCGAGACGCGATGAGAGGGGATGAGACGCGAGAACTCGCGTCTCTACAAGACGCTGCCGGTGCCCCGCCTAAGTTTTTTCAAAAGTCCGCGCCGGCGGACAGCAGTTTTTCGGAGTCAGTTACCCTGCGCGAAGCAGCCCTTGCGGACAGGCGAGACGCCTGTCCTACGCCTTTTTCCCTAGGCCACTGATGTCCGTGCCCAATATGACTGCTGCTATAAAGACGAGGGGAGATAAATCGGCGAATCGGCGTTACACCAAGATGATTGAAACGAAAATCCTCTCTTCCTCCCCCTCCCCGCTTGCGGGGAGGGGGTTGGGGGGTGGGGTTCTTCTTCGAGCGTGTGGGTGCAATGCCGATCAATGGGGGAGAGGGCAAAAAAAATTCATTTTCGGCAATCTACCGCACGTGATATTATTGGCTGTTTGGCCACCGGCACCCCGCAGCACTGTGGGGTTTCACCCCCCAACTACTCTACCTGTTGGGGCGGGAGAGCCGGCTTTTATATTTGCTTTCCTGATGTCTGAGAAAAGAAACAATAATGTCACCGCAACAGGGAAGTAAGCTCTTACAGCAAAACACACTGTTCTGTCAAGAGGCTTTTGAATTGCAACTTTGTCTGAAGTAATGTAACATTTTGTTAAAAATATGACAGCCGGCAGAAAAACCCTGTATGGTAGTGGGAGTGCAAAATTTAACTTTGCCAGCACTCCGAAGTAGCTAGTAATGCCCAACATTCCAGAAATTCCAGGAATACAGCAGTTGTGGGCTTCTACTCGAGGGGACTCCCAGGTTTGCGTGGCCGTATTGGATGGTTTGGTCGATCGCGCTCACCCCTGTTTTGCGGGAGCGGATTTGACCCAGCTGCCCACCCTAGTCCAGGGAGAAGCCAGCCCCTCCGGCTTGATGTCCTTGCACGGCACCCATGTGGCCAGCATTATTTTTGGCCAGCATGGCTCGCCGGTGCCGGGAATCGCCCCCGGTTGCAAAGGTTTAATTGTTCCCGTTTTTACCGACGGGGGGCGGCGGCGGCTGTCTCAACTCGACCTCTCCCGCGCTATTGAACAAGCCGTTAATGCCGGCGCGCATATTATCAATATCAGTGGCGGTCAGCTGACAGACTTTGGCGAAGCGGAAGGCTGGCTGGAGCGAGCCGTTGAGCTGTGCCGCGACAGTAATGTGTTAATTGTGGCCGCCACCGGCAATGATGGGTGCGAGTGCTTGCACGTTCCCGCCGCGCTGCCGGCTGCCCTCGCCGTGGGGGCGATGAACGACCTCGGAGATCCCATAGAGTTTAGCAACTGGGGAGACACCTACCAAACCCAAGGGATTCTCGCCCCTGGGGAAAACATTTTGGGAGCTAAGCCGGGAGGCGGTACAGTTCGGCTCACCGGCACCAGCATGGCCACTCCGGTGGCGGCGGGAGTCGCCGCCCTCCTCCTGAGCTGGCAAATCAAGCGCGGAGAAACGCCCAACCCCCAAAAGGTGCGAGCCGCCCTGCTGGCATCGGCTTTGCCCTGCCCTCTCGCCGGCACTGATAAAGAGAGCCGGTGTTTGGTGGGCAAGCTGAATATTCCAGGCGCTATTCAATATCTAATAGGAGAAACCGTGTCCGAAGAACTAGCATCTGTTGAAGCCTCTGGCTGCGGCTGCGGCGGAACTCCCGTCAGCTCAGCCGTACCGGAAAGCGAACCGACTCGCCCGGCATCCGTAACATCTGCAGTGGCTGATGCTGCTGCCGAACCGGCACAAGCCGAACCCGCGCCGGCTGTTGAGCCTCAGAGCGTTCCCACCGCGCCGGTCACAACTTCACCTATTTTTAACGTTCCATCTCACTCAACTCCAGCTCCTATGTCCAATCGTTCCCTCCGTTCCATCACCGCCAGCCAAGCTCCTAGCGAACTGGAAAACGCCACTTTAGTCTACGCTCTCGGCACCCTCGGTTACGACTTCGGCTCTGAGGCGCGGCGCGACTCGTTCAAGCAACTGATGCCTGGAGTGAGCATTGACGGCACGATGGTTCCCGCCAACCCCTACGACGCCCGCCAGATGGTGGATTATTTGAACGATAATCTCTCGGAAGCCAAGTCGCTGATTTGGACGGTGAACCTGGAACTGACTCCTGTCTATGCGGTTGAAGCAGTAGGGTCGTTTGGGCGAGATGTCTACGCCGTGTTGCGCGAACTGCTGTCGGGACAGGTTCAGGCAGAAGATAGCGAGGAATATGTCGAGCGCGTCAGCATTCCCGGTATTTTAAGCGGGCGCACGGTGAAGCTGTTTTCTGGGCAAGTGGTGCCGGTGATTGAAGCTCCCAATACGCGGGGGCTGTACGGCTGGAAGGTGAATACCCTGGTGGGCGCAGCGGTGGAAACCGTGCGGGCGCGAACCGGGGAAGCGAACCAAGAAGCCATCGAGCGCACGTTGAGCAGCTTCCTGAATCGCATCTACTACGATTTGCGGAATTTGGGCACCACTTCGCAAGATCGGGCTCTCAACTTTGCGGCGACGAACGCTTTCCAAGCGGCTTCCACTTTTGCCGAAGCTGTGGGCGCGGGAATGGAGCTCGACAGCATTACGGTGGAGAAAAGCCCGTTCTGCCGGCTGGACAGCGATTGCTGGGATGTGAAGCTGAAGTTCTTTGACCCAGAAAACAGCCGGCGGGCTCGCAAGGTCTTCCGCTTTACCATTGATGTGAGCGATTTGATTCCTGTCACCCTGGGCGAGGTGCGTTCTTGGTCTACGCCTTATTAAGATATTGATAGAACTGTGATAGGTGGGGGCTGTCGGCTGGGGATCGTCCCATTTTTGCAAAGATTGTCACCCCCTCACCCCCCTCTCCCATGAAGGTCACACACATCTTGGACACGGGCGACAGCCTGTAACTCGTAGGGTGCGTTCCCTTTTAGGGAACGCACCCTACCCCGGGCGAAACTGTCACTCCCCTCTACCCTTGTGGGAGAGGGGTTGGGGGTGAGGGGGAGTGCAAAAATGGGCAAGCGACCGTCCGCTATCGAGCCGGCACGCGCGCCCGGAGCCAGCCGGCACGCTCGATGGCCCACGCCACCGGATTTGATTCAATTTCTGCAGGCAATTAGGAAAAATATGAGACTTCCAAATCTGTCCGCTCCTGTGAAAAGGCCCGATATTATTTATCCGCACCGGGCTGTGGACGTGGTGAATGGCCGAGTAGAAGATTTAGTCGGCATCCGCATGGATTTGTTGCACGGGGCTAACTACAACGATCCGGCGGCATTTCAGAACAGAAGCTACCAGCAAATGAAGGTTTCCTGCGGGAGCGCCTACTGCTTCCGCTTCTGATAGGTTAACTGTTTGCTTCTGCAATTCCTAGAATCTGAACGCATTTCGGAGTTAATACCTATGCCGCCAAAGAAAGCAAATCCCCCCCAACCGGAACAGCCGGCAGCAGGCTCGCCACCCGCCAGTCCGCCCCCCAAAAAAACCGAAGAAGAAATTAAGGTTCGTTTGGAGGCGACTGGACTGGAAGACTACGGCTTCTGGTGGAAAGAAATGGCCAAAGCTCAGGCTGAGCAGGGAGAAAGAAAGCCTTTCCGCCGTGGGCGGATTTGGTCTTAACTGTAGCCCTCCCCCCGAACGTTTCGACTCCACGCAGTCCTCTCAATCGGTTTCGCTACAACAAGTGAGCTAAATGTATGTAAAATCACACATTTGGCTCGCTTTATGCTGTCTGTTTACTGTCCCGGATATGGAAAAATTTTTTTGCTATTTTGCTTGACAAGATTGAGGAGACTCTGCTACCTTAGATTCAGTAGAGCAAAACCCCCAGGTGATTGCAAAATCATTGAGGGGACATTCAGCTAGCAAAACTAGGAGTACAACTATCATGGAAAAGAAAGAACTGAAACCCAAAGTCGTGGCCCCCGTCGAGCGTCAAACCACCGGCAGCATCATCAACGCCCAGCCCAATGGCGGCGTTGGTGCTTCTCTGCCGGCGATCTTCTTCCCCATCCCCTTTGCCGGAGATGATGCCGAGTAAGGTCACAATTCTGTTTCCGCTTCTGTCAGGTTTCGATTGGCTGGCATACCTGTTTGGCTGCCAGTCCGATTTCTGATAACTCTTTTTCTCTCACCAGGGAGATTGAAAGTCAGCTTGACAGGAGTGAGAGACTAAAAGTACCAGCCAGCAGCTTACTTGCTCAGTGAGAGCGGCTGGCTGGTATTTAAACGGCTTGATAACGAAAGCTAAATATCTATATTTTTCCAGCACATTCAGCCAAAGTTTATCCGGAAGTTACACGACGCTCGCTCATTTGATTGTTGATTATTTTTTTGTAACGATAACCTGTGCCTGACCTAACCGACATTCCTGGAATTCCCGAACTGTGGGCGCGCACTCTAGGCGACCCCGGAATTACTATCGCCGTAATTGAAGGTCCCGTTGAATTAGAGCGAGCCTGTTTCCAGGGCGCTAATCTCACCAAGCTCGAACCTTACTGGCAAGAAAATATCGAAATTGACAAAAAATATATAGATAAATACCAGGAGGCTCTTAAAGAGCATGACAAGCAAGTAGAGAAATACGAGGAGGGTGCCGGCACGCGAGAGCAGTTGGTTGCCGAAAGAGAGGCAGAACTGGACAAAGACATTCCCTCACCGATTAGGCAGCGCCTAGAATTAACCTTCCACGGCAACCACATCTGCAGTGTTATTTTTGGTCAGCACGGTTCTCCTGTAGCAGGTCTCGCCCCGAAGTGCCGAGGCATAAATATTCCCATTGGCTTCGATGCCGATAGCGCCTATTCCACTCTCAACCTCACCCGCGCAATTAATCTCGCTTTCGAGGCGGGAGCCAATATCATCCACGTTTCTATCGGTCTCCCCACCCAAACGGGGGAAACCGACGAATTATTGGCACGGGCAGTGCGCCAGTGTCAGGAGAATAATATCTTAGTTGTTTCTCCAGCCGGCAATGATAAAGGCGAATGTTGGGTCATCCCTTCAATTTTGCCCGGTGTCCTGGCTGTGGGAGCCATGAAAGACAATGGACAGCCTTTTAAATTCAGCAATTGGGGGGGGAGGTATCAAGAACAAGGCATCCTCGCTCCAGGGGAAAATATCTTAGGGGCAACCGTAGGAACGGATGAGCCCATCCGCAAGAAAGGCACCAGCTGTTCTACTCCCATTGTGACCGGCATTGCCGGATTGCTAATGAGTCTGCAAGTGCAACGGGGTGCGCCCCCCGATGCGGAAGCCGTGCGGGCTGCCATTCTCAATAGTGCCATTCCCTGCGACCCCAAAGAAGTTGAAGAGCCGGAACGCTGTTTGCGGGGGAAACTCAATATTGCGGGCGCGTTCCAGTTACTGACTGGGGAATCGCTGACAAGTGTTGCCCCCTCTAGCGCTGAGACGATTCGACTCACCTCTGGCGCGGTGGAACTTCTCCCCCAACCCCTCTCCTACCCGGGAGCAATCCCAGAGCAAATTGCGCCTTCCTTCACTTCCGGGGAAGGCGGGCAGGGGGGGTTAGGTGAGGTAACAGCTTCAGCCACACCCTCAGAAACTTCACTTTCGAGTCCAGCAATTTCTGCCCTATCCAACAGCTCAGCCACTCCGCTCACCGCCAGCCAGCCCGCCGACGCCGTTACCCCCAGCCAGCGGTCAAATTTGGTTTATGCCTTGGGAACCTTGGGCTACGACTTCGGTTCGGAAGCGCGGCGCGACTCCTTCAAGCAACTGATGCCTGGAGTGAATATTGACGGCACAATGGTTCCCGCCAACCCCTACGACGCTCGCCAGATGGTAGACTACCTGGACGGGAATCTCTCAGAAGCCAAGTCCTTAATTTGGACGCTCAACCAGGAGTTGACCCCCATCTATGCCCTCGAACCTGTTGGTGCCTTTGCTGCCGATGTTTACGAAGTCTTGCTGCAAATGCTAGCCGGACAGGTGGAAGCAGAAGACAGCGATGACTACATCGAACGGGTGAGCGTACCCGGACGGCTGAGTGACAAAACTGTTAAGCTGTTTTCCGGGCAAGAGGTTCCGGTAATTAAACTGCAGAATGTGCGGGGGATGTATGGCTGGAGAGTCAACAGCCTGGTGAGCGCTGCTGTGGACACTGTGCGCTCCCAAGCTGCCGGTGCGGACGAACAGGCGATCCAGCGCTCTCTGAGCAGTTTCCTACAGCGCATTTACTACGATTTGCGCAACTTGGGCCTAACTTCCCGCGACCGCGCTCTCAACTTTGCCGCCACGAATGCCTTCCAAGCCGCATCCACCTTTGCGGAAGCGGTGGCCAGAGGCATGGAACTCGACAGCATCGAAGTGGAGAAAAGCCCCTTCTGCCGGTATGATAGCGATTGTTGGGACGTGAAGCTGAAGTTCTTTGACCCAGAAAATAGCCGCCGGGCCAAAAAAGTTTTCCGGTTTACCATTGACACCATCGATACCGTTCCCGTTACCCTGGGTCAGGTGCGCTCTTGGTCCACACCTTATTGAGGAACCTCTCTATGAATCTCAAAGAATTTGTACTTTACCTGGGTGAGAATCCCTACAAGTTTCTAGCTGCGAAAGAAAACGCAGAGGCTGTTATGGAGGAAGTCGGTCTTTCCGAGGAAGATCGGGCGATTCTCACAAGCGGCGATCTGGCTCGCATCGCAGCCGCCATCGCAGAAGGTGTTAAGACCGGCGTGCCCATCCTTGGCTAGGGGTCGTTTTCATTTTCTCAGGACGTAACCCCAGACAGGTGAGCGAGGTCAAAAATTTGGAGAGAGCGCACTTTTCATCTTTACGGATCTGGGTAAGAAGGTGAAAAAGGGCGCATCTCAATAAAAAAACCAACCCACCCTGTTTCCAGTAGGGAAGCGGTTCAGGGGAGAGGTCACATACAAAACTGAGATGCTCCCTGAAAATTGCAGTTTATTAGGACACAAAATTGGAGGCTGTTCGCCCAATGACAAAAAAAGGCTCTCTTCTGGTGGTGGGCACCGGCCTTAAAGCAGGCGGTCATCTCACGTTTGAGGCGCAATCGGCGATTAAGAATGCTGACAAAGTATTCTATGCTGAGGGGAATCCTCTTATTGTTTATCAAATTAACTCCCTCAATCCCAATGCTCAAACGATAGCCGATCTGTATGGAAAGGGTAAACCCCGAAATGTTACCTACTCCCAGATGGTTGACCGAATTATGACAGCCGTGCGGGAAGGACTGCGGGTCTGTGCTGTATTCTACGGCCATCCAGGCGTCTTTGTGTACGCCTCTCACAAATCCATTAGTGTTGCCCGTGCCGAGGGCTATGAAGCCCAGATGCTGCCGGGCATATCCGCCGAAGATTGCCTGTTTGCTGACCTCGGAATCGATCCGGCAAAATATGGCTGTCAGAGCTACGAAGCCACTGACTTCTTAATCTATCGCCGAGTCTTCGACCGGCGGAGCACGCTGGTGCTTTGGCAAGTAGGAATCATCGGACAAGTTGATTATCAGGGCAGGAGATTTGAGCCAAAAGGGTTGGAGCTATTAGTAGAAGTGCTTTTAGAGTCCTATCCTGCCGAGCATACAGGAATTATCTACGAAGCCTCTCAAAATGCACTGTTTTTACCTCGAATGGAGCCAGTCGCAATCGGCAAATTAGCAGAGGCTGACCTAACTACTATCTCAACCTTAGTCATCCCTCCCGCTCCAAAGTGGTCTGTGCCGGATATGGAGCGTGTCAAGCGCCTCGGTTTGGAAAATTACATCAAAAACAGAGCAGAACTTGCGCAGCAATAATCACAGACAATAGGGGGAAGGCAGAGTTGCCGTTTCCCTTAAAGTGGCTCATTGTCTGCCCTAATCCCTCTTTGACCGGCCATACTGTTTTCTGACTGATTGATTGCAGCGTCGCCCCTTGTAACCACTCTCCAAGGGGCGAGGAGTATGCCGGCACCCCTTAACCGAACCTCAAGAAACCAGGTTTCTTTAAGTTTCCTGGTTTCTGGCAAGGATGATACAGGTAGACTTGCACCGGCGCGGCAATCCCGCCCTTGCTAACCCCTGCTCCCACAACTAGCCAATAATAATAACGATACCACCAGCCATGAGACGCTATCATGGCCGGCTGTATCGCTTTTGCATATATAGCGGTTTTCAGTTGGATGAAGTAGATTCCAGAAACCCGGTTTCTTAAAGAAACCGGGTTTCTCAGTACCTCACTCAGATGAAAACCGCTATATATCCCAGTGGGGGCGGGCGAGCGCATAAATCTGAGATTGCGCCTCAACCGGCTCCCCCCAAAGATATATCTATTTATTCCCCAAGACAGACTTGACACCGGCATTCAATTGTGATAAATTTTTCGCAGGGCAGTCTAGCTAGCCGAGTCTAAATCTCGGATGTTGGCAAAAGACTGTCAAAAGGCAGCTATTATCATCCGTCAACCCTGGAGAACTCCATGAAAAACAAGACTGTTCTGCCGAAACAAGCTGCTCCCGTAGCGCGCCTGTCCCCCGCGACTGCCGGTGCCGGTGCTGCCGGTATTGTGGCCAGCACTCAGTGCGATATTATAACCCGACAGTGCACTCCCTTTGCCGGCGATGATGCCGAGTAACTCTCTCCTAAGTGCGCACTGACTTGAAAAAACCCTCTGTCAAAAGTATAATTTTGCTGATTTTTGGCGATCGATTCGCCTCGATAGCCAGCCGCACAACCTGTGCTTTGTAAGCCGGTTTAGCTGACTAGAAACAGAAGGGGTGATGCGCCCTACCCTGGCCGGCTTTCCCCCCTTCCCGGCACAGGGGAGGGGATACAAGGGGTATCGTCTCTATGCGCATTCATCCTGCGCTCCCTGAGAGAGCTAAGCAAAAAAACTTACGCAAAATACCTGGGCAATTCCTGTATTGGTGTGCTAGAACTTAAAGTAAGTAAGGTAAAGTCAGGCAAGCGACAGGAACGCCCCCATTGCGTCAAGTCATGGAGGAGCTGAAGCGGAGCTAGTCAGACTGCCGGCTGTCAACTGAAGTAGGAGAATAAAACTAATGAAAAACAAGACTTTCATGCCGAAACAAGCCGCTCCCGTAGAGCGCCTGTCTCCCGCGACTGCCGGTGCTGCCGGTGGTGGGGTGGTGCCCCTGTGGGACAGTAAGTGGTTCGGCGGGAACGAGGGGCCTTTTGCCGGCGATGATGCCGAGTAACTCCCCCCGCCTTGTATCAGTTCTTTTAACTTAGGAGAACTAAGCAATGAAAAACAGGACTGTTAGCCCGAAGCAATCCGCTCCCGTGGAGCGCAATTCCCACGCCACTGCTGCCGGTGCCGGTGCGGAGAAGGGAGGGGTGGTGCCCTTATTTAGAGAATATCTTGGTAGAGGAGTCCCCTTTGCCGGCGATGATGCCGAGTAGCTCTCTCATCTCTACACTTGGGTGAGGCCACCGGCAGCTCAGGCAGAAAGGCAGCAGGGCGCGCCCTGCTGAAATCAGCCTAAAAAGCATTAGTTGCCGGCAGAAGAAAGCTGGGGAAACCCCCTAACCGCACACGAGGTTGGGGGGAATTCCTTTGGGGTTGCATCCCTCACTTCTATTGCCTATTTACCGCAGAAAAATTCCGACAAATTTTTATCACAGACCCCTTGACGGCGACGGGCACTGTGTGCAACAATTCCAGCAAGTAAGTCGGAATTGGCACCCGACTCCCCATGAGGAAAAATCACTCTGGGAGAGGGAGCCGGTCAGACTGCCTAGAATTCATAACTATTGGAGATAAAACCCCATGAAAAACAAGACTGTCATGCCGAAGCAAGCCGCTCCCGTTGAGCGCCTGTCCCCCGCGACTGCCGGTGCTGCCGGTGCAAGTGCTGGTGGCGAGAAAGAGGGGGTGGGGCCCCTTATCTTCTTTTTGCCTCAACCGGGCGGGGGAACGAGTCCCTTTGCCGGCGATGATGCCGAGTAACTCCCTCATCAATACACTGACCTGAAAAAATGTCAAAAGTCTTTCCCAGCTTCCTTTGGCGCTCGATTAGCTTGCGCTAACTGCCGCACAACCTGTGCTTTGTAACTCGTTTGACCATACCCCGCACCCCGTTGCCGGGGGATGTTTTGCCAGCCTGGGAATGAGAAACCGGTTTCTGAATGCTGGTAGGGGCGGGTTTACAGACATCTTTTGGGACGGGTTTACAGACATCCTTTATTACCAACAAACATCTGGAGTGAACCCGCCCCTACCTTTTATCTCGGGTGAGCCCCGCTCCTACATATGTATGTAATAACCCACAGCCTGTAGGGGCGGCCCCCCGTGGCCGCCCCTGGTTTCTGGCTCTTGGTTAAGCCCACCGACTGTCAGGCGTTCCGTTCCTTCCGCAGTTGCTGAAATCCTAGAAAAAGCCAAAGTTACCGGCAGCAGAAAGCTGGGGAAACCCCCTAACCGCACACAGGGTGGGGGGTGTTTGCCGTGGGGAGAATCCCTCACTTTTCTTGCCTCTTGACGGCAGAAAAAATTCCCAATTTTTTCTCACAAACCCCTTGACAGCGAGGGAAACAGTGTGCAATAATCACAGCAGGTAAGTCGGAATTGGCCCCCGACCCCAAGGGAGAAATCACAGGAGCAGAGGGAGCCGGTCAGACTGCCTAGAATTCATAACTATTGGAGATGAAATCTCATGAAAAACAAGACTGTCATGCCAAAGCAAGCCGCTCCCGTTGAGCGCAATTCCCCCGCGACTGCCGGTGCCGGTGCCGAGAAAGGGGTGGAGGTGGTGCCCTCTGGACATTGGGCCCTCCCTGACATTGTTCCCTTTGCCGGCGATGATGCGGAGTAACTCCCTCATCCTAACACTACTCTCAAAAAAGGTCAGATTGCCTAGAACTCGTAACTATTGGAGATGAAATCCCATGAAAAACAAGACTGTCATGCCGAAGCAAGCCGCTCCCGTAGAGCGCAATTCCCCCGCGACTGCCGGTGCCGAGAAAGGGGTGGTCGCCTGCGTGACTCGGGAAATTACTGGATTCCCTCCTTTTGCCGGCGATGATGCCGAGTAACTCCCTCATCCTAACACTGACCTCAAAAGATGTCAAAAGTCTTGACCCGCTTCCTTTGGCGCTCGATTGGCTTCAATAAACTTCCGCACAACCTGTGCCGTATGGTCGTTTTCCGATACCTGGCACCCCCGGTCGCAGGCCACTGACTGCGTGGGATTGGCCCTAGTTGAGCGCTTCTTGTCGGGAGAAGGGTTGATATGAACCCCAGCTAAAAGTCGGCTCCCCCAGTGGGACAGGGCTGGGGTTTTGCCCTTGGGTTTGTACTTTTGGCAAAATCCACGGTATTTCTGGGCACACTCCTCAAGAGTGCTGCCCAGTTGCAAGAAAGCTGGATGCCATTGAGTGAGTCCATCGTCTGTCAGGCGATCGTAACTTCCGTAGTTGCTGAAATCATAAAAAAAGCCTTTGCGCATTTTGGCAGCTTTAGGGTTGCCGTGAATGTAGCGCAGCGTGTTTAAAGCGCGTTCCCTATCTGAGGGGGCAAATCCGTCGCAGTAATACCGCTTTGTGCCCACAGCCTGTAGGGGCGGCCCCCCGTGGCCGCCCCTGGTTTCTGGCTCTTGGTTAAGCCCACCGACTGTCAGGGGTTCGTGGGCAAATCTTCCGACTGTGCCGGTTCGATAAGATAGTGGACGTGGTTGGACATAATGCAGAGGGCGTACAGTTTGAATTGATACTTGTCCAGCGCTTTCTTAATCGCATTGTCCTCCCCTGTCTCCTCTTTCCTCGAAAAAAAAAACCGCAGATGTTGAGAGTCTCGGTCTACTATGAAAGCCCGCGTTGGGCGAAGCCCTTCCCGCAGGGTAGGCGGGCTACCCAACGGGTACGCCGAGAAAGCGCGTCTACGTCTGTCGCAGTGAGTTTCCAAGAGACTGTTGGCGAATCCGTGAGGGGTTAGACCTCCTCGCTCGGAAGTAAAGAACGGCGAAGCATTGGCGAAGCGAAATTTCGGGCGCAGTCGTAAAGATCCGCGCCGCCAATGCTTCGCCCCTACATAAGATCCGATGTAGGGGCGAAGCATGAGCGCGACTGTTTGTGCTATCTGTGCAAGGATTACATCCGCTCATGCTTCGCCCTTCCCTAAGCGCTAGCTACAGTAACTCGTCGTAACTCGTAGCGTTCCCTATCCCACCGGCACGGCTTGGAGGCGCGTTCCCTGGGAGGGAACGCACCCTACCCTTGGGGATTTGTGTGTCAACCGTAGCGTGCCGGCGAGGGGGCTGAGAAAGCCAAATTTTGTACGCAATCTTCTATTAAACTAACTCAAGTTGCTCCCTACAAGTCTAAGCATCCAGATCCCCCCAAACCCCCCTTAAAAAGGGGGGCTTTGAGAATGTCCCCCCCTAAAAAAGGGGGGGCTAGGGGGGGAACAAACTGGACGCTTGCAACTAGCAACTTGAGTTATAGCAGTAGCCACTTAGGGCACGGACGTAGGACAGGCGTCTCGCCTGTCCCTGTCCCTACTGGCAAGTGAGATGCCCTGTCCTAAACTGACTGTGTGCTGTTATATATTAAACTAGATACCAGAGTAAATCCTCAGTCTCAATCCATCATGCCCGACTTAACCGCCATCCCCGGAATCCCCGACCTGTGGACATACACCAAAGGCGATCCCCGCATCACCATCGCCATCCTCGACGGTCCCGTTGACATGGAACGCGCCTGCTTTGCCGGTGCCAATTTTACCCAGCGACGCCCCTACTGGGCGACAGACATCGAAATTAACGACGAATACCTGCACTACCTTCACCTATTTTTAGAGTTCGAGAAAGAGCAGAAAGCCAAAAAAGACGAAGAGGACTACGACAAAGACGAAGCCAAAGAAGAAAAAGAAGCCTTCTATAAAACCTTCCCAAAACCGATTCTGGATCGCATTCAGCTATCCGCCCACGCCTGCCACATTTCTAGCACCATCTTAGGGCAGCACGGCACAGCCGCACCCGGCATCGCCCCCCACTGCACCGGCATCAACATTCCGATCGCCTACGAGAACGAGAGCTTCATCTCCCCCGTCAACCTCACCCACGCCATCAACGCCGCCTTAAAAGCGGGAGCCAATATCATCCACATTGCCGCCTGCCAGCCCACGCAAACCGGCATATCCCAAGAGCTTTTCGCCCGCGCCGTCAAACAGTGCCAGGACAATAACGTCTTAATCGTCGCCCCCGCCGGCAACGACAAAGGCGAATGCTGGTGCATTCCCTCCATACTGCCAAATGTCCTCTCCGTGGGAGCCATGAGAGACGACGGACAGCCCTTCAAATTCAGCAACTATGGCGGACAGTATCAGAACCAAGGCGTGATGGCAAACGGCGGAAATATCCTGGGCGCACAGCCCGGAACCGACGAACCCATCCGGCAAAAAGGCACCAGCTGCGCCGCCCCGATCGTCACCGGCATTTCCGCCTTGCTGATGAGTTTGCAACTGCAGATGGGCGAAAAACCCAATGCGGAAACAGTGCGCGCCGCCATTCTCAATAGCGCCCTTCCGTGCGACCCTAAAGACATAGAAGAACCCGAACGCTGCTTGCGCGGAAAACTCAACATTCCCGGCGCATTTCAACTGCTAGCCGGCGAACCCTTACTATCTCCTTCCCCGGCACCTTACAGCTCGCCGGTGGCTCTTCCGCAGCCTGAGAGCGAAACCGAAGAGCAGGAGCCAACCCTATCTCCTTTCGGGGCACCCTACGGGATGCCGGTGGCGCGGGAGCACCCTGAGAGCGCAACCCTAGAAGCTCTGCCAACCGTGCTCCTAACTCATGCCCTGGGCGGGCACGGGGGCCCGCCCCTACAGCCGGGGAACCCTAACCTACAGGCAGATCCGACCGTATTATCTCGTGACACACACCACCCTGGCAACCAGAACAATAAGGAAGTAGCGCAGCCCGCACTGGTGGCTTCCCAGGCAACGCCGGGGAATACAGCCCCCTCGCGCAACCCCTCGTTGATTACAGCCAGCCAAAGCCCTAATGCCATCAATCCCAGCGCAGTCTCTAACCTAGTCTACGCCTTAGGAACCGTAGGCTACGACTTCGGATCTGAAGCGCGGCGCGACACCTTCAAACAGCTAATGCCGGCAGTTACCATCGACGGCGCAACCATTCCCGCCAATCCTTACGACGCCCGCCAGATGGTAGACTATTTAGCAGAAAACACCGCAGAAGCCAAATCGCTCATCTGGACATTCAACCAGGAACTCAACCCCATTTACGCAATTGAACCCAAAGGAGCGTTTGGTGGCGATGTTTACGAAACCCTCATCCAAATCCTAGCCGGACAAGTTGAACCCGAAGACAGCGAAGACTATATCGAGCGCATGAGCCTTCCCGGCTTCCTCACCGACAGGACAGTCACACTGTTTTCAGGTGAAGAAATTCCCGTCGTTACAGTGCGAAACACCCGGGGGATGTACGGCTGGAACGTCAATAGCTTGGTGAGCGCCGCTGCAGAAAGTGTTCGCGCTCAAGCAGCAGACGCCGACGAGCGAGCCATACAGCGCTCTCTGAACAGCTTCCTGAAGCGCATTTACTACGACTTGAGCAACTTGGGGAAAACCGCGCGAGATCGCGCCCTCAACTTCGCCTCCACCAACGTTTTCCAAGCCGCATCCACCTTTGTTGAAGCCATCGCCCGAGGCATGGAGCTCCACAGCATCGAAGTCGAGAAAAGCCCCTTCTGCCGGCTCGACAGCGACTGCTGGGATATGAAGCTGAAATTTTTTGACCCAGAAAACAGCCGGCGAGCCAAGAGAGTCTTCCTGTTTACCATAGATGTCCGAGATCCCATGCCGGTGACTTTGGGCAACGTGCGCTCTTGGTCGGTGTCGTCTTGAGGTAACATAACTCAAGTTGCTACCTACAAGTGAGTCTGGCTAGATCCCCCCCTAGCCCCCCCTTAAAAAGGGGGGGAATTATCAAAGCCCCCCAACGTAGGGGCGGTGCCCCCGTGCCCGCCCCGTTTGGGGGGATCTGGATGCAATGACTTGTAGGTCGCAACTTGGGTTAACATACTCACAGCAACGCGCCCTGGGGCACTGGGCATTGGGCATTGGGTATTGGGCAAAAGCTGATTTCTCGCGCAGGCGCGGAGCGCCGGTAGCTCAACCCTGCGGGAAGCCGCTTGCGCTATAGACGCGCAAGCGCTTCCCCATGCGCTATGCGCCATGCCCCATGCCCCATGCGCACACAAGACATAATATAATTTACTCCTAGCCTATCATCACACCAATGCCTAAAGCACCCCCCCCAACAGCATCTGCATCCCCACCGCCGGTGGAAACCCTTTGGCAAATTGGTAAACCCAAAGGAGGAAAGCAAGAATTTCTCCAAACCGGCGGCTGGAGCCAAGAATTCAACTACGATGTCGGCTCAGATGCAGATCCCGTCAACCGCCCGCAAGTGCCAGGGGTTCTCAGCCAGTTTCGCTCCCCGAAAACAGCCAAAGAAGCTGCAACCTCTCAACTCAACATTCATTTTAACCTGACGCGGAACTACGAAGAAGGACAGCTAGTTTTATTCTACGCTCGCTTTGGCACACCAGACGATAGCCTGTTTCTGGATGGCGAGCTAATCCAGAAAATCCCCGGACAAAAGGACGGGAAAGCCCAGTCAAACGAAATCCCCCTGAAAGCCCTGTCCAAAGGCAAACACACCCTGTCCATAACCACAGCCGGGAAGAGTGGGAAACACGCCATTGACTACTTGAAATTGCAAGCCTCAACGGCCAAAAACCTACCCATTCCCGAATCGCCCATCACCCCGGAAAGTGCCGTCAAACCGGCACCTGAAGCCAAACCCGCACCTGAAGTCACACCCGCTGCTGAGGTCAAACCCCAAACCAAGGAAAAACCGGCACCCACGCCGGCACCCAAAACCGAGGTGACACCCGAAACAGAGGCGCAGCGCCGTCTGTTAGCAACCGGCTTAGAAGACTACGGCTTCTGGTGGCAGCAAATGGCAAAAGAACAGTCATCTCCGAAAGAAAAGAAACCTTTCCGCCGGGGGCGCATCTGGTCGTGATATAAACTCCGCTAGCATCGTTATTATAGTTGTAGGCGCGGGATGGCCCGCTCTCTTTGAGACACAACGAAAAATTGCAATAAACCCGCCCCACCCCACCGCCGGTGTGGCGGGCGGGTTTATCTGAGATATCTGCCGGTGTCAGAGGTTATCTGTACCCCCAACTCTACGGAATATTGTACCATATTTGACAAACAAATACTCGCTCACCCGCTCGAACCGCGAGCCAGTAGGGTGCGTTCATCCGGAACGCACCCTACTACTGACAAACAAATACACCTGATCCCGCTGATAGACAAGCTGAAACTGCCGGCTATTTTTCGCCTCCCCCACCAAACCGGCAGCAAATTCCTCAGTGCTCCTCCATCCCGGATGGCGCACATTCAGCAAGATATAATCAAACTCATGAATTCGCGGCGGGGAGCTGACATTTGTAAAACTCACCACTTGCCGGTGCGTTAAATGCGGCGCAATTTCATGCGCTGTCAGCACACTCCCTCCCGTTTTAATCTCAGAAATCGCCGATCGCGTCGCTTGCCAGGTATCCAGCTCATCCAGATAAATTGACCCAAAATAACCGTACTTCGCCAGCGCTAAAAACGCTAGCATCGCCCACAAAAATAGCAACCTGTCCCGATTGTGGAAAATTTTTGGGACAGGCGAGACGCCTGTCCTACATTCAGACGTAGGCACAGGCGTCTCGCCTGTGCTCAACTTAGCAATCGCCGCCAAAAACAGAAAAGGCAGCACCGGCAGCGAATAGTGCTGCACCAAATTCCGCTGCAATCCCGACTCCGACAGCACATTCAGCGCCAGCGCAGGAATCGCCCCAATTAAAGGAGCAAAATACCGCGGCGACAGCCCCCAAATCACCGGCAGTGCCAGCAAACCCACATATTCCAAACTCCCGGCAGAAAACACCTTTCCCAACACCAACCCCGGCTTCAATAGCAAATTGCCAGCAATCTCCAGCACAGAACTTCCCAAATAAGCGTAGCGCCCCACAGCAGCCGGTTCCCCACCGCTAAAATAAGGTATAATAACTCTGCTAGCAATCAAAAACCAAGCAACACCTGCCGCAATAGCCATCCCCCCGCACAGCCGCCTCCTCTCAAAAAACAGCAGCCAGACACCTGTCGCCGCCACCGTCAGCGCCAGCACCGCCTTGCACCCCAAAACAAACGCGATCGCAGCCGCAAACAAGCCCGCCCGACCCAGCCGAGCTGCTAAAATAGCTCCTAGAAGTGCCGGCACAGCCATCACTTCCGGGTGGAAATCAAACAAATTGGCATTAAACACCAGCGGGTGCAGCAAATAAACCGCCGCCACCGCCACCCCCTCCCGCTCACTCAACCCCGCATGGCGGGCGATACCCCACACCGGCACAGCCGCAACCGCCAGCGCCCCCGCTTGCACAGCAAACAGCCAGTGCACGTCAGGATAAATCCTGTACAGCAAAGCCAGCGGATACAGCACCCAAGCCGCGTGATCTCCCAAAATGTGAAACCCGACGATCGAGCACACCGGCTGCTTCCCCTGAGAGATCAAATAAACCCCCTGGTCAAAAATCCCCAAATCAAACGCCCCAGATTGAAACAGAGCGTGTCGCAAACTGCTGCAGGCAAACAAAATCAGCGCCGCCGCCCCAACCATCCAAGCCACAGCATTTACTTTCACATTTGTCAATACCCATTTGGGAAAATTTTTGCGAAAATCTCTGCCATCGACGGGGAATTGTTGCATATTGGCCACTCCGGTAAAAGTTATCAGACTTGCGCACCCTTGAGTCTCACTCCCTTTGATCCCCCCTAGCCCCCCTTAAAAAGGGGGGAAGAATACAAGCCCCCCTTTTTAAGGGGGGTTGGGGGGATCTAAGACTGGAAGTTTTGCGGAAGTCCTAGGTTAGTGAAAACGAGTCCCGATAATTTCTTATAGTAGAGTTGCCCTAAAATTGTTAAACAATTGTGAAAGCGATTACCCTCCTTGGCTCCACCGGCTCGATCGGCACCCAAACCCTAGACATCGTAGCGCAGTACCCCGACCAGTTCCGCATCGTCGGGCTGGCAGCGGGGCGCAACGCAGAGATGCTAGCGCAGCAGATACGGCAGTTCCGACCGGCGATCGCAGCCATCTCCGACGGTGACAAGTTAGCCGAACTGAAACAAGCCGTAGCGGATCTCGACCCGCAGCCAATTCTCCTCGGCGGTGAAGCCGGCATCATCGAAGTAGCCCAGTACGGCGACGCCGAAGCCGTCGTCACCGGCATTGTCGGCTGTGCCGGCTTGCTCCCCACCATTGCCGCCATCAAAGCAGGCTTTGACATCGCCCTCGCCAACAAAGAAACCCTGATTGCCGGTGGGCCCGCCGTCATGCCCCTCGTCGAAAAACACGGCGTCAAACTGCTGCCGGCAGACTCCGAGCACTCCGCCATCTTCCAGTGCCTGCAAGGCGTCCCCAAAGGAGGCTTGCGGCGGATTCTCCTCACCGCCTCTGGCGGCGCATTCCGGGACTGGCCGGTGGACAAACTCCCCGAAGTCACCGTTGCCGACGCCCTCAAGCACCCCAACTGGTCAATGGGCCGCAAAATTACCGTAGACTCCGCCACCCTGATGAACAAAGGGCTGGAAGTCATCGAAGCGCATTTCCTCTTCGGCCTGGATTACGACCGAATCGATATCGTCATCCACCCCCAGAGCATCATTCACTCCCTCATAGAACTGCAAGACACCTCAGTCCTCGCCCAGTTAGGCTGGCCCGACATGCGCTTGCCCTTGCTGTACGCCCTCTCTTGGCCCGAGCGAATTTATACCGACTGGGAGCGGCTAGATTTAGTAAAAGCCGGCAGCTTGACCTTCCGCGAGCCAGACCATCAAAAATATCCCTGCATGCAGCTCGCATACGCTGCAGGGCGAGCCGGCGGTTCCATGCCCGCAGTCTTGAACGCCGCCAACGAGCAAGCTGTCGCGCTATTTTTGGAAGAGAAAATAAAGTTTTTGGACATTCCGCGCTTGATTGAACATGCGTGCGAGCGGCACGAAGCAGATAACTGCGCTAATCCTTCTTTAGATGACATTTTAGCAGCGGATAAATGGGCGCGGCAACAAGTTCTGGCTAAGCAGTTCGGCAGTTCCGTGACTCTGCCAAATCCTGTTCCTGCAAAAAAGCTTGAAGTGCCGGTGCGCCCCGATTTAGCACAAATCGGTTGAGTCAGGGGCAACTGGCGCAGCGCAGGGAAAAAATGCAAAAATCCCCCATCAAACTTCAAAAAATTTTCCCTGGAAGCTCAGATTGCCCAGCTCGTCGGGCGCGCCGCCCGCCCTTCGGCGCTGCCGGTGGGAGAAGCCGGAACTGGCGGACGCCGGGGAGTAAACAGTTAAAACAGAGCGATTCAAACCGGCTTTTCTGCAGGGTGCGTTCCTCGGGAACGCACCCTACCAGACTAACAGACAAGACTTATGTCACTCAACCTGATTCTTATCATTGCTGCCTTAATTGTGTCCTGGCTGGTTTTCACCGCCTTGCTCAATCTGCTGAAAACAACCCTTAAAACGGCAATCTCAATTGCCGCCATTGTTCTCCTGCTGCAGCTGGTATTTGGCATTGGCCCTCAAGAGCTTTGGCAGCAAATCATCGAATTGCCCCAAACGCTTTTGCACCCCGTCAGCCGTGAGTAAGCAGCACGGGTCAGGGCACTGGGCACTGGGCATTATGGCATTGGGAGAGGTTGGGCATCATCGCATTGGGCATCATCGCAAAAGGGCACTGCTGAAAATCTTCCCCATACCCCATGCTCTATGCCCCATGCGCTATGCCCCATGCGCCATGCGGGCGTGCGCCATGCGCCTAAAGTCGCGCCAGCGCAGCCTCCAGTGCCGGTGGTAACTGGCGGACAATCTTGTTCTTGTGCCGGTCAACCGGCACCAGCGTCACCCGAGCGGTGAGATACAGCGCTTGGCCATCGGGCGACTGAATCTGGTACTCGAAGTTGAGGCGCACCCCCACCGGCTCCAGGCGCAGCCGCACCACAGCCGGCATCCCCATCCGCAGCGCCCGGTGGTAGCGCACCTGCAGCTCCACCACCGGCAGGTCGCACCCCAAAGCCACCAGCTCGGCAAACTCCAAACCCAGGGAGCGCAAGCACTCCAGCCGCGCTTCCTCCATCCAAGCAATGTAGGAACCGTGCCAGACAATGCCGGCGTAATCCGTGTGGTGCGGTTGCGCCCGCACTGGATATTCAAACCACCCCCCAGAGACAGGGCTAGCCGGTGGCTGTTGCGCTTGCGTTTGGTTTTTCTCAGACACGTTACACTTTGTTATAAAAAGCTATATTTCTACAAAATATCGTGAGCGACTCCGTTTTATCCTTAAATCGTAAATAGCTGGCTGAGTGTGCCGCTCAGTTTATATCCCTTTAATAAGGCATACAAATCTTAACTGAGCCTGATGGCCCACACCCACGCTTGCTATTGGAACCAGGAGATTCACCAATGATAGAAAAAATTTTGGTAGCCGTCGCCGGTCGGGGGCTGTGTGAGGAAATGCTCAAGAAATTGATGGAACTGCCTTCCATCCAGCGGGCGTCCGTCACTTTCTTGCACGTCGTCCCACCCCAAGTCACCGCCGAAGCGATGGCTGCCAAGTTGGAAGAAGGGGGCAAGATTCTCGCTGAAGCCGTCAAGTCTTTGAACCTAGAGCCGAACCGGGTAACAGCCAGACTCAAGCAAGGCGACCCGAAAACGACGGTTTGCGAAATGGCGGACGAAATCGGCGCGGATCTGATTATCACCGGCTCGCGCGGGCTGGGGCGGTTGAAGTCCATCTTGGAAAACTCGGTGAGCCAGTACGTTTTCCAGCTCACCTCTCGCCCCATGCTGCTGGTCAAAGACGACCTCTACCTCAAGAAAATCAACCGCATCATGGTGGCGGTTGACGGATCTGAGTCGTCCCAGCAGTCCGTGAAGCTGGCCCTGTTCCTGCTGCGAGACATTAAGGGCGGACAGCTGGTATTCGCTCAGGTCAACCCAAAAGATCCTAATGTCAAACCGGAAACCGACCCAGTTTTTGCCCCTGCAGTCGCAGAGGCGAAGAAGTACGGCATTGCCTATCGCTGCGTCACCAGCACCGGCAAGGCGGGAGAAGAAATATGCCGCCTCGCCCAGGAGTTGAATGCTGACCTGCTGATGTTGGGCTCGCCAGACCGGCGTCCCTCAATAGCCAAGGGGCTGCCGGACCTCGACCGGCTGCTGGGCAGTTCCCTGTCGGACTATGTGCGGGTGTATGCCAACTGCCCCGTGTTGCTGGCCCGCAGCGTGACTGCAGCCTGAACGTGCCGGTGCGGCTTGCGCCTGTAGGGGCGGGCTCACCCGAGATATCTGCTGGCCGTAAAGGATATCTGTAAACCCGCCCCTACTTTGCCAACAAAAAAGGCACCTGGGGAAAACATCCCGGTGCCTGTTGCGCTATTTACCCTCCAGGGGAGGGTTCAGCCGAGATATCTGCGCTGCACTAAAGGATATCTGCGTCGCCCCGCCCCTACTGTGAGCGCTACGCATCTTTTTTCCCTTCCCGGCTTGCTGTCTGAATATACAGAATCACCAGGAAAACAGCCGGCACCAGCACGAAAAGGATGCTAGCCACAAACCCCAGGTCATTAACTTGCATAAGAACTCCGCCTCAAAACACTTTCAAAAATCTGCAATCCTAGAATATCACGGCTTTGTTTTTACGGTGACGGGGCCGTTGACCAGGGTTTGACAGGCTAGCCGATAAGTCTTCGGCTTTTTCTTGAGTTTGCGCTCCTCCACCTCAGTGCGAGGCGAGAGATTTTCCATCCCTTCCACGATTTCCACGATGCAGGTGCCGCACTGGCCATAGCCCCCGCAGGTCATCATCTTTCCCACGAAGGTGTAGAGATCGATCCCATTTTCCACGGCTTTGAGCCTTAAGTTCGCCCCATCTGCCGCCACCACTTCCCGATTTTCTTTCTCGAATTTGATGTTAGCCATTCCCATTCCCCTTATTTTTTCTTGAATTGCTCGGGCCCGCCGCCTGCTGGCCCGCTCCGGGTGACGCCGCTGCCGGTGCCGGTGCGGCTTGCGCCTCCGCACACGCCTCCCTGCCGGCCCTCACTCTGCGCGAGGTCTCAGGCGTCGCCCAGCCCGGTCAGCGGTTTGATTGTTTGTCGCTCGCCTTGGTTTACTTACATTTTATTACGAAATATTAAAAAATGTTAAACCCCTCCGGGAGCTCGGTCGCGGGGGAGCTCGGTCGCGGGGGGGTGGGGCAGAAGCGCCGATTTTTTCGCGGCTGTTGCCGGTCTATTTGCAAAATTGACGCGCACCCAGCGCCCACCTGCCGGTTCGCCACTTGCCCGCACACATTTTTTACCGCCTTCTGGCCAATGCCGGTTTTCGCAAGCGTTGCCGGACGCGACAGCTTTCTTGCCTGCAACGGTTGCGCCCCGGAAAGCAGCGCACTTGGCTTGTGCTCCGGCAGCCGCTGCCCCCAACAAGGCTTTTCCTAATATCCGGTTAATGAATTAATTTTTTAAATTACTAGCTTTCTAACAGAGAAAGCTACCCAACTTTATAAAATTTAAATAAATCAAACGGAGTTGAGAGAAAAGTAGCCGGCGAGCTGGCAAAACCGCCGGTGAGCGCCACCGGCATTGCAAGGCTGTCCGCCGTGCCGGTGGGAGGGGGTGAGGGCTGGGAGCCGCCACTAATTACGGCCATAGCCGACAATCACCTGTGGCGCTTCCGGGGGCTGCCAGCTTGATGGGGTGCGGGTTGGGGAAGGCGAAACGCTGACCAGCATGTGCAGTAACAAGGTGATTGTGGTGGCTTGCAGCAGTTTTTCCAGCATCGCTTTCCTCCCCTCAAGCTCAGGTTGTTCTGGATTTAATGTAAGCCACCTGAGGCGGCGGTTCGCTCCCGCTCTGTGACACTGTCTTAAGTGACAGCAATGCCTGAGCGAGCCTGCCGGCACCGGCGGGCGGCGACAGGCCATTCGGGGGGGACAGCCGGCAAAACTGAACAGCAGCACGGGTTCAGGGAAGGCAGTTTCAGGTAAGGCGGTTTCCGGTCTGTCTGCGGGGAGCCCCGACTCCTGCCACCTAACACCCAACACCCAACACCTAACACCTTTTTAATATTCAATTTAAAATTTTTCAACCCCGGCTGTCGCACCGGGGTGCAGTTTTTCTTTCAGGTGGAGAGCCTCTCCAGTTAAAGGGTTCTCAGGAAGCCGGTCGTTTTTGGCACAGCCGAATTTAAGCTGTATTCCCACCGGCATCTCGAACCCTAAACCCGGAAAAGCAGGCCGTCTAGCTAGCTCTACATCTCTGGTGACTGTTCATCTTTCTTTTTCTTGTTATTCTTGTGGCTTTGCTTACCTCCCACACGACCGATCTCAGCCATATGCTCGCGATTTTTGCTCACGGCTTCACCCCCCTTGCGGCCAGCCTCTCTAGCTTCTTCGGGCGTGAACTCGTGAGCGGTTCCCTTCTGATGTGCCGCGTGACCGCCCTTGCTAGCGATTTGGCGCTGCTTCTCCACGTCCATAGAGGCAAATCCGCGCTTGCTTTTTTCTGCCATGACCGTACTCCTCGCGTTTTCAGCTTTTTTAGGGATCTTCTACAAGCTAAGGCTGCTGTTTCTTTGAATCATCTGCCTCAAGAAACAGCATAGTGTAAAATCCGACTGTGTTCAAGGATACAGCAAAGCCGCCGTCAGTGGCGAGGGGCTCCCCTTTTCCTGATTCATTTCTGACTCCTGGCACCCACCAAAGCACTGCCAAAGCGAAATCCTGCCGGTAAGCTAATTTTCCCACCAGTTTACCTTGAAAAATCTCTCAATGGGTCAATGTAAAGAGATGGAAAGTTCTGTATCGTCACTTGAGGAGGGCGAAAATTGGAGATGTGACGTGAAGGTGGACATATTTGCCCAGAGAATAGAGGGAATCCACGGGCAGCTGACGGAGCTGTACCGACGAGGGGCCGCAGCGTGGGTGCAGCCGCAATCAGAATTGCTGGCGGCTGCCTTCAAGGAACTCGCCATTGCCTCGGAAGCCTTGCAGGTGGCAGTGGAAGAACTCTGCCAGCAAAATGAGGAACTCGCCGGGGCGCGAGCGGCTCTGGAAGCGGAACGCCAGCGCTACCAGGATCTGTTCGAGTTCGCTCCTAACGCCTGCTTGGTAACGGATGAGCGAGGGACAGTACGGGAAGCGAACCGCGCCGCCGCCGCGCTGCTCAACGTCTCCCAGCAATTCCTGCAAGGCAAACCGCTGACGGTATTCATTCCCAAACAAGAGCGCCAGTGCTTTCACTCTCAACTGAGCGGGCTGCAGCAGGGTGACCCGCTGCTCGAGTGGGCGGGACGCTTGCTGCCGCGCAACGGCGACCCTCTAGAGGTGGCCATCAAGGTGGCCGCTGTCTGCGGTCGGGAAGGCAATGCCTTTGCCTTGCGCTGGCTGCTGCGGGAGATCAGCTCGCCGGCACCGGCGGCGGCGGCAGAAAACAGCAACTCTCACCCCAGCTTTGACCGCCCTTTGCACGTTTATTCCAAAGGGGAAATCATCCCCCTCCACCCGCAAGCTATCTGGCTAGTCTCTCAGGGACTGGTGAAGCTTAGCACACTTTGTGAGGGAGGGGAAGAGGTGCTCCTCGGACTGGCCGGCCCGGAAATGCTGTTTGGCTCCAGTCTCACCGCCCTGCCGGTTTACCAAGCCACCGCCCTCTCGGACGAGGTTCATTTAGGGTGCGTTTCCCTGGCAGAAATATCAGCCTGCCCAAATCTTGCCCGAGCTATCTTACCGCAAATTACGCAGCGGCTGCGGCAGACAGAATTACTGCTCGCCATTTCCGGACGGAGACGAGTCAAAGACCGCTTGCACACTCTATTGCGCCTGCTCAAACAGCAGATTGGCGAGCCGGTGGCGGAAGGCACTCGCCTGAGCGTTCGCCTCACTCATGAGGAGATCGCCAGCGCTTGCGCCACCACCCGCGTCACCGTGACGCGCACCCTCAATCAGTTGCAGCAACAGGGCAAGATTATTTTAGATGCCAAGCACCACCTGATTCTAAGAGATGGGGACTTTTAAGCTGTTAGACTTTTAATCTGCTTATTGGAGAAAGGAGGCAGATACCCCACAGCTGCATTCCTACCATCTTCCTGGCATCGCGGGGATAGACATAGATAGCGCAAATTAT
The DNA here is from genome assembly GCA_019359235.1 of Oscillatoria princeps RMCB-10. Taxonomy (GTDB): domain Bacteria; phylum Cyanobacteriota; class Cyanobacteriia; order Cyanobacteriales; family Oscillatoriaceae; genus Oscillatoria; species Oscillatoria princeps. The sequence continues at coordinate 133,197 of JAHHHT010000011.1, forward strand.
ATGCGCCAAAGCAGCGCCTGCCCCCCACAGCCGGCAGGCCCGACCGAACCGTTTCGCACAACCATTGCAGCCGGTGCGGGCACTTCTTCGAGTCAGGCACAGTTTGCGGTGAGCCAGTATCCCTTGCGGTGTGGCGTCTGAACTGCAACTCAATGCTGAGTGCCTTCGCCCGCAGTCACAGTGTTTGAGAGTGACAGCAGTTTCTTTTGGCTTTTAGTGCCGGTCTTCCGCTACCACCAATCGTCCCCCACTTCCTGGCTGGTGTCAAGGCACACAAGCTTGACAGACAAAGGCACAAGGCTTCTATTATAACGTGCCGGCGCTGCTGTGGCTATGTTAAAGGCCAGCAGTGAGCCGGCACCGGCGAAAGCGCCGGCGGCAGGAGAAGATACTGTTGGTGAATCGATGAGGGGTTAGACCATTCCCGCTCGGCAGTAAAGAGGGCGAAGCATTGGCGAAGCGAAATTTCGGGCGCAGTCGTAAAGATCCTCGCCGCCAATGCGAAAGCCCCTACACTGAATCTCCTGTAGGGGCGAAGCATGAGCGCTTTCGGATCTTTGCAATCAGTGAAAAGGATGAATTCGCTCATGCTTCGCCCTTCCCCTAGCGCTACCTACAGGCAAACCGAACAACCTACCCCCAAAAGGGGCCATCATGGTGGGGTAAGCCCCCACATCAATTCGCCAACAGCTTCGGAGAATCGCTCCCACGTCGCCCCAACTCAGTCCCACACCCTGTTTCGCAATGTGATAGAAAAGCAACATTACCGCAGCCGCACCCTCGCACATCTTAGCAAAAAGTTACAATCTCCTGTGATGACTTGATGCTGGGAGCAGGCTATACTTTCTGAAGGTGGAAAACCGCTGGAATCAGAGCCGGTCAATTCTAAGCTGGCTCGTAAACATTACATTTTAGCAGATAGCTCTCGAATGCCGATGTCCGAAAACGCTCAGCCCACGAAACCCATTCAGAAAATTCTTTTTGGAAGTCCAGGCACAGGGAAAAGCTATCGCGTGCGTGAGATGGCAATAAACTCCCTGGGGATACAGTGGGACGAGTCAAGCAAATCTCTGACCAATACCATCAAAACTGTCTTTCATCCAGAATATACTTATTCGGATTTTGTGGGAAAGCTTTTACCCCAAACTACTGGAAGCGGTTCGGTCATCTATAAATTTTATGAGGGACATTTCCTGCGGGCGTTAGGGTTGGCATACAGACAGCTACTCGATGGCACTAACGAGAATGTTCTTTTAGTTATCGACGAGTTAAACAGGGGGAATGCAGCCGCTATTTTTGGCCCGGTTTTTCAGCTGCTGGATAGAGAGGAGGATAATTGGTCAACTTATGAAGTTCACTTGTCTGAGCTTGAGATAGTTGGCCTTTTGAAGGCTATGAAATATAAGGCTTCCACATCCCATGACAGCATACAGGTAGATGGCAGTAACTTTGAGAAATTTTGCGAAATTGAAGAAAAACAGCTGCAACAATAATGCCGGTGGCTTGCGAGTTTTAAAGAATTTAAGAGAGCGTAAAATTGCCATTCCCAGCAACTTGTCAATTCTGGCAACAATAAATACCTCTGACGAGTTCATCTATTACCTCGACAGTGCATTTAAGCGCCGGTGGGACTGGGAATATGTGGATGTTCCGGGAAGTGAATACTCTGGGGATGTGCCCGATAAAATAAAAGCTGCCAAGGTAGTTGTTGGAGATACAGAAGTAGATTGGTCAGATTTTGTAATCAAGCTCAATGAGTTTATAAAATCAAATCATCAGGCCATACGGAGAATTGAGGATAAACAGATTGGTTGGTGGTTTTTGAAGCCAGAGAATAACGAGATTTCCGAAGCATCCATCAAAAATAAGCTCATGTTCTATCTTTGGGATAGTGTGTTCTCGAAAGATAGAAGACCTTTGGAATCTCTTTTATCAGATCCAGGCGGTGAGAAAATAAAACTGATAACATATTCTCAGTTTGTCGCCTTGGCGGAGGAGTTCGTAATAGCCATAAGTGATTACGAGCCATCGGAGGATTCCGTATAAGGCATAAATTATCCTCAAAAATCGCAGGGTTGAATTTTAGGAGAGGAAAAATAAAAATGATAAATTTTGGTAACTTAGAACTCAAGATAAATGAAAAGTATTCTTTCGTCGGAATCGAAAAGAAGGATGGCCAGTTAGTCTTTCACCTTCCTAAAGGATTCTCCCCGGCGGATATCCGTGCCTTAAACACCTTTGACAAAAAGCGCGATTTATTCTTTTTATTTTACAGGGTGCTGAATGTCTTTAAGCAAACCAGTTTGGAAAAAGGCAATTTTGAGAGAGACGCCAAAGCTGACGATCGAGATGGTGTGGTTAAGGAGGATGCCGGCGGGGAAATTAGTTCCAATAATAATGGGGAGATAATTTTTTATTCCAAAGTAGATGCCCTAACAAGCATCCTCGATGCTTATGATGAGTTGAAAATCCTTACCTTTGTCCAGCGATTAGGTAAATCCGAAACCTTGGATTACAGCAAGATACATCGCTATTTGCACAAAGGGATTTTTCTGGACAATGGTGCGATTTATATTGATTCGATGGATGTGCTTCGCAAGGAGATCCACTTTGAAGCATCTGATATCGTTGTACTGTTATATCTTGACTGAGATTAAGGAACAGTTACAGGAAGAAGTCCGAGCTGAAGTCCAATCCCTAGCTGAACAATTCAGACAGCAGTATATTGGAACCGAGTCCAGTTTCTTCAGCGAAAAATCTGATCAGCCCATTTTGAATTGTTTAAAAGATGCCCTGGAAGTCATTGACAATTATACGCCGTTAAAAGACCCCGACTACTGGCATTTTTACGATGCCATTGAGGCATTCTTGTTTGGGGAACTGCAGCATTCTGCGGAAGGCGAGATTTGGGGCATTAATAACTTTCACATGGTTTGGGAAGCGATGTGTTTGACTTATTTAGTGAAAAACACAGAGCCGGGTTTCCTTGTCTACTTGGACGAGCGTTTGCTCTCCACCACAATCATTAAGAAATTTAGCTCATAAGATTATTGACCTGTCAGAGGTGTTCAGGGTAAATGGAGCTGAGGTCTTTCCCGATGCTGTTATTATTCCATCTGAAAAAATGCTTTTATATTCTGACGGAAATTTAAGTTTAGGTTCATATAGAATAACAGCTGACTCTTGGGACATGACGTGGAACGATCATGGCTATCAAACTAAATGTACTCTTGTTTTACCTTCAGAAAATCGTGAGATTAAAATTGGTTATCCTAATCAAACTCTGGGAGTTCACACTTTTTATAAGCTCAAAAACCAGCTGGCATCAAATGGGGGCACACGGACGGTCGATTCATCATTACCAGAGGAATTTTATTCTTTCTGGGATGTCCCTGATAATTTAAGCATTGAAGAGCTGCGCATGATGCGCTGTTTGAATCATGTATTCTACAGGGCATGGAAAAAGGGAGTATGTTCAAAGGAGGAGTTTAGTAAGCGTTTTCAGGGGACAAATTCCTCTGTTTTTCAAAAGTCGCTGTTCCGTAAGGGTACTATTGAGCGTTCTATTTCAGAAATATCCGAACTATTTTCGACATTTGTAAAAAATGTAGAAAAGTTAACTTCGCGCTTTCATATCGTCGATATTAAATACTCAAGCCCAGAGTATTACCTCAATCCCCAGAATGCAGAGGAAATCAAAAGCCGAAGCATAAGAAAGCAATTTCTTTATGAATATCTCCTACAAAAGCATCTTCGAGACTCTAACAGCCCTCTAAAAGACTGGGATATAACAAGTGAATTTTGGCTGCCAGTTTATTCGCCAGACTCATCGGCATTGAGTCCAGGTTCCAAATACCTCGACGGCTATCTAAACCTAACACAAGTTAACATTATGTCTGTGATTGACAGCTATTTGGAAACTGAAAGCACTTGACTTCTTGCAACTTCAGCTTTGCCTTTGTGGGGGGTTTCTCCCGCCCCCTATCCCCCTGAGGAAAGCGCCACCAGCATCACCTGCACCCTCCCCCTCACCAGCATATCACTAAAGCCAAAAGACTGAATACCGGCAGCTTTAGCGCCACACAACACCAATGTCCGAAAACCACAGATAAAAACAGGTTAATTCACCCTTATCTAAAGCTTAGCCGTGTCGTGCAGCCTCGATAGCTGCGGGTTGAAGCCAATATATTTTTTAAATTTACACACACTCTTCGCCTCCTAACCCGTACCTATCCCTCCCCTTTCAAGGGTAGGTTTTTGCTTTTCGCCCCTGCAGAGGGCGAAGCATCCCGGAATTAATATATTGGTTAGGTAGCAAATCTAGTCACCGGGATGCTTCGCCCCTACTTTCCAGACCGACCGGCATCACCGGCTCGCAAAATTTGCGAGCCTATTTTACCACATCCCAAAACTATTGTAAAGGAGCCGCAATCTCCCGCCCCTACTCAATCCCCTCAAACGGGCCGGTAAAAGTCGGTTGGGGGCGGCTGACGTGAACCCGCCACAGCGCCTTAAACCCAGCGATCGCCTCCCGCACACAGTACCACAGCATGGCATCGTTGCTCAACCGGCCCCAGTCCGGTGTCCCCAGCCCAACCGCGTCCAAACCCAGCCGGCAGCCAATATACACCGCACGAGGCAGATGGTAGCGCTGCGTTACCAAAACCGCCCGCGTCACCCCAAAAACCGCTCTCGCCCGGTAGCAGCTGTCATAAGTATTCAAACCGGCACCGTCGAGCAAAATATCTTCCGCCGGCACCCCCTGCTCCAAAGCGCAGCGCTGCATTGCCAGAACCTCGCTGTAGTCCGGACGACAGCTGTCGCCGGTCATCAGCAGCTTGCGCACCCGCCCCAGCTTGTACAGACCCACACCCGCCCGCACCCGGTCAGCCAGCACCGGCGTAGGACTCCCATCTTCCCACACCCCCGCCCCAAACACAATCCCCACATCCCCCACAGGAACCCGAGCGGGATCTGTGTAGCGCCGGCGCGCTGTGCTTCCCCGAATGTACCCGCTCAGCCCCAGCGGAACTGACACAGCGCCCACTGCCAAAAAGCCGAGAGCAAAGTGCCAGTTCAGCAGAAACCATTTATCCAGCATAAATCCGAACCGACTGCCGATTTTATATTTTAGATTTTGGATTTTTGAAGTATTAATTTTAGAACTTACGCAGAAACCGGGTTTCTGAACCAGACTCCTTGACTTTCAGCGCCAGGTATCACACCAGAAACCCGGTTTCTTTCATGGTTGTGCGTAAGTCCTAAATTTTTCTATCCCTCTTCCTCCTTCTTCCGTCTTGGCGCTCTTGGCTCAGGAGCGGTTCATTATTAATTACCGCCACCAAGCCCATATCCCTGAATAGGTTCATTCCCCCGCAGTTCCACTCATCGAATCTATCCCAACCGCCTCAGAAATACTCCCCAATCCTCGCTCCTCCAACTTTTGCAGCAGCCCTTCCAGAAGCCCGCGCACCATCCACGGACCTTCGTAAACCAAACCCGTATAAACCTGCACAAGAGAAGCGCCGGCGGCTATCTTCTCCCAGGCATCCTCCGCCGTAAAAATGCCGCCGCTGCCAATAATCGCCAGATTCCCCTGGGTTTTTTGCCAGATAAACCGGATCACCTCTGTAGAGCGCTGGCGCAGTGGAACTCCGCTGATGCCGCCGGCTTCCTCCTTGACAGAATTGCCGGTTTTCTGTATAATGTCAGTCTTTAATCCTTCGCGGCTGATAGTGGTGTTGGTGGCAATAATCCCAGCCAGCCGGTAGGTTTGGGCCACTTCTATGACCTGAGCGATGGCCTCCCACTCCAAGTCTGGGGCAATTTTGACTAAAATTGGCTTAAGTCCCTGGTTTTCCTGCTGCAAGGCGTCCAGGATGCTGGCCAGTTGCGAGGCATCTTGCAGGGAGCGCAGCCCTGGGGTATTGGGAGACGACACATTGACAGCAAAATAGTCCCCCCAGTCTTTGAGAAGCTGAAAACTAGCTAAATAGTCTGCCGGTGCTTCCTCCAGGGGTGTTACCTTGGATTTACCGAGATTGATGCCGGTGGGAATCGCGGCCTCAGCGGAGCCCCCAGCAGAGGACAGCTTTGCTGCCAGTGCTGCAGCGCCCTGATTGTTAAAGCCCATGCGATTCAGGACAGCCGAGTCGAGGGGCAATCGAAACAGTCGGGGGCGCGGGTTGCCCGGTTGAGGGTGCTCGGTGACGGTGCCCAGTTCAGCAAAGCCAAAGCCAAAATTGGGCCAAATACTGGTGGCGACGCCATCCTTATCAAAGCCAGCTGCCAAACCAACGGGATTGGGGAATTTCACCCCCCAGAGGGTTTGTTCCAAGCGGGGGTCCTGCAGGCAGCAGGACTGCTGGAACCGGGCTAGAATCCAGTTGGCGGGGGGGGTGAGCCGGTGCCGGTCTAGCCAGCTGAGTGTCTCTAGGGTTTGATGGTGCAAAAACTCTGGATCGGCTTTCAATCCAGAAAACAAAATAGGACGTACAGCAGAGCGATAAATATCCAACGGTCGAGTCAAAAGTCAGGGTAGGCAAGCCAGGATGGCATTATATCACAGATGCTGGGTGCTCATGGGGCATGGCGCATGGGGCGTGGCGCATGGGGCGTGGGGCGTGGGGCATCGGGCATCGGGCATCGGGCGTGGGGCGTGGGGCGTGGGGCGTGGGGCATCGGGCATCGGGCATCGGGTAAAACAATCAATCCCCAATCCCAAATCCTTGCATCCAAAATCTCAAATCCCAAATCCCAAATCCTTGCATCCAAAAGCTCTCCTAAGCTTTGAGGGATGCGAAAGAGTTCCCTGAAAGGCAGTACCGGTCGATAGATAAAATGGGTCAGCAAAAACAGCCGCCGTCCTACGAAAAACAGCTCGTTGCCTTGGGGCGCACCCTCCAGACTCTCCGGGAAGAGGAGAATGTCGATGTTTTGATCGAAACCACCCTCAATTACCTGGAAGCCGAGTTTGAGTGCAAACTGCTTTGGATTGGCCTCTACGACCGCCTGGATCACCGGCTGCTCGGCAAGGGGGGGCGGACTCCAAACGGCGACCTCTCGCTGCTCAAGCAGCGGTTTACCCTCACTCCTGGCGACCTCTTGGAGCAGGTGGTGATCCAGCAGCGCCCCGTGGGCGTCCCAGACTTGCGAGAAGAATTGCGAGCTGGGGAATGGCGCAAGGTGGCTCAACAATTTGCCATCCAGGGGACGCTGATTTTTCCGATGCGCTACAAAGACCGCTGTTTCGGCGTCGCTTTACTGGGGTCTAATCTGTGGGGGGTGTCGCCCAGAACGGAAGAGAAGGCTCGGCTGTCGTTGTGCTTGGGCGGACTGGCGGCAGCTCTGTACCAAATTGAGACGGACTGGCTGAGGCAGCAAACCAAGCATCCCGACCAGTCTCTGCTAAAGCTGCTCACCCAGTTGCGGGAGCTGCTGGGGTCTTCCGATCGCAGTGCGCTCAGCAGCCTCGACCAGTGTCTGGCGGCTGCGGTTGAGGAAACCCACAAATTTGTAGCCCCTGACCGAACTAATATCTACTGGTACAACCCAGAGCGGCGCTACTTCTGGTCTCGGGTGAGCAATCATCAAAAAATGACACACATGGGTGTTAAAAATCAGCCTGCTTCCGGGCTGATGGTGTCGGACTTGGGCGGTTTCTATCAAGCGCTGCTTTCCGACCAAATAGTCTCAATTGGGGAGGCTCACTCGTCCCTGAAGGCGGACGTCACGGCTCGCCTGATGCAGCAGATCCGGGCCCGCTCCCTGCTGGCGGCTCCGATCGTGTTTCAGAAGGAAATCCTGGGCTTTCTGGCGGTGGAGGGCAATGACGCTCGCATCTGGCAGGAGGAAGAAAAAAGCTACGTCCGGGGTGCGGCGCAACTCCTCGCCCTAGTCGCTCCTGTGGCGGAGATGGAGCGCACCATTGAGCGAGTCAAGCTGGACCGGGATTTAACTGCCGGCATCGCCCGCGCTATCTACAGTGACTCGGACTGGCACGAAACCCTGAAAACCGCTGGCCTCGCACTCTTGGAGCGCCTGAAAGCCGACCGGTTTCTCGTCTTGCTCTACAGCGGCGACCGCAATCAATTTGACATTTGCTATCAAAACCAGCCCGCTTCCCGCCGGCTGGTGCCCGCGCCTCTTTTGGCTCTCAGTGATGTGGACACTAAGCTGCTGCAGGACAGTCCGGAAGCGATTGGCATCGAAAATTGGACTGAGGATTTGAAGTTGATGGCTTGGCGCAGCACTCTCCTGGAAAACGGGGCGAAATCGCTGCTGGCTTGCACCACCGGCACCGCTGGCACCCCGGAGGGGGTGTTGCTGGTGACTTGCGACGCTCCCCGCACCTGGAACGCCACAGAGCGAGAACTCGTTACTGCTGTCAGCCGGCAGATCGGTTTGGTCCTGCACCAGTGGCAGCTGCACGCCGCCCGGGAGCAAGACCAGCACCTGCTGAATACTGTGCGGTCCGGTCTTTTGTCCCTGCAGCAAACTTCTCTGACTCTGGAGGAGCTGGAGCGCAGCGTCGTCAAGCAGCTGGCGGAATTCGTCGCCTGCCCCCTCGCCGCCCTGGTTACCTGGTCCTCCGGTAGCAAGGTGGCGCGGATTGCCGCTGAGGCCGCCGCCAGCTCGCAGTACGCGCTCAACTTAGAGGCCAGTGTGCCGGTCCACACCGAGGCCCTGATTCAGTGGGCCCTGCTGCAAGCGGAAGGCCCTCTGCCGGTGAGGGCGACGGATCTGCCTTTGGAAACTAAAACTTGGCTGTCTGGCCCCGGTATTGGCCAGATTCTTGTGATGGCGCTGCGCACCGGCCCGGAACACGAGCCTCAAGGCATCGCCCTGGTGGCGGACCACTCGGAGCGCCACTGGTCGCCAACCGCTGTCAAGGCGATGACTTTTTTGGGGTCGCAGCTGGCTTGGTCGCGCCGCTATGTGATGCTGTCGCACACCCTCCAGTCGCAGCGGCAAGACTTGGAATGTCTCAACTGGTACAAGCACCGGCGCTATGAGGATTTCTACCGGGTCATGGCGTCGGGGGTGAAAAAACTCACCGACCTCGCCAATCATAAAGGCAATTTCGGTTCCCTGCAGGTGATGCGTCTCGAGCAGATCCTGCGGCAGCTAAGCAATTGCCTGGAATCGTTGCACCCCTTGCTCAAAGAGGAGCGCTGGCGTCTGCAAGCCGACCGGGAAATTATTCCTCTTGCCAGTCTGCTGCGGCGAGTTCTAGAGCGTTTGGGGCCGGTGATTCACCAGCACCAGCTCTGGTGTCAGGTGCACGGTGAGAGTTCTATTAATATTAGCGGCGACGCTCTCAAAATTGAGTGGGCTGTCCATGAGGTGTTGCTGGCGGCGTGCCGCCGGTCGCCCCAGGGGGGGCGGATTGATATCTGGTGCCGGCTTCTCGACTTGCGCTGCGCCGATCTGTCGGTCACCGACAGTGGGGTGATGCCACCAACCCTGATCGCCGACCTCCAGACCGGTCGCTCTGCTGATGTCCTCGCTCCCTCCAGTTTGGACCAGCCTCCGGGACTTCATCTGGCTATTTGCCTGTCCTTGCTTCAGCAAATGGGCGGCGAGCTGCATTTCTCCCAGATGGATGACGGTCGCACGGTGAGCCAGTTTGTCCTGCCTCTGGCTCACAGTTAATTGACATTTGTAACTCAAGTTCGTCGTTCCCAGGCATGGCCTGGGAACGCAGTTCAGCAGGCAGTCGCGATGCTCCTGCGGAGCCGCTGCGCTACAACTGCGCACACCGCCAGATCAGAAAACTTGCTCCACCGCGGGCAAGCCGGTAGGGCATTAGCCCTACCACAAACCTTTTCAAGTCAGAGCCTCTTTTCTGCACTAAGCAGATTAAAAGCGTAACAGCTCAGTGGGGGCCGGCTACTCGTCCGAGTCAAGGCCGGCATTTGTTGGCGGGCTGGCTTTTTCGCACATTTCTTTCAGGTGGGCGGCGATAGCTGCTCGAATCCACTCCCCTGCGCTCACCCCTTGCTCCGCTGCCAGCCGGCGCACCAACTCGTCCAGGCTCAAAGGCAAGCGCAGAGCGATCGGTTTTTTGGCCAGCGGTTCCGAGCTCAGCGATATGAATCCTTTTTTTCCCGGCTCCACCGCCACGGCCTGGAACCCCTTGTTTTGTTTCTTCATCCTCTCTCTTCTTAACGTTCTTATCCCATAAGGAATTATTGCGCTTCCGCGCTTAACCTATTAGCTATTTATATAGCCGGCTCCTTGCCGCTAATGCTTAAACTGATTACTGTAGAGAAAGGGGCGTGCGGCAAATAAAACGTCAAACCCCCACGAGAGAACTTTCTACCCAGGAGATTCTAAGGTTTCCAATGTCATCCTTGCTTCGCTCTCAAGAGCAGACACTCAAACCCTGGCCAGTGTGGCGGCCACCTCCAAAGTGGGCACCGGCAGACCGCCCCCGGTCATCAACCAATCAATCATCCGTGGGGATTGAGCGGTCAAGCCACCTGGCCATCACGCTGCAAACCTTCCCTAATCCATCTTCTGATACACTCCGAACGCTGCCCTGCAGGCATTTCAGACAGCGGTTGCCAAATATCCGGTTCAACTCTCAGTGTAATGCGCTTGTTGAGTTCGCCAAGTCCAGCTGCCCCAACATACTGGTTCTTGCCAAGACGATTCCGCACAATTCCCTTTGGCGCTCCCTTATGTTTGGCCATTTTTCGCTATCCCTGTCCTTTCTTACTTGATAATCATCCCAGTCTTCCGATGGATTGCCAACCTGAAAATCAACCGCTTTCACGGCAACATTTCTGCAGACTCCATGCGATTGATATAGTCAATAACCGCTTTGCGAGCCAGCTCAGTAGGCGTTAATTCCATTTTGGCGCAAAGCGCTAATAAGCGTGGATAGTCAGCTTTAGGGATGCGAAGCCCAATCGTTTTACGGTGCAGGGTATCAGGCGATTCCACAAAACGTCCCTCAGCATTTCGCAATTCTGGTCTTGGCATAATTGCTCCTCCTTTTGCTATCTATTGTCAGCCTTTGCTAGCTTTTACGTCAAATATTAAGCTTTGTAAAGATTTTTGCCGCAGTGTTTACAGCCACTGCTAGCATTGGATAGAATGTAGGCGGGGTTAAACTTTTGTCGGGTGAGCGCCAGCGCTCCCGGCTCGCCGTCCCCCCTTTGGCGCAGTGGAGAACGGTTTTAAGTTTAAAAGCGCTTAAACCCAGAGCGGGAAGTCCCGGGCACGCTTGAGGCACCGGCAGACCGCCCCCGCACAGCCAAAGAAAAAGCCCCCTGGTGGTTATAACCACGGGTGGGGGCACAAAAAATTATATCACAGGAGATTATATCATGTCTGCGTTCCAAATCAGCTCGACCCTTCAATCCTATATGTTTTCCCAGGGCATCACCTGGACATTGCTGGCGGCCAAAGGCAAGGTAGCGGGCCCGATCGACGTCTGCCGACAGCAGCTAACCGTGGAAGTCTGGCCTAATGTCGTTTACGTCCGCCTGGAGAAGAACGCCATCCGGCGCGAGTGCCCCTGGGGAGTCTCCACCTTTATTTCCTACAAAGACTATTTAGAACATGCTATCACAGAAGCCTTTACCAAGGCAACAGGCATAAAAACAGACCGGATAAGTGTGAACTATTTCAAAGTTCAATCAGCAACCGACCCCAAGAGAAAACACTCCCTAATGCTGGAAAAACACGGCATTTCGTGCAGCTGCATGCGATACCAGTGGCTCGACCATCGCATTTGGTGCGAAGCCCCCCACCTGTACAAGCTGATCAAAGAAAACGAAATCTTGCAAGGCCAAACCCCCTGCCATCACGCCGCAGCAGTCCTGAAATGGCTAGATTTGAAAAATTTCGCAGATTATTTCCAGGAGTGGCCCACCATCCAAGGGCAGATAATCAACGAAGAGGATTACGAGGATGACGAGGATTACGAGGATGACGAGGATGACGAGGATGACGAGGATGACGAGGATGACGAGGATGACGAGGATGACGAGGATGACAGCGAATTTTACGGGTAGGTTTTCTCTCCCATCCCAGACACCGGCTTTCTTTGGGGACTGAAGCGCGAAAAACAGGTCAATTCTGGCAAAAAAACCCCGTTTCTTAACCGGCAGGGTTTCTCTCCCTGAAATAACTCGCGGTTTGGCAGCAAGCACAGGAGCCGGTGGCTATACGGTCGGGAGAGACGCGACAGGCCGCGTCCCCACTCCCCATATAGCTCAAACCATTTCCGACGCCGAAGCCTGCACCGGCTGCTGCATTTGGGGCTGGAACTGGAACAGAGAATAAACCACATTCCGGCGAATGTCAGTCATCATATCCAAGAACAGCTCGTACCCCTCACTCTTGTACTCAATCAGCGGGTCCTTCTGACCGTAGCTGCGCAAGCCCACCGACTCGCGCAGGGCGTCCATCGCCTGCAAGTGCTCGCGCCAGAGCGTATCAATCTGCTGGAGGATGAAGAACCGCTCAGCTTGGCGCATCAGCCCCGGCTGGATTTGATCCACCTGAGCTTCCTTCAAATCGTAGGCAATCCGCACCTGCTCGTGCAAGAACGTCTTAATCTCATCCATCGACAGCTCCTCTATCTGCACCGGCTCCAGATCCGCCAGCAGATAGACAAACTCCTTCACCTTGCTCACCAAACTGGACAAATCCCACTCTTCCGAAGGCAAATCCGGGTTAACATACGCCTCAACGATGTCATCCATCGTCTTTTCAGCATACTTAATCACCTGCTCCTTGAGGTCAAGACCTTCCAGCACCCGCCGGCGCTCAGCATAGATAGCGCGGCGCTGGTTATTCATCACCTCATCGTACTCAAACACCTGCTTGCGGATGTCGTAATAATACGTCTCCACCTTTTTCTGAGCCCCTTCCAGAGAGCGAGTCAGCATCCCCGACTCGATAGGCATATCCTCCTCAACCTGGAACATCTCCATCAGCCGGCTCACCCGGTCCCCGCCAAAAATCCGCAGCAAATTATCCTGCAAACTCAGGAAAAACCTAGTCGAGCCCGGGTCGCCCTGACGCCCGCAGCGCCCCCGCAACTGATTGTCAATGCGGCGGGATTCGTGGCGTTCCGTACCGATAACGTGCAGCCCTCCCAGCGTCACCACTTCATCGTGCTCGCGCTTGGTGTACTGCTCGTACTCCTGGCGGATCGCATTGTAAACCTCCCGCAGCTTTTGAATCAGCGGGTCTTTCGTAGGCGCTTTTTCCGAAGCCGTCGCCACCTTATCTTCGGCCTCAAGTTCCGCAAGCGAGCGCTCGCCGCACTGCCCCACGGCGAACTGCACTGCATCCTTGAGCTTTTGCTCAGTAACCTTAGACAGCTCAGTGGGGAAAATCTGGGGAGACGCCTTCCAAGTTTTGACTTTCTTCCCGGGGGCAAAGCCTTGGGGGTTGCGCCGGCGGTCCGCTCCCGGAACCCGGAGCACGCTGACATTCGCTTCATCTTCAGGCAGGACAACTGCCGGCATAAAGTATTCCCGCACCTTCAGCCGCGCCATGTAGTCCGCGTTCCCGCCCAGAATGATATCCGTCCCGCGCCCCGCCATATTCGTAGCGATCGTCACCGCGCCTTTGCGCCCCGCTTGCGCCACAATTTCCGACTCTCGCTCCACATTTTCCGGCTTGGCGTTGAGCAGGTTGTGAGGGATACCGCGCTCGCGCAGCAGCACCGACAGGTGTTCCGAGTTTTCCACGCTCGTAGTCCCCACCAGCACCGGGCGTCCCTTTTCGTGCATCTCGGCGCACTCTTGAGCGACCGCCAGCCACTTGCCCCTTTCGGTTTTGTAGACCACATCCGGCAAATCCTTGCGTCCGGAGATCCGGTTGGTGGTGATTGCGGTCACTTCCAGGCTGTATATCTTCTCGAACTCCGCCTCTTCTGTTTTCGCCGTGCCGGTCATTCCGCCCAGCTTCGGGTACAGCAAGAAGAAGTTTTGATAAGTAATTGTCGCCAGCGTTTGGGTTTCTGGCTGGATGTCCACCCGTTCCTTGGCCTCAATGGCTTGGTGCAAGCCGTCGCTCCACCGGCGTCCTTGCAGCACCCGCCCGGTAAACTCATCGACAATCACCACCTCCCTGTCGAGGACGATGTAGTTTTTGTCCCTGATAAACAGCTCTTTTGCCTTCAGGGCGTTAAAAATGTAGTGCGCCCAGGGGTCATTGGGGTCGTAAAGATCCTTAACTCCCAGCAGCCGCTCGGTTTCGGCAAACCCTTCGTCGCTCAACAGCACGTTGCGGGCTTTTTCGTCCACCTCGTAGTGCTCTTCCTTTTTCAGAGCGGCGGCGATGTCGGCGGCTCCCATGTACTTTTCTGTGGGGCGCTCTACTTGGCCCGAAATAATCAGCGGCGTGCGAGCTTCGTCAACGAGAATCGAGTCCACCTCGTCAATAATGGCGTAGTTGAAGGGGCGCTGCACCACCTCCGCCATCGATGTGGCCATATTGTCCCGCAGGTAGTCGAAGCCCAGCTCGCTGTTGGTGGCGTAGGTGATGTCGCAGCTGTAGTTCCTGCGGCGCTCGTCCGGGCTCATGCCCTGCTGAATCAGGCCCACTGTCAGTCCCAGGAAGCGGTGCACCTGTCCCATCCACTCGGCGTCCCGGCGTGCCAGGTAGTCGTTGACGGTTACGACGTGTACGCCTTTGCCGGTGAGCGCGTTCAAGTAGGACGGCAGGGTGGCGACCAGGGTTTTTCCCTCACCGGTTTTCATCTCGGCGATTTGCCCTTTGTGCAGGATGGTGCCGCCGAGGATCTGGACGTCGAAGTGCCGCATGCCCAAAACTCGCCGCCCAGCTTCCCGAACCACCGCAAAGGCTTCCGGCAGCAGCTCGTCGAGCACTTCAGCGGTTTCACTGGGGGATTTGGCTTTTTCAAGCTTCTGTTTGAACTCCGCTGTCTTGGCTCTCAATGCCTCATCGGAGAGCGCCTTGACGTCTTCCTCCAGGATGTTGACTTCAGTGACGAGCGGCTGATATCTCTTGAGCTTGCGTGCGTTGGGATCGCCGAGCAATTTTTTCAGCATAGCAGGAGAGGGAGACTGGTTCTGTATAAGGAAGTCAGGAGTCAGGAGTCAGGAGTCAGAAGTTGTCTGAATTCTGAAGTCTCGCTTCTGAATTCCGGATTTTCTATCTTTCTCTTATTATGGAGAATTTTGCCACTCCGGTGCGAGACTGCGGAAATTGTACTGGCCGGCACCCGGGTGACAGGTGACGCAGCTGCCGGTTAAGTTTGTCTGGGGCAGTTTGACTCGCGGGTGGAGGGCTTTGAAATATCTCGATTTGGCCAGCCTGTAGGGCACCTCTTCGTCCTCGGCGTGGGGGCGGGAGAACGCCCGCAGGTAGTTCCAGATGATGACGCGGGGGGGACTCACCGGCAGGTTGAGCTGCACACCGTAGTGCTGCGGGTCTTGCAGCAGCCGCCGCCAGGTTTCGCCCGGCATGACTTCCGGCGGCAAGCCCACGTGGCAGCCGGCGCAGTTTTCCAGGTAAAGTTCGGCTCCCAGCTGGAAGCTCTCCGGTATCGGGTCAACCGTGCCGGCTGCCGGTATCTCTGCCGCTCGCACCAGCCCCCACCCCACCGCCACACTCCACAGCCCCACGAGCAACACCAGCACTGCCGGCCTGCCCTTACTTCTTAATATTTTCTTTATTGACATAACTCGAACTATATACTATATTAGTAGCCTTATTGCTTAGGACAAGAAGAGCTCGGTCGCAGGGGATCTCGGTCGCAGGGGAGACCGGCCATGCAGAACCTGGATCTGTCTGAGATGTCCCAATGTCCTTGAGAGCAAGCATTCTGGCCTTGTCCATGACTGAGCTGTCCATTGCTATCACTCCACTTGGCGGACTTGGCGTCTTGGCGGTTCCTTATTCCGGTGCTAGCTGCACCCCCTCAAACCGGCGTGTAGTCGAGACATCAACCAAAACGCCTCTCAAATTTAGTCATCTCCGAAAGAATGGTCACAAAATCCGCCTGGCTTTTTGTGAGAAGCTTTTTGTCGTAAATCAGAAATGTGTGCCCATTGGGCACACAAAATAGCTCCCACATTTGTCAATACCCGAACGCCCAGTGCCGAATGCGATCATGCCCCATCTATATGATAAAGCCACTTGGCTTCCCGCATGCGTCCACCCTGCGGGAAGCCGCCGCGTCCTGTGGCGGTTCCTTATTCCGGTGCTAGCTGCACCCCCTCAAACCGGCGTGTAGTCGAGACATCAACCAAAACGCCTCTCAAATTTAGTCATCTCCGAAAGAATGGTCACAAAATCCGCCTGGCTTTTTGTGAGAAGCTTTTTGTCGTAAATCAGAAATGTGTGCCCATTGGGCACACAAAATAGCTCCCACATTTGTCAATACCCGAACGCCCAGTGCCGAATGCGATCATGCCCCAGCTATATGATAAAGCCACTTGGCTTCCCGCATGCGTCTGCCCTGCGGGAAGCCGCCGCGTCTTGTGGCGGTTCCTTGTTCCGGTGCTAGCTGCACCCCCTCAAACCGGCGTGCGGTCGAGACATCAACCAAAACGCCTCTCAAATTTAGTCATCTCCGAAAGAATGGTCACAAAATCCGCCTGGCTTTTTGTGAGAAGCTTTTTGTCGTAAATCAGAAATGTGTGCCCATTGGGCACACAAAATAGCTCCCACATTTGTCAATACCCGAACGCCCAGTGCCGAATGCGATCATGCCCCAGCTATATGATAAAGCCACTTGGCTTCCCGCATGCGTCCACCCTGCGGGAAGCCGCCGCGTCCTGTGGCGGTTCCTTGTTCCGGTGCTAGCTGCACCCCCTCAAACCGGCGTGTAGTCGAGACATCAACCAAAACGCCTCTCAAATTTAGTCATCTCCGAAAGAATGGTCAGCAAAATCAGCATTGGTTTTTGTGAGAAGCTTTTTGTCGTAAATCAGAAATGTGTGCCCATTGGGCACACAAAATAGCTCCCACATTTGTCAATACCCGAACGCTTAGTGCCCAATGCGATCATGCCCAATCCCCACCCCCAACTAAGGAATGGGAACGGAGCGCAGGAGCCGCTCGACGACAGTTTTGGCCCTGCGCCCACCGGCAGGGATGAGCCGGTGGGAGAGTACCGGCACAGCGAGAAACTTGACATCATCGGGAATAGCGTACTCCCGACCGGCAAGAAACGCCAGGGCTTGCGTGGAGCGCTGCAGGGCAACCGCACCGCGAGGGCTGACGCCGAGGGTAATTTCTTCATCTTCCCTTGTCGCCCGCACCAGGTTGAGGATGTACTGCTGCAAAGAGGTTTCCAGCTTGACTTTACCGCAGAGCCGGCGCAGTTCCAGCACTTCCTCCAGAGCGATGCAAGGCTGGAGCTCCTCAACGGTGACGCCTTCCTGAAGCCGCTGCAGCATCTGGAGCTCTTCGGTTTCCGTGGGATACCCCAAAGAGAGGGAGAGGGCGAAGCGGTCCATCTGCGCCTCAGGCAGGGGAAAAGTGCCTTGATACTCGATAGGGTTCTGAGTGGCAATCACAAAAAAAGGAGTGGGAACCGGACGGGTGACGCCATCCACGGTGACTTGGCGCTCTTCCATCACTTCCAGCAAAGCGGACTGGGTGCGGGGGGTGGCGCGGTTGATTTCGTCGGCGAGCAAGACGTTGGCAAACACCGGTCCGGGGAGGAATTCAAACTCGCCGCTGCGGGGGTTCCAGATGTTGGTGCCGGTGATGTCTGTGGGGAGGAGGTCCGGGGTGCACTGAATCCGCTGAAATTTGCCGGCTATCGAGCGGGCCAGGGATTTGGCCAGCAGGGTTTTGCCGACGCCGGGGACGTCTTCCAGCAGGGCGTGGCCACCGCCTAGCAGGGCCACCAGGACTAGACGGATAGCCTCCGCTTTCCCGACGATAGTCTGGCCCAGATTTTTCGTCAGCCGCTCGATATTTTCCCTCATATTCGTAGATTTTCCCTGTTTTGGTGGTGCGTCAGAGATCGTGATTTTGCCAGCCGCAGGCAGACGCGACCGATCGCAGAGGCAGTGTCCCCTAGGGGTTGGTGGCGGCGCTGAGTTGGCTCCTTGCGGCGGCGCAGTCGGCGTGAATTTGAGCTTTCAGGGCGTCTAGGGAGGAAAATTTTTGCTCCGGGCGCAAAAAATGCTCCAAGGTGACGGTTAGGGTTTTGCCATACAAGTCTGCCGACCAGTCCAGCAGGTGCACCTCTGCGGTGGGCTGGCCGCCCGCTACCGTGGGCCTAATGCCGATATTCATAACGCCGGCTGCTGGTGAGTCTGCGGTGCCGGCACCTGTGACGCGGACTGCGTAAACGCCTTTTGCCGGCAAAAATTTTTCCAAGGGCAGCTGCAGGTTGGCGGTGGGAAATCCCAGGGTCCTGCCCAGCTGCTGCCCGCTGACGACCTCTCCGGTGAGGCTGTAGGGCCGGCCCAAGAGCCGGTTGGCTTTGCTCAGGTCGCCGGCTAGCAGCGCTTGGCGGATGTTGGAGCTGCTGATCCGCTCTCCCTGACAGAAAAGCAGGGGCACGACGGTAACGGCGATGCCGTAGGGGGCTGCCAGCTGTTGCAAGTCCGCCGCCTCTCCCGCACGCCCGCGCCCGAAGCGAAAGTCCTGTCCCACGCTGACCTGGGTTGCCCCCAGGGAGCGCACGAGTATTTCTTCGACAAATTGCTGGGGGCTTAAATTCGCCAGCTCTCGGTCAAAGGGCAGCAGTACCAGCTGCTCGACGCCCATTGCCTTCAGCTGGGCCACCTTTTCCTCTGGGGGGGTGAGCAGCGACTTGGGCTGGCCGGTAAAAAACTCCCTCGGATGGGGATTGAAGGTGACTGCAGTCGGGCAGGAGCGTTCGGGCGGGGAAGCTGAGGGCCATTCCCCACTGACCGCTGTCACTGGTTCGGGCTGGGGGGAGCTTGGGAGTTCCCTGAGCGCTGCCGCTCTGCGGGAGCGGGCTGCAGCGGTGCCATTTAATATAGGCTGTACGACCTGCCGGTGCCCTTGATGCACGCCGTCAAAGTTTCCTAGGGCAATGGCAGTTGGAGTTAGCGCTGTTGTTAAAGACGATGTTACCCACACGCTTTACATTTTGACATATTTGGCAGCTGGCACAAGGGTTTTTTCTCTGAAGTCAGCTGTGCCTCGGTCAGTGGTTTTTGACTTGGGGCTGGAGCCGCGAGCGCTTTCACGCAGGTCAGGCTCAGGCTTTGACCGTGATTTCAGCGGCTCCCTCGGTTTCAGAGACGGAGTTCAAGGGGGGCACCAGCTGGAGCGAAAGCCCTTCCCGCGCTATCAGGCAGTCGGGGAATTCCTGGGCGACTTGCTCTCCGACGCGGTCGAGAAAGTCGTCGCTGTGCAGGGGGTCGTGGTGGAAGATCACCAGTTTTTTGACTTGGGCTGCTTTGGCCAGTTTCACGGCTTCTTGCCAAGTTGAGTGCCCCCACCCGACTTTGCTGGACTTTTCTGAGCTATACTCTTCCTCCGTGTAGGTGGCGTCGTAAATCAGGATGTCCGCGTGGCGAGCCAGCCAGAGGACGTTCTCGTCGAGACGTTCTGGGAAGTGCTCTGTGTCGGTGACGTAGGCGGCTGCGTAGTCTTGCCAGCTGACGCGGTAGCCCACGGCTTCTCCGGGATGGTTGAGCAGGGCGTTTTCGACGGTGACGTCGCCGATTTTGACGGTTTCCCCGACTGCGATGTCGTGGAACTCCAGCTGCGCTCCCATGATCTGCAAGGGCACGGGAAAATTTGGGTGGAGCATCTGGTCGTTGAGGCGCTGCTCGATGGTTGCCCCATTGGGAGCCACCGCTCCATAGATATGGAAGCGATTGCCTTTGATAAAGGCGGGGGTGAAGAAGGGAAATCCCTGGATGTGGTCCCAGTGGGAGTGTGTGAAAAAGATGTACCCCTCTACCGGCATCTGGGACAGCAGGGACTGCCCCAATACCCGCAAGCCGGTGCCCCCATCAAAAATCAGGCGATTGTCACCTACCCGCATCTCGACGCAAGGGGTATTGCCACCGTACCGTACTGTCTGCGATCCTGGACAGGCGATGCTCCCTCGAACGCCCCAGAAGTGAACTGTGAATTGGTTTTGCTTTCTAGACATGGGTGTAACTCGCTTTCAAACCTCAGGCGGTTCATCGGTAAGGTTTTACATCAGGGCATAGTCTATATCATCAACTTTAATCTTGTTATCGGGACTTCTGCGCAATACATGCAATTTTTGCAGGGCTCCGCAGGCGGCGGGGCAGGGGGGCAGGGGGGCAGGGGGCAGGGGGCAGGGGGCAGGGGGCAGGGGGGCAAGGGACAGGGGGGCAAGGGACAGGGGGGCAGGTTTTTTATAGCGGTTTTCAGCATTCGGCAGGTGCGGGGGGTGCGGGTTAAAGGCGTCCCGGGGCGAACCGCACCTGACTGGAATGCTTGCTGTGTGCCCCGGCGACTGTAAGCTGTCGCGCACATAACTTACATTTTTCTGCTGTCTCCTAGTTCCGGGGCCAGGCACGGGGCCTACCCCTACAGTAGGGGAATAAGGCTGCGTGGCCGGCTCTTGCCTCCCTGTTTAGCACAAGCAGATTAATAGCTTAACAGCTTAGCAGCCCTTGGGCTGGTTCCCGCAGGGGAATCGCGGCTGCTCGAACTTGCGTCCGCACTCAGAGGGACTTTTTGGAATGCTTCGCGCTCTACTTTGCTCCCGCATCCCCACAGTGGGACGCTCCCGATAGCGCGACTCTAAATATAGCAGTTCTCAATTAAATGAAGTACAAATATCTGCACCCCCGCACAGGACAACACCCCGCAGGGCAGGCGTCTCGCCTGTCCTGCTGGGGTGTGTGGCACAGCGATATTAAACCCGCTATAATGTAGCAGTTTCTCAACCAGTAAATAGCATCCAGCTGCTGATATGGTGCGGGTTAAGATCGGGTTTATAAAGTAATTGTGAAGACTGCTCCGGGGCCTGAAACCGTTAATCTCTCTGCAGTTGCAGGGGCGGTCTCACCCCAGATGTCTGCGGTCAGCCTTGATTTTTTATAAACCCGCCCCTGCTGACCTCTGACCCCCCACAAGAAACCCGGTTTTTTGAGACTTCACTTTTTCTTTATATAGCGTTTCTCAGATTAGTGTGCTGCGGAGAAACTCGGTAGGGGCGGTCGTGCCGCACCGCCCCTACGCTCATCGGGTTTATGGGCCATAGTACATCAAATTGAGAAAGGCTATAGATCGCTCGCACAACCTTTCTTAAGCATTTTGAACAGGGGAGCGCCCCGATTTGGGAAATACACCGGCGGGCTGTGTTCGTGTCCCTTTTATCGGGAAACCCCCCACCCCTGACGCCTGACGCCTGACCCCTCGCCGCTGTCCCCTGACCGCTGACCCCCAATCGGTCACGCTTGGGTCTTTTGCGCTGCGGTGTCTTTCCGATACACTCAGGTGTGGACAGGCAGCTGTAAAACTGATGGAAAATTTCCCTGTAGACGCTCAACCGGCAGCTCAAACCGCTGTGGCTGTTGAAGGTTCGGACTCCCCAGACCAATCCCCAACGTCAGGTGCGGGTGCTTTTGACGCTTGCATGATGCAGCGATGCCTGACGCTGGCTCGCCGCGCTCTCGGTCAAACGGCCCCTAACCCTCTGGTGGGCTCGGTGATTGTGCGGAATGGCCAGATTGTCGGGGAGGGGTTTCATCCGGGCGCGGGCCAGCCCCACGCGGAGGTGTTGGCGCTGAAAGCCGCCGGCGAACTGGCGAGGGGTGCGACACTCTATGTGAATCTGGAACCGTGCAATCACTACGGGCGGACGCCGCCCTGTTCGGAAGCGGTGGTGGCGGCTGCTGTGGCCAAGGTGGTGGTGGGAATGGTCGATCCCAACCCGCTGGTGGCGGGCGGGGGGATTGAGCGGCTGCGCCAAGCGGGCATTGAGGTGGTGGTGGGGGTGGAAGAGGAAGCCTGCCGGCAGCTGAATGAGGCGTTTGCTCACCGCATCACGCACCGGCGTCCCTTCGGCATTCTCAAGTACGCCATGACTCTGGATGGCAAAATTGGCACGACTGCCGGTCACAGCGCTTGGGTGACTGGCTCGGAGGCTCGCTTTGAGGTGCAGCGGTTGCGGGCGGCTTGCGACGCTGTGGTTGTGGGGGGCGCTACGGTGCGCTGCGACAATCCCAAGCTGACTTGCCGGGATATTGGCTCGCGCAATCCGCTGCGGGTGGTGATGAGCCGCTCTCTGGATTTGCCAAGGGAGGCTCACCTCTGGGACACGGATGTGGCTCCCACTCTGGTGCTGGCGCAAGCTGGCGCTAATCCTGAGGTTCAGAAGTGGCTGGCGAATAGAGGGGTTGAAGTTGTGGAGCTGACTCCTTTGACTCCGGCAAGTGCGATGGCTTATTTTTACGACCGGCAGTTCCTCTCGGTGCTGTGGGAGTGCGGCGGGACGCTGGCTGCGCCGGCTATTGCTGACGGCTCGGTGCAAAAGGTTCTGGCTTTTATCGCGCCTAAGATTATCGGGGGCCATTCCGCTCCAACGCCGGTGGGGGATTTGGGGCTGGCGGCGATGACGGAGGCTCTGGCCCTTCGGGGGGTGACGGTGAGGCCGGTGGGAGCGGACTGTTTGGTGGAAGGCTATTTGACACGCAGTGCCGGCTCTACTTAAAGGGAATAATTTTATTGTCTCTGTTCCCGGGGCACCGGCATTCGGCACAGGCGAGACGCCGGTGCTACGCCATCCCGGGGCACAGGCGAGACGCCTGTGCTACGCCATCGTTTTGCAAGGGTTGGCTGAGTTTCCCTTGCTTTCAGGGAGGCAGCAGCCCACCCGGAAGGCGTTCCCAGCATGAGCTGGGAACGAGATAATTAAATATTAACAGTTAACAATTCCCAATTTGTAATATAAATGCTGGAAATCCTTATTTGGACTGTATTTGTCGGCACGCTTGGCACGGAGGCGGTGATAGCCGGCAGCTGGGTGCGCTGGCAGCAGGTTCTGGCTAGGCAACAACAACAGGAGGAGGAAGAGATTTTGACTCCAAACGATTCTATGGATATCGCAACCGTCTCAGATGAACACCAGTCCACCAACGGCACCGGCTTGCCCCTGCCCAAGGACCCCCGCCTGACCGGCTGGGAGTACAAGATTGTGCGCTCCCGGGGGGATTTGTTTGCCGATGCGGCTGTATTCAAGCAGCTGTGCGATGAGGAGGCGCAAGCGGGCTGGATTTTGCTGGAAAAGCTGGACAACCGGCGGGTGCGGTTCAAGCGTCCGATTGGCATGCGGGAGGTGATTAAAACGGAATTTCTCTCGTATGATCCCTACCGCTCCCATTACGGGCCATCTAATACTTGGGTGAACTGGCTGGGGGGGATTGCGGCGGCGACGGCGCTGCTGCTGCCGGCATATTTGGGCTACGCTCTGGTATCCACCACTCTGGCCTATTCCCGGACGTCAGCGCCGGCACCGGCTGCGCCGGCTCTTCCGGCTGCGAGCCTTTCTGAACCGGATTTGACGCCGCAGCGCTGAGGGGGTTTACCCCACCCCCTATCCCCCTCCCCGTTAACGGGGAGGGGGGACATGAGGGTGTCGGGGGGCTGGATATTTTGTATGCTTTATCCTCCGGCAGCATCCGGTAGCATCCGGCAGCATCCGGCAGCATCCGGCAGCATCCGGCAGGCTATCATCTCCGGCAGGTTTCAACCTGCCGCTATACAGACAAAGCCCGCCTTCGCGGGCTAGTTTTTGCAAATTAATTAATCGTATATTTTAATATATAGCAGATTCAACCGAGTGAGGTACAGATATTAGATCCCCCCCTAGCCCCCCCTTAAAAAGGGGGGGACATTTCAAAGCCCCCCTTGCGTAGGGGCGGTGCCACCCACGGAGACCGCCCCGTTTGGGGGGATCTCCAGACTGTACTCCAGCCAGATGCTTGCCCGCTATATGTTTTGCTTTGGCAACTGTAATAGCTATTTTTGACTAGCTTTTAGGCTTTAACCAATAAGACAAATTTACATAATCCGTTGATAGACTCATTAAATTGCTTCTGGGTGGCTGGCCATAAAAAAGCAAAGTAATTAACCGGATTTAGGGGGCTGCCGGGGTGGCCTTGCCCGGCGTGCGGACGGGGGCGAGGGGGGCGATGGGATGGGGGGTGCCGGTGGGCGTGCGGGGTGTTGGCCCGTCTTTGGCAGGGGTGAGAAACGGGGTTTCTCTTGCGGGAAAGACGAATGGGTCGGGGAGGGAGCCAAAAGAAACCGGGTTTCGGAGAGGTATTCCGGCGCGACCGCCGGGGCTATGGGCCATTGGCGGGGGCTGCCGGTGGGCCCGAGTGGCGAAGATTGCTGTATTTGGGTCAGTGCTGTGCCGGTTGCCGGCGACCCCGCTGGGGACAGGGGCGTGTTGCGCCAGGAGAATTTTCACTCATAGGTCGAGCGCCCGATGCCGGTCGGGCAAAACTTCAGGGCGGGGTGATCGCTAAAGCCGCGCCGGTGGGTATTCTAAAAGTATCTAAGGGAATTTTCGGATTGCCACTGCCTGTTCGTATGAGCTAAGACTGATACAGGACAGTTGATTGTCCCCTGTTCTGACCAGCGTCTACCGAGGATATATGGCTAAGCACAAATACAACAAGTTGTTGTCGCGCCTGCTGCGGGAGATTGTCAAACTCAGCCAAACCCTGACCGGCCAAACTTTGCGGTGGTTATTGCGCTACTATTTTGTGGCCAATCGCTGGCGGCAGAACCAAGCTGGATTTGTGCTCCCAACTGTGGCCATGATGCTGATGGTGGTGGCGTTGGTGGTGGGCGCTATCATGTTCCGCACCTTCAGGGGGAGCATAGAGACGATTGGGATGAAACAGGAGCAGCTGAACGCCAACAGCGCCTACCCGGCGATTGAGCGGGGTAAAGCCAAGCTGGAGTACCTGTTTAACGATCCGCGCCTTGCATCTGGGGTGCCCGACGAGAAAGTTATGGAAGCCCTGATCCTAAATGATGGAAGTCTGGGGATTAGCGCTCTTGAATCTAGCCCTTATAGGTTTCCAGATGAAACGCCGGTTGAGCCTACAGATATTGGCGTGAAGCTTGACGATGGGATAACCAAGGCGACTGCTTGGAAGTTTAACACTGATAAGAATGGTGACGGAAAAACAGACGGCGACGAAGACCTGACCACTATTTATGCCATCGTTACTAGAGCAGAAAGAAACGGTTTTACCATAGATCCCAAAGCTGCCGAGAACGACCCAAGCCTGACAGATATAGGGAATGACGATAAAAAGAAGGCAGACAATTTTATTGTCCGCAATGGGCCGATAATAAGTTTGTCAGGAAATCACAACCCGGCTTGTATGGTGAAAGTAGGCGGCAATCCGGTTGGCTGGTTTAACCCCGAGGGCGGAAGCAGCAGTGCGTATGTCTACAAAAGTTTTCAAGTTTATGCTATTGCAGTAAACAATGCCTTAATAAACGGCAAGTCTCTCAATGCGACGCTGTCCACGCTTCAGTATCAACAAGACCGAGCTTTTGAGCGGGGCAACAAGTGGGGAGCCTGGTTCCGGTACGATTTGGAAATAGCTCCTGGCCCATCCTTGAACTGGAATGGTGCCATGCACTCGCAAGGGAATATATTTCTGCGAAGCTACGAAGGTTTCCGGTCTTATTTGATTAGCTCCCCAAAATCTTGTTTCTTCAAAATTCCCGACAACTCATCGATCACGATGCGCAAGGATCAACCTGTTGAGGGAGAGCCGAATAGTGGGCGTGGGGGACAATTGGTATCTGGGAGGCTTAGCACCAACAACTACGAAGATTCCAAGGTCTATATAGATCCTTTTACTGACAGCCCCACGGCCAGCAATTTCATCTCATTGAGCCAAGGGACAGATTCTGTCAAAAACGGCACGCCAATTGACATTTCTACAGATCCAGTCGATTTACACACGCAAGCAATATCGAAACCAAAAAATGCTGCGAGTTGGAGCATAGACCCCAACTGGCAGAGTTCGACGCTGAGCAAGCAGCGGGTTAACCAGAAGGATAGTTGCGCTCCCTATGTGGATGACACCTATCGCGCCGATAATCGTTGGGGACCGAAGCCGAGCTACAGCAGAGAAACTTATGACACGAAAACGGGCCGGTGTATACCTCTTCTGAAAGAAGGTGCTATTGGTACGGACATAACAACAACACCGGTGGTAACACCCGATAGGGTCACGGAACTGACTGTTAATGACCCGCCCCCAAATGATAAAGAGGGGGAAAAGGTGGGTCTGGACGGTTACTGGGAGCGACGGGCCCGGTTTAATGGCCTGCGAGTGATTGTGGGGCAGCGGCTGGAACTGGGCAATCCCTTTGGCTGGAACCTGGATGCGGACGGTAAGAATAGTGCTGACCAAGACCTGTACCCGCTAGTGCCCCCTATTAAGACTACTGAAACTGAAACTAACACCACTCCTAATTGGGCTGGGACGACTCGCCGCAATGAGGCTCGGCAGTACACCACACTGCGGGATAATTTGGCTGCAGTGCAAGCGACGGCGGTTTATCACTACACCAGCGACAGTGGCTATTTCCCGGTGGCTTTCGTGGCCACAACGGTTCACCCGGGGACGGCGCAAACCCTGAAGGACAGTACAAAGTTTGAGAATATAGGGTTTGTTCCTAAGGGAGGAACTGCTAAGCAAAACTACACTATTGCCGATTTCTTCTACGGCAAAGGCACGAACGGCTGGGAGTTCAACGTCGTACCGGGAGCCACCCAAACTGAGGCAGCCTTTAAGAGTGCTATAGAGAACAACCAGCCGCTGAGGAGGGCTTTGACGAACCTGGCCTATTTTGCCGGCGATCCGGACGGGGATTTCCCGCCCAATCAAGAACCGACCAACAGCACAACGGTTCACCCCTATCCTAATTTGACGATGTGGGGGAACTTTTCCAACCTGCGGGAAACGATTCGCCGGTTGGATGCGGGGAATTACGACAACCTCAGCATTGCGGATAAGTCCAACCTGCACACGGCAGCCGGTATGCTGGGGATGCTGGCGTACAATATCAGCTATCTCCAGGATTATGATTACAGCCTTAACAGCCTTAACAGTGCGGACTTAAAGACTTTGAATGGGGAGTTGGGAAAAGTCAGTGCCACTACAACCCCAGGCTATGGCAAGGTTGAAGAGAATACGGGTGCGAATACTGTTACTGTTACTTTACCTGGTGACACGACGGCACTTCCGGCACAGCCGATGAGCCTACTTCCTGATGCCTATATTGCAGCACTGCCAGAAACAACTGCGGATCAAAAGAAAATTAAGGATCTAGCTCGACTGATTCACCTGAAGGAGCAAGCCGAGCGCGATCGCACTTTAGGTTTTATGACAACGCAGACGGGCTATACCTGTGCCATTCCCAATAATACGACTCTGCTCAAACTGCAGAAACTCTGCCCTCAAGGGCCAAAGTTCCCCTCTCTGTATTATCTCTTTCCCAAATACAACCACGACCACCAAGGGAAACCCGCGACGGGAGTTACTGTTGCTACTCCAGCTCTCCAACCCACGGGTGCCACCGGCGAACCCTATGTCACTGACACCTACATCTATGACGATGCTAACAAAAAGGGTGCCAACTGGAACTTGAACTATCAAGTCCTGGACGACACGAGTAACAATGGTGTGGAGGATGGGACAGAGAATGGCATCGCGGCCATTGCCCTCCAGCCCAGAGCTCTAGCAGACTGGAAACTGCCGAAGCTCAATAACGGTACGGGGGAAAACGGGATTATTGACGCGACAACCAATGCCAGCGCTGACACGCCGAATGTATCAGTGCCGTTCCTGGACAAGGCCATCTTCGATGGCCGGCAGATGATGAGCGTGCGGGTGCTGGATGTGGATTTAAAACTGCTGCTGCAGAATTCCATCAGCAGCGATGATACCTGGCTGCCAAAGAGCGCTATAGTCTATGCCTTCCGCGAAGATGCGGTGCGGGAGGACGGGATTGCCAGGCCGGTGGGCACTGGTAACATGGATGTGTGGAAGCCCAGCGATCCGGCGCTGGTCAATGGCATTAGTCCCAAACCGGTTGATTTCCTTGCCGACCCAGACCGGCGTCCTTACGGGTTCCGGTTGCGCAACGGGAAGGATTTGCGGCGAGTGCCTCAAAAAACCAACCCTAAGAATAAGGACTACAATCAGGACAGCGGTTTGTCCTTTGTTTCGGACAGCCCGGTTTATATCGGGGGAGATTTCAACCCGCACAGTACGAATGGCACTGTCGATTCCGGTAATCTCCTGGAGGAATTTACCGAACCGCTCAACACTGACTACTCCAATTTCTACAGCAGACAGAACTTGAATGTGAGCTTTGCCAAAGCTGAAACAGATACTTGGCGTCCGGCAGAAATAATTTCCGATGCAGTGAGCATTCTTTCCAATACCTTCTGTGACGGCACGATCCAAAGCGGGATTCGCGCTAATAATGGCGGGTGTAAAGACACTAGAGTCTCTTCGTACAGAGGCGGTCACTGGAAAGGAGATCCAAGCGGAATGGCAGCAACGGGGGCAGGGTATGTTTGCGAAAATCCTTTCGATATAAGGACAGGAAAACCAATATCTGGGCAAAATCCAGACAACTCAGACAAACGGGGCTGTGTTGGGCCAATCAAGGTGTTCCGCAATGGGGAAATAAAATTTTATAACGCCAGCGGCACCCCTACTTCCTACGCACTGGGGGACTACCGGACGTTCAGCGAGAACAGACAGTTAAACATTGCAGGGCCCGGTCGGGTAAATGCGGTGATTATCAGTGGCACTGTGCCTTCCAGGCAGAACCAGAGCAATGGGGGTTTGCACAACTTCCCTCGGTTCCTGGAAAACTGGGCTAGCAGTTTATACGCCACAGGTGCGGAAAAAGAACTGTTCTTCTCTGGTTCGCTGGTTCAGCTCAACTTTAGCACCTACGCCACCGGGCCCTGGGACCAGGATGCTTGGGAACCGGGGACTTCACCCACAAGTCCAGAAAACTTTAAATATTACTGGCCACCGAAACGGCGCTGGGGTTACGATGTGGGACTGCAGTACGCCCCACCGGGCAATGTGTCCAGACGGATGGTGCTGCCGTCAGACACACGCAGTGAATTCTACCGGGAGCCGAACGCAGATGACAAGTACATTTGCAGGCTGCGCAAAGCTATCATGCCCTCAACTAATTGCGGAGGCTGAAGATGCAACGGACTAAACCCAAACGCACGGAACAAGGGATGACGCTGATGGAGTGCCTGATGGGAATTGTGGTGATCACTATTGTGATCGCCGCCATCACGCCGCCGCTGCTGATCTCTATGGCCACTCGCGTGCAAAATTACCGAGCCCAACAGGCGATGAAATTGGCTGTGGGGGAACTTGACCGGGTGCGGCTGGAGGTGGAATCAGGGGGGTCAGCCGCGAACTGGCAGAGCAAACTTCCGCCTCAGGCTAGTGGTTATGACATCACCAAGGTTGGGGCACCGACAACCAAGGTGCCAACCCAAACCACCTGCCCACTCACAGGTCAAAATGGTGCCGATCCGACAACTACCTGGTGCGGCGCAGACATTAACGGCGATGGCGATTGGGATTTGGGGGTGCAAACGTTTCGCACGCCGACTCCCGCAACTACAGGCAATCCAAAAAGTCAACCGATTGCATTCGTGATGGGAGTGCGCGTGTACACGCGATCGGCGATTGAATCTGGCAAACCGTTAGAGACAACACCAGTTAATTTGGGCCTAACTTCAGGCTATTCAGTGAGCAAACCTCTCGTATCTATTTCCACACCAATTGTTAGAAGCAATTTGAATATCTCTGCAGAGGCTTACTGCAATCTGTACAAGAGCATGGGTGTCTTCCCACAGAACGGCGAATGCCCGGGAGATTAGCAATCTCAGGGTTGAAGCTGGGGCGCTTCGCACATTTTTTACGGAACCGGCAGCAATGGCTAAGAAAGACTTTCAAGGAATTATAAGAATTTGCCTGACTCTTCTGAGCCGACGCAAAACGGCAGGGTTCACTTTAGTTGAACTCTTGGTGTCTGTGATCATCGGCTTCATGGTGATTTCTGGGCTGCTGTTTTTGGTGGTCGAGCTGCTGAATACGGATAAAAAATCAGCGGCTCTGGCCCAAACCCAGCAAGATATGACGATTGCTCTGGATTACATTGCATCAGACCTGGAAGAGGCGGTGTACGTTTATGAAG
The DNA here is from genome assembly GCA_019359235.1 of Oscillatoria princeps RMCB-10. GTDB lineage: Bacteria > Cyanobacteriota > Cyanobacteriia > Cyanobacteriales > Oscillatoriaceae > Oscillatoria > Oscillatoria princeps. The sequence continues at coordinate 163,395 of JAHHHT010000011.1, forward strand.
GAGAATGTCTGAGCCAGACTGGTCGTCCAGAAGACCCCAGTACAAAAACTATAATTGAATATTGTCCGGGTCTGCGCAGTGTTATTCCGTTTCCCGCCGGGGTGACGCCGATTCTGGCTTTTTGGAAATTGGATGGAGTTCCTTACAGCACCAAGTCCGAAGACCAATTCCCCAACAATTGTAATGCGGACACAGACACAGAAAACACCTGTAACGCTCTCAAGATAATTCGCAATACCTATACCCTTGTTGTTTACTCTCTGAGAACAGATAATCCCGCCAGCGAGACTTGGGAGGGGCCTGCTCGAATTACCCGCTATCAACTCCGTCAGTATTCCAACCTGAGTGGGATGCAACAAACACAGGGTTGGACAGACCCTTCAGCTTCGGGAACGAGCTTTCAGAGCTGGCCTCGCACCACAGATAACCAAGCCGTTTCCGGATATTCAAATCCAACTGCTTATAACGAGGATGTTTTGGTGGATGTGGTAGACTACGGCACCGATCCAGAGAAGAGTTGGCCACCTTGTCTACCAACTGCTGATTACAGCAGAACGCCTCCGGATGCCCTCAATACGGCCAATAATACTAGCTTTTATGCCTGCGTGAAAAAACCAACCGGCAGTCAAGGGGTGGCGGGACAGGATGTGATTGTCTATTTGCGCGGAAACGCTGTAAAACGAGCGGGTCAGACTGGTCGGAATGCCGCTTATTTACCCAAACTGCAAGCTCAGGTTAAGACGCGGACTGTGTTTAACTATATACCTCCTGACCTGATCAACACTAACCCATGACAACCGCTATGACAGCAATCACTTCCTTTTTGAAAAGACGTAAGCGCCGGCAGCTGGAATCGCACAGCTCAACTGCCGGTTTCACTATGATAGAATTGATGGCCGTTGTGGCTATCGTTGGCATCTTAGCTGCGATAAGCGGTGCAGGCTATCTGGGCTGGATGGCGCGGATGCGAGTCAACAAAGTTCAAGATACTGCTTTGCAGGCAATTCGCCAAGCTCAAACTACTGCTAGGCAGAAGAAAGGCACTTGGAAAGCCATATTTCAGCAACAGGGCGATCAGGTTCAGTGGGCGGTTAATGTTGACCAAACGACTCCCACCAGTTGGAATACCATTGATGAGCCAGATGTTATATTAACTGTGGCTTCCTGGGAGGTTAGTTTTGACTACAAAGGTCAGATTCCTTCAGAAAATTCACTTCCCCCAAAGCTCGTACTATCCAATAAAAATGGTGGCAATAAGCGCTGCGTGATTGTTAAAACGATTTTAGGTGCGGTCAGTACCGCTAGGGATGCCGATTGCAATTAACCGGCACCTTTCCCACGTTTCATCGCAACAAAAGGCGTTTGCAGATAACAGTTTTTCCTCCCGGCACTGCCGGTCACTTTCTTACGTTTGATTATTTTTTGTTCTTAACAAAAGCCAGGGTAGCTTTCAAGTTTACCCAGCAAAAGAAACCCGGTTTCTCACCCCCTGCGGACAAGAGAATTATAGCAGTAGCCACTTAGGTTAGGACATTAGACATTAAGGGCCGGCTTAGCCTCCCCTGCGGATATACCGAGGGGGATAATATAAGTACCCACGGGAAAAATGGCGTAGGACATGTCCCTGATGTCCTTGGCTGTCCTTGGCAGTACGCCTGATGTCCTAATCAATATAGCTGCTGCTATACTTTATAAATACGCTCTCACCAGCAAGGCGAAAAACACTCATCAAACGGATATCCTCTTGCAGAACGCTTGATCGCGTCTCTCCCCTCAAGACACCCCCGGCGGAATTATGCCAGATTTATGGCGTTGCACAATTGCAGGATGAACCCCACCCCCCAACCCCCTCCCCGCTAGCGGGGAGGGGGAGTAAGAGAGGGTTTTCGATCTCGCCAAAAAAGTTTCAATCATCCTTCCACTATGCAACGCCAGATTTATCGCCTCTCTACCCTCTTGACACCCCTTGCGGACTTATGCCAGAAACTGGGTTTCTAAAGCCCTGCGGACTTAAGAATTGTCCCCTCCTGTGCGAAAACAAACTCATCCAACGGATATCATCTTGCAGAACGCCGAATCGCGTCTGATTTATCGCCTCTCCACCCTCAAGACACCCCCGGCGGAATTATGCCAGAAACCGGGGAACGCAGGAATTACCCGGTTTCTCACCCCCTGCGGAATTATGCCAGAAACCGGGTTTCTTGGTAGCCCCGGTTTCTCACCCTTCAAACGGATATCCTCTTGTAGAACGCCGAATCGCGTCTGGGACTTTTGAAGAGGGGGGGTGAGGGGGGAGAACCCCTGGATGCTAGAATAAGCACCGGCTACAAAAGGGTAGGTGCAAATAAACTCTTAAACTCTAGCTGAGGATGTTTCAGATGGCAGAATACATCCCGATTTTAGCACAAAGCAAGCCCCCACACCGGCTGAATCGCGTAACTGCCGGTTTCACCCTAGTAGAAATGATAGTTGTTACAGCTATTGTTGGCATTCTAGCAGCGATTGCCGGTGCCGGCTTTTTGGGGTGGCTGGCGCGGATGCGAGTTAACGCCGCTCAATATACTGTTTTCCAGGCCATTCGCGAAGCCCAAATAACTGCCAAATTGCGAAAAAGCACCTGGCAAGCCAGCTTTCGGGAGCAAAATGGCAAAGTTCAGTGGGCGGTTCACCCGGACAATTCCGTGACGAGCATTTGGAATACGCTCCAGCAAGAAGGCGTTAAAATAGATCCAGCCAACACCACCTTTTATAAAGATAACAAAAACAGTCTGTGGCGAGTGCAATTTAACTATAAAGGTCACGCCAACGGACAGCTGGGAAGGATAAACCTAACCACTTCCACCGGCACTCCGAAACGCTGCGTGTTTGTTTCCACCCTCTTAGGTGCCGTGCGCACTGCTGGGGATGATAGGTGCGTGAAAAAATAGATGCCCCTCTTACAGCTGGAGGCCAGAAACAGGGTTTTTCTTGTCAGACCGTGAGGGGACAGAAACCGGGTTTCTGCGACAACTTTTGCATCCCGCCCGAAAGATTTATACAGAAACCCGGTTTCTCAGCCCCCCAGAAACCGGGTTTCTATATCAGACGGCGTTGCTCACAGAAGAGGGCACACTGTCGGGAACGGGGAGTGCCGGTGCGACGGAAGGCAAGGTGTTATTATCGGGGATGGGGTTGCGCGCCTCAATCAAGCGAAGGGCACCGCTAACCGTTTCCGGGAGAATCACCACCAGACTGCCGGGGGCTGCCCCATCGAGCGCCGTATTAACAGCCAGCGTCTCATCCAAGATAACTTCATACCGGCAGTCCGGCTTAGCTTGGGCAATTCCCTGAGAGATAAACTTAGCGGCATCGCCGCGAGCGCGTCCCCGGTTGTCGTAATCTTCCTTAACAATAATCCGGTCAAAGATTTCCGCCGAGAGCTTGCCCAGCCCGACAAAATCCTGATCGCGGCGGTCGCCCGGGCCACCGACAACGCCAATCCGCTCCCCTGGCCAGTTGCGGACAAAGCTGCCCACCGCCTCATAGCTCGCCGCATTGTGGGCGTAATCCAGCAGGACGTGAAAGGTTCCCAGATTAAACAGATTCATCCGTCCGGGAGTCTGGCTCACCGAAGCCGTGAAGCTGGCCAAAGCGGCGCGAATGTCGTCAATGCTCACGCCTTGGGAATACGCCGCCAGACAGGCAGCCAGGGCGTTGGCAATCTGGAACGGAGCTCGCCCTGACAAAGTCAGAGGCACATTCACCGCCTGCTCAATCCGCAGCGTCCAGTCCCCCTTCAAAATCGACAGGTAGCCATTCTCGTAAACGGCAGCCAAGCCACCTTTGCGGGTGTGTTCGCGCAGCAGGGGATTGTCTGGGTTCATCGAGAAGTAAGCCACCAGAGCCTTCACCTTCTTGGCCATTGCTGCCACCAGGGGGTCGTCAGCGTTGAGGACGGCATAGCCGGTGGGCATCACCGTCTCAGCCAGCACACTCTTGACGGCAGCCATTTGCTCAATCGTGTCGATATCCCCGATTCCCAAATGGTCAGCAGAGACATTGAGCACCACCCCGACATTGCAGGTTTCAAACGCCAAACCAGAGCGGAGAATGCCGCCCCGCGCCGTTTCCAGCACTGCCACCTCAACCGTTGGGTCGCGCAAAATCAGCCCGGCGCTTTGGGGGCCGGTGTTGTCGCCTTTTTCCACCAGATACTCGCCGATATAAATCCCGTCCGTGGTGGTGTAGCCCACCGTGCGGCCCGTTTGCTTGTAAATGTGGGCCAGCAGGCGCGTGGTTGTCGTTTTGCCATTGGTGCCGGTGACCGCCAGAATCGGCACGCGGCTGGGCGTTCCGGGGGGGAAGAGCATGTCGATCACCGGCGCAGCCACATTTCGCGGCAGCCCCTGACTGGGGCAGACGTGCATGCGGAATCCGGGGGCGGCGTTGACCTCAACAATCACGCCGCCCACTTCGCGCAGCGGGCGGGAGATGTCCGGCGTTACCACATCCATGCCGCAAATGTCAAGCCCGATAATTTTCGCCACCCGCTGCGCCAGCCAGATATTTTCCGGGTGGATTTCGTCAGTGCGGTCAATAGCAATGCCGCCGGTGCTGAGGTTCGCCGTTGCGCGCAGGTAGCAGACCTCTCCAGCAGGCAGCACCGTTTTCAGAGTGTAGCCTTTATTTTCCAGCAGCTGGAGGCTGGTGCGGTCAACTTCAATGCGAGTCAGGATGTTAGCGTGGCCCACGCCGCGATTCGGGTCGCGATTCGTCTCCTCAATCAGCCCCTCAATCGTAGAAACGCCATTGCCCACCACGTGAGCCGGCACCCGCTCCGCCACCGCCACAAGTTTGCCATTCACCACTAGCACGCGGTGGTCGCGACCGGTATAATAGCGTTCGACAATAACCGAATGAGTTTTGGAAGCGGCGCTAGCAGCGTCGTAGGCTTCCTCAGCCTGTTCTTTGGAGGTGATGTTGATAGTGATGCCGCGCCCGTGGTTGCCGTCCAGGGGCTTGAGGACAATCGGGAAGCCGCCAACTTCCTCAATCGCTTCTTCCAGTCCGTCCAGGTAGCGGATCACCGTCCCCCGGGGGACAGGCACGCCGGCGGTGCGCAGCATGGTTTTCGTGCCTTCTTTATCGCAGGCGAGCTCAACGCCCAAAATGTTGGTGCAATCCGTGAGGGTGGCCTGAACCCGTTTGCTGTAGACGCCATAGCCGAGCTGGATCATAGCGCGAGCCGGCAGCTGCAACCAGGGAATGCCTCTAGCCTCAGCCTCTTTGACGATAGTTTCCGTACTCGGTCCGAGAGCCGCCTCCGCCCAGAGATCCTTGAGGTCTTTGATATCTTGCTCCAGTTCCGACTGGGCGTAGCGCCCGGTATCGACAATACTCTGGCACAGGCGCACAGCCGCTCGCGCCGCGTAGCGACCGGCTTGCTCCTCGAGGTACTCAAACACCACCTGATAGACGCCGGGGGTGGAAGTTTCCCGAGTGCGGCCAAAGCCTGCCGGCATGCCGGCCAGTTGCTGGAGTTCCAGGGCGACGTGTTCAATCGCGTGCCCCATCATTGTGCCTTCAAGGACGCGGCTGAGGAACCCACCCCGACAGCCAGGGGAACAGAAGTGCTCTACCAAACTGGGCAGCGTTTCAACCAGCCCTTGGTAGAAGCCTGGGATTTGATTGGTCGGCTTGTCTGCAAGGTTTTCCAAGTCCAGACGCATGACAATCAGTTTGTGGCGTCGGATACTCCAGTAGTTTGGACCCCGTAATGTCTGAATTTTAAGTATTTTCATAGGACTGTCCGAGGATGATGCGCGAATTTGGGAAACAGTTGGGGCATTTTATCTAGTTTCACGCTTGCCAAAGTTGGTAAACTGTTCCTAGTGAACATTTTTTCAGCAGACCTTGGGAGGGGCGGGAGAAGGGGAGCTTCCGGAGAAGGGAAAGGGGAGGAGAAGGAGAAATTTTCTCCCTCCCCGCTCCACGCCCGATGCCCGATTCCCGATGCGATGATGCCCTTTCTCCCTTGTGTTTTGTGCTTGGTGCCTTTGTCCTTCTTTGCTGTTAGTTGGGAGGGCGGTGTTGAGGGTGAATAACAGCGCGACGGTGACGATCGTAGCAATCGCCGTGGCAAAGGATATGTACCCGCAGGTTGAAAGCGCTCAAGGGGTCAGTAGCTCCTATGTAAGGCTGATTGGTGTAGAAGTCTTCCGTGGGGTCGATAACGGTAACCGTGCCTTTGCCCATGACTTTGATCAGCCCGTCGCTTTCAAACATGGCGCAGGTATCCTCGTCAATCCCCACCCCCAGGCGGTCAGGATGGGACACCACAGCGCTGATCAGCCTCCCCATGCGATTGCGGTTGTGAAAGTGCTGGTCCACTATCACTTCCGGAATAATCCCCAGTCCGGTGGCCATATCCACCAGAGAGCGATTGGGACACTCGCCGCTGCCCCCACCGGCCAGCATGTGATGTCCCATGACAGCTGCGCCGGCGCTGGTGCCGGCCAGGGTTATCTGGCCGAGCTGCACGAGCAGGCGGATTTTTTCCATGAGCGGCGTATCGGCGAGCAGAGCGCAAAGGCGCAATTGGTCGCCGCCGGTCATAAAAACCCCTGTGCACCCTTCGAGGTAATCTTGCCAGATGGGCTCTTCTCCCTGCGCCCGCTCCCGGATGTCCAGCACCTCAATAGACTTGGCACCCATTTCCTGAAAAATGGTAAAGTAGCGGCCCCCAGTAGCGACGGGTTCTCGGGAAGCGCACGGGATAATCGCAATTTTGGCCTCCGTTCCTCCCGAACGAGCAAAAAACGTTTGCAGGATTTCGCGTCCGTGCACTTTATCTTCCGCTCCGCCAATCACCATGACGGTTGTTTTAGTTGGTTGCGGCATCCGAGGTTCTAGCGATTGATCTTGTAACTGCAGCATGGCCTTACTTTTAGGCGTAGGTGAGCGATTGGCCGTATCGTGACCACTCAAGAGATATTGCTTCGCTCTGGGTTGTAGCCACCGGTCAGGGCTAATTCTGGCAGGCCCAAACAACTTCAGGCTGGAAGTCAATTGTCTCACAATCCCCCCCGCTAATAGCGCCAATTCTTGCCAAACCATCACTGGCAGCCTTTTTACTGGGCAAGACGGGCGGCGCACTGTGACGTGCCGGTCTTGCACAAGCAATGAATTATGATCTGGCATGAAAGGCGCTCTAATTCCTTTCTGCTGGATTTTCTTAAGGTTTGCCTGCAGCGTGGAGCCACTGTGCGATTTGATGTTGTCACCCTGTTCCCAGATTTTTTCACCTCTGCCCTGGCATCCGGGCTCCTCGGCAAAGCCCTGGCCAAAAATATTGCCTCTGTCCACTTCGTCAACCCCCGCGACTTTGCCACCGACAAGCACCGGCGGGTGGATGACGAGCCCTACGGCGGCGGTGCCGGCATGGTGATCAAGCCAGATCCGATTTTTGCCGCTGTGGAGTCGCTGCCGGTGCTGCCCAGACGGGAGGTGATTTTCCTCACCCCCCAGGGGGAACCCGCGCACCAGAAGCTGTTTCGCCAGCTCGTCCGGGACTTTGACCAGCTGGTTTTGCTCTGCGGGCACTACGAAGGGGTGGACGAGCGGGTGATGCACTTAGTCACCCGCGAGGTGTCCCTGGGGGATTTTGTCCTCACCGGCGGCGAAATTCCGGCCCTGGCCCTTATCGATGGGGTGGTGCGCCTGCTCCCAGGAACCTTGGGCAATGCCGAGTCCCTGATCTGCGAGAGTTTTGAGAGCGATTTGCTGGACTACCCCCACTACACGCGCCCGCCGGTTTTCCGGGGGTGGGAGGTGCCTCCCGTGCTGCTGTCTGGCCATCACGGGCAAATCGCCCGCTGGCGGCGCGAGCAGCAGCTGCAGCGCACCCGCCAGCGCCGGCCCGATTTGCTCCCCGAAGCTGAGCGGGGGGAAGGGGGGTTTGGGGAATAAGTTTTTCAGAAAAGGGTTTTGCGGAAGGGGAACAGTTCCCCGGCAAACAGCTGCAATACCGCTATGATTCAAATTGCGTTGCATATTCTGGGGATGAACCCCACCCCCCCAACCCCCTCCCCGTTAACGGGGAGGGGGAGAAAGAGATGGGGGTTTTGATGAAGGTAATTTGGTGGAATCATCTTTCTAATCAGCAACGCCATTCAAATTGCCCAAGGGTCTGATATTATATCCGGTTGCGCCCGTATTGTAAAGACCCGATTCGGCGTTCTGCAAGAGATTTGCAATCGCGATGCCGGCGCACTGGATATGAGCCGGCACCCGGTGACGGGCGACCGGCCAGTGACCAACTTACAACATAAAGCGAGATGAACATCAGAATTGGCAATGGCTACGACATCCACCGGCTGGTTGCCGGTCGCGCTTTGATTCTCGGCGGGGTGAGCATTCCCCACGAGGTGGGTTTGCTGGGTCACAGTGACGCCGACGCGCTCACCCACGCGATTATGGACGCCATGCTGGGGGCGCTGAGTTTGGGGGACATTGGCCATTACTTTCCGCCCTCAGACGAAAAGTGGGCCGGTGCGGACAGTTTGGTGCTGCTGGCGCAAGTCAACCAGCTGGTTGAGTCGCGAGGCTGGCGGGTGGGGAACATTGACTCGGTAGTGGTGGCGGAGCGACCCAAGCTGAAGCCGCACATACAGGAGATGCGCTCGCGACTTGCCGGTGTGCTCGGCGTCAGTCCCGACCAAATTGGCGTCAAAGCCACCACCAACGAAAAATTAGGGCCGGTGGGGCGAGAGGAGGGAATCGCGGCGTATGCGGTAGCCTTATTACAGGAGATAGAAAAATGAAAACATTAGTTTATCTGCTCAAACAAGACAGCGAAAAGACAGGCGTGCGGGCAGGCATTTGCCCGCTGCCCTCTCTGGAAGACCCACTGCACGTGTAATGACACAATCTGAAGTGGAGATGAGAGTTGAAACTGTACATTGAAACGAACTTTGCGATCGGTATCGCCACTGGACGTGACCCCCAAGCGCAGAATTTGTTGGCTCAACGCCCACTGCGCCATCGCCTCCTGCCCTATCGCCCACTGCCCAATACCCAGCAGTGACTGTAGAAAATAATAATGATTAGATTTTTCCCTATTCTACCACCTTTTGGGCGTCGGTGGCTGGCTGTTTTACTAACCCTGGTGATGGCGAGCTCCCTCACCGGCTGCAACGGGAAGCAGAAAACCAAAGCCGCGCAAGTGCCGCAGCTGATTTCCAGCGTACTCAGCGATCCAAAAACCTTCAACGCTGTCCTCAGCGAAGAGTCGCCGAACATTTTTGGGTTGACCTACGAGGGGCTGATTAGAGAAAACGGACTCACCAGCGAGGTGGAGCCGGCGCTAGCGGAATCCTGGGAAATTTCCCCGGACAAAAAGCGGATAGTGTTTACCCTGCGCCAGGGGCTGAAGTGGTCAGACGGACAGCCACTGACAGCGGATGATGTGGTGTTCAGCTACAACGAAATCTACTTTAACGAAAGCATTCCCACCAGCGCCCGAGACGTGCTCAGGATTGGCAAGAGTCGAGGCTTCCCGAAAGTGAGAAAACTGGACGACCGGCGGGTTGAGTTCACCATTCCCGAACCCTTTGCCCCGTTCCTGCGAACCACAGGACTGTCCATAATGCCGGCGCACGCGCTGCGGGAAGCCGTCACCACAAAAGACGAAAAGGGAAATCCCCGCTTTTTATCAACCTGGGGGATCGACACCAAACCCGAGGAGATTATCGTCAACGGTCCGTACCAGCTAGAAAGCTACGCCACCAGCCAGCGGGTCACATTCCGCCGCAATCCCCACTACTGGCGCAAGGATAAGGAGGGCAACCCCCAGCCTTATATTGAGCGCATCATCTGGCAAATCGTGGAATCGACCGACACCTCTTTACTGCAGTTTCGCTCTGGGAGTTTAGACACCCTGGGGGTTTCTCCAGAAAGTTTTTCTCTGCTGAAGCGGGAAGAGAAGCGGAATAACTTTACGCTCTACAACGGAGGCCCGGACCCGAGCACGACGTTTATTGCCTTCAATCTCAATAAAGCCCGCAATGCGGATGGAAAACCGCTGGTAGATCCGGTCAAATCCCGCTGGTTCCAGACCTTGGCCTTCAGACAGGCGGTCGCTTACGCCATCGACCGGCGCAGGATGAGCAATAACATCTACCGGGGGCTTGGCGAGCCGCAAAATTCCTCGATTTCCGCGCAAAGCCCTTACTACCTGTCACCTGAGGAAGGTTTGAAAGTCTATGACTACAATCCAGAAAAGGCGAAGGAATTGCTCTTGGGGGCGGGATTTAAGTATAATAAGGATGGAGAGCTGTTCGATGCGGAAGGCAACCGAGTCCGCTTCACGCTGCTCACCAATGTCGGCAATAAAATCCGGGAAGCGATGGGAGCGCAAATCAAACAGGACCTCAGCAAAATAGGCATTCAAGTCGATTTTAAGGCCATTGCCTTCAATACGCTGGTTGACAAGCTGACCAACTCTCTGGACTGGGAGTGCCATCTGATTCGCTTTATCGTCGGTGCCGAGCCGAATGATGGGGCCAGTTTATGGGTTCCGGAAGGCAGATTGCACATCTTCAATCAGAACCGGCAGCCTGGACAGCCGCAGCTGATTGGCTGGGAAGTGGCTCCGTGGGAGCGGGAAATTGGGGATCTCTACATCAAAGCAGCGCAGGAGCTGGATGAAGGGAAGCGCAAAGCCATTTATGCCGAAGCCCAGCGCCTCACCCAAGAGTATTTGCCGGTGATTCCCTTGATAAACCCGCTGTTGCTGAGCGCTACCCGCAACCGCATTCAAGGCGTGAAATTCTCTGCCTTGGGAGGAATGTTCTGGAACGTTAACGAACTTAAAATAAGTGAGAAGTGATAAATAAACCTGCTGCCCGGTGAATTAACCTGCCGCTTAACACAGCGGCATCAGTCCACCTGGCGATACCGGAGGTTTGTTACATGGAAGCCCTGTCAGGATTTGCAACTGATATATAGCGGGTCTAAATGATTTGCGCAACCGCTCTTGGCCCAGAACCCCGGTTTTTTAAAGAAACCGGGGTTCTGAAATGTACACGAAGGTTATTGACGCGCTCTATGTTTGAGAGAAGCTTGCAGACAAATTTCATTCCAGACCTGACAGACAACCTGATTTTGCACTGCATTCTGGGACACGCCCGCTCGCATCCCTTGTGCAGTCAAGGTGTTTGTGAGTGGCAATGCAATGACTTTGGCTTTCCCGGCAGTGCGAGAGGCTTTGCGGGAAGCCGGCGTGTATAATGATTTCAGCAGCGCCGAAACTTTCCTCCCCCTGCGGGGGCGCTGCGCTAACGGCTGGCTGCAATCCCAGTAAGCTGTGCGAGCAGTTCCTACAGAAAATAATAATGAGAGTTTTCCCTATTCTACCAACTTTTGGACGTCGGTGGCTGGCTGTTTTACTAACCCTGGTGATGGCGAGCTCCCTCACCGGCTGTAACTGGAAGCTGAAAACCGAAGCATCACAAGTGCCGCAGCTGATTTCCAGCGTGCTGAGCGATCCAAAAACGTTCAACGCGGTCCTCAGCGAAGAGTCGCCGAACATTTTTGGGTTCACCTACGAGGGGCTGATTACAGAAAACGGACTCACCGGCGAGGTGGAGCCGGCGCTAGCGGAATCCTGGGAAATTTCCCCAGACAAAAAGCAGATAGTGTTTACCCTGCGCGAGGGGTTGAAGTGGTCAGACGGACAGCCACTGACAGCGGATGATGTGGTGTTTACCTACAACGACCTCTACTTTAACGAAAGCATTCCCACCAGCGCCCGAGACGTTCTCAGGATTGGCAAGAGCCGAGCCTTGCCGAAAGTGAGAAAACTGGACGACCGGCGGATTGAGTTCACCGTTCCCGAACCCTTTGCCCCTTTCCTGCGAACCACAGGACTGTCCATAATGCCTGCGCACGCGCTGCGGGAAGCGGTCACCACAAAAGATGAAAAGGGAAATCCCCGCTTTTTATCGACCTGGGGGATCGACACCAAACCAGAGGAGATTATCGTCAACGGTCCTTACCAGCTAGAAAGCTACGCCACCAGCCAGCGCGTCACCTTCCGGCGCAACCCCCACTACTGGCGCAAGGATAAGGAGGGCAACCCCCAGCCTTATATTGAGCGCATCATCTGGCAAATCGTGGAATCGACAGACACCTCTTTACTGCAGTTTCGCTCTGGGAGTGTGGACACCCTGGGCGTTTCTCCGGAAAATTTTTCTCTGCTGAAGCGAGAAGAGAAGCGGAATAATTTTACCATCTACAACGGAGGGCCCGCTCCCGGCACGACCTTTATTGCCTTCAATCTCAATAAAGCCCGCAATGCGAAGGGAAAACCGCTGATAGATCCCGTGAAATCCCGCTGGTTCCAGACAGTGGCGTTCCGACAGGCGGTCGCCTACGCCATCGACCGGCGCACGATGAGCAATAACATCTACCGGGGGCTTGGCGAGCCGCAAAATTCCCCGATTTCCGTGCAAAGTCCTTACTACCTGTCACCTGAACAGGGTTTGAAAGCCTATGACTACAATCCAGAAAAGGCGAAGGAATTGCTCCTGGGGGCGGGATTTAAGTATAATACGGATGGAGAGCTTTTAGATGCCGAGGGCAACCGAGTCCGCTTCACGCTGCTCACCAATGGCGGCAATAAAATCCGGGAAGCGATGGGAGCGCAAATCAAGCAAGACCTCAGCAAAATAGGCATTCAAGTCGATTTTAATGCCATTGCCTTCAGTACGCTGGTTGACAAGCTGAGCAACTCTCTGGACTGGGAGTGCCACCTGATTGGCTTTAGCGGCGGGGTGGAGCCGAATGATGGGGCCAATTTCTGGGCTCCAGAAGGCAGATTGCACGTTTTCAATCAGAACCTGCAGCCGGGACAGCCGCAGCTGATTGGCTGGGAGGTGGCTCCGTGGGAGCGGGAAATTGGCGATCTCTACATCAAAGGAGCCCAGGAGTTGGATGAAACAAAGCGGAAAGCCATTTATGCCGAAACCCAGCGGATCACCCAAGAGTATTTGCCGGTGATTTACTTGGTCAACCCGCTGTCGCTGAGCGCTATCCGCAACCGCATTCAAGGAGTGAGATTCTCCGCCTTGGGAGGAGCGCTCTGGAACATTCACGAGCTGAAAGTAACTGAGAAATAAACCTGCTGTCCACTTAATTAACATCAGGACTTACGCACAAGAGACGAAACCGGGTTTCTGATTCGGGAACGAGGGCTGACAGTCAAGACTGCTGGTTCAGAAACCCGGTCGTAAGTCCTAAACATTTTAAAATACCCGGTGCTTTGCCGGGTATTTTTCTGGGTTAATTGAAGGGGACGGTCAATATACAGGTGGCGGTTTGACGCTTTCCAGTTGGGTGGCTTGCAGGTTCAAGCCGATTGCGCCGGCATTTCTGTAATTAATTTTAGGTTGGGCTGTGAGAAACAAAGCCAAAACCCACAAGACTGCGGTGATGGCGATTTCTAATAAGCTTGTTTTCACGAGTCTAATCCTCCACTCTATTTTCAAGACTTTGCCTAGCGAGTCCGTCAACTAAGCCCAAAAACCGGGGGCTCGGATAGCGGCCAGGAAATATCGGTTTGGCCAGTGACTTCAAACTCCCTTCCTCAGCCCGGATTTTTAAGCGCTGACCGGCAATCTAGGTTTACTGGTTGTGCTTCCTTTTCGGGTGGGATTGATTTCATGCCAAAGCTTTACCAATATTTGCCAACCTCTCAGTGCGAGGCTGGAAGTTCAGAAGTGCGAGCCTGTTCCCGTGAAAAATTGGGCAACTGCAGCCGCGATGAAACTTGCGAACCTCTACAGACTTGTCAGACACAAGTCTAAGACTGATGCCACCAGTAACAAAAGTTAACAAATTTTGAGCGAAACCGAGTTTCTCGAAGGGGACTGAGATATTGTATCCTCGCACTTGAGGGGGTGTTTGTAAAGTGCGCCATGAAGATTGCTTTGAAGGTTTCCTTTCTGGCTGCGAGCGCAAGCAGTCGGAGTTGTGGCGGTTTGCCGCCCCCCGGCAGATGCGCGTCCGCAGGCGTGCGTCATGCGTGCGTCAGAATAGATGCCCCCGCCAGCAAGAGTCTACCTGGCTGCTGGCTATCAATAATTTAAATCATAAAATAAGCGAGCTGATGCCATTTTGGCGAGTTTTTGCGGGAGGGGCGAGCCAAGGCGCTTAAGCGGGCTAAGCTCTGAGATTCTTTTTGCAAAAAGATTTTACAAACCCTGTCTGAGTGCGAGGCGGTGCGGGAGATCAAAAAGCAGTCGGCACGGCACTGCCCGCTCTGCAGACTGGAACACTGACAAAATTGAAGCAACTGAGCAATAGGATATTAAATGCAGGGTGTTGGGTATTTCGCTACAATCAAAAACCCAACACCCGATTCCCAGTACCCTCTAAGCTGATACCGTGACTGAACCTGAAGCCCTGCAATCCTTGCTCCAAGCCGTTGCCAGTGGCAGCGTCAGTCCAGACGCCGCCCTGGAAAAACTGAAGCACTTTGACTTTGAGCCGGTGGGCGACTTTGCCCGAATTGACCACCACCGGACGCTGCGCACCGGCTTTCCAGAAGTTATCTGGGGTCCGGGCAAAACGCCCGACCAAATCGCTCACATTATAGAAGCGATGCGCCACCGCAACCCTGTGGTGATGGCCACTCGCATCGAGCCGGCAGTTTACGCCACGCTGCAGGAAAAAGTTGCCGGTTTGCACTACTACCGGGAGGCTCGCATTTGCGCCACAGTCCCTGCGCCGCTCGAGCCCCGGTATGCCGGCACCATTGCTGTCCTCTGTGCCGGCACAGCCGACCTGCCGGTGGCGGAGGAAGCCGCTGTCACAGCAGAACTGTGCGGCTTCCAAGTCAAGCGCCTCTGGGATGTGGGGGTTGCCGGCATCCACCGGCTGCTCAGCAACCGCCATGTCCTTGCTGCGGCGGACGTGCTGGTTGTGGTTGCCGGCATGGAAGGCGCGCTGCCCAGTGTGGTTGCCGGTATGGCCGACTGTCCCGTGATTGCCGTGCCCACCAGTGTCGGCTATGGCGCGAGTTTCGGCGGGCTGGCCCCCCTCTTGACAATGCTCAATTCTTGTGCTGCCGGTGTGGGAGTGGTAAATATCGACAACGGCTTTGGCGCAGCTATTTTAGCCGGCCAGATTCTCAGAACCGCTCACAAGTTGCAAAAGTAGATCCCCCCCTGCCCCCCCTTAAAAAGGGGGGGAAAGTAGTTGTAGGGTGGCTCAGATCGGCGAGGCGTGAGGTGAGAATCGCCCTCGATATGACGCACCCTACTCCTCTTCCTTGGCGTTCTACCCTGCGGGCGATCCGCCGCGTCCTGTGGCGTCTTGGCGGTTTAAATAATTAATTCTCCAGAATACTCTCACTCCTAATTCCAGCGTGCCGGCGCACAGCCAAATCAACCTGTTCGAGCAGATTTTCCAGTCCCGAAGAGTTATCCAAAACCACACCGGCACGAGCGCACTTTTCTTCCACCGGCATCTGGCTGCTGATTCTGGCTCCAGCTTGTTCGGGGGTGAGGCGATCGCGCCGCGTCAGACGCTCCAGTTGCTGTGCCGGCGGACAGCACACGACCCAGATTTCCGTGACTAAATCCGTCATATTCGCTTCAAACAGCAGGGGAACGACTAACACAATTGCCGGCTGCGGTTGCAATTCGCAAATTGCTTTGACAGAGCGCTCGCGGACGTAGGGGTGAATCTGCTGCTCAACCCAGCGGCGCTCATCTGGATTATTGAAAATAATATTGCCCAAGTGCTGCCGGTTGAGGGTGCGGTCCGGGAGGAGAATATCTGAACCGTAGCGCTGGGCGAGTTTGTCGAGAATCGGAGAACCGGGTGCGACGGCTTCGCGGGCGTAGAGATCCGCATCCAGCACCGGCAGGTGATAGGTGCTGGCGAGGTAGTTAGAGACGGTGGTTTTGCCGGTGGCGATGCCGCCGGTGAGGCCAATAATGCGCTGGGTGGGATTGGTCATGCTGTTTAGTTTACCGCACCGCAAGGGCTATGAGATTGCCTGTGAGCAGAAAGCCGGTGGGCTCCATGACGCTGGAGCTAAAAATCAGCCGCGCCGGTGTATCATTATTATACCGACTTGGCCAAGAGAGTATTATAGCGGTTTTAATTGATTTGTGATTTTTTTTAATAAACCGCCAAGACGCCAAGAGCGCCAAAGAAAGTAAAGAGATAGGATTTCACACATTATTTAAAACTGCTCTATACCGATTTAGGGGTTTAGATTTGCGGCATGCCGGCTTTGGGAAACCGGCACCACAATCTACTCCTGGAGAGTTTTAATTGCCTGCATTACCTTCTGGTACTCACCGGCATTGCCCTGCTTCTGGTAAAGCTCACCGGCTTTCTGAAAATCCTCCAGCGCCCCTTTCTTATCTCCCAGCGAAGCGCGAGCGACACCCCGATAGTAATACGCACCGGCATCACCCGGATTCAACTGCAGCGCTTGATTGTAATCCTCAATCGCGCCCTGATTGTCGCCCTGTTTAAGGCGAGCCAGAGCCCGGTTTGTGCGGGCGTCAGCAGGATTTACATTCCCCCAGTCCGCATTCACTTGAAGGGCGCGGTCATAAGAAGCGATCGCCTCTTGGTACTTTCTCAAATCCGCGAGCGCACTCCCCCGGAAAAACCAAGCCTGAGAGTTGTTGCCATTTCTCTGCAGCGATTCTTCGTAATCTTCTATCGCGCCCCGCTTGTCTCCCAAGGCGAAACGCGATCGCCCCCGGTTGAGGTAAACACCGGCATCCTTGGGATCGATCTGAATCGCCTGAGTGTAATCCGTCAGCGCACCCTGGTGATCGCCTTGCACAGCCCGGACAACACCCCGGTTGTGGTAGGCGAGGGCGTTATTGGGCTGGAGCGCGAGCGCTTGCGTGTAATCTGCGAATGCTCCCGGATTGTCTCCCAGTCTGCGCCGGCACAGCCCCCGACCGTAATAGGCTTCAGCCAGTTCCGGATTCAGCTCCAGCGCCCGCGTGAAATCTGCGATCGCCTCCTGATAATCTCCCTTAACAGCGCGGACATTCCCCCGGCTGTAGTGGGCACCGGCATTCCTCGGCTGAATCTCAATCGCTTTCGTATAATCCGCGATCGCACCCGCCAAGTCGCCCGCTTGGCGGCGAGCGACCCCCCGGTTGACATAAACATCCGCTTGACTGGGATTCAGTTGCAGCGCCCGAGTAAAGTCCTCAATCGCTCCCTGAAAATCTCCCTGCTTGTAGCGAGAAATCCCCCGCATGTTCAAGGTTGTGGCGTCGCTCGCGCCGCTCTGCTGCGCCTGCAAATAGCCAGCAGAGCTGGCAAGGGCGGGTGCCGGTGCGCACAGCACCACGCCGCAAACCGCCGCCATCCCCGCCAAAAGGACGCCCCCCGGGCGGCTTCCCGCAGAGTCAGGTAGCGCGTGCCTAAAAAATAGAGGATGAGAAGTTTTTACATTTTGGCTTTTAACTGCTGGCGTTTGACTGTTACTCCTCATATCATGTCCGGTAGCGTCGATTTTGTAGACTTATCGCTGTGGGGGGCGGGTTCACCCGAGAAGATAAGCCGGTGGGGTGGCTACTCCTTTCTTTATAGCCGGTGCGTCTGCTTTTGCAACTCGTCGATTTGGGACTGCACCCTTTGGTAATCAGCCATCTTACCCTGTTCCTTGTAGATGGAAGCCGCTTTTTGCAAATCCTCAAGCGCTTCTTTCAACTGTCCCAGTTTACTGTGAGCGTTCCCCCGCCGGTAGTGGGCACCGGCATTTTTGGGGTCAAGTTCGATCGCTTTGCTGCTGTCTGCGAGCGCTCCTTGATAATCTGACACGGCGTAGCGGACGAGACTGCGGCTAGTGTAAGCCTCCCCATCCCGGGGATTGCTCTCCAGAGCCTTGGTGAAATCCGCGATCGCGCCCTGGTAATCCTTTATGGCGTAGCGGGCATTCCCCCGCAGGCGGTAGGCTTCCCCGTCGCTGGGATTTGCCAAAAGCGCCCGGGTGCAGTCCTCAGCGGCGGCGGCGTAGTCTCTCAGGGCGTAGCGAGCGGCTCCCCGGTGTCTGTAAGCCAGCGCGTCGTTGGGATTGCGGGAGAGCACCTGGCTGTAATCCTCAAGCGCAGCTCTGTAGTCTCCAAGGGCGTAGTGAGCGTTCCCCCGCCGGTAGTAGCTGTCCGCTCCCTCCGGATTGCGCCGCACCGCCTCGGTGTAATCCGCCAGCGCCGCCCTGTAGTCTCTCAAGGCGTAGTGAGCGTTCCCCCGCCGGTAGTAAGTGTCTGCTCCCTCCGGATTGCGCCGCACCGACTGGGTGAAATCTGCCACCGCCTCGGCATATTTTCCCGAGGCGTAGTAGGCATTTCCCCGCCGGTAGTGGGCATCTGCGTCGTTGGGATTGCGCTCTAGAGCCGCGCTGTAATCTTTCAGGGCGGCTTCATACTCGCGCAGGGCGTAGTTGCTATTCCCCCGCTGGAAATAAGCCGCCGCGTCGCGGGGATTTTTCTTTATAACTTGGCTGAACGCCTCCCGCGCTCCCTGAAAATCTCCCCGCTTCAGCAGCTCTAAACCCCGCTCGTAGTCACTTTTGCTCAGTGCTGGCTCTCTCACCCGAACCGCCTGAATCGCCGGCGCAGCAACCGGCTCCCTGACATCTGAAGCTGCCTGGGCTATCCCCGCCGCCGAGAAGCTCAGTCCCAGTATTGCGCCCAGCCCCGCGGCGCACCGCTGAAGCGGATGGTTGCGCAAGAACTTCCGACTCATGACTTTCTCCCTCTCACATCTAAGTAGTGCCTGTCGTTTCCAGACGAAAAAGGCTCTCAATCCTTGTTCTGTGGATTTTTCCTAAAAAAAGAGATTCGCACGCTCTGTGGAACTTTCCGCTTTCAGACGCTCCCCGATTTTTATTATTTTACTGTTTCTCCAGCCGCCCCGATGCCGGCCCGACAGAGGCGGCGGCGCTCTCTCCACCGTCTCTCCCCCCCGCGTCACCGGCTTGAAGGTTGAGTTGCTCGACTTGGCTCAACTCCCGGCACTTCAAGGTGCCGGTGCGGAACAAACCGGCTGTCTTTTAATTTCCATCGCCGCACCCCTTTCAGATTGAAGCTGCAACCCGAATCTTTTCCTTGCGGTCGCCTGAGAGCGAAGATTAATCACAACTTTCTCTTTTTAGATCAGGTCGGGTTGATTAACCGAAATTCAGTTGCCAATCCCCAATGCCATACGCCCAATGCCCGCTCTCAGAGAGCTTCTGAGTATTCAACGTGAGGTGATATTAAGTGGCGAGGCTGTCGAATGAGTTTCGCTCAACTGAGCTCCCACAAGTGAGCCACACTAGAAAAAGCGACTGGTAACGAGCTTCTTCCAGCTGTTACACCTAAAGATAACAACATCTTTCTTCAAAACTTCACCCATGACTGTGGCAACCTTTCGTATATGCGGCGTCGCAATTGACTCTGAGCGCCGGGGGGTCGCTGGGGTGCGAGTCGAAGCGTGGGACAAAGACCCGCTCTGCAATGACCTGCTGGGCAGCGCCATCACTGATGAGCGGGGGAGCTTCCAGATAGACTTCGATGAATCTTATTTCCGGGAGCTTTTCTTTGACCGGCAACCGGACATTTTTTTCAAACTTTTTAACCAGGGCCAGCTGATCGAAAGTACCGAAAATTCCGTTCTGTGGAATGCCGAGATTGGAGAAACTGAGATGGTGATTCAAGTGGATATTCCGGCTGGCAGCACATTCGAGAAGGAGCGCCTGCACTTTAAGACGCTCTTGCTGAGCAACCCCAATTACTTTGGCAATCTTCTCGACAGCCCCTACGAAGCAGTAACACAAATTGCCGGCAACACGACCTACGAGGAACTGACCTGCATTGGCTTTAACCCAGATAAAAACTTGCTGGAGGCGACCATTGCCCTCAAGCTGCCTTTTGGCTATGGCGGGGGCTTGTGCGGAGCAGGCTCGACGGAATACGTGCGCTTTTTCCTCAATTACGGAAGCGGTTGGGAAGACGCCGGGGTAGCCGGTGTGAGCGTCCACGACATTCCCAACCAACTCGACTGCGCGCAGCAACCGGACAAACCTCTGACCTATGTCGTGACGCAGAAGATCCAGCCCAAAACTGACAAGTGCGGCCAGCCGGTGCTGCCACTGGTTCGCGCCGTGCTATCCTGGAATGCGGTGCCGAGCACCAATCCAGATGAGCCGCCGGTGTGGGGCAATGCGGTGGAGTGTCACATCCAGATCAAACCTCGCCGAAAGAACTTCATCGACCTGATCGCCGATCTGAGCGCCCTAATCGGGCAAGAAATTAAATTGCCCCCGGAATACGAGCCGGTTGAACTCACACCGATTCCCTTACCCGACCCGCCGCCTTTCGCACTGGCCGATTTGGCGCAACTGTATGGGGGCGGAAAGGCCGGCATCACCGCTCAAACCGAGGAAAAAACCTTCGTCGAACCCCATCGCTTCGGGCTGAGCGACATTTATACAGCGCTCGCCTCTCCTGCGCTCAATTCGCAAGCGGTGTCTGCGAAAATTGCCGAGTGGCAGTCTGTCAATCTCAACTGGCAGAAAGCTGTCGAGGCGCTCAACGAGATCGATTGGAATGTCAGCTACGAAGAACTCGAATGTTTGGGATTGGATTACAATCTGGAACGGCTAGTGGCAACCTTCCGCATCAAGCGCCCCACCGGCTACTCTGGCAACCTCTGCACTCCAGGAAGCATGGAGCACATCGCCTTCTGGGCTGACTGGGACAACACTTGCCAGTGGACTTATCTGGGAACAGTCACTGTAAACGTCCACGACATTGCCGAGATTCCAGCTGAGGGTTTGTGTTACTCTGCTATTTTGCCGGTTGACCTGACTTACCACCGGCAGAACTGCGAGGTCCCCAAAATCGCTCGCGTGCGTGCTGTTCTTTCCTGGAATTCGCCGCCTTCTGAAGCGGACGCTGACGCGCCGGCTTACTGGGGGAACCGGCTCGACGCCCACGTCCAGATCAAACCGGGGCCGGTGCTGGAACCGGGTGAGGTGAAACCGGTCATCGGCGTACTCGGCGGCATTCCCACGAGTAAAATCAACTATAGCACCGGGTTGACTGCACCCGACGCTTTTTTCGCACTCAACGGCATTGCGCCAGACTCTCTGGGACGCCCCTGTCCGTTCGGCGGTCGGGTGGTTGTCCAGGGGCCTTCGTTCCCTGGCTACAAATACCGCGTCCAGGTAAAGAAGGCAACAGATCCTGACACGTCTTGGGTGCCGGTCAAGACGAAGCTGAGGCTGGTGGACTGGACGGGCACGATTTTCACCGAGTTACTTCCTGATGGTGACGGCTTCTTCACCTTCGCAGCCCCCCAATTTAATATAGACAGCGTGCTTGCCTGGTGGGACACTGCTGGCGACGACTTGTGGGATGTCAAATTGGAGATTGCTGGCGTGACTGAGGAAGCGCAACACCGCATCCAGCTGGACAACACCGCGCCTGAGGTGGATATTCACATCGACAGTGGCGGCGACTGCAAAGATTTCGTCGTTGAAACTGTCATCAATGGCAGCTTTGTGGCTCGAGATCCATACTTCGGCAGCTTCAGCCTGTATACTTTGCCGTTCGCCGCACCGGCTGGACAGCTCAACCCGAGCAGCGGCACTCTGCAGACCGGGACATTCCTTGGCGACGATCAGTGGACGCTGGACACGCATGACATGGCCCCTTGCGGCTATGTGGTGGCGGTCACAGCTGTGGACAGGGCGATCCTCAACAGCGCCTCGGTGGGGCACTACAGCTCGGACTCCGTAGGCTTCTGCCTGCGGGAGAATGTGCAGCCTGACTGATATAGCAGTAGCCACTTAGATTACGACGTAGGACAGGCGTCTCGCCTGTCCCAGAGACCTTGAGGGATCGGAGGGAACGCAATTCTTACGTCCGTGCCCTAAGTGGCTACTGCTATAGAGACGCGACGGGCGCGTTCGTACATACTGATGGAGTTCCCTTGCTCGAACGATGGAGCTCTGAACTCGAACGATGGAGCTCTGAACTCGAACGATGGAGTTCTGAACTCGAACGATGGAGCTCTGAACTCGAATGATGGAGCTCTGAACTCGAACGATGGAGCTCTGAACTCGAACGATGGAGCTCTGAACTCGAACGATGGAGCTCTGAACTCGAACGATGGAGCTCTGAACTCGAACGATGGAGCTCTGAACTCGAATGATGGAGCTCTGAACTCGAACGATGGAGCTCTGAACTCGAACGATGGAGCTCTGAGCTCGAACGATGGAGCTCTGAGCTCGAACGATGGAGCTCTGAGCTCGAACGATGGAGCTCTGAGCTCGAACGATGGAGCTTGTATAGGGGTAGGGTGCGTTCCCTCTTAGGGAACGCACCCTACGAGTTAGAGCAATGGACAGTCAGTTAAGGACAGGGCATCTCACTTTCTAGTAGGGATAGGGAGCGGAGGGAACGCCTGTCCTACGTCCATGCCCTAACTGCCTACTGCTATACACGCTGTCGCCCGCGCCCAAGATGTGTGTGAGCGGTAGCCCGCAAGGGAGGGGATTGGGGTGCCGGGGTCATCCCTGGAAGTTTCAATCCCGTTTCCGGGATTCAGCTGGCCAAAAATCTTCTCCTCCTACCCCCTGCTAAAATCATTATCGCATTAATATGGGCTTCTTTGCACAACCGGGATGCTCCCTATGCTGTCGCCCACTCGACAATCCCTTGCAATAACCCTTCCAGCGTATATTCTCTCGCTTCCACATCCACCCGCCCCAGCAGTTCCCTGCAGGTTTTAGAGGTTTGCGGGCCTATCGTTGCCAGACAGACGCCCTCTAGCAGTGGCGCAACGCCGTGCGCACCGGCACCCTCTACCAGCAGGCAAAAGTTTTTCACCGTCTTGGAACTGGCAAAGGTAATCGCATCCACCTTTCGCCGCTGCAGGGCGTCCCAGGCTGCCGGTGCGATCGCCTCCGGGCACCGCGACTCGTATGCCGGCACTTCCACCACTTCCGCACCTTGTCCGGTTAATTCCTTTACCAAAACTTCCCGCCCGCCGGTTTCCACCCGAGGAAAGAGAATCTTCTTCCCCGCCACACTTTCTGGGAAATTAGCCACCAAGGCATCCGCCACAAAATTGGGCGGGATAAAATCCGGCTGCAAACAGCGCTGTTGCAGGCTAGCAGCGGTTTTTTCTCCTACGACTGCAATTTTAACACCCCCCAGGGCGCGGGCGTCTCTGCCACCGGCAGCCAGCCGCTCGAAAAAGTAGTCCACACCGTTGGTGGAAGTGAGAATCAGCCAGTCGAACTCCTGCAAGCGGGCGATCGCGCCGTCGAGCGGCTCCCAACTGGAAGGCGGGCCAATTTCTATGGCCGGCATCTCGATAACTGCAGCGCCGGCAGTCTGCAACCGCTGGCTGAATTCCCCCGACTGGCCGGCGGATCGGGTGACTAAGATGGTTTTGCCCGATAAAGGCTGTTGGGGATTGTGCATTTTGGATTTTGGATTTTGGATTTGGGGTTGAGGTTCCTTCTCCTGCATCAAAAAGTCGCGGAGTCCCACAACTTGCCCAATGACAATCACTGCCGGCGAGAGAGACTGACCGGCAGTTTTCTGGACAATATCAACTAGAGTGCCAGTCCAGACTTGCTGTTCCGGGTGGCTCGCCCAGCGAATTACCGCCACTTTCGAGTCGGGGGGGAGCCCATGCCGGTGCAGCATGCGGACAATTTCACTCAGGCTGCGCCCCCCCATCAAAAACACCAGAGTCTCGATCCGCACTAGGGTGTCCCAGTCCAGGGCATCCAAGTCGTGAGCGCTGGCGACGGCAAAGCACCGGCTCAGTACGGGATCGGTGAGGGGAATGCCCGCTAGCATTGGTGCGGCTAGGGCTGAGGAGATCCCCGGAACCACCTCAAAATCGCAGTTGGCTTCTATCAGCGCCTGGAGTTCCGAGGCGCAGCGGCCAAAAATGAAGGGGTCGCCGCTTTTGAGGCGCACCACTTGCTTGCCGGCTTTGCACAGACCCACCAGCAGCCGGTTAATTTCCGATTGGGGGGTGCTCGGCTGTCCTCCCCGCTTGCCCACATCCAGCACTTCTGCAGATGCCGGCACTAGCTGCAGCAGGGGCGATTCCGGAAGCGCCCCCACATCGGCGAGGGCGTCGTGGACTAACACCTCGGCTCGCGCCAGCAGCTGTTGCGCCCGCACGGTGAGGCAGGCCACATCTCCGGGCCCGCCACCCACCAGATATACTTTCCCCCTTGCCCCAGTCATACGCGCTGCCTTAATAATGTTTTTAATTATACAGATACCGCAGTCCGATATTCTAGAAATGCAGGATACAGAATAAAGCTACCATGACCGATTCCGCAGCAACTGCTGTTGCAGCTTCCCAGTTTAACCTCGATGAGCTGAACCAGAAATACGCCTCAGCCCATCCTAGAGAGATTCTGGCTTGGTGTGTGGAGAATATCCCCACCGGCCTGGTGCAGACCAGTGCCTTTAATGTGGATGATATCGTGATTACGGATATTCTCTACCGCGACCTCAAACCGGCGGTGCCGGTGCCGGTGATATTTCTCGATACGCTGTACCACTTCCCTCAAACCCTGGAACTCGTAGAAAAGGCCAAGGATATCTACAACTTCGACCTGCGGACTTACAAGACTCCGGAAGCCAGCAGCCGGGAAGAGTTTGCCGCCCGCTACGGTGAGGCGCTCTGGGACACAGATATCGCCCAGTTCCACCACGTCACCAAAATTGAGCCGCTGCAGCGGGGTTTGGCGGAACTGAACACGGTTGCTTGGATCACCGGTCGCCGCCGCGACCAAGCGGTGACTCGCGCCGACATGCCGGTGTTTGAGCTAGACGGAGAAAATCGCCTGAAAGTCAACCCCCTGGCGTTCTGGACGCGCAAGGAAAGTTGGGCGTATGTGGCTGAGTACGGGGTGATTTACAATCCTTTGCACGACCAGGGCTATGCCAGCATTGGGGATGAGCCGATTACCACGCCGGTAGGCGAGGGCGAAGACGAGCGAGCCGGTCGCTGGCGCGGCACCGGCAAGACGGAGTGCGGCATTCACATTTAAGCAGTGGGGTGCGCCCTTGGCGCACCCTGTGCGCGTTGTTGCAGCAGCGGAATTATGCAAAGTCTCAAAGAAATTCTCTGGGAAATCGGCGATGTGGGCCGGCGCATGGCGCAAATCAATGCGGCTGAGGGCGCTGCCGGCAACATTTCGGTGTTTTTGCGAAACCTGCCAGAGATGGACAGCCGGTTTCGGGAGCGCGGCGAGATCAACCTGCCGGTGACAGTACCGGCGCTCTCCGGCGGCTGGCTGCTCGTCAGCGGTTCGGGACGCCGGCTGCGGGATTTGGCCCGCAACCCAGATACCACCCTCTGCCTGCTCCACATTCAACAGGGGGGCGAGCGAGGAGAAATCTATGCGGCCTCGGATCTGCGCCCCACGAGCGAGTTCAACTCGCACCTGGCTATCCACAACGACCAAGTGGCGAGGCGCTCCCTGTCCCACCACGCTGTTGTCCACGCCCAGCCGCTTTACCTCACCTACCTCAGCCATCTCGACCCCTACAGCGAAACCAACGCCATAAACCGCCGGCTGCTGCGCTGGCAGCCGGAAACGATTCTGGAGTTTCCCGAGGGGATTGGGGTGCTGCCGTTTCTGGTTCCGGGATCGCAGGAGCTGGCGGAAGCCACGGTGGAGCCGCTGCGGAGGCACCGCGCCGCCATCTGGCGGCGGCACGGAATTGTCACCCACGCGGATGCCGGTGTTCGCAAGGCGGGGGATTTGGTGGAATATGCGGAAACGGCGGCTCACTACGAGTACCTGAATCTGCGGGCGGGGGAGCCGGCTGCGGGAATGTCGGACTTTGAGTTGCGGCAAATCTGCGATCGCTTTGGGATAAATCAGCCTTTTTTCTGATGCGGGTGACTCGAATTAATGCCTGCCGCACTGTTGGGAATCCCCTCGTTTCCAGGCTCTGCCTGGGAACGAGAATCTGGAGGCTCTGCCTGCTTTCAAGTGAGAAGCTGATTGCAAGCGTAAAGAGAGAGAATGTCACAAATCATTAATATGGCCCAGAAACCCGGTTTCTTAAAGAAACCGGGTTTCTCAGTACCTCACTAATATGAGAAAGGCTCTAGAACTGCTATAGTGGGTTCTGTCAATTGAAGAAACCAGGTTGAGAGCGCGGCGCTCACATCGCAGGCGTCCCGCCTGAGCTACAGCGGAGGAAAAAATGATTAAGATTCTTCACCTCTCGGATATCCACATGGGGAGCGGCTTCTCCCACGGACGGGTTAATCCAGTTACGGGTTTGAATACGCGACTGGAGGATTTTGTCAGCAGCCTGTCGAAATGTATTGACAGGGCGATTGAGGAGCCGGTGGATTTGGTGCTGTTTGGCGGGGATGCTTTTCCGGACGCAACGCCGCCGCCGCTGGTGCAGGAAGCGTTTGCGGGCCAGTTTCGCCGGCTGGCGGACGCGCAAATTCCTACGGTGCTGCTGGTGGGGAACCACGACCAGCATTCGCAAGGGCAGGGGGGGGCGAGTCTGTGCATTTACCGGACGCTGGGGGTGCCGGGGTTTATTGTGGGCGATCGCTTGGAGGTTCACCGCATCGAAACTCGCAACGGGCCGGTGCAAGTGGTTACGCTGCCCTGGATTACGCGCTCGGCTTTGATGACAAAATCGGATACGGAAGGGATGTCTCTGTCTGAGTTGAACCAGGAGTTGATTGAGCGCCTGCGAGGGGGTTTGGAAAGGCAAATCCGCCAGCTAGATCCGGAAGTGCCGGCGGTTCTGCTGGGGCATTTGATGGCGGATAAGGCTGAGTACGGAGCTGAGCGGTTTCTGGCTGTGGGTAAGGGGTTCACGATTCCGATGTATCTGCTGGCTAGACCTTGCTATGACTATGTGGCGCTGGGTCACGTCCACCGGCACCAGAATTTGAATCCGTCTAACGATCCGCCGGTGATTTATCCGGGGAGTATTGAGCGGGTGGATTTCAGCGAGCAAAAGGAAGAGAAAGGCTATGTGATGGTTGAGCTGGAGCGGGGGGGGGCTGAGTGGGAGTTCTGTCCTTTGCCGGTGCGGGCGTTCCGGACGATTGAGGTGAATTTGTCGGAGGCGGCGGACCCGCAGGCGGCGCTGCACAAGGCGATCGCAAAGAAGGATATTAAGGATGCGGTGGTGCGGCTGATTTACAAAATCCGCAAGCAGCAATTGGATGGAATTGATAATGCGGCGCTGCACCGGGCGCTGAGTCAGGCGCACACGTACACGATTCAGCCGGAAGTGGTGAGCGCGGAAGCGCGAACTCGGTTGCCGGAACTGGGTGCCGGTGCGAGCGTTGACCCGCTGGAAGCGCTGAAAGCGTATTTGGCGAATCGGGAAGACCTCAAGGATATTGAGGCGGATTTGCTTTTGGCGGCGCAAAGTTTGCTGGAGGGTGAGGCGGCGGCGTAGCGGGAAAGTGCCGGCACTCGCTCGCGCTGCCGGTGCACGCGCATCGCGCAGCGCTTGCTACAGTACCGGCTCTCCTGAGTGGGCCGGTTAAAATAAAGGTAAAGTCACTGGCTCTCAGAAACCGGGTGTGTTATAGAAACCGGGTGGAGCTACCGGCCTTGTATTCCCCCCTACCGCTAAATTGCTGCCGAATCTGCCAAAATTTCAATATCCTTGTTCCCCACTGAGCGGACGGATAAACGAACACAGGTGCAGTTTCTATGGCCTTATATTCTCGACTGAAGCGATTTTTACTGGGCCAATCCCTACCGACGAGCGCTCACACTGAGGAGCGATTGAGCAACGCCGCAGCGCTAGCGGTTCTTTCCTCGGATGCGCTGTCGTCCGTTGCCTACGCTACAGAAGAAATCCTGCTGGTTCTGGTAGCTGCCGGCAGTGCTGCTCTCGGTTGGTCTTTGCCAATTGCTTTTGCGATTGTCCTGCTGCTCTCCGTGGTCGTGCTTTCCTACCGGCAGACCATACGAGCCTATCCCAAAGGCGGCGGCTCCTACATTGTCGCTCGCGAAAACCTGGGTCTTTTACCGGGTTTAATCGCAGGGGCTTCGCTGATGATTGACTACATCCTGACGGTGACGGTGAGTGTTTCCGCCGGCACAGCCGCCCTCACCTCAGCGATTCCCGCACTGCAAAAGTTCACCGTAGAGCTGTGCGTGATTTTCATTTTCTTACTGATGGTAGCGAATCTGCGGGGCGTCCGGGAGTCTGGACGGCTGTTTATGATTCCTACTTATGCCTTTGTGGGGAGTATGTTTGTCCTGATTGGCATGGGTTTATATCAACAGGCTACCGGACACATTCCGCCGCCCGCTCGCGCAATTACAGCGGTCGATACGGCCAGTTCATTTCTCATTTTGAGAGCCTTTTCTGCCGGCTGTACCGCCATGACAGGGGTGGAAGCCATATCGGATGGGGTCTTAGCGTTTAAGCCTCCCGAGTGGAAAAATGCCCGCCTGACACTGCTGTACATGGGTGGGATTCTGGGGGCGATGTTTTTGGGAATCAGTTACCTGGCCAACGCTTATCACATTATTCCAGAAGAGGGACAAACCGCCGTTTCTCTATTGGGACGCCAAATTGTCGGCAATAGCCCGTTTTACTACTTTATCCAAGTGGCCACGCTGTTAATCTTGCTCTTAGCAGCCAATACCAGCTTTGCCGACTTTCCCAGACTGTGCTATTTCCTAGCTCGCGATGGGTTTCTGCCCCGACAATTAGCGCTGCTGGGCGAGCGCCTCGTCTATTCCAACGGCATTGTTTTGCTCAGCCTCTGGGCTGCTTTGCTGATTGTTATTTTCCGAGGGCAAGTGAACGCAGTTATCCCCCTCTATGCCGTGGGCGTGTTCACTTCCTTTACCCTCTCCCAAGCTGGGATGGTCGTTCACTGGTTCAAAGAGCGGACATCCGGATGGCGTGCTAGCGCCCTTATGAATGGCTTGGGCTCCCTGGCTACACTTGTCGTGCTGGGGGTGATCGTCACAACAAAGTTCCGCTTAGGAGCTTGGTTAGTCGTGGTGGCAATTCCTGTGGTGGTGAGCTTGTTATTGGCGATTAGCCGTCACTATAAATATGTGGCGCAACGCCTCAGCATTCAGGGCGTCCCGCCTCGGAGTTATATCCCCAGACCTAAAACAGATGTCGTCACTCACCCCGCAGTAATTGTGGTCGGGCAACTGAACCGGGGCACACTAGAAGCTCTCGACTACGCCCGCAGCATTGCAGATGAAATTGTTGCCGTCCATGTCGATATTGGCTCTACAGACCGGGAAAAACTGCAATACCGATGGCAGCAAATGGTGCCAGATATTTCTTTGGTAATTCTGGACTCGCCTTATCGCTCATTGGTGTCGCCCCTCCTCAACTTTGTCGGGGAGTTTGAATTCCGTTACCCAGGCGTTTTTTGTACGGTGATTATTCCGGCTTTTGTGACCCGCAACTTGTGGGAGGGGCTGCTGCACAACCAAACCACTTTGTTCTTGAAGGCTGCTTTGGTGGCTAAGAAAAGTCGCGTTGTCACTACGGTTAGGTATTACTTGTAATCCCGCGTGCCGGTCAGCTGTTCCCTTAGGGAACAGCTCTCCCGCATCTGATGCAGATGTCCTGCATATTCTTCCCCTCTCCCACCCGTTCCCTCTGCTTTACAATCCTTTACATCTGTTAGAGCTACGTCAGAGGAAAAGTCCCTGCGCCGCTCAAGACCGGCATGCCAGTCCTTCTCGCTCAAGGCCGGTTGACTTTGTGCCGTGGAGCTGTTATAATTTAAGGTGCTAAATTAATTAAGACTTAAAGGGAGAAGATTTCGCTACACTCTTCGAGGCTAGGGGTAAGCCGGCGGTTCCCGCTCAGTAACGAGTTGCTGCCGACGGAGCCTGCTTTCTGTAACAAGCTTCTTAAAAGCGTAACAGCTTAAGTCAAGGTCAATTGGAGTGAATATGTTGTCTGCAAAACAGCTGATTCTGAGATGCCTGGGAGGGATTCTGCTGGGGGGACTGGCAGCCACCCCAGCGTTTGCCGGTCTTTCTGTAGAGGAAATTAATTCGATTGCGCGGCAAACTACGGTGCTGATCGCACCCGGACTGACGCCAGAATTAATTCAAGAAATCGAGAACAATCGCAACAACCCCCTGGCAAGCGAAAAAAATAAGGAAGGAGTCTGGAATCCGGGATCGGGGGTGATTGTCGCCAGACAAGGGAAAACCTACTACGTTTTAACTGTTGCCCATAACTTTCCCCAAAGATTCGTTGGGAATAATACTCCCTTTGGGATTCGCACTTGGGACCGGCAAGTTCACCAAGTTAAACAAATTAATGATAGCAGGGGCTGCCCGCTCAGCGGGAATGGAGTGCCGGCAGCTTTGGTGAGATTTGGCTGCCGAACTGACAACAGTCAGGTTCTAGGTATGGATATCGCTGTTGTGAGTTTTGAGAGCGATAAAGACTATGCCGTTGCTTCCCTCGGAAATGCGGATGAGGTCAATATAGGCGAGACGGTTTATATCTCCGGCTGGCCCGATCCGGAAAAAGAGCTCGATCCAGAAACCGGAAAATGTCGCGGGAAAGTGGCTCGCCGGCAAAGACGTCTTGCTTGGGGGCCGGTAGCTAAAAAAATCAATCCTAACGATCAAAATACAGGTTACAGCATATTTTATACCGATAACACTCGCGCCGGCATGAGCGGCGGGCCGGTTTTCGACAGCAACGGTCGTTTAGTTGGCAATCACGGACAAGGCAGCGGCCAAAAAATCAAACGTGGCTGCAGCGCTTCACCGCAAACTTTAAGTGAATCTGAAGCAGCGCTGGCGTCTGGCACTAATCCAGCAGCACTGCCGAAAGATCTTGATTATACAGGTCTAACTGACATATTTAGCAGCTCTCAACAGGTGAATTTTGCGCTCGAACTCATCAAACGGGTGGGGCTGAATTTGCCTTTCAACTTCAATCCCCCTTCTGCCGAGTTGATTAGCAATGGCCAAGCCACTGGGGGGATGCAGGCAATCGCTCAAGCGAGTGGCAAGGTGGAATTTGATGCCAAATCAGATGCTTTTGAAGACCCAAAGGATGAGGTGGATGATATCTATCAACTCTTTTCTTTTGGGTTGAAAAATCAGCTGCGATTGTGCCCGTCAGGCGGTCAGGGCAGTCTCTTGATAGACGATCGCTGCGAATAGGTGACCGGCACTCAACCTCAAATTCAACCTCCCAGCACCGGCACCCCAGAAACCCGGGTTCTTAAAGAAACCGGGTTTCTCAACCAGGCAAGGCAAGATGCCGGTGCGGCGGGATGGGGCGCGGAGGGGTTCCTCGATCGCCGGCAGTTTACTGATGCCCACCCCGTCAGGGGAAGGGAAAATTTTGGTATGGGGTCTTTACAGGAAGGAGACTCTTCCCTATACTTCTAACTTAAGTTGCTACTTACAAGTGATTCAGAGGAGATCCCCCCCTAGCCGGGGCGGTCTCCGTGGGTGGCACCGCCCCTACAAAAAAGGGGGGGGAATACTCAAAGCCCCCCTTTTTAAGGGGTGTTTGGGGGGATCTGGATGTTTAGACTTCTAGGTAGCAACTTGGGTTACTTCTAGTGTTTGGTTTATGGGTGTGAGGTGCAAATATGGGTGTGAAGCATTGCTTGTCCGGTCTTTTATTATTGCTGGTGTCCGCACCGGCAGCCTTGGCGGGTTCGCCTGAACAGCTAACCCCAGCGGAACCGACTGCTGTTAAACAAAATCTGAAACCGCGCAAATTTTATGGTTTAGATAAACGGCACTTTATGGGGGCAAACCCCCCAACCGGCTCCCCGCAAGAGCGGTCAAAAGAACTCTTACCTCCCCCCATCCCGGAAAGCCGGCAGACAGCCCCCGCAGCTGTTGCAATCCCAGCTGTGGCTGAACTGATTCCTGCCGGTGAGGGTTCGGCTTCCCCAGAAGCTGGCGAAACTCCCCCAGCACCGGCATCCGTGGCGCTTCCCCCTTCAGACACGCCAGATGACCCAATGGCTCAGCTGACGTCCGTGTCCCAGCTGTCGGACGTGCAGCCGGCAGACTGGGCTTTTGGCGCGCTGCAAAACCTAGTAGAGCGCTACGGGTGCATTGCCGGCTACCCAGACGGGACTTTCCGGGGGAATCGCGCTATGACTCGATACGAGTTTGCTGCCGGTTTGAACGCTTGTTTGGAGCGCATCAGCCAGCTGATCCCACAAGCCGTCTCAACTGAGGATTTTATCACGCAGCAAGACCTCGCCACCGCCCGCCGGCTGCAGGAAGAATTTGGGGCGGAACTGACTGCTTTGCGCGGTCGAGTCACCACCCTGGAAAACCGCTTACCCACTTTGGAGTCGCGGCGAATTACTTCCTCGACGACAGTGTTTGGCGGTGAGGTGATATTCGCGTTCGCAGACGCCACCGGCGGTGGCCCGCCAGGGAACGGTGCGACTAACACCATTTTAACACATTTGGTGCGGTTGCAAACAGTCAGCACTTTTTCTGGCACAGATTTGCTGCGAGTTGAGTTGGGCGCGGCGAATGTTGCCGACCGGGGGTTCGCCAATCCCAATTCCCTGGGAACTGATATGACTCTGCTGTCCTATCAGGGGGATACGAACAATCAAATTCAACTGGATTTGCTGGACTACCGGTTTGCCGCGTTTAACGAACGGGTTGTGTTTACTGTCAGACCGGTTGGCTTCAGCTTGAGCAGCGTGCTGACTGCTAACTCCCCCTATTTTGACACGGGGCGGGGTGCGATTTCCCGGTTTGCGGAAGCCAGCCCCCTGTTAAAAATTGGCGCTCTCGATGCCGGTGTTGGTTTGGACTGGCTGATTTCTGACCGCATGCGTTTGCAAGTGGCTTATGGCACGCGAGACAGTAACGATCCCGACGCTTCCCGGGAGCGCCGAGGCGTATTTGGAGCTAGCCACAGCGCTTTGGGTGTGCAACTTTTAACCCGACCGGCGGATAAAATTATCACCGGCTTGGCTTATATTAATGCCTATTCGCGCAATGGCAGCTTAGATACGTTCACCGGCAGCTTCAATGCGGACACCTCTGGGGGGATTGGCGAGCCGGTGCAGATTAATGCCGTCAGCGGCACCCTCCAGTGGCGTGCGGCTCGCAACCTCACCTTCGGGACTTGGGGCGGGATAATTTTCACCGATTCTACCACATCAGACGCTTCCGCAACCACCACGACTTACCTGTTTTCTTTGGGACTTTCCGATCCCTTTGGCCGCAAAGGGGACTTGCTGGCCTTTATGGCCGGTCAGCCGCCCAAACTGCGCAGCGGAAATGGGGTGACGGAAGATAGTGACACCTCACTGCACCTGGAGGCGTTCTACCGGTTTCGGGTGAGTGATAGAATAACTGTAACACCCGGCTTCTTTTACATTATCAATCCGGAACACGATGCGGGGAACGATGATATCTTGGTCGGAGTTCTGCGCACGACTTTCCGGTTCTAAAAGTGCCGGGAATCACCTCAGAGGGGTAGGGTGCGTTCCCTCTTAGGGAACGCACCCTACTACTGGGACAGGCGTCTCGCCTGTCCTACGTCCTAACCTGAAAAGGTTTGTAGTTGGGCTTTAGCCCTACCGGCTCGCCCGCCGCCGGACAAGGGGTAGGGTGCGTTCCCTAAGAGGGAACGCACCCTACGACTTGGTTTATAGTTAGAGGAGGGATATGTTATGCACCGGCTCAAAAAAACAATGCCTAAATTTTTGGTTTCAGTCCTGGTTTTGGGGACAGTGTTTTCTAGCTTGGGTGTGACGGTTTCTGAGATAGCTTTGGCAGAAGAAACCGGCAGCCCATCCCCAGCAGGGAGTGGCGTCACGCAACCACCGGCAAATCAACCGGCACCGGCTCAGCCGGCCAAACCCAAACTGAAGCCTCCGTTTTTTGAGGAAGAAAGAAGTTTTGACCTGGGATTTTCCCAGACTTTTATGACGGATGCCCTGTTTGGCCTTCCCGATCCGGGTGCCGGTGGGGGTACGGGTACGGACTTCAACCCGCTAATCCGCACGCCGGCGGCGCGACAGCGCTCTTTTGGGATTTTTCAGCAGTTACCTCGATAAACTGAACTTCAATAAACCGGCATCAATTTCTTGTGGTGCGTCAGCGGGAAGTAGGGGCGGGTTTACTAACATCCGGGAAAACCCCAGAGACATTTTGGGTGAACCCGCCCCTACCAGCCATATTCCCGGGGTCAGAAACCCGGTTTCTTTGAGAAACCGGGTTTCTACAAACGCTATATTAGTTCAAAGCAGGGAGTCGGGATCTATGCCGCGCCGGCGCAATTCATCTGCCAGCCGGTGCGCTCGCTGTTCCGCCTGACGAGCGCGTTCCTCTGGTGTTAGCAGTCGCTGACCTCGCTCATCATACCAGTAAAGCCATTCGCGGGTGATTCCCTGATAGGTTCCCTGTTCTCGCCCAATTCCCAATCCTATTTCTGGCATCCAAACAGGAGAGCCCTGCTGCAAAACGTAGCAGCCATCAACTAAGCGAGACACTTCCAGGGGGGGCTTGCGCCGCCGGCGGGGGGAATAAACCGCATAGTACAGCACTCCCATTTCGGCATATTTTTCCTTTTTGGTGGTGTGTTCTCCTCTCCGGGTCTGGGAGACGACCTCTAGCACCAGAATCGGGACGGTTTTTTCTTCCCAAAGGACGTAACTGAGGCGCAAGTCTTTGTCAATAATCCGCTCCACTCCTAAGCTAAGGAAACCATCCGGTACGATGGCTGGCTGCTTTGGGTCATAGTAGATCCCCATGTTAGCGCCAAAAAACCAATCGGTGCGGTCTGACCACGCCATCGCCAGTACCGCTTCAAGCAGACCGGGAATCAAATGTTGCAGTTGATTATCCACAGGAGTGTCGTCCGAGTCGGGTAAATCCTCAGCAGAGGGTAACAACATCTGCGAGTCGTATTTAAACATGATGGGTCTGGGGGGAGACTCTATTCTTCTATAATACCTCAAGTTGCTACCTGCAAGTGAGTCAGGGTAGATCCCCCCCAAGGCTAGCGCTAAAGGGAAGGGCGAAGCATGAGCGGATATAATCTTTTCACCGATTGCAGAAACAGTCGCGCTCATGCTTCGCCCCTACATCGGATCTTGTGTACTACATCGGATCTTGTGTAGGGGCGAAGCATTGGCGGCGCGGATCTTTACGACTGCGCCCGAAATTTCGCTTCGCCAATGCTTCGCCCTCTTTACTTCCCAGCGAGAAGGTCTAACCCCTCCGTGTGAAGCCAACAGTTTCATTGGAATTGGGATTGGGGTTGTGGGTTGGGGAATATCAAGGCTTTCTTTTGGGGATAGGTTGTTCGGTTGTGGCTAGCGCTTGGGGGAAGGGCGAAGCATGAGCGTTAGCGCAGCGGCTGCGTCAGCAGCTATGTAATTTTTTCCCTGAGTCCCACAAATGGTCGCGCTCATGCTTCGCCCCTACAGAATTTTTGTAGGGGCGTTAGCGCAGCGGCTGCGCCAGCAGCTAGCATTGGCGGGACAAGCTTTGGGACACTAATCGATATCTTCATTCGCCAATGCTTCGCCCTCTTCGAGCGAGCAACGAAAAGCGTTGCATGAGCGGATGTAATCTTTTCACCGATTGCAGATTCGTAGGGTGCGTTCCCTCTTAGGGAACGCACCCTACCCCTGAGCGAGTCTAGGGTTTCGATGCCCGAATTGGAAAATGCTGTTGGCGAATTGATGTGGGGGCTTACACCCTAGGCTTTCTTTTGGGGATAGGTTGTTCGGTTGTGGCTAGCGCTTGGGGGAAGGGCGAAGCATGAGCGTTAGCGCAGCGGCTGCGTCAGCAGCTATGTAATTTTTTCCCTGAGTCCCACAAATGGTCGCGCTCATGCTTCGCCCCTACATCGGATCTTGTGTACTACATCGGATCTTGTGTAGGGGCGAAGCATTGGCGTTAGGATCTTTACGACTTCGCCCGAAATTTCGCTTCGCCAATGCTTCGCCCTCTTTACTTCCCAGCGAAAAGGTCTAACCCCTCACGGATTCGCCAACAGCATCATTGGAATTGGGATTGGGGTTGTGGGTTGGGGAATATCAAGGCATTCATCGCCTGTGGTTGCGCTGGTATGATGCCGGGGGCAACTGGATTCCCACGGCGGAAGAAAGAGAAGCCCTCGCCGGGCAGGTGGCATTGGCGGCTGACCAGCGGGCTGAAGCCGAGCGCCAGCGGGCTGAACAGGCGCAGGCTCAGCTGGAGGCGCTGCAGCGCCGGCTGCGGGAATTGGGGATTGACCCCGATATTTCGGGGGAGGGGTAGAGGGCAATTATAGAGCCGGTGTTCTGCGCAGGGGGGCGGCACTGTAGCGCCCCCGGAATTCCGGGAAATTTATAGCAGATTTCACCCGAGTGAGGTACAGATATTAGATCCCCCCCTAGCCCCCGTAAAAAAGGGGGGGGACATTTCAAAGCCCCCCTTTTTAAGGGGGGTTTGGGGGGATCTCCAGACTGTACTCCACCCAGATTCTTGCCCGCTATATGTTTGCAGGGTTGACAAATTAGCAGAGAAATGCTAATGAGGGTTGCCGCTTGGGTAGGGCTTAAATGGAGAAACCCGGTTTCTGAAACCGGGTTTCTGTTTCTGTTGCTGGGTTGGCTCAATTAAAAGAGTACGAAGTCGTTAGGGACGATCGCGCTGTTGCCGCTCAGCGTGAAGAGTGTCACAGGAGCCGCAGTACCGAGGTCATCAAAGGACAGAGTTCTGGAGCCGCTATTGTAGATAATGGTGCCATTTTGGGTAGTCAACTGGAAGTTTTGTCCTGTAGTGGTGGTAGTAAGGGAAGTACCAAAGCCATTTTTCGCCAGGTATATCTTGTCGGTGCCGGTGACAAAATCAGTAATGAGTTCGCTCGCACTACCTTCACTGACGGCAGTGTAATAGAAGCGGTCGGCTCCATCTCCGCCGGTGAGAGTGTCAGCACCGATCCCGCCAATCAGGCTATCGTCGCCGGCATCGCCGGTGATGCGGTCGTTACCACCAGTAGCGCTAGCGTTTACGTCGCCATGCAGGTAGTCGTTGCCCTCACCGCCGGTGAGGGTGTCGCTGTCGGCACCCCCAAACAGGATATCGATGCCACTCTCTCCGGCTATACTGTCGTTGCCGGCACCACCGATGATGCTGTCGTTGCCGGCACCGCCGGTGAGGGTGCCGCTGCCATCTATAATGTCGTTGCCGGCACCGCCGGTGAGGGTGCCGCTGCCATCTATAGTGTCGTTGCCATCACCGCCTTGGAGAAAGTCCAGACCGGCACCACCGATGATGACATCAGCGGTAGCGGTAAGGATACCGTCTGCGTTGCCATACAGGAAGTCGTTGCCCTCACCGCCGGTGAGGGTGTCGTTGCCGGCACCGCCAAACAGGGTATCGTTGCCACTCTCTCCGGCCATACTGTCGTTGTCTTCATTGCCGGTGAGGGTGTCGTTGTCATCACCGCCGGTGAGGGTGTCGTTGTCATCACCGCCGGTGAGGTTGTCGTTGCCGGCACCGCCTTGGAGAAAGTCTAGACCGGCATCACCGATGATCCTGTCGTTGCCGGCACCGCCGGTGATGCTGTCGTTGCCATTATCGAATAGGCCACCGAATACGCCGTCATTATTGAGCAGCACCGTAACCTTATTGCTATTAGGATTTGCCCAAGCTAGGTCAGTGTCGCCGTCTCCATCGAAATCGGCAGCAGTCATGTCCTCAGCAACTCCACCGGCAGAATTTACCGCTGCAGCGAAGGTGCCGTTCCCATTATTGAGCAGCAGTGAAACTCCTGAGCTAGAATATGCCGTGGCCAGATCGATGTCGCCGTCCCCATCCAAGTCAGCAGCAGTTATGAAGTTTGAGCCCGCCCCAACCTCAACCGCCGCTGCAAAGGTGCCATTGCCATTGTTGCGCAGCACTGAGACGCTGTTGAAATAAACCATCGTGCTTGTCACCAAATCAATGTCGCTGTCTCCATCTAAGTCAGCAGCGGTTACGGAGGTTGGGACATTCTCAACAGCACCATCAAAGTCCACTGCCGGTGCGAAGGTGCCGTTGCCATTGTTGAGCAGCACTGAGACGTTGCGGTTATCATCAAAAATATCCACCCCGTTCAGATTACTAGAATTCGCCGTAGCCAAATCTATGTCGCCGTCGTTATCCAAGTCAGCAGCGATTACGGAGCTTGGGAAATCCCCAACAGTAATATCGGGCTGCTGTAACGTGAAGGTGCTGCTGCCATTGTTGAGCAGCACTGAGACGGTGTTGCTAATCGGATTCGCCGTGGCCAGGTCGGTATCGCCGTCGCTATCTAAATCCGCAGCTGTCACAACCTCTGGGACACTCCCAAGAGTAATATCGGACTGCGGTATTAAGGTGCCGCTGCCATTATTGAGCAAGATTGAGACATTGCCGGTGCTAGCACTTCCAGTATTCGCCACAGCTAGGTCTGGTCTGCTGTCCCCATTCAGATCAGCAGCCGTTACGGAGCTTACGGCAGACCCAAACGTAATATTGGGCTGCTGTAGCGTGAAGTTGCCACTACCGTTATTCAGCAGCACTGAGACGGTGTTGCTGTTTCCATTCGCCGTAACCAAGTCGATGTCGCCGTCGTTATCCAAATCAGTAGCGGTGATGTCTTGTGGGCTGCCCCCAACGGCAAAGTCTATGCCTAAGTTAGATTCGTTGCCACTAAGAATGTCGTCGCCATCACCGCCATCAAGGCTGTCGCTGCCATCACCGCCATTGAGGATGTCCCCACCGGCACCGCCGGCGAGGGTGTCATTGCCGGCTAACCCAGTAATCGTGTCGTTACCAACACCGGCACCCAGGAAGTTGTTGCCGGCATCCCCACTGATGCTGTCATTGCCACCAGGAGCAGTCTGGCTGATCATCGTAAACGGAACTATCGCCGGCTGTGTTTGCTGACCGTCCGAAAAGCTAATATTGCCTGTGATAGTGCGACCATCAGCACTCATCGTTCCCTGCAACGTGCCGGTGCCACCACTAACCGGCAGAGTTGCGGTAATCGTATTCCCCGAAATCTGTCCTTGACCATTACCAGCGCTTCCCAGATAGAACCCAGGGATTGTCACCTGAGTGCCATTCTGGGTAATTTGCAACGCAGCCGCATAGGCAAGGGCACTCGCCTGGAATCCCACGCCTGCAACTGGCGAGCCAAAATCTGTAGTGGAAGTGTACTGCCACTCACCCGCCAAGTCGATAACAGGGTTGACATTAATCGCAAAACTTCTGCTGGCAAGAGTTCCCCCAGACGCATCCGCCACCGTAAAGTTGAAACTGTCGCTTGTCGTCTCACTGCCATTATGGACATAGCTGAGAGCGCCGCTATCGATATTCGCTTGCGTGAAAGTGCCCCCAACAGCCAGCGCTAAGCCATTGAGCTGCAGGGTGCCATTTGCCGGCAAACTCCCCAAAGTGTACGCCAGCTGTGCCGGTGCGTTATCCACATCCGTCACCTGTAACAGAGTGTTGAGAATCGTTCCCGCAGCACCTTCACTTACCGTCAAACCTTGGTTTACCGCCAGCACCGGCAGTTCATTCACCGGTGTCACCGCTATCGTGAAAGTGCTGCTGGCAAGAGTTCCCCCCGCGCCATCCGCCACCGTAAAGTTGAAACTGTCGCTTGTCGTCTCACTGCCATTATGGACATAGCTGAGAGCGCCGCTATCGATGTTCGCTTGGGTAAAAGTGCCTCCCACAGCTAGCGCCGCGCCATTGAGCTGCAGAGTGCCATTTGCCGGCAAACTCCCCAAAGTGTAAGTCAGCTGTGCCGGTGCGCTATCCGCATCCGTCACCCGCAGCGCCGTGCTAATGATGGGTGCTGTGGCACCTTCATTTACCGTCAAACCTTGGTTTGCCGCCAGCACCGGCAGTTCATTCACCGGCGTCACCGCAATCGCAAAGCTTGCGCTACCAAGACTTCCCCCCGCGCCATCCGACACAGTAAAGGAGAAACTGTCGCTTGTCGTCTCGCTGCCACTGTGCCGATAACTGAGCCGGTTGCTGTCAATATCAGCCTGAGTGAACGTGCCACCGGCAGTTAAAGCTACCCCATTTAGCAGCAGAGTGCCATTTGCCGGCAAACTCCCCAAAGTGTACGCCAGCTGTGCCGGCGTGTTATCCGCATCCGTCACCCGCAGCGCCGTATTCGTGATAGCTGCTGTGGCACCTTCATTTACCGTCAACCCTTGGTTTGCCGCCAGCACCGGCACTTCATTCATCGGCGTCACCGCAATCGCAAAACTTGCGCTACCAAGACTTCCCCCAGCAGCATCCGCCACCGTAAAAGAGAAACTGTCGCTAGTCGTCTCGCTGCCACTGTGCCGATAAGTCAGCCGGTTGCTGTCAATATCAGCCTGAGTGAACGTGCCACCGGCAGTTAAAGCTACCCCATTTAACAGCAGAGAGCCATTTGCCGGCAAACTCCCCAAAGTGTACGCCAGCTGTGCCGGTGTGTTATCCGCATCCGTCACCTGTAACGCCGTGTTGGCAATCGTTCCCGCCGCACCTTCACTTACCGTCAAACCAAGGTTTACCGCCAGCACCGGCAACTCATTCACCGGCGTCACCGCAATCGCAAAACTGCTGCTTGCGAGAACTCCCCCCGCGCCATCCGACACAGTAAAGTTGAAACTGTCGCTTGTCGTCTCGCTGCCACTGTGCCGATAAGTCAGCCGGTTGCTGTCAATATCAGCCTGGGTGAACGTGCCACCGGCAGTTAAAGCTACCCCATTTAACAGCAGAGAGCCATTTGCCGGCAAACTCCCCAAAGTGTACGCCAGCTGTGCCGGCGTGTTATCCGCATCCGTCACCCGCAGCGCCGTATTCGTAATAGCTGCTGTCCCACCTTCGCTGAGCGTCAGAGGGTTATTCGCAGCGAGCACCGGCAACTCATTCACCGGCGTCACCGCAATCGCAAAATTGCTCCTCGCGAGACTTCCCCCCGCGCCATCCGACACAGTAAAGGCGAAACTGTCGCTTGTCGTCTCGCTCCCACTGTGCCGATAAGTCAGCCGATTGCTGTCAATATCCGCCTGAGTGAATGTTCCCCCAACCGCAAGTTGCGCGTTATTCAACAGCAGGTTGCCATTTGCCGGCAAGCTTGCTAAAATGTAAGTGAGTTGCGCCGGTGCGCTATCCGCATCCGTCACCCGCAGCGCCGTATTCGTGATAGCTGCTGTCCCACCTTCGCTGAGCGTCAGTGGGCTGTTCGCCGCCAGCACCGGCAACTCATTCACCGGCGTCACCGCAATCGCAAAATTGGTGTTGCCAATCGTTCCCCCAGCCCCATCCGACACCGTAAAAGTGAAGCTGTCGCCTGTCGTCTCGCTGCCATTATGGGTGTAGGCGAGCCTGCCTTGGTTGATGTCCGCTTGGGTGAATTTGCCCCCAGCAGCAAGCGCTGTGCCATTCAGCAGCAGGGTGCCATTTGCCGTAGCTCCCACCACAGTGTAAGTGCGCTGATTTGCCCTACTGTCCGCATCCGTGACTCGCAGCGCCGTGTTGCTAAACGTGACTGCGCCTCCCTCAGCCACCGTCAAGCCGGTGTTGTTTCTCAGCACCGGCGCAATGTTCGCCGGCACTAGGGTAATTCGGATGTCATCAACCCCAATTTCGTACTTCTGACTCCCCAGAACAACCGACTTGGCATTCCCGACAAAATTCATCGTGAATGGAACGAGCGGGCTGAATTGACCTCTGGGATCTGGAGCGCCAGCAAAGGGAGTTCTCCCCAAAGTCGCCGATGCCAAAAGCTTCCCCGTGCCGTTTAACCCGTCGTAAATTTTCACCTCATGCGTCTGGTTGGGCGAGGTGTAGTCAAATGAAATCTGACCCGACGCAATTGCCTGCGCCTGATTCAAATTCATGGTAATTGAATCGCCTTCAGCGTAAGCGATGACCGTATTTGGTGTTGGCTCGCCGCCAAAATCTCCGCTGCCGCCGGCATCGGAATCCACCACGGCAACCGCATTTTCAGAAAACGTCACGCCTCGACTGGCGTAGAAGTTATTGACGTAATTTAAATCTCCAACCCCTTCAAAGTTCAGCAATGTCCCTGAACTGACACTGCCTTGCCGGTTGCCGAAGTCAATCCCCCCCACACTCTGACCGGCACTGAGGACAACGGTGTGTGAGCCGCCGGTGGGGAACGCCTGCGTGCTGCCGGTGGGAACCACTTCCCGCACCGTATAGGTTCCCGCTGGCAAGCCGGTGAGCCGGTACTCTCCCGCCTCATTGACATTCGGCGTTGCTGAGTCGTCTGCCTGCGTCACCGCGCTCAGTTCGCCGGTGTCGGGCACCCCGTTATTGTTCCCGTCGAGGTAGACTGTCACCCCTGCCA
Organism: Oscillatoria princeps RMCB-10; assembly: GCA_019359235.1. Taxonomy (GTDB): domain Bacteria; phylum Cyanobacteriota; class Cyanobacteriia; order Cyanobacteriales; family Oscillatoriaceae; genus Oscillatoria; species Oscillatoria princeps. The sequence continues at coordinate 205,790 of JAHHHT010000011.1, forward strand.
AACCGGGCTCGCCGGTATCCCGCTCCCCGTTTCCGTTTAAATCATTCCATTTCGTTCCCCTGATTTCCACTGTCTCCTCCACCCATTTGCGAACATATGTGAAAAGTCTTGTAAGGCAAGCGTCCGCCTTGACGGGCTCAGCCTCACAGCCAGATGCTACCGCAGCTGCCTCACATTTCACCCATGTTGTTTTATTTCTTAACAATCTAAGCACTACGCGGGGGGCGGGCACGGGGACCAAAGCGTGTCAACTTAAACTGTGTCCCGTAGTCTCTGGGCGGTTGAAACCGCAGCTATACAGACAAAACCCGCCTGCGCGGGTTTTAAAATTCTAGTTCTTTTCTTAAGTCCGCGAAGGCGGACTTCGTTTGTATAGCCGCGATTTCAATCGCCAGGAGCTTAAGTTGACACCAATGGCACGGGGACCCGCCCCTACGGCTCTGACTTGAAAATAGTCTTGTAGGGGCGATGCCCCCGTGCTCGCCCCGCCCCCCTTGACAATTTTCATTGGTAGCGGTGTGCGCAGTTCATCGTGACTGCCTCCTTCCCAGGATTCCCTCAAGGTGCCGGTCGTGACTATATAGCAGTAGCCACTTAGGGAACGGACGTAGGACAGGCGTCTCGCCTGTCCCTATACCTGCTACTCAGTAAAATGCCCTGTCCTAAACAGACTGTCTACTGCTATAATAACAATAATCCCCTCAGCATGACTTCTAAAAGTGAGGCTACTATGCAGCCGATGAAATACCCGGTTGAGCAGACAGATCCGCCGCGCTCTCCGCGAGAAACGCTGCCCACGATGTACGATTTGCCCAGTGAAAATCAGGAGGAACCAGGCTTGCCAGACGAATTCCACGACTTCCAACCCGAACTGATGCGCCGCACCTTTCGCCCCCCTAACCACTCCCCAGATCGGGTATTCACCGGCAGTGACATGAACCTCTATTACGATGTCAGCCACCCAAACTGGTACAAACGACCAGATTGGTTTGCAGTCGTGGGTGTCCCCAGGCTTTATGACGGGCGTGACCTGCGCATGAGTTATGTGATTTGGCAAGAGGGAATTAGACCTTTTGTGGTGGTGGAATTGCTTTCTCCGGGCACGGAGGATGAAGACTTGGGACAAACCGCTAGGGGAGCCGGTGAACCCCCTACCAAGTGGGAAGTCTACGAGCGGATTTTGGGAGTGCCCTACTATGTGGTGTTCAATCGCTACACGAACCAGTTGCGAGTTTTTGCTTTAAAAGCCGGTCGTTACCAGGAATTGCAGCTGAGCGAGCCTAGGGTTTGGATGCCCGAATTGGAATTGGGATTGGGGTTGTGGGTTGGGGAATATCAAGGGATTCATCGCCTGTGGTTGCGCTGGTATGATGCCGGGGGCAATTGGATTCCCACGGCTGAAGAAAGAGAAGCCCTCGCCCAGCAGCAGGCTGAAGCCGAGCGCCAGCGGGCTGAAGCTGAGCGCCAGCGGGCAGAACAGGCGCAGGCTCAGTTGGAGGCGCTGCAGCGCCGGCTGCGGGAATTGGGGATTGACCCCGATATTTCGGGGGAGGGGTAGAGGGCAATTATAGAGCCGGTACTCTCCGCAGCGGCGCGGCACTCCTGCGCCCCGCAATGCCGGTAAATTTATAGCGTTTTTCGTATGAGTGAGGTACTGAGAAACCCGGTTTCTTAAAGAAACCGGGTTTCTGGGGTGTACTTCACCCAACTGAAAACCGCTATATGTGTGCTTGAGGGCAGGCGTTCCCTCCGCGCCCTCAAGGTCTCTGGGAAGGACGCTGTCGCGTCCCGCAACGCTTACGGAGGGAACGCCTGTCCTACGTCCGTGCCCTAAGTGACTACTGCTATATATTCTCAGCTTTCCCGATACATTGAAGCGTGAGCCCCGCCTCTACAAGTGTCGCCGCAGTTTAGAAATATTCTCAGCTTTCCCGATACATTGAAGCATGAACCCGCCCCTACAAGCCTTTCCACACACAACAGATGCAAGCGGACATGATATCACTGAAGTATCCTTTCCTTGCTGCGACTGAGCACCTGTTCGATTTTCTCAATCAGACCTCTGAGGTCTTGGTGTTTAACCACTTCCTCCAAATCTGTGAGCGCCCCTTCTACCTGTTCGATTTTTTCAATCAGCGACTGCGCTTCAGGAATGTTAACGCTCTCAACATCTTCCTGAGAAACTGAAGCGCTGTTAAGGTTTTGATTTTTAACCAGTTCCTCCAACTCCGCCAGCGCCACTTCTGCCCGCTCAATTTTTTGAATCAGCCCTCGCGCAACCGCCGCCCCCTCTCGCGCCGAGTCGGTGAGTTCTTGAACGTGCAGTTTAAAGCGATTCGCCAGCTGATCCATCCTGCGCCCCGCCTCAAAAGTCTGGCTGACCAATTTGCCAATTTCAGAAATAACGTGGCTGAACTCATTCAATGGCCCACCAATCCGATTGGCCACTACTGACGCCTGTACCGCCAAGTAGCGGACTTGCTGGCTGACTCTTGAAATCAGTCGAGAAGCCGCATTAACATTTTCTAGGTCTTTGGCTAAGGCTTTCCCCATATCCACAATTTGATCCGTGTTGCGGCAGATGGCACTGACGCCGGAAAAGGTCGCCTGAAACGCCTTTCTCCCTTCAACAGAAAGGAGTTGGCCCATCTGAATAAATCGCTGATTGAGGTGGCCTATTTCTTGAGCTTGGTTTAACAGCTGCAATTTAAGCTGGGCGATCCTCTGGTTTTGCTTTTGAATCTCCAGCAGGTTAAACTCTAGCAATTGCGTGTAACTTTTGACCTTTCCTTTTTCTTTTTGCAGTTCCGTCCTGTAGCCGTGCGCCTCTATTTTTTGCATTTTAATCATTTGCTTATAAAATTTGGCGATTTTGACTTGAGCGAGCAGCAGGACATGCATGTCTAGCAAACGCACACTTCCGCTCTCGGAGGCAATCACGACCGGCTCGTAAACCAAATCTTCAGACCGATTCAAAGCGATTGTAGCCGCTTCATCAATTTTGCACGTATCGGGCAGCTGTAACGGCTGGGTTTTCACAGCATCTAATAGCGTCTGAATTGGACGCTTCAGACAAACCTCGCTGCGGTCAGGCTGGCTCATCCACTCGTTAAACTTTCGCCGAGAAATCATCCCGGCAATCCGGGAGCCCTTCATAATAAGCACTCCAGGAAGCTCTGATTTTTCAGCAAATTTTTGAGCGACGAAATGCCCGGGCGTCGCGTGACTCACCTGGAAGTGGTGGGAGGGCAGGTGCCCCAAGGTAGAATCGGGGGTCAGCTGAGTTAAGTCGATCATGCGCTAGTCATGCCCGCCAAAGAGGATTTATTATTTTATAATATTTATCACACATTGTAGAGGGTTTAAGCCAAATCGCCCGGTTCCCCGATTTTGGGGCAGTTCATCCAATTTCTGCCGCACTGTTAGGAGAGGGTAACTCTGGGCAAAACTTGCTAAAATTAGGCAGTCCTCACCTGCTCCCCCAGGCACCGATCGCAGCAGTTTGCACTCAGGACTTCAGCTCCTTACCCCCAGTAACGGGGCTGAGGGCTTCAGCCCTCACTCCTATCAGCAAGGGCTGGCACTCATAATTTCAGCTTCAGGACTTACGCAAAGCCTCTATCTGTAGGGTGGGTTAGCGCTAGCGTAACCGGCACCACACCACATTAAGTGTTGCTGCGTAAGTCCTGAGATTTTTAGGCCCAGGAAGCGGTGAAAAGGTTTGCAAGAAGGATTTCACCTCCTTACCCTTACCTGGGAGGGGGTGGGGGCTAAAGCCGTCACTGCCAACCGGGTTTTGAAGGCAACCGCTGGCGCTGCCCCTCACCCGAAACAGCCGCCGGCATGAAAAAGCAGAAAAATAAAAATAATATTAAATTCTAACAGGTTTCGCAGGAAAGAGAGCGAGCTGTTGCTGCGACAGAAGATATAGCAGCAGACAGTCAGTTCAGGACATGGGCATTGCGGCGGGAGTGGGGCATTGCGGCGGGAGTGGGGCAAAAGCTGTGAGTCTTCCCCATGCGCCCGGGGCCATGCGCCCGGGGCCATGCGCCATGCCATTAATGTCCGCTCCCAATATGACTGCTGCTATAGGCCCAGCGTGTAACTCGTAGGGTGCGTTCCCGCGCGAGGGAACGCTACCCGTGACCAAGATTGGGTAGAATTGGAGGGAGCATCCCGGTTGTGCGAGCGAAGCCCATATCAATGCGACAATGATTTCAGCACGGGGTAGGAGGAGAAGATTTTTGGCCAGCTGAATCCCGGAAACGGGATTGAAACGACACAGGTGCCTGCAATGAGCCCCCAGCCCCCTCGCAACCACCGGCTGCCTAACCAGCGGTGGCGGATTTTCCCCGCACAGCCAGAACTCGCGGAGCAGCTGGCGGCGGCTGCCGGCGTGATGCCGGTGCTGGCTCAGGTGCTGCTCAACCGGGGCATCTCCACACCGGCAGAGGCGCAAGCCTATTTAAACCCCGACTCCCTAACCCTGCCCCCGCCGGTACAGGAATTCCCCGACCTGGCAAAAAGCCTGGAACTATTGCAAACGGCCATCGCTTCCGGGGAAAAAATCGCCATCTGCGGCGACTACGACGCCGACGGGATGACCAGCACCGCCCTGCTGCTGCGGGCGCTGCAGTGGTTGGGCGCTCGCGCCGATTACGCCATCCCCAGCCGCATGAAAGAAGGTTACGGCATCAACCTGCGCATTGTCGAAGAACTCCACAGCGAAGGCGTCAAACTGATCCTAACCGTAGACAACGGCATTTCCGCTCACGAACCCATCCGCAGAGCCCGCGAGCTGGGCATGAGCGTCATCGTCACCGATCACCACGACATCCCGCCGGAACTCCCCCCCGCGAACGCCATTCTCAACCCCAAACTGATTCGGGAGGACTCCCCCTATCGCGGACTCGCCGGCGTCGGCGTCGCCTACATCCTGGCGATTTCCCTCGCCCAGCAGCTCAACAAAATGCAAGGACTCGTCTCCCCCCTGCGAGAGCTGATGACTCTCGGCACGATTGCCGATTTGGCTCCCCTGACCGGCGTCAACCGGCGCTGGGTGAAACTGGGGCTGCGCCAGCTGCCGCAATCCAAGATCGCCGGCATCCAGGCGCTGATCCAAGTCGCCGGTGTCGTCGCTCGGGAACAGGGAGCGAACGGGCAAGATATCCCCAAATCCCCCAATCCCGGCTCCCAACCCGCCGGCAAAAAAACCCTCAAACCAGAAGATATCGGCTTTCGCCTCGGCCCTCGGATAAACGCTGTGGGCCGAATTGGCGACCCGCAAATTGTTATTGAACTGCTGACCGCCGATGACATGGGGCTGGCGCTGGAGCGGGCGATGCAGTGCGAACAGATTAACGAGCGCCGCCAGCAGCTGTGCGAGGAAATTGAACAGCAAGCGATCGCTTGGGTGGAGAGCTCTCCGATAGACTTGCTCGAAGAGCGAGTCTTGGTTGCGGTTCAGCCCAACTGGCACCACGGCGTGATTGGCATTGTCGCCTCGCGCCTGGTGGAGCGCTACGGGGTGCCGGTGTTTATTGGCACTCCTGAGGGCGAGGGCCACATTCGCGGTTCGGCGCGGGGCATCCCGGAATTCCACGTTTTTGAGGCGCTGCAGTCCTGCGATGACTTGCTGGGGAAATATGGCGGGCACCGCGCCGCCGGCGGATTTTCTCTGCCCGCCGGCAATCTCGATGCCTTTCGCCGCCGCCTCAGCGCTTTCGCTCACGGCTGTCTGGAACCGGCACACCTCAAACCGCTGGTGGAAATTGACGCCCCACTCAATTTCTCTGAAATCACTTTCGATCTGTACCGGCTTTTTGACGCTTTGCAGCCTTGCGGCATTGAAAACCGCGAGCCGGTTTTCTGGACGCCGAATGTGCGAGTTCTGGAGCAGAGAATCGTGGGCAAGGGGCACATCAAACTGACGCTCGCTCAAGATGCCGGTGATGGGGTGCTGCCGGCTTCTGTGCGGGCGCTGGCGTGGCGCTGGGGCGATTATTTTCCTCTGCCGGTGCGTCTGGATGTCGCCTACCAGCTGCGAGAAAACACTTGGAATGGCAATACGAATATTGAGCTGGAGTTGGTGGGGGCGCGGCTTCCGATTTCTCGCCCAGCGGACAGCGGCACAGCGCCGGTGCCGGTTCAACCTCCCGCGCTTTTGAAGGCAGAGTTTTATTACAGCAAGCGCCCCTATACCTGCGCCCTGTACCAGAACGAGTCCGCGCCGGAATTGAGAATTAAGAATGCTGAAGGGGAAGTTTTAGCCGTTGAGCGGGGGAAGCCAGTCGGTCTTTTGGGGAAAAGGCGTGAGGGGGCGGTGGAAGTTGATGTGTCTCAACCCGGGTTTGAGAATCTGATTAATGCGGCGCTAACCGCTCTGGAGATAGCGGAGAAAAATCAGATAATTTTGGAGAAAGAGGCGAGGCTTAAGCAGAAAGACGGTGAGATTGAGAGTCTGAATCAGCGGATTCAGAAGCTGAGTGAGGAGTTGCGCCGGCTGTCTGGTGAGAGGGGGAACCCGCCCCTGTGACGGGTCAGGAAGCGGGTTTCTTGAAGAAACGGTACTGAGAAACCCGGTTTCTTTAAGAAACCGGGTTTCTGGGGTGTACTTCATCCAACTGAAAACCGCTATAGGTATTACTGGGGTTTTATCCACTTGTTGACTAGGGTGGTGAGGGATTGCCCCAGCTGTTGCTTGACGCGCCACCGCTGGAAGGCTCGATCGTACTCTTCGCCTTCGGTTTGGTAGGTTTTCCAGCCTTGGAGCGCCAGTCCCAGCCCCCACGCCAGCAGAATGTACAGCGACCAGGAAAGCTCGTGCGCTGATGCCAGGTTGAGGAGGACTAGAAAAGAGTTGACTATGGAATATCTGACTAAGTGCTGCTTCAATTGGCTGCGCCGGTAGGTGTCAAACACCTGGCGCTGCTGGAATTCGCCCTGTCGGGCGACCCACTCTTTTTCTGCCGCCTGGAGATCGTCTGGGGAGATGCTTAAGTCGGAGGCTATCTCTAGGAGCTGGGCGCGGGTCATTTCGCCGCTTTGCTCTTGACGCGCCAGCGCCAGATGCAGAATTTGCTGGACATCTTCTTGGCTGTATGAGGGGGCGATGGCGGCGTCAGAAGCTGGCTTATCGGGTTTGTTAAGGTTTTCGGAAGAAATCATGGTGTTACCTTGTTGAAGTGGTATAGCTGACCGACAGGGAGAGGGTGGTATTTACAATTCTATTGTGCCCAACCTCAGACGCGCCGGCAGGGCGGATACCCGACCCGATTTACTGACCCTATTTTCGAGGCCGGCACGCTCGTGGGGGCGCACCGCGCCCGATCCTGCCGGCAAGGCCGGCACCCACTCTTCTGATTTACGTTGGTATTGTTTTTGTATGGTAGTTGCGGGTTCATTAGCGCTATTTGCGGCTGGCAAATATTTCAGGTCGAGCCGCCCCTATATCTAAAGAAATCGGTGCAACCGGACGCGATCTGACGGGTGACGGGGTTCGGCTTTCCCCGCTGCTGCCTGGATTGGGGTTAAAGGCCACTGCGGGCTGCCGGCGAAAAGCAGGGGGAAGGGTGAAAAAAGGTTAAAGATTCACACACAAATTCCCTCAAAACAGGTATATTGATGGGAAAAGAACCGCTCCAAGCCGTCACTGCTAGTAAGTCAAGCTTCTTGATAAGCCGCTGCGAAAAATAGGCGATGGCGCTGAGTAGCACCCTACGCAAACGCAGCAGGGATCGGCTGGTAAGGTATTTAAACTGGAAAAAACGCATTTATAGCCCGCAGCCAATTCCTAAACTGCTCCACTGCCCACCCCTTTAAAAAACAAGTCCAGAATATGCTGAAACTTACGCCCTCCCAATGGCATCGCTACGCGGTTCCGATACTGCTAGTCACGCTCATATCGCTGCTCGATCTGGCGCTAGACCCCTGGATTGCAATAGAAAGCCCTTTTCTACTGTTTTTTGCCGGGGTGATGGCGAGCTCCTGGTCTGGAGGCTGGGTGGGGGGGGCGCTGGCCACTGTTCTGGCGGCTCTGGCGATCGACTGCTGGTTTCTGACTCCAACGGATTCGTCTGGGTACACTCCGGGGCAAAACTTGGGGCTGGCCCTATTTGTGCTGGAGGGGCTGTGGGTGTCGCGGGCGATGGGGGCGCTCTCCGAAGCCCGGGGGCGGGCTGAAGCGGTGGGTGAGCTGCAGGATGGGGAATCTTTGCGCCCAAGTCAGGAGCGGGACATAACAGAGGGCAGCGGTGCCGCCGGTGAGCAGCGCCGCAGCGAATCCGCTCTGCGCAGCTATTTCAACCTGTCTCCCATCGGAATCGCCATCACCTCGCCAGACTTTGGCTGGCTGGAATTCAACGACCGGCTGTGCGATATGTTGGGCTACTCCCGTCAGGAGCTGGCGCAAGTGACTTGGCCGGAAATCACTCACCCGCAGGATCTGGAAGCGGACTTGCAGCAGTTCAACCGGGTTTTGGCGGGTGAGAGCGAGGGATATTCGATGGACAAGCGGTTTGTCGGCAAAAATGGCCAGCTAATCCTGGCCAGCATCACCGTGCAGTGCGTTCGCAGCCCATCAGGCTCAGTGGACTATTTCCTGGCTGTGATTCAGGATATCACGGAGCGGACGCGCACTTTGGAGGCGCTGCGCAACAGTGAGACGCGCTACCGGCAGCTGTCTCGGGCGACAAAAGAGGCGATATGGGATTGGGATTTGGTCACGAATAAAGTGGTGTGGAATGAAAATGTCGAGACACTGTTTGGCTACAGTGCCGAGGCCGCAGAAATCGACGCGAATTGGTGGTGCGAGCGCATCCACCCGGAGGACAGGGAGAGAGTCGTCAAGGGCATTCACGCTGCTATCGACAGCGGTGGGGAAATCTGGTCGGAGGAGTACCGCTTTCGCCGAGCGGACAATTCTTACGCTCAGGTGATTGACCGGGGATTTATCGCCCGCGATCGAAAAGGGAAGCCGGTGCAAATGATTGGCTCGATGGCGGACGTGACCGAGCGCGTACAAGCAGAGGAAGCGCTGCACCGCAGCCGGCAGGAATTTAAAGCGCTGATTGAAAATACGCCGGATTTAGTGATGCGTTTGGACAGAGATCACCGTTACGTTTATGTGAATCCAGAGGTGGAGCGGCTGACGGGAATGCCGGCAGAAGCGTTCACCGGCAAGAGGAGTGAAGAACTGGGCCAGCCAGAAGAGTTGTGCCGGCTCTGGAACGAAACGATGCGCAAAGTCTTTGAAACCGGCGAAAAACAAGAGATTGAATATCGAAGTTTGACGGCGGACGGACTGCGCACCTATCAATCTCGCGCGGTTCCGGAGTTTGACAAAGAGGGTTCGCCCCGATATGCTCTGGTTGTGATTCGCGACATTACGGAACTCCGGCAGGCTGAGGAAAAACGCGCCCAGCTGATTCGCGAGCAAGCGGCACGCGCCCAAGCTGAGGAATCGAACCGCATGAAAGATGAGTTTCTGGCAATTCTCTCTCACGAACTGCGCACGCCCCTGACCGCAATTCTGGGCTGGGTTCGGCTGCTCCTCAACCAGAAGTTTGATGAAAATAAGCTGGCTCGCGGTTTGCAAACGATTGAGCGCAACGCGCAGTTGCAGGCGCAACTTGTTAATGATATCCTGGATATCTCGCAAATTATTAAAGGCAAGATGATCCTGAACGCCGGGCCAACCGATCTGGCGGCTGCGATTAATGCCGCTATTGAGTCAGTGCGGCTGGCGGCTGAGGCGAAATCTATCTCTGTGAGAGCGGCGCTGGATGTCTCGACAGGGCCGGTTTTGGGCGATGCGGAGCGCTTGCAGCAAGTGGTTTGGAATTTGCTTTCCAATGCGATCAAGTTTACGCCCAGTGGCGGGCGCGTGGAGGTTCGGCTCTCGCGTGCCGGCTCGTCCGCCCAAATCGGGGTCAGCGATACTGGTTGCGGTATCAGCTCTGAGTTTCTCCCATTCGTATTCGAGCTTTTCCGCCAAGCTGACAGCTCTAACACTCGGGCATACGGCGGGCTCGGACTCGGTTTGGCGATCGTGCGCCACCTGGTGGAATTGCACGGCGGCTGCGTCTGCGCCGAAAGTGGCGGAGTCGGAAGAGGGGCAACTTTTACGGTACGTCTGCCTCTCCTCCACAGCGAGGGTTCAGAGGAGAGAGGGAGAAAGGGAGACTGGAAAAATTCCCCCTCTCACTCCCTCACCCCCTCACTCTCTCGCTCTCTCACCGGCTTGCGGGTACTTGTGGTTGATGACGAACCTGACATCCGCGAAGTGCTGACTGTGGTGCTGGAACAGTATGGGGCTGAAGTGACGGCTGTGGGGAGTGCCGGTGAGGCGATTGCGGCGCTGGCGCGAAAGGTTCCGGATGTTCTGGTGAGTGATATTGGGATGCCGGTGGAGGATGGCTACACGCTGATCCGCAAAGTTAGGGATTTGCAGATGGAACTCGGTGGCGAAATTCCCTCTTTGGCTCTGACTGCCTACGCTAGGGAAGAGGAGCGCCGGCGGGCAATAGCGGCTGGCTTCCACATGCATGTCGCCAAGCCGGTTGAGTCAGCCAAGTTGGCGGAGGCTATCGCTTCTCTGGCTCAATTAAAAGTTAAAAATTAAATGCTATCTTCAGCAGTAGGGTGCGTTCCGCTCTCGAAGGCCGGCTTGACAGCAGCAATCGCACACGCGGCTCGCACCCCAACCCTACCTCAGGAGGCTGGCAGTGAATCTCAGTATTGCAGGCAACCAGTTGCTTATCGAGTTGGAATGGCTCGAACAGCTGCTGGCGTTTACTTTTGATAAAACTTTTCAGATCCCCCTCGACCGCATCGAACGAGTCACCACCGAAGAACCCCAAAGTGACTGGGCGGAAATCCGCGCTCCGGGGACTTTTTTGCCCGGGGTGATTAAGGCGGGAACTTATTATACCAAAAAAGGCAAGGAGTTTTGGTATGTGACCCGAGATAAAGATTATTTGACTCTGGAATTGAAGGATGAGCCTTACAAGCGCATTATTCTGACAGTTGACCGGAATGAAGCTTGGGTAGAGCGCATCAACGAGAGCAAATTGACGCCGAGCGATTTGTAAGGAAGAAGAACCTCACCCCCTAACCCCCTCTCCGCTAGCGGAGAGGGGGGACAGGAGGAAAGAGGAAGATTAAGGGGGTATCGCAGATGAGGAGTGCAGTGAATAGGAAAAAGATTGCTTTGACGGTTGCTGCCGGCACCCTGCTGTTTGCTATAGTGGTGATAAAGGCTATTAAGGCAGAGGACAGCAGCCGTATACAAGGGATTAAAGATGAGGGCGATCGGGTAGAACAGGTGGCTTCTGGCTTCGAGTTTACAGAGGGGCCGGTTTGGCACCCTTCTGGCTTCTTGCTGTTCAGCGATATTCCCGCCGATACTATCTATAAATGGACGCCGACTGAAAAAACTGAGGTGTTTCGCCGGCCTTCTGGAAATGCCAATGGCAACACGCTAGATGCTGGGGGGCGCTTGATTTCGGCTGAGCACAAGCTCCGTCGCGTGTCGCGCACGGAAAAGGACGGCAAAATTGTGACGCTTGCTGACCGCTACGAGGGAAAGCGGCTGAATAGCCCGAATGATGTTGCGGTAAAATCAGATGGGAGTATCTATTTCACTGACCCTCCCTATGGCATCAAGAAAGAGCAGGAAGAATTGGGGTTTTACGGTGTCTACCGGCTGGCACCAGATGGAAGGCTGACTCTGCTTGTTAAGGACTTTGTGCGCCCGAACGGACTGGCTTTTTCCCCAGATGAGAAGAAACTCTACGTTAACGATTCGGAAAAAGGCCACATTCGCGTTTTCGATGTGAGTGCGGACGGCTCTTTGGCAAACGGGCGCATCTTTGCGGAACAGAAAGACTCCAGTAAAGCCGGTGTGCCAGACGGGATGAAGGTTGATGTGCGGGGAAATGTTTACAGCACCGGCGCGGGAGGTGTTTGGGTTTTCTCGCCCGAAGGAAATTTGCAGGTCTTGATTGAAGTGCCAGAAACTTCCACCAATCTGGCTTGGGGCGATGGCGACGGCAAAACGCTCTACATTACGGCGAATAAGAGCGTGTACCGCATCCGCTTGAAAATTGCTGGGGTGCGCCCCAGCGGGGGGCGGGTGAGAGCGCGTGGGGGAGTGCGACTCGGCTTTAGAAACCGGGTTTCTTGAAGAAACCCGGTTTCTGGAGGGGAGGACTAAAGTCCTCACTACAAACTTAAAGAGTTTGTTGAATTTGGGGCGGCGGGTTTTAGTTGTGCTAAAATCAAAAAAATAGTCTTATTTACAGGGCGGGTGAATATGACACGCAAAAGGACGCGGCGGGAATTTCTGCTAACCGGCGCTGCAGCAGCCGGTTCAGTTGTGGGATGTTCGGTGCTGGCGGGAAACCAAACCGGCAGCGATGCGCCACCAGCTCCGATCCCAAAGACGATGCCAGAACGAGTGCTGGGAAAAACCGGCGTGCCGGTGCCGATTTTTGGGTTGGGGGGTGCCGGTCAAACTCCTCTGTCTAAGGAGGGACAAGAGGCAGCCTCTGTGGCGCTTATCGAGAGGGCGCTGCAGCTGGGGATTCGGTATTTCGACACAGCAGCGGAGTACGGACCGAGCGAACAGAATTTGGGAAAAGTGCTGCCGGCATACCGGGGGCAGATTTTTCTGGCGAGCAAAACTCACGCCCGAGACAGGGATGGTGCGTGGCGGCATTTGGAAAAATCGCTGAAGCGTCTCAAAACAGATTACCTGGATTTGTGGCAGCTGCACCACGTTTCCTACGACTCGGAATTGGATACAATTTTTAGCAAAACCGGCGCGATTCAAGCGGTGGAGGAGGCGAAGCAGCAGAAGCTGATTCGCTTTGCCGGCATTACGGGGCACCGCGAACCTGATATCATTGCTGAAGGGTTGCGCCGGTACGCTTTCGACACAACGCTGATTTGCGTCAACGCGGCGGACAAACACCACCCGCGCCCGTTTGTAACGGGGGTGATGCCGGTGGCGCGTGAGAAAAATGTCGGCGTGATTGCGATGAAGGTGCCGGCTTACGGGCGCTTGTTCAAAAATGGCGTGCTGGATGGGATGCACCAGGCGATGGGGTACACCCTTTCGGTTGCGGGGGTGCACTGCTGCGTGATTGCGGCGGAAAACCCGGAACAGCTGGAGTCTAATGTCAGAGTGGCGCAAGCTTTTAAACCGCTGACTGAGGCGGAAATGGCTGCTATCGAGCAGCGCACTGCTGTCGCTTGGCTGGATAGCACGTTTTTTAGAGCCTGGAGTTAAGAGGGTTCCTCATTTTCCTCGTTCCCTGGCTGCGGCAAATATCAAGAAACCGGGTTTCTTTAAGAAACCCGGTTTCTGGTCAGCACCGTGTTATGCTTGATTGTGTCAGTCTACTTAAGAAAACCAACCTAGAGAGGAACATTCATGAGTCCAGACGCATCCATCCCGATGGATATGTCAAACTCCAACACGCTCAAAAACCTGGACGCTGCCTTTGCCGGCGAATCGATGGCGAATCGGAAGTACCTGTATTTTGCCGAGGTCGCTAGCAAGCTAGGCTTTAAGGATCTGTCGAAGCTGTTCAAGGAAACGGCTGCGCAAGAGACGGAACACGCTTTCGCTCACTTTTCCCTGCTGCATCCGGAACTGGCGGTGGCAGATCCAGCGGCGCTGTCTGACGCCCAAAAGCAGGAAATTGCGGCTCGGTGTCTCTCTTTAGCGATTGAGGGCGAGACGTATGAATACACTACGATGTATCCGAACTTTGCGGCGGATGCGGTGCGCGACAGAGACAGTGCGGCGGTAGCGGAATTTGAAGCGCAAGCGAAAGAATCTGCCGATCACGCCCAGATATTCCGTGAGGCGGCTCACCGCTTTGGCTTGCTGAAACATGTGGAGCAATTCCACGCCGAGCGCTATACGGAAGCGCTGCAAGAGTTGCGCGGAGAGACTCCCCCCCCGCGCGCTGCTAGCAAGAATCTAGCAACAAGTCGCTGGATTTGCAAGAAGTGCAGCATGATTTACGATCCGGCAGAGGGCGATCCCGATTCCGGAATTGCGCCGGGGACTCCTTTTGAAGCGATTCCGGAGAATTGGGTTTGCCCGATTTGCGGCGCGACGAAGAAGATGTTCGAGCCCATGCCAGAAAGGGCGGCGGCATAATTTTCTAGCGTTTCTCATATTAGTGTGGTGCGGAGAACCCCGGTTTCTTAAAGAAACCGGGGTTCTGGTGCGCACTTCATCCAACTGAGAACCGCTATATATCATATCCCGCTTTTGTGGGGTGGGTTCTCCTCTCAGGGTAACCCACCCCACTTTCAATGCGGCGGAACGCACCCCACTCCTCGCACCGGCAATATCGAGCGCCAGCTAGCTGCGGAAAGATTAAACTATGCTAAAGAAGTTCCTCTCTCTTGTCAGTGCCTGTAAAAACCGCTACTATATAAGAGTGTTCAAACAAGTCTCAGTAGGGTGCGTTCCGCTTCAGGGGAACATTCCACCTCCAAGGAGTCCTTTAAATGCGGAACGCACCCTACTCCTATATAAGAGTGTTCAAACAAGTTCGAGGAACCTGGAATGAGCCAATCAATAGTTCAGCATGTGGACGCTCTGCCGGCTAGCGGGGTTACAGTTTCTGTCTTGCAGGCGCTAGATTTTGTGGTGCCGGGTGAGTGGAAGAATATAGTGGGCTTTGAAAATACGGTTCGCCAGCTGACTGGCGAAACGAAAGCGGATAAGATTCAGCGAATTAGCGAGCGCGCCGTGTGGCTTTACAGCAATGAGGCTGAGGGATACCAGAAAGCCATGTGGGTTTATCAAACGATTGATAATGCCGATACCGCCCTGGGCGCTGCGGCGATGGCGAACAAAGTGAGTGAGAAAATATCGTTTTTGGGTTTTTTAAACAAGCTGACTCCCAAACCGGACACCCTGCAATCGATTGATTTGGCTCTGAAAGTCGTGGGAGAGTTAATTGCTTTCAGCGCCCTGAACAAAACCGCAGTTTATAATATTCCGGAATTTGTCAAGGGGCTGTCTAAATACCACAACGAGGCGGTGATGCGAATGGCGGCGCTCGTCTGTTTCGACGGGCTTTTGCCCCTCGGTCCCGACTTCATCAAGGTTGCCACCTCGACGATTGCTGGGCTGAAGCCGGCTAGCCTGCAAGACAATGCGGTATACCAGCAAATTAGCGGCCAGATTCCCGGCGACAATATCCAGGGCAAAATCGACTTTATTGGGAACAGCTTTAAGGCAACGCAAGGCTGGATGGGCGGTTTGGTAAATTCGCGGGGATTGAAGCCAGAACGCATTATTGGCAAACTGCAAGGATTTATGGACATTGCTGATGACAAGTTGGATTATGTCGCGGCTTTCCTCGACATGTCAACCAACTACTACCAGCACACCGGCACTCAAACTGTGGCGCGTTACGTAATTCAGCGAGCTGCAGCGGAAGTGAAGTAGACGGGATCTGTAGCGCAGGCGTCTCGCCTGCGCTCCGCACCCGCAGTGCCGGTGCCTCCCCTGCGCCTAACAGTGAGGAATTGCCGGCTGTTATAATAGATAAAGTTATAAATATTTACCGCACAGCGCTGGTGTAAAAGCTATGGAAACATTTCGGACAGTTGTCTCTGTCAGCAGGGAGCGCAAAATAGAAATTCCCCTTCCCGATAACGTCCAACCTGGATTAGTGGAAGTTGTCGTTGTCCTGCAACCCGTCTCACCGGCACCAGAAACTCCCCAGCATCCTTCTGAACGTTTAGACCTATTTGGCTTCTTGCCGGTCAGGGTTGAACCTCTTGCTTTTCAACAGCAACTTAGAGAAGAGTGGGATGACTAAATATTTGCTAGACACGAATATTTTTATTTACTACTTCAACGGCGAGCCTGTTGTTCGACCGCTGTTTTCAGATATTTTGGCTGGGAATGCCGAAGGATTTTACTGCCCTGTCACTTGGACTGAATTGCTGTGTTATGCCGCCCTGACTGAGGAGGAGGCAAATCAAATCCGAAGGTTTTTGAGGCAGCTTACCCGTGTGGCACTTACAGAAGCAGTTTTAGACCGCGCTGCCCAATTCCGGCGGGATTATAGGATTAGGTTGCCAGACGCTCTAATTGCTGCGTGTGCCTTTGAAGAAAATTGCACGCTGGTTACTCGTAATGTCGGAGACTTTGAGCGGATTAATGGGCTGCCGGTGTTGAATCCATTCTGATATTGGCTAGTTTATAGTAAGGGGGGAGACAGATAAGAACAGGCTCTTTGCCCTGTTTTAAATAATCCTTGCGAACGGCTTGATAGCCAATTTATCCTAAATATCCTAAGAGTTGGTTATCGACAACGACAATATTTTTGCCCCTATACTTTGCCAATAGTTCGGGCTGGTTATAGGGAAAGGGGGCGTTGGCGATCATTTGTTGATATTCGGGTGGTAACTTGGTAATGTCCATAACACCGGCCTCATATTGAAGGGTGATTATATTATAGCATCAATCGTCTTGAAAGCCGGCACCCCACAAACACGGTTTGTAGTTGGGCTTTAGCCCCACCCTTTGTAGTTGGGCTTTAGCCCCACCCTTTGTAGTTGGGCGCACCTCCTGCTCGGGAATGCGGAGATTTGCATTTCCCGCTTCCCGCGCTGTCAAGACATCGTGCCCGATCGCGCGGAGAAATTCTACCACGGGAAGGGGGAAGTTTTCATCTGTGTAAAAACGGACCACTCTTTCCACTCCCCAACTTTATTGCATGACTTCATCATTTTCTCGAATGGCTCGCTCTATTTCCTCTGGATTAGCATCTGCATAAGCCCAGGCATTCACCAAATCAGCAGCAGTAAGATGGGGAAAAGCCTCTAATATTTTGCCATCACTCATCCCCAAACGGCGGTCGCTCACTAGCGACCAAACGGGAAGGCGAGTATTGGCAATGCAAGCGTCACCCCCGCAGACGCCGGGAGTCTTGGTAATTCCACGAGAGCCGGTGCTTAAAGTTTGCGTTAAAGTCTGGATTACTTCAGCTTTTTCAGCAGGAGTTAGGGCAAGGAGTTGGGTTTTTAATTCTGCCAGTGTCATAGTTGAGAGCGCCACCGCCATAGAATATCTACTTCAAATTCTAACCGGCACCCAAAACGCACCGGCACCCAAAACGCGCCGGCACCCGTAGCGCCGGCACCCAATAGCACCGGCACCCGTAGCGCCGGCACCCGTAGCACCGGCACCCCACTTTCCACCGGCACCCAAAACGCACCGGCACCCAAAACGCACCGACACCCGTAGCGCCGGCACCCCACGCAGCGCCGGCACCCGTAGCGCAGGGATATTGCTGTGAAGTTAAGATCCCAGGCGATTGAAAGAAGCTGTTGGCGAATCTGTGAGGGGTTAGACCTACAGCTAGTTCCTCGGCGATTAGCCAGGTTCCAGGCGATTGGAAAGAAGCTGTTGGCGAATTGATCTGGGGTCTTACCCACCCTATACCCCCTTTTGGGGTTAATTTTTTAGAGGTTGTCTGTGCCTAGCGCTACGGGGAAGGGCGAAGCATGAGCGGATGTAATCTTTTCCCTGAGTCCGACAAATAGTCGCGCTCATGCTTCGCCCCTACAGGATACTTTGTAGGGGCGAAGCATTGGCGTGACAAGCTTTGAGCCCCCACCCGATATCTTCATTCGCCAATGCTTCGCCCTCTTTACTTCTGAGCGAGAAGGTCTAACCCCTCACGCATTCGCCAACAGCTTCTTGAAATCGCGGCTATACAAACGAAGTCCGCGAAGGCGGACTTCTAAGAGAAAACCTCACCGGCACCCCACAACCCCCGACGTAGCGCAGGCGTCTCGCCTGCGCCCCCCTGCGCCCCCCCGCGCCTTAACCTTTCCTCCCCAGAAATAGGTGTAGAGACGCGACATTCGGCGTTCGTACATACCGGTCGAGGTAGGAACTCGGACGATGGAGCTCAAAGCTCGGACGATGGAGCTCAGAGCTCGAACGATGGAGCTCAGAGCTCGAACGATGGAGCTCCGAGCTCGGACGATGGAGCTCAGAGCTCGGACGATGGAGCTCAGAGCTCGAACGATGGAGCTCGGAGCTCGAACGATGGAGCTCGGAGCTCGGACGATGGAGCTCAGAGCTCGAACGATGGAGTTCTGAGCTCGAACGATGGAGTTCTGAGCTCGGACGATGGAGTTCCGAACTCGGACGATGGAGCTCGGAGCTCGAACGATGGGGTTCGGAGCTCGGACGATGGAGCTCTGAGCTCGGACGATGGAGCTCTGAGCTCGGACGATGGAGCTCGGAGCTCGGACGATGGAGTTCCAAGTCTTCCCATCCACACCGAGCGCAACTATGGCAGATTGCTACTGAGTGAGGTACAGATATTAGATCCCCCCAACCCCCCTTAAAAAGGGGGGCTTTAAGAATGTTCCCCCCCTTTTTAAGGGGGGGCTAGGGGGGGATCAAAGCGTACTTCACGCAACTGAAAACTGCTATAAGATGACAGCACCCTCAGAACGGTTCACCGATAGGGTTGCCCTTCAAGTCCCACAACCGCACTGTCCCGTCTTCACCGCCGCTGACAACTGTCTTCCCATCCGGACTGAAAGCGACTGAGAAGACCCAACCCTCATGTCCTTTGAACGGTTCACCTTGGGGATTGCCCTTCAAGTCCCACAACCGCACAGTTCCGTCTCTACCGCCGCTGGCGACAGTCTTCCCATCCGGACTGAAGGCGACTGAGAAGACCCAACCCTCATGTCCTTTGAACGGTTCACCTTGGGGATTGCCCTTCAAGTCCCACAACCGCACTGTACCGTCTTCACCGCCGCTGGCGACAGTCTTCCCATCCGGACTGAAGGCGACTGAGCTGACAGTACCCTCATGTCCTTTGAACGGTTCACCTTGGGGGTTGCCCTTCAAGTCCCACAACCGCACAGTCCCGTCATCACCGCCGCTGACGACTGTCTTCCCATCCGGACTAATGGCGACTGAGCGGACATAATCCTCATGTCCTTTGAACGGTTCACCTTGGGGATTGCCCTTCAAGTCCCACAACCGCACAGTCCCGTCTTCACCGCCGCTAACGACTGTCTTCCCATCCGGACTAATGGCGACTGAGAAGACACGACCCTCATGTCCTTTGAACGGTTCACCTTGGGGGTTGCCCTTCAAGTCCCACAACCGCACTGTACCGTCAACACCGCCGCTGACGACAGTCTTCCCATCCGGACTGAAGGCGACTGAGCGGACATCACCCACATGTCCTTTGAACGGTTCACCTTGGGGGTTGCCCTTCAAGTCCCACAACCGCACTGTCCCGTCATCACCGCCGCTGACGACAGTCTTCCCATCCGGACTGATGGCGACTGACTCGACATCACCCACATGTCCTTTGAACGGTTCACCTTGGGGATTGCCCTTCAAGTCCCACAACCGCACAGTCCCGTCTTCACCGCCGCTGACGACAGTCTTCCCATCCGGACTGAAGGCGACTGAGATGACATCACCCACATGTCCTTTGAACGGTTCACCTTGGGGGTTGCCCTTCAAGTCCCACAACCGCACAGTCCCGTCCAAACCGCCGCTGGCGACAGTCTTCCCATCCGGACTGAAGGCGACTGAGAAGACAGTACCCTCATGTCCTTTGAACGGTTCACCTTGGGGGTTGCCCTTCAAGTCCCACAACCGCACAGTCCCGTCATCACCGCCGCTGACGACTGTCTTCCCATCCGGACTAATGGCGACTGAGCGGACATAATCCTCATGTCCTTTGAACGGTTCACCTTGGGGGTTGCCCTTCAAGTCCCACAACCGCACAGTCCCGTCATCACCGCCGCTGACGACTGTCTTCCCATCCGGACTAATGGCGACTGAGCGGACATAATCCTCATGTCCTTTGAACGGTTCACCTTGGGGATTGCCCTTCAAGTCCCACAACCGCACAGTCCCGTCTTCACCGCCGCTAACGACTGTCTTCCCATCCGGACTGAAGGCGACTGAGTTGACAGCACCCACATCTCCTTTGAACGGTTCACCTTGGGGATTGCCCTTCAAGTCCCACAACCGCACAGTCCCGTCTTCACCGCCGCTGACGACAGTCTTCCCATCCGGACTGATGGCGACTGAGAAGACATCACCCACATGTCCTTTGAACGGTTCACCTTGGGGGTTGCCCTTCAAGTCCCACAACCGCACTGTACCGTCATCACTGCCGCTGACGACAGTCTTCCCATCCGGACTGATGGCGACTGAGTTGACATCACCGAAATGCCTTTGGCGACGCTTGCCTTCTAGGGCCAATTTTATCCCATCTAGTGAGCCAGACTGAACCGGCATCAAAACCTCAGTCTGCGGGAAGCGGATCTCCCCCGTTCCCTGAATTGGCACAACTTGGGCGCGAACCGGCTCAACACCCAGGGAATACCTCACACCGGCACTTTCCCCCAGCGCCGCCAGTTGGGTGTGACTTATAGCAGATTCCAACTGAGTCAGGTACAGGGATTTGATCCCCCCCTCACCCCCCCTGAAAAAGGGAGAGGATAACTCGCTCACCCACAGCGCCGGGGATACAACCGCAATGGCAGTCATCACCCCCACCAACAAGTAACTCCACCCCCCGTACAGGAGGTTTTTGCGCCGGCACTTTATGCTTTTGAGTCGCAATTCCCGCGCCAGACACCACAACTTGCCCACATCAAAATAATTCATCGTTTGTCATTCTCCCTGATAGTAACAATCGAGTGCCATAATCTGCTGTCGCACAGAACTGTTTTCTCCCAATTTTGTTAACCTACTATTATAAAACAAGTTGCTCCCTCTAATTCTATAGCGTTTTTCATATCACTGCGGTACATTTTCATTTAGGCGTTCGTGAGCATCCCGATTATGTAGGGGCGAAGCATTCGGGCGAATAATCTCTCGGTCAAAACCAGCAATTGATAATCCGAATGCTTCGCCCTCCCCAGGGTAGTTTCAAAAACGGGATGCTCCCGAGGCGTTCAGCTGTGTGGGGGCGGGTTTAGTCATATCCGGGGCTTCGGACAGACCTCTTGGGTGAACCCGCCCCTACAGCAAACGATTTAGAAAATCCCCCTACCGAGAAACCCCCGCACTCGCCAAACTCCCCCTCCCCTCAAGCAGCGACGACGCCGCACTCACCACCAACTGACCGGCACCGGCAAAAAACTGCCGGTCAATCGTTGCCGGTGTATCGCTCCCCTTGTGATAGTGAGGCGTCCGCAAATTCGCCGTATCCGTCACCAAAACCGCCCCAATATTATTATACCAAAAAGGCGCATGATCGCTGCGCAAAACATCAGGAGCCAGCACCCCCTTCAAAGGAACCGGCAGCGAAAAAACCCCCGGCATCCCCAAAGCAACCCCCTTAACCTTCCCCGCACCAAATCGCTCAAAAGCCTCCAAAAGAGGACGGTGCTCCACATCCCCAACCACAGCCAAAAAATCCCCCTTATCCCCAGGCGGCTTCACCGGCATCCCTTTCGGATACTGCTGACATCCCGCATCGTGACAGGCATAACCAACCATATCCAAAACAATCGCCCCCCGCAACTCCTTCAAAGACAAATCCCCCCCAGTAAACGCCAAACTCCCCCGCAAACCCAACTCCTCCTCATCAAAAAACGCCACCCAAAGCCCCCGTGGCGTCCTTTGCGACCCCAAAAGGCGAGCCACCTCCAAAACCGCCGCCACACCAGAAGCATTATCATCAGCCCCTGGCGAACCCGGAACAGTATCGTAGTGCGCCCCCACCAGAATCGCACCGGCATTTGGATCGGTTCCCGCCCGCTGCGCCCAAACATTCACCCCACCATCAAACTCCTGCAGCTGCGGAGTCCAACCCCAAGACAGCAACTGTTGAGAAATATACTCCCTAACCCGCAGCCGGTCATCCTCCCGGTAGCGCTCAAAATCCAGCGCCCTCACATGCGCGAGCAACCTTTCCGGCGAAATTGCCGGCGAAATTGCCGGTGCATATCCCTCAGCAACAGCTTTATCACTCAAAGGCGAAAGCGTTTTCTCCCACAAATGATGTAAAGACCGGCTCTCACCAGACACCGACAACCCACTAACCGGCGATTGCAACTGCTTCCAGTACCAGCCGGTGCCGGCACTTACCGCTATTGCCAAAACCGCCAAAAAACCCAACCAGATGCGCTTTTTCATTTCCGTCAATTTGGCATCAATTTTATAGCAGATTGCAACTGAGTGAGGTACAGATATTAGATCCCCCCAAACCCCCCTTAAAAAGGGGGGCTTTGAGAATTCCCCCCCTTTTTAAGGGGGGGCTAGGGGGGGATCGAACGGTACCTCATGCAAGTGCAAACCGCTATATATTTTTTATTTTGAGGATATGGGTGCCGGTTACGCTTCGCGTTCCCCACCCTACTGGGCCTGTAATTAAACCCTATTTCTTGTTTTCTTGTTCCCCCTCCCCACTCGCGGGGCAGGGGTTAGGGGGTGGGGTTCCCCACCGGCAAACCCAAAAAAAAGGAGGCAGAGCCTCCAAAGGGGCGTTCCCAGGCTGAGCCTGGGAACGAGGGTAACGAGGGTATTTTTCTTACTCCCCCTCTCCCCTTGTGGGAGAGGGGGTTGGGGGGGCTCGGGGCCCCCTCTGGGGATGGGGGGGAAGAGGGGATTTTTTTGCGTTGCAGTGAAAGCGTAACGCACCCCACCCCACTACTTACAGCTGAGGAACATACTGTTCCTTTTCAGGAACATCCGCATACTCAGCCACGATTTGACGGAACTCCTCACCATCAATCGTTTCCTTCTCAATCAGCAAATCAACAAGCCGGTCAATCACCTCGCGATTTTCCCGCATAATCCGCTTCGCCTCACCGTAGCAGAACTCCACAATCGAGCGAACAGCAACATCAATCCGGGAAGCAATTTCCTCAGAATATTCCGAGCGGGTCATAAAATCGCGACCCAAGAACACCTCACTCTGCTGACTTTCCAGAGACAGCGGACCGAGCTCCGACATTCCGAAGCGAGTCACCATCTGGCGAGCCATTCCCGTCACCTGTTGCAGGTCATTACCGGCACCCGTCGTAATTTCAGCATCGCCAAAAATCACATCTTCAGCCGCACGACCGCCCAAAGCGCCGGTGATGCGAGCCTTCAGCTGAGAGCGAGAAATCAAACTTTGGTCTTCTCCCGGCATAAACCAAGTCAGACCGCGAGCTTGACCGCGAGGAACCAGAGTCACCTTCTGAACAGGATCGTGCTCCTTCAGCAACGTCCCAACAATCGCGTGACCGATTTCGTGATAGGCAATCAAACGCTTGCTCTTGCTGTCCACCAGGGGAGTGCCTTCCATACCGGCAACCACCCGGTCCACCGCATCATCAATTTCCAGCATCGCGATCGCCTCTTTGCGCCGGCGAGCGGTCAAAATCGCCGCTTCATTGAGCAAATTGGCCAAATCAGCGCCGGTGAAGCCCGGAGTGCGGCGGGCGATCGCCTCCAGAGAAACTTCCGGAGCCAGCTTCTTGTTGCGAGCGTGGACATTGAGAATTTCCAACCGGCCCTTGATATCCGGAGTGTCCACCGTCACCTGCCGGTCGAACCGGCCCGGGCGCAGCAGAGCCGCATCCAGCACGTCGGGGCGGTTAGTCGCCGCTATTATAATGATGCCGGTGTTGCCCTCGAACCCGTCCATCTCAGTCAGAAGCTGGTTCAGAGTTTGCTCGCGCTCATCATTCCCGCCGCCGATCCCCGCACCGCGCTGCCGGCCCACCGCGTCAATTTCATCAATAAAGATGATGCAGGGGGCGTTTTCCTTAGCCTTCTTGAACAAGTCGCGCACGCGGGAAGCGCCCACACCCACGAACATTTCCACGAATTCCGAGCCAGAAATGCTGAAGAACGGCACACCGGCTTCACCAGCAATCGCCTTAGCCAGCAGAGTTTTGCCCGTTCCCGGAGGGCCCACCAGCAGAACGCCCTTAGGAATGCGAGCCCCAACCGCCGTAAAGCGTTCCGGCTTTTTCAGGAAGGTAACAACTTCCTGGAGTTCTTCCTTAGCCTCTTCAATGCCAGCCACATCATCGAACAGCACGCCGGTTTTCGCCTCCATGCTGAAGCGAGCCCGGGACTTGCCGAAATTCATGGCCTGACCTGGCCCGCCCGGCACATTATTAGAGCGGCGGAAGAGGAAAAACAGACCAGCCATCAGCAGAATCGGAAACACCAAATTGCCCAACAGACCCCAGATAGCCCCATCATTGCGAATCGGGTGAGTGTCGAAGCTGATATTGGACTCTCTGAGACGGGCAATCAGTTGTGGGGCATTAGCCGGCAAATCCACCCGCAGACGCTGCACGCGGTTGTCCAGTTCCGGATCGACCGCTTCCACAATCGCCGTCCGCCCGCCCTCGTACAGATCCACACTGGTAATGCGACCGGCGTCCAGGTATTCCAAAAAGCGCCCGTAGGTCATGCGGGTATTGGCGGCGTTCTTACCCGCCTCGACAGCAGTGGAGGCAAACACCCCTTGCCACAGGAAAAACCCGATGACCAAAGCTGGCAACGCCCACAAAAGGATGATTCTCCAGGAAATTTTCATAGATGGTGGCCTCTATATATCGAATCCAACAAGTCGGTGTCCCTCAGTTAGGATGGCGCGATTAAGCAAATCCAGATTATTGCAGCAGTGGCCCTCTCGCCGCTTGGCCCATTCTACCCAGCTGGGCTGGCCCGTAGTGGGCGCAAGATAAGAAAGCCGGTTTTTGCTCAAATCTTAATCAAATTTAACGTATCTATAATAATACGGGCAACTGGCCGCCACGCTTGGCCCAGCCCCGACAGCGGGGGGCCGCCGCCTGCGCCACCGGCACGCCGTTTGTCGTTTGTAGTTGGGCTTTAGCCCTAAAGTATGTAGTTGGGCCAATGCCCCACAGGGGAATTTCACCAAGGGTTGAAGAGTGCTATAGATAAAACCCCACAGTTTCCATAAGCTCCATAGCAGAGATTTCCCTCAACCGCCTTCACTGGAGAGACTGGGGATAATTACTTATAGACACTCCCCAATACATTCCATAGGCGCGATTCGAGAGATTTGCGCTCGCCGCCGTCAGGGATTAAAAAAACGCAAAAATACTTATACATACGATTTAAGATTTATTTAAAATTGCTGCCAACAGAGTCTTCCACTCACGCACCAAAGGCGGTAAGCTTACACATAAGCAAGTTCAAGTACACTGACTTGCCACTGATTCACAAGGCGGCGACTGGCGCTAGCCTTAGTTTCCGCTTACCGGTCGCCAGAGCTGGTGCGGACACCGGCGTCTCCCACGCCCTCAGTCCCAGAGCCAGCGCGGCCAGCCAATAGCCAGCCAATAACAGAGTCTAGTACCCCTTACAAGAGCCAACAGAGTTGCGCTTCCCTTGCCCTCCTTCACCGAAGGAAAAGGGAGTCGCTGCAAGGATATCTTATGACTAAATTTTCATCCCAATTTTCCCGAAGAAAATTTCTCGTAACCGCTGGGGCGTCCGCAGTAGGCTCAGTGTTGCTCCACGGCTGTTTGGGCAACCCGCCGGAGGATGCTAATGCTCGTAAAATCCAAAAAGTCGAAGCTGCCATCATCCCCCCAGGACAGGAACCGGAAACCAAGACAGCTAATATTGGCTTCATCGGTCAAACGGATGCTGCGCCCCTAATTATTGCCAAAGAGTTCGGGTACTTTGCCAAGCATGGCGTGCCCGATATCAACTTGACCAAGCAACCGTCTTGGGCAGTGATTCGGGATAAGCTGGAGCTTGAGGCATCTGGCGGCGGGCTGGACGGCGCTATGGTGCTCACTCCCATGCCTTACCAGATGACCCTGGGCACAGTCACCAAAGGCAACAAGAAGATTCCCATGTACCTGGCGCTGCGGCTGAACATCGACGGTCAGGGAATCACAGTGGCTGACACCCTCAAGGATACGGGGCTCAAACTGGACACCTCCGTGTTGAAGGCCAAAGTCGAGGAAGCGAAAGCCGCCGGCAAGCCACTGCGGTTTGCCCACACCTTCAAAGGCGGCAGCGGCGAACTGATGCTGCGCTACTGGCTGGCTGCCGGCGGCATCGATCCAGACAGCGATGTCGTGATTCAGATAGTCCCAGGAGCCCAGATGGTTTCCAACCTGAAAACCGGCGACATCCAGGGCTTCTGCGTCGGAGAGCCCTGGCACCTGCGAGCCATTAACCAAAAGGTTGGCTACACCGCCCTAATTACCGGAGAATTCTGGAAAGACCACCCGGAAAAAGCCCTGGCCTTCCGCGCCGACTGGGCGGACAAACATCCCAAGACTGCCAAGGCCATTCTCAAAGCGGTGATGGAAGCCCAGCAGTGGTGCGACAAGATGGAAAACCGCGAACAGATGGCCCAGATTCTCTCCCGCGAGGAATATGCCAAAGTCCCCGTAGCAGACATTATCGACCGGCTCAAAGGCAAAATTGACTACGGCGACGGTCGCGTTGTAGAGAACAGCCCTCACATCATGCGCTACTGGCAGAATGGCACAGCCTCTTTCCCATACCAGAGTCACGACCTGTGGTTCTTGGAGGAAAACATTCGCTGGGGCAATCTGCCGCCAGATACAGACACCCAGAAACTCATCAAGCAAGTCAACCGGGAAGACCTGTGGCGAGAAGCAGCTCAGGAGATCAAACTTCCTGATGCTGAAATTCCCAAAACTCCCTCCAAAGGCGTGGAGAAGTTCTTTGACGGTGTAGAGTTTGACCCCGCCAATCCAAAGGCTTATCTGAAAAGCCTGAAAATCGGTCACAAATCTTAGAAACAATTAAAAATTAAAAGTCAAATATTTCTCAAATAATGGGGGTGTTAGCTTTTAATTTTTAGAGAGAATTTTTAAGAAGTTGTAACCCACCGGAGCCGCTCCAGAAAAATTCATAGGAGAAACAAGAAATGACCTCAGACTACAAACGCAATCAAGGCAGTCAGGCTTCTTTGGCTGACAGCGCCCTGTCCTATCTGAATAAGCAACTCCCCAACCTCGTGCCACCGATTGTGGCCATATTAATTTTCCTAGCTGTGTGGCAGTTATTGTGTATCAGCCCACAGTCAACCTTGCCGGGACCAATCCAGGTGATCCAGCAGAGCTGGATAAAGATTTTTTGGCCCTTTGCCTATCCCGACCGGGAGGGCACCGCTAAAGGCTTGTTCTGGCAGATATTGGCAAGCCTGAAACGGGTGGGAATTGGGTACTCCTTAGCGGCCATTGTCGGGGTTATTGGGGGAATTATAGTGGGCGTAAATAACTTTCTGTTCAAAGCGCTAGACCCGTTATTCCAGCTGATGCGCACCATCCCCCCTCTCGCTTGGCTGCCCATCGCTCTGGCAGCATTCCAACAATCAGAACCATCAGCCATTTATGTGATTTTTATCACCTCGGTATGGCCGATTCTGATGAACACCATTGTGGGCGTCCAGCAGATTCCGCAGGATTATAAAAACGTGGCCAAAGTCTTGCGGCTGTCCCAGCAGAATTATTTCGTCAAGATTGTTCTGCCTTCGACTGTCCCTTATATTTTTACCGGCCTGAGAATTGGCATCGGTCTGGCTTGGCTGGCAATTGTGGCAGCAGAAATGATTACAGGCGGTGTGGGAATCGGCTATTTCATGTTTGACGCCTACAACGTCGGTCGAGTCAGTGATGTTATCGTGGCTCTCGTTTATGTAGGCGTTGTGGGCCTGCTCCTAGACAAAGTGATGGCTTTCATCGCCAGCAAGGTTTCTCCACAGTAGCGGTAGAGTTTTGAGGAATGAGTTTTGAGCTGGGCTTTCAAGAAATCACTCAAAACTCACCTCAGCCGAACCACCGCTCGCTCACCAATCAGCACTCACCACTCAGCACTCACCACGCTTGAAATTGCCATGTCTGTATTTGTTGCCGTTGACCAGATTGACAAAGTTTTCCAGCTCGCCGGTGGTAAAGAATACATCGCCCTCAAAGGAATTGACCTCCAGATTAAAAAAGGAGAGTTTATCTCCTTAATTGGCCACTCCGGCTGTGGCAAATCCACCCTGCTGAACATGATCGCCGGTCTGGACTTGCCCACAGATGGGTTAGTCACCCTAGAAGGGCAGCGGGTGAGCGGCCCTGGCCCGGAACGGATGGTGGTCTTCCAGAACTACTCTCTGCTACCTTGGCTGTCAGTGCGGGAGAACATTGCTCTGGCAGTTGATGAAGTGCTCGGCCACCTGCCCGCCGGAGAGCGGCGCGGCATCGTTGAGGAGCACATTGATATGGTGGGGTTGCGACCGCACTGCGACAAGCAACCGGGCATGCTGTCGGGGGGTCAGAAACAGCGGGTGTCCATCGCCCGCGCCCTGGCCATCCGTCCCAAGGTGCTGCTGCTCGACGAACCCTTTGGAGCTCTGGACGCCCTCACCAGGGGCAACTTGCAAGAAAAGTTGATGGAAATCTGCCAGGAGCACGAAGTGACCGGCGTTATGGTCACCCACGATGTGGATGAAGCCGTGCTGCTGTCTGACAAGATCGTCATGCTCACCAATGGGCCGGGATCGAAGATTGGCCAGATTCTGGATGTGGACATCCCCCGCCCCCGCAAGCGCATGGAAGTGGTGGCCCACCCCAGCTACTACAGCCTGCGCTCGGAAATGATTTACTTCCTCAACCAGCAGAAGCGGATCAAGAAGCTGCGGGCGAGGAAAGTTGGAGCAGTCGCCCGTCACGGACTGGAAAAAGTCAATCTGGACATCGGCTTCGTGCCCCTGACCGCCTGCGCCCCCCTCGCCGTGGCCAAAGAAAAGGGCTTCTTCGCCAAGCACGGGTTGGATGAAGTCAATCTGGTGCGGGAAACCAGCTGGCGGGGGATCACCGATGGCATCGTCGGGGGCTATTTAGACGCCGCCCAAATGCCCTCTGGGATGCCGGTGTGGCTCGCCCTGGGGGGACATGACAACCGCCCCGTGCCGGTGGTCAGTTCCCTGACCATGACTCGCAACGGCAACGCCATCACCTTGTGCAAGCGCTTTTTGGATCAAGGGATATACACGCTGGCGGATTTTAAGAAGTACCTGCGCTCAACCCCCAACTTGGTGCACCGGATGGGAATGGTGCACCCCTCCTCGATGCACAATATGCTGCTGCGCTACTGGCTGGCTGCCGGTGGCATTGACCCAGACCGGGATGTCGCCCTGAAAACCCTGCCGCCGGCTCAAATGGTGGTGGACCTGAAAGCCGGCAGTATTGACGGTTACTGTGTGGGCGAACCTTGGAACTATCGCGGCGCGATGGAAGGAGTTGGCTTTACTGTCGCCACCGACTTGGAAATTTGGCCCGGACACCCGGGGAAAGTTCTCGGCGTGCGGGAAGACTGGGCCAACGCTTATCCCAACACCCACATCGCCTTAGTGAAAGCCCTGCTAGAAGCAGGCCAGTATTGCGCCGATCCCGGTAACGCAGAAGAAATCCGCCAGCTCCTCGCCGGTCAGGAATATCTCAGCACCAATGTGGCTTATATCCAGCTCGGCGACCCCAACTCCGTTGCCTGCAGTTTGGAGCAGCCGATGCGCGAATACGCCCATCACCTGTTTTTTGGCGATGGCGTCAATCGCCCCAGCCGCACTGAACACCTCTGGCAGATGACTCAGATGGCGCGTTGGGGTGACATTCCCTTCCCCCGCAACTGGCTGGAAATCCTGGAGCGGGTGTGTCGGGTCAGCGTGTTCAGCACAGCGGCGCGAGAGCTCGGCGTGCTTGACATGAAGTACAATCGCGGCTCAATCCAGCTGTTTGACGGCAGCACTTTTGATGCTGATGACCCAATTGCCTATCTCAACAGCTTGGAGATTAAACGCGATTTCAGCGTGGCCGAAGTTGTCCTAGACTCACGAGCTGCCAAAGTAGCATAATGAGTCAGTTGTCAGTGCCTCTGGCTGCAGGAAAAATTAACCAAAAACCAGCCACTGACAACTAATCCTTTACCCCTCACCCCTCACCCCTCACCCCTGACACCGGAGGACATGCCATGCAATCCAAAACCACTCTCGCCTACACCCAAACAGCCCAAAAGTCCACTGCCAAATTGACCAAGCGCGACGAATTCCTGGTAATGGAGGATGTCACCAAGGTCTATAAAACGCCCAAAGGCCCGTTTACGGTACTCGATGGCGTCAACCTCACTGTTCAACAGGGTGAGTTTATCTGCGTCATCGGTCACTCCGGCTGCGGCAAATCCACGCTGCTGAACATGGTTTCCGGTTTCGCCCAACCCACCACCGGCAGGGTTGACCTGCAAGGTGCCCCCATTACCCAGCCGGGTCCAGACCGCATGGTGGTGTTCCAAAACTACGCCCTCCTTCCTTGGCTGACCGCGTTTGAAAATATCTACCTGGCTGTTGACTCGGTTTACCCGCAAAAGCCGGAAGCGGAAAAGCGGGACATCGTGCGCAAGCATCTGGCAATGGTGGGGCTGACGGAAGCAGCGGAGAAAAAGCCCACCCAAATCTCCGGGGGGATGAAGCAGCGGGTGTCCATCGCTCGGGCTCTGGCGATTCGCCCCAAGGTGCTGATTTTGGATGAGCCTTTCGGCGCTCTAGATGCTATTACTAAGGAGGAGTTGCAGGAAGAACTCCTGAAAATCTGGAACGATAACCGGGCGACAGTGCTGATGATCACCCACGACATCGACGAGGCTCTGTTCCTCGCCGACCGGCTGGTGATGATGACCAATGGGCCGGCTGCTAAAATTGGCGAAATTATGGAGATTCCCTTCCCTCGCCCCCGCGACCGGGCCCGCATTATGGAAGACCCGGAATATTACAACCTGCGCAACTATGCCTTAGATTTCCTGTATAATAGGTTTGCTCACGACGCTGATGAGTAAATCTTTCAGGAAAAGGGCAGGCACGCCAAAGGCAAAATTTTTCGATTTTCCTTTTGCTGTTTGCCTCGTTAAGGCTGAAAGCTGATATCTGCCTCCCGCAGGACAAAACCGGGAGGCGTCTCGCTTTTTTGCTCCGCCCCTATTTCTTTTGTCTTGGGTGCCACCTGAATGAAACAACAGCGCCCTAAAACTAACCTGATAGCGGTCTGGCTGTTTATAAATGTGACAGCAATGTTGTTATGGAAAAAATTGTTGGCGGAACTGAAAACTCACAGCCAGGATGACAACTTTCTGCACTTGCTGGAAAAAGGAGAGGTGATTATCTCCAAAATCCTCTCTGTTGCTATGATAATTGTCATCCTGGAGTCTATTTTTAACCTGGGAGTGTTTATGATGGAAGGGCTGCTCGCAGCCCCCACTAAATCTTTTAGCAAGACGCTGTTTGAAACTTTCGGCCTGTTTTTGAATGTTTTGATCGCCCTGGAAATTCTGGAAAATATCACGGCCTATCTGAAAAAGCATGTGATTCAGGCGGAGCTTGTGATTGCTACTTCTTTAATCGCCGTGGCTCGAAAGATTATTATTCTGGATCTGGAAAAATATGACGGCATTCAGATTGTTGGCTTGGGGATCGCCATCTTCGCTCTTTCTATTAGTTACTGGATTGTTAAAAGCATGAACGTCAAGGGGAATGGCGAATAAAGCGCTGGCATCCCCTGCATCGGGCCGGCCATTGTGGCAATCAACCTCAGTTTGAGCGAATATAAAGTAGAGAGACGTAAATAAATCAGATTTTACGTTTCCTTTTGGCCACCTACTGAGCCTCTCGCGCCCATATCATGAGCGATCTATTGCAGTCCAGGCGGCGAGCCCTGCTGTTGGTGAACCGTCGCGCCCGACGGGGACACCAGAGTGTCTCCGAAGCGGTGCAGCAGTTGCAAGCGCTGGGCTTTGACGCGATCGAGGAATCCACAGAACAACCCCGGCGTCTCCCCGACCTGATCCGGCGCTACCGGCACCAGGTGGATTTGGTGATTGTTGGCGGTGGAGATGGCACCCTCAACGCAGCGGTAGAGGGCTGCCAGCAGCAGCCGAGAGAGCGTTCCGCTTGCCAAATTATGCTATACTTTGCTTAAGGCAGCCGGCAATAGCCCGAGAACCAAAGGCGGACGGTTGCCTTAAAAAAGGGAGCCATCTTAACCTGAAAACCATTCGGTGGGTGGACTTTCCTGAGTTTCCTGAGTTTAGATACCCGTTTCTTTAACTTTATAAAGTGGTAAATGGGATCTAGATTGCTCTCAAAATAGTGCTCGTGGGATTTGACTGCGGGCATGGGTTGATACGCCTTGGTTGAGAGACTCTCTCAGCTTATGTATTTGTTAGCGACTGTTAAAGGTTGTTAGCAAAAAAGTATCGGATTAGTTGACACGCACTTGCCCTTGGGCATTTTGCCCCTGGGAACAGCCAACGACCTGGCTCGCACCTTGGGGATTCCCGCCTCAGTGCCAGATGCCTGCCAGATTATTGCCACCGGCCAAATCCGGCACATCGACTTGGGCTGGGTGAATGGCAAGCACTTCTTCAATGTCGCCAGTTTGGGTCTGAGCGTGGAAATCACCCTACAGCTGAGCAAAGAAGCCAAGCGCCGCTGGGGCGTCCTAGCCTACGCCTTGACCGCCGCGCGAGCCATCTGGCAAGCCCGACCCTTCAAAGCCGAGATTCGCTGCAATGGGGAATCTGTCGCCGTCAAAACCATTCAAATTGCTGTGGGCAACGGGCGCTATTACGGGGGCGGGCTGACTGTGGCTGAGGATGCCGCGATTGACGACCGGCGGCTGGACTTGTACAGCCTGGAAACTGAGCGCTGGTGGCAAATCCTCTCCTTGCTGCCGGCTGTGTGGCGAGGAACTCACACCTCCTGGCCAAATGTCCGCGCTCTTACCGGCACCGAATTTGAAGTCCACACCCGCAGACCGCGTGCCATCAACACCGATGGCGAACTCACCGCCCGCACGCCCGCCCACTTCCGCGTCATCCCTCAAGCTTTGGCCGTTCTGGCTCCCGCCAAATAGCGCTGGCAGCCTTGCTGCCGGTTTCTCTCTCAGTCTTTTTACAAAATTTTATAATAATTAACAAAGAGTCAGCGGCAAGGAGGTGCAGCCAGCACCCGCCAGACGGCCAGAGCCCGTCTTTTAGGAAAGTTCCCTCCCAGTGGCCGGTCGGTCAAAGGGCAGCGGGACTTGTTTAGCAAAGGCCAGCGCCGAGTCAGGCGGTGCTGTTGAAAGCGCAGACAAAACAAACGAGCCAAAATGCAACATTTCACTCTCCTGTTAGGGCGGATTCTTCTGTTCGCGATTTTTCGATTAAGCCGGTGTGGATAAGATTCTCGACCCAGCTGGCACCACGGAATATATGGGTGACAAAGGTGTGCCCGGGCAAGCAACTCAATCCCACCATCATCGTGCGCGATCGGTAGTGGGCTGTCGGTGTTACTGGGCTACAAAGCTCGCTTGGGCGGGTTTGCGCTCATCGGATTCTTGATACCGGCTCCCCTGATTTTCCACACTGATTTTTCCTTTAGGCATTGGATACTCCCACCCAGAGCCGGTGTTCCCGGCATGTTCTCCAGCAAATAGTGGGTTATTATTGTAAGGGTTGCTAAAACAGACGGAGTTTATAAGGGTTAACTATAAATCCACCCCACGCTTTCTGGAGCTACTTATTTTGCCTTTTTGGGCGGCGGTAATTGAGCGCTTAAGGACAAGATTGCGTGCGGTAGTTGAGGATTTCCCAAGGAACCGAAAGCCAGCTATTCAGCCGGCTATAAGGGAAGCGGTAGACGGGGGGCTAGCCGGTGTTGCTGCAAGGGACGACCGGCTGAAGAGCGGCAAAACTTCTAGAGCGAGCGTGCGGGTTGATTTTTGAGGCTGAATTATGAGAGAGGAATTAAGTTTTAAGACAAAAAAGCGGGGCGACAAAGTTTTTATAATTTTTAACTGCAGGCGACAAGCGCAGCATTGAGAGGGTGCCGGCAAGAAGCAAAAGCTGTAAGCTGATTCACCCTCTGCGCCATGCCGCAGGCTTGTCAATACGGGTGGCATTGGTTATATTATCAATTGCCAGCCCCTGATTCCACCGGCGCAATGGGTAAATCACACTACTTTGCCAAAGCGAACCCCTGTCAAGCTGAATAGATTTGGCAATCGCTGCTGCTACAAGGCAGAGGTTGCTAGAGTGACAGGACTTCTGCCACCCAAGTCCCGTGTAAACTGAAAGGGTTTGAGAAAAACGGCAACGGAAGGCTTCCTCGGGAAGCCGTGATGCCACAACCTAAATTGATGCCCCCACTGCCGGGGGGAGATGGCCAGCACCTCCCATGTGGCAGATGTGCCGGTGTCCACTCTTTCTTGAGGTTGGCAAGTTTTTGGACAGAGCCAGATGGCGAGGTGCCCTCAGCAGATCTCCGATGGGGCATCCCCTTGCTCTCTAGAGAACTTGGTGGATCTCGTTCCGCAGTACCGATGGCCAGACGAGAGGCGACTGCGGCTGTGTCGCGGCGCGGAGATCGGATCGGCGGGCGGGGGCGTGAGCCAGACCAGTTGGTGCGTCTTTAGGCCAAAATAGACTCAGTTGACCGGATGGTGGTACGGAGCGCGAGAATTGAGGCAAAGCACGATCCCTCTGCGGCAATCGCGATAGAGTTATGCACTGTCGCAACTTATCCCAGTCATAATCTCATTCAAAATAGAGGATGGCTCGTGATAATTTTTAGGCTAAGACACAGATTAGGAGTTTGAATGAACAGTCAACCGTCCGCTGCGACCCCGATGAACGCCCCAAAGTCGGCGTCTACCCCAATGAATACCAAGCCACCCATGACGCCCTTGCCGCTCAAATCGATTCTCAGCGTTGACCTGGGCCGGACGTCCACAAAAGCCTGCGTCAGCCGAGAAACGGACAGTGTGGTATTCATTGCGGCGAATGTGGTCGAGAAGCCGGTGCAAGACGTCCGGGGAGGCACCTTTGAGCCCCGCTCCGCCGACATCTTATTGGATATGTGGCTGGAGTATCAGGGGAGCGGCTTCGCCTTTGGCCAGCTGGCTGCAGACTTTGGAGCCAAGCTTTACTCAGAAACCGGCAATGTTCTTCAATCCAAAACCGAGGAGGCACTGCCTAAAGTTCTCGGTTGTATCGGGTTCTTCAACGACAAGCTCAAGGACAAGGATGATTTGGCAGTCGTGATCAGCCTGCCTTACTATTCCCAGGAGCAGTTTGAGCGAGAGAAAGAAAAAGTCCTCAACCTGCTGACAGGCCCTCACGTGATGAGCTTTCGGGGCGAGCAGATATCGCTTAACATTACCAAGGTGTGGGTAATACCAGAAGGGTATGGCAGCCTGATCTGGTGTGAAGCCCAAACGAAGAAGCCATCAACCACAGACTTTTCCAAAGTCCCGGTGGCGATTATAGACATCGGGCACCAGACCACAGACTGCTTGATGGTGGACAATTTCCGGTTCGCGCGGGCAGCTTCCAAGAGCGAATCGTTTGCCATGACCAAGTTCTACGAACAAGTGGCCGCCCAGATTGAGGGGGCTGACCCTCAATCCCTAACCCTTATCCAGGCTGTGAACCGGCCTAAGGGAGATCGGTTCTACCGCCCGAGAGGCGTTACCAAGCCCACAAATCTGGACGATATCCTGCCCAACCTGAAAGAAGCGTTTTCCCGCGACATGTGCACCCGCGTGCTGGAGTGGCTGCCAGAGCGAGTTACTGATGTTATTCTTACTGGGGGGGGCGGTGAGTTTTTCTGGGACGACATGCAACGCTTGCTCAAAGACGCCCGGATCAACGCCCACTTGGCCTCGCCGTGCCGGCAAGCCAATGCTCTGGGGCAGTACATGTATGGAGAGGCCCAGCTGGCGTCAGTGACGGTTCGCTCACCTAAGGCTTGAACTTAATGTTCCAGAGGTCAAACAAGACAAATAGATCGGTCACGTTCAACCTGGAGGTTGCTGACCAAACCTTGTTAGCGGTTATTGAAACCGAGTTGGCCAAACAGCCGCACAAGACTTTCAGTGACCTCTGCAAGGAAGCACTCTGGCAATTTTTATATATCTCGGAATCTGTACGCCCCAGCCCCAAAACAGGGGAGGTGGAACAGCAAATTGCTGAACTGCAGAGTCAGTTGGCTGACCTCGACCAGCAGCTAAAGGCCAAAGAATCTGACCAGTTGCAGGCCCCAGACAGCCAGCAACTGGCAGGCCTCTCGGCCCGGATGGAACAGCATCTGGCGGGGTTGCAGCGCCAAATTGCCGCTCAGGAACAGCAGGTAATGGCCAAAGCATCTGAACAGTTGCAGGCCGTTACCAGCCAGCTGCAGCTCACCCTCTCGGGCCAGACGCAACAGCAAGTCGCTGAGCTGCACCGTCAAATTGCCGCTCAGGAACAGCGGGTAGCGGCTAAAGCATCAGACCAGTTGCAAGCCGCTGCCAGCCAGCTGCAGGCCACTCTCTCAGCCCAGATAGAACAGCAGCTGGCGGGGCTGCAGCGCCAGATTGCTGAGCTGGAACATCGCCTAATGGCCCGCTCCTCTGACCAGTTGCAGGCCGCTGCCAGCCAGCAGCAGGCGGCACTCTCTGCCCAGATGGAACAGCATGTCGCGGGGCTGCAGCGGCAAATTGCTGACCTGGAACAGCGCGTCACCGCCAAAACCTCGGACCAGTTGCAGGCTGCTGCCAGCCAGCAGGCCACCCTCTCCGGCCAGATGGAACAGTATGTCGCGGGGCTGCAGCGGCAAATTGCTGACCTGGAACAGCGCGTCACGGCCAAAACCTCGGACCAGTTGCAGGCTGCTGCCAGCCAGCAGGCCACCCTCTCCGGCCAGATGGAACAGTATGTGGCGGGTCTGCAGCGGCAAATTGCTGGCCTGGAACAGCGCGTCACGGCCAAAGCCTCTGACCCGCTGCAGGCCGGTGCCGGCCAGCAGGCCCCCGTCTCCGCCCAGATGGAACAGCAGGTGGCGGGGCTGCAGCGCCAAATCGCCGCCCTGGAACAGCGGTTCATGGCCAAGGACTCAGGCCAGTTCGAGCTCCTCGACCGCTTGGTGCGCGAGCTCAGCCAGCAGATCGCGCAGGTGGCTGTGCAAGCCGATCGCCGGCCTGCAGCTGAGACTCCCTCACGGCGTCAACCCCAGCCGCCACCCGCGCCTTCCGAGCCCCCCCCACCAGTAGAGGTCGATCCCGAACTAGAGCGCCTCAAAGCCATAATCCCACTTGATGATTTCTAAGCCTAATTAGGGCGTTTGTGGGGGGCGTGGGGCGCTCGCCCCCATTTGGGAACAGGGAACAGGACTAAACCCCTGACTCTACCTTGACGCCCAAAACAGCCCTGCGGGTCGCAGAAGGTTGGGAATTTGTCCCCAGCCGCAGGGAACAAGCACAAGGAAGAAAGGGAGAAGAAGTTATGGCGCTATGCTTGCTTCTTCTCCCTTCCTTTCTGTTAATTTCCCACCTAAAAAACTCGCCCGCGATCGCCTTTTACCCTTATTTTATCAGCCTCGGAAAATCCAACAGGCCGGTGGGGGCGGGGCAAGTAGATGTTTATAGATATTGTCTGTCTCAAGCTGATATCTTTTGTAAACCCGCCGCAGCGGGGCTATCTGGTGAGTGCCGGTTTCATCAAAGCGCTTTATAAGTATGCCGGCAAACATAAACCTGGTATCAATAAACCAGGTTTCTTTGAGAAACCTGGTTTCTCGCCGGCGCAATTAGCAGCCTGCGCTCCAATGCCCAATGCCCAATCCCCAATCCCCATGAAACGCGAAATTTATCTCACCGCACCTCAGTAATTTCCAGCGAATACGGGTGATAGCTTTTTGCTTTGTAGGAACCAATCCAAATTTCGTAAGTGCCGGCTCGCCACTGACCGGCAATGCCAGGATTTTTCCCCGGGCTCATCTGGTCATCACTGCACCAGCTGCCACCTGGTCCGCGCACGATTAAGGTGGTGTCTTGGGGGCTTTCAACTTGCAGGCTGAGGTAGCTAAAAAAAGCCGTCAGCGTCAGAATGTGGTCTGGCTGTTCGTCTGCGAAACCCGCACAAGGGCCGGTGGACGTTTCTTGGCGACCCGCGATTTTCTCCGCCGCAACTTCTCCGCCACTGATACCGCGAATCGCCATCGGGTCTGGGTCAAACTTAGGGCTGACCGTCACGCTCTCAAATAAAGGCAGTTGCGCCGGCAGAGCCAGAGTTGGGGTAAAGAGTCCACTCCAGAATGCGCCCGCAGCAATGGCTACCGCCACCCGGGTTGAATTGCCGCACACCTGTGCGAATCTCCCGCCTGGATTTAGCCCGCTTTTGTGCGTTCTGATTCCTCTCAATTGCGCTTTCCAACAGAAAGTCAACTGCTTTAATCATTCAAAGACGGCTCGATTGCCAGTCGAGTTCCTCGCTGTAAGGGCCAGCAGTGCCGGCCCTACTTTTGCTTTTCAGTTCCAGCGGTTATCCGTTGGAAGTATTTTCACCGGCAATATAGTCCCTGAACTCTTTTACCTTCTGCCCTAACTCTTGGCGACTGGGCCCGCTGAGCAAATAGCGGTAAATAAACCAGCCGGCGTAAACAACGCCAATCAACTCAAAAGTAGGCTTGACCAGCGGGATATCGTTAAGCACGTCCAGCACAGTCAGCATCACCCTCAAGGTCACCGCTGCCCCCACAATCAAACCCACCGAGACAATCGGCTTTTTGTAGTTGCCAAAAAAGTCCGTAACATAATCCGGCAGATTTGACAAGACATCGACAACTTTTTCTGCGGGCCCTTGCCACGGCTCCGCCGGCACCTCGGGAGGCGGCTCGGCGGCGGCACCGGCACTGGGGGTTATTGCCAGCGGCGTGCCGGCAGCCCCTTCTGATTTTGGTTTGTCTGGCACAGGAGTTTCACTCAAAACAACACCCCCATCAACATTTATGTTTAACACCTTTTGCAAGCGGACTCGATCCAAAGAGCGCTGATGCAGCAGCAACCAAGATTGTATCAGGTCTGGCCCGTGCACGACGCCGGTCAGGGCTGCCCGCAGCGACCGCATCACCGCCCCTTTCTTGACATTTTGCTCTTTTGTCAGCTTTTTGATCAGCTCCCCAACACTCGCCTCTGTCAGGGGCGCATTGCTGTCGAGGGTTGCCAAAATTGCCTCCAAGAGGGCGCGAGCTTCTGGTTGCTCCAACTGAGCCGCAGCTTCCGAGTCACAGCTCACCTCTGGCACAAAAAACACCCGGCTCATCTCTACCGCCTCTGACAAGCGAGTCAGGCTGGGGCCAATTAGAGCCGCCAGCCGCTCCAGCCAAGGGCGATCTGAAATCGGCTCGAATTCAAAACCCGCCTCCTCCCAGTAGGGAATCAGCCTTTCCGTCAGGGTGCCGGCTGGCATGGCGTGCAGGTACTGACTGTTAATCCAGTTGAGCTTGTCCCAGTCAAATTTGGCACCGGCCTTGTTCACCCGCTCGAAGCTGAACTTCTGCGCCGCCTCTTGCAAAGTAAACAGCTCTTTGGTATCTGGCGGCGACCAGCCCAACAAAGTCATATAATTGATCATCGCCTCTGCCGTGTAGCCCATCTGCTTAAATTCCGAGATGGACGTCACCCCGTCTCGTTTCGACAGCTTTTGACCGGCTTGGTTCAAAATCAGGGGCGTGTGGGCGAATGCCGGTATTTTTGCCCCGAAGGCTTCGTAGAGCAAAATCTGTTTTGGCGTGTTGGCGATGTGGTCTTCCCCTCGGATGACGTGGGTGATGCGCATGTCGATGTCATCCACCACCACCGCCAGGTTGTACAGGGGCTGGCCAACGAGCGTGCCGGTGCTGGCGCGAGCGATTACCATATCCCCGCCGAGGTCGCTGCCTTTCCAGGTCACAGTCCCCCGCACCATGTCATTCCAGGAAATCTCCCGCTCGTCCTCAATGATGAAGCGAATTACCGAGGTGCGCCCTTCCGCTTCCAAGGCTTTCCGCTGCTTCTCTGTCAGATTGCGGTGGCGGTTGTCGTAGCGGGGAGCCTGTTTTTTGGCCATCTGCTCCTCGCGCATTTGGGTTAGCTCTGCCTCCGTGCAGTAGCACCGATAGGCTAGCCCTTTGTCCAGCAAGGTTTGAATCATCTGCCGGTAGAAGTCGAGGCGGGCGGACTGGAAAATCGGCCCTGCGTCCCAGTTCAGACCCAGCCAGGTGAGCCCTTCCAGGATATTCTGGGTGTGCGACTCCCGCGATCGCTCCTCATCCGTATCTTCTATGCGCAAGATAAACTGCCCGCCCATGTGTCGGGCAAACAGCCAATTAAAAACAGCCGTTCTGGCTGTTCCGATGTGTAAGTTGCCCGTGGGGCTTGGGGCAAGACGAACTCTAACTGTCACAAAAGCATTTCTCCAACGCTGCTTTTCAGTTGCTTGGCCCCCGCAGGGGCCTGTTTAGTAGCAATTCTCTCCGCTGTGCCGGAGATATCTGCGGTAACACCCTCCCCTGCGGCTCCAATGGCCAACTCAGGGGCCGGTTTAGCAATATTCTCCCTTGTGCGGGGGATATTTAGGAAGAACCCGCCCCTATTCTTAAGCCCAGACGCTGGCCAATCGCGTCTGCCACACTACTCATTAGAACGGGACTGACGGGGCTCGAACCCGCAACTTCCGCCGTGACAGGGCGGTGCTCTAACCAATTGAACTACAGTCCCAAGTTTGCTGACATTTCCTATTGTGCAGGCAGTTTTGGAATTTGTCAACGGTTTTTCGGAAAATTTTTTTCGGCACCGGCAAATCAGGGAAGATCCGCAAAATTCCGCAGTTTTACGCTTGACTTATTGTTTAGCCTAGCGTAAATAAGGGCGGTAGGCAAGCCGGTGCTGGATTTTGGATGCAAGGATTTTGGATTGGGGATTGGGGATTGGGCACGCTCGCACGCTCGCATGGGGCACGCTCGCCTGGGGCATTGGGGATTGGGCATGGGGCATTGGGCCTGGGGCACGCTCGCCTGGGGCATTGGGGATTGGGGATTGGGGATTGGGGATTGGGTATGGGCATGGGGCACGCTCGCATGGGGATGGTCTCATGGGGCATGGGGCATTGGGTTAATTATCAACTTCTCTCCTAAAACCCAACCCCTAACCCCTAAAACCTAACCCCTAACCCCTAACCCCTAACTGCTAACCCCTAACCCCTAACCCTCCAGGCTACCGGCGGGCTGACTCTTCCTTAGGGTTTATTTTATAATTGCCCTTAATAAATTGCCAATAAAAAAGATATATTATTCTCCTAATAAGAGAATTTTAAGGCTAGACTAAGACCGGCTAGTAAAAGTGTTATAAGAGGGGGACGGGGGAGCTTTCAGCTATCAGATGAGTTACAAGTTTGGAAATTTATGAGGATAACAGCCCATGCTTTTGAAAAACCGTTTAGCAATCGGGACGGCTATTTTAGCGTGGTTACTGCCAGCCACTGCAATAAAAGGGCAGCCTAAATTATCTTACCTGTTTAATCTGGAATGTCGCAGTGCGACCCCAGGCGTGGAGCAACCCTTAAAGCATCTGGACCGCTCTCAGTCAATTACTGTAGGGAGAAATTCGGGTTCAGAAATCGCCTATTTATATAATATGTATGCGGCGGAAGAGTCGGGAGACATTCTAGACAACAGTGAAGTGCCGGCGGAAGTCGTTTGTATATTGCCTTCCGGCTTTTCCCAACTCAACTTGGGTTTCGGTCTGGACAGGCGCAGCAAAGTTGGAGACAAAGAAGATATCGTCCTGCTGGAAGTGTATGCGGACGAAAAATTGGTGGGGCAAAAATATATAAGGCGGCAAGAAAACGAACAAAAGTGGTCTGTTAATATTCAGAACGCTCAGAAAGTGACACTCAAAGCTGATTGCATACACCCTGTTTGGTGGAATAACTGCCCGCGCCTTTCCTTCACCGATATGAGTTTAAACTGATATCTCGCCGCAGTGGTAGGTGGTAGGTGGTAGGTGGTAAGTGGTAGGGGTTAGGTGTTAGGGCTTAGGCGTTAGGTGGCGGGTGTTAGGTGGTAAGTGTTAGTGTCGCGTGTCCCTCTGATCCGCAAACCCCTCACCCCTCACCCCTATTCCCTGACAAAAAGCTGGCCAGCCAGTCCTTAACGAGGTGAGTGGCGCGACAGTCATCTTCGTTGTAGCTGAGGATGGCGTCGAGGAAAAAGGGATTGCCGGTTTCCAACCACTGGTCATACCAGACGACACAATGGCCACCGTTGGCGGCACCGGCACGCCACTGGAAACCCAACCAGCGAGCAATCGATTTCAGGGCGTAACTGTCCACCGGCAGCACAGCCGTTCGCGTCACCCACTCGTGCACGTCCACAAAGCGGCTCAGCAGGGGAAGCCACAAGTGAGCGGGCGTGCGGTAGCGCTTTGCCAGCTGTTTAACCGTCTGAACCTCGTAATCGCAGAAATGAAACACCGGCGCATCGGGGTGCGCCCACACCAGATCCAAAAACTGCTGCCAGATCGCCCCTTCATCCGAGGGCTGTTTTGCCAGCAGGGGGTGGAACGTCTGGGTTTTGGCGTGCCGGTCGATCGCCAGCACCCCGTGCAGAAAAACCAGATCCAACTCCGGCTCCGC
This sequence comes from Oscillatoria princeps RMCB-10, assembly GCA_019359235.1. Taxonomy (GTDB): domain Bacteria; phylum Cyanobacteriota; class Cyanobacteriia; order Cyanobacteriales; family Oscillatoriaceae; genus Oscillatoria; species Oscillatoria princeps. The sequence goes on from JAHHHT010000011.1 coordinate 248,298, forward strand.
CTCAATATCAAAATAAAGCTCCACCGGCGCAGTCGGAAAGCTGCCGGCATTAGGTGCTGTCTCTATCAACGCCTGCGCCCGATTCTGCAAAGCCGCTTGAGCTTGCCGCACCACCTGTCGAGCCACCCCACCGGCAAATTCAGGCATGGGTTCGAGCACCGCCGGCTCAGCCCCAGCAAGCGCTTCCACCGAAGTCAAATTCAGCCCTCGCAGCTTTTCGTACCGGCTCTGCGTCACTCCCGGTAGCAGAGACAGGTGCTTCGTTGCTGTGGCGAGCGAAGTGCAGCTGCTCAACCAGTGACAGAGACTGCAGGGGTGGCGGGAAATAAAAACCTCTGGCTCAGTGCGCCGGCGCAGCATCTCGGCGCACTCTCTCACCAGTTTATGCATCTGGGGCAGCCTTTGAGCCAGATTCACCCAGTAAGTCCGTTTGTCCCGCAACAGCAGCGCTGCAGTTGGGGGGCTTCCTCCCTGCACTGACTCCAGCAAAAAAGCGTGAAAAGCCGCAATAATTTGATAGTCCAGCTTCGGACGCCGGCCCAACTTAATATCTGCTGGAACGTACAGCCAATCCCCAAAGCCAGACTCCCCCGGCTGCTTCACCAGCAAATCGGGACAGCTGACGAGGGTGAACCCCTCTGGGCCAGAGGCTGCCAGCACTCCCATATAAATGCGCTCAACCCCCCGCCGCATTAATTCCAGAGTCGCCGACGCGCCAGCAGCCCAGTCTCCAGGCGGGCAATCCGGCTTTATGTGCGTCATTTCGGCGACAGTGGCTTGCCGGTGCGCCCAGCTGTCCTTTTGCAGTTTCAGCAAGAACTCAGGTTCGGGATCGCGCTGGTTGGTGTCCCCGCAAAAATCGAGAAACGCTCGACGACGGCAGCGTTGGAAATGAAATAAAACTTCGGTAGTCAGCAGCATGCCTTTAAGCTAGCAGGAATTCGCTCGCCCGCGCAGACGGGCACCGGGAAAACCGTTCACCCAAAAACCGTCTGAGATCCCCCCAACCCGCCTGACAAAGGGGGGCTATTGGTGCCCCCACTTTTTACGGGGGGGCTGGGGAGGGATCTTGTGAATGCCTTTTATAGCGTTTTTCATCAAGCTTGAGGTACTGAGAACCCCGGTTTCTTTAAGAAACCGGGGTTCTGGGGCCTACTTCATCCACATGAACACCGCTATATTTGACTGACCTACTGAGAATCAGGGTAAGAGCTGCGCTGGGAAGGCATAATTGATGCAATAGGTAACGCAAGCTACAAACGCGACCTGTCGCGTCTGCAGCCCAACAGGGTGTTAGAACTCCAGCCAAAACCGCTTCGCCACACTCAACCAAACCGATAGCAACCCTATCAAATCAATGCCGGCATCACGCACTCAACCGTCCCCGACTCGCCGCCTGACCGTGCTTTACATTGCCGCCCTCAGTGCTGTGGCGCTGCTGTCAGTCGCCGGCCAAATTTTGGTGCAGCACTCCCTCCGCCAGCAGTCGAGCGATTCCCGGGTGATTAACATTGCCGGTCGCCAGCGGATGCTCAGCCAGAAGTTGAGCAAAGCCGCCTTGGCCATCCAAGCCGCTCCCACTCCCGCCGCCCGCCAACAGCGGGTGGAGGAGCTGCAAAATGTCGTCAAGCTGTGGGAGCTATCCCATCAAGGCTTGCAGCGCGGCGACGCTGAGCTGGGTTTACCAGGCTCTAACACGGAGACTGTCACCCGGATGTTTGCCGAGATTGCGCCTGACTATGAATCGATGCTCGGTGCAGCCAAGGGGTTGCTGGTTTTAATCCGCGCCAGCGAGCCGGTTTCTCAAACAGCACAGAGCTCTCAGGAGCAGGAACTTCCTGAAAAAGCACAGAACTCTCAGGAGGAGAAACTTCCTGACTCAACACCCCCCGCACCCTCTGGGAATACCGGCACAGGGCTGTTGATTGGAGAAATTCTCGCTCACGAGGCTGCCTTCCTCAAGGGAATGGACGCGATTGTCTTCCAGTACGACAGAGAAGCAAAAGCCCGCGTCGAGCAAATCAGAGTGATTGAGATGTCACTGCTCTTCGTCACCCTGCTGGTGCTGCTGCTAGAAGCTTTATTTGTCTTCCACCCAGCAGTGCGCCAGCTGAGAGAATACATCGCACAGGTGCTGCGCTCCAAAGAGGAGGCGGCTCGCATCGCCGCCGAAATCGAAGGCAAAAACGCACAGCTCGACGCCGCCCTCCAGGAGGCTCAGTCCGCCACGCGCCTCAAGTCGGAATTCCTGGCGAACATGAGCCACGAGATCCGCACTCCGATGAATGCGGTGATTGGCATGACCGGCTTGCTGCTGGACACAGAACTGAGCGCCGAACAGCGGGATTACGCCGAAACAGTCCGCCGCAGTGGGGATGCCTTGCTCACTCTCATCAACGATATCCTCGACTTTTCCAAAATCGAAGCAGGCAAGCTGGAAATGGAAACCCAGCCTTTTGACTTGCGCGACTGCATTGAGGAATCCCTGGATCTTCTAGTAACCAAGGCAGCAGAAAAAGGGCTTGACCTAGCCTACCTAATTGACGAACACACCCCCAACACTCTTGTCGGGGATGTCACCCGACTGCGGCAAATCCTGGTGAATCTGCTCAGCAACGCGGTGAAATTTACCAGTGCCGGTGAGGTGGTGGTTTCCGCTAGCGCTCGCAGACAGCCAGAGGGAGAAAATTCCCCAAATCCCCCAATCCCGGCTGCTATTCCCTTCTCCCCCCCCTTTTTAAGAGGGGGTGAGGGGGGGATCTGCGAAATCCACTTCTCTGTCAGAGACACCGGCATTGGCATTCCCCCTGAGCGCATGAACCGGCTGTTCCAGTCGTTTTCGCAGGTGGACGCCTCCACCACGCGCCACTATGGGGGCACCGGCTTGGGGCTGGCGATTAGCAAGCGCCTTTGCGAACTGATGGGGGGGAGGATGTGGGTGGAGAGCGAGGTTGGCGCTGGCTCTACTTTCCATTTCACGATTGTGGCGGAATCCGCTCCCAGCCAGCCGCGCGTGCACATGAGCGGCGTTCTGCCGCAGATGGAAGGCAAGCGGCTGCTGATTGTGGATGACAATGCCACTAACCGGCAAATTTTGCGACAGCAAACGCTCAAATGGGGGCTAATTCCACAAGAGGTGGCTAGTGGTACTCAGGCGCTGGATTTGATTCGCACCGGCACGAGCTTTGATGTGGCGATTCTCGACATGCAGATGCCTGAGATGGACGGTTTGGAGCTGGCTATTGCTATCCGCCAGTATCGGAATGCGCAAACTCTGCCACTGGTGATGCTGACTTCTATCGGATATCCAGTCAAGGATGAAAAAGCGAATTTTGCCGCCTGCTTGACGAAGCCGATTAAGCCATCCCAGCTTTATGATCTGCTGGTGGGGGTTTTTGCCAAACTGCCGGTCAAAGTCACGCCAAGCCCCAGAGAGCGTCAGGGACAGCCACAGGGGGCTGCCCCTACAATGGCCCAAAGGCTGCCGCTGCGGATTTTGCTGGCTGAGGACAATGCGGTGAATCAGAAGGTGGCGCTGGCAATTCTGGGGCGCATGGGCTACCGGGCGGATGTGGCTGGCAACGGTTTGGAGGCGCTGCAAGCGCTGCGCCGGCAGGGTTACGATCTGGTGCTCATGGATGTGCAAATGCCGGAGATGGATGGGCTGGAAGCTGCCCGCCGCATCTGCCAGGAATGGCCACAGTCAAAGCGCCCCCGGCTGATTGCCATGACTGCCGGTGCGATGGAAGGAGATCGGGAGAAGTGTCTGGAGGCTGGGATGGATGATTATATCAGCAAGCCGGTGAGGGTGGAAGCTTTGCAGGCGGGGCTGGAGCGCTGCGTGCGGGTTTCCGAGGGGGGAGCCGGCGAGGGGGGTAGCGATCAGGTTTTTCCGCCAGCTGCTGTGCAGCCGGTCAGCCCTTCCGTGGATTTGAATGTGCTGGTTTCTCTGCGTGAGGAGCTCTACGAAGAAGGAGAGCCTGACGCACTGACGGAAATGATTGACCTGTTTGTGGACAGCACCCCATCCCTGCTGGAGTCGATACGGGAAGCGGCGGTGCGGGGGAATGCTGAGGAGGTGCGGTATGCGGCTCACAGTCTTAAGGGGAGCTGCGGGAATTTTGGTATTGTTGGGATGTGGAAGCTGTGCTCTGAACTGGAAGCGAAAGCGAGAGACTGCGAGCTGCAAGGAACAGCTGAAATTGCCGCGCAGTTGGAGGAGGAGTTTGTCCGCGTTAAGGAAGTGCTGGTGTCTCTGCGCCTGTGAATTCTGTCGCTGCAGTTTCAGGGGCGGGGCGAACCCGAAATATTTCTCACCCAACTTGGGGGATTAATAAACCCGCCCTGCTACACCAGAAAGAACCCCACCCCCCAACCCCCTCCCCGTTCACGGGGAGGGGGAGAAAGAGAAGTTAATAAACATCTTCGAGAAATCCCCACTGCAATACAAGAACGGTGCCGGCGGACTAAACCTCACTCCCTAAAAAGTTATCGAAAACATACTCGCCCAAAGCCTTTCCTGCTGCTAGCCCGTCTTCGTTGGCTGAGGGGAAGTGAATGCCGCCGTAAATGCGGCTCATGCCGGCTTCGGAAGCAGCTTGTGTGAAGCTTTCAAATGAGCGCCTCACTTCTGGGAGTCCGGCTGATTCTGTGGTAAAATTAATGTTCTCCCCAAAGAAAGATGTCAGTATGGCATCGGCAGCTCCACTGAATGTGCTGTGCCCAGAAACATATTCCGGGAAGGGTGGAGTTGCCAGCAGCGGTGTCCAGGTTGGGTCGCCAGCTGTTTGAGGATTGCTATCGCTTTCTGCTTGCTGAATTGCCGTAATCGGTCGCCAGAAATCGTAGGTGTATTTGGCGTCCCACGCGACAATACCGGCATCCGCAATTGCGATGTTGAGCAGCGCGAACAGGCGGGCATTTTCAGCTAAGGTACTGCCCTGTTGCAGGGAGACATCTTGCGCAATTTCGTTCCAGTGTCCGGGGGGGGTGTAAGTGCCGGCTCCATCCGCCCAAAATTGTGCAATTTCTGTCTGTTCTGCGGTGCGTGCTGTGCTGTTGCTGCCTCCTAACTCTTTGACTTGATTCAATTCTGCGGTATACTCATCACTGTCAAGTTCCGGCGGTCCGTCGGGGCGGAATTGATCGCCCTCTGTCATGGCAAATGGCGTGACATTTGGCCACTGCGGGAGCAGTGCCGGTGCGAAACCGGTTGGCGTCGGTTCCCACTCTCCCGGATCGGTTCCTGGCGCGTACTGCACTGTGGCATTTGCGCCGTCCGCACTCCGCCATTGCACGATTTGATCGGCAACGGATTTCCCTAAATTGACGCCATCTGTTTCTGCCTTACCGTCGGGTATTTCTGCGAGAGACGCCTGCAGCGCTGTGTCGAAGGTTGCGGTTTGTTGCGGGTAAAGATTGACTAAGACGCGGTGCGCTGCTGCTACTGCTGCTGCTTCTGCTGATGCGCTTTCGGGTGCGTTAGCTTCCACACGGTAGATTTCGCCGGTTTGCTCAATGGCGTTCACGGCGTCATAGATGGCGGCGTGAACCATTGCCATATTGCGTGACGCTAGGGGGGGTGCGGTTTTATCCTGCTTTACTGCATTTAAGAGTGTCTGGTTCCAATCCAGTACGGCGTCTCCCTCTGGAGTTGGCAAGAAGTGGGCGCGGGTGAGGGTGCTGCTGTCAACTCCCTGCAATACGGCGATCGTCTGTTTGGTGGTTTTGTTTTCCAGAATGGTGTTGCCTGCGTTGGTGCCGGTGCCGGCTACTATGTTTATAGAGTCAAATGTCAAACCGCCGGTTAATTCTATTAAATCCTGACCTTTGCCAAAGTCGGAAATTACATCGGTTTCCGTGCCGTTGCCAATCAGGAATCTGTCATTGCCCTCGCCGCCGGTTAAGCTGTCTGCGCCCAAGTCTCCGCAGAGCATGTCATCCCCTCTGTCGCCCAATACTCGGTCATTGCCTTTGCCCCCGCGCACGGTATCATTATCTTGTCCGCCGCAGAGGGTATCGCTGTCTTGGTTGCCAAAGATTAAGTCAGCGCCTTGGTTGCCGAATATCAGGTCGCCGGCGACCAGACCGAGAATGGTATCATTGCCCTGGAAACCGGGTATTTGCTCATTCGCCGGTGTTCCTAAAAGTAAGTCATTACCTTCGTAGCTCATAAATTCCCCCTTGCTGCGCTAGTTTGGTATGGCACAGGCGAGACGCCTGTCGCACTTCGTTTGACGTTGGTATGGCACAGGCGAGACGCCTGTCCAAAAGCTTAGAGCGGTTTGCATCTGGGTGGAATACAGTCTGGAGATCCCCCCAACCCCCCTTAAAAAGGGGGGCTTTGAGAATGTTCCCCCCCTTTTTAAGGGGGGGCTAGGGGGGGATCTAACTGTACTCCACGCAAGTGAAAACTGCTATATATTGAATGGGGTGTGTTGATGAGGGTTAAACCGGCTCGCTTTTCACCCCGCACCGGCAGATGCGAGAAAGTCTTGTCTCTGCCCTCCTTGCAGTTGCCGGTCGCGCCGTGCCGGTTGCGCCAAATTGCGGCGTCGATCCCACCTTTGCCCGGTGATATTTAACCTGCGGTTGAGAAATTTTGGCAGCGGAGATAATCTTAACCCTTTGCTGTCGCTACTATGACTCTATCATCTTTCCTGAGGAGTGTGGGGGAGTCTTAAAAAAACTTATTAAAACAGTTGTCTTTGGGGAGTTGCCAAGATAGGATTTATGCAGTACGGCTCATCCATCTGCCGGCACTGTAATAGCACAAACGCTACGGTCACGCCACCGGCAGCAATTTCCCGCCCCCTTCAATAAGACTGGGTTAAGTTCCGGTAAATTGTCTCTTTTAAAAACTGGCTTTCCCCATACCGGCTCTGTCTAAAGCGCCTGCGGTTGGCGGCAGACTGAAGTCTGCCGCTACACAAGCAAAGTCCGCTTTCAGCGGACTAAAGAAAAAGATTGCAGACAAACGGTATCCGGGAACACTCTCCTCCGATCCAGCCGGCACTGTTTTGAAGAGCGACCGGCTGCCGGTCCGACAGCTGCGGTCGCGTTAAGGAGGGTTTATCAGCCGGTCAAGGTGGTATCTTTGAGGGCGATAGTGCCGCCACTGCTGGGAGTGAAGGTGCCCTGAGAACTGTTGAGCGCCGGCAGGGTGACTTTGGTGCCGGTGCCGTCAGCTTGAACAGCGATGGTGCCGGTAATGGTGGCTAGGGTATCTAAAGTCACCTGAGCGGCGTTGGAGGCATTGACTGAATTGTCGCCGGCATAACTGGTTAAGCTGGGTAGGGTTAGATTACTGGCGTAGCTAGACAAGTCTACCTCCGTCAGACTGGCCAAATTGTCAGCCGAGATAACGCCACCATAGGCATTTAATACGGATTGCGCCGAGTCGCTGTTGTCATCGCTGAAGCTGGTAAGCGCCGGCAGGTTGATAGTGCTGTCGGAGTCTTGAGCTAGGATGTTAGTGCTGCTGGCAAGATTCTGGAGTCCGCCCAAAGTTAACACACCACCACCGACAGCGGTGATTGAGTTATTGCCGGTGTAGCTAGTCAGTGCCGGCAAGCTAAG
>JAHHHT010000031.1 GCA_019359235.1 Oscillatoria princeps RMCB-10
GGTGTAGCTAGTCAGTGCCGGCAAGCTAAGGGTGCCGCCGTAACTGCTAGACAAGTCTACCTCCGTCAGACTGGCCAAATTGTCAGCCGAGATAACGCCACCATAGGCATTTAATACGGATTGCGCCTGGTCGCTGTTGTCATCGCTGAAGCTGGTAAGCGCCGGCAGGTTGATAGTGCTGCCGGAGTCTTGAGCTAGGATGTTAGTGCTGCTGGCAAGATTCTGGAGTCCGCCCAAAGTTAACACACCACCACCGACAGCGGTGATTGAGTTATTGCCGGTGTAGCTAGTCAGTGCCGGCAAGCTAAGGGTGCCGCCGTAACTGCTAGACAAGTCTACCTCCGTCAGACTGGCCAAATTGTCAGCCGAGATAACGCCACCATAGGCATTTAATACGGATTGCGCCTGGTCGCTGTTGTCATCGCTGAAGCTGGTAAGCGCCGGCAGGTTGATAGTGCTACCGGCATCAGAAGCCTCGAACCGCGTGCTGCCGACAATCGCAGTAACACCACTCAGCGTCAGAGTTCCGCCCCTGTTGGCAGAAAGACTGCTAGCACCCTCAAATGTAATCTCACCATTTGCGGTAAAGGAGGCATCCTCACCGCCGGCAATCACACTCCCACTGCTGACTGTCAAATCCCCATTCACTTCCGATTCCTCGCTAACGGAGAGCGAACCGCCAGAAATGATTAAAGACTCCTCGCTGCGGATACTCTTGACGCTAACGTTGCCGGAAATTGCGATCGCAGGATTAGCGTTGAGGCGATTGATAGCAACATTATCATTAGCGCCCGGTACAGTGCCGGTACTCCAGTTGGCGGGGTTGTTCCAGTCGCCATCGCTGTCGGAAATCCAGAATACGGTGTCTGGCGGCACGTCGGAATTGATGAACGACAGGGTGAAAGGCTCGGCGAAACCATTCCCCGCCCGGTCGGCGATAATTGAAGGATCTACTGTCAGCTGGTAGTTGCCGAGAGGCAAGGTGCCTTCTGACAAAATAACCAGCCGGCGAGCCGAGGGTGTCTCCACCGCACTGAGGGCAACTGCTGTGTCATCGCCACCGCCAATTGCGCCATCCGCTCCCAAATTAGTCAGCGTCAGTCCCGACAAATCTGCCAAAGATGTGTCTATCGGTTCGTTGAAACGGATAGTGATGAACGGGATATTCAATCCGAACCCACCGGCAGTTGGGGTAGTGCCGATCACCACCGGCGCGAAAGTGTCTTCCACCAAATTGACGGTGAGGACGTTTGACAGCACAGTATTGCCTCCCGTATCAGTCGCCCGCACCTGAATTGTGGCAGTATTTGAATCCGCAGTGATATTGGGAGCCACAGCTTGCAGGTCAAATGGGAACGAAACGTCATTGCGAACCACTTCGTCATTGACCAGCAGTTCCACATTGCGCACTTGCACGTCATCCGAGACACCGGCAGTGATGGGAATAGTAACGCCTTCCAGCACCTGGATGCCCTCCGTGGCGGGATCTGCGTCAGCACCGGCAGCGCTGATTGTTAAAGTTGGGGCAGCACCGGCGCTGTCAAAAGGCAGGTAATTAATGACTTGCAAGCCAGCCGAACCGTCTGCTACAAAAGCAATCCCGGAAGCGACAGCCACTTTATTAGCAAACCCGGGCGTGTCAACCCCAGTCAAGAAAGCGTCGGTGATTTGCGGGTTAGCCACACTGTAAACGCCCAAACCCTGACCCTCAGACGCAAGCAAAGCCAAACCCGAACCGTTGAGCGCCACATCTCGAGCGATTAACAGCTGAGTGGCGTCGCCAATCAGAGTGGGGGCGCTGGGGTTGGAAACATCTACTGTCCGCAACCCGCTGCCGGCAAGGTAAGCAACGCCATTGCCGGCAAATACGCCAACTTCTTGCGAGGCAATATTGACAGTCAGCTGTCCGAGGACACCGGCTGCGCCTTCGCTGGCGATGTCGATAATAGAGAAGGTTTGAGATCCGGCGGTAAATGCGTACAGCTTTGTCCCCTCGCGGGCTAAGCCGGTGACTGTACCCTGTCCGGGTATCGTCAGGGTTTGCAACTCCTCGCCGGTGAGCAAGTCGATGGCGTGCAGGAAGTGGCCTTCTGTGGCGTAGGCGATCCCGTCGGCAATTTCCACCTGATTGGCGGAGATATTGGCGGTGCGGCTCAATGTCGGCAGCATGGGGTCGGAAACGTCCACGAAATGCAGTCCGCCGCTATTGCCGGCAACTGCTGCAATTTGCAAGTTGGTATCGGCGGCGACATCGGTGGCGTCTCCCGGCAAATCCAGCTGGCCCAAGATAATCGGATTGTCGAACTGGGAGGTGTCCACAACTGCCAGTCCGTGCGAGCCGGTGGCCACATAGGCGGTTTGGGTGCCGGTGTTGAGGGTTGAGCCTTCCACGGCGACTGCTTTGGCTTCACCGAATAAGGGCAGACTGGAGATAATGCCGGTGGGGAAAGCCCGACCTCCGAGTGGGTCAAGTCCCTGCTGGAGTTCGGCTAGGTCGTTAATGCCATCGCCGTCAGAATCCGTATTGCTGGCAATGGTGCCGATAACCCGCTCGGCATCGTCCACCAGTCCATCTCCATCAGTATCGGGCAGGTCACTTGTGGACATAAACCGAAGAGGTGGGATATTCGTCGGCGAACCCGATGCACCAGTCTTGCCACTAAACGTACCCAGACGGTTATTGAGCTGATCGTAAACTGATACAGTAAATTCGGTACTGGGTGGCAAGACACTGCTGATCTGACCTTTACCATCAGTCTTGCCCCGCAGTTGGAAGGTGCCGTAGTCAATTAAGTAAGGAGCATCCTTCGGTGTGCCGGCAAACTCGAAATACAACTGAGCAGTATTGTCCTGTGTTTTTTCGACCTGATCTTCAAACCCCTGAAAAGCTGTACCAAACTCTTCAATCGGCTGGATATCTGCCTGTACAGCCGAGGCTTCAGCCAGAAGGGTATTTAGCGTCTCAATTATCTCAGGAGGCACAGGGTCACTGGCCGATACTTGTGCGTCTTTAGCCACCCCTAGACTCTGACGAGAAATAGAACGGCTCTGTTGCTGTATCCCTTGTGTGGGAGTTCCACTACTGCCAGCTGCTCCAGTAATTGAAAGAAGTTGATCTACTTCCTTGCAAAGGAATTCCAGGCCAAGCCTTTTAAAACCTGAATCTGCTTGCTCAACTAAGCCATTGACTTTCGCCAGTTCTGTTTGGGCAACATCCAGTCCAGTGCAAGTAACCTTCACGGCAGGAGTATTGCAGGGGCTATCAGGCTTTTCCTGAACCTGATCGCAAATACCTTTAAAGGTATTTAGTATGGCCTCAATGCATTTAGAAATAGAGAGAGCTTTGCTCACGGGATCGCCTTGAGACTTTATGGCTTCAACCACAGCCACTAGAGAAGATTTTCCATCATTGAGCAGTTTGATCCCATTTGCTATCTCGCCCAAAGTGATTATTTTGCCTTGTTTTTTTGCTGTGTCAATCTCTTCTTTCAGATTTTGGGCGTTATCGATCAGGCTGCTAATTCCAGTGGCAGCTTCAAAGGCCACTTTAATCCACTTATTGACGCTAGTCAACTCTATCAGGCACTTCTCCACACCTGTAAGTACATCAACGGTAATCTCAATTATTTGGTCTTTATCCAAACAGGGTGGTGGCGGCGGCGGCGGCTCTGGTGGCCCTTGTATTTGCGTCCCCGGATTGATAAAATGCCACCCAGGCGCACGCACGCCCACACCCGGATCGGACACCACACTCTTCCCATCCTCACTCACCGTCCCAGTCCCAATCACCTCCCACTTACCGGCATCGTGATTGAACGACCACAGCAAACTCTTCTCCCCAGGCGCTAACCCGTCCAAATTCGGGAAAGTCACCGGTGCCGGCACATCAAAATTGGTCGCGCCCCCATTAGCCTCCCGGTTGAACCCACTCGCACCCCCCGCCTGAATCGAAATCACCAACTGCGGATCTAAATTCGGCGGTAAAGGAGCCGGCAACCGATCCGGAGCCACCGGCACAATCATCCCCTGCGTCGCCGCATTCCCCTGATCGTCCCGCGCCGAATTAGCAGGAAAAGTCACATTTGTCAACTCCCAGAAAGACGGGTCAATATCCGGGAACAGCGCCTGCAGCTGCGCCTTGCTCGCTTCCCCAAACCCCACATCCGTATCTTCAGTAGCCGACAGCTGCTGGACATCGGACGCCGCCATCGGGGGCAAATAAACATTAAACGTTTCCCCATCCATCGTCAGCTGCGTCTCTTGACCAGGCACACTGTGGAAAGGCTTCCCTAAACTCGCATATTGCGTGCCCGCCGGCGCAGTGCTCGCCGTGGAACCGTCAATATACACAAAGAACTCCGGAGCCGGCACATCTTCCAGCACGAAATAGCCACTTTCATCCGTCACCGCCTGCAAATCCGGGAACCCATCCACCCGAATCGTCGCCCCCACCACCGGCTTATCCGATCCGTCGGGATTCTTGTTATACGAATCGTACACATACCCGAAAACTTTCGTCCCCTCAATCCGAGTTAAAGGCAGCGTGCGGAAATCCGCCGTCTTCACCCCACCGGCAGTTCCGTCGCCGTTACCATCCAGCGCCTCTCCCTCGCGGGTAACAATCTTATCCCCATCCACTACAACTCGCACTTCCGTAGAAGCCGGCAGCGGTTCATCATAAAAGAAAGTCGCAAACTCCTCCGTGCTGGAAACCTCAATCCGCCCCGGAATCGTATCCCCATTCGCAATCAGGTAAAACGAATCGCTGTTAACCGTCGCGGGGTCAACCTTTTCCCCAAACCGGACAATTGTCTCCCGATTCAGCCCTACCATTCCCTCCCCATTCGAGGGCGAAATCTCAACCTGCTTGGGAGCCACAGTAAAATCAAACGTCAGCGGTTCCGCCAAAGCATTGCCGGCAATGTCGCTAACTGCCGGTGCAATCGCCAGCTGGTAACTCCCCTCCTGCAAAGACGCGCCAAAATTCACCCGCGCAATCCGGGGAGTCAGCTGTTCCACCGAAACGATACTGACAGCTTGCCCATCTTTTGTCAAAGTATAATTACCCGCCGCAAACGCCGCATCCCCCACCGGCTCATCATAAGACACGTCCACAAAAGAAGGTGACGTGTTGAGAGTTCCGGATATAGCTGTCGCCTCCGGTGCTGTGGCGTCGAGCGTGAGAGAAACTTCCAGCAGACTCGACTCATTGCCGGCGGCATCTGTAGCCTGGAGTTTGAGCGTGTGCTCCCCATCCGCCAGCGCCGCGCCGTTAATTTCCTCCAAACGCTGCCGGTTAAACGAGAAACTGCCATTTTCCTGCAAATCCGCCAGCACACCCACAAAACTTGCCACCGGCATCTCATCCAACCCGGCGCGGAAGTTGACAATTTCGCTGACATCTGTTATAATACCCGCCACCGACGGGTCAGACGTAATGCCATCAGCCTCAGTGCCGGTGTCGTTAGTGAGTGCAGCGGTGATTGCCGGTGGCGTCTCATCCTTGCTCACCGTCACGGCGGTAGAAGTAACATTGCCGGCGATATCAGTAGCGGTAACAGTCAGAGTCTGCTCCCCACCGGCAAGAGCGCTCACATCCAGCGCCACCTCAAACGCGCCACCCTCTAGCGTCAGCGGCACTTGAGTGCCGCCCTCAAAGCGGTAGCTGAGTGAGGCGAGAGCTTCTCCCACCGTACCTGTTAGCTGAGCTACAGAAGCGAGCTGGGCATTGTCCGCCGGCGCGGCAATCTCAAGTGCCGGCTGTGTCGTGTCGAGCGTAAAAGAAACTTCCAGCAGACTCGACTCATTGCCGGCGGCATCTGTAGCCTGGAGTTTGAGCGTGTGCTCCCCATCCGCCAGCGCCGCGCCGCTAATAACTTCTAGCTGTTCGCGGCTGAAGGAGAAAGTCCCACCGGCTTGCAATTGAGGCAGAACATCCACTAAAGTGTCGCTGAACCCAGCCCGGAACTGCGCAATTTGGCTCACATCAGTGACAGTGCCGGCAATTGCGGGGTTAGAGGTGATTTTATCAGTGTTGCTCGTGCCGGTGTCGCTAGCGAGTGCGGCGGTGATTGCCGGTGGTTGCGAATCCGGAGGGGGAGTCGGCGTCGGAGTGGGAGCAGGCTCGGGAGTGGGAGTCGGCTCGGGAATAGGAGTCGGAGTGGGAGTCGGCGTCGGAGTCGGCTCGGGAGTGGGAGTCGGCTCGGGAGCCGGTGTCGGCTCGGGAGCCGGTGTCGGCTCGGGAGCCGGTGTCGGCTCGGGAGTGGGAGTCGGCTCGGGAGCCGGTGTCGGTGTCGATATCGGCGGTAGCACCGGCGTCTCCACTGTGGCATCCCCTGTCCCATCATCAGTCACCGGCAAGAAATTGTCTCGAGCGAGAATACTGCTGACAACCCCCTGAAGCACCGCGATAGCCTGGTTTGTCCCCTGGATCTCAATAATCGTGCTGCCGGCAAGAGTGCCGGTGCCGGACACTATATTAATAGAGTCGAACGTCAAACCGCCGATTAGCTCAATCAGATCCTTACCGTCAGTGAAGTCAGCAATGACATCCGCTTCGGTGCCGTTTCCGATAACGAACCGGTCATTGCCTTCGCCGCCGGTAAAAAAGTCCGCACCCAAGTCTCCATAGAGGAAGTCATCGCCCTTATTGCCAAAAAGCCGGTCATTGCCTTTCCCCCCGCGCAGGGTATCGTCGCCCTGACCCCCATAGATGATATCGTCGCCGGTGTTGCCAAACTGTTGGTCAGCGCCGGTGTTGCCAAAGAGCAAATCGTCGCCTTCCCCTCCCAGCGCCGTATCGCTGTCTTTGTCGCCCAAAAGCAGGTCACTGCCCAAATTGCCCAACAGCAAGTCGCCGCCTTGGCCACCCCACAGGGAGTCGTTGCCTTGGCCACCGTGACAAGTATCGTCGCCCTGGTTGCCAAAAAGCAAGTCCGCGTCTTCGTTGCCAAATAGCAGATCCGCACCTGAACCGCCAAAAGCGGTATCGCTACCCGCAGAGCCCAAGATTAGGTCTTTGTCCGCAGTGCCACTGAGTTGATCGGCACCCACACCGCCCAGAAACGTATTATCGGCCAGAAACACCATATTTATTCCCTTTCAGGCTGATTGAAAAGAAACAGAGGAGCGTACCAGCTCAACATTATCTGCCAATTGATTTGTTTAAGCTATTGATTTACATTTTTTGATAATAAAAAAATTATCTTAATAGTCCGCCGCAGTAGGGGCGGGTTCAGATCCCAAACCCCCCTTAAAAAGAGGGGCGAATGCAGAGAATATCCGCTACTATCTGCGTAAATCTGCGTAAAGAAAGCGGTTTTTAACCCTATGTCTCCAGCACAAACCCTGCTAGAACGCCACCGGCAGCAATTTCCAGCCTTAGCAAATAAAGCGTATTTCAACTACGGCGGACAGGGACCCATGCCGGTGGACGCCCTCCAAGCCATCCAGCAATCTTATGAAGAAGTGGAGCGTGCGGGGCCATTTTCGCAAGCGGTGAATGACTGGAACGACCGGCAGAGCTTGGCCACGCGACAAGCCATAGCGGGGGAACTGGGGGTGCCGGTGGAAACCATCGCCCTCACCGAGGATGTCACCGTTGGCTGCAACATCGCCCTGTGGGGGCTGGACTGGAAACCAGGAGAACACCTGCTGATCACCGACTGCGAACATCCAGGCGTTGTGGCAACGGTGGGGGAACTGCAGCGCCGGTTGGGCATCGAAGTGTCCACCTGCCCGCTCATGGCCACCTTGAACGAAGGCGATCCAGTAGAAGTCATCGCCAGACACCTGCGCCCCAACACCCGACTCGTCGTGCTCAGCCACATCTTGTGGAACACCGGCCAAGTCTTGCCCCTCGCCGAGATTGTCCAAGCATGCCGCAACGTCACCACAAATGGCCAGCCGGTGCGAGTCCTAGCCGATGCCGCCCAATCTGTGGGCGTTCTACCCCTGAACCTGACAGAATTGGGGGTTGACTTTTATGCCTTCACCGGCCATAAATGGTGGTGTGGGCCCGAAGGCGTCGGGGGACTTTATGTGCGTCCAGACGCTTTAGAATCCCTGCACCCAACCTTTATCGGTTGGCGGGGTATTGTAGCCAACCAAACAGGACAGCCGGCTGGGTGGAAACCGGACGCGAGGCGATTTGAAATTGCCACCTCCGCTTATCCGCTGTATGCCGGTTTGCGCAGTGCCATAGAAGCTCACCACCAGTGGGGAACCCCCCAAGAACGCTACCAGCGAATCCTCCACCTCAGCGAGTACCTGTGGCAAAAGCTGGGGAATCTTCCCGGCATCACCTGTTTGCGGACATCGCCGCCAGAAGCCGGTTTGGTTTCCTTCCAGCTGGACAAAAACCGCCGAGATGCCGGTGTCACCCACAAGCAGCTAGTGCAGTTTTTGGAAAACCAAAGCATCATGGTGCGGACAATTGTCAGTCCAGACTGCGTGCGTGCTTGCGCTCACTATTTTACTGTAGAATGGGAGATAGACCGGCTGGTAGCTGCTATTTCGGATTTTATTTTATAATGAACCGCAGAGACGCAGAGAGCGCAGAGAGAAGAATGGGAAGAGGGGGATAATTAAAGCGTAAGAAACCCGGTTTGTCAAAGAAAGCGGGTTTCTGGCAATCGTTTCTGGCAATCCCCAAATCCCCTAATCCCGGCTCCCCACTCACAATTAAGGCTTAACAATTCCAAATGTCTCAACGACCTGCGTTATATGTGGCCATCACCAATCACGGCTTTGGCCACGCCGTCCGCGCTGCATCGGTAGCAGCAGCGGTGCAAAAGCTGAATCCGGAAATCTTGCTAATTCTGGTGACGACAGCGCCGCGCTGGTTGCTGGAGTCCTATATTCCCGGGGATTTTATTGTTCGCCCCCGGGCTTTTGATGTGGGCGTTATCCAATCGGACAGCCTGAATATGGATAAACCGGCAACCTTGGAAAAGTTGCGGGAGATTCGCAAGCGGCAGAATTCTATTATAGCCAGTGAGGTGAATTTCATCCATCTCAACCGGGTGGGGCTGGTGCTGGCGGATATTCCCCCCCTGGCGGCTCCCATTGCCAAAGCAGCCGGCATTCCCTGCTGGATGATGAGCAACTTTGGCTGGGATTTTATCTACCGGGAATGGGGGGGTGAGTTTGTGGAAATGGCGGATTGGATTAGCGAGTGTTTCAGCAAGTGCGACCGCTTGTTTCGCTTGCCAATGCACGAACCGATGCAGGCTTTTCCCAATATAACAGATGTGGGGTTAACCGGCGGAAGCCCCCGCTACAGCGAAGAGGAACTCAGAGCGAGTTGGGGGATAGCTGCGCCGCAGGAGAAAACCGTCTTGCTGACATTTGGCGGATTGGGTGTGGATGGAATTCCTTACCACAATTTGTCACATTTTCCCGACTGGCAATTTATTACTTTTGACCGGCAAGCGCCGGATTTGCCCAATTTGATTAAAGTCACCCCAAAGCAGGAGGATAGCGGCGCTAAGCCCCCCCTCAGACCGGTTGACTTCATGCCGGTGTGCGGGCGGGTGGTGTCCAAACCGGGGTACAGCACATTTTCCGAAGCGTTGCGGTTGGGTGTGCCGGTGGTTTCTCTGACGCGAGAGGGTTTTGCTGAATCTCCCCTGCTGATGGAAGGGATTCAGGATTGCGTTGACCATCAAATTGTCTCGCCGGCAGAGTTTTTTGAGGGGGGTTGGGAATTTCTGCGCCAACCTTTGCAGCCCCCTCGGAAATCAGAGCCGGTGGCTAAAGATGGAACCGAGGCGATTGCCGGTGCTATTGTTAGCTATTTCCAGTAAAGGCTTTGACCTGCTGGCACGCTCGCATTGGGCGGGCTCGCATGGTGAAAAATTGTTTTCCAAATCTGAGCATAAATATATGCGATATCTGGCACTAGCGACCGATTACGATGGAACGATAGCCAAAGACGATCGGGTAGATAAAGCGACTCTAGAGGCTCTGAAACACCTGCGCGAATCCGGTCGGAAATTAATCCTAGTTACGGGCCGGCAGCTGGAAGATTTACTAAGGGTTTTCCCTGACATTGACCTTTTCGACCGGGTTGTGGTCGAGAACGGAGCGTTGCTATACCGGCCCGCAACTCGCGAGGAAAAGGCGCTGGCAGATCCCCCACCGGCAGCATTTATCAAAGCGCTGCAACAGCGAAACGTCCACCCGGTAGCCGTCGGACGGGTGATAGTTGCCACCTGGCACCCGCACGAGACGGCGGTGATGGAAGCAATCCGCGACTTGGGGCTAGATTTGCAAATAATCTTGAATAAAGGTGCGGTGATGGTGCTGCCTTCTGGCTTAAACAAAGTTTCCGGGCTGAGTGCGGCTTTGCAAGAGCTAGACGTATCGCCGGACAATACAGTGGGTGTTGGCGATGCTGAGAATGACAGCGATTTTCTGAGCTTCTGCCACTTTTCTGTCGCCGTTGCCAACGCCCTGCCGGCAGTCAAAGAGCGTGCCGACTGGGTGACGGATGGCGAGCGCGGTGCCGGTGTGGTGGAGCTGATTGACCGGCTGATTGCCTCCGACTTATCTGAACTGGAGCCGAAGGAGAAACGAGACTAATATCCACTCACAGCCACAGATCCGTTCTCACAGAAACCCGGTTTCTTTGAGAAACCGGGTTTCTCCGCGTCTCACAACTCAAATAGAAACACTACACTATCTAACTCAAGTTGCTACCTACAAGTCTAAGCATCTAGATCCCCCCAAACCCCCCTTAAAAAGGGGGGCTTTGAGTATTTCCCCCCCTTTGTAGGGGCGGTGCCCCCGTGCCCGCCCGGCTAGGGGGGGATCTCACCTGACTCACTGGGAAGTAGCAACTTGGGTTATCCAGAAACCTGTAGGGGCGGGGCAAGCCCGAAAACTTTGCCACACAGCGAAGAGCATTAATAAACCCGCCCGGCACCACCCGTACACCCCATTCCCGACATGTCATCCCGCCGCAAATTCATCCGAAATCAAGCGACCTCGCCGGGTTTGTAAATCGCACTAACAGAGCGGTCGGGATTAATTTCAATCGCCAAATCCACCCACTCAGAATTGAGCAAAGGCTTGACAAATAACTCTGGGTGCAGCGCCTTCCAAAAATACTTGACAAATTCCTCAATGTCTGTATCGCTCATCCCCGACTTGCCTGCAGCCATCATCTGGTGTTCCGCCTGCTTGCGCCACTGCACGGAAAGGCGGTAATCGGCTGGATAGAGCACCATCAGCCGGTCTAGCCGCTCCCACAAAGGTAAATAGTCCCGCAGCTTGGCATTCATATCGCGGGCAAAAGCGCGGTCAGCCGGCGTGACAATCGGTGCCGGTGCCGAGTCAAAAGCAGCGGGGTCAATCGGGCGCACCCCGACAAACCACCCCTCAAACAGCACAATATCGGCCCCTCCCACGATTTCTGGCGCAGTTCTGTCACCGGCACCCCCACAAGCGGACTTGTCAAAGCGGGGAACCGGCACCGGCACCCCCTCCAACCGGCGCAGCGTGTCGAGAACCTCGATTCCCAAGTCAACATCGTGGGTTCCCGGAGGTCCGCGCCATATCAAACGGGGGTCAGCTTGTCTGAGGCGCTGCCGGTCGCTGTACGTTTTGTAGAGGTCATCGAGCGACAAACTGAGCGTGCGGTATCCAAAATGGCTTAAAATCAGCCTCAGGACAGATGCCAGAGTCGTTTTGCCGGTGCCCTGAACTCCCAGTATTCCCTGAATCAGGGGGCGTCCCAGAACTTGCCGGCACTGGTGGAGCCGCAAGGCCAAGGGCAGCCACAAGTTCCAGAGGGTTTGCACTCTCAGCGATGGAGGAATTTTACCTTCTGACTGGGCTGCCACTGTGGCGCAGACCGACTGAAAAAGAGAAGCTCGCTCCGCGATCACCCCAGACACATTCTCTGCAGTGATGCCGAAAGCGCCAGAGCGCCCCTCGTCAGCTAGCTCTAGGGCTTCTAGCTGCTGCCAGACACGAGGCGGTAGCTGGCGGCCAGCTGCCAAGTCTTCTAGAATGCCATCATAAGATGGGTTCGGCTGTTGCATGGGATCAGGAGTTGAGCTTAAAGGCTTCCAGAAATAGGCTGTAGGTGACGCCAATTTTGAGCGCATTGAGCGCCTCTGCCGGCAGCGACTGGGCCAGTTGCCGGTTCCCGTAAATAATCCTGCTGATTAGCTCAATGATCACCGTCAAGATAGCGGCTGAGCTAATATCCCAGTAAGCTCTCTGCCCGGCTAAGCTAGAAACAGCCGGCCCGAGGAATGTACCGAACAGCAGGCTGAGCCCGAGCAGCGACAGCCGCCGCCAGGGATTGCGCAAAGCTCGCCCAAACTGCTCTGTGGTGACAGCGACAAGGGTGTTGAGACGGGTGTTTTGCATGTATAGTTGGCGAGTCCGGTGAAATGGAAAAAGCACCGGCGGGGGTATAAAACATTCCCATTTTCAGCATACCTTGCAAGGGCTGTGCGGTCTGTTTTAAGGATCTTTATCAGGAAAAGCCGGCTGCAGCGCGGGTTAATCCTACAGTTGTAAGTTCTATCAGGGTGGTGCGGGGTTAACCTATTAAGATTTATGAAAGTGAGCGCATACAAGGTATTATTGGGAGTTATAGCACTCGTGGGGCTAGCCGCCGGCTCGCGGCCTGCAATGGCCGCAACTGGCGCGACCGCACCTCAGCCCTTGGTGCTGCCGGCAGAGGTGTCTCCTCTTTCCCCGGCAGCGAGTGGGGTTGCCGTGCCAGCCCCACAGGCACCGCTGCCGGTGTTCACCGACGCCATGCCGGGAGTCTCGGAGCGCCCGGGACCAAAGCCGGCGGCGGCATCGGGCTCCACCGGCCAACTGCGTGCCGGCAACCGCACCGAACATCCCGTGCGGCTGGTGTTTTTGGCGCGGCAGTCTGGGTCGAGCGCCTATGGGGAGCCCGCCCACTGGGATTTTGCGCCCTTTGAAGGGGGCAGCAAGGGGCTGATACTGTCACTGCCACAAGCCGAGCTGGCGCTGAAACCGGGAGACATTTTAGTTGCCTTCGCCCAGGATGGCTCCCGCCATTACTGGGGTCCCTACGTCGTGGGGCAGACGAGGGTGCCGGTGTGGAACCCCCGAGCCAAAGAATGGCAGCTGGTTCTGCAGCCACCCTCGAAAAACTAGCGCTCGCCGTGCCGGCACGCACGCGAAAGCCCGCGCTTTCCCTGTCACTATCTCAAATGCTACTGCAGCGCGGTGATTGAATTCATGGTAAGCTCAATCAAATAAAAGAAAAACGCACACCTCAAGAGCCGCTGACCCAGCAAGTGAGGTGCCAGCCCCCCACTTGGCGCTCAGAGTTGGAAGCCACCCAACTAGAGACTCTGTGTGTGAGAAAATCGTGTAATATATAGAGACGCGACATGTCGCGTCTGCACAAATGGTGTGGGTATCCAAAAAGAGGACAAAACAGGAAAAGTAGCTATCAGAATGTGGGAAAAGTCTCACCGAGAGAGTAGAGGGTAAGTAGTAGGCCCGGGGAGGTAACACTTCCGAAGTGAAGCCGGGTTTCCATACTTTTGTGTGGGACTTGGAACCATAAACTCTGCTGGCGCTGCCGGCAATGTTTTGACAGCCCTCATATCTCAAAGGCTACGGCTCACCACCTTAGACGCTTCATGAAGCTTAGGTTCGACCGCACACTCACTTATTTGAGGAACTCTCAGGACAGACGCTCAGCTTGGCTGATGGCCCTATCTGTCCTGTGGTTGCTCTTGATTGGCTGGCTGGCTTTTTTGTGGAATTTGGGCAGTACCGGCTTGGTTGACGAGACGGAGCCGCTGTTTGCTGAAGCCGCCCGGCAAATGACAGTGACTGACGACTGGATTACGCCGTATTTCAATGGGGTGACTCGCTTCGACAAACCGCCACTGATTTACTGGCTGATGGCGATCGGGTATAAAATTCTGGGCGTTAATGAGTTGGCAGTGCGGCTGCCTTCCGCCCTGTCCGCCATCGGGCTGATGTGCCTGGGCTTCCACACGCTGCGGCAGTTCGGGGGCTTTCCGGCATTTGAGGACGCCGGCGGCAGGGACAGCCACACCCCGCCCCCACTAAAACCGTGGCTTTCCGCCTTTTTGGGAGCGGCTCTGATCGCCTTCAATCCGCTCACCATTGCCTGGGGGCGAACCGGCGTTTCAGACATGCTGCTCACCGGCTGCACTGACTCAGCCCTGCTGGCTTTTTTTACCGGCTACGCCCAACCGGCACGACCGGCGGCGCAAGCCCGCTGGTATCTGGCGTTTTACTTGCTGGTCGCCCTAGCCGTGCTCACCAAAGGGCCGGTGGGCGCAGTCCTGCCGGTGCTGGCCATCGGCAGCTTCTTGCTTTACCTGGGCAATGGGCGGCAAGTCTTGCGGGAAATGCGACCGGCTCTGGGCGTGCCGCTGGTGCTGGCCATCGCGCTCCCCTGGTACATTCTGGTGACACTGGCCAATGGGAAAGCCTACATAAACTCCTTTTTCGGCTACCACAACCTGGAGCGCTTTACCAGCGTGGTCAACCACCACTCCGCACCCTGGTATTTTTACTTTCTGGTCGTGCTGCTGGGCTTTGCTCCCTGGTCAGTTTTTTTGCCGGTGGCTGCAGCCCGAGTGCGCTTTTGGCAGCGAAGCCGCTGGATCGCCTCACCCCGCTCGCACCAACTGGGTTTATTTGCCCTGTTTTGGTTCGCCAGCATCTTTGGCTTCTTCACCGTTGCTGTCACCAAACTCCCGAGCTACGTCCTGCCCTTAATGCCCGCCGCTGGCATCTTGGTCGCCTTGCTGGGGAGCGATATTATAACACAAAAAGCACAAAGCAACAAGCACCAGAAAAAAATCTTTTCGTTTGACTTTTGGTTGGCGACTCTGGGCTGGGTGAATGTGGCGTTTTGGGCTGTGGGGGCTGTGGCCTTCTTTTCCGGTGCCCTGTGGCTGAAAGCCGTGCGAGATCCGGCAATTCCCAACTTGTCCGAGGCGCTAGGGAAGTCAGGTTTGCTGGTTTGGGGGGGGTGGGTTTGGGCGACAGCCGCTGCCGCCGGTGCCGCCGCCCTGCTGGCACGCCAAAAGCGCTGGCTGTTGGGCGTCAATTTGCTGGGGGTGGCAGCCTTTTTAACTGTGGCCGTAATGCCGGGCTACTTTTTCATGGATCGCTACCGGCAGCTGCCCCTGCGGCAACTAGCCCAGACAGTGGTTCAATTCAGGCAACCCGCAGAGGAACTGGTGATGCTCGGCTTTCAAAAACCCAGCCTGGTATTTTACACCAAAGAGCCGGTGACTTTCTACCTCCTGCCGGAAGACGGAATCAAATACATCAAACACCGGGCTGAAGCTCAGCCCAACCCTTCCTCTGTTTTGATCCTGGGGTATCCTTCAAAATTTGAACAGGCGGGGTTGCTTCCCAGCCAGTACCAAATTTTGGATAAAGCCGGCGCTTATCAGCTCGTCCGGGTGTCCAAACAGGTCGTTGCCAGACTCTCGCGACGCAACCCCAGCTGAGGAGTCAGGGGTCAGGGGTTAGGTGTTGGGGTTTAGGGTTTAGGGTTTGGGGGTGAGGGGAGAGGGGGAGGGGCGAAGATCCCTTCGCCCCAAGCAGGACTTTGGCCCTTGAGGTTGCTAAATTTACAAAATTGATGCCGCCCCGAAAATTACCTGTAGGAATGCCTCTTAATAGCAGATTAGAATGCAACTTCTTATGAGGCGCGATCGCAGGAATTTATAACTTTTAATTTTGAATGAATTCAGACTTCAAAATTAAAAATTAAAAATTTTTAATCCTTCTTGCCAGGGCCAGATTGATTTGGTTCAACAAAGCGGCCACCGGCAGGTCGGAAGGCAAAATCTGGGTGGCGATTTCCTGCAAAACTCTTTCGAGCCGGTCGTCATTATCTTCAGAAGAACCGGAATAGAAACAGCGCTCTTGCTGTGAGGGCGCTCGACTGGCCCGTCCTGACATGGCCGGCGAATTGCTGCGCCGGTCGAGCACCAGAACCGGCGGGCAAGCGGGCAGCTGCCCCAAAGAAACCAGCGCTTGCGCGACTCGCGGCTCGCTCGTGGCTTCAGCTACGCAAATCAAGAGCAAGTCAGCGCTTTGGCTTTGCAGCTGCTGCCAAACTTCAGCCCAAGAGCGGCCAATCAAAGCTCTCAACCCAGCAGTTTGCATGTACTGAATCAGTGCTGGCAGCCCGCCGTTTGCAGGGGCAGGCCCCCGCGCCCCCTCCGCCAGAGCGCCTGACCGGGCCTCAGAGGCGTTCAGGGACTGCTCGCTCAGCGGCCAGCACCCGTTACCCAGAAAAGGATCTTCAAGGGTAGGGGTGATGGGAGAACAGGGGGGGGTGAAAGCCAGGGGGGGTTGAAGAGTGGGGGTTTGAGCGAACAGCCCCCCTGGAGGCCCCACACCCGTGCCCCTTCCCGCAAAGGCAGCCATTCCCTTTGGGTGGGGCTTGCCTGTGGGCAGAGGTTCCCTGGGAGTAGGGGTTGCCTTTGGGTGGGGCGGGGCAGACGAGGCGGAATCGGAAGTGGGATGAGACGGAGCTGGCAAGTCCGGCAGTGTGGAGGTGTCCACTACTAAAATAACCGGCTGGCAGCGCATGCCTGCAGCTGCCGCCAGCAGCTGCAACAAAGCCGACGGTGCCGGTCTCTCCGCAGGGGAGCCAAGAAGTCTCCCCGAAGGGGAGCCAAGAATACCTGACTGGGCGGAGCCCGCAACCGGCGGAAAGGGAAACACGGAAAGACCGGCCACTTGACTTGCAGCCACAGCGATCTCCGGCTCCAGCGCCACCAAGGGGAGCTTGGCCAAACTGCTGTGCTGGCTCAGCTGTTTCAGGTAGGCCAGCGGGTCTGGCAGCTGGCCGGCAGTATCGAGCAACAGGACATCCGGCTGCCAAAGTCCGGCGAGAAGTTCTGCCTGATCGAGGTCATCTGCTTCTAACACCCGGTACCCTGCCCCCTGCAACAGGCTGTTGAGATTGTCCGCCGGCATGAAGCTGTCATCTGTCCTGTGTTCTTGACCTGCAGCCGCCGCCCTTTCGGACAGCGCGTTCAGGCGGAGAACCGTCAGCGCGGTGGCGGGTTCTGGCTTCTGCGGGGTGAGGCTGCCGAGCAGTTGCTGCAGCGCCCTTTGACTCACCGGCAGGGTCAAAAAGCCATCCGCTCGGTACTGGTACGCTTGTTCCTTCTGCGCCCGGGTGGCTGTGACAATCGCCGGAATCTGGCGGGTGGCGGCATCCGACTTGAGCAGCGTCAGCACGTCCCACCCGGAGAGCAGTGGCAGCACTGGATTGAGGAAAATCGCCGCCGGCGCGAACCGGCGAGCCTTGTCGAGAGCTTCGGTGCCGGTGCGGGCAATCACCACCCGATAGCCCGAGGCGGTAAGCTGCTCTGTCAGGGCTTCGATAAACTGCGGCACTGCCTCCACAATCAGCACCAGGCGGTGCCGGCGTGCGGCTTCCGCGATTCCAGGCTCCCCTTTTACGGCGGAGTTCAGCGGGGGACGCGGCGGCAGCAGCAAGGTAAACTGGCTGCCCTTCCCCTCGCTGGAAATAAAACTGACATCCCCGCCGTGCAGGCGGGCCAGACCTCGGGTGACGACCAGTCCCAGCCCCGCTCCCTCAAACCGGCGCGTCAGGGGATTTTCCAGCTGCTGGAATTTTTGAAAGATCAGGTGCTGCTTGCTTTCAGGGATGCCAATTCCTGTATCCCAAACGGTAAAGGCAATCCAGCCTTCCCAGCCACTCACCTTCAAGCCGGTGGCTCCTCCCGGTTCTGTGAACTTAAAGGCGTTGGACAGGAGATTGACCAGGATCTGCCGCAGGCGCATCTCATCGGCGATCAGCGTCTCTATACCAGCTTCAATTTCCAGGGCAAACTGGATTTGCGAAACGTCTTCCTCGGTACAATCCCCGGCGGTGCCCTCTGCAGGAGGGTTTCTAGTTGCGGCGCTTGAGCCTCCGGCTGCTGCCCCGGATTGGAGCTGCCGGGCTTGTTTTAGGGCCCGCTCGCAAACTGCCCCCACGGAAACAGGCTCGAGAACCAGTTCCAGCTGGCCGCTTTCCATGCGAGTCAGGTCTAAAATGTCATTCACCACCGTCATCAGCTGACGTCCGCTCTGGTGGATCAGTTGAGCGTAGCGGGCTTGGCGTTCGTTGAGCGGCCCGATGGCTCGATCTTTGAGCAAGCTAGACAGCCCTAAAACGGCGGTGAGGGGGGTTTTCAGTTCGTGGCTGATGCAGGCTAAAAATTCATCTTTCAGCCGGTTGAGCTGCACCAAATCGGCATTTTTAGCCGCCAGCTCTCTGGCAACTTGCTGTTGCTCGGTGACGTCCTGAGCCAGCAGCAGCCACAGGGTTTCTTCTGAGCCCCCCACCGTGAGGGCTTCTTCCCCTGTGCTGACGCCAACCTCAGAGTCCGGCAGCCGCTCAGCCCCACAGGCCCGCAGTGCCTGCAAGCTGGCAGCGGACAGGGACTCAGGTTTTTCTTTTTGCCCCTCTTCGGGGGGACGTTCTTTTTGCCCCCCTCCGGGGGGGCGTTTTTCACCGTCGGGCTGCTGCGGTTGGCGAGGTCCAGGCATTGCAATCCCCAGCGGCAGTTTGACAAACTGCCAGATTTGCTCGCCGCCACCCGGCAGCCGGCAGACACTCAGGCAGGCTGCCGGTTCAGCTGTTCTTGGCCCCCCTTCGGGGGGGCGTTCTTGGCCCCCCTTCGGGGGGGCGGTCTTGCACCATGCAGGCTGGCACCAAGAGGGCACAGAAGCCCAAGCGCACGGGTCAGCGCCCTCCCCTTGGCTGCCTTCCGGGCCACTTGGCGTCGCCCCCACCGCGCCTGTTGCCCGTTCCAGCCCCGGGTTTTCTGGCTCCTGTCCCCTCCAGTCCCGGTTGGCTGGCACTTCTGGGAAATGCCGGTGCCATGCTAAATTGCTTTCCAGCACCTGACCCTTACGGTCAACCAACCTCAGGGGCAACGGCAGTCGCTCCAAGAGTTCTATTAGGCTGTGGGGAGAGTTGAGCGATGAGGAACCAGCAATGCCTGGGGAATTGGATTGAGAATTTGGAATTGAGGGCTGGGAACTTTCTGGCGCAGCCATTGCAACGGCTGGCGCTTCCCACTCGGGAAGCCAGTGCGCCGCCAGGAATTTCAGCAGCCGCTGCCGGTCGAGCAGTCCCAAGAATTGTCCCGCTGCATCGACCAAGGCCCAGTCCCGCTCGCTAGCACCGGCTTGCTTTTCCTCTTGCAGGTATGGCCAGAATTGGCTCAGGCTGAGATCGGCGCTCAAGATGGCCACCGGCTCGATCAGCGCCGGCCCTGCTGCCGAGAGCAGTTGTTCGAGGTCTAAATCTGGGAAGACTGTACCTGCGATCGAGGGAGTGGCAGCAGGTTGCAGCAGGCTGCGGTCCGCTATCAGGCTCTTGGCCAGCAGGGGCATCAAGCGGCGCAAGTGCACCAATCCCAGAAGGCGTTGCCCCTCGCTGACGACTGCCAGGCGCTCGCACTGACCGAGGCTGAAAATTTCCAGCACGGTTGCCAGCCTTGACGCCTGCCCGCAGGTGGGCACGGCCTGGAGAAATGCTCGCAAATAAATGGTGGGTATTGACATCACAAACCTTGCTGTCGGAGAGACGCGGCCCCCACACAGCTACGGGTGGCACGATTCGGCTGGCCCGGGCTCCAGCGCCGCCAAAGTCCATCACAAACTCAACTGACGCCATCAAAGAGAGCGCGACAGCCCTTGAAACTCTGAAGGGGGACAGCTCAATTATTACCCGCTCGTGGGGTTCTCTAATGCGTTACGCTTACAATTGGTTACAATTACAGGTTGAATGTTTAAGTAAGGATTAAGTCTCCTGTTCAGCAGGCTGCTTTGGTTGCGGATGCTGAAACTCGAACAGCCACGAACGTCCCTTCACAGCCAAAGCCTTTGCGTCCACAACTCTCTATTTGTATCTTCCTGCGCTCTCACCGGGTGGCCGAGTCCCTCACGGGACTTTTGGCTAGCGAGCGCTATGTTGTCACTTACTTCTACTCGGAAGCCGAATTCTTGCAGTTTGTCGAGAGCGAAAAGCAGCGACTTGACTGTCTGATATTGCAGGCTGACCCAGGCTTGCCGCCGCTGGCCCACCAGCTGCGCTCTGCTGCCATCCTGCTGCCGGCTGTGATTGTGCACTTCACACTCGCCCCTGCGAGCACCGGCGAACTGTACCAGCCCCCTTCAACTCCCCCCACTCTCCCAGCTGCGATTCCCCGCAATCCGGCTCTCAACGAGGCTCATCCCACTTGTTTCTACCACACCGCCGAAGTCAAGGTATCCGGCTCCCAACTCAGCCAGATTGCGGGTTATATTGACCAAGCGCTGGGCGAATTCCTCAACCTGTCTCCCCCAGGGTCTTTGACAAATCTGGCTTGTGATGTTATAATCACCACCCAACTCACCACTGAGCATTTCCTGATGCAGCAGCAGCGCCGGCTTGCTGAAAAATTGAGGGAGCGATTAGGATATCTAGGTGTGTACTACAAACGGAATCCCCAGCGCTTTCTGCGCCACCTGCCTCTGGCAGAAAGGCAAAAATTTTTAGAAACCCTAAAATCCGACTACCGGCAAATAATTCTGAATTATTTTTCTAAAGATGACGCCCTCAATCAAAAAATAGACGATTTCGTTAACAGCGCTTTTTTTGGCGATGTGCCTGTAACTAATATAGTGGAAATTCATATGGAATTAATGGACGAATTTGCCAAACAGTTAAAATTAGAAGGGAGAAGTGAAGAAGTGCTACTTGACTACCGCTTGACACTGATTGATATAATCGCTCATCTGTGCGAAATGTATCGCCGGTCTATTCCTAGAGAGTCTTGAGGCAAACTTTCTGCTTTCTGCTTTCTGCAGGACTTTGGACGTGAGACTTACCCAGTCCCCAGTCCCCAGTCCCACGCCTAACACCCCTAACTTGCATGTATGTCTCCTCTAAAAAAGACCTATGTCCTCAAACTGTACGTTGCTGGGAATACTCCCAACTCTGTTCGAGCTTTGAAAACACTCAAGAACATCCTCGAACAGGAGTTTCAGGGCGTATACGCCCTCAAGGTGATAGACGTCCTCAAAAATCCGCAACTGGCGGAGGAGGACAAAATTCTCGCCACCCCAACCCTGTCCAAGATATTGCCGCCGCCGGTGCGCAAAATTATTGGCGATCTCTCGGATCGAGAGAAAGTCTTAATTGGGTTAGACCTCCTCTATGAAGAACTGTGTGAAGAGGAATCGAACCTATAGTTAGACAGAGGTTCTCGCACAATATGTTTCTCCCGGGTACAGGTTTTATGGTAAAAGTATCTGGGGAGGGATGTTGTGTTTCTCTAGTTAGATTCGCTTTTATATAAGCCAAAGCTATGAATGAAGCCGATTCAATTGGGCAAAGCAATCAATTTCCTGCGGTGGGAGTCCAAAAAATTCGCACGATGATAGAAGGCTTCGATGACATCAGTCATGGAGGCATGCCGGTGGGCAGAACCACCTTAGTCAGCGGCACGTCTGGCACCGGCAAGACGCTGCTGGCTGTGCAGTTTCTCTACAACGGCATCACCTATTTTGACGAGCCGGGGGTGTTTGTTACCTTTGAAGAATCTCCCATCGATATTATAAAAAATGCCAGCAGCTTTGGTTGGGATTTACAGCGCTTAGTGGAACAAGGCAAATTGTTTATTCTGGACGCCTCCCCCGATCCAGACGGACAAGATGTGGTCGGCAATTTCGACCTGTCCGCCTTGATCGAGAGGATTCAGTACGCCATTCGCAAGTACAAAGCCAAGCGGGTTTCCATCGACTCGGTGACCGCTGTATTCCAGCAATATGACGCCGCTTCCGTGGTGAGACGCGAGATATTTCGCCTCGTGGCTCGCCTCAAACAAGTCGGCGCTACGACAATTATGACCACAGAGCGGACAGAAGAATACGGTCAGGTCGCCCGTTTCGGCGTTGAGGAGTTTGTCTCGGATAACGTGGTAATTGTCCGCAATGTCTTGGAAGGAGAGCGCCGCCGCCGCACAATTGAGATTTTGAAGCTGCGAGGCACTACTCACATGAAAGGGGAATACCCTTTCACGATGACCAATGAAGGCATCAACATTTTCCCACTCGGTGCGATGCGACTGACTCAGCGTTCTTCCAATGTCCGGGTGTCCAGTGGCGTCAAAACTATCGACGAAATGTGCGGAGGCGGTTTCTTCAAGGACTCTATCATTCTCGCTACCGGCGCAACCGGCACCGGCAAAACCCTGCTGGTGAGCAAGTTTGTGGAAAATGCCTGCTTGAATGGCGAACGCGCTCTGCTGTTCGCCTACGAAGAGTCCCGCGCCCAGCTGTTGCGCAACGCTTACTCTTGGGGCATTGATTTTGAGGAGATGGAACGCCGGGGCTGGCTGAGAATCATCTGCGCCTACCCCGAATCAGCTGGATTGGAAGATCACCTGCAAATCATTAAGTCGGAACTCACTCAATTCAAGCCCTCTCGCATCGCCATCGACTCGCTCTCCGCATTGGAGCGGGGAGTCAGCAACAACGCCTTTCGGCAGTTTGTGATTGGCGTCACCGGCTATGCCAAGCAAGAGGAGATCACCGGCTTCTTCACCAACACCACTGACCAATTTATGGGTTCCCACTCCATTACAGATTCCCACATTTCCACCATTACCGACACCATTTTAATGCTGCAGTACGTCGAAATACGGGGAGAAATGGCGCGGGCCATCAACGTATTCAAAATGCGGGGTTCTTGGCACGATAAGGGCATTCGCGAGTACACGATTACTGAAAACGGGCCAGAAATTAAGGATTCCTTCCGCAATTACGAGCGGATTATCAGCGGTTCGCCCAGTCGCATTTCAGTTGATGAAAAAAGCGAACTTGGCCGAATTCTTAAGGGAGTTCAGGGCAAGAAGTCAGACGATTCCAACCGCTAAATTCCCCCCGATTGGATGAAACGTAGAGAGCAGATACCCAATCCGCCTCTACGCTGCTTTCACGGGGGTGCCGGTGTGGAATTTTGCCCTCAGGGTAAAAGCCTTCGCAGATGTGTTCGCTCTCCATCCGCTCAGCCCAAACTTTAGCTATTTCCCCGTTCTCTGGCGTCTCCTCTGATCCAAGACTTAGATATTTTTGCTTACCACCACAGTCTGGGCAGATGTCAGCGCCAAAAAACTGCAGTTTGCCTTTTATTCCCCACAATCCTTATCCAACAAGGATTTCATTGACTTGACTCTCAACGAGCATGGAGGGATTTGAACCCCCGACCCTTAGAACCGGAATCTAATGCTCTATCCACTGAGCTACATGCCCTCGCACACTTTTTTAGTATAACACGCCTGCCGGCAATTTGCGCAACTATTTTCAACCGGCAACCGGCAGATTTCCGAATCAGCCGCACCGGCAGGCTTTTGGCCCCGATTAGGGCACCGGCCCTTCTGTTGGCCCACTGCAGCCCGCCCCACAGCCGGCTCGCAGCGCCCCCACTCATACTACCGCCTCCCAGCCCCTGCCGGCGATCGCCGGCCCCCCACCGGCAAATATTTTCATTCCCCCTATCTAACCGCCCTCAACTTTGCCCAGATTCTGGCCTGTTCCCTCACCTTGACAGCAAAGCAAAGATGTGATAATCAGACGGGACAAGTCCGAAACGGGACAAGTCCGAGACGGGACAAGTCCGAAACGGGACAAGTCCGAGACGGGACAAGTCCGAGACGGGACCGGCGCGTTCTACAGGATTTGCCGGTCAGGGCTCCCTGGGAATGCCTGTCTGCCAACCCCACCGGCAGGCCATCGCCTCGAAGGGCTCGGGACAGCATATTATTTCTATTAATCTGCCCAACTCTGCGATTGAAACTCCCCCTATTCATCTATGCTCTATTGGACATCAGAACAGCAGTTGCGGGATGGCAAATATATTATTGAATCCATCCTGGGCACCGGCGGCTTTGGCGTCACCTATCGCGCCAGAGAGCAGCCCACCGGCCAATCAGTCGCCATCAAGACCCTCAACACTAGAATACAGCAAAAAAGCGATTTTGACAAGTATCAGGAAAAATTTCTCAACGAAGCGCTCTGTCTGGCCAAATGCAGCCACCCCCACATCGTCAAAGTTCACAAAGTCTTCCAGCACCAAGGCTTGTGGTGCCTGGTCATGGAATACATTGCCGGCGAGAATTTAGGGCAATATATTGACGATCGGGGTGTCCTGTCAGAAGAAGAAGCCTTGCGGATTGTCCGGCAAATTGGGGAAGCCCTAACCGCCGTGCACAGCCAGGGATTTTTGCACCGGGATGTGAAGCCGCTCAACATTCTCCTGCGCCAGGATACGCGAGACGCCGTGCTGATTGATTTCGGACTGGCTCGCGAATTTACCTCGGGCATCGCCCAGACTCACACCAATTATAGCACAGAGTGCTTTGTGCCGGTTGAGCAGTACGAAAAAAAAGCCGAGCGCGGGGCTTATACGGATGTTTACGCTTTAGCCGCGACGCTGTATGTTTTGCTGACAGCTAAACTGCAGGTGCCGGCGAAATTCCGCGATCAGGCTAATATTCCCTTAACGCCGCCCAAGCAACACAATCCCCGGATTAGCGACAGAGTGAATCAGGCGATTCTCAAAGGGATGGCGCTGCAACCAAAAGATCGCCCCCAGACAGTGCGGGAGTGGCTGAAACTCCTGGAACCCCCCCTTTTTAAGGGGGGGCAGGGGGGGATCTTACAAACCTTTCAATTCGAGGTTGTTACCGTCAACCTCCGTGGGGAAATAACCAGCCGCCGGCGCAGCCAAGCGCAGTTTTTTGCGGCTGATTTGGGAGGCGGGGTAATGCTGGAAATGGTAGCCATACCAGGGGCACCTTCCTGATGGGTTCCCCGGAAACTGAGGAGGAGCGCTCCAATGATGAAAGTCCGCAGCACACAGTACGAGTAGCGCCTTTCTTTATGGCCAAATATCCCGTGACTCAGGCACAGTGGAGAGCAGTTGCAGCTTTCCCAAAAATCAATATCGACCTCAATCCCGAGCCATCCAAGTTCAAAGGCGCAAATAGGCCGGTGGAACAGGTATCCTGGCATGAAGCTGTGGAATTCTGCGCTCGGCTTTCTCGAAAAACCGGCAAGACTTACCGGCTCCCCAGCGAGGCGGAATGGGAATACGCCTGTCGCGCCGGCACCACAACGCCTTTTTACTTTGGCGAGACAATTATGGCTGACTTTGCTAATTACGACGGCAACTATACCTACGCCTCTGAACCGGCAGGAATCTATCGCGAACAGACAACAGATGTGGGGAGTTTCCCGCCTAACACCTTTGGGCTCTACGATATGCACGGGAATGTCTGGGAGTGGTGCGCCGATCCCTGGCATGAAAATTACCAGGGAGCGCCGGCGGATGGGAGTGTTTGGGAATCTGGGGGAAATCAAAATATCCGGCTGTTGCGTGGGGGATCTTGGTGCAGCAAACCCTGGCTTTGCCGTGCGGCTTTCCGTGGCAGGTACGGGCCCATATTTATGGTTGGCGACTTCGGATTTCGCGCAGCCGTTTCTTTGGCGAGGACTCCTTAGCCCTTTGCCCTTTTGCCCTCTTGCCCTTTTCCCTGTTTTCTTTTCCCTCTGACGAACAAAGCGAGCCGAATATTTTTTGGCCCTCGTTTCCCCTTCCAGGCAGTCGCTTCGGAACTGCGCACACCGCCACCGATGAAAATTATGCGCCCCTACGAGGAGCGCCGGTTGGGCTAAAGCCCAACTACAAACCTTGGGCTAAAGCCCAACTACAAACCTTGGGCTAAAGCCCAACTACAAACCTTGGGCTAAAGCCCAACTACAAACCTTGGGCTAAAGCCCAACTACAAACCTTGGGCTAAAGCCCAACTACAAACATTTTCAAGGCAGAGGCTGGGAACGAGGGGACACTTTTTTCAATCCAAAATCCAAAATCCAAAATCCAAAATTGGTATTAGCTAGCCACCGGCACCCCCGCCACCAGCGCACGCCACCCCTCCAAATCCGCCAAAGCCCGATCCCGATACCCCTCATACCGCTGCTGCTTATTGCGAATTAAATGCGGCAGCGCCGGCAAAATCCCAAAATTGGGCGGCATCGGCTGGAAATGCTTCGGCTCAGCCGAACTGATGAACGCAAACAGCGCCCCCATCATCCCAGTTGCCGGCAAACTCACCGGCTCCAACCCCAGCGCCAGCCGCGCCGCATTCGTACCCGCCAGCCAGCCACCCGCCGCCGCCGCCGTGTACCCCTCCGTCCCCACCAGCTGTCCCGCAGCCAGCAGCGTCGGGCGGTTCTTAAACTGTAGCGTAGGATACAGCAATTCCGGCGAATTTATGAATGTGTTGCGGTGCATCACCCCCATACGCACAAACTCCGCATTTTCCAGCCCCGGAATCATCCGAAACACCCGCTTTTGCTCGCCCCAGCGCAGATTCGTCTGGAAACCCACCATATTCCAAAGCTGTCCCGCCTTGTCCTCCTGGCGCAACTGCACCACCGCATAGGGGCGAAAGCCGGTGCGCTCATCCACCAGCCCCACCGGCTTCACGGGTCCGTAGCGCATCGTATCCTCACCCCGCTTAGCCATCTCCTCAATTGGCAAACAAGCCTCAAAAAACTTTGCCGTCTCCCGCTCAAACTCCTTCAATTCCGCCTGCTCCGCACAGCACAACTCGCGCCAAAAGTCAATATACTGCTCTTTATTCATCGGGCAATTGAGATAAGCAGCTTCTCCCTTGTCGTAGCGAGAGGCGCGGAAAACGATATCGTAATTAATAGATTCCCCCACCACAATCGGGCTGGCTGCGTCGAAAAAGCTCAGGTATTCCATGCCGGTGAACCGGCGCAAATCTTCAGCCAAATCGTGACTCGTCAAAGGGCCAGAAGTTAGCACCGCAATCCCTTCTGGCGGAATTTGCCGCACCTCACCCCGGCGCAACTCAATCAAAGGGTGACTGGCGAGAGTTTCCGTCAAATCGCGGCTAAAAACTGCCCTGTCCACCGCCAAAGCCCCACCGGCAGGCACCTGATGCTCGTCCGCTTTGCTGATAATAATAGAACCCAGTCGGCGCAATTCTTCGTGCAGCAAACCGGCAGCTTTATCAGTTGCCTTCGCGCCGAAAGAATTGCTGCAAACCAGTTCAGCAAGCTCGCCGGTGTGGTGAGCTGGACTCTGGTGTTCGGGGCGCATTTCGTGCAGGATTGCCGGCACGCCGGCGCGGGCAATTTGCCAAGCGGCTTCCGTGCCGGCAAGTCCGCCGCCAATCACATGAATCGGCTGTTTTTCTGTCATTTTTAGCTCTCACCTCTCAGCTTGCTGTCGTTTCTCAGAGCGCTCATCATTTAAGTGAGGAAGCGCCGCACCTCACTCACATGAAAATCTAGAGATTTAACCACTTTATAAGCATCTCAGGAGCCGGCAGCACAATTGCCACCAGCAGAGCTAGAGACATCAATCCCCAAAAATCGCGCTGGTTGTCCAATTCACTGACATCATTGAGAGCCGGTTCATCAGTAATGGGCATCAAGAACAGCAGCAGCGCCCAGAACATCAATTCAGGGCGGATCAGAGACAGCGCTAGCATCAAAAAGCGGGTCATTTGGCCGATGAGCAAGCTGGTGCGCTGGCCAAACATAGCGTGAACGATATGGCCGCCATCCAGCTGGCCAACCGGCATCAAATTGTAAGCCGTCACCACAAGTCCCACATAGCCCGCCACCGCCACCGGATGGAGATGGATCGCCTTGCCGGCAGTCAGAGCACCTCCGAGCATCAACTTGCTCAGCAAAGTCAGCAGGAGCGAAAAGCTGGGATTGAGGGCGTCCACAGTTAACAGTCCTGACTTAGCCGGCAAGTCAACCACCGCCGAGTTAGCCAAACCCCAGAGCAACAGTGGCAGCGTCACGACGAAACCGGCGGCAGGCCCTGCAATGCCGACATCAAACAGAGCTTTGCGGTGCGGCACCGGCGAGCGGATCTGGATAAACGCCCCAAACGTGCCCAGGAAAAAGGGCACAGGAATAAAATAAGGCAGGGTGGTGCGAAGCTTGTAGAAGCGAGCGGTGAAGTAGTGGCCAAACTCGTGGACGCCCAGCACAGCCATCAGGGCCAAAGCATAGGGCAGCCCTTTGAGCAGCAAACTGGAGTCAGATTGCAGGGCGTAGCGAGAGACACCGGCCATTTGAGCGCCAACAACCGCTGTCGTGAACAGGGTGATCAGCAGCAGTCCTGTGGCCAAACCGGGGCGAGCCAGCGGCTCAACCTCCGGCACAGAGTCCGATGCGCGGTATGGGTTGGGAACCATAGCGAAAAACGGCTTGCCATTGAGGTTCTCTCGGAACAAGACTAAAAAGCGATCTCCGAATTGAGCCTGGATATTTTTTTCAACGATTCTGTACGCCTCCTCTGGGTTAGAGCGCAGCTGGCCCAAACAGAGAACCGCTTGCGGGCGGAACTCCAGCTGCTGCAGGGCGTAGATGTTAGCCGGAAAACAGTTTCGCAGCTGGGTTTCTTCGGCTTGATTAATCGGGCGCAGCGGTGGGGCTTGGGAGGGCTGTGAGGCATTAGGCGGCAATCCCGACTCCGAGGCGGCATCGGAGGGCGGCACCGGCTTCTCTGCGGTGCCGGTGCGCCCCAAAAGAATCAGAACCCAGTAGAGGAAAAAGCAAACCACGAACGGCCCGATCAGCACTGCCGGCGGCAGCGACTGGTTCTGAGAGTAGCTCAGCAGCCAGACACCCCAAAATAAGGGTGCCATCACCACCAGCCACAAAATCCACACCGGCGTCCGGGTGATGCGGGTGGCGCTGCGCTGCAAAATGAAATATGTGAGCAGTCCTAGTGCGATCAGTCCTAGAAGCAGAAGTAACCTAAAAACCATGCTATGCCCA
The DNA here is from genome assembly GCA_019359235.1 of Oscillatoria princeps RMCB-10. Lineage (GTDB taxonomy): Bacteria > Cyanobacteriota > Cyanobacteriia > Cyanobacteriales > Oscillatoriaceae > Oscillatoria > Oscillatoria princeps. The sequence continues at coordinate 28,909 of JAHHHT010000031.1, forward strand.
AGCAACCACAGGCTGTCCTTGATGCCGTTTTTGCGTTTTCACCCAACCGGGACACCTTGGGAGCAACAGCCTATTTCATTGTAGAAAACCAAGGCAATATCCTCATCGACTGTCCGGCTGTCGATGAGGTCAATCTAGAATTTTTGCAGCAGTGCGGGGGCGTCCGGTGGCTGTTTATCACCCACCGGGGCGCTATTGGCAAAGCGGAAGAGATAAGACAAGCCTTTGGCTGCTCCATTGCCATTCAGGAGCAAGAAGCTTATCTTTTGCCCGGATTAGAGGTGACAGCTTTTCGGGAAGAATTTGCCCTCACGCCCGAAGTCACAGCGATTTGGACACCGGGCCACTCTCCCGGCTCTTCCTGCCTGCATTACACCGGCCACGGCGGTGTCCTGTTCGCGGGGCGTCATTTGCTGCCCAACCAGCAGGGCGAGCCGGTGCCCCTGCGCACGTCCAAAACCTTCCACTGGCCCCGACAGCTGCGCAGCGTGCAGTCCCTGATCGACCGCTTCACACCGGCCACCCTAGCCTACATCTGTCCCGGTGCCAATACCGGCTACCTGCGGGGCAAGCGGGCCATAGACCAAGCTTACGAGCGACTCGCCCGCCTGGATTTAGCCGCCTGCCGGCAGTTGCAGCCCTTACTGTGAAGGGATATGGGGGCAGGGATTAGGGGATTTGGGGATTGAGAATTGCCAAATCCCCTAATCCCCCAATCCCGGCGATGCTCCTACGGAGCCGCTACGCTAACGTCAAGCGCGGGCTACGCCATCTTCGCGGGCGGCTTTTTGCACCGCAGCGGAGACGACAGAGGCCACCCGCTCGTCAAACACAGAGGGGATAATGTGTTCTTTGTCGAGATCGGTGGCGCTCACCAGGGAGGCGATGGCGTAGGCAGCTTCCAAACACATCTTGGTGGTGATCGACCGGGCGCGGCAGTCGAGGGCTCCGCGAAATACGCCGGGGAAAGCCAGAACGTTGTTGATCTGGTTCGGGTAATCGCTGCGACCGGTGGCCATAATAGCTACATCGTTAACTATCAATTCCGGCTGAATTTCTGGCACGGGATTGGCCATTGCGAACACGATCGGGTCTTTGGCCATAGAGCGCACCATTTCCGGCTTTACCGCCCCGGCAACGCTGAGGCCAATAAACACATCAGCGCCCTTCATGGCGTCCGCTAGGGAACCGGACTGCTCAACGGCAAATTCTTTCTTTTGCGGCGTCAGGTCAGTGCGGCTGGTGGAGATAATGCTCTTGGAGTCGCACATCCAGATATTTTTAGCACCGGCTGTGCGCAGCAGGCGGGCGACGGCTATGCCAGAGGCACCGGCACCGTTAAAGACGATGCGAACGTCTGAGATGGATTTCTTGACGACCTTGAGGGCGTTAATCAGCGCTGCCAAGCTGACAATAGCGGTGCCGTGCTGGTCATCGTGAAACACGGGGATGTCTATTTCTTTGCGCAGGCGCTCTTCAATTTCAAAACAGCGGGGCGCGGAAATGTCTTCGAGATTTATTCCTCCGAATACGGGTGTCAGGTATTTCACCGTTTGCACAATGGCGTCCGTGTCTTTGGTTGCCAGACAGATGGGGAAAGCGTCAACGCCGCCAAATGTTTTGAACAGCATCGCTTTGCCTTCCATGACTGGCATCGCTGCCTCAGGGCCCAGGTCACCCAGACCCAAAACGGCTGTGCCATCGCTGACAATCGCTACGATGTTGCTCTTGATGGTATATTTGTATGCCAGCTCCAGGTCTTCCGCTATCGCACTCGATACCCGTCCCACACCTGGGGTGTACGCCATCGCCAGATCGTCTTGGGCTTTCAGCGGTATTCGGTTCTCGACGGTGATTTTACCGCCCCGGTGCAGGTTGAAGGTGCGGTCATAGACGCTCAGCACTTGCACGTCTGGCACTTCTTTTATCGCATTCACAATCTGCTCGTCATGTTCCGTGCTAGTAGCATCGATGGTGATATCTCGAACCGTTATGTGAGGCGTCTGCTGGATTAAGTTAATCTCACCCAAGTTGCCGCCAACAGACCCGATCGCCTGCATCACTTTGGCTAGCATCCCGGCTTGATTGGGCATCTGCACGCGAACTGCTAAGCTATAGCCCGGGGTTGGTGTCAGCTGTACCATTCTACTTGTCTCCTGGCAATGATTTGCAATCTCACGACTTGATTTTTGCCCAGCGACACAACGCTGTGCGTCACTGCGGCAATTGTTTCTCGCTCATTGGAGCGACTCATTTCTAACTCTCGCTCTCTCTAAAACGCGCACGCTCTCCCTCACTGCGCCCATTCTCTACGTCCAAATCGCCATTAATGCTCCCAAGCAGCGAGTGTGGCAAGAGCTGCTCCAAAAAGAGCGGTGGCGGAACTGGAACACTTTTTTTTTCGGTGGTGGCCCCACACAGCCATTTGAGCGCCGGAAAAAAGTGCCACGCTCTCTCCTGTGTCTTCCTGGAAAGACAGAAACCGAGTTTGAGCCGGCGGTAACTTGAGTGCAGCCGGCTGTCGGCTTCAAGTGGGTTTCTGTAATTCCAGGCTTTAACAACGAGCATGTTTTTTAAGTGCTGCAAATTGGGGTGGGCTTCAACCACATACCTCCACAGGGAAAATTCCTCTGGGTGGCGAGCGTGAGCTGTTTCTGCCCTTCCTTCGCTGTGCGGCGAGGGATTGAACGGATGGCTTGGGAATTGAAACGGTATATTCTGAGATACTGAAACTGGCTCTTCAGCGAGACGGTCGCCCCGCATCCGGCCAATATCAGCACGAGTTTTGACCTGTATTCATGTTCCTATTCCTCTGCAATCATATCAATCTCTTTGCCGCTCGGCAAGCAATTTTAGATGGTTTTTCTAAAGGAATCATTAAGATTGGTGGGTTACAGAAACTGGTTTCTTCTGTAGATGTTCGGCCTAGCCACCGCCAGAAAGGCGGGGACGGGGTGTTTCACTTTTTCTTTATAAAAAAAACCCGAGATGGGTGAGCTACAGCACAACCGAAGCCGAAAATTTGTGCTATCTTATGGCGTTCGCAGCTGGCGAGGGCGCTTCCTATTTTGAAAGTGGCTGGTGGCGAGTGGCGAGTGGCTACAGAGTTTCACTGTTTCCAGCAGCTCTGCCCCCGGGTGGATGGCCACCGCCCCCCACCGCACCGGCCCTCTGCCCCTGGACTGCTGCCGGCGTCCCCGTACCCCACCGGCTCCACCCGCTTCAGAGGATGGCCACTGGCCGGCAGCCCCACCGGCCCTCTGCCCTTGGACATATAGCCGGCGTCCCCCACCGGAGGACAACCATTGACGCTGGGGAACACCCGGGGATGCCATGACGGACACACCAAACAAAAGGCTCTCCCGTACTTATGATGGAACCCCCCTTTTTTTGCCAGAGGTGCTAGGGCATAGGGCATAGGAAATGCCTTATGCAGCAAGCCTTTATCGGCTGCATCCGCTGATTCGGTAATTTTTGCAGGAAAAGCTGAGACAGTCAGCGCCGGTGAGTGAATTCAAACGAGGGTTTGTAGCCGCAATGGTGCGCTTGGCAAAAGAAATTCCTGAATCCCCCACTCGCCAGCAGATTAAGGCTGTTGCGCCGGCTATTCCCCATCTGCTAGAAGTAGCTAAAGACAAAAACTTGCTCTACTTAGCGAGTCATGAAGATTTAATCGCGCCTTTCCAAGGCTAGTGCTGGAACTGAGAAAAATATGGCTGGGAGAAGACCACCACCTAGTGGCTAAACCCATTAACAATCTGGCCTTTGTCTGCTCCTGTCATGGTCGCTACAGAAAAGCTAAAGCCCTCTTAGTAGAAGCTCTCTTACTAGAACTTTATAAATTCGCCAGCGGGAGAGAATCCTGACACTTTTGAGGGGTTTTAAGCCAACAACTCATCGACCGACACACTAAATACCCTCAGCAACAATTGCGTGCTAACAGCATCCCCAGCATCAAAAGCCAGCCTCTGATTATTAGTAATTATTAAAACCCTGCGAGCTTCAGGAAACACCAGCCACACCTCCTCACAGCCCGACTCCAAATACTGATCAGCTTTAGCAAACAAATCCTCAGCCGAATCGTTGGGAGAAGCAATCTCAGCAATCAGCGGCGGACTCTGAGGCAAAGCCGGCGCATCCCCAAACTGCTGTAACAGTTCCGCTGTCAGGTAGGAGACATCAGGGCGACGCCCCTGATTTTTAGTTCGACAAGGGAGTTCTACATAAACCTCTCCTCCTTGTCGAGATTCTTTTGTGTATTTTACCCAATAATAGTTCAACCTCGCGTGAATCCGACTGTGCTTTACCGTTATCCCGTTTTTTCCACAAGTCGCCCATCCACCCATTCCATCTGTTCCGGGGGATTCGCCATAAAGTCTTCTAGAGAAAAGCCTTCAGTTACACTAGCCGTCAGCACAGCCCTCCACTCCCTCTTCACTGACTAATATTATTACAGCTAGCAGCTCGCATCCCCCTCTTTCTTGGCGTTCTTGGCGTCTATGGCGGTTCAAAATATTCTTTATATTCCCCACCGGCCCCACCGGCACCGCAAAGGCATAATATTATACACCTATTTGCAGATAGTGACAACAAGTCAGCACCGTCACGGTCGAAGCCCCATGCGTCCACCCCCAAACACAATCGCAGTCGGAGATGGGACAAACACATCCCGCACAAACGCCGCCGCTGCTCGCGCACCCCACACCAGACGCGCGACGCCGCCGCTGCTCGCGCCAATCCCGATTGCCGGCGGCGGGGGTTTCTGGTGTGCCAATTGCCTCAATTCAGGGTATTCTCTATCAGAGACAATCCTAGAGATAATAGATGTCGGTGAGGTCGCGCGCGAGATTATTTGCCAAGGGACAATGCCCCCTCCGCACCGCTACCTCAACCCAATTGGGTTTACATCCTTGAGCATAGCAGCCACCCCCCACAGTCACCACCGGCGTCACCACCGTGCGAGAAGTGCAGCGCGTCTCGCACCGCAGCGCCTTCCGCCCCAAATCCAATCCCTGTGTCGGGCGGGCATACATTCAGCCGGTGGGAGCCAATTGCAGGTCAGCTGTCCGCTGTTCCCTGTCAGTTGGAATTACTCAGAAAATTTGACACCAATTAGCATCAAATTCTGCCATTCCCCATTCCCCATTTCCCACTGACAGACATCACCAACAAGAGGCGACCCTATGGACGTTAATGAACTTCTCAGACGATATATAGCGGGGGAAAGGAACTTCAGCGGCGCAAACCTGACCGGCGCAGACCTTCGAGTTACCAACCTCAGCGGCGTCAACCTGAACGGGGCAAAACTGAATCAAGCCTTCTTGATTGGCACCAATTTAACAGGAGCCAGCCTATTTGGAGCCGAGTTAGCCGGCACCAACTTGGCAAGCGCCTGCCTGATTGGGGCAAAACTCACCAAAGCAAAACTGAGGGAAACCAACCTGAACGGTGCAGATCTCACCGGCGCAGACCTCGCTGAACTATCCCTTTCAGGAATGCAGATAATGGGCACGCGACTGTTCAGCACCAACCTAGCCGGGGCGAACCTGAAACTGACAGACTTCACAGGGTCGGACCTGCACAAAGCCAACCTGGAGGGTGCCGACTTAACGGGGGCTAACCTGACCGGCACAAACCTGTCCTACAGCAAACTGGCGAAAGCTTCCTTGCTCAGAGCCAACCTGACCGGCTCCAACCTAACCGCAGCAGACCTGAGTGAGGCCAACCTCACCCGCTCCAACCTGTCGCGAACGCACCTGACCGGCACAAAACTGGTCAGGGCAATCCTGTGGGATGCTGATCTCACGGATGCGATCATGGACCACACCAACCTAACCGCTGCCTCTCTCAACGGAGCGACCATGCCCGATGGCACAATCCACCCGGGAAGCACCTGAACCCAGCAGCGTTGGCGGCGTGTTGAGTTAAAACAGAGTGGTGACAGTGCGCTTCGCCAACAGAATCGGGCGTCACAGACCATATCTGTAGGGGCGGGGCAAATCCGAAATAGCTGTCACCCAACGAGAGGGTGGGATAAACCCGCCCCCTCTGGTAGGGGCGGAGGCGACAGAAGCTTTCTAAAATTTCAAAAAATCTTCTAACCTTAAATTCTATTGAAACTCCAAACTTTATGACCTTCATCCAGACCCGCTCCTGGCAGTATTTCATCAAAGCAGGCACACTCGCTGTCGCCTGCTACTGGGCGGCCAAACTGGCAACCTTTATTCCGGGGCTGGATGTGAAGGCGTCGCCGGTGGGGCCAGCTGCCGGCCTTGCCCTCGCCGCACTTTTTTTGGGGGGCGAGCGCCTGTGGCCTGGGGTTGGGGTTGGGGCCTTTTTCTTTGCCCTCTCGGAGGGGGTGTCTGGAGACGTGGCCGTGGCCACCGGCACCGGCAGCACCTTGCAAGCCGTCATCGGGCTGAGGCTGCTCAAGCGCATCCGGTTCCATCCCGCCCTGGAGCGCCCGCGAGATGTGATCCAGCTGTTTGTCGCAGCGATGGTATCGGCGGCTGTCAGCGCCACCCTGGGAGCCTTCAGTCTCTGTGTGGCGGATCTCGCCGATTGGAGCGATTTTGAGATGGTTTGGTGGAGCCGGTGGGTGGGAGACGTGATGGGGGTGCTGCTGGTGACGCCGGCGCTGCTGACTTGGCGTGAGTGGACGCACAGCAAGACAAAGCCCGATCGATTCCTGGAGATCGGTCTGTGGGTGAGCCTGCTAATTGGCATTGGCTGGATCGTCTTCTGCTCCAGAACCCGCGTCTATATCGCCAAATATCCAATGGAGTACCTGCCCTTTCCTTTTGTGATTTGGGGAGCCCTGCGATTTCGGCTAAAAGGCGGCATCCTAGCCAACCTAATCATTTCTAGCCTTGCCATCTGGGGCGTAGCGCGGCAGAGTGGCCCCTTTCTCAAGCATGCGAGTACGCCCAGCCAAGCCCTCCTGTCCCTGCAAGCCTTTATGGCCGTGGTCGCACTCACCTCTTTGGTCTTGGCGGCGGTGACAATCGGGCGGCAGAAGGCAGAAGTATCGCTGCGGGAGAGTAAAGCCAGTCTCGCCAACGCCCAGCGCATCGCTCAGTTGGGAAATTGGGACTTAGACCTGGCCGATCGCCGCTTGTCGTGGTCGGATGAAATTTATCCGATTCTCGGTTTGGCCCGTCCCGCCTTCCCGCCCAGCCACGAAGCGTTCTTGAGAGCGGTTCATCCTGACGACCGGCAGCGGGTGTGGGCGTCGATTCAAGCAGCAGTCAGCCAAAAAAAACCCTACAGCATTGATTACCGCATTGTTCCACCAGACGGCACAGAACGCATCGTCCACGAACAAGTGGAAATCATTCTCAATCCAGCGGGAGAGGCCACTCGCCTCACCGGCACAGTTCAGGACGTCACCGAACGCGCCAAAGCCGAAGAATTCCGCCTCGCCAAAGAAGCCGCCGAAGAAGCCAACCGAGCCAAAAGCGCCTTTCTGGCCAACATGAGCCACGAGCTGCGCACCCCGCTCAACGCCATTATCGGCTACAGTGAAATGCTGCAAGAAGAAGCAGAAGACCTCGGCGAGCAAGAGTTCACTGACGACCTCAAGAGAATCAACTCTGCCGGCAAACAGCTGCTGGCGCTGATCAGCGACATTCTCGACCTCTCTAAAATCGAAGCGGGACGAATGGACTTGCATCTGGAAACCTTCCCGATCCCCACCCTGATCGAGGAAGTTGTTTCCACTATCGGGCCCCTCGTGGAAAAAAACGCCAATACCCTGGAGGTTTACTGCGCTGAGGATATCGGCTGCATGCAAGCCGACCCGACCAAGGTGCGCCAAGCCCTGCTCAACATCCTCAGCAATGCCGCCAAATTCACCGAGGGGGGCACGATTCGTCTCGCCGTCAGCGCCCAAGCGGCAGACAGTCTTGCAGAGCGCCGAATCCCGTCTTATCAGGGAGACGGCGGGTTCCTCCCAGACAAACCCCTCTCACCGGCTCACCCCATCACCCCCATAAATTCCCCCTCATCTTGGATCGTCTTCCGCGTCACCGACACCGGCATTGGCATGACTCCGGAGCAAGTCGCCAAGGTGTTCCAGCCGTTCACGCAAGCCGACTCCTCGACCACCAAGCGGTACGGCGGTACGGGACTCGGGCTGACCATCACCCAGAAATTCTGCCAGATGATGGGTGGGGAAATCGCGGTTGACAGCCAATTGGGCAAGGGTTCCACCTTCACCATCCGCTTGCCAGCTACAGTCAGCGCCCCCCAACACAAACTCCCGTAAAATCCGATTGATTAATCTTTATCTAGCTGCTGTGCCATCGTTCCGGGGATCAGCCTGGGAAATCAGCTCAGGAATATCTGCCTCCCTTTCAAACACAAGCCAATTAAAAGTTAACAGTTTATCAGGAGGCATCTCCATCCGATTCCGGGAAAAATTGCAAACGATAGCGATAAAGCGCTACAGGACGCCCGCCGGCAGCAAAATAATCAGGATCTTGCGGCGATAAATAGATAGCGGTCACTTGATCGGCTTCAATCGCAGGCAATGGTTGCTGCTGTTTCTGGTACGCCGTCGCCGTCTCCACTTCATTGAAGTAAACTCGACTCCCCGCCCGAAACTGCTGCACAAACACCTCCGCAGCCACAAACCGGTCGGGTGCCGGCTTCTCACTCAAGCGACCGGTGACAGTCGAGACAAGCTGGCTCGACTGCAGCAAAGTAACCTGCCGGTTGGGGGAATCCGGATCGACTTTCACCGACTTGACCGCCCCCTCCCCCAGATAAGCCCGGGCAATGCTCAACCCATTAAACGCCCGATCTGCCACCACCGGCACCCCTTCCGCCCGCAATCTCCTGTTTGCCGGCACCACCGGCACCGGCACTGGCCATCCCAAAGTCGTACCCCTCCCGCTTCTGGCAGGTGCCGGCCCAAACCGGACGGGGAAACTCACCGGCACATCTATATAGCGGCGATTGCTTTCAAACCCGGGGCTGACAATTGCCGGTGCCAGGGGTGCCACCATATCCACCAGCGTGCTCGTCACCTTCCAACTGCCCGCCATCCAATCTGGATAGGCCAAATCCCCATAAGCCGGCATCACCGGCGGCTTGCTCTCCCAGTTGGGAAATCTGGCCATCCGGTCGAGCAAAGGGCCCGCCTGAGTGCCGGCAGCCCCCCACAGCAGCACCGCCACCACCAAACACAAACCCCAAATCCATCTCAGTCCCCAGCGCACCTGCCGGCACTCTCCGCCACTCGCCCTCATCTATTAGCACACAATTTTTATTTTGTCAAGGATTTAGGGGGGGAAATTCCATCCCAATTTCAAACATCATCCTTCCAAAGGTGCCGGTGCCCAAACTTCGCCATACTGTTCCCGCAGCTGGTGCCAAGCTTCCACCTGTCCCGGTTCGTATTCTCCCGGTTTGCCCCACTGCAGGAAGGCGCTGAGGGCCGGTTCGTCGCTCTCGTCTTGAAAGCGAATCGCGTAGGTGGTAAAATTGCCCCGTTTTGCTTCGCCCGTCTCGAACTTCACCCGTTTAATTTTGTCCATATTCAGGTGAAACTCGAAGCCTTCCGCATGCATATTGGCGTACTTGCCTTTGGGCAAATCGGCGTAGAACAGCTTCTGAATCTTTCCTTTGACCTCCAGCACAGCGGCGCTGCTGGTCACAATCAGACGCAGCGTGCCCAAAGTTTCGCAAGCTTCTAGAAATTTCTTGAGAGTAGCAGTCATAAGTAATGGTGAGTTGTTTCTTTTATAGCAATTGCTACCGGCTTACTTGTCGTACTGCTCGTAAGCCGCGACAATCCTTTGCACCAGCGCGTGGCGCACCACATCTGCCTTAGAGAGGTGACAGAAAGCAATCCCCTCAACATTTTGCAGGATTTTCAGGGCCATGTCCAGACCCGAGGGCTGGTTAGCCGGCAAATCGGTCTGGGTGATGTCTCCGGTGACCACCATGCGGGAGCGGAACCCCAAGCGGGTAATCACCATTTTCATCTGAGCCGGCGTCGTATTTTGGGCTTCATCCAAAATCACAAAAGAGTTATTGAGGGTGCGGCCCCGCATGTAGGCCAAGGGAGCCACTTCAATCACCCCCCGTTCCATCAGACCGGCAATTTTTTCCGGCTCGATAAATTCGTAGAGGGCGTCATAGAGGGGGCGCAGGTAGGGATTGACTTTCTGCTGCAAATCTCCGGGAAGGAAACCCAGCCTCTCACCCGCTTCCACCGCCGGTCGCGTCAGGATCAGCCGCTCGTACTGATTGGCCAGCAGGGCGGAAACAGCCAGGACTGCCGCCAGGAAAGTCTTGCCGGTGCCGGCGGGACCGATACAGAACGTCAGGTCGTGGGCGCGCACCGCTTGCACATACTGCCGCTGGCGGAACGTTTTGGCGCGGATTTCGTCACCGCGACGGGTTTTGGCCAGGACGTCTTGCCGCAAATCCCGCAATTCCTCCTGCCGGTGGGTGTCTATGGCGTGGCGGGCGGTGAGGATATCCACCTCGGAGACACTCTTGCCGTATTTCCAGAAGTCTTCCAGCTCGCGCACCAGCCGGCGGCACAGCTCCACTTGATTGGACGTTCCGGAAATCAGCAATTCTTGCCCCCGCAGCACCAGCAAAGCCCCGGTTTGTTTGGACAGGATTTTCAGATTTTCTTCTTGATTACCGCTGAGCGCCATAGCGCTATCAATGCTCGGCAACTGAATCGTCGTGCCGTCTGTCATGCCAACTTTCTTCTCCAAACTTTGGCCCAATTGCCCTTTCCCAGTTTGCCACCAAAAAACTGTCAGAAGACGCCTGGAGCGTGGCAGTTGCTCTCGCCGGTCAGGCGTCTCTTTCAGGACGACATCCCACGAGTTTGTGAAACTTTGGGGTTCTAGCCGATCACCATTTATTTTAACCCGTGCGCTTGCGGGCTGCTTCCGCGAGCGAGCTGGCGACGGTGGCTAGGCTTTTCCTAGCGTTCCCGATGCTTGAGATCGGAAAGAATCCCTGCCTTCTGAATTTTCTGGTTGAACCGTCTTAACGCCGAGTCAATGGACTCATTTTCTCCTGACGGACGTCTGCCACTTGCTGTTTTCACCTCCAAAGCAACCATCATCAGTTAAGTTCCCGGGGTCGGGGCGCTTCCGCTGTCTGACTCCATTTTATCGGGAAACCGCCAGAATACCTCCTACCGGCGGCGAGAGGGCGAGCGAGGGCGGGACGCTGCGTGCTGACTTTTCTCAACCCCATCTCAGACAGTGCAAATATTGGTCTGAGAGGCGATGCCCCCGGCAGACTTCGGTGGCACTTTCCTTGGATCTGCCTCAATCAATCGGGCGAAAAGGTTTTGCTTGACCCGCTCATCCCCAAAAAGGTAGTGCGCAAGCGGCAGTGATTTTTTGAAACGCTTGGGCGCGCATCGCGAAGGAAGGATCGGAAGAGCTGATCTCTAGCTTTCGTCTTCCTTTTTTCTTGAGGAGCGAGACTTAGGCAAGACCCATCGCGAGTGCCGGACGCTTAATATTCTATAGGGCTAACTAACGATAACAAACTGGCGCTGGCAGTCATAACTTTAGTCCTTACCTCATGCAGTCAGGACTGAAGCCCTGACTGCAAACGCCCTTATCCAGTCTGCGCTAAGTGTCCAGATCCCCCCGTCAGGTCTTCCTCCCGTTGCCCCAGGGGAATTTGTGACGGCTTGCTGCCGGCCAGGGCCTTTAGTTGCGTTCGGGGCTGTTTAAGTTCTAAGTATTTTTTTAACTTTTATGAAATTTATAAGCGAAAGAGCAAATGATTGCGCTATGGTTGGTTCAGTCAGCTATCCGCTCCGTGGACATTTAAAAAGCATAAGCCCCAGCCTCATCCCCGGTTAGGAGAGGGGGAGACATTGCCCATCCCCCCACTGGCAGACCGTCTGCGCCAGCGGAGATGGACAGGGCAGGAGGCCCAGTAAGCTTACAAAAATAACTGTCCCGTTTTCAGCAGGTTCCTGCAGTCTTGTTGGGTTAATCCGGTTTCCCGAATTCGAGTAACTCAATTAGAAAGGAGTCAAAGAATAATGAGTAGCAGCTATCAATTGACTTGCCAGGATATAACAATTAATGGCAACGTGCTGTCAGCCGTTTGTCAAAGGAGGGATGGGGCGTGTAATGAGACAGCTCTGGTTTTAATGGGAATTGAAAATATTGATGGAGTCCTGACAGTTACTGACCCCAGCCAAGAGGCGAGTTTCCATCTCAGTTCCGAAAATATTTCTGTTGATGGAGATGTTCTGTCCGCTGAGTGTCGCACCAGAGATGGTGACTGGGTGCCAAGCGAGATAACCCTAAATGGAATTGAGAATATTGATGGAGTCCTGACTTACACAGGTGAGCCGTAGGTTAAAGTTTGGCCTCACAAGTCAGAATCTGTGAAAATCAACCCGCCCGGGCGCACTGGGCGGGCATTTTTGCCCCGGCTCCAAACAACCAAAACATTTTAAAAACTTGCCTTAGCGCTCGCGGTGCTTCGCACAGTCAAGCCACAGAAACTCTTTGGAAAAATCAAATATGACTCAAGAAATTCCGCCTGACCCCACCCCCTCGTTCAGGGCGACCGCAAGGATCGCCCCGTAAGCCTGGGAATGTCGGGGTATTTGGGGGAGCGCCTGCCAAATAGCGACCCTTTTCCCGAGTTAACTCGAATCGCGAGGGCCGGATCTCGAAGAAGAAGACCTGGGGACACTTGACCGGCGGGCTTGAGGTTTTGGCCCCCTAGGTGCCGGTGGTCGGCTCGGCGGCGGAATATCCCGCGCCCCCGCCGCGCCTCCGTAGATATCCAGGTAAACAGATTGGCCAACTGTTCGGGCCGACGCTTCCAGCACTGTCCGGATCGCCTGAATGTTGCGTCCGCCCCGACCGAAGACACGCCCTTTATCCTCACCTTCCAAGGCCACGCGGAGCCAGACCTTGGGCCGGCTGGGTGACATTTCGCAGTCCACTTTCAAGGAATCCGGCGAGTCTAAAAAGGGCTCGACTAAAAACCGTACCAGTCCAGCGTAGTCTGCGCCGGCACTGGCGGGTGGGGACTCGAAGTTCGCAGATAAATCAGCCACTGACTTGCTCGAAGATATTCGCTTTTTTGAGAATGCTGCGCACAGTCTCCGTCGGTTGGGCTCCCTGTTTCAGGCGGTTGACAATCGCTGGCTCGTTTAACTTGGTTTCATTCGTTCTGGGGTTGTAGAAGCCCAGTTCTTCCAGAGGACGCCCATCCCGGCGAGAGGTGCTGTTTATCGCTACGATTCGGTAGCTGACTTCCTGCTTTTTGCCGTATCGCTTCAATCGCAGTTTGATCATGTTGATGTTGATGCTTTGTACTCCAGTTATGATTTTAAGCTATCAGCTATCCGCTATCAGCTTTTAAATTTCACCGGCTTGAGCCCACCATTATACCACTAGAAAGCCCGCAGCCGCAAGCCTAACACAGCTGCCGGCTGAAAGCTTCTTGCATCGTTGCTGGGGAGCGACCGCTAAAGCGTCCCGAACCCCTTCTTTTTCTTTTCCTTTTTCTTTTTCTTCTGAGGGTTCGCGCCTGTGGGGTAGCCTCGCCAGCCCGGTTGTGGCGGGCGGTTGCCGCCCCAAGGCCCGCCGGCCATGCCCCCCATTCCCGGCAGTTGACCCTGACCCATCTGCTGCATCAGCGTGCGCATCTTGGTGAAATCAGTCACCAGCTTGCTCACTTCCGCCTCACTGTAGCCCGAGCCGCGAGCGATGCGGCGGCGGCGGCTGGGAGTTCCCGCCAGCAAATCCGGGTGGCGGCGCTCCTCAGGGGTCATGGAATTAATCATCGCCTCAGCCTGTTTCAGCTGGGCTTCTCCCTGCTGCAGCTGGTCGTCCGTCAGCTTGTTCATCCCCGGAATCAGCTTCAGCAGACCGCCGAGAGACCCCATGTTCTTCATCAGCCGCATCTGCTTGAGGAAGTCGGTGAAGTCAAACTTAGCCGTGAGGATTTTCTCCTGCATCTTCTCGGCATCTGAGAGATCGACCGCCTCAGCGGCTTTCTCCACCAGGGTGACCACATCCCCCATGCCCAGAATCCGAGAAGCCATCCGGTCTGGATAGAACGGTTGCAGCGCCTCCACCTTTTCGCCGACACCGACAAACTTAATCGGCGCTCCCGAAACTCGCCGAACCGACAGCGCCGCACCCCCCCGGCTGTCCCCATCCAGCTTAGTCAGGATAGCGCCGGTGATGCCAATCCGCTCGTGGAAGGTGCGGGTGAGGGAAGCCGCTTCCTGACCCGTCATGGCGTCCACCACCAGCAGGGTTTCGTGGGGCTTGACAGTTTCCTTAATCCGTGCTAGCTCTGCCATCATCTCCTGGTCGATTTGCAGGCGACCGGCAGTATCAATAATCACGGTATCCACACCATCTGCTTGAGCCCGCTCGACGCCAGCGCGAGCGATCTCCACCGGGTTAGTGCTGGTGCCCATTTCAAACACCGGCACCCCGATCTGCTTGCCCAGAGTCAGCAGCTGGTCAATAGCCGCTGGGCGGTAGATGTCAGTCGCCACAAGCAGGGCGCTGCGATTGAGCTTGCGCAGGTGTAAAGCCAGCTTAGCTGACGCCGTTGTTTTACCGGTGCCCTGCAACCCTGCCATCAGCACAATTGTCGGGGCGGAATCCGCTTTGGCCAGAGGGACATTCGTTTCCCCCATCACCGCCACCAGTTCGTCATGGACAATCTTGACGAACTGCTGCGCCGGTCGCACCCCGGAGAGCACCTCTGCTCCCTGCGCCTTGGCTTCCACCTCGGCAATAAATTCCTTGACCACCTGAAGATTCACATCCGCTTCCAGGAGGGCGCGGCGGACATCCCGCAGAGCCTCTTGGATGTTGGACTCCGAAATCTTGTCCTGACCCCGCAGTTTTTTCCAGGCACCTTCTAAGCGTTCAGCAAGGGCGTCAAACATAAATCGATATGGGCTAGCTAGTTCCTTTACTATAGTGACACTGCCGAGGGGGGGTTTATCCCACCCTCTCGCTGGCTGACAGATATTTCGGGTCAGCTCCGCCCCTGCAGGTTAACGCCCGAGAAAGGCGCAGGCTTCTAACCGACTCCCGCCGTCTAGCCCGCTCCCATCTGGGAACCCTGGTGCCTTTTGGCAGCTGGCGGTTGACAAATTCCCGCTCTTAACCAGATTTGAGGACTTGAGCGAATCGCCGCCAGCCCCCCACAACAGGTTTTGCCTGCGCCGTGGAGTTATGAGTGCTGGCCTTTGAGGCGGTTGGGCCAAACCCCACACCGGCTCTTGACTTGTCTGGATACTGCACAAAAGGTATAACACGCTTCAAAACCCAGAACTTAGCTGCCGGCGCTTTCACGCCCATTCTCTTTCAGGGGAATGGGAATTCCCGGCACCTTCTTTCAACCCAACAAGCGATGTCCAGAAAGCGTCCCGCCCGGGTGATTTGCAGGCCCCTCTTCTTTGGAAGCCGGTGAGCGCAGCTTGCTGCATGCGGTCACTCAACTTTTGTTGCGGGTTTTGACTGTTCGCGAACAATTTCTCCCCCATCCCGCCAGCGAACGCAGCGCTTCGCACCAGGCGACAGAACCCCGACTGGCGCGAACCAGTTGCCAAGCGCTCCTCTGTGCGGGCAGGCAGATTTGACAGGGGCGTGGTGTGTTACCCTCTTATGCTAAGGGTGCATCTATCTTCACAAAACAACCGCCTGGGCCTTGAGCCGGTGTGACATTCAGGCCGCAAGCCTTGAAGGCTCCGCTGTAGCGCTACTCATAAAACAGGTCTCGCCCATTGCCCTTACCAGCCGGCTGAATATCTCTGGCGCATGATTCTGCTCTCTGTCAAAAAACCCTGTTGCTCTGCTAGTAGCAACAAAACAGTTAAGAGCAGCGTCAACCGGCATATTGCCTGGTATAAATATCAGGTCGGTATCTGGCACGCCCCTCAGTGAGTCCAATCAAGTCAGTAAACGTATCGAAGTCAATGCTCCCATCTGTCAAGCTCTGACCTCAGGCCGACTGTAACAGCATCCGTTCTCAGTGCGAACATGCGCCTTCATTTTCCCTTTGTATGCCTTTATACCAAAGTCACCGATGAGGGGATTGTTACCGAAAGCACCAACCTGCAGGCAATCCTTTTTACCCCCCCGTAAAGTGTCGCTGCCGTATCCTGCCGAGAGCGCAATTGTGGGCCATTTTGCCGGCACCCAATTCACGGTTTGCGCCTCCTTCAAACCTCTTGTTTGTGATTGTCCCTACCATCGGGAAGGATGTTGTGGCCACGCCCGCCGGCCCCGCGCGTCGAAAGTCGGCTTGCTTATCCGCTGTTTGTCCGACGGGCCTCGCACAGTATCATTTGCCGAGAGGGATGGCCATCTGACTGCCTTAATTAAGGAGTTCGGAAGGCGCGAATCGCGCCGGCGGGTTGGATTGCGTTGGGGTTGAAGCCAAAAAAGTCAAAAAAGTTGGCTCAAAGAAAGGGTGGACAGAAGGGGTGGTTAGAGATAAAGGCTGTTCAGGCGAGCGACAGTGTTCTTCCTTGAGTGGAAGAATAGGAGAGCTGTCTCTACCAGCATTGCTTCCGGCTCGCGAGCGCGTTTCTGACAGGAGACTGCGCTCCTGAGCAATCGCTCAGTAAAAAATCGGCTGACAGCTTGGATAAAGAGCGGTTAAATTGATGGAAAATCTGTACTGACAGGCACTTATCTATCGGTAAAAAACGCGAGCGCAGTTGTTTTTTTAGATTCTTATACGATTAAGATTCAAGGTGCAGATCCATGTCTACCTCCGAGTCCACTGTACATCGGTTGAACAGCCAAAGTGAAAGAGAACTGGGTGTCGGGAATAGCGGCCAACCGGGGAAAGAGCCCTGTGACTCAAACTGCGCACAAAACATTGACCAAATTTTGGAGGCAATGGCTGCCCAACTGCCCGAATCGCGTCAAATCGAACAGCTGAGATCCTGGAAGAGGAATATAGACTGGCTCAGTTGTTTTCAGCACTCGACGCGGCTGTTGATGGCGGCGATTGAGCCGGGAACTCTTCGCGTGCGGTATGCGAATGACGCCTTTTGCCGGCTGACCGGCATCGAAGCCGACACCCCGGGTGCCGGCGCGAACGGTGACGGCGGTGTGCGGAAGAAAATAATGCTGTTCGATCTGTTCCCAGAATTGGATAAAGCCGCCCAAGAGCGCTTGTACCGGCGTCACGTCCTGCATCTAGTTCTCAGCCAGCTGTACCAGATCGACCTGCGGGAGTGGCGGCTGCTCGACGAGCCGGTCACGGTGACCCTCAACAGCCCCCTTTACCAAGAGCCGCGCTATATCGAATTTTGGCTGGACTCCGACCAGCTGAAAGTTTCCCGCATCAAACCCAAGATAGATGAGTTTGCCGATTTGAAGCTACAGCAGTTGGGGGTGGGAGAGGGGAGCCGCCCCGTGAGCGAACTGAGCTGGCCAGACCTGGAGCGCCGGCTGAAGTTAGAGAACTACCGGATAGAAGGATTGCTGCTGCTCGAGGGGTTCGACGTCACACAGCAGGAGACAATGCGCCGCCTGACTCAGCTGCTGATTGAGCGGGATTCGATTCTGCGCCCAGATAAATTTAAGCAAATTAACCGGCGCTTGCGAGCGCTATTTCGGGCCCGGAACACGGTCATCCTCAGTGCGGAACGCGAGCAGGCCCAGCTTTTTTGGGGCGAGGGGGGGGAGTTAAGCCCTGCCGTTTATGCAATGCAGTCCCTGCAAGGGTCCCACTTCGTGCGAGCGGCCAAAGCGAATCAAGTCTGGAACGTTCCCGATCTGAGTGCGGACTGCCAAACTGAGTGCGAGCGCTTGCTTTTGGAAACGGGCGTCCGCTCCATGTTGCTGATCCCGCTAGTGGTCAAAGCAGTGGAAGCGGGGCCTGGAAGCGGCCAGCTGGCCGGTTTAGTCGGGCTGACAAGCGACCGGCCATACAACTTCAACAGCGTTGACTGCAAGCACGCCCAAGCTTTAATCCCCGCACTGATAACCGCCCTGCGCCAAGCGATTCAGCAGCGAGTGACGCGACTCCACAATATCCACCCAGCCGTCGAGTGGCGGTTTTTGCAGGAAGCCGAACGGCGCAGCTGGGGACTGCCGCCCGAACCGATTGTCTTTGCTGATGTCTACCCGCTGTATGGCATTTCTGACATTCGGGGCTCCTCAGAGGAGCGCAACCAGGCCATCCAAACGGATTTGCTAGAACAATTTCGGTTGGGACTGGCGGTGGTAGAAGCCGTTTGCCAATCCCAAGAAAGTGCCTTCGGCGAGCAGCTGCGCCTGGATGTGTTCCACTATATGGAGCAGTTGCAGGGCCAAGTGACTGTTGATGCTGAAGTCACCGCTATCCAGTATCTTAAAGAGCACCTGGAAATCTACTTTGACTACTTTGCCCAGTGCGGGCCGGCTGCTTTAGCGGCGGTGGAAGCCTACCGGCTTGGCTGTGCCAACGATCGCGGGTGTGTTTACGCCGCCCGCGCCCGCTATGACCAGACGATAAACCAGATTAACCAGCTCCTGCGGGAAACTTGGGATCGCTGGCAAGTTCGCATGCAGCAAATCACCCGCCACTACTGCGATATAGAGTGTACCGACGGCATCGATCACATGATTTATGCGGGGGCATCGATTGACCCCAAATTTACCCCTTTCCACCTGCGCAGTCTGCGCTACGAGCAACTGCGGGCCGTCTGCGACTGTGCCAGGACGGCCTTCCACATTCAACAAGAGTGCGGCACGCAGATGCAGGTCACCCATCTGGTCTTGGTGCAGGACGCAACAGTGGACATTTTTCACGACGAACAAACCGAAAGCCTCTTTGACGTCCGGGGCACGCGCGACACCCGCTACGAAATTGTCAAGAAGCGCATTGACAAGGCTATTGACGCCCAGACCCAAACTCGCATCACCCAACCGGGCATGCTGACCTTGGTCTACTCCACTGAGGCCGAGTGGGCGCAATACCAAGAGTACCTGCGCTACTTAGCTCGTGAAGGCTGGGTGGATACGGAAATTGAATGCGGCATGGTGGAGCAACTGCAAGGAGTCAGCGGTCTGAGGTTTGCCCGCGTTCGCGTCCTGCCGGCACCCGAAAAGCAGCCCGACCCCAATCTTAACGGGCCTGCTGCCAGCGGCAAGCCTGAAAATATACACTTGTAATTTGCATATTTATAACTCTGGGTAGCGGAGGTAAAGATGCTATTCGACCGTCGCAAATTTCCTTTGATACCCAGGTTAAAGGATAATAATATGCAAAATCAGTGCATAGGCTATCTGCTTGCCCCTGACGGTTAGCCCGCCGCACTACTCCAGGTGCCAGACTTCATTGTCCAACTTGCGACAGCCTTTGAGACCCAAGCTGGGATTTTTGCGATATTCTTCCTCTGGCACCCACACACTGACCGTCTGAGCGGACGCTACCGAATAGAGGTATTCCACTTTTGGGTCGTAATTCAAGCCCACTCTCAAATTCGAGAAATCGTCCTCACAAATCTCAAAACCAAACCGGACTACAATCTGAGCCACTAAGCACTCAGGTGTATCACAGTATTCACCAGCTGTCTCTCTCTCTTGCCAAAATTTCTCTAGGAATGGTTTAAGGATGCGCCGCACTTTGTCGGGGCTGCCATTCCGACTGGCATAGATGATTGCAGGATTCCCTTCAACAATAATGTGACAGGGGGTGGCCATCTGTTTGACTCCTAGTCTTCCGTTGATTGCCGCTCGCTCGGGCGGTGAGATGGGCTATCTTGATATGAAAAACTTCAGTCTGCCCATCTGAAACCATTAGATCACAATCTGATAGCACGTTTGTAGGAGTGTTTTGAGTGAACGCAGCTGAGAAGGCCCGGAGCTTTGAAGTGGCCAGCAAGATCGCGGCAGTGGTTAATTTATTCAAGTCCGAGTTTCCCGGTGCCAGGGCCGATCTCAAACCCTGGATGAATGACCCGGACACTCAGGAACTGGTCGATCCCGATTCTATCGACATCGGTTTCCATTTCCCGGGGTGGAGCAGGTCGTTCCAGAGTCGCAGCATTCTGGTTCAGGTTCGCTTTTACGATGACCCGCTGGATGGCCACAGGCGTGCCATCGGGGTGGAGGCAGCTGGATTTGACCATCAAGGGAAACAGTGGCGATTCTCAACGGTCGAGGACTGGCGGTTTGAGGGATCTGCCCAACCGGCACCGGCGGCGGAGGACAAGCTGAAACACTTTTGCCGGCAGATATTCGAGGTGTTCAACGGTTAAAGCAATAGAGTGCCGCAGTGCGACGCACCGCACTTTCAGGGCGTGGGGGCGGGTTTACCCCAGATATCTGCAGGTGGCAAAGATTATTGCTGAACCCGCCCCTACAGCCCTTAACGCACCTTATCCCTAGCCTCTAGCCTCTTTGGTTAAGCTGCAGCAGGATGGGTTGGCAGAGCGATAAGTAGCAGAGCGCTTGCCGAACAAGGCGTACCGGTGGTCGCGAATCTGTTCGTAGACGCGGTCGCCTGCCCACTTCAGCCCGGGCAGGGCCCGATAGGCGGCCACAAACAGGTTGCCCGCCGGCAGCAAGCGCCCAATCTCCTCAGCGGCGTCACTGCCTTGCCACCGGCGATCGGGGGCACCGGCGTCAATCAAAATCATGCCCAACTCGCAGTCAGAGGGGGTGATGCCAAAGCCACTGAGAGCCGGTTGGTCTTGCATGGGGATGTAGGTAAACCGCTCCCCCTTATCTAAGCTTTCCAGCAGCTGCACCAGCGTGACGCACAGGTTGCAATTGCCGTCGTAAATTACATGGTAAGTCATGGGAGTAGCAGTTGCTGTCCGCACAGATGAAGAACTGACTACTATTGTGGAACAGGCTTTTAGGTTTTTCCAATGGAAAAAATGCCGGTAGTCCTGCCGGCGCACGCGGGACTCCCACCGCTCCCGCCCACAAAATCCCGATGATTCAGGGAGATGCCAGTGTACTGGTCACTCTCCAAACGGCCATGTAGGGGCGGGTTTGTGCGAACATTAAGAAACCCGGTTTCTTAAAGAAACCGGGTTTCTGGGAACCCAAGTAATGACACGGCCAATTGACATATTGCCCAGATCCCCTAAGATAAAGCTGCCAAATTGCCGGTGGTACTGCGCGATCGAGACCGGCAATTTGCTCCCAGAGACTTTGGCCAACAGGAGAGCCGGCGACAGTCTGCTTTGGCCACGCCGAGCGCACCCGGCCATCCTTTCTGTCGCTGCCGAGTGAGAGGCTGTGACCGCTGACTTCGTGTCGTCCGAACCCAAATGGCAAAGCACCCACGGCTGGGATCTGCTCAACTCTTTCCTCAGCCCTGGCGTTTTATTATATCTGATAATGCCTGTTACATATAGCGAGCAGCTGTCGCACAGGAGTCAGCACTCATGAGTCAGGAGTTAGGAATGTTTTTTTCTGCTGAATTATGGCTGCTGGATTCTGGCTTCTGGATTTGGCAAGGGGGTTCAAGACCTGCGCGTACTGCTGGGCAATAATTTCCGGGGTAAAATGTGACATGAGGTAGCGCCGGCCCGCCTTGCCCATATGAGCGGCTAGCTGCGGATCGGCAGCTAGAAAGCGAATAAACTCCGCCAGACTTTTTCCATCGCCATTATTGAAAGCGGCACCGCATTTCCCATCAGCTAATAGCTGGCGTAAATACGAATGTTTTTCACAAATAGCTGCAACGGGACGCCCAGCTGCTAAGATGCCATAAAGCTTGCTGGGAGCAATCACGCCTTCCAGTCCGGGACTAATGCTGACTAAAGACAAGTCAGCTGCAGTCAGCGAGTAGGGGAGAGTGTCTTTGTCTTGATAGGGCAAGAACAAGCAGTTTTCTAAGCCCAATTTGCAGACTATATCTATACAAAATTGCCGCTTCGCACCAGCGCCAATGAAGACAAAATGAACCGGTTCATTTTGCAGTTCTTCAGCTGCAGCAAGAATGGTATCCATGTCATGGCAGCGACCCATATTGCCGGAGTAGATGACCGTAAATTTGTCAGCGAGATTGTGCTGGCAGACAAACCAATTATCTTTCTTATTAATGGGTTTTATCCAGTTGGGATCTGCCCAGCTGTGAATGACGGAAATCTTGTCTTTAATCTCGGGACATTTGGCTGCGACGCGATCTCTCATCGTGGAGCTGAGGACGATCGCTGCCTGTGACCGTTTCCAAATCCAGCTGTTGAGAGTATCCCAGAAGCGAACGATAAAATGTTTAGGGGGGATGACTTTTAGCTCGACCGCCGCATCGGGATATAAATCGTAGAGCAGGCAAACATAGGGAACATTAAAGCATATATTAGCTAATAACCCCAGCACAGGCAAGTAGGGGGGCTCGGTGGTGATCAGCAAAATATCTCCCCGCCAGCAAGCTTTAAGTAAATGCAAGCCGGAACGCAGACAAAACATTAGTCCATTTAAGGCTCTGCCGCGAATCCGCTTGGGCCACATGCGAGATGTGCGCGTTCGCCGAATTAAAATTTTATCGTAAAATTCCAGCGGTGGAGCGGCATCTGTTTGGAACGCATACCCGGGTTGGCCGGTGAAGATGTGGATGTGCATGCCTTGCCGTTCCAGCTGAGTGGCTAGCTCTTGAATGAACTGGCCGGTTGCGGCATAGTCCGGCGGATAAAACTGCGTAACGATCGACAATTTAACGGGCTGCTGCCGGTCGGCGCTGTGTCCGTTGCGCTCTTCTAAAGTTTTCACTTTGGTTAGAGTGGGCTTTGGTATCCATTTCTCGAACATCCCGAGCATGGTAGATATCTGCCAATGAATTTCCATTTCCCTCTACAGAGATTGCGACTAACATCCGGACTTCTGGATGGAGCGGGAGAAAATCTCTGCTACGCCATGCTGTTGAGGTAAATTTGCCTTAAAATTTTTTAATTATGCGCTTTTTGACAGGTTGAGCTGGATTGCCTGAGTAGATAGTCATCGGATCGAGGGAGCCACCGGCGACGCCGCCCAGAGTGAGGACAGCACCTCTGCCCACGGTGACGCCCGGGCCAATGGCGGCGCGAGCGGCGATCCAGCTGCCTTCTTGGATGTGAATTTCAGCTGGGATGAGCTGGAAGTCAGGATGGCTCCAGTCGTGGTTGCCGGTGCACAGATAGACATCCTGAGAGATGCAGACGTGGCTTTCCAGGGTAACGGTGGCGAGGTTGTCAATCCAGGCGTCTTCACCGATCCAAACACAGTCGCCCACGATTAGCCGCCAGGGGAATTTGACTCGCACGCCCGGTTTAATCCGCACCTTTTGGCCAATTTGAGCGCCGAAGCAACGGAGAATCCAGACTTTGAGGGCGGAAAAGGGGAGGGTTTGGCTGCGAACCAGTGGATCTCCGAGAAAGTACCAGAGGAGTTGTTTCCAAAGGGGAGCGCCTGGGGTGTAGGTGCCGGTGGTGTAGTGGTCTAGATGCATGGGGTTTAAGTGTGGAGTTGAGGCGATTTCTGGGATAAGCGCTTGGACGCCGGCGTTGTACATTTCCGGGATGAACCCCACCCCCCAACCCCCTCCCCGCAAGCGGGGAGGGGGAGTAAGAGGGGGTTTTCGATGGTGGAAAAAGTTGAAATCATCCTTCTACTGTGCAACGCCACGCCCCTTACGGGAAGCTGCGCCAGCGTCTACAGGGGCTGAGAACACTCCTTATTTCACCCCAGATTCGACAAAACAGGATTTTCAAAGCCGGCAAGCCGGTTGGAAAAGATTTAGCATACAGTTGTCACTCAACTTGCTGTGCGACCATGACCGCTATTTTGCCCACAGCCCAACAATCGGAAATTTTCTACCCCAGTGAAGATGGTGAACCTGTGGCCGAAACTTACGATCACCTCTATGCCATGCTCACTACCCTGGAAGTCCTGAAACAATACCTAGCGGGGCGTCAGGCAACTGTTCTAGCCAAGCAGTTTCTTTACTCTTCTCAGGGTTTTCCTTCTTTGCGAGTGGCCCCAGACGTGATGGTTATTTTTGACGTGACGCCTGGAGGACGGGATAATTACAAAATTTGGGAAGAAGGACAAGTCCCTTCCGTGATTTTTGAGATGACTTCTAAAGGGACTCAAGACCAAGACAAAATCTTTAAAAAGACTCTGTATGAACAGTTAAAGGTGGGGGAATACTGGCAGTTTGACCCTAAAGGGGAGTGGATAGAGGAAAAGTTGAGGGGGTATCGACTCCAAGGAGAAACCTACCAAGCAATTACAGATAAACGGAGTGAGCCGTTGCAGCTGCGTTTAGAGTTGGAGGAAAAACTGATAGGATTTTACCGGGAGGATACCGGGGAGAAACTGCTGATTCCTGACGAGCTAGTGCGGGCGCTACAGCAGGAAACTCAGGCCCGAATTCAGGCGCAGGAAATGGCCGAAAGAGAGCGCCAGCGAGCTGAACAAGAGCGCCAGCGAGCCGAACAGGCGGAGGAACGACTGGAACAAGAGCGCCAGCGAGCCGAGCGTTTGGCGGCTCAGTTGCGAGCGTTGGGAGCTGAGCCAGAGGCTTAAAATCAGGCGTTGCACATTGGTGGGATGAAGAACCTCACCCCCCGACCCCCTACCCGTACACGGGGAGGGGGAGCTTGAGGGGATTTTCGCGCCTCGGAAAAAGTTTCAATCATCTTGGTGCAACGCCTTCAGAGTTACCAGCTGAGAAGCGGTGGAGATCCGAGAGGTTAAGGGTTGGGTTTGAGGCTGGAGCCGGTGTGGCCGGTGATTGTCCAGAAGAGGGCGCGAGCAATATCACGCAAAATGTGAAGCGGGGATTCAGAGGGTTGCTTTGATGGAATGGAGACGGGGGTGAAGGCAATGCCTTGGCTACCGAGGACAAGGGTGGCGATGGCTTTGGCGCGTGGCATGTGGAAGTCGGAGGTAATTAAGTACAGGTGCTGAATTTTCCGACTTTTGAAATCTTCGATTAGAGAGGTAAAGTTGGTGACGGTATCGACGGCGCGGCGATCGAGATGAACCCGTCTCTCTGGGATGCCGGCGGCTTGAAATAGGGCGCGGGCTTGGTTGGGGGGGATGCCGGAAGACACCCAGATTTCTAGAGAAGGATGATTTTGGGCAAATTGTGCGGTGAAGGCTTCTCGATCTGCACCTCCGCCTAGGGTGAGGATGGCTTGGGGGTTAGGGGATTGGTAGTGGGCGGTCGCCAGCCGCACTGGTAGGCTACCCATTAGCAGCACAATCAGAGTGGCGAGCGCCAAACAGACAAAACGGCATCTTTTGTGCTGGCGCAGGAAAATCCTCATCGCTCTGCTTTTTTACTGAGATGATAGCGCAATCTCAGCTAGGCGATCTCGCACGAAATCCACAGCAGAGTCAGCGATAGCAAGAACGTTATTCCCTTGTTTTTGAGCGAGAGTAATCCGGCTTATTTGATTGCTATCCGCGCTGTAACGGTAGAGGTTGTAGCCATAGGTGTGGAGAAAGTCTACCAGGTCTTGTTTCTGGTGTCCAAAGTGGCTAACCGTGTCATTAATCTCCAGAATCCAGACGCGAGGGCGCTGTTGTTTTAGGAGTGATAGGGCACCTTTAAGAGCCAATATTTCTGCTCCTTCGATGTCCATTTTGGCCAAGGTGAGGTTGGCGAGAGGTTGATTCTGCAGGAGGTTGTCTAGGGTGTCGGTAGGCACCGTGATGGTATTGTTAGCTGCGGCATGGGTAATGAAGGGCATGGAATCCCCTTCAGCGAGATTTAGGGCAATAGTGCCCGTCTGGTCTGAGACAGCGATTTCGTAGGTTTTAACTTGAGTAAACTGGTTAAGCCTGATATTTTCTTGCAGGCGCTCATAGTTCTTGGGGAGAACTTCAAAGCTGTAAATCGAACCAGAGCGAATCTTGGATGCGGCAAGAAGCGTATAGACACCGACATTAGCGCCTATGTCGAGAAATGAATCTTCAGGGCGGAGATAGCGCAGCAGGAAGTTCATCTCATCGTAATCATAAAGCCCGCAGTAAAGAACGGCAGCGGCTGAACGACTGTCAGGATAACAGCGAATTTTAACGTCCGGCAAAAGTTGTAGGTCAAGATTTCGATGGGTCAGGCGCTTGTAAAATTGCCAGGCTATAAACTTAAAAATAGATTCAGCCTTTTGATGCCTGCAATTTGGATGCGACCAGATGTAAGAAATTGTAATTAAGGCGAATTTATTACTTGACATAGCCTAAAATGTTACGATTCTGCAACTCGTAAATCTTGGCATCGACCAGAAAACGATACCAAAATCCCTGCAAAAAATGGAAAATTAGACCTTCGATACCGTCGAGGAAGCCTAAACCAATGGTGTAGCGCATCAAAAAGTAGAGGAAGGCGCGGAGGAAGAGGGGCGAACGCGCATATAGGTTTGTCTTGACCCACCGCCGCTGGCTGGCTTGAGATAGCTGTCCTTTTTTTAAAAGTGGATCGTCTGGTTCTAAAGCGATGGTGAGCAAATCTTTGACTTCCCGATCGGCATAGCGGTTGTGTTTATCTACCCAGAAACTCAAGCCTTTTTGATTTTCATCAATGATGTCGTGGTTGAGATTGGCAATCTTGCCTTGAGATAAAACAATATGCTCGTCCATCCAGCGCTGTTCGCAGGTGCCAATGCCGGTGCGCCAGACTCGAAGCAGCCAGGTGGGGTAATAGCCACCGTGACGAATCCAGCGCCCCATGAAAAATACGCGGCGTTTGACTTGATAGCCGGTGATATCTTTCGGTGTTTTGGGTAAAATCTGCTTTAACTCCTCGGCTACTTCAGGCGTCAGGCGCTCGTCCGCATCCAGACGCATAATCCAAGGAGTAGTAATAGGCAGATTTTGTAAAGCCCAGTTTAGTTGCTTGGCGTAGTTTTCCCAGGGATGCTGGAAGACTTGGCAGCCAAATTGCTGGGCGATTTCGACCGTGCCATCCGTACTGCCAGAATCGACGATGAAAATTTCTGCATTCAGGCTTTGCAAGCTTGCCAAACAGTTAGGCAAGTTCACTGCTTCATTTCTGGTTAATATAATTGCCGAAATAAACATACAATTTATTCGCTCGCTACAGAACATCCGCACAACATGGATTTCCAGAGGTGTGGCAATCTCCCAGCGAATTTAAATTCAAAGCGGTGATAGCCTTCTGTTTCTAAAAGCCCGCTCAAAGTCTTGATCGAAAAGAACTTGATGTGACCTCCATCCCAAAGGGCGTGAAAGTGTGCGTCCATTTTACCGCTCACTGAAAGAACAACATTTTTAAAATATCCGTGATACGGCGTAGTGATAATTAAGCGACCATTCTGTTTCAAACATTTTTTAGCCGCTCTGACCAACTCTCGTGGATAAAACAGATGCTCGATGACTTCAACCGAGATGACAGCATCAAAAGAATTCTGCAAAGCGTCATAAGGTAAGTCGTAGATACTAGCTTGGATAAAATCGCAATCTGGGAAGCTCTTAGTGGCGATCGCGACTCCCTGTGCCGACTCCTCAATTCCCACGACTTCATAACCTTGCTGTGCGATAGCGTTGCTGAGACTGCCATTGCCACAGCCCAGATCCAGAACCCGAAGTTTTTTACCTTGAGGAGCAGCTGGCTTAGGAAGCATTGATAGCAATGGCCCCATCAAAAAAGAATGAGCGTTAGTTAAATCGCTATCTTTATAAGGATATTCATAGGATTTGAGTGGGGCTACCATAATTTTCTCAGTGTTGTAGGTGAAGGAAA
The DNA here is from genome assembly GCA_019359235.1 of Oscillatoria princeps RMCB-10. GTDB lineage: Bacteria > Cyanobacteriota > Cyanobacteriia > Cyanobacteriales > Oscillatoriaceae > Oscillatoria > Oscillatoria princeps. The sequence goes on from JAHHHT010000031.1 coordinate 56,602, forward strand.
GAAACTTAACTTTGGCCCATAATATCGGAGTAAACTCCTGCAATTTTGGTAGCGACACGCTCCCAAGTGTATTGCTCAAAGATGAGTTTACGGGCGCGTTCGCCCATTTCAGGAGCTTCCTTTGGGTACTTTAGGAAATGTTGCAGAGCAGAAGCGACCGCTGCCACATCCAGTTCTGTTACATAACCAAGTTTATGCTGTTCAACCACAGAAGCAAGGGCAACCCCAGGGGTGATGAGGACAGGCAGTCCTGCGGCTAAAGCCTCTAGGACTGCAACGCCGAAATTTTCGGAGTGGGAAATTAAGGCAAACATATCTGAGCCTTGCAACAGTAGAGATTTAATCTCCCCTGCGACAAATCCGGAAAGATATGTGCGTTCGCGAATGCCAGCAGATACCAGAAGGGCATCAATTTCAGCTTCATACTCAGGGGAACCGCTACCCGCCAGCACGAAGGTAAAGCGTTCATGGGTTATTTTTCCCAGGGCAGGAATGAGATAGTCCAACCCCTTTTTGGGATGCAGACGAGACATGAACAGGACAACCGGCTCATCTGCAGGCACTTTAAGCAATTGCCGCAGCCGAGCGCGAGCATCGGGTATGGGAGCCGGTAGAGACAGGCCATGTGGCAGGATGAAACTTGGGGGTTTCAGACCGAGTTGAGAGACTTCTTGCTGTTCCTGCTGGGATGTGAAATGAAGTGCTTGGCTGTGGTTCAGGTTAGCGCGTTCGATCAGGTTCAGGTAAATTTGCTTTTTACGAACGCTTTGTCGCAAAGACCACTCACAGAGTTGACCTAGAGGCCGAACAATATAGGGGATGTGCCTGAGGCGGGCGATCGCCATTACCGCTGTCGAGGGATAGGAGAAAATGGCATGGACGTGCAACAGGTCATACTCAGGAAGGTGTTGCCAGAGCCATGCGGTTAGCTGACTGGAAAAAGCGAATTCTCGTACAGATTGGACAGATGGGGAAAAACGAGGGAAGAACCAGACCGGCACCTGCTCGTACTCGATGCGCTGCTGTAGAGGCACTTCTAGTAGACCAGGGCCATTGTCGTTGGTTGTGGCAATCTCAGCATCTACGCCGAGCGAGCGCAATGCTTTAACCATTGCCAAAACCGCCTGACTAGGACCACCTCGCACCCAAGCGACGGAGGGAATGACGTGAAGGACTTTCATGCTGAAACCCGCTCCCACCAATATTGCAGAATAGCCAGACTCCACCGACGATACGATGTTTTTAAGGAGATATTTTTAGATGTACTCACGGCGGGAAATAATCGCGCCATTCTCCCTCTATCCGCTGCTGTAAAGGGAATACGAAGCCCTGTTTTGGACGGTTGACCACCCTGGAGGGCAACTCGAGTACGGCTTGAATTAATAACTGCTTGCCCGGAGCCAGACGGAGATCGCTGGGAATCGAAGCGATCGCTTCTAGGAAAACACTATCCACAAATGGCACCCGCAACTCCCAACCTCAAGCCATGCTGAGATCGTCGCTATCTCGCAGCAGTTGATTGCGTATGTACTGGCTGATTGCCAGAAAAATTACCTCGTCTTCAACAGACGAGAGGTTTTCAGGTATCCTCGCCCGCATACCAGAAATGATCCCATTCTATGGGTTATTATTGTTGATTTTTTTAGCTTCTAAAAACTCTTCTAAATATTGAGAAATAGTCTGCTTAAATCGGTCAAATCCATAAGTATCAATTACTTTCTGCCGCAGCAACTCTGGCTGATACAGGATGGGCTGGGGATACTTGCCATGCAAAATTTCGATTAAAGTTTGGGCGAGCGCCTTTACATCATCCGGATCGACTAACACCCCCAACTCGCCGTGACAGAGCGCGTCAATTGCCCCATCTTGATTTCCTCCCAGAGTAGGTTTGCCGCAAGCTAAGGCTTCCAGGTAAACAATGCCAAAACCTTCCTTTTTGCTGGGCATTGCAAAAACATCACATAGATTGTAATAATCGCAGAGTTGTTCATCAGGTACAAAGCCGGCTAATGTGACGCAATCTTGCAGCCCGAGTCGAGCTATCATCCGCTCAATACGAAGTCGGTCATTGCCTTTACCAACAATTATATAGTGGGCGTTTGGTATCGCTTGGCGAATTTGCGGCATTGCTTCCAGAAGCTGGTCATATCCCTTATAGCGCTCAACTCCTTGTAACCTCGCAACCGTTAATATAATGGGTTGTTCTGGTTTTAGATGATATCGGTCTAGCAAGTAAGCGGGCTTGGGGGCAATCTGGAACCGACTGGCATCAAATGTGCATGGCAACAGTGATATTTTGGCTGGCTCTAGATTTTGCTCTTTTAGGAGGCGGTCGCGCGTATAACCGCTGATAGATAAAATTTGATCGGCGTGTTGCAGACCAGCCTGCAAAGCTGGACGCTCAACATTCCAGGCATCTACGCCACAAACAATTGTCCAGTAGGGAATGCCAGTGAGCTTTTTCAGCCAGTAGGCAACCGGGGTAAAATTAAGATGACCGACGATGATTAAATTAGGACGTTTCCAAAGCCCAAGTCCTAGCAAATGCGCCGCAAAAGCTGACGTCCTTAACCACAATGGCCAACTTGCATAAAAGTAAAAATTACTCTTAGGCCAATCGGTAATTTCAGATAATTGACCGGTATCATGTTTCACGAAAGCCTTGTAATTAATTTTAGGATACATGCTCCACAACGCTTTGACTATAAAGGATAAAAAATTTTGTAACCCTCCCTTAAACTCAAACAAATTGGGAGCCCATAAATAAATATTTATTTCTTGGCGAGACTGCTCGCACAGATTTAAATGATGTTTTGGGGTTTTGACCGGCATATTTATCACTCAACAACTATTTGCTTTAAATTACATTTAAATGCCAACATTATTGTTTTTATTTTAATTTTAAAACCCATTCATCAATCAAGTAAAGGAGCAAAAATCCAAAAAATGCAATGCGGTAAAATCCTATAATTGCTGTCAGCGAACCTTCAAAATTATAAGAAACGACGACAGACAGTATCAAAAAATAATATATGGTGCTAAAACTATCTGTATAGTTAAGCAAAAACCTGCAATGGAAATAAGCATAGAGATAGCCGAATAAAATAGAACCAACTAATAACCCAACAATCCCAAAATCAGCCATCAGTTGAAAATGGTAGGTAATTGAACGATCAGTATCATATTCAGCTTGTAACAAAGTAAAGATAATTTTACGGTCTAGACCAGAAATAGGGGGCTTATCAGGCCACAAAAACCTAGGAACTGCACTAGCCAAAGAGTATAAAGTGGCTTGACCTCCTGTAAAAACATCCTTTTCTATCACACGGGCTAGACTTCCAAGACCAATGAAACGCATAAACATATTATCGATAAAACTTTGCCATAGGTTTTGTACAGTTTCTGAATTACTAATTGATTTGTAAAAAATTGGCATTATGTTTACAAAAAAATCCATGTAGCTAAAGTGTGATATCATTTCTGTTTGTTTAATTTGCTTTAAAATAAAGCCAATAAATAAAATTCCCAAAATAAAAGGAAAACATATTATATAAATAGCTGCTATTTTTTTAGTGTGGACTTTTTTTAAGTAAATCAAAGAGCCGGTGTAAGAAAATAAAAAACTCAACAATTCTCGGCGCAATGTTGATTGAAGCAAAGACATAAATATTCCTGAAATTATTAAATATTGCCAGACCTTAAATTTGGGTTTTGCTATACTACACAGTGTAATAGCAGGGCATATTAAATAAGGGTAAATAGTAATGAAAGCGAATCCCACAGCATAGGCTGGACTGCCAGTCATCGATGAATCTATTCCAGCCTGTATAGATCCGCTTTCAGCAAATATAGTAAACCGCAGACAAACATAAAGAGCAGTCAAAAAAATCAGTACTAAGCCAAACCTATCATAGTTGCGTCTTACGAACACTGTATTTTCAGGATGATTCTCTTGATTCTGTAATAAGGTATTCCTTTGATAGCTACGAGAGACACAGAATAAATAAGTGAAGTTTAAAAAAAACTGCGAGAGCGCTGCCACTAACTCTGCCCAAGCAGTTGCACCTATACTAATATCCATATTGTAACGGTCATATTGTAAACTCCAAGCGCCGATTCCAAGCGATAGAAAAGAAACGCAATTTACTGCAAAAATTATCGAATAAGGTGCGTAAGCTTTACACGCATTTTCTTTAAAAAAAAATAGCACGGGATAGAAACAAACTAATCCCATTGAGACAATTCCGAATATTAAGGCAAATCTTGAATCGGAAATACCAAAAAATAGCAGGCAAACAGTTGCCGACATTACAAATACCAAAGAATAAAGTGTCAAAAATCTGTTGGCCATCGCTTTTTGCATATTTTATTGCCTATTTTTTTTGCAATTAATAAAATTTGGTACTTTTCCGATATCGTTAAAATAGAAAAAAAGCTTGCCAAAAATATGAAGGTCATTAAGATAAAACCTATTGGGCAGATTGCGGATAATTTTGAACCCCCTATTGTTACTAGATGAGCGCAACCAAAACTTACTAAGCTCCACAGAAAAAGAAGATAAATTTGCCGCCGTAATAGAGCTTCTATTTTATGCCATAAAGCAGCAATCATAATCAAAAGTTGAAATAAACCCCCTATTAATAAACCAAAAACGAAGCCCATACCTCCCCAGGGAGGAATTAACCAAAATGTGAGACTTACGAAGATAACTTTTTGGATGATAGAAGCCAGAGCGATCACTTTCGTATTTCCCGCGCTTAGGCTGTAGAGGTTTAGATTTTCCACGACTACAGTGACTAAGGCTACCCAGCTCATGCCAATAACCACAGGGAGAGCAGACTGGTAGGCATCTCCAAACAATAAACCAATCAGCGGACGGCTAGCGAGGCTGAAAAACGTTACAATAGTCAAGGCTAGCAGCCAATTTCCTCGCAGATGTACTGAGCGCAAGCGTTGGAAATCCGAAGCTTCTGCTGCGTGTGCTTCAGAAAGGACTGATATCGCAACTGGCGCGATCGCTCCGGGCAAAAATCCGACAATTTGGCTGAGAGATTGCCCAATTCGCAATTGTCCTAGAGTTTCTACTCCCGCCACGCGCCCGAGTTCGCCCATCATCGGCAAAGTCACTAAACCAATTAAAGCGTTCCCAGCATAGAATGGCAACCCAAATCGCAAAATATGTTGGCTCTCTTGCCATAAGCCTTGCAAAATCAGGGGAATACGATACTCCTGAACAGAGCGGTAGAAGCTGACAGCTGCCACTCCTAATTGCAGTAAAGATGCCAGCATCAATCCCAGAAAAGCCCCAGACAAACCATAGCGCCATGCAAGGAGGGGTGACAGCAGTAACCGCCCCAAAGCGCCAGTGGCTGTTGCCATAGAGTGATTTTGGAACTTGTGAAGGCTTAATAGCCCAGTCATCAGCACCAAACCCATTCCTTCTGTAAAAAGAATGGCTCCTGCATAACTGAACCATTCGGCTGCTTCTTTGTTCCCTAGCCAATGTTCTGCCAAGGGCGAGCGCCATATCCACACAGCCGCAGATAAAGCTGTAAAACTTAGTCCCATCATCGTGCCACCCACACCAAGCAAGCGCCCAGTAGCTACCGGATTTGTGCGGTAAATTTGCGCTCCATTTCGGTGCATAGCCGCATCAACTCCCAATCGCCCTAACATGGTTCCACTTTGCACTAACCAAAATACTAAGCTGTAAATTCCCAGTTGCTTAGGGCCAAGTAGTCGCGCCAAGGGAACCAGCATCAATATTCCCGATAGACGCACCACCACACTGGCGATGCTTAAAAGTAGACTACCTTTGATAAACTTGGCGAAATTTGACAAAAGCTTAACCTACCTTTTAGCCAAAGCTGACTGATACGCAGTCACCATTTTCTCTCCGTAGTCATCCCACGAGAGAGACTTACGAGCTTGCACTAGAGCATTCTTCCCCATATCGGCGAGCCGGTCAGGATTTTCGTAGAAGAACAAGATTTTTTCTTTGAGTGCTTCCACATCCCTAATTGGCACAGAAAAACCATCAACACCAGCTCGCACGATATCTTCTCCACCTGTGTTGGTTGTATGAATAACAGGTAACCCGCAGGCCATTGCCTGTGGTATCACCATGCCAAAGCCATCTTCAATAGAAGCTAAGCACAACACAGAACACTGAGAATAAAACCATCGCAGTTTATTTTGATGCTGCTTGCTTTTGATGATAATACTGTCGCTTTTATACTGGGACAAAAAAAAATCAGGACATACTCTCCCTACAAGCCACAATTCAGCGCCCGGTAACTTTAACTCATAAAAAGCTTGAAGTAGATATTGGACACCTTTCCGTAAAGTTATTCCCCCACAGTGAATAATCCGAAAGATATTGTCTTCTTTAGGCACAGGATAGAATTGTTTTAAGGAAGTCCCGTAGGGGACGTGAATCAGCTTGCTTTCTGGAACGCCTCGTTCTAAAAATGTCCGTTTAACAAATAGGCTAGGAATTGCAATCCGATCTGCTTCCGCATACTCTTGCAATTCACGCTCATATACTCCTGAATGAGTGGCTGTAAATTTCATTCCCCACCGCTCATATTCCTCTTGCATAATTTGGGTTTGGTATGCCATGTGACAGCTGCCCCGATCGACAACGGCTAACGCTCCTAATTCTTTTGCTCTTCGTAAAGAGTCAAGGCACAAACTTGACCAACCTACAAACAGTTCAGATTCAGTTGAGATAAAGTTTCTGGCGGCTCGATCAAATCGTTCGTGAAACCATAACTGGAGATTGCGCTCGCCCTTAAGTAACCTTGGTACTCTTTGCCAAGCACGAGCCATTATCTCTAAATTAACAAGTGAATGAATTAAGGAAGGTTCAATTCCATACTTTGTAATTTCTAATTTTGAATATGTAGAGATTAGGGTTTCGAGAAACCCCCTCTTCTGCAGTTGCAAGGCTAAATCAAAAGCATGAAAGCGGCCAAAAACTGATACAGTTACTTTCATAAGTTTATTTAGTACTTTTTGAACTCCCTGAATAAAGGCATAAACAAGGCATTTTCAATAGCTATTCTTGCTGGCAATCTGCCAAAAACAGGAAAATTGACAAACTTCCTCTCCTAGATATAAAATCTTGTCAGTCCAGAGCGAAGCAAGCAAATTCTCAAATTTGCTACATTTCTTAGTCAGCGAAGGAGTACCAGCAATTATTTTACAATTCATTTGAATCCACAAAGTAACAAATGGGGTGCGAATATCAAGGGTGATATAGCTGTCCCACGAGCTGCAATTGTGGGGATAGCAAACACATTTTGACAGGAGGCTTCTATAAGTTTAAAACTATCAAACACACTATAGGAGTAGTAAACTCCATCCCCCTCCGAGTAGTTCCACCTTTTGCCCCCATTTAACATTTGACGTAATGGCCACCAAAGACCACTTTTATATAGCAATAACTTTGCCAATCTTGACAGTAAGCCACCTTGCGCAAAGCGATTGCTGTCGCTAATAAAAATAGCTTTCCTGGCTACGCGCAACATCTCACTTACAACACGATCGGGCTCAGCAACATGATGTAAAATTCCAAACTCAGTCACTAGATCAAATGAGTTATCATCAAATGGCAATTCGTAGCTACTACAGCAGATAAGATCTTCTGGATGTATCTGATATTGGGAAGTAGCAACTGTCAATAAATCAGCAGATATATCATTGCCGATAGCCCGACATTGCGGAAAATGGTTTTTAAAATAATTAACACCCCGTCCTGTACCACATCCTGTATCAAGGATGCTGGTTAATTCTATTTGTGAACATAAACAGCAAATCAGCCGCATGGCGGTAAAATGTTCATCATTTTCGTGAACGTGACTTTGTGTGTAATCATAAGCAGTGTTTCGATAGTATTGAAGCTGTATATCCTGAGCATCCATCTATCAAACTCCAATTTTTTAGATTTTTTTTAAGATAACAAGATGACCCTTCAGTAAAAATTCATCTAGTGTTATGTGAGGAAATCGCTTGATAAGCTTGTCAAATACTGACGTGCCAAGTAAAGCATCAGCCCGAGCGCTAAAATCAGCTACCACTGATATAGGATGGAAACCTGTTTTTTTGTAAAATTCAAAATACTCTTGACTCGATATCTTACTAAATAAATCTAGCCCCACATATCGACCGCCATTTTGAAGCTCATAAGCATCATCTTTTAAATGGTTGCGATAGTAGTTTTGGTATGAAGCAAAATCAAGAAGTAAATGATTGTATCCATGCTCAAGTAAATCCCGACCAGAAAAGTGATCTCCACCCCAGCAATACCAGAGAGGCCCATAACTAGCATACATAATGCCTCCTAGACGCAGAAGGCTATACATTGCTTTTAGTACATTTTCAAGGCTCTGGCAGTGTTCAAATACTGCATCGCTACAAATAATATCTAATTCGCCGAGGAGTGTTTTATCAAGTTCTGCAATATCCCCCTGATGGAAGGTTACTTTTGTTGGCAACTTAGCTTGAACAACGTAGTCCTGAACTTGTTGCCAGCATCTAGCAAAGTTATATAAATCTATGCCTACAACCTCTCTAGGCTTAAACTGTAAATAAGAGCCAAAATCCCAAGCCGTGCCACAGCCAATCACAAGTATGCGTGAGTCTCGAATCTGGATATATTGGTTAACCCACTGCCGCCTTGCCAAAGTGGACATGCCTTTCTCTGGTAGCACTAAGTCAATTTTGTAAGACAAATTAGCAAATTTTTTACGATATACTACTTTGTAAAGTGGTCGCCGAATCACAGCATCAACAGCATCCCGCAGGCGATCGCGGATTGATGTACCGATGTGCGGATGAAAATGGAAATCTACTGGAGAAAGGTCAGTGGAATCTAGCATAATTAGTGATTCACAAAAGTCTTGGCAACGAGCTGTGAAGGCGGTTTTAGTAAAATATCAATCACACTCCAGCCGTTATGTCTGTGGATTTTGAAAAAATTTAGCAAATCTAACCACTCTTGATGCGACCGCAAACCATCAAAAATTAGCTCGTATTTGGCATAATTTACTAAATCTTTCCAGCCGTTATTTAAGTTGCGCCACAACCTAAATAACCGCCACATTAAAGGTATAACTGCGAGCAGCACTATTAACCGGCTAACTTGCTTGATAATACAACGCACTAATAGTTCCAACAAAGATCGATCGTAGACAAAGTGCCAGGTTCGCAAAGATGCCCGCCCTCGAATTTGACTTTCAATAGTACGCCAATCTTCAGGCATAACAGTGCTAACTTTTAAATCAAAATCAAAACATATATTCGCACCTATACGCTGTAACTCAAAAAAAAACTCACCATCCTCTCCCGCCAAAATCGGCAAAGGATATCCATCGGGAAATCCCCGAATTTTCAAAAAAGCTGAACGGCGTACAGAGAAACCTTCTGTCCAGCCGATATCCCTTCTGGTCAAACCTAAATGTTGAGCATATAAATATCGGGCATACTGGTGATGAGTGTTTGTAATAACTACCTCTACTCCCAGGGCATCACAATTTTTAGACATGTAATTTTGTTTGAGCTGTTCACAGAAGTTATGAGGCAGATGAACATCAGCATTTAAGATGACTACTACATCAGCTGTAGATATCTGCATACCTAAGTTCCTGGCCGAGCAGCGTCCCAATGGGCGCTCGCGATGAATTAACTTAACTTTGTCGCCAAAAGTTGAACTTACCAATTGCTCAGTTCCATCTGAGGAATCATCCACGACTATCACCTCTGCAAATGGAGAAGTCTGGTTCAAGACTGTGCGTAATGTATCTGTCAAATCTTTCCCTTCATTATAGGAAGGAATTACTATACCAAAGCTTAATTCTTTAGACATTACTTTTTCTTGCTACGGCATAAAAACTGCGGCTCCAAATTATTTTGCTGTCAAAAAATCCCGTTTCTATCGCGTGCATAAAGCAGTAAAAAAAGCGAATTATTTTCCATAATAAAAACCTGAAAAAGCTGATGTATGTATAAGGAACCGGAGTAGCTTCGTGATTTTCTACACTATTAAAGCCACAGGCATTTAAAACCTGGGTAAGACTAGCCGGTGTTAGATAAATTTCATGCGTAAAGTCTCCAAAAACTGTAGTTCCTGCGAAAAGAGGGCTCTGAGCATTTGGAATTTTTATAATTAAGATTCCGGTCGAGCTAATAATGGTTTTTAACAGATTCAGTATATGGACAAACTCATCCTTACTAAAATGTTCCAATATATCGATGGCTAACACCACATCCCAAGTTAATTTTTGTTTAACTGCTTTTTCTAAAAACTCAATTAATTCCGATTGAATTACGCTTTTCCCTAACCCAGACTCTTTTAATACCTTAATAGCCTCTGAAGAGCTATCTACTCCCGTAAAATTAGAATATCCTAAACTTTGTAAGGACGCCAGCACAGACCCATACCCACAACCAATATCCAGGATAGTGATGTTTTTGTCATTGGGAAGAAACCGATTAAAAAAATAATTATTGTAGTATTTTCGGTGATTCATGCTGTACTCTAAGGTGGCGCTATCTGGCTGGGAAGAAAAGTAATTACTATACAGCAAAGACCGATATTGCGTATTCACTATTATCGCATCCTGTGAGTGATAAAAAATAAGTTTAATTAAGCGCTGGCGATTTTATAAATTAACCATACGCTCTGATTAAACATAACTTTAAACCTGTAATATCTTTTCTAAAACTCCAGTTATGGATATGTTTTAAACTAATTTCTCCAGCCGAAGCTGCATTAGTGAGCGCCCAGTTCAGGGCATCTGCCAAAGCTCCAACATTCTCCACAGCAAAAGTCCTACCATTCTGACCTTCGATTACCAAATCCGGCCCACAACCTACCTGGTCACTTACTACCACTGCTTTTCCGGCATTCATCACTTCATTCACTGCCAGCCCCCACGGTTCAAAACTAGATGGTAGAACAAAGACATCGCTCAGATCGTATATACTAGGCATTTCTGACTGATTCCGGAAACCGAGAAAACGAATTGATTGCCAACCTGTTGCCTTCCCTTCAGCTTCGAGCTGCGATTTTAAAGCCCCATCCCCCACAAACAGTAAATATGGCTCCGGTTCCCGCACACCATCTGGCGACAGCAGCCGGTAAGCAGCCAGCAAATCCTGTGGTCGCTTCACCTCGATTAGTTTTGCTGCATACAGGATAATGGGTCTACCCGGTTCCAAGTTCAGTGACTTGCGTAACTCCTCTCGATTCTTTCCCTTCAGCATCCCCTGCTTCTGGAAGAAATCGTTATCCACAGCATAAGGCATGGGAAACAGACGATCTTCACTGACTCCATAGTTCTGATAAAATCGGCGGTTCAGTGTTCCTACATAAAGAAAACCAGCGACTTTCTGAAATAGCCATTTGAGAAAAACTCTCTTAGCCCACTGCTTCACAGGATGTCTTGGTTCCTTCAGTCCATGAGACTCTCCCCGAAGCAATATCGGTATACCTAACTGCTCGGCAGCCAAAATAGCCTGCAAGCTGCAAAGCCACGACCACCCGTGTACCCAGACCGCATCAAACTGCCCCCGTTTCAGCTGATCGAAGATATCTCTGGCAATTGGCTGCCGGAGAAAACTTTGCCGTTGCTTGCTGCCCCAACAGTCTAGGAACTGGCAATCATAACCCTCTGTTAGCGGTATATCCCACTTAACAAGCTGACCAAAGCCTGGGTCTTGATATGCCTGCAATGAAAAATCACTGAAGAAAAATACCTTCAGTTGAATATCTGGCTCGGCTGCGATTAACCTTAACAAAGGCGCTTGATACTGAATCGGGTGAGACACAAAGTAGGCTAAACGCACCATCGGAGTAACTGATTAAACAACACAGTAAACATGGCTTGTGTTCAGAGCGGGAGATTCTTATACAAGCTCCGCAAGATTGGCGCTCTCTCTCCTGATGCCAGACGATCCAACCCAATGAGGGGTATCTCCGAAAGGCGACCGCCCAGCACTGTTACTTAATTCAATCCACCTTCCCAAAATCAGGATAAACCCTCCCCTAATTTTTGGAGAGATTTTTCCATCCTCGCGTCCACCATCATCCGCACCACATCCCGCATCTTATATTTCGCCTGCCAGCCCAGCTGTTCCCTGGCCTTAGCTGGGTGCCCTCTCCCCACGGCAATATCCGTAGGTCTGTACAGACCGGCATCTGTCACCACATGCTCGCGCCAGTCCAGGCCCACACAGGCAAAAGCCGTGGCCACAAAGTCTTCTAACTTATTGCTCTCCCCAGTCGCAATCACATAATCATCAGGCTTATCCTGCTGCAACATCAAATACATCGCCTCAACATACTCCGGTGCCCAACCCCAGTCCCGCTTCACAGAAATATTCCCCAAAAGCAGCTTCTCTTGGCTGCCTTGGCCAATGCGGCATGCAGCCGCCACAATCTTTTGCGTCACAAACCTTTCAGGTCTTAAAGGGGACTCATGGTTGTACAGGATGCCGGAACAGGCAAACAGACCGTAAGCCTCCCGGTAGTTGGCCACTTCCCAAAACGCCGCCGCTTTGGCCACGGCGTAGGGACTTCTGGGGCGGAATGGCGTAGTTTCGCTCGCCGATCCCTCGCGAGTCTCCCCAAAGCACTCGCTCGAACCGGCATTGTAAAGTTTGATGGGTGCGCCGGTGAAGCGAATCGCCTCCAGTAAATTCACGGTGCCGGTGGCGATGCTTTCCAGAGTTTCCACCGGCTGATCGAAAGACAGGCCCACCGAACTCTGCCCAGCCAAGTTGTAGACCTCATCCGGCTGAATTTTCACCAGCACCTGCAACACACTGCGAAAATCCGTCAGGGACATAGACTCTAACTTCACTTGGTCGCGGATGCCCAAACGCACCAGATTCCCGAAAGAGGACATCTGAGCGTCCCGTGAAGTCCCGCAGACCGTGTAGCCCTTGTTCAGCAATAACTGCGCCAGATAGGCCCCATCCTGACCAGATATCCCACAAATGAGCGCTTTTTTCATGCTTTTCACACTCCAGACAGTCTCCCTCTGACCACCCTCAACATACGGCGTTGCAGTAAGACAAGATGATTTCACCAAAACCCCCATCTCTTTCTCCCCCTCCCCGCAAGCGGGGAGGGGGCTGGGGGGTGGGGTTCAACATCGCCCGGAATATGCAACGCCCAACATATAGCAGATAACCCCAGATTAGCGCCGACCGAGGAATTTGCCCAAAATGCCTCGCTCTCCGGAAGCGGGCCCGTCACCGTCTCCATCGGGCTCATTGCCATTGCCGTTAAGCTCCGATTTAGTGTAGTACGAATAATAATAGGGATAGTAGGAGCCGTCCTCTTCTTGCTCCACGAAGTTGGCCACCAATCCAGCCACATTACACCGGCTTCTCTGCAACACCTCCATCGTCTGAGTCAGAGATGAGCGGGTCGAGCGCTCGAGAGCCGCAACTAAAATCACTGCATCTGCCTTGGGTGCAAGGCTTTGGGCATCGGAGATCCCTAAAATCGGTGTGCTGTCTATCAGTACATAATCATAAGCCTGACGCCATTCATTCAGCATCTGGGTCATTTTGGCTGAGTCGAGCAAAGCCACCGGATTCGGCGGCGTTGGGCCAGAGGTCAAGATATCCAGATGCCCATCCTCAGCTGAATAGACCAGCTGACGCCAGGGAGTGTCGGTGGCGATTGCACTACTGAGTCCGAACATGTTCGGCCTTTTCAAAAATTGATGAATCGTCGGTTTGCGCAGGTCAGCATCGACAAGCAGAACCCGATGGCCTAATTCCCCTAGCACCCGTCCTATATTGTAGGCCAGCGTACTCTTCCCTTCCGAGGGAGTCGATGAGGTGAACGCCAGAGTCTTCACCTGGCCATTGGCACCCAGATAGCGCAGATTCAGTGCCAGCGAGCGGATAGCTTCCGTAAATCGGGAATCGCTATAACTCTGCAACCGGCCATTCTCCCGATAGTTAGTCACCAAGACTGGCAGCTCAACCTGAGGAACCATCCCCAGAGAGGCAAGTCCAGTCAGTTCCTTCGCCTCTTCCACCCGCTTCACCCGCTGGTCTGTCCGTTCCAGCAAAACCGCTGCCCCCACACCTAGCAAGCCACCGGCAATCAAACCCAGTAACAAATTCCTCCGCACATTAGGCGAGACTGGAGTCTCTGGCAAATAGGGTTGCTCGAGAATTTTCCAGGGAGCCGTTTCTTGCGCCTCAGAAATCCGCAACTCTTGCAGCTTTGCCAAAAAGTTGTTGACCGCCTCCGATTTGACTTTGAATTCACGCTGTAGCTCGGCGTAAGTCTGCTGCAGTTGAGGAATTTGCTCAAACCGAACTGCAGTTTCTTTAGCCGAGCGCCGCATACTCTCTAACTGACTCATCTGGGAGGCCAACTCGGTCTGAACTTGCAGCAGCTGCTCGGCAAGGTTCTGCTGAGTGCCTCCATATCCAGAAACATCGCTAGTCTCAGCTTTGGCGGCGGCATTGCCAAGGACATGTCCAGTGCGGTACTGCAGCAACCTCAGCAGGCTGTCTCGCTGCTGTCTGAGATTTGTCAGCACAGGATGATCGTCCGTGAAGCGACTGCGTTCTTCCGTGTACTTGGTCTCGATCTCTTTGATCTGACTGGCTAGCTTCTGATAAACAGAATCTTGGCTGAGGAGGGCATTTGCCAGAGCGGTCTGCGGATTTTGGCCAACTTCCACCATTTGGCGCTGTAGCTCTTGATACTGTCGTTGGGTTTTGCTGATAGCCCCCTCTAAGGCTTGAGTTTGTTGCTCCAGCGATTGCTTGCTCTCAACCACTGAGCTCGCGTAGGAGTCAGGGTCAACAATGCCATAGCGCTGGCGAAAGGTTCGGATGGTTTCGGTCACTTCATTGAGCGCCTTTTGGGCTGCCGGCAGTTGTTCCTGAATAAACTTGATCGCATTGGTCGCCTGCGAGCGCTGCCTTTCTAAGCTATAGTCTACGTAAGTAGAACCTAAAGCCTCCAGCACAGCCTTGGCTCTTTGCGGGTCTGTATCGGTGTATGACACAATTAGAACATCAGCCTGCCCTGCCTGACGGATGGATAAGTTGTCTGCTACTTCTCCTACATAGATATTTTTGTAGGGTGCTTGAAGTTCGCTAATCGCTTTAGCCACCAAAGAATGGCTCCGCAGAATCTGAATTTCCGTCGAGAGATCCTTGCCAGCAGTAGCGTCTTGTCCGGCTAGTATGGGAACAACCGGCACAGCAGTCTTATTGTCCAGCAGAATTAAAGTTTCCGACTGGTATTTGGGGATCGTTGTCAGCGTCGAGAAAGCGACCCCGCCAAAAACAGTCGCCGCCACTGCAACCACTACGAGCCAGCGTTTGCGCAGCGTCCGCCCTAAGTCAGATAGGTCTGTTCCGCCGGCAGGAGGACTGAGCGTGTCAAGCTTAACGAAATCGTCTCTCATCAGCTAAAAGTCTTTCCCTGACTAGAACGCATAACTGTTCAACAAAGGAATATAAAAGACAGCTACCCCAGTCTCAGCCAGGGTTTGTCAACCGCTCTCCCACACGCTGACGAGGGCGAACCTGAATTGGCTCACTTCCGACGCGCTACCCCTTAATACCCGCCTCTGCTAATCCATCCGGACACTTTTGACATGAACGACCGCCTTAATCTTTGATTGGGATGCGGACGGCGGGGCGCTTCGTTTGTTCCTAACGCATGACTGGCAACGTCGGTGGCCCAAAATATCATCAGTCCGGCCAACCGTCCCCCTGTCCGAGGATACTGCCATTGCCGTTAAGAGCCGGTTTTCCTACAGGGCTTACTCGGCTATTTATCAATACAAAATGATTGAGATATTGGGCCGTAAAGCTGCTTAAATTTATCTCTTTTCACATCGCACGCATTTGTCCTGAAAGTCGGTGGGCTGAGCCGACGTGGACTCGTCGGGACTCGTTCCTAGACTGCTGCCAGAGGGACTCGTTCCCAGACTTTGCTGGGAACGAGTGCAATCAACCGGCATCCTCAGAGCTTTGCCAGCCAGTCCAGAATCAGCGGATTGACTACCTCCGGTCGCTCGTCGTGGGGACAGTGGCCGGTGTTGGGAATCGATATGAACTCGATGAGTCGATCTTCACCCTGCTGCTGGAAAATCCGCCCACCGGCAATCGGCGTCCACGGGTCATCTGCTCCCCAAATCACCTGCAGCGGACGCTTGACTTTTGGCAGCAACTGTGCTATTGCTGGGCCGGCAGGCGCTGTGAGAATTGAGGCAAAAACCTGCTGGGCACCGGCGTCACAGGAAGGTTCATAGAGCAGATCCACGAGTTCGTCAGTGATGGCCTCACGGTTGCGGTACACTTGCCGCAGGGTGTTTCGGATGCGGTGTTTCTGGCGGATGCGCTCAAATACGAACGTCCCCACGACCGGCAAACTGACCATCTGGGTAAACAGACCCATCACCATCCGCAGGGGCAGATTTAGCTCCTCGGGCCGGTGATTGAGCCCGCCGGCACAGTTGATCAGGATGCCGCCGGTGGCAATTTCGGGATAATCGGCTACCACCATCAAGCTCAGCAGCGCTCCAATGGAATTGCCGGCGAACACCGCTGGTTCCTGAATGTGTGACTCCCAGAAATCCTTGAGAAGTTCCTGCCACAGTTCCAGGGAGTAATCCAGCGGCGGCTTGTCCGAGGCACCGAATCCCAGGAGATCCAGGGCAAACACTCGGTAGCCACCGGCAGCTAGCACGGGAATGTTCTTCCGCCAGTGGCCAATCGAGGCACCGAAGCCGTGAATCAGCACCAGAGGGCGACCGGTTCCCTTGACGGTGTACTGAATCTTGTGCCCACGCCAAGTCCAGGTGAGCTTTTCAAAGGTTGTTGCCGGTGTCAGCTGTTGTGTGAGCACGATCCTTTTATGAAGATTTCTAAACTCTATTCATCTTAGAGTTCTCTGGCACACTGGGGAAGAAGGCAGCGCACTCTGCTTTTGGCAGGGAGGCCAGCCAAGGCTGGCCAGTCGCTCTCTGATGCGGCTTTCCTCGCTGGCGATTCCGGGGCGGCGAGTGGATAGGCCGGTGGCCCAGGCAATCCGCATTCGCCGCCCAGCCATCTCGATCTCCCATTTATTTTTGGATGCGGAATTTTATGAAAGTTAACTGTTTCGCTACTTTGGCCGCTGTTTCTATGCTGAGTCTGGGACTCGCTACCAGCTGTGCCAGTGCCGGTGCTGATAAAGCCAATCCCGAAGGGCCAGCACCAGGTGTCGCCCCTGCGGCTGCGACTCCAGCGAGTTCATCAAAGGTCGCTGCTCAGCCGGCTGCTCCAGGCGTCTTTTACACAGAAGGCGGGGTGGCTATCAAAGGCACCGATCCAGTGGCTTACTTCCAGAAAGGTGAGCCGGTGCGGGGCAAAAGTGAATTCAGCTACAAGTGGGGGAATTCTCTTTGGCACTTTTCCAGCGCTGAAAATCGGGATTTGTTTGCTAGCAGCCCGCAAAAATACGCACCTCAATATGGGGGCTTCTGTGCTTGGGCGGTGAGCCAAGGTTACACTGCTCCCATTGACCCTAATGCGTGGTGGAAAATTGTGGCCGGAAAACTATATCTTAATTTTGATAAAAACATACAGAAAAGATGGGAGAGAGACATCCCCGGTCACATCGCTAAGGCTGATAAGAACTGGCCGGGTGTTCTCAACAAGAAGTAAGTAATTAGTCAATTCCCTTAGTAAACCCGCCCCTACTTGACATGAGTCGTACTTAAACTTTTTAACGAGTGGGGCGGGCGTTTATGGCCCTATTTCTATCGAGGCACCGGCACGAAATCGTAGCCGGTTCCAGAACGGTTGCCGGGACGGATTTCCACCAGCTGGATTGACCCATTGCGATCCCCAGAAGACAAAAACTGAATAGGGCCAGCGGCACCTGTCGCGGAAAAGTCTGAGGCAGAGAGCGCCTGCTGGACACCGGCGCGGGTGGGATTGCGCTTTAGCGCTGCTGTGAGCGCCTGCGCGGCATTGTAGAACATGGCTGTGCGCCAGTTCACTAGAGTGCATCTTAATACTCTGTTTTATTGATTTTTCCCACCCGCTTTCTACAAAATTACCATAAAAATACAAAAAAATTATAAAAAGATTTGTAAAGCTGGCGAAAGAGGGGTGAGAGCGCCAGGGCCGGCCATCCGGCCCTTATGGCCGGCCATAAGACAAAATCACCGAAACTATCCCCAATCATCGAATTCTAACAAATCCCGTCTTTTCAATCAAGTTTTGCCCCTGATCTGTCAGCAGCAAGTTCGCATAAGCTTCACCGGCTCGCTCATCATTCTGGCCATTTTGTTTGACAATTACAAACAGCTGGCGGGTAATCGGGTAATCGCCATTTTGAAATGCCTTGGCGTTCAGCTGGTTGCGCTGCCCCGGACATTTTGAAAGAGGTACGAAAGGCTCTTTGTAGGGGGGAACCAAGTCGCCAGGTTTGCGGCCAACGGGTAAGGTTTTAACGGTACACTGAGGGACTGCTTCTGGTGCGGAAGCGTAGTAGATTCCTCCCCTATCGGTTGCCACTTCTCGCAGGGCTTGTGTCGTGGTAGCCAGAAACTGAACGCTGCTCGCGAAATCCTCTTTCTCCAGAACATTCTCCACAAAAAAATCTACCGTGCCTCCAGCTTCACGCGGGCGAGAGTAGGGAGTGATTTTAAAATCCGGGCCCCCGACTTGATTCCAGTTGGTAAGCTTGCCGGTGTAAATGTCTTTAATCTGGGCTACAGTCAAACCAGGGACGTTCAAATCTGGATGAACTGCAATCGCAATTCCATCAATTGCCACTGGGATCTGTTTAAGCTTAAAACCTCGCTGTTCTGCTTGCTGGTATTCTTTATCTTTAAGGGGGCGAGAGGAATGAGAAAACGCCAGCTGGTCTTCTAAGAGCATTTTGATGCCGGTGCCAGAACCGGGCTCACCACTGGTGGGCTGGGTGTAGCGCAACTTAAACTTTGGCCAGACTGTTTCAATTGACGGGTCTACTTCTCCACGGATGGGTGCCCAAGTGGTGCTGCCACCATAGCTAAACAGTCCTTCTGGAACGTTCGGCACTTTGGCAAAGGTGTCAGCGCTAGAGACTGCTTTGATGCCTGGGAAAGGAGCGGACGGGATGGGGTTTGGGGGCCTGGATTGCGGAAATTGTTGGCTGCCCACCAGAGTGCGCCACCCACTAACGCAGCTGTAATCAGGAAGGCTAAGAAGAGAGCGGTGGTATCATTTTTCTGTGACATAGGTTAAACAATTTTAGAAAGCAATTGATGGAGCAGGCGAAGTAAGGCGGCGCTTGCGAACGCGGCTAATCCCGACAAAATTGCCAGAAATATTACAGCTGGGATGGTAAACCCTGTCCGTAAAGCTGGAATTAACAGGACGACCGCCAGTGAAATGCCAGCTATAAAGAGCAGATGAACTTTTTTAAGGCTGCCACGGGACTGGACAAAAATTAACCCCCCTAAAATTAGCGCCCACAAGCAGGTGCTTATCAAAGTTGTTCCCAGTATACTGCCTACCGCCAGCGCTAACAATCCGCTCTCAAACCCTGTAAAAGCAGATCCAACGAGTAACTCCAGCACTGGTGAAGACCGTAGTGACAGAAGTGGGAGCGCAGTTGGGGGTGCGGGTGGGCGCGGTGGGGGTGGCGCAGTTGGAGGCGCGGGTGGGGGTGCGGGTGGAGGGGGACTCACCGCTGTGTCGGGAACCCGGTTAAGCGCCTCCAGAACTTCTACAGCTTCCTGAAAGCGTTGGGAAGGCACCGGCTGTAGCATCCTGTCTAAAATCTTACCAAGGCGTTCGCTTATCTGGGTGTGCGCTCTCCAGTTCCAGCGGTCGTTGTAGGTATCATATAAATCCGCTGGCTGAATGCCAGTCAGCAAATACAGGCAAGTGACTGCTAAGGAGTACAAATCCGTTGAGGGGTAAACTTGCCGGCCAGCCATCTGCTCTGACGACGCAAACCCCGGCGTCCCGAGCACCATTGAACTTTGTAAAGATACTCCAGCCGTCACCTGCTTGACCGCGCCAAAATCTAACAGGTAAAGCCGGCCATTCTGGCGATTGCGCATGATATTAGAGGGCTTGATGTCCCGGTGGATAGAACCGCTCTCGTGCACAAACTGCAGCACCTTGAGGATTTCTTGCAGAACTTCCTCAACTGAAGCTTCGGAAAATTTTCCTTTCTGCTCCATCTCCTCGAATAAATTATGTCCGTCGATATATTCCTGCACCAGGTAAAAAAACTCCTGTGGCTGATTCGACGGCTGACCGGGAGCTGGCTGTTCAAAAAAGGCGTACAGTTCTGGTATTTGGGGATGGGTGCCGAGTCTTTCCAGAACCTCAGCTTCGCGCTCAAATGACTTTTTCACCCATTCGATCTGGGGAAGGTTGAGATTAGCAGGTGGCTGCAACTGTTTGACGGCGCACAGTCGCCTGGTTGGAGTTCGCCTGTCCCGTGCCAGAAATGCCGCTCCAAACCCTCCGCGTCCCAGTAGCTTTAACGGCAGATAGCGACCGTCTAAAATCAGCGGCATCCCGCAGGTTATGCAATATTTTTGCTGCACCGTCTTGAGAGTGGCGCTGTCGTCTAACTCTGCAAAAGAGTTAACTGGTTGCGTGCAGCTTGGACGTGTGCAGTAAATTTGCATATAAAACTTTAGTTTTCGGTAGCGGAACACTGTTGAATTTCGGCTAATTATAGAACGCGACGGTCGCGTTCTGGGTTCGCCGGCGCAGGGGGCGCAGCCCTGCGTTCAGCCTGTGGGTAGAGGAGCGATTTCTAATCGCCCCTGCGGGTGAGTGGCATGTTCGCAAGCGCAAAAGTGGGATGGGCACACTCGGCGCAGACTCGGCGGTTCGTCGCTCCCGGCGCACCCCCGGAAAGGAATTAAGGCTGGATTGCGTTGAGTTTTCCCACTCCATCTCTAAAGTCTACCATAACACCCCTATAAAATTCTTTAAAAAATATTAGAAAGCAGTTTGTAAACCAGGCGAAAGAGGGCCGTAACGGCGATTGCGGACAGCCCTGCCAAAACAGCGGTCACGATCGCTGCACTGATGCTAAATCCACCGCGCAACGGAGAAAACAAGACTATTGCCAGGGTAATGCCGGCAATCACCAGCAGATCCTTGCCCTCAATAAGACGGCGGTACTGGGCAAAGACCAGACCCCCCATGATGGTGAGCCAGATGAGATAGCTAATTCCAGAAGCTCCTAGCAAACTGACGGAGGCAACCCCTAGCAAAGCGCCCTCAAACCCTGTAAACGCTGCCCCACCCAATAACTCCAGTGCTGACGAGGGTCTGGAATACCTGATCGGCGGCGGCGGGGATGTGGCTGGGGGTGGCGCAGCGGGTGGTGCCGGTGGCGGCGCGGGTGCTGAAGGGGGAGCAGTTACAACTGTCGGTAGGGAAGACGGCGGCTGCGGAGGACTGACAGCAGGTGCCGGTGGCGGCTGTTTGGAGGTGAGGGCAGCCAGCACCTCCTCAGCTGACTGGAAGCGCTGGGAAGGCGTCGGGAGCAGCATGCGGTCTAAAACTTTTGCCAAGCGATCTCTCACCTGGGCGTAAGCTCTCCAGTTCCACTGATTGCTGTAGGAATCAAACAAGTCCAGTGGCGGCTTGCCGGTCAGCAGGGTAATGCAAGTCACAGCCAAAGCGTACAAGTCCGTGGAGGGGAAAACGGTACTGCCGGACATCTGCTCTGGCGGCGCAAACCCCATCGAATAAATGCCGGTGCTCCCGCCGCGAGCCCCTCCCGCTGCGCCCACGGTCACCTGCTTGACGGCTCCAAAATCTAGCAAATACAGCCGGCCATTGCGGTCGCGCATGATATTAGCCGGCTTGATGTCCCGGTGGATGGAACCGTGTTCGTGGACAAATTGCAGCACCTTGAGCATTTCTTGCAGCACCTCGAGCGCATCAGCCTCAGAGAACTGGCTCTTTTGCGCCAGTTCCTGCTCCAGGTTCTGCCCGTCGATGAATTCCTGCACCAGATAGAACAACTGATCCTGCTTGCCCGGTTGCAAGCTGGGGACTTCTAAGGGAAAGAAAGCCAGCAAATCTGGAATTTGGGGGTGCTCGTTGCCCAGTTCCTCTAAAACCACCGCCTCCCGCTCAAATAAGTTTTGGGCGATTTGCAGCTGTTGCGGGCTCAAGTCGCCGCCCGGTTGCAACAGTTTAACCGCGCACCGGCGCATGGCGGGAGTGTAGCGATCTCGGGCTAGAAACGCCGCCCCAAATCCTCCCTGCCCCAGCAGCTTCACCGGCAGGTATCGCCCGCTCAAAATCAGCGGCATGCCACAGGCCATGCAATACTTTTGCTGCACCGTTTTCAGAGTGGCGCTGTCATCGAGATCGGTAAAAAAGTTAAGGGGGCGGGGGCAGCCCGGTCGGGTGCAAAGAATTTCCATTTTCAGTCCCTGATAGGGATTAGTTATCAGCAGCCCCCGGCAACACGCATATAGTAGCACGTTTGGTATGGGGTGCGCACTTCACCCTAATGAAAACCGCTATAATCTGCTATGGGCGAGGGGCTTTAAGCGCGACAGGTTTCCTTAAGCCTATCGCTTCTAGCCTATAGCCTAACCTCAATTAGGTGCCAGTCGAGTTGGGGGTGGCTGTCTCTAAAGAATCTGATTCCTTATAAAGAGGCGCTAGCAGAGACTTGTCCAGTCCCAGGGTGGCAAACTGGGGCAAAATTTCCCGGCTGAACGCCTCTGCCGCCTTCGACCGGTAGCGATTGGGGTTGTAAATCACCCACAGCATGCGCTTCACCACAACTTCTTCGATTTGGCTGCGGTGCAGGATACCCATGTGCAACTCCTTTTCGATGGCCGAAACCGAGACAAAGGCCGCTCCCAGACCGGCTTGCACGGCATTTTTAATCGCTTCTATCGAGTTCAGTTCCATCTCTATCTTGAGACGGCGCGTGTCAATGCCGCAGCGAGTGAGCACCTGGTCAATCACCTTGCGGATGGTCGATTGGGAGTCGAGGGTGATAAACTCCAGCTGGTAAAGGTCGTCTTTTTCTATGGGATCGATTTTCGCGAGCGGGTGAAACACCGGCAGGATGAGGGCCAGCTCGTCTTCGGCATAAGCGACGATTTTGAGGGATTCTTGCAATTCTGGGGGAACCTCACCCCCGACTATGGCCAAATCTATCTGGCCATTGGCCACGCTCCAAGCGG
Source organism: Oscillatoria princeps RMCB-10 (assembly GCA_019359235.1). Taxonomy (GTDB): domain Bacteria; phylum Cyanobacteriota; class Cyanobacteriia; order Cyanobacteriales; family Oscillatoriaceae; genus Oscillatoria; species Oscillatoria princeps. Next base: position 79,818 of record JAHHHT010000031.1, read on the forward strand.
TGCGGCGGGTTGAGTGAACGTGCAATTGCACCGCTACATGGGGATACCGCTGGCGGAACATCCCAATCATGCGGGGGAGGAGATAGGTGCCTGTTGTCTGAGACGCGCCCACAATCAGGGTGCCGCCTTGAAGGTTTTGCAGATCCTCGATGGCGCGACAGGTTTCCTGGCACAGAGTGAGGATTTTTTCTCCGTAGCTGAGCAGTAGGTGTCCCGCTTCTGTCAGTTGTGCCCGCCGGCCCCCCCGGTCGAACAGTGGCACATCCAACTGCCGCTCCAGGTTTTGCACTTGCAGGCTGACGGCTGGCTGCGAGACGTAGAGGCTATCTGCGGCCCGTTTGAAACTGCCCTCAGCGGCTATGGCTTTTAGGATGCGTAACTGATCTAACGTAAAAGGAAGGTCGGACATATGGCTTAACCTGAACGGAGAAAGGAGCCTTGAGACAACTAGCTGATTCTACGGGTTGGGACTGGACTCATAGGTTGCCCATAGGTTTTGGGGCCTCAACGACTACGACACTAGCACAACAGGGGATCGGTGTCCCTTCTCATCTGTAGCGCCCTCTGTTGTATTAAGATTTACCTGATTTTAAAAATATATATAGCGTTTCTCAAATTAGTGTGCTACGGAGAAACTCGGTAGGGGCGGTCTCCGTGTGCCGCACCGCCCCTACGAAAATGGGTTTATGGGCCATAGTACATCAATCTGAGAACCGCTATAAAAGCTATGGGTTATTCGGTCTTTTATGAATGCAAGGTTTTGCGCATTTAATTTGCACTATACAGTTATAACACCACGTTCCCATATTTAGCTTTTAACGTGGATATTTCGGTCATGCCTCCTTTCAAGGTAAAAGCATATTAAAAGCGTAACAGCTTGCCAGGAATTGCCCGACTTTTCCCTTGTTCATTAACCGGTGTTGACTTTTATTGTGTCCTTTGGAGTGCCTGCGATGTCCTATGACTGGCTGACTCCCAGCCATTTCACCATGTTCGGGCTGCTGCTGGGTTTTGCTGTCGCCCACAGCGGCTTGGCGGCTCTGCGACCCTGGGGTGAGAAACTGATCGGTGCGCGGCTTTACCGCATTCTGTTTGCTCTGGTTAGCCTCCCCCTAGCGGTGGTGCTGATCGTCTACTTCTTTAACCACCGCTACGACGGAAAGCAGCTGTGGCAGGTTCAAGGCGTGCCGGTGGCCCAACCGCTGGTGTGGGTGCTGTCGGCGATTTCTTTCCTGTTTCTCTATCCAGCCACTTTCAACCTCCTGGAAATTGCGGCGATTGAAAAGCCCCAAGTCCACCTTTACGAAACCGGCATCATCCGCGTCACCAGGCACCCCCAGATGGTGGGCCAGGTGATTTGGTGTGTGGCCCACAGCCTCTGGATTGGCACATCTTTCACCCTGCTCACCTCCATCGGTCTAGTGCTGCACCATTTGTTTGCTGTCTGGCATGGGGACCGCCGCCTCAAAGCTCGTTACGGTGAAGCGTTTGAGGCTGTGAAATCTCGCACTTCAGTGATCCCTTTTCTGGCTATCCTTCAAGGGCGTCAAACTTTTGAGTGGCGAGAGTTTTTCCGTCCGGCTTATTTGGGCGTCACCGGCTTTGTTTTGCTGCTGTGGTGGGCTCACCCCCTGTTACTGCGGGCAACAGCCAGCGTCGCCTGGTAGGTGGGTGCCGGTGTCTCCTGTTCCCTAGCGCCTGGAACGACAGGCTGGTTGCTGCAAAGCACAGCCTGTTTCTGGAACGAGTGCCGGCACCCCGTCGTGCCGGCAAACACCCTCAGGACTTACGCAGCGACCTTAATTGTGTGGTGGGTTACGAACCGCGCTAACCCACCCTACAGATAGAGGCGCAAGCGTAAGTCCTGACCCTGATGGCAGCCCGACTTTGGCGGGGGGTTTATGTCGATAGAGTTGCAGATTACCAACTGTATATAGTCAGCGAGCGTTCTGGCCTTGTCCTAAACTGACTGTCCATTGCTATATCTCTATAGTGTTTCTCATATTAGTGAGGTTGTGAGAAAGCCTTCTGGGGCGCACTTCATTCAACTGAGAACTGCGATAGGACCGGCAAGAAAATCAAATCGGGTTAAAATTCAAGTGGTTTTGGCATCCACGGGCTGAATGTGGGCCCGCTGGTTGCATGAACATCCCTGTGGTGCAGATCGCCAAACAGCCAATGAACACCAAAAAGACTCAACCCTCTAAAAGCTCTGCGGCTTCTATCCAACTTCCCCTTGAGCAAATCTCTCCCTCGAAACTCCAGCCCCGAAGCTATTTCTCTCCAGAGAGGATGGCAGAACTTACTGAGAGCGTTAAACAGCATGGTGTCATTCAACCGATTCTTGTGCGACCGTTCGGGAAAGACCACTACGAGTTAGTGGCGGGGGAGCGCCGATATCAGGCGGCGAGAGCAGCGGGACTCACTCAAGTGCCGGCGGTGGTGCGGGATATGAACGATGCCGAAGCACTGCGGTACGCCCTCATGGAGAACTTGCAACGGGAGGATTTGAACCCTGTTGAGGAAACCGAGGGGATTTTGAAACTGCTGGAGCTGAGCCTGCAAACTGGCCGGTCGGAGGTGATTTCACTGCTGAACCAGATGTCTAAAGCTGACAGAGGGTTGGCGGATAACGTTATCCGCCAAGAAGACAGGCAAGCCATCTTATCTGTTTTTCAAAGTCTGGGCAGGCTTTCGCCGGAGTCATTCAGAACCAACCGTTTACCCATTCTTAACCTGCCACCGGACGTTCGCGATGCTATCCGTCAGGGTCAGATTAATTACACGAAGGGCAGAGAGATTGGTAAGATTAAAGACGCTGACCTCAGAGCGGAAATTCTCAAGGAGGCGAGCGCTGAGTCTCTTTCTCTGCGCGAAATTCGAGAGCGCATTAACGAACAACAGCAAGGCACAGACAGGGATGCACTGCCAACCCGCATGGAGGCTGTGACTAAGAAAATTAAGCAGCTGAAGGTGTGGGATGATCCTGACAAGCGGGAGAAAGTAGAGGCTTTGTTAGCTGAAATGGAAATGCTGCTATCTGAGGAGTAACAAAAAGGGGAAGGGGTGCGGGATGCGCCGGTGGGGGTGAGTTGTCGGGTGAATGTTTGGGAAGCGGATAAGAATGCCTTTTGGGGGGTTGATGTGTTTGGCAACCTTCTTTTTGAGCCACAGCGAGTTGAAGGGTTTAGCCGGCGCTGGTTTGGGGAGATGACCGGCTCGCACATAGAAAATGGTCTATGTCTCTTTCAGATAGGCTTTAAATAAAGTGAGCGCGGCGAATAGAGATAATCCCTTTTCGGTTACTTTTTCGATTAAACCCCGTTTCCTTAAAGAGTGTACTGCTTTCAAAAAGTCAGCGTCAGACAAAGCCAACTCTGCCGGTTTGCGCAAAATATCGGCGGCTTCTTGGTGAGCTAACCACAGGATTACCTTTTTTTCCGACTCCGACAACCGCTGATAATAGGCTTGCAATCGAGGTTCTAAGTCTCCGAGAAACAAACTGGGATAGGATAAGAAGCGCTCGACGCTACCGTTAAATAAATCGAGGATGGTAGAAGCGATTATCTTTAACCAAGAGGGGTTGCCGGCGTAAAGTTGGATAAGTTCCGACCATTTATCCTCATCGGTTAACCCTTTTTTGGCCAAAATTTCCGCCGCCGGCTCTCCCAAACCGCGAAGCTGTAAGGTGCGACAGTGCCGGTTCTCTCCTTCTAAGGTGGCAATTTCTGTGGGCTTTTCCCAACTCAGCAGTAGGATGCAGCTGCTGTGAGGCGAGCGAGCGATGTCTTGCCAAAATTTGCCGTAATTTTCGCAGTCTGGGAGATAAGTGCCGGCCAATTCTCCACTGGTAAATAGTTCTTGCAGGTCGTCGAGAACAATCAGGCAGGTATGCGAGCGGATATAGTCTATGAGGGATGGCAGTTTGGTTTCTCTATTTTGGAAAAAAAACTGAATTAAGTTGGTTTCTAGGGATTGCAGCGCGAGGGTGCCGGTGCAGTTGCGCCAGACGATATATTCAAAGTTATCTTTGATTTGTTCTACAAGTTCTCTGGCGAGGGCGGTTTTGCCGATACCGGGCAATCCAAAGATGGTGACGAGGCGGATTTTTTCTTCCCGTATCCACCGTTTGAGGGTTGTTAGTTCTGCGGTGCGGTTGTCTGGTCGATCAAGGTCGGGTGCTTCGGTGAAGTCGTGGCGTTGTTCTGGTTGGTTGCCGGTGGTGGTGGGGGTGGTGGTGGTGGTGGGCGATCTGTTTTTTGCGGCTTCGTCAGAGTGCCAACTTTCTCCACAGACGTTAATATTACCCTGAGTAAAATTAGTTTGTACAAAATTCCTGGAATTATAAATATAATGCCGTTCCACTGCAGCGCGGAGGTTTGATTTAGTCACCGGTTCTCCCAATTCCTCCGATACCAGACTCCATAAATTCCCCGCCACTCTCTTGACGTTAGCTTCAGTACAGTGATAGTCATCTGCGATTTCTCTGTATTTTTGGCTGTTCCAGACCCCCGCTAATATGGCCTGTTGCAGGTTGTTTAAGTGCGAGCCGGTTTTGGCCAACACCAATTCATCGGCCCATCTGAGGATTTCTTGGACATCCATAGGCGGCACCCCTATCAATTTTTTGCCATTTTACTACCTTTTGCACCTTTTTGCAACCATTGGCGACTAAATTATACTGGTTTGGGCCAAGGGCTACTCAGAAAGGCTCGATAGAAGTCTATACAAAGTTAGACTTTTTATGACTTTACGAATGTGGGATAATCTTTATTATGGAAGATGAAGCTAAGTCAAGTATAAGAGTGGTTCTTTAGAGGTGAATGCAATGTTCAACTTCCCTGCTTTTGGTTCTGGACAACCCACTCAAATCCTAACTCTTTTTGATTCGGAAAAAGAAGGAGGTGCCATTGCTCCTGGAGAGTCAAAGGAAAAATATGTTTCTTTAACCGCAGGAGGTTATCAGATGGTAATAGCCCATCTAGGAAGATTATCTGATACTCTTAGTAAAAGCAAATATAATGATTCTGAAACATATGGGGAGCTGTGTCTATATTTCTTTACTGAATATGGTAAGCTTGTTGCATCTAGCATGCCGCTATTTCCAATGGTTAACTTCGTTTTATATAAAAATTCCGACTTAAAACTTAAGGTTTCAAGAAATGGTGGTACAGATCGAAACAGTATTCACTTTTATGTAAATGCGTGGTACAGTCCAGAAATATTTTAGCCTTAATTTTAAAAATTAGGAAAAATAACGATGAAACCAGAAGATATTGAACAGATTAAAGAATTAATTCAGAGCGGCTATTACGAGGGAGTAATATTTCCGTCTGGTGTAATCTATCAAGGGGGCCTTTATCAGGATGTTGCTCATGGTAAAGGAACTATTATATTGCCGAATGGCAATACATACGATTATGATTTTCAGAACGGAAAGTTAGCTGACGGTAGGGCAATTATAGTATATGCAGATGGCTCTTTTTATGAAGGTGAAGTTTCCAGCAGTAATCAACCTTACGGCAAGGGAATAATCCGCAACCCAGATGGATCAACTTATTCCCAGGGAAACTGGTATCGTGATTACGATCCCAAAATAATATGGCTGTGTGGACCTTTTTTGTGGTATGAATACGGTGAGGTATTTGCAATAAACTCTGCTACAGTTTGGGAGCCATCAATCTATTGGCTTCATCCAGCCATTCTGCTTAAAAATCCTCCCTCATGGGATAAAGATAAAATTTATCCCGTTCAGGTTATGTTCCCCCATTTACAGTATTTAGGCTGTCCAAACTCCAAGAATTGTTTTACTGTATATTCTTGGCATACTACTCCTGAGGGAGCTGTTAGATATGCCGGCTTTCAGGATTTACAGGATTACGAAGAGTGGATTCACGACCCTGACCTAAAAATCCTAAAACGACTCTTAAAAATGGTTGAAGCTACAGAAGTTGGCATGAAAATTTTTGGCTTATTACCTCAAGAGAACGAACATGGCAAGAGACACAAAATAATTCATGGCATTGCTGATCTTGCATTAGGGGGGGTCAAATCTTTAATAAAACGAGAAATCGAGAAGCATCACAATCATTAATTACTGAAGTGGAAACACATCGCCCACCGGCTCGCCGGTCAATCTTCACGCATCATCTAAGTTTAACTTATAGCACGCCGGCTCAAATCGAACAGCCGGTGGCCTGCCTTTGAAAGAGTATCTATCCGGATTTATATTTTTCTTAGCAGGGCCAAAAGAACTGCGGCGCGAGATATCGTTGGCCGGCGGCCATCCTCTCACCTCCTATAGCAATGGACAGTGAGTTTAGGACAAGGCCGAAGCGCAGCGCTTACGCGCCGATCGGCGCGCTCCGCACTTCCGGATACTGGGTCGGAGGGAACGCCTGTCCTGCGAGGGATATCCACAGGTACGGCGTCCACCGGCCCTCAATGTCTAATGTCCTAACCAATTTGGCTAGTGCTAGAACTCGTATAGCCTGGGACAGCGCTAACACCGGCAGCCTCAGAAAACGGCGCTGCACATTCCACCGGCTCAAGAACCCCACCCCCCAATCCCTCTACCCCCACCCCCTGAGGTGGCCCCGAGCCCCCTTACCCCTCAGGTGTGGTCAAGCGGTATGGCGCTGGTCGAAATTAAAATATTATACTTTTAATCTGCTTATCCTATGAAAGCCGGCGCTCGCAGGCAGAAGGGCGTTATACGTCTATATAAAAGGCTAACTTGCCTGATATCGTAACGAGTGGAGAGAGATGGAGTTGGCAAATTAAATGCTGAACAGCTCACTCGCACCTGGGGTGGCTCTCGCAGCGCCAGTGACACCGGCCTCAAGCCGGCGTCGCGCATCAAAAGGATGAAACTGTAGGGTCAATCCCCCCGTGGTTGCCCCGCACGATGACGGGGCCGGCACGGAGGGCTTCTGCCCCTACAGACATTATAGCAATGGAAACTTAGTTTAAGATATGGGCATTGGGCATTGGGGATTGGGGATTGGGCACTGGGCATTGGGGATTGGGGATTGGGCATTGCTGTTAATCTTCCCCATGCAATGATGCGCCATACGCCATGCGCAATGCGCAATGCGCCATGCCATGATGCCCCACGATCGGTGCCCCACGATCAGTGCCCCATACCCCATGCGCAATGCCCCATGCCCCATGCGCAATGCCCCATGCCATTAATGTCCGTTCCCAATGCGGCTAATGCTATACGATCCCGCAATTGTGCAGCGCCCTCAGGCGTGCGGTGGAATCAGAAATTTTACTTGTCCAGACGATCCCAAATAGCGGTAGCATGATCCCAACGTCGATAGGAAACGGAAATAAACCCTGAGGGATCATGTTGCTGTCATCTATTGGTGAGCGGGCGTTTACACAAGAAGTTTTAGAATCCTCCACTCCAGTGCTGGTTCATTTTTGGGCACCTTGGTGTGGCCTCTGCCGGCTGATTAACCCCCTCTTGATGCGGTTTCAGGCAGAATGGGGCGAACAACTGAAAATTGTTGGCTTTAATGCTGACCAAAGCTTGAAAGTGGCCAACGCTTACCGGCTCACGACACTGCCGACTCTCATCCTTTTTGAAGGTGGCTTGGTGCGGCACCGGCTCGAAGGTTTTCACGGACGGGACGATTTGCGTCTGGCGCTGGAAGCGCTGACGCTCAGCTCCACCCAACACCCTCAACCCCTCTGGCTGCAGCTCCAGGAGCGTCACCCTTATTCCGCCTAGGGTGCGGCCCGATCCTGTTGATTAGCGACGCCCCCATTCGGATGAGAGTCCGGGTGGGGGCTTCCTCCGTAAATGCCGGCGCGGCGGGCCCTCTCAGGCGGCCCGCTCCCCCCCACAGGCTGGCAAGTAGTATAAATACCCACTCATTTCAGCCGCCGGCGTGTGTCACAATGTAGACGATTCGGCTAAATGAGTAAAGAAATTTAAAGTGGGCGTTGAGTGATGGAACTAATCTATCAGTATGCCTGGCTGATTCCAGTCCTGCCGCTGCTGGGGGCGATGGTGGTTGGCCTGGGACTGATCTCCCTAAACAAATTTACCAACAGTCTGCGGCAGTTGAATGCCGTGTTGGTGGTATCTCTGCAGGGAGCGGCAATGGTGCTGTCCTTTGCCCTGCTCTGGAGTCAAATTCAAGGCCACGCTCCCTATACCTACAGCCTGGAGTGGGCGGCAGCTGGGAACTTTCACCTGGTTATGGGCTACACCATAGACCACCTGACAGCCCTGATGCTAGTAATCGTGACCACGGTTGCCTTTCTGGTGATGGTTTACACCGATGGCTACATGGCTCACGATGCGGGCTATGTCCGCTTCTACGCATACCTGTCGCTGTTTGCCTCCTCGATGTTGGGTCTGGTGATCAGCCCGAATCTGGTGCAGGTCTACATTTTCTGGGAACTGGTCGGCATGTGCTCTTACTTGCTGATCGGGTTCTGGTATGACCGCAAGGCGTCAGCTGACGCCGCCCAGAAGGCTTTTGTCACAAACCGCGTGGGTGACTTCGGTCTGCTGCTGGGCATCTTGGGCCTCTACTGGGCCACCGGCAGCTTTGAGTTCGATGTCATGGGCGAACGCCTGCACGAACTCGTGCACTCCGGTGCCCTGAGTGCCGGTCTGGCCTCTTTGTTTGCAGTTCTGGTATTTTTGGGGCCGGTGGCCAAATCCGCCCAATTCCCCCTGCAGGTCTGGCTGCCAGACGCAATGGAAGGCCCAACGCCCATTTCTGCCCTGATCCACGCGGCAACAATGGTGGCGGCTGGGGTGTTCCTGATCGCCCGCATGTACCCCGTGTTTGAAGGCATACCGCTGGCGATGGACACGATCGCCTACACCGGCGCTATCACAGCGTTTCTGGGGGCGTCGATTGCGATCACTCAAAACGACATCAAGAAAGGTTTGGCCTATTCCACCATCTCCCAACTCGGCTACATGGTGATGGCGATGGGAGTGGGGGCATACAGTGCCGGTCTGTTCCACCTGATGACCCACGCCTACTTTAAGGCTATGCTGTTCCTCGGCTCCGGCTCCGTGATTCACGGCATGGAGGAAGTGGTCGGCCACGATCCCATCTTGGCCCAGGACATGCGGCTGATGGGGGGATTGCGCAAGTACATGCCGGTGACGGCTATAACCTTTTTGATTGGCACTTTGGCTATCTGCGGGATTCCGCCTTTTGCCGGTTTCTGGTCGAAAGATGAAATCCTCGGCGCTGCGTTTGAAGCTAAGCCGGCTCTGTGGGCGGTAGCCTGGCTGACAGCTGGCATCACGGCTTTCTACATGTTCCGCATGTATTTCATGACCTTTGAAGGCCAATTCCGGGGCAATGAAACCGACATCCGCAAGGAAATTCTCGTAGAAAGCAGTCCTGCCCTGCAGCCGGCTTTTGGGCCTGGTGCTATGGACCCGAAGGAACTGGAACACGGTCACGGGGACCATGAGGCTCACAGCGATCACGAGCATCACAGTGAGTTCCCCCACGAGTCGCCGCTGACGATGACTTTTCCGCTGATGGCGCTGGCGGTGCCTTCGGTGCTGGTCGGTTTGGTGGGGACGCCGTTTGCCAACTACTTTGAGGCTTTCATTCACCCGCCTGGTGAAGCGGTGGCGGAAGTGCTGGAACACGCTGAGGAATTCAACTTAACGGAATTCCTGGTGATGGGTGGCAGTTCTGTGGGGATTGCTTTGATTGGGATTACTCTGGCTTCGCTGATGTATATGAGTCGGGCGATAGATGCTGGGGCGATCGCCAAGACAATCCAACCGCTGTACAAGCTGTCCCGCAACAAGTGGTATTTCGATGACATTTATGACTTCCTGTTTGTCCGGGGTAGCCGCCGGCTGGCGCGTCAGGTTATGGAAGTGGACTACCGGGTGGTCGATGGCGCGGTGAACTTGACCGGCTTGATAACGGTGCTCAGCGGCGAAGGGCTGAAATACTTTGAAACGGGTCGGGCCCAGTTCTACGCCCTGATTGTGTTTGGGGCTGTTTTGGGCATCGTTATCGTCTTTGGCGTGACTTAACGGTTGGGCTACCTGAAGGTTTGGGGTGCTGTCTGTCAGGCGTTGCGCCTGGATGATTGGAAATCTTGGCAAAATCCAAGCCCCTCACCCCCCAGCCCCCTCTCCCACGAGGGGAGAGGGGGAGGGGGAGGAGGAGGGGTTCATCCCAGGCGCTGCGCAACGCCGTCAGTCAGCACCCCACTTAATCTTGATTAATAAATTGTTAATCCTGGTGGCTTCAGACAGAAATTAGGCTTAATTGATAATTTGTAGGGGAACGTTACAGCTGGATTCCCCCTGGTTCGCGCCGCACCCTACTTCTTTAAGAGTGGCTGGTGGCTAGTGGCTAGTGGCTGGTGGGTGCCCCCCCTGCTTTACCCCAATAGGGCGGGTGACACAAATAGCAATTAGCTATTAGAGGATACAATGATAAACTGGAAATTAGAAATTAGCAATGAATCTCGCTGATTTTCCCTGGCTGACCACGATTATCCTGTTGCCAATTGCGGCTTCGCTGCTGATACCAGTGCTGCCGGACAAGGATGGCAAGACAGTGCGCTGGTACTCCCTGATCGTGGGTCTGATTGATTTTGTCCTGATTGTTGCAGCTTTTTATACCGGGTACGATTTTAATGAACCCGGTTTGCAGCTGGTGGAAAGCTATCCCTGGGTGCCTCAGCTGGATCTGAAGTGGTCGGTGGGGGCGGATGGGCTGTCGATGCCGCTGATTCTGCTCACCGGCTTTATTACGACGCTGGCAATTCTGGCCGCTTGGCCGGTGACGCTGAAGCCGAAACTGTTTTACTTTTTGATGCTGGCGATGTACGGTGGCCAGATTGCGGTGTTCGCCGTGCAGGACATGCTGCTGTTTTTCCTGGTGTGGGAACTGGAATTGGTGCCGGTGTACCTGATCCTGGCTATCTGGGGCGGGAAAAAGCGCCAGTACGCGGCAACGAAGTTTATTCTCTACACGGCGGGCGGTTCCCTGTTTATTTTGGTGGCAGCGCTGACGATGGCGTTCTACGGCGATACGGTGACGTTTGACATGCGTGCGATCGCCGCCAAGGATTACGCCCTCAATCTGCAACTGTTGCTTTACGGGGGCTTTTTGATCGCCTATGGGGTGAAGCTGCCCATTTTTCCGCTGCACACTTGGCTTCCGGACGCCCACGGTGAGGCGACGGCACCGGCACACATGCTGCTGGCGGGGATTCTGCTGAAGATGGGGGGCTACGCGCTGCTGCGGATGAATGCCGGTATGCTCCCAGACGCTCATGCGGTGTTCGCACCGATTTTGGTGATTCTGGGTGTGGTGAATATTATTTATGCGGCTCTGACTTCTTTTGCGCAGCGGAACCTGAAGCGGAAAATCGCTTATTCTTCGATTTCGCACATGGGGTTTGTGCTGATTGGGATTGCTTCTTTTACGGACTTGGGGATTAGCGGTGCGGTGCTGCAAATGGTGTCCCACGGTCTGATTGGGGCGAGCCTGTTCTTTATGGTCGGATGCACTTACGACCGCACTCACACGCTGATGCTGGATGAGATGGGGGGCGTTGGGCAGAAGATGCGCAAGGTTTTTGCGATGTGGACTGCTTGTTCGCTGGCGTCTTTGGCTTTGCCGGGGATGAGCGGTTTTGTGGCGGAGTTGATGGTGTTTGTGGGCTTTGCGACGAGTGATGCTTACAATCCTGTGTTTAAGGTGATTGTGGTGTTTTTGGCAGCGGTTGGGGTTATTTTGACGCCGATTTACTTGCTGTCGATGTTGCGGGAGATTTTCTACGGGCCAGAAAATAAGGAGTTGGTGGAGCACGAGGAGCTTGTGGATGCCGAACCGCGTGAGGTGTTTATTATTGCTTGTCTGCTGGTTCCGATTATTGGGATTGGTTTGTATCCCAAGATTTTGACTCAGATGTACGATGCGACTACGGTGCAGCTGACGGGGCGGTTGCGTGAGTCGGTGCCGGCTTTGGCGCTGAAGTTGCCGGAGAAGCCGGTGGCGTTGGGCGATATGCCGGTCGTTTCTGCGCCGGTGATTGGGGAGTGAGGGTTTTTTCCTTCGCTTGTGGTTTTGGGACAGGCGAGACGCCTGTCCTACGTCTCGATTTGGACACTGCTGTTGTGATATAATTGCCGGTCTTTTGGTTGGGCTGTAGAGACGCCAAATTTCGCGTCTCTACATTTTGGGGATGTTGGGGTGGGGGCGAGCGTAGATTCCTTTACAAAAATTATCGCCGGTGAATTGAAGGGAAAGATTTGACCTGATTCGATTAAATTAAAAACCCGGTTTCTTAAAGAAACCGGGTTTTTAAACTAATACCGGTTAGAGTGACTGATAGCACCAGCTTGGACGGCGCAAGACATTGAAAGTATCGAGGTATTTAATTTGGACGCCTGCCTCTACTGTGGCAAGGGCATCAGCCAATAAGCCGGTGGGATTTTCCCGGTTCCACAAGGGATGCACGATGAGAACTTTTTTGGAACCGACCTCAAAACCCGGGAGAGTTCCGAACTCTCGCGGAGAGCAACTGCTGAACGATTCACAAAAAGTATCGCGGAGCTTAGCCGCCTGATGTAGACATCCTTCTAGGTCTGGGGTTGAAAAATCCCCATTCAAACCGCACGGAAAATCTCTGCTGACCAGCATCCTGAGTAGGGAAAGCCCCAACCGCCAATCGAGCAAGCCGTGATAGTTCATATTGCGGTACTGGCGCAAGCAGTCATAACAGGAAGAGTCGCAATGACGATGCTTTGGTGATATAAGAGAGCCGGCAAAGGTGTTAGAGTCTGGATTAGCACTGACAATTCCGAGGAGGACTTGTTGCCAGTGGTTGGCAAGCCAGTAGGTGAAGCCCGAGCCATTGGGAAGGCGGTCGCTTATCACAATTTCTCCGACCTTTTCGCTGGTTTCCTGTATTGTAACCTGCCGCAAACCGCTGACATCCAGTTCTTCTGGATCGATGTCTAACTCCTCAGCAGCAACCGAGCGGAGAATAAAAGCGGCAGAGTAGAAAGCTGCTTTAACGGCGGAACCGTTAGCGAGAGGGTCAAGGCACAAGCCTGATGGTAAACTCGCGGGTCTGATTCGCAGAACGCCAGTTGTTTTTGGCGCAGCGATCGCCAGTTGCTCGACGTTGCCCTGTGATTGAAATTGCACCCCTTCTTCGCCACCATTCTGGAAGCGCTCGTCAATCCACTGATTTGGTAACTCCAACCGATGCCGCGATAGGGAAGCCGTTCCCATTGCTCCCTGAAACAGCTTGCCTCGATTGTCATTGACACGAAAAACACGACCTGACTCGGCAAAGGCAGTCAAAGTATTCGTGTTTGGTATTAACTCAAAATCTTGAGGCTGTGACTCTGCCACACTACCCGCACCGGTGACTGTCAATTCATATTCATCCTTGGCGTCAGAACCCCGACCTAAGCTTGTGCGAAAAGCCAATGGCACAGCCCATTGGAAAACTCGGAATCCATCTTCTTCTGTTGCTCCACAGTTTGGGCATACTGTATCCTCGAATTGATTGTGAGAGGTTTCCGTGTATTGGCAACGACCGCATCTTAACATCCACTGACGCTCAGAAAGAGATTCGCCACTGGCGGGAACCAGATTCTTTTCCCAGAGGAACGGTGCCGTGAAACCGATAGAGGTATAAATTCGTTTGTCTTTGGTCTTCTGGGAACCGGGCGCAAATTCCGTGATTGCCAAGTCTAAGTCTCGGTCAATAGTATAAACTTGCCTCCGGCTCGTGTTCACTCCGTGGTACAACTCGCGCACCCTTGATGGCATACCATACATCGGCAAAATGCCACCCTCAGCAAGGCGTTCTGCTAACCCTTTACCCGCCAATTCTAGATTCTTGGCGCAATTGTCAATCTGTTGAAATAGCTCGTGACGGGCAAACGACTCAAACTTCTGGCAGTTGATACCTTCAACACCGACAAGCAGAGCGTTCACCACCTGGGTTATTTCACCTGAAGTCTCTAGCCAGTGGCGAACTTGCTCGCGACGCTGCGGGTTGTTACTCCAGTCCTCAGTTGTGCCGAATTCGCCGTGACTGTCTGGCGGGGTTGGACTCTCCCACCACTGGACACCAGCCGCCTTAAATGCCCGTCGCAGGCATTCCTTCGCTAGCAGACGCTGCGCAATCTCAACCTGTGACATAGAGAGAAAGGGCACAGGTGGTGGATCGCCGGTGATTCTTTCAGGATACTGGTAGTAAAATTCATCGTGCGAACGACCCCGACAGAGAGTGAGTACGATCGCGAAAGCCTGACCCCGACGACCGGCACGACCGGCTCGCTGTTGGTAGTTAAAGCGCATCGGCGGCATATTGGCCATCACGACAGCCATTAAGCTACCGATGTCAATCCCCACCTCCATCGTTGTGGTGACGCTCAGAATGTCGATTGTATCTACCACAGGGATAAACTCTCGCTCCTGCTCACCAATATTGACCGCGATGTTGCGGAAATGCCGCTGCCTTTCAGCCTGATCGTCAGTTTGTCCGGTCAATTCCTCACAATGTAGCCGCACCGGCTGGCGCTTATTGACGGCTTCTGTGGCGAAATAATTCCGCTCGTATAAATCTTTGCAGGTTTTGTGCGGGTCAGTGGGCAAGGGTGAAAGGCAGTTAGTACAGATACCACCGGCACGGTGTAAGTGAGGACGCCCACATGATTCGCATTGCCATACCGGATCATCTGGAACGGCTACCCGTACCGATAAATGCCGGGGATTGAGTATTAAGTGGTGGTGCTGACCTTCTTGACAAATGGCTGACCACATTGCATCTTTCAACGGCTGTTCTGAAAGCCTATTTTGTGGGGCGCATTCCTTAACGTAATTACGCAATCGGGGTTTTGCTGATTTCCAGTCGTTCCATTCGATAAGCGGGTACTGCTGGGGATATTGAGCATGCCGATACAACTCACCCATGACTCGCACGAATCCATCGCAGATGCTCTCGAATACTTCGGCTGAAGCACCGCATTGTTTAGCTAGCTGGTCTACCTTATCTTTTGGCAAATTGAGGCGGACGTAGCCCAAACCAGACGCTTCAATCCCAAAGTACAAGCGACTGAAGAGGGTGCCACAAACTTCAGACTTGATTTTTTCCCGAAGTGTACTGTCTCGCCTTGTTAGTGCTTCTGGCGGTAAGTCAGATTTCCACCCAGCGGTTTCAAAGTCAAACAACTTTGTCCAATGGTGGTAGTTTCCGTCGTAATAAAATTCCTGATAAAGGACATCATTCCCAGCAGGATTGACCCCCAAAGCTACCAGTCTCTCGCTCAACAGCCCTGGAGCTTGCGGATTTTCAATGCCTTCAAACAGCACCCTGAGAGGAACTGTACGGGTACTCCCTCTTTGCTGAATTGCGTCGAGTTGATTCATGGCATTATCGCGCTGCTTTTGTAGCAGTTCCAAGTCTTCAGGGTCAAGACCTTTTGGCAACGGCTTTTTAGCGCTCTTAATTGCTCTCTGTAAATTGTCAACAGCCGTTGGGTTACGTTGAGCAAATAACTGGGCTTCAGGACGGGTAGGCAGGCCATGTTGTTCAATATCTTCTAGCAAGAACAGTTCACCTATGGCTGTTTGTCCAAGTTCATCGAAGATGGCCTCCCGTACTAAGTCATCGTAGTGGGAGCGCTCAATGCCATTCGATATAGAAGCTGCATCCTCACGGCTATCAGAGAATACCACCAGCTTGCGGGATTTTGCATCTTCTGGTAGCTGATAAAACAGTTCCTTAGAGAGCAGTTGGCTCACTTTGGAAAAGCCGGTGCGGAACCCCCGGACAGGGGATTTCCGAATCTTCCTGGTGTGGTCTGCACCGCAGCTGGGGCAAATTGAGGGTAACGCTCCTATAGTGTCTTGCTTCTCTGGTGGCTGCTGCCGTAGGTTAAATATATAACCTCGCACCCACTGGTCAGAGGCTGCATCTGAGTCAGGTTCTCCTAGGATAACGCGCCCACTGCGGGTATCTAACGAGGCTTTGGCCCACGAAGCTTTCACTCCCTCTTCACCTTGTTTCGGTGGCTGCATCCAGCCTTTCTGAACATCTGCGTCAATATCTCTGAAGGGCCAAAACACGGCAAATTCCGGGTACTTTCGCCGGTCCAAAGCCACGGCAGCTTTGCGGTCAGGTATGCCCTCAATATCTGGCTCTGTAGGCAAAAGCTCCCAGCCGTTATTGTCCTGTAGTGTCAGGCGGTTGCCACCCAGGAAGACAGTGCCGCACTGTTCGCAGTAAAGAAGCTCTAAAACTCGGTACTGATCGCAGAGGAGCGGTGGATTTTCTGCAAATAGCCTGCCTACGGGTCGATTTTCACTGATTTCATCGCCGTCACAAGCGTAGTTCGGCTGAGTGCAAGCCCACAGTCCCTCGATATTTCTGAAAAACCAGTGCAGCCTGAAGGATGGTAGGGACATCTGGCCATTATATAGCCCGCGAGCCATCAGCAAACCCCTTACTGCCAGCAGCAGAGTATCAGCGTCTAATTGCTCTCCGAATATACCTTGGGCAAACTCAGTGAGAGAGACAGCACGGGTTTTTCCCGAGCTATCAGTGCAAGCGTTGAGCATTCTGGCACCTACTGCGGCGCTTTCCGATTCCAGAATCTCCTGACAAGCTTGGTATTGTGGCGATTGAGCAAGCGTTTCTGCATTGTTGGTATCCGGCGACTCAGCTAAGGCGATAAATGGTTCGCTTGCAAGGCACTCTTCACCTTCGCTTGGCGGA
Source organism: Oscillatoria princeps RMCB-10 (assembly GCA_019359235.1). Lineage (GTDB taxonomy): Bacteria > Cyanobacteriota > Cyanobacteriia > Cyanobacteriales > Oscillatoriaceae > Oscillatoria > Oscillatoria princeps. Next base: position 96,579 of record JAHHHT010000031.1, read on the forward strand.
ATTGGCTCAAGACACCCAGTAATTATTTGCTCGGGTTGCCATTCTGAGCCAAAGAATTCAGACAGGAATTCTAAGCTTTGCGGATCGTTTCGCTCAAGAGATGCGCTGGAGGCAAGAATCCTTAGCTTGGGATGACCGGGATGCAGTCCCAGGCGTTGCAGCAACAGTCGCAGCAGATATGCCACTTCTGTGCCGGCAGTTCCCCGGTAAAGGTGCAACTCGTCCACAATTAAGTGAAAGACGCTGCCATCCTTCTCCAACCATTTCTTTGTTTTTTCAAAGATATTCGCATCGACATCCCGCATCAGCATGATGCTGAGCATACAGTAGTTTGTAATTAAGATGTCGGGCGGGGCGTCTTGCATGTCCCACCGGCAGCGCATCTCCGAACCATCCAACCGAGGGAAAAAGAACCTCACTTCATCATCCCCAGTTGCACCGGCATGCTGCGCAGCGGCAGTGGACGACTGCTCCATCTGCCGCATTGCCTTGGTAAGTTCTTCTATCTTGTCGCTGTTAGGTTTCCCATTCTGTCTGTACTCATGCCCCGGTACGGGAGTGACGCCGTTGTATCTCCCAAAGTAGAGCCGGTTGCCTTTCCTATTACTTTCAAACCAGTCGCGAGCCAGTTCAGAATCCAACGCGCGGCGCAGTCGAGTAAGCTGGTCTTCAACTAGGGCGTTCATTGGGTATAAAATCAGCGCCCGGACAGCACTATCCCGCGTTTCATGGCCCCTCTGAGATACTCGGTAAGAACGCTTAAAACTGCGCTTTTTCTTTCCTATCGGGTTGCATTGATTTTGCCAATCCTCGTTTGTCCACCAGTCATTGAGATGAGGTGGTTCTGAGCCAGGGGCATCCCAATGCTGTGACTCCTTAGTAAGGTAGGCAAACAGTGGCAACAGAAAGGACTCGGTTTTACCTGAGCCGGTGCCGGCTGTTACCACGACATTGTGGCCTTCTAATGCCCTGCGGAGCATTTCGGTTTGGTGGCTGTATAGTTGATACTTCCCAACAAGCCCACAGGATGCTAGCGCTTTAAAATCTTCGAGCGCAGTCTCATCTAACCCCGGAACGTCCTCAAGCCCCAGCTGGCGGATAGTTTTCCCCGAAGGCTGGTATTTGGGTAGTGGCTCAATCCAGGGTTCCTGGTGAAATACGCCTGGTTGCCGCAGACGCCTTTCTCGTTCCCGCTCAAGTTCGGGGAATTTGGTGCCGAAAGCGGTTTTAACGTACAGCAGGAAGTTGTCGCGGATTTTCTCAAACGCTCCAACTGGGTCGTGCATAGTTTATTCCCTGATCGTATGATGGAGATCGGGCACTGCCCATCACCGAAAAGCCCTACTGGGTTCGAGTGCTTTGTAGGCTGCCCTTTCTCCCAATCTGCATTTTCATCGCCACTACCTATTCTATTTAGTTCCGTTCCCACCGTGAGTTTTCGTATCAAATCTTAACAGTTAGAAAGTTAGAAAGTTTCTGGAGAGACTTTGACCGAGTTTCGCAGCGGTCATTTCTGCAATCTGGGGTGGGATGTCCCGGAATAAATTCCAACCCCGGATTTCAGGGCTATAAGCTGGCAAGTTTTCTGTATATGTGGCTACATATCCAGAACAGAGGGTTAAAGCTCTCTCCAGCAGGTGCGGCAGCCTAGCACCGGCTGGGACTGCCATAAGGAATCGGCGTTCGTCGCAAACAAGGACATTAACCCTCGCTGCCCTAAGAACAGCATACCGCCCCCAGTTGCGGTCAATCTGCGCACACTGTCCGTCTTGCCAAAGATAATAAAGCGGGGTGTTTCGCACCGGATGGCTATATTGGCTGAGGCGAATGCCGATATCTGTTTGTTGATTCTGGCGAAACTGTAAGGATCTGGGGTCAAACGTCTGGCGCTTCCAGGGCAGATCTGAATTAGCAGACCCTTTGAGAGTAGCCAAGTAATCATCGAGAGAACCGGAAAAATTCAGCAGCAACCAAGCCGAGGGGGTTTCAATGAAAGGTATTCCGAGTGATTTTGCGATCTCCTCCAGTTCTCTCACTTCCTCTGCTTGAACAGCCACTCGCTTTGGCACCAGCACTAATTTATCTGGCTGTTCCGCGACCTCAAGGTTGACATGACCCCCAACAGACTGACAGGCGTCTGATAATTGCTGGACAGTCTGGGGGGATCGCGCTCCTGCTAAGATTGCTTGGGGAAAGCCGGCACAAGGTAATCTTACCAAAACTGGAGGAGCCGCATATACCTTACTGCCATCATCGCTGAAATCAAAGTCACAATGTCCCAGTGAATCTAGGGCGCGGCGAACCCTCAGGAGCTTATTCTTATAGTTGCTTTCCTCTTGTTCTAAATCCCCAGAAGGTGTCTGAAGCCTGTACAGATAATCCCATGCCTCTTTGAAAGAGGCCCACGACATTTCCTTCTTAGCAGAGATAACGTAGAGCAGTTGGTCACTATCCCTTGACACGTTCTGCCTCCTTTTGGAATCTTTGCCATAATTCTCGCTGGCGGCGATCGCCTGTGGGGGGTGAAGTCCTTTTTCGTTCATGCCACAAGATTTCTTTCCATTTCCGCAACTTTTTCCTATTCTCGCACATAGATGGCATGGGTTCTGATTCCATCAAGCTAGTCCCGCAAAACAGGGCTTGACGACGACGCCCTTGGCAAATCGCCCAAACCGGCAACCAATTTACAGGTAATGGCTCCTCTGGCCATACTGCTACTTGACCCGGTTCCTTGCCCACAAAAAAAATCCGCTGCTTTCCTTGAGCTGGAAGAAAGGTGTTAAAATTAAAAGCAGGAGGATTGAATCCCCGCACCCAGGCTCCGGCAGCGCCGTCTGAGTCTCTGTCTGCATTTTGCTGGCGGCAGCCAAATTTGTCAGCCTGTTGGGGCTGAGAGCATTTACTCCAGGAAAAATATTCTACTAAGGAGAGCGTGCAATTCCTGAGAACATCCTCACCTTTACGAGCTTGAATCACCAGTTTTTTTCCAGATGGAGCATCTGTGGGGAGTTCGTAAATTCCTTCTACCTGACTGTATTCTAAAAGCGTCTCATTTGCCCACAGACGCACTGCTTCATCTCCACCTTGGAGAACCAATTTCGGTGGGGCGAACTTAAAGAATCGATTCCCTCTGTCAAGGCGTATCCCTCCCTGCAAATCTAGTCGGACAGCGCTGGGAAACGCTAGCACAGGGTACTTATCTTTAACTAGCTCATCGCTATAAGCAGCCTCTGCTTTGAAAAAGTGCCAACCTTTAGGCAAACCGTTTCCGATTGGCAACTTGTTAAACCCTTGGCATCCAGATGCGCCCCATTGTTCAATCAGCTCACAGCACTTTTCATGTGCGGCTAGGTAAAAATACACTCCTTTAGGAAGTTGCCGCACTTCTACTATCCCGGGTAGCCCTTGGCTAGATCCTTCCACGAAAATCCGTAGGGGACAAGGTGGCAGCTTAAAACACCACTGCCTCTCAGAATCTTGCATCCGGAAACCCTGTAACCAATCAAACTGAGACTGAGAAGCATCAAGGGGTTTGCCGTTTGACTCTGACTTTATGGGCGAAGACCAGCCCATCCCCGCTTCATCACAGGAAAAACAATCAGAATGGCCTTCTAAAACCAAAGACAGGCCCTCTTCCGGAAATTCACGCTTAGTTGTACAGCGCAGAGTCACGGTTGCACGTTCGGCAATTGGGTCGAGTTTGCAGCACAATCTCAAGAAACCGTGAACCTTGCTTCTATCCCCAGAAAGCAGCTCAGCGGTTCCATCCCAGGCGCGTAAATCATCAACTATCCTTTCCAGCAGTGCTTGGCGCAGTTCGTCGCTTTCCCTGGTTTCCTCCAGTAATTGCAGCGTCCGTTTTCGCAGATGCTTGCGCCCCTGCTTAATGAGGGCATCGGCGAGCGCCCTTTCAGAGGGTGGTGCAGTAGGGTCTAAGTCTGCCTCTGCAAAAATAGCGGGGAGCGCGTGCCGCTCTTTCTCGGTCAAAAGGGTTTGTGCCAGAGGTAGTCCAATATGAATCCGTTTTCCAGCAATATATATCTTGAAGGTGCCCAGGTCGCCGGATTTGTCTTCATTCGTCCACTGCTCTAAGTCATCCCACAATTCCCGCATGCGATCGAAGCCTGGATACTGTCCCGCTCTTGGTTCTTCACCTATTAAAGTACGCAGCTGGGGGTAGTAAGCATTGGGCGAAAAATCTCCTTCTATGCCAGCTGCTAGGACAAATAGTGCCAGGAAACCTATGTACGGGGGATATTCCCATGCGTGCTGTCGCCAGTTCTCCATGCTCTGCAAAGCTTTTTGGCAGATACCCTGCTTGTGCCCTGTCACCCAAGGTGGCCCACCCTTGACTGCCTCAATAAAGTCTTGCTTGTCAACACCGTCGCGACGACCGAGTTCATTTATCAGGTCTTCGGTGACATACAGATGGACCGCACGGCCAGCCATTTCAGGCCGGAAAAAATGCGATGCAATGAGATCGTTCCAAGTCAGGTAATTCATTACATTCTTGCTGATGCACTCACCCTGTCTGGCCCTGATAATGCTTGCCCCGCCGACCTCCTGGCCACGATTCTCCTGCTTGTCCCCTGTACTAGCACCCATTTTTCCCATCAGCGCCTCAATCTTCATTTTTGCGCCGTCTCACAATATTTTAATACGGCAGCCATCCCAAAAATTATCTAAAAAGACCGGAAAAGCCAGAGTGGCAACCTCCATTCTCTTTGTCCAAGTCGAGCCGCGAACTGCTCGCGCCCTCCCTTCATCTTCCGACACAGACGCTAGCTCACAGCTCCTCTTCAGTTCCCACCGGCACCACCGGCACCCGGCACCCACCGGCACCGGCACCACCGGCACACCCACCGGCAGCCCACTGGGCCAGCCGGCACCCCACTGGGCCAGCCGGCACCCCTTCCCCACTGGGCCAGCCGGCACCCGGCACCACCGGCACCCCCGCCAAATGTAAAGAATTGTGAAGTAACGCCCCAACTTCACAGGACTCTGTATATAATAGGGCAATAGATTGCATTCGCAATCTCAAGTTAACCAAACGCCCAACGTATCTTAGTAGTGTGCCCACTCAAAAGCTTGTAAAGCTTTGAGGGGTTACCACCCATAGACTGAAACTACCAGTCGGGAGGCAGAGAGTAATCTTACTTCTATCTAGCCGGCCTGACCACCAAAGAACGACTATGCGGGCCTGCTAAGGTATTTGAGGGGCTTTGCCACCCACCCAAAGGAGTCAGCAATCATGGCTAGTAAGGTTGTCCCTCTCTCCTGCTTCATCAAACCCAAAACCCTGCCCTTCCCGAAAGCGGAGGTAGCGGTGCTGGCGAAAACGACCCCGGAAAACATCGTTGCAATCCATCACTGGCGGTACTCCGGCTGGGTTGAGCGTGCGGGATGTCTGCCGATCACGATCAGCTATCGCCTCCTGTCCACCTGGGTGCCAACTCTCCAGCGGGTGATTGACTTATGTAAGGGCTGGCGTCGCCTCAATAAACTCTGGGATTCCCTGCAAGCTGATTTTGACAAATATCCGGCGGTCTATCCCCCAGAAGTGCGAGAAGAACTGAAGCGCCGGTGGTGGCAGCGCCGCACCCAGCTTTTACAGCGCACCCCTCACAGATTGAAAGCAGAGAAGATTTCCACCAGCTACCTGAACCTGATCGAAACGGCTGAATCCCAACCCTACCTCGACAGCTTGGTGCCCTTGATTAAGATATATGACGCGCTGTGGCAGCGGCACACCGATTTGCTGCAGCAGCTGCGAACAGCCTGGCGACTGAAACGGGATTTTTTGCGCGGTTCCTCTGCAGCTTAGATCCCAATCGGGCAAAATTTTGGTTTTTCCAACGAATGGCAATTGCAGTGGCGGAGTGCCGGTGCGACTGGCACCTCCGTGCTGCAGCGGAACGCAGCCGCTAGCTGTAAGCGTTGCGGCTCCGCAGGAGCGTTCGAGCGGTGGCGCAGCCGGCACGGAACGGCGTGCCGCACCCCGCTCTGCAACGCGAGCGCGTGCGCGATCGCAAAAAAAAACCGGCTAGTTGCTAGCCGGTCGGCGTGATTGAGGATTTAAACTCTGTAGCGGCGCGGAATCCGCGCCCCTGGGGAATGTTTCCATTCCCCAGCTGGGTTAATTGTGTTACATCATGCCGAAGCTATTGTTGGTGATGTCGATCTCGTCCACACCGATCAGGGTAGCCACCAGTTCGTCGCCAACCTTGATAAAGGTGTCCTTCGCCTGAGCGCCGGTGCCTTGGACAATCGTCAGCTGAGCAAACTCCAGACCTGCCGATAGCGCCAGCATATCTTTACCGACAACGAAGTCAACAATGGTGTCTGCGCCACTGCCAGCCGCCAGCACGAAGGTATCGCTGTTGTTCCCGCCGATGAGCACGTCGTTGCCGGCACCACCGATCAGGGTGTCTTTGCCGTTGTCACCGTAGATGACATCATCGCCCATGTCGCCGGAGATCAGGTCTTTGCCCTTGCCACCTCGGATGAAGTCATTGCCCTGACCGCCGTAGATGGTGTCGTTGCCCTTGTTGCCGTTGAAGTGGTCGTCGCCCTTGTTGCCACAAAGCGCGTCTTCACCATCGCCACCGGTGATTGAGTCAACGCCTTCACCGCCGATACCCATGTCATTGCCGGCGTCAGTCGAGATAGTGTCATTGCCGGCGTCGCCAGAGGCCATGTCATCGCCTTCGCCACCCAAGACCGCATCATCTCCCTTGCCACCCGCGATGGTATCGCTGCCCAAGCCGCCATTGAGGGTGTCTGCGCCTTCGTTGCCGCAAAGCGTGTCTTTACCATCGCCACCGGCAAGGGAGTCAGCGCCGTCGCCGCCCATGCCCATGTCATCGCCGGCGTCACCGATGATGGTGTCATTCCCTGCGTCGCCAGAGACTGTGTCATCACCTTCGGTACCGTAGGCAATATCATTGCCCAGGCCACCGTAGATGTTATCGTTGCCAGCACCGCCGGTCAGGGTGTCCTCGCCCGAGCCGCCAGTGATTTCGTCGTCACCCGACGTACCAGTGATGGAGTCGTTGCCGGTGGTGCCACCCAGGCTGTCGGTGGGTTGGCCGCCGATTGTGGTGTCGGTGGGTTGGCCGCCGATTGTGGTGTCGGTGGGCTCGACGCCGGTGTTGTTGGGGGGCAGGACTACGGTGCCGCCGGTGCCGCCGGTCACGGTATCAGTCGGTTCGCCGCCGGTCACGGTATCAGTCGGTTCGCCGCCGGTCACGGTATCAGTCGGTTCGCCGCCGGTCACGGTATCAGTCGGTTCGCCGCCGGTCACGGTATCAGTCGGTTCGCCGCCGGTCACGGTATCAGTCGGTTCGCCGCCGGTCACGGTATCGGTGTCGTCGCCACCTTCAACGGTATCGGTGTCGTCGCCGCCTTCAACGGTATCGGTGTCGTCGCCACCTTCAACGGTATCGGTGTCGTCGCCACCTTCAACGGTATCGGTGTCGTCGCCGCCTTCAACGGTATCGGTGTCGTCGCCGCCTTCGATAGTGTCGGTGTCGTCGCCGCCTTCAACGGTATCGGTGTCGTCGCCGCCTTCAACGGTATCGGTGTCGTCGCCGCCTTCAACGGTATCGGTGTCGTCGCCGCCTTCGATAGTGTCGGTGTCGTCGCCGCCTTCAACGGTATCGGTGTCGTCGCCGCCTTCAACGGTATCGGTGT
>JAHHHT010000007.1 GCA_019359235.1 Oscillatoria princeps RMCB-10
TTCTCCACTGGAGAATCGGGAATATGACAGCGTTTGCCGGATTTTAGATGGGGCGCAACGGGAAGTCTATACAGGGCGAGCCAATTTGAGGGCGTCAGGGAGCCGACTGACGACTTGGTGCTGGTATTATTTTCACAGGGGGGTTGACAAACCGGGCGAATGGGTGTTTGAGTTTTCTTTAGACGGGCAAAATATCGTGCAAAAGCATCTGACTGTGTTGCCTTGACAGTTAGGTAGAGGTGGCATACATGGGGCTAGCCTAGGGGGCGTCGCACAGCAGAAAGATGATGGAAACTTGAAATGGTTTGGGGTGCCGGCTTTTGTTTTGAACAGCGTACCCACCCTACTAATTTTCTTCTCCCCCTCCCCGTACACGGGGAGGGGGGTGGGGGGTGGGGTTCAAAGTATCTCTACCCAAGAAAATCTGACTGTGTTGCCTTGACACCCGGTAGAGAGGCGATAAATCCCTGCGCCTCTCTACAGTGCCCAAATTTCTATGTCGGGGAAAAGCATCTAGCTGCTTTACCTATTTAAATCTCTCCATCCTTTGGGACATGTATCTTCTCCGTTAGATCGAGGTGGTATAAATGGGGCTATCCTAGGAGAAACAAAGGTAGATGGTTGAGCTTCTTCGCAAAGAATCGCCATCGTGATGCTTTGACTTGTATTCATATCTGTGTCAGTCCACACCACTCCCATGTAACCTTTAATGTGAGGAACTTTCGGTTGTGCGATGTTGATAACAGCCTCGAAAGATGGCGCTGACTCTTTAGGGTCATTTGAGGTCTGCACTGGCCCATTAGGCAAAATAATATGGTAGCTATAAATAGTGGATTCTGGCTTTATTCCTACTCCGACGTTCTCGATGGTTGCAAAGCCACCGACTTCCAGATTGTAGGCTTGCTGCGCTCTGTTTAGTGCGCCAATATTGTTTCGGCCTTCTACCTGTGGGCTGCAAGTTGTTTTAGATAATAAGATATGGCAAGTGTTGCATCTACAGGGACGGATGTACGACGGTAATAACACGGCACCGGCAACGCAACTGTAAAGGAAAATCCGCACCAGCAGCCCTATCTTGGTAAAGCCGCCGGTGTCATTTTTCTTGAGGAAATATTGCAGCAATTTGGCTTTCATTTCTACTTTCACTGGAGATGCCTCCTTGGGAAACGGGGGGAATGGGGCTGTTTACTTATAGTTTACCCACTGGTGCCGGGGGTTTTATCACAGGTATAAAAAATTTAACACAGCGGTGCGGCGCGAGGGGAGAGCCGGCTGTCGAGGGTGCCGGTGCGGGGGCGTTGCACAGTAGAAAGATGATGGAAACTTGAAATGGTTTGGGGTGCCGGCTTTTGCTTTGAAAACAGGGGCGATCTCAGGTGGGTGATGCGAAGCGCGTCACCCTACGAACTTTCTTCTCCCCCTCCCCGCACGCGGGGAGGGGGTTGGGGGGTGGGGTTCAAAGTATCGTGAAATGGTTTGAGATGCCGGTGAAATGGTTTGGCGTGCCGGTGAAATGGTTTGGCGTGCCGGTGAAATGGTTTGCGGTGCCGGTGAAATGGTTCGGGGTGCCGGTGAAATGGTTTGGCGTGCCGATGAAAAAGCTTGGGGTGCCGGTGAAATGGCTTGGGGTGCCGGTGAAAAGGTTTGCGGTGCCGGCTTTTGATTTGAACACAGGGGCGCTCTCCGATGGGTGACGCCGAGCGTACCCACCCTACTAACATCTGCCGGCATGATACAATGATAGCAGTATGTTCAGGAGAACTGCCATGCAGCTAGAAGATTATTTCAACTTTCTGGATGCCGGTGATATCAGACTTCAAAACTCAAGGATAGGAATAGAAACCATCCTTTATGAGTACATCGATTGCGGGCGCAGTCCAGAGGAAATTGCTCAAACCTACCCCTCGCTCACCCTAGATCAAGTCTACGCCACAATCCTCTATTACCTGCGGAATAAAGAAGCCGTCAGCGCTTACATGAAAAACTGGATAGAACACGGTCACAGAATGAGGGAACAGCAGCGACTGAATCCCCCACCCGTTTCTGAAAAATTCCGGCAGCTGAGAGCGGAAAGAAAAGCCAAGGCACAAGCCAATGAATCTGCAATATCTGATTGATGAGAATGTGAACCCTCTCTATCCCAATCAAATGAGACGGCGAGAACCTAATATCGTCATCAAGGTGGTGGGAGAGTCTGAAGCACCCCCGAAAAGTACCCTAGATCCAGAAATTTTGTGCTGGTGTGAGGAGCATAATTTCCTGTTGGTGACGAATAATCGAACCTCAATGCCGGTGCATTTGGCTGATCACTTGGCCTTTGGCCGGCATGTACCGGTAATTTTTATCCTGAATCCGAATTTAAGCATTGGCGAAAACCTTGAGGAACTGATTTTGGCTGCTCTTGGTTCTCAACAAGATGAGTATCAAGACCGCATTGTTTACCTGCCCTTCCCATAATATCTGTTTAGGGGGCTTGAAAATAGGGGGGCTCTCAGGTGGGTGACGCGCTTCGCGTCACCCACCCTACTGTTCCTGCATTTCCGCCATTTCCTGTAAAGACTGCCAGCCGGCTTGCCACTGCGACGGGTTTTTTAACACTTTCGCATTAATCCAAAAACGCACATTCGGATCGCAGGAAGCCACCATTTCCGCAAACACCCACTTCCCTTCATTTTTGCGGTTCACCACCTGAAAGTGCCGCCAGCCCCACGTTTCCTGCTGCGCTGTCCACTTTGACCCCAGCAGGTAAGGAAATTTTTGCTTTTTAAGCATTTACGTACCCCCCCATTTAATCTTCCTTACAGTAGCTTACTTCTCATAAGATTGCCAGCGGCACACCCCCCTTGCGCGAGGGGTTGCGCCGCCGGCACAAGCGGCACCGCCAGATTTTATATAACTTTAACGCCGCGTTATTCCCCGCTTTCCCTCGTGCCGGCATGAGGGGCGGAATCGCTGCCGGCTGAGCTGCCACCCCCGGCAGACTCTTCAACCGGTTCGCCGGCATTTTCTTCCAACTTGTCTCGCTCCTGCATTTCCTGCTGCCACTCTACCAACTTCTTATACAGCGATTCATTAATCTGAAACACAGGTTTGTCGTCGGTCATACATCCTCCCTTTAGCAGCCATTCTAACATATCCGACGCGCTCGGTGCTGCCCTACCTCATTCGAGATAAGGCAAAACGCAACTAACCCAGCTACCAGTACGGGTGTTTGGCGTCATAATTCTGGCAGTGCAACCCGTCCTTTGTTTCTACGCACAGGGCCACTTCGTCCATCTTTTCCAGCCAAATCCACTTCACCGAGGTGCGAATTTTTTGGTGCTTGCGAGCCAGCCGTTTGAACACGGCTTCATTCGGGCAAAGTATCTGCAAAATCAGTTTGCCGTTTTCTTCGATCTCTCGATACAGGCAATCCTGCAACTTAGCGCGGACGCTGCTGTCGAATTGCTTGTGAAATTTGCGCAGCCGGCCACCGGCAGTCTGAATGTCGCGAGGAGCCATGTCTTCCTCTTTTTCAGGTTTTTCATACTCCTCAAAATCGTCAAAATCGTCAAAATCGTCTGGATCTATAGGACACATAACACGGTCAATCCTCCATTTGTCGGGTTTGGAGCCGATTCTGTCTGCATCCATCTTAATCAAAATGCGGCCCCTGCAGGGAGGGGGGGGAGGGGCGCAACCTACAGCCGCTGGGAGTGCCGCGCCAGCAGGCGAGCCGCCAGCGCACCGCCGATAAATCCAAACAAGTGTCCCTGCCAAGAAATGCCGGCCTGCTGGGGCAAAACGCCCCACAGCAGACTCCCGTAGAAGAAGCAGGCGATCGCCGACAGCAAAATCGACGGCAGGTTGCGCTCGAAGTAGCCGCGCAGCAGCAGAAAGCCCAGATAGGCGAAAATGACGCCACTTGCGCCAATGTGAAGTCCGGGCGCTCCCAACAGCCACACCCCCAACCCACTGACGAGCGCTCCCAGAGCGCTGACGGTGAAGAAGTCCCTGGTTTCTCGCAGCATCGTCAGCCAGCCCAGGGTGACGAAGGGTATGGTATTGGCCATTAAGTGATTCCAGTTGCCGTGCAGGAAAGGCGCGAACAGGATGCCCCTGAGCCCGATCAGCCGGCGCGGGACTATCCCGTACAAGTTCAGCGCCCCTCCCAGGATGAACCAGTCCACAATCTCCAGAATCCAGAGGGTGGCCACAAATCCACCCAAAATCACCGCCTGGGTTTTCAACTCGCGGGCAATTGCTTTTGTGTCCTCGCTGCTCATTTCTCTTGCCTCCGGGGTAGCCGGTGTTTGACGCGCTTTTCCTATCTCTTTCTAGCCTAGCAATTCCAGCCGCCCGGATTCCGCCACTGGGCAGCCTTCCCAGGTGGGGACGGAGGAAGCGGGGGAGCGGGGGCGCAGAGGATAATTGCCAGTGCGATGATGCCCGATGCCCAATGCCCCACCTCATTTCTCACCGGCACGGCACCACAAAAGAAATAGGAGTGCGGAATGGCGCTACTTGCAAGCAAACAAACCCGAAAATTCTAATACCAACTTGAGATAGATAAGCTGTTAGGCTAATAATGCTGCCTGTCTGCCCACTGGAGGCTCTGCCTCCAAAGCAGCGTTCCCAGGCTCTGCCTGGGAACGAGGGGAAATAAACCCGGTTTCTCTACCCCGAATAGCACTACTTCACCGAGGCTATAGATTGAAATCAGTGCGCCGGACTTTCTATAAATCGCTGCTTTCTCCAGTGAACAGTCCGCAGCCATTTCCAAACGCCGGTCTTCCTCCTGACCGTCACTCCCTGACTGTTTTCTTTGACAACTTCCTCCATCTCGTCCGCTGTAAAGCAATAGCCAAGTTCTCCGGCGATGGCGATGAAGTCCCGCGAGTTCCCTACAGCCTGAAAATTTTCTCGCATATTCGGATCGCGAGCGACATCTGCTAAAAATTCCGTCACACTTTCTTTAGACATTTCAATCGTCTCCTGTTGAAATCGTATCTTTGCTATCAGCACTAACCTGGTCTATATCTAATTGACCTGGCCCACAGGTGGCATCCCCCCCCAGATAGATTTCAAACCGGCTTTCCCTTGGGAGGGCAATTGGCTTCGCTCAAAATGCCGGCGCACCACACAGGCAGTTTATTAAGAACCAGCAACCCCGCTTTCCGCACAGATATTGCCGGGAGAAGTGGGGCTCTGGAATCTAATTGTGGCTGAATAGCAGGCGAGCGTGCTGCCATTTTGGCAGGAAAATCTGTAGGAGTAGGGTGCGTTCCGCCAAGGGCGGAACGCACCCTACTAAAGATTGTCTACAGCCACCGGCTCAAGGGATTCAGCCGGCTCAAACCCAAACACCCGCGAGTAGAAATAAAACTCTCCATCCAAAGCCCGCTTGATATTCTCAGCTTTGCGGAAGCCGTGCCCCTCGCCCTCGAAGGCCACATAAGCCACCGGCAGCCCCTTCGCCCGCAGCGCCGCCACCATCATCTCCGCCTGAGAGGGCGGAACGACCTTATCCTCCAGCCCCTGGAATAAAATCACCGGACAGGAAAGCCGGTCCGTGAAGTGGATCGGCGATCTCTCCCGGTAAAGGTCTTGCCGCTGCGGGAATGGGCCAATCAGCCGGTCGAGGTAGCGGGCCTCAAACTTGTGGGTGTCTTTTGCCAGCGCTTCTAAATCGCTCACCCCGCAGTGACTGGCACCGGCTTTAAACACATCTCGGAACGTCAGGGCGCACAGCGTCGTGTACCCGCCGGCACTCCCGCCGGCAATGGCCAGCCGGCTGCCATCCACCAAACCGCGCTCCGCCAGATAGCGCGCCCCGCTGGCGCAGTCAGCCACATCCAGCACCCCCCACTGGCCATCCAGCCGCTGCCGGTAGGCGCGTCCGTAGCCGGTGCTTCCGCCATAGTTAACGTCAAGCACCGCAAACCCGCGAGAAGTCCAGTATTGAATCTTCAAACTCAGACTGCTGTTCGCCGCCGCCGTCGGACCGCCGTGACTTTTCACCAGCAGGGGAGGCTTTTCACCTGCCGGTGCGGTGAAGTCGCGATTTTGCGGCGGGTAGAAAAAGGCGTGCGCTGTCAGCCCGTTTTCCGTGGGGAACTCAATCGCTTGCGGCGCTGACAGATAGCCGGCATCAATCGCCACCTGACTCGACCGGCGCAGCACTTGCATCGTGCCGGCGGTCAAATCCAGCAGCACAAGCGCTGTCGGTTCCTTTGGCGAGCCGGCTTGAAACGCCACCCCTCCCCCTGAGGCTTGCAAATCAGAAATATCCGTATAAGGCGTCTCAATTTTTTCCAGCTGTTTTGCTGCCGTGTCCAGACTCGCCAGATGCCAGGTGCCGTGCTGGGTGTAGGTGCAGATGATGCGGTTTTCTGAGGCGAAAGCGTAGGTAGACATGCCAAACACCCACTGGGGGAGTCCGAACTCAGCCTCCATTTCGCACAGGGGTTCGGCACCGCCGGCACAAGAGCGGTAAAGATTCCACCAGCCGGTGCGGTCAGAGACAAAATGCAGCACCCCGTCTGGCGACCACTCCGGCTGAAAAATCGACTCGCTGACCCCGCCGGCAACCAAGTGGCTGTCACCCACAGAGCCATCCGCGTTCATTTCTGCCACCCACAATTCCGTCCCGTCCCAGGGCAGATTGGGGTGATTCCAGCTCAGCCACGCCAGCTTTGACCCGTCGGGACTGAGGCGCGGCGACGAGTAAAAATCCTCACCGGCAACCAGCACGCGCACCTGTTCGCTTCCCTGCAAATCGACGCTCACCAGAGTGTTCACCGGCTCGTGACTGCTGCCGGTGTGGTCTTCCCGCACGCAGATCAGGCGTCCCCGCGCTGTGTCCGCGATGCCGTCCGCATAGCGCCAGTCCCTGTCTGCCGGTGTCAGCGGTTGCGGTTCCCCCCCGGGGGGAAGCCGGTACAGCCGCCCGTCCGCAAAATTTGAAAAATAAACCGTGCCCCCCGCCACAACAAACGCACCGCCGCCTAACTCGTGAGCGCGGGTGCGAGCGTTGAAGGGAGCAGGTGTTACGTCACTTATTTTGCCATCTGGCGTGCGCCGCACCACGCAATTGCGCCCGCCTTCTTTCGGTCGCATCTCGCTCCAGTAAACGTCCTCGCCATCGAGGGCAATTTGACCGAGACCGACCGTCTCAGACACCAGCAACTCCGAAGTGATCGGCGATTTCCATGACCCATAGGGTGCTACTTGCGATCCAGTCATTTTTTCTCCAATTTCACGCTTTAGCGATTCTCTTTCAGTCCCATTATTAGCGGTGCGACGAGTGCGATTGCCAGCACCACCGGCCACATCTTCCCTTGCCAGACGTAATAGTCAGACATGATGCACTCGCGCATTTTTTCCCCCACTATTTTATACTCAGCCAGACTGAGGTTAGTCTTTGGGGCGCACACCATATAGCGATTCAAAATTAACTTCAATATTACTGACAGCCCCACCCACAATATTCCCGCTCCAATTGCAGAAGTCCCCCACCCATCTCCGCGAGTTTGCCTAGCATAGAACCACGCTACGATCAAGATGACCGGCACCATAAGAGCGAGGCTAGAAATTTCCGCTCCATAGCGGCCCAGTGGGGTGGCCTTTAAAAAATCGCCGACAGAATAATTGCCGGTATAAACAACGGCGGCAATCAGCCACAAAATAATCGCGAGGATCAGGTTTCTCATATATTTTCTTTACCCGACAGGAGCGAACACGACCAGGGGAATCAGCGCCGGCTCGGTTTCTGAGTTGGCCAGCTCCCCGACGCCCAAAAAAAGGCCATCTTCGCGGTCAACCCGCACGGGAAATTTTGGATTTTGGATTGGGGATTTTGGATTTTGGATTGGGGATTTTGGATTGGGCAGCTGCGGGTTGGATTCCGAGCTGCTGGCGGCTTCTGGAATCATATCTCGCTCCGCAGCTGAGATTGAAAAGGTAAAATCGAAAATCTTCTGACCTTGGCACCACCGGCGAGCGGCGGGTTCCGGCAGGCTAACTGCTGCTAAATGCGCCAAAGCAGCTGCCGGTGGCACCGGCTCAAATCTTCCCCCTTCTAGCTGTTCAGACAGCGCCTCAAATGTCAAGCTGTCCTCTAAGCTAAAACCGCTGCTAAAGGTGCGCGTCAGGCGGGCGAGAGTGCCGCCGGTTTGCAGGACAGCGCCCAAATCCCGGGCGATGGCGCGGATGTAGGTGCCCGGACCGCAGGCGATTTCCAGATCGATTTCTGGAAAATCTGCCGGTCGCCAGTCTAGGATTTCTATATTGTGCACTTCCACCTGTCGCGCTGGCACTTCAACGGGAATGCCCGCCCGCGCCAGGTCGTAGAGGCGTTTCCCGCCCACCTGAATGGCGCTGTAGGCGGGGGGCACCTGTTCGATTGTGCCGAGAAACTGCCCGAGGGCGGCTCTCACGGTGTCGGGAGTCAGGTGGGGTGCCGGCACGGCGGTGAGAGTTTCCCCTTCGAGATCGTCTGTGGCGGTGGTGACTCCGAATCGAATCGTTGCCCGGTAAGCTTTGTCTTGCTGCATGTATTGCAGCAGCCGCGTTGCACAGCCGAGGGCGATGGGCAGGACGCCGGTGGCAGCTGGGTCGAGAGTGCCTCCGTGTCCGACGCGCTTGGTGCGCAAAAGGCGGCGCACCCGCGCCACGCAGTCGTGGGAGGTGATGCCAGCCGGTTTGTTTAAGTTGAGGAAACCTTGCACAGGACAATTATGAGATGGGAAGCCTGTGCTATTTTACAGAACTCCTCGCCAAAGGAGCCACAGTCGTTTGTGCTTTCCCAGTCTGTAGGGGCGACGGTTGCGGTCGCCCGGAAGGAGAATAAGAGGCGGAGCCTCCTTTGTGTGCGTTCCCAGGCGGGAGCCTGGGAACGAGAAAGCTCTAAATGCCGTTGGGGTCGCCGGCTTGCGGTCGCCTTGAGCCAGAATTTCTACTTGCCTTGAAGCGCTCGTTGCAGCTCAGACTCGCTGAGAGACTGGATTAAACTCAGGGGGAGCGGGTTTCGAGACAGGGTTGAGACGTAGGATGGCTGGAGGTAAGGGCGGTATTGTGGCTGATTGGCGAGGTGGGTTTGAAAGAATGCCAGACTCAAAACGCTGACGTAGCGATAAGCGAGGGCTGGGCTCGGGCCAATCACTTCCGACGGAATCGGCACTTCGCCACTGTTCGATTCTGATTCGGCGAGGGTGGAAAAGTGGGTGCCATTGCCGATCAGGACTAAATACTTGTTGGGTGTGTTCAGCCAGGTGAAGGGGCGAATCTGTTCTGGTAGAGCCGGCGCGGCTGTATCTGCCGAGCTGGCGACTAGCATCACCGGCACTTGAATTTGGCTCAAGCTTTTTGGCCCGAGAAGGCTGCTGTCCACTGGGTTAATGGCAAGTGCGGCTTTGATTCGCGGATCGCCCAACTGATACTGGGAGCGGGGCAAGTCCTTGGCGCGACACTGGAGCAGCAGGGAGATATTCCAGGTGCTGTCGAGATTCTGACAGTCGGCTTGCAGTTGCTGGAAGTCAATGGGGGCACCGGCAAGCGCCAGAGAGGTGTAGCCGCCGAACGACTGACCGAAAACTCCCACCTGTTCCAGGTTCAGCCGCCCTCGCAGTGCCGGTTCAGTCTTTTCGAGCTCAGTCAGTTCGTCGAGCAAATACTTGATATCCAGGGGGCGAGCGATGAATTCTGCCGGTTCTGCAGCTTCAGAAGCGGTGCCGTTAATCAGCGCCTGCAATTGACGGGCGTCGCTGCCCGGATGCTGGGGAACTGCGACGGCAAAGCCATACGATGCTAGGTGTTCCGCCAGGTACTGAAAGGTTTTGCGGTCGGAACCCAAACCGTGGGAGATGACTATGACCGGTGCCGGTTGGGGGCTCTGCAACTGGGGCAGGTAAATATCTGCCGGAAAAACCCGCTTCACCGCGGGTGCTGTTGGAAATACGCCATCAGGAAGAGTAACATTAATCGATAGGGTTTGCCATGTCAAGGGGCCTCGCCGAGATAAATCGGATTGCGAGAAATTCCGAATTCCTGGCTGAGAGTACGCCTGTGCTTTTGAGAGGCGCTCGACTAGGGCGGTGGCGCGACTGGTTTGATTGACGACTTGCTGCAGCTCTCGAAAAATATCGAGGGCGCGTGCCAAATCGATGCGAATGCCGTCGGTAGGAAACTTGCGCAGCACGTTGATCGGCGTTAAGCCTTCTCGATCGGCGGCGGCTAAAATCAGCGCGGCTCGAATTGCCTGCGTCCCCGGCTGTCGGGAGCCGGTTTGAATGACTTGTCCGAGACGTTTGAGAGCGATTTCTCCTTGGGGGGTGTAGAGAAACTGCGAAATGGTTACAGGGGTTACCTCGGCGCGGGCGAGCAGAACCTGGCGCAGCTGTTCGAGCTGTTGCGGCGGGACGTACTGGAGATACGCGGCTAAGTCTTCATCGATTTTGCCGTCTTTGGCGTAAGCTTCTAGGGCGGAAACGGAAATCGAGCGCTCCAGCAAGGCATAGGAAGCGTAAATCCGCTCGGCACCCACGGCTTTTGTGGCGGTCAGCACTGCAGGTAGCAGCATTAGACTCAGGTTCAACAGGGCGCGTTTCAGCCCGAGGGGTTTGCCGGTGCGGGGACTGACTTGACGCCGGCTTTGGCGTGTGCTATTGGCAGACAGCGCCGGAAATAGGTTGTGCATCCCTAAAGCCTCTGAGACATCTCTTTTGACTTTTTTGATGGAGCCGGTTCTGTAAAAGTGCCGGTGGGTGTGGGGGGAACGCTCCCTACTTACTAAGAAGGACGGTGGAGCTCCCTTGCTCGGACGGTGGAGCTCCCTTGCTCGGACGATCGAGCTCCTACCTCCAGCGATGGAGCTCTGATTTAGACATGTAGAGGCGCGACATAACGCGCTGTATCGCGTCCCTAGCGCACTCCACGCCCGCCGGTGGGGCTAAAGCCCAACTACAAACTTTTGGGCTTTAGCCCAACTACGAACTTTTGGTCAGCAAGTATAGCCAATATAAACTCCGGGCGCAGGCGGGAACACATACATAGTCAGGACTTACGCAGCAACACTTCATGTAGTGTGTGGTGGGTTACGCGCAACGCTTACCCACCCTACAAATAGAGGCTTTGCGTAAGTCCTGATAGTGCAGAGCCGCCCTAAAGATTTTGCGATCCCCTCTCTCTTTTCTTTTCTTGGCGAACAGGCGCGTCTTGGCGGTTCAAAAAAACAGCCCCGGCTTGCCCCCGTGTTGAAAATCTGGCAGGTGGGGCGCAGCGGTGAGCGCAGTTGGCAGGAGAGGCTGATTCCCCACAGCTGCTTAAACTTAGCCTGAAAATCATTTACCGGCTGCAGGGCATGGGTTGACGATTGGATATAAAAAGTATAAGATAAAGGTATTAAACCCCCAGTGTGGGAGCAAACATGGTGAATAATCAGCTAATCGATAGCTCGCCTGAAATCCTGTCTGGCACGCCAGTATTTAGGGGAACCCGCGTGCCGGTGCGGACGCTCATCGACTACCTGGCAGCCGGGGACAGCCTCGATGATTTTTTAGATGACTTTCCTACCGTCAGCCGCGAGCAAGCAACGGAACT
Organism: Oscillatoria princeps RMCB-10; assembly: GCA_019359235.1. Taxonomy (GTDB): domain Bacteria; phylum Cyanobacteriota; class Cyanobacteriia; order Cyanobacteriales; family Oscillatoriaceae; genus Oscillatoria; species Oscillatoria princeps. Next base: position 11,578 of record JAHHHT010000007.1, read on the forward strand.
TCTTAATTTAGCCCTGAAAAATTTGCTATCCCAAAGCTATGAAAGTGCTGCTTGATGAATGCCTGCCCAGAAAGTTAAAGCGGGAGTTAGTAGGTCACACGGCAATCACAGTACCAGAGCAAGGATGGGCTGGCAAGAAGAATGGTGAATTGCTCCAGCTAGCGGAAAGCAAATTCGATGTATTCCTGACGGCAGATCGGAACTTGAGCGCTCAACAGAACCTGATCGATGTTAGGATGGCGGTAGTGGTACTGGTCGCCCCAAACAATCGGCTGGAAACACTCAAACCGCTAATGCCGCAAGTCCTAGTAGCTCTGGAGACGATTCAAGCAGGTGTTGTGGTTCGTATTGGGTAAGCCGTTTGGGAGCATCCCACTTTTGTATTCTGGCAGAGGGCCTGCAACACGAACTTTCGCCCGAAAATCGCGGCTTATTAAAAATCCGCACAGGCGGGTTTCGTTTGTATAGCCGCGATTTCTAAGATGCTGTTGGCGAATTCGTGAGGGGCTAGACCTTTTCGCTGGGAAGTAAAGAGGGCGAAGCATTGGCGAAGGAAGATATCGGGCGGGGTCGTCTAGATCCTAACGCCAATGCTTCGCCCCTACAAAGTATTCTGTAGGGGCGAAGCATGAGCGCGAGGATATTTGCAATTAGCGAAAGGATTACTTTCGCTCATGCTTCGCCCTTACCCCTAGCGCTAGCCACAGACAATCTCTAAAAAACTAACCCCAAAAGGGGGTAGAGTGTGGGGTTTTACCCCACATTAATTCGCCAACAGTCTCTTTATAATCGCCAGGATCTATCTGCCAAAACGGGATGCTCCCAGCCGTTTTGCCTCCGAGCTGTCTAAAATGCTTGCAGCCAGCAGCACCGGCACGCTTTGTTTTTCTAATTTACTGTACAATTTTACCATCGGACTCAAGCCATGCAACAGCCAACGCCAGAAATTCAGCAGAGAGTTCAGCAGCTGCGCCAGCAGGTGCGAAAAGCCAGCTACGCTTACTATGTTCTGGATGCGCCGGTTATGCCAGATGAGGTGTACGATCGCCTCTATCGGGAACTGCAAGAATTGGAAACCCAGTATCCGGAACTCATATCGCCCGACAGCCCCACCCAGCGCGTGGGAGAAAAGCCGGCTAGCCAGTTTGTCTCGGTGCGGCACAATATCCCGCTCTACAGTCTGGAAAATGCTTTTAATGTAGATGAATTCGCTACTTGGCAGGAGCGGTGGCTGCGAATTGCCCCCAGTGAGCCGGTGCAATATGTCTGCGAATTGAAAATAGACGGCTCCGCTTTGGCGCTGACTTACGAAAATGGCATCCTGGTGAGGGGCGCGACGCGGGGGGACGGGATTGCCGGTGAAGAGATTACTCAGAATGTGAAGACTATTCGCTCGATTCCTCTGCGGCTGAATTTGGAAAATCCGCCGCCTTCTTTGGAAGTGCGCGGCGAGGCGTTTTTGTCGCTGGCGGTGTTCGAGCAAATTAATCAGGAACGATCGCAAGAAGGCGAGCAAGTGTTTGCCAACCCCCGCAACGCTGCAGCAGGAACTTTGCGACAGCTAGATTCGCGGATTGTGGCGAAGCGCCGGCTGGATTTCTTTGCCTACACGCTGCACATTCCCGGAAGAGATGACGCCGATGTCGCCCGCACCCAGTGGGAATCCCTGGAAATGCTGCAACAAATGGGTTTCCGGGTGAATCCGAATCGCAAATTATGCCGCTCGCTGCTGGAGGTTGGGGATTATTACGACTTGTGGAATACTGAGCGGCTGAAGTTGCCCTACATGACAGATGGGGTGGTGGTGAAAATTAACTCGCTGGCGCTGCAGGAAAGGCTGGGTTTTACTCAGAAATTCCCCCGCTGGGCTGTGGCGCTGAAATACCCGGCTGAGGAAGCGCCGACTCTGGTTGAGGCGGTGACTGTGCAGGTGGGGCGCACTGGCACTCTGACGCCGGTGGCGGAACTTTTGCCGGTGCAGTTAGCGGGAACGACTGTATCGCGGGCGACGCTGCACAACAGCGATCGAATTGCCGAACTAGATTTGCACATTGGGGATACGGTAATTGTCCGCAAAGCTGGGGAGATTATACCAGAAGTTGTGCGGGTTTTGCCAGAACTCCGCCCTGGGAATGCTCAGCGCTTTCAAATGCCGGCACACTGCCCAGAATGCGGGGAGCCGGTGGTGCGAGAAGCGGGTGAGGCTCGCACTGCATGCGTCAATGCTTCTTGCCCCGCTATCCTGCGAGGTTCGCTAATTCACTGGGCGAGTCGCGATGCGCTGGATATTAACGGCATGGGGGAAAAGTTGGTGCAGCAAATGGTTGACCGGCACCTGGTGAATTCGGTTGCGGATTTGTACGGTGTAACGGCTGCCCAGCTGGCATCTTTAGAGCGCATGGGGAAGAAGTCGGCTGAGAAGTTGGTGGCGGCGATCGGGGAATCGAAAAAGCAACCTTGGGCGCGGGTGCTTTACGGTTTGGGAATTCGCCATGTTGGCAGCGTCAATGCTAAAATATTGAGCGAGCGGTTTGACACGGTTGAGCTGCTTGCTGATGCCTCGCCGCCGGATATCTCGGCTGTTTACGGGATTGGGGAGGAGATTGCTTTATCTGTTTGGCAGTGGTTCCGGGTGCCGGTGAATCAAACGCTGATTGAGCGATTGCGGGCTGCCGGTTTGCAGTTAGCAGCTGCAGTTGTGGAGCAGCGCGGGAAACAGAAGAAGTTGCTGCTCGCCGGCAAGACTTTTGTAATCACCGGCACGCTCCCCACTCTGAAGCGGGATGAGGCGAAGGCGCTGATTGAGGGTGCCGGCGGTAAGGTGACGGGTTCGGTGAGTTCTAAGACGGATTATTTGGTTGTTGGGGAGGATGCCGGTTCTAAGTTGAAAAAGGCTGAGGAATTGGGAATCACCCTATTGGGGGAGGCGGATTTGTTGAAGATGTTGGAGGGTTAAGATAACTGAAGTTGCTCCCTAGAAGTCTAAGCATCTAGATCCCCCCAAACCCCCCTTAAAAAGGGGGGCTTTGAGCATCCCCCCCCCTTTTGTAGGGGCGGTGCGGCACACGGAGACCGCCCCGCCACCGTGCCACCCACGGAGACCGCCCCGCCACCGTTTTTAATCTGCTTGTGGTAAAAAGGAGGCAGAGCCTCCAGAGTTCGTAGGGTGGGTGACGCGAAGCGCGTCACCCACCTGACTGGTAAGCTGTTAGGTTTTTAATCTGTTTGTGGTAAAAAGGAGGCAGAGCCTCCAGAACCGCGTTCCCAGGCGGAGCCTGGGAACGAGGGGAAATTCCCCCCCTTTTTAAGGGGGGGCTAGGGGGGGATCTAGCCTGAATAATAGAGAGTTACGCTAAATGACACTTCATCAAACTTCGGGCAGGTGGCGCTTGGGGCTAGCGCTGTCGCTTTTTACTGTATTTATGTGGGGCATTTTGCCAATTGCCCTGAAGGTGACGCTGCAAGTGCTCGATGTTTACACGATCATTTGGTTTCGGTTTTTGGTATCTTTCGGGGTGCTAGGGGTTTATTTGGCGGCGCGGCGGGAATTGCCGGCTCCGGAAAAACTGCGCTCTACCACTCTGGGATTGCTGGCAATCGCTACCGTATTTCTAGCCATGAATTACGGGCTTTTCATGCTGGGTTTGGCGCAAACATCACCGGCTAACGCACAAGTCCTCATCCAGCTGGCTCCGGTTTTAATGGGTTTGGGAGGGTTGGCGATTTTCAAAGAGCGGTACGCGCTGCATCAGTGGGTGGGGCTGGGGGTGTTAACTTCTGGATTCGCGCTGTTTTTTCACGAGCAATTGCGAACGTTAATCAGTGCGCAAAGCACATATCTGCTGGGCAGCGGTTTAGTCGTTATTGGGGCGGCGGCGTGGGCTGTCTATGCTCTCGCGCAGAAGCAGTTGCTGCAGCAATTGCCGAGTTCAAATATTATGATGGTACTCTATGGCGGCTGTGCGCTGCTGTTCAGCCCTTTTGCCGCACCCCAGCGGATAGTAGCGCTGGTAGAGATGCGAAATTTTCCGTCTTTACATGTGGGGATGTTGATTTTTTGCGCGTTTAATACGGTAATGGCTTATGGGGCTTTTGCTGAATCTTTGGAACACTGGGAAGCGTCGCGGGTGAGTGCGGTGCTGGCGGTGGCTCCAATTGTGACGCTGATCGCGATTTGGGCGGTGTCGCTGCTAGTACCGGCTTTGATTCCGCCGGAACGGATTACGGTTTTGGGAGTGATGGGGGCGGTTTTGGTTGTTGCTGGTTCGGTGACGATTGCGCTGGGAAAAAGCCGGTGATGTGAAGAATACCCTCACCCCCTAACCCCTTCTCCCAAAGTGGGAGAGGGGGAAAAGGGAGCATCCCACTTTTGTATTCCCGCTTTCTGTCCAACATAAGAAAGTTTATCCGCCTCTTTCTTTAGCCATTGTAATCTTTTCACCGATTGCAGAAACAGTCGCGCTCATGCTAGCTGAGTCACGCAGCCGCTGCGAAGCACGCCCCTACAGGAGAGGCACTGTAGGGGCGAAGCATTGGCGTTAGGATCTTTACGACTGCGCCCGAAATTTCGCTTCGCCAATGCTTCGCCCTCTTTACTTCGCTAACGCCCTCTTTACTTCCGAGCGAGAAGGTATAATCCCTCACGGATTCGCCAACAGCATCTTTCTAATCGCCTGGGCCCACTTGTCAATGCAAACACGGGATGCTCCCGGGGAAAAGGTTTATCAGCATCAGCAGCACCCCCCGCACCGGCATCCCCCGACAGCCGGCTCTCCCCTCGCGCCGCACCGCTATGTTAATTTTTTTATACCTGTGATAAAACCACCGGCACGAGTGGGTAAACTATAAATAAATAGCCCAATTCACGGGAGCATCCCGTTTTGGCAAATATACCGGGGCGATTTAAATCGCGGCGATACCACAGGCGAGACGCCTGTGGCACTCCCCGCACCGGCGTGCGGAAACCCGTGTTTCTTCCCCCCTCCCCAACGGAAGGGAATCGCAGGTTCTGCACACCGGCACCAAGTGCACCGGAATACAAAAGTGGCAGGCTCCCCCACTGACTTATTTACCCAAGGAGACAGTGCCGGTGAACAACCAACTTAGAGCCAAGTGCCTGCAATATTTTACCAACACCCGCCCCAATCAAGGTGGAACGTTGATTATGTTGCTTGCTATAATTTTCATAAGTGGGATTTTGGCAGTTATTGCTTTGCCCAGTCTTCTCGGGCAAACTCCTAAAGCCAAACAAGTGGAAGCGAGGAACACTATTGGAGCGATAAACCGAGCCCAACAAGCGTACCAGTTGGAGAAGGGCGTTTTTGCTGACTCCATTGAAAAACTGGATCTGGGAATTCGGCGTGAGACAACTAATTATCGCTACCAGATTATTTCCCCATACCCACCCGCGAATCTGCCATTTAAAGGGCCATTTCAGAACCTAAATGGGAAAGCTTTTCCAAGCAAGTGGTACGAAGGCGGGATTGTGAGAGAGTTTCGAGGAAGTAAGCCGGCACCGCCTGAACTGAGAGTGGCTTTGGCAATCGCCACACCTAAGCGTCCTAATTTGAAACCCTACATCGGCGCGGCGTGGGTGGTTACGGATACATCGACGAGTGAATCCACTACCAGCGCGTTATTATGTGAATCAGCCAACCCCTCTTTCATACCTCCTGAGCCGGTAATTTCCACTGGCCAACCTAAATCATGCAGCGATCTATTCGGAGATCCTCCACATCATTGCCGTTGAAGCTGACTACTAACAACTCTTCCATCCGCAACTTCCACGATCCAGTTATTTGTGTGCGTCTCTGTTGCGGTGCGGTGAGAGCGCTAGATCGAAGAAACGGAACCAATGTAGGGGCGGGTTCATCCGCAACCTGTGCCACACAGCCCCAACTCCGAAAAACCCGCCCCTACCCCTCACGAATTCGCCAACAGCATCTTTCTAATCGCCTGGAAACTAGCAAAAGTGACACGCTCACAATTCAATGTCCTGCCGGCTCCCACCTACTGAGATAACACCGCCAGATTCTCTGTAGCCACTTTTTTGTCATCCAGATAAAACTCAAACTTCCAATTTCCCGGTTTGTCAGCCTCTTGGTCAAATTCATGCAAGCACCAAGTATCCAGCCGGTTGCCTTCCGCAATCAGACTGGATTCCCCCTCATACACCAGCGTGCCGGCAGGATTGAAAAGCTTGCAGCTACTGTTCAACGTCTGAGGGGGGAGGGGCTTGTCATCCGCAGTGGGCTTCTGAAAATCCAGGTGAAAGCTCACATAGAAATAGACAGCCTTGCTATTCAGTGAAATTTCTTTCAGGCTGTCCACCGGCTTGAAAGTCTCATCTAAGCCTGTAGTCACTGTCACCTGAGAATAAGCTTGATAATCCAGTTTCTGGAATTCAACCTTTTTGCTATTCCCCTCTGAAAAAAGAGCGGACACGCCAACAAGAGCGTAACCCACGCCAACACTGCCCAGCAGCAAAGCGATTAATATCGGCACAGACACCTTATTTGAAGGTCTTCCCTCCTGGATGCTGATGTACACATTAATCCACTGCATGGCTTGCAAGGCAGCTGCAGCGTTAGGATAGCGATATTTGACATTAGGCTCCACCGTTTTTTGCAGCCAGCCAATAAATTCAGGGTTCAAATTGGGCAGCAGCTTCTTGACAGGAAAGCGGTAAGCTCCATCCACCAAATTGCCAATATCCACAGATTTTGTGCCGGTGAGCAAACAAATCAGCGTCGCCCCTAAACTGTAGAGGTCAGAAGCTTCTGTCAGCTGCCGATTGAACAGCTGTTCCGGCGGCATAAATCCCAAAGTCCCCTTCACCACACTGCTCACCGCCACGTCGCCACCCCCGACGCGAGCGAAGCCAAAATCTACCAGATAAACATTCCTCTTCTTATCCACCAAGATATTTTCCTGCTTGAGATCGCGGTGAATAACAGGCGGTTTCTGACTTTGCAAGTACACCAAAATCTCTAAAACCGCCACCGCAATTTTCTTGATTTCCTCAGAATACAAGTCGCGGCACGATCCCAAGCATTCCGCGTCTTTGTACTCCTGCACCATGCAGAAACCATCCGGCATCTGGAAAGAATCGAGATAGCGGGGAATGCCCGGATGATTGAGACTGCGCAGCACCTTAATTTCTTGCTCAAAAGCTTCGTATTGCGCCCAGCTAGCCCCAAACTGCGCAAACTGGAACTGCTTAATCACCACCGGCACTCCCTGTATACCCCCCCCTGTTTCCCCCTTATCAAGGGGTAAAGCGGTGCGGGTGGCCAAATATGTGACCCGCCCCCCGGCGCGATTGTGACCCAGTTCGCGCACAACTTGATAGCCGTGACCGGAAAAATCTGGAAAATCGCTCATAAAATTCAACCGTCACTCATCTGTAACTATATTTCCCACTTCCGCCGCAAAAATGATCGCCCCCCTCCAAAAAAGCCGGCACCCCCACGCCTGGAAGTGCGACCGGCATCTCGCCGGTGCACCCCCTCCCAGACGACGTAGGCACAGGCGTCTCGCCTGTGCACACCACTGAGGGGGCGTTTTTCTCGTTCCCAACGAGATAACCGAAGGAAAAAATTATCTCCCAATCGCGTCTAGCAGCTGTTCCCTGTAAGGTTTCTCCTCCTCCCCTTCCCCTTTTGCCGTACTCCGATTGATTAGTTGCGAATTGATAGCATCCAGCTGAGCGTCAAGAATCTTAGGGCGCTGTTCGTACCAGCCCGCCACCGCCTCAGAGATGCGCTCCAGATCATCTGGAAGCTTGGCGAGCAGCAGCTTCAGGTTCGCTCGGTCTTCAGCAGAAAACAGCGAGCGCTGATGCCTTAACAGTTCGATGAATGCATCGAGATTTTGTTCGTGAAATGACATAATTATATCAGGTTAGAGTGAATACCGATAATATCTCTGATGTGGGGCATGGGGCATGGCGCATTGGGCATGGCGCATTGGGCATGGGGCATCGGGCATGGGGCATGGCGCATTGGGCATGGGGCATTGGGCATTGGGTTAATTAACCCAAGTTGCTATTTAGCAGTGAGTCAGGCGAGATCCCCCCCTAGCCCCCCCTTCAAAAGGGGGGGACAATCTCAAAGCCCCCCTTTTTAAGGGGGGTTTGGGGGGATCTGGATGCAAAGACCTTGTAGGTAGCAACTTGGGGTAATTATCTACTTCTCTCCTAAAACCTAACCCCTAGCCCCTAACCCCTAAAACCTAACCCCTAACCCCTGACCCCTGACACCGAGCACCTTCAACCTCGCAACTTGCGAATCATTTCTCTGATCACATCCGTTTTGGTTCTGCCTTTGTTAGTGCAGTAGTCTTCCAAATGCTCCAGCTCGTTGGAAGGGAGTCGAATAGTTAGCACCTTATCCGATGGAGGTTTTGTTCTTGCCATAGTCTTTCCCGCCTGCTAAAACTGTGCTTACTTCGTCGCAACTCAGTCTAGTTACTGTACTAATATTGTGATAATATAGCATTATATCTCGCCATCCCCCATACAGGTGAGCCGCCGGCAGGAACCCCACCGCCCCACCGGCGAAGCCGCAGACTGCTGCTAATAGCAGATTGCAACTGAGTGAAGTACAGATACTGATCCCCCCCTTACCCCCCCTTAAAAAAGGGGGGGAAGAAGTTAGCCCCCCTTTTTAAGGGGGGTTGGGGGGATCGAAGCGTACTCCACGCAAGTGAAAAGTGCTATAAGCTCCCGTCCGGTTGCATCGCTCCTGTATGCGTCGAAGCGTTGCGAACAGCCTTCCCTTCGTTCCCAGGCTCTGCCTGGGAACGCCGTCCAGGAGGATCTGCCTCCTTTCAAGTGACAAGCAGCATTATTAGCCTGACAGCTTAGAATCGCGATTTATCGCCTCTGGTGCAATTCCCGTGCCGGCGGAGCGGAAGTTTTTTAATGAGTGATTAAAACTAATTGATAAAAACAGCCGGCTTTCCGACAGCCCCACCTCAGCCGCGACGAATCGCCCCTCACCGGCCAAAATAGCTGTGGCCGGCTACCGCCCCATTTTGCGCTTCAGCTGTTCGAGCTCCTCATCCGCTTCCCAGCGTTTAAAAGTTTCCTCCAGCGAATCCGCACCGCCGATATTGCCGTAAGAGCTTTTGTTCCAACCGGCAGTTTCCCAGGAGTTATCAGCCTTTTTAGAGCTAGCTTTTGCCGCCGCAACCTCAGCAGCTTTCGCCCGCACTTCTTTCCGGCGCGTCTGAATCTGCTTGTACAGCTCCTTAGTTTTCTCAAAGCGAGCCTTAACCCCCTGCATTTGCCCCCAGAACTGATTTCCCTGACGCAGCAGCGCCGCCTCTCGCTCTTGTGCGGCGCGAGCCAAATCCTGCCTCCCAGCAGCTTTCGCCTTCTCAGCTCGCAAATGCCAGCGCTGGATATCCTGAGCGGTCGAAAGAATCTGGTCTTGCAGCCCCTTTTCTTGCCGCTGCAAATCTGCCAGCAGCCGCAGCGTATCCTCTTCTTGCTGCCGCAGCTGCTCCTCAAGAGCCTGCAACTCCAGATGGGGATTGCTGCGCAGAAATTCTTCCAGTCGGGTTTCCAAAAAGCGGTTGAAATCTTCAAATAAGCCCATCGCCGGCACTCCTTTGGCAGGTTGACAGATTAGCAGGTTGAAAAATTAGAAAGCGGGAAAGCTAAGAACCACCTCTCAACCTTCCTTCCTTGCGAACCTGCGGGAGCATCCCGATTTAGGAATTGGGCGGTAAAAATACACTTGCCTTGCGTCAGCTGAAACCCGCGCAGGCGGGTTTCGTCTGTATAGCCGCGATTTCAATCGCCAGTGTATATTTACAAAAGCGGGATGCTCCCGAACCTGCTAACCCTATAACCCATCTTAGAACTTCCCTCCGACTTTAATAGAGCGAACCTCACCATTGCGGCGGATAGTGGCTTCCTGGTTTTTCACCGATACCAGCGTCCAGCCACTAGAGCCAATGCTCTCGCCGATATTAATCCGCTGCGCCACACCGGCGATTTCAAACAAAGCCCCAGAGCGCTCCCCGATATCCAGAACCCCCGTCAGCTTGTGAGTCACCGCCGCTTCAGGACTCTGCTGAGCGAGAGAAGGCACGGCCATAAGGGTTGGCCTTTCCACCGGCTCCAACCGCTGCGGTTGCGCCCCTGCGGATGCCGTCGCCCCTGCGGATGGCTTAGCCGTGGGGGATGGCTTAGCCTTTGGGGATGCCGCCGCCGCAGGGGATGGCTTAGCCGTGGGGGATGGCTTCACAGTTGGCGATCCAGAGGAAGGCGCTGCCTCTATGGATGGAAATCTCGGCACAGTCAGCGGCAGTGCGGAGGGGAAATTTCCGCCCGGTCGGGCAGCCGGCTGGCCTCCAAACCCACCTGGCCCTCCGAGAGAGGCTCTTTCCAGGGCTGACGCAAGGCGGTTGAGCGCCACAGCCAGATTGCCTGCCTCAGCAAGACTCATCGAATCAGGCGGCGGTACAGCCAGTTCCGGTCCACCTTCCGGCTCGCTCTCAGCTTTTTTAGCCAGAGCGGTTTGCTCGATGGCATCCACACTTCGCAGCATGTACTCAGCAAACTGGCGTTCTGCCTCCACTTTCGGATCGGGCGGCGGCGCGGGGGTTTGCTGCGCCGCCGGCGTCGGATTGGGCTGGCGCATCAGAGCCAGCAGCTTCTGCCACTCGCCCCGGCTTCCCAGCCACAAGCCCAGCGTAGCAATTAGGGAGGCGCACGCCGCGCCCAGCAGCAACTTGTCGAATTGGCCTTCCTCCTTCTTGTCGCCGGCTGTAACGACTTTTGCCTCAACCGTTTTCTCATCCGCCTCCGGCTGGCGTTCCTTCGTCACTCCCGCCGACAGGATGATAGGCGGCACCTCAATCTGCTGCAAAGAAATATAATCCGACTTCCCCCTCCGTTTGGGCAGCGTTGCGCTCCCCTCCAGAACCCGGTCCATCTCTTGGAACAGATCGTCCATCAGGCGCTCGGCGCTGGCTTCAACCGAACCGGGCACAGCAGCCATAAAATCTTCCAAATCTTTGATGCGGACATTTTCAGACATAGGCTTCTCACACTAACTTCTCCTCAACGCCCCTGACCCACACTCTTTGGATTCACGATTCTGCAGGGGACAGTTCAAATTTACCAATTACCCGCGAGAATCGCTTTCCCGCCCTGGAAATTACTCGCTCCCGGGCGGAGCCAGGAAGCGAGGAAAATAACCGCTCCTGAGCCGAGAACCCCAGCAGGGTTCCGCCTTTAAGCCGAAACCAGAGATTCACCGGCACCTTTCTTGCGCGAGCCCAGCTCCAGATACACCAGCAGGGCGCTGATGTCTGCCGGATTCACGCCTCCTATACGGCAAGCTTGCCCAATTGTCAAGGGTCTTACCTTAGCAAGTTTTTCCCGCGACTCCTTGGAGAGCGTCTCAATAGCAGCATAGTCCAAGTCAGCCGGCAGAGGCCGGTGTTCCTGGCGGGCGATCTGCTCAATCTGGTTTTGCTGGCGCTGGATGTAGCCGGCGTATTTGATGTCAATCTCCGCCCCTTGTTTCTCAGCTAAGCTTAACTCAGAATTACCCAGCCCGTAGCGGTCGAGATCCGCGTAGTGGAATCCCGTGCGCCGCAGCAAGTCAGCCAGAGTAATCGAGCCTTTAATCGCTTGTCCGGTATCCGCTGCGATGGTTTTCCCCAACTCGTCGTGTTCCTTCACCCGCGCTGATTGCAGCCGTTCCTTCTCTGCTGCAATATTAGCATATTTGCGGGTAAATAAATCCCACCGGCGGTCATCAATTAATCCGATTTCCCGACCGAGAGGCGTCAGGCGCTCGTCCGCATTGTCCGAGCGCAGCAGCAACCGGTATTCCGACCGGCTGGTGAGCATCCGGTAAGGTTCCCGCAAGTCTTTGGTGCACAAATCGTCAATCAGTGTGCCGATGTAACTCTGTTCGCGGGGGAAGACAATCATTTCCTGACCCCGGGCAAAACGAGCGGCGTTGATGCCGGCAACCATCCCCTGCGCGGCGGCTTCTTCATAGCCGGTGGTGCCGTTGATTTGGCCTGCGCAGAACAGCCCCTCAATCTTTTTGGTCATCAGCGTCGGGTAGCACTGAGTTGCCGGCAGACAGTCATATTCTACCGCATAAGCCGGTCGCAGCATCACGCAATTTTCCAAACCCGGAAGCGTGCGCAGCATCTGCAGTTGCAAGTTTTCTGGCAAGCCGGTCGAGAACCCCTGGATATAGAGTTCTGGAATATCTCGCCCTTCCGGCTCAATAAAAATCTGGTGGCTTTCCTTATCGGCAAAGCGCACAATTTTATCTTCAATGCTAGGGCAGTAGCGCGGGCCTTTGGCATCCACCCAGCCGCCATAAACGGGAGACAGGTGCAGGTTTTCCCGAATCAGCCGGTGAGTTTCTGCAGTCGTGCGAGTCAGGTGGCAATTCATTTGCTCGCGCTCCACCCAGACTTCCGGATCGAAGCTGAACCAGCGAACTTCCGCATCACCAGGCTGCGGTTCCATTTTGCTGAAATCCACCGAACGCTTATCCACTCGCGCCGGGGTTCCTGTTTTTAACCGACCTGTTTCAAAGCCGAGCCGGTTGAGAGTTTCCGTCAGCCCGACAGCGGCAAATTCGCCGGCGCGACCTGCCGGCATCGACTTGTCACCCACCCATATTATACCGCCCAAAAAGGTGCCGGTGGTCAGTATAACTGCCTTACAAGCGAAGGCGACGCCGAAGTAAGTTTGGACGCCGGTGATTTCATCATTGCGCCCCAGCACCAAATCGGTTACCATACTTTCGCGGACGGTCAAATTGTCTTGGTTCTCGACAATTCGCTTCATCGCGGCGGCGTATTCCCGCTTGTCAGTTTGGGCGCGTAACGCCCAGACAGCCGGTCCCCGCGAGGCGTTGAGGATGCGCTTTTGCAGGTAAGTGCGGTCAGCCATTTTACCTATTTCGCCCCCCAGCGCGTCCACTTCGTGGGTGAGCTGGGATTTTGCCGGTCCCCCGACAGCCGGGTTGCAGGGCTGCCAAGCAATTTTATCGAGATTCAGTGTCAGCAGCAGAGTGCGGCAGCCAAGGCGTGCGGTAGCGAGGGCGGCTTCGCAACCGGCGTGGCCGGCACCGACTACAATAACATCAAAGGCGTCTTGGAATTCTACTGGCGCAATCATAGTTCAAGCTCAGCGGGACAAACTCTACAAACAACAGTCTATTACCCATTATGCCCACAATTAGGCTCTAGCTCAGACCTCCCCCCCCCGGGCCAACAAGTATTGATAGCCACTCCTAAAAACTCTTTTTTACCCTAACTCTGCGCCCTCGGCGTCTCGGCGGTTTATAAAATCATTACTTCGCGAAAAATTGTGATATCTTAGTATAATATATCCTTAGCCTGCTTAGTTGCCTTCTTCACCACATCCCGAAGTTCCAAATTAATCTGGAGCTGCTTTTGTGCTGCGACGCTGTGCTTATTCACCTGACGCAGCGCCACAATCTCAGCAACCGTAATGTCTTCTTGCACCTCCCGAGGCAAAGTGTCACGGTTGCCTTTCACAGCGCCATACTCCGCATATAACCCATCGGCATTTTTACTGTAAAGCTCCTGGTACATGGCATTAGTAGACATAGCGATGCCGTATCCATTAGCACCTTTTTGCACCAAGTCATCTGCAAAAGCCTTCCTAGTATTAACCCGCTGTAAGCGAAAGTTTTCTTGCGGTTCCAAAGTAGACATTGGCGAACTCCTCAACATCACTTGCTTGGGTTTTATACTCACACCCGTAGTAACCGAACTCACTAAGCCCTTGAGCGAGAGACTCGGCACCGCCAGGAAGCATCATATACTCTTCAACAACCCGGGGCAGTAAATATCGCCACCCCTCTTGTTTGGATTGCTGAATTAAGTAAAACTCAATCAAAAACTTGTTGTCATCATTGACACTCCAGAGAAACCGCGCCATAACAGCCGCATAGGCTTTTTCCCAGGTATCCTTGCGGCGGAGATCGCCATAGAAACGCATTTCTTTTTTGAAGACCTTATCCTCTGAAGGTTTTTCGCACGAGATATGAAAGGCTTGATTCACTTCCAGCAGAGACAGCCAGCACTCGTAAGTTTTGGTTTTCAGTTCGTATAGCTTCTGACGGGGTTCCTTTTTTTTCATATCTCGTCCCAACTTTGTGGGTTTTGTCTTGTAGAGACGCGATTCATCGCGTCTCTGGATTCATCGCGTCTCTGGATTCATCGCGTCTCTGGATTCATCGCGTCTCTGGATTCATCGCGTCTCTGGGATGAGCGTCTCCAGAATGAAATGCAGTCCCCTCCTGTGGGATAGCCACCGGCGAGCTGGGTTCATTTGGCCAAGGGGTGAATCCGTGCCGGTGCCATTACGGCGGTGGCGAGAGAGTCAAGTCAGGCCAAAACACCCTCCAAGCATCTACAGTGGTTTAATCTCAGATTATACAGCAACAGCCGGGGAAATGTGCCGGTGCTCGGCGAAAGTTTCTCCCACTGAGTTTAGGGTGAGCAGCGGGTGGGGTGGCGAGAGCTCCCCTTCTGGAACGCTTCGCGCCCCAGAATAGCCAACCCCGGCGGCGACAATATCAGACGCCAATGTATCCTAGCACACAACCGGCAACTCCCCGGTTATGTTTTAATATCTTCAGGAAGGGCTGATGCTTGATTTTGGGACGGACACCGGCCCACTGGAAACTCCTGCCGGCATCCCCCTTGACAAGCAATGGGTTTTTGTGTTTTAATACCCTCAATGCACACACTCACTATTCTTGGCGGTGAAGTCCAAATCTCCCTTATTTGACGGCATGAAAAAACTCCTGCTTATTTTCTGGCTACAGTTCCTTTTAGGACTCCTCCCCTCACCGGCTGCTTTAGCGAATCCCATCGTTCCACGACCACTACCAACATGTTTTGAAGAAGAAACCGAAAAATTACTTTATCATCCAGCCTTAGTTCATACAGGCTTACGTTTACCTATTTTAGGAATCGTACTAATTGGCACAAGCAGTTTATTAAGAAACCGCTTGCGTGACAGCGATACTAGCGAATAGGTGGCCTTAGTATTCGCAGCCTTCATCTCTTATATAAGCTATATAATATTTGCGCGAATGCGAAAGCCCTTGCTAAGGATGCCAGGGGTACACCTACTCTGCCTAATGTCACAGCTAAAATTACTTTATCTTATCAATCATCATCTGATTCAGACCCCCAGGGCAAACGCATCTAATTTTTATAAATTCTACAAAACGGGCCTTTTTGACTTGAATTACGGCACGGCTGTTAGAGAGATACTTGCTAAATAATCCCCTGTAAGTTTTGAACCTCGTTTTTTATTTAGCCGTTGCTTATTGAGAATAACTCCTCGCCATAAACTAGCCCCCAAGCTTAAACTACGGAGGCCGCAATGGCCAGTCATCAGCGAGCTTTGTCCGTGGCAAACAGATTGGACTTTTGTCAAAAAAATTTATATGTGTTTACCGTGTTCATACCCCCAGGGCACTCCCCAGGTCTTATTTCCAGATTTAGAATTAATTCTATTTCCCGCCGTTTTAACCCACAACCACCACAGATTATAGCCTCTGTTCTAGTTGTTTTATTTATTCCGCTTTTATTTGAGGGATTGATTTGATTTTTATCCGCCCAAACTATTCCAATATAAGCCCTTAAATTTTTCTCCCGTGGTAGGGCAATATTCTTGACCCCACCGTCTACAACCTTTATCAAATAATCGTATTGTTTTGTCTGACTTTTAATGCCACCTCCTAGCCGATCCATAGAGGCTGCCCACTTACCTGTCTCCGTATATACAGCTTGCTGGGCGCGATTCATTGCGCCAATATTATTTATGCCGCGATCTCCTTGCTTGGTCTTGGTCTTTGAAGTCAGGGCAAGCCAACTAGGCAATGCCAAGAAAACTACTAACCAAAAAAGCAAACATCCCCACCCGACGATATTCAGCAGATTGCATAAAAAAATCAGTCTTTCCCGCTTATTCTGTTCGACAAACATAATGCCCCCTGTGTGCCTCTTAGCCTAAAATCAGTACATTAAATTGAAAATTTCCAACCCACCGGCACGCCCCCGTAACAATTGCCCTCCCCCGGGTAACTTATCAAAACCCGTCGGATGATTTCATTCTCCCAGGGTAGCACTCCCTGTGGTTTTTGTCAACGAGTATGTCAAAATTTCCTGACTGGGGCATGGGGCAGCGGGCATGGGGCATTGGGGGATGGGCGCAGGAAATTTGTAGGGGCGGGTTCACCCGAAATATTTGGGACACCATGAAAACATTAATAAACCCGCCCCCACCCCACGCCGGGTGTTAATCAACCCGTATAATTAGGAAAACCGGCACATTCAAACTGCGCCAAATCAGCATTTTTGCCTATATCTTAAGTTGCTACCTACAAGTGAGTCAGGGTAGATCCCCCCTAGCCGGGGCGGGCAAAATGGCACCGCCCCTACAAAAGGGGGGGACATTCTCAAAGCCCCCCTTTTTAAGGGGGGTTTGGGGGGATCTGGATGCTTAGACTTGTAGGTGGTAACTTGGGTTAGCCCATCTCTTAACACCCATAACTTTCAAATGCGCCTGATATCTCTTCCCCGCACCGCCCCAACTAAGCCTAACCTATCCATAGTAGCTGCCTCAGCATTAATCCTAGCTTGCGCCATAGCATCTGTCGCCCTACCTCTAGCCACTTACACCCTAACACTAGCTGCTTTTGGGCTAGCTCACGTTCTAACTGAACTGCGTTATGTAGATGCTCGCTTTAACCAGCGCACCGGCAGAGATTTGCGCTTTGGTATTGCCCAACTGCTGCTGATAATCGTCACCCTGCGCACCCTGCTAGTTATCGGTTTCCTTTCTAGCAGCGCCTGGGTAATTATGGAACTCACCTGTGTGGTAACATTGATAGCGCTAGTCGTGCCGGTGCTGGCTAGCAAAAGCAGGCGTTTAGCTGGATTCGGCATCAGCGCAATTGTCGCGATAACAGCCGGTAGCATCACCGCACCGGCGCTAACTTTCGCAATCCTTTCCGTAGCGCACAACATAACCCCAGTCGGCTTTATAGCTGAACGACTGCTCGGCGAAAAACGGCGAAACGCCATGATAGCCTGTGCGATTGTTTTCGCAGCCATCCCCCTGCTCATTGTATCAGGTTTTCCCCACAAAGCACTCGCCTCTGTCAGTCTTGTCGCACCCGAAGCTTCCCTGCTAAATGCGGGAACACTCTCCGATCATCTGGGGCAATTTGTCCCCCCACAGCTGCACTCCGAACCAATCGGATTGCACGCCTTTTCAGCAGCAGTTTTTCTTCAGTGCATGCACTATGTCGCCGTAATCGGCATCTTGCCCAGATTCGACAATACCGCCACTTGGGGAAAACCCCGCGCCTTCTTACCTTGGCCAAATCCCAAACTGTTTCATATCCTCATCTTTATATTAGGTGCATTGCTGTTTGCCGGTTTCGCCCAATCATTCAGAGATGCCCGCTCTATTTACGGCATTTTAGCCTCAATTCACGCTTGGTTGGAACTTCCCATCCTGCTGCTAGCCCTAGGGATTCCTGACAGAGAATAATCGCCCACAATACCAAACAATATAGTAATCATACATCCCTTCTGAAATCATCTCTCTTTTCTTTTATTGGCGCTCTACCCAACGGGCAAGCCGCTGGCGCGTCTATCGCGTCTTGGCGGTTCCCCAAAAATCCCCCCTCAATTATAACGGGAGCATCCCGTTTTTGAAACTCCCCTGGTGAGGGCGAAGCATTCGGATTATCAATTGCTGGTTTTGACCGAGAGATTATTCGCCCGAATGCTTCGCCCCTACAGAATCGGGATGCTCACATTATAACCGCCATATTGACTTCTAGGCAGCTTGGCAATTTAAAAGAGTTTGTAATAAATAGCTAATCCCCCGAAAAATGAGGCGGCGTTAGCTGCCAGTGACACAAACATGCCCCGCCGCCATCCCAAATCCGAAACCTGCGCATAGATTGTGCCTTCCACTGCAACTGCGGCCATCTCGATTATAGTTGCCCGTGTGGTAAAATTCAAATAGGGCATCAACATCTCGTTGCTTTCCCACGCTATGGGATGAGTTATAAAGTTGGCGGCGCAGACGATAATTAGCAGCTGAAATAACTCTTTAAGAGTCATTTTTTGCGTGGCGCGTGCCAGCCCCACCACCAGGGGGACTTCGATGACAAGTCCTATCAATAGCGCTATGGGTTGAGTCATGGATGGATTTCCACTCATATTATAGCAGATTCTAACTGAGTGAGGTACAGATGTTGATCCCCCCCTAACCCCCCGTTAACAAAAAAATTTCCTCATGCTCCCCCCTTTTTAAGGATACTGGTGGCGCAAGGGCTGCCATGCGCGACGCGCCACAATGAAGCTCTCCTGCCGCACGCCCCAATATCATGTCCGGTCAATTGCTCAGAATAAATTTTTACCGGCTCTCTTCTTTTTTATCCTCTTCCTTGGCGTCCTTGGCGTCTTGGCGGTTCATTCTTAACGTAAATCAATCAGATGTAATATTCCCGTCCATCTCTCCGGCTCGCTCCAAGCTTGCGATCGGGATTGACCTCATATCAATTCGCCACCAGTATCTTTAAGGGGGGTGAGGGGGAGCGAACCGTACTTCACCCAAGTGAAAACCGCTATAAGTCCGGTGACAATCATTGTGGCGCAGTGGGGCGGGAACGCAGACGCTGCGGAAGGAGCAATGGCCACGCCCATTGGCCAGCGCAGGTTGCGTGGCCATCGCGGCGGGCGTGCCGGTCGGGCCCGTCCGGGGGGGGTGTGCGGGCCGGCGCGTCCATTAGAGTTACCAGCGCCTCTTTTCGCTGTTTAATAGGAAACATTCCGCCCGCAATTTTTGTCCCTTGCCCGCCGCTGCTGCGGGCCACAGGAGCGGATTTTTAGCAAACAGCAAGTTCCAACCAAGCGAGCTTAGAAACGTTCGTGAAATATTTCTTCTTATCTGATGGATGGACAATCGGTCGCGTCTGGGGAGCCGAGGGCATTTGGAACGAAATGGCCTGGCGGCGCAAACCTGACATTGAGCGCCTGAACCTTTGTCTGGTGGAGCCCACCGAAACAATGTGGCTCTATCGGGTCGAAGATGCCGTTTTGATGGTGGAAGTCAAGCCGGTCGAGGTTTCGGGAGCCGGTGCGGGCGCTAGACCCATCGGTCAAGTGGTGCTCAAACGCTTGATCAGCGGCGATCAGGTGGTGGAGCGACTCTGTACAGCCGGTGTCCTGTGCCAAGCCCCAGGTGTCGGGAGCCAATCCGCCGGCGCGGGCCTGCCCGGATGAGGGTGGCGCGGGCGCTGCCGGCAAAAACTCAGCCAACTGCTTGCATTCGGGTGCGCGAGTAGTTACACTTCTTTAAATACTACTCATATTTGAGAACGCACCGTCTTTCCTGCCAGCACTATTGCTGCAAGTCAGCTTCTTGACAGGCCGGCAACAAGCAGCTTAAAACTCTAGCAGTTAAGCACCCGACCAAAAAATAGCGTTCAAGTAGACATCTCTCCCGGAGGAGGAACCGCAGATAAATGGGACTACCCTGGTATCGAGTACACACAGTCGTCCTGAATGACCCGGGCCGTCTGATCGCAGTACACTTAATGCACACTGCCCTGGTGGCCGGCTGGGCTGGTTCTATGGCTCTGTACGAACTGGCCATTTACGACCCCACCGATCCAGTCCTGAACCCCATGTGGCGTCAGGGCATGTTCGTCATGCCGTTTATGGCCCGTCTGGGTGTGACCGGCTCTTGGCGCGGTTGGAGCGTCACCGGTGAAACCGCAGTCGATCCGGGCTTCTGGAGCTTTGAAGGCGTCGCTGCCGCTCACATTGTGCTGGCGGGGCTGCTGTTCCTAGCCGCCTGCTGGCACTGGGTTTACTGGGATCTGGAACTGTTCCGCGACCAGCGCACCGGCGAACCCGCCCTCGACCTGCCAAAAATGTTTGGCATTCACCTGTTCTTATCCGGTCTGCTTTGCTTTGGTTTCGGTGCCTTCCACCAGACGGGCCTGTTTGGCCCAGGCATGTGGGTGTCCGACCCCTACGGATTAACCGGCAGCATGCAGCCGGTAGCGCCAGCGTGGGGCCCAGAAGGCTTTAACCCCTTCAATCCGGGGGGCATCGTGGCTCACCACATTGCCGCCGGCATTGTCGGGATTATCGCCGGTCTGTTCCACCTGAGCGTCCGTCCCCCCGAGCGGCTCTACAAAGCCCTGCGGATGGGGAACATCGAAACCGTGCTCTCCAGCAGTATCGCCGCCGTATTTTTCGCCGCCTTCGTGGTCGCCGGTACGATGTGGTACGGCAGCGCCGCCACCCCCATCGAACTGTTTGGCCCAACCCGCTATCAGTGGGACAGCGGTTACTTCCAGCAAGAAATCGACCGGCGCGTGCAAGCGGGGGTCGCCGAAGGCAAAAGCCAAGCAGAAGCCTACTCAGCCATTCCTGAGAAATTGGCTTTCTACGACTACATTGGCAACAACCCGGCTAAAGGCGGTCTGTTCCGCGTCGGGCCAATGAACAACGGAGATGGACTCGCTAAAGGTTGGTTGGGCCACGCCGTATTCGCAGATGCAGAAGGTCGGGAGCTGACGGTTCGCCGCCTGCCCAACTTCTTTGAAACCTTCCCCGTGGTCTTAACTGACAAAGATGGCGTCGTTCGGGCCGACATTCCCTTCCGTCGCGCCGAATCCAAGTACAGCTTCGAGCAAGCCGGTGTTAAGGTCAGCTTCTACGGTGGCGAACTCAACGGTCAAACCTTTGACGATCCCGCCACAGTCAAGAAGTACGCTCGTCAAGCCCAACGCGGCGAAATCTTTGACTTTGACCGGGAAACCTTCAACTCTGACGGGGTGTTCCGCACTAGCCCTCGCGGTTGGTTCACCTACGGACACGCCTGTTTCGCCCTGCTGTTCTTCTTCGGTCACATCTGGCACGGAACTCGCACTATCTTCCGCGACGTGTTTGCCGGTGTTGACCCAGACCTAGACATCGAACAGGTGGAATGGGGTGCCTTCCAGAAAGTGGGTGACAAGTCAACCCGCAAAGTGGAAGCGTAAAACTCTACCGCTTTTGGATTGAGAGCGATCCGGCGACTGATTTGCCAGCAATGACAAACCCCAGTCACAGGATCGCTCTCACCTCAACCTTGGTAAACTGGTAGTTAACGACAGCAACAGGAAATTTAATATGGAAAGCGTTGTTTACATTTTGGTAGTGTTCTTGGCGCTGGCCACCCTCTTCTTTGCGATCGCGTTTCGCGAAACCCCCCGGATTGCCAAAAAATAGCGAACCCCCCATCCGGGTTCACCACGCCTGAGCCGCTACAAGCCGCTGTGGGGAATCACCCACACAGCCTGCAAGCGGGCTCGGGTTTTTGTCGTTTAATTATCCCACACTGCCAGAGACGGTTACCATGCGGTGTCCCTTCTGCCAACACACAGATAGTCGCGTTCTAGAGTCCCGTTCTCCCGCTGCAGGTCAGAGTGTGCGGCGACGCCGGGAGTGCTTGAATTGCAAGCGTCGCTTCACCACTTACGAACGAATCGAGTTTGTCCCCATCACCGTCAGCAAGCGGGATGGCAGACGGGAGTCGTTTGACCGCTCGAAATTATTGCGCGGGATCGTGCGAGCTTGCGAAAAAACCGGCATCCCCCCGCTGCGCCTGGAGGCCATTGTCGATGAGATGGAAGCTCAATTGCAGCAGCTTTCCGCCCGAGAAGTCACCAGCAGCGAGATTGGCGAACTGGTACTGCGCCATCTGCAATCCCTCAGTGAAGTGGCCTATATCCGGTTTGCCTCCGTGTACCGCCAATTCCGAGGCATCCGAGATTTCGTCGAGACGTTAAACCAGCTGCAAAGCCGCCCGGATGCGGCTTGTGCTGAAATTGAAGAAAAAATAGACCTCCCGCCCGCCGCTCGGGAAAAACCCCCGGCTGCCGGTGCGGGCTCGCCAGAACTCGCCGCTTCAGCCGGGCCCGGGCCCTGACCGCTGAAAGCCGCACCGTCAGCGCCACCGGCTGCATTGCCTCAAGCTTAAAACTCTATCTGCCGAGCGCCGTGCCCGAGCTGCGCCCAAGTCAAGTGCGGGCAGAGAGCTAGACCCGGGCGGGAAGGCAGGGGCTTTTGTCTGCCTGCAGGCGGGCTGTGATTTTTAGGCTGGCAGCGCCGCAGATATGTTCAGAAGCATATAGTCAAGCTATAATAACATATCTATGCTGCAAACGTCCCGACTCGACCTGTCCGAGAAGACTTTGCAGCCATGTAGATGTAAACTGCACCAAAAGTGCACCTACATCCACAGGAGGAACGGTAACTACGGAGATTAAGTCCCAGGAAACGAATCGCATGGTCAATCAGAAAACGCTCACTAAAGAAGTCGGTTTTACCCACCAAGATTTTGCCGCCCTGCTCGACAAGTATGACTATCACTTCAGTCCCGGCGATGTGGTAGCCGGCACGGTATTCAGTCTAGAACCGAGGGGGGCTCTGATTGACATAGGTGCTAAAACAGCTGCATACCTTCCCATCCAGGAAATGTCAATCAACCGCGTTGACTCTCCTGAAGAGGTTCTGCAGTCCAACGAAACCCGTGAATTCTTTATCCTCACGGATGAGAATGAAGATGGCCAGCTCACCCTGTCGATCCGGCGCATTGAGTACATGCGGGCGTGGGAGCGGGTGCGCCAGTTGCAAGCAGAAGACGCCACCGTGCGCTCGATCGTCTTCGCCACCAACCGGGGCGGGGCGCTGGTCAGGATTGAAGGGTTGCGCGGCTTTATTCCCGGCTCGCACATCAGCACCCGCAAGCCCAAGGAAGACTTGGTGGGTGAAGAACTGCCCCTGAAATTCCTTGAGGTGGACGAGGAGCGCAACCGGCTGGTTCTGTCCCACCGGCGGGCGCTGGTGGAGCGCAAGATGAACCGGCTCGAAGTTGGCGAAGTCGTCGTCGGGAATGTTCGCGGCATCAAGCCATACGGCGCATTCATCGATATCGGCGGCGTCAGCGGTTTGCTGCACATCTCGGAAATTTCCCACGACCACATCGACACGCCCCACAGCGTCTTCAATGTCAATGATGAAGTGAAAGTGATGATCATTGACCTGGATGCGGAGCGCGGGCGGATCTCCCTCTCCACCAAGCAGCTGGAGCCCGAAGCGGGTGACATGGTGAAAAATCCTGATAAGGTTTACGAAAAGGCTGAGGAAATGGCTGCTAAGTACCGCGAGCAGATGCGGGCAAAACAGCAAGCCCAACAGCAACAGAAGCAAGCCGCACAGCCCGCCGCACAGCCCGCCGCCGCTGAGCCTCCTGTAGAGGTGCCAGAGGAGGAAATCGCCAGCGCTGAAGACGCTTAAGCCAAGCTGGGAAAAACAGTGCAGCCGGCTTGGCGTTAAGCCGGTGGCACAAAGAGGGAAATCCCCTCTTTTTTTGTAAGAATTGCTCTGAAATAGGCTGGAGTGCAATCCGTTGGCGACCATTCAGTGTCGGGATGTCACATTCGAGAATATCCAAGCCGTGATTTTTGACAAAGACGGCACCCTGGAAAATACCTCTGAATATCTGAGAAACCTGGGGCAGAAGCGAGCTCGCCTGATCGACGCCCAGATTCCCGGAATTGCAGATCCCCTGCTAATGGCCTTTGGCATTAATGGGGACACCCTAGACCCCACCGGCTTGATGGCAGCCGGCAGCCGTCGGGAAAATGAAATTGCCGCAGCGGCTTATATTGCCGAAACCGGTCGCGGCTGGCTGGAATCGCTGGCTATCGCCCGCCGCTCCTTTGCAGAAGCAGATCAATATTTGAAAAGCGCCACCCCCTCCCCCTTGTTTGCCGGCTGTCTAGAGGTGATACAATTTCTCTCCGACGCCGGCCTGAAACTGGCCATTCTCTCAGCTGACACGACAGCCAGGGTGCAAAGTTTTGTCAAGCACTACCAGCTCGACGCCTACATTCAGGTGCGTGCCGGCGTCGATGAAGGGCCGAGCAAGCCAGACCCATCCCTGTTTTTAAACACTTGTCGAGCGCTGGGCGTCGAACCTCAGGCAACCCTGATGGTTGGCGATTCCCCCGGAGATATCGAGATGGCCAGAAATGCCGGTGCCGCCGGCTGCATCGGCATCTGCTGGGGCGCGAGCCTTGCCGCCCACCTGCAAGCCGCTGACGTGACGATCTCACAATTAGATGAAATCCAAATCCGTCCAACTCCCCCCAGCTAAAGCGCAATTTGCCATGTGAAATTAGCGCTCACCAACCGGGAACTTTCAGCCTCTCTCTGAAGTTGTAAATGCTGTGATCGCGGCCAGTTATTATAGATGAACTGAGTGGGGGTGAGAAACCGGGTTTCTTTTTTTGGCCAAACCCAGTTTCAAAGCTTCCCCAGCGCAACAAACCCGGTCTCTGAAAGGTAACAGCGGGTAAACTGAGCCATAACACCTTGTCCGTCCAGCCACTATTGAAGGAGGAATAATCCTTGACTCGTCGCTACCTCTTTACCTCCGAGTCCGTCACCGAAGGACACCCCGATAAAATCTGCGACCAAATTTCCGACACGATCGTCGATGCCCTCCTGACGCAAGATCCCACCAGCCGCATCGCCGCAGAAGTCGTCGTCAACACCGGCTTGGTGCTGCTCACCGGCGAAATCACAACCAAAGCCCAAGTCAATTACGTCCATCTCGCCCGCAAAAAAATTGCCGAAATTGGCTACACCAACGCTGAAAACGGCTTCTCTGCCAACAGTTGCGCCGTCTTGGTGGCCCTGGACGAACAGTCGCCTGACATCGCCCAAGGTGTCGGTCGGGACAGTAGCGCCGACCCCCTCGATGCTGTGGGTGCCGGCGACCAAGGGCTGATGTTCGGCTTCGCCTGCAACGAAACCCCGGAACTGATGCCCCTCCCCATCAGCCTCGCCCACCGCATCGCTCGCCGGCTCGCTGCAGTGCGCAAAACTGGCGAACTGCCTTACCTGCGCCCGGATGGCAAAACCCAAGTCACCGTCGCCTACGAAGATGGGCGTCCCACCGGCATCGACACTATCCTGATTTCCACCCAGCACACCGCTACGATTGGCGACATTTCCGATGAGGCCGCCGTCGCCGCCAAGATTAAGGAAGACCTCTGGACAGCTGTGGTGCAGCCGGTGTTTGCAGACATCGACGTCAAGCCAGACGCACAAACTCGCTTTCTTGTCAACCCCACCGGCAAATTTGTCATCGGCGGGCCTCAAGGCGATTCTGGCCTCACCGGTCGCAAAATTATTGTAGACACCTACGGCGGTTATTCCCGCCACGGCGGCGGTGCCTTTTCCGGCAAAGACCCCACCAAAGTAGACCGCAGCGCTGCTTACGCCTGCCGGTATGTGGCCAAAAACATCGTCGCGGCTGGGCTGGCGGACAAGTGCGAAGTGCAGCTGAGTTACGCGATTGGGGTGGCCAAGCCGGTGAGCGTGATGATTGAAACCTTCGGCACCGGCAAGGTGGACGAAGACCGGCTGCTGGAAGCGGTCAAAGAGCATTTTGAACTGCGTCCGGCTGGGATTATCCAGGCGTTTAACTTGCGCGGGCTGCCGGCTGAGCGCGGCGGTCGCTTCTACCAAGAGGTTGCGGCTTATGGCCACATGGGGCGCACGGATCTGGATCTGCCGTGGGAGCAAACTGACAAGGCGCAGCTGCTCAAAGACGCGCTGACTCAACAGCTTTCCGCCACCGCCGGCTAGCAATCCTCTCTCGTTCCCAGCTCGAGCTGGGAACGACAATATAGAGGCAGAGCCTCTATCTCTCCATCTCTCTCGTGAGCGCCTGGGAACGACAATATGCAGGCTGCTGCCGACCTTTGACACTGGTGCGACAATATCAGTCAAGTTAATCCGCGTGCCGTGCCGGTAACAAAACTTCACAAGCCGGCGATTTCTGTCACCACGACTGCTGCGTGACCCAGCTCTGAGAGTATTATATCAAATTCGTTTAATTGCTTATTTAATTTCTCCGCTCCGATCCCAGATAATCGCAGACGCGATAACGAGACGCGATAGCAAGACGGGATAAAGCCTTGTCTCTACAAGAGAGCCACCGCACCAAAGCGCTGACAAATTAGAAGTATTTAACCGAAATTGATACTAGCCGGCTGATAAGCTGTTAGGCTTTTAACCTGCTTTTCCCTTGAAAGGAGGCAGAGCCTCCAGAGGGCCTTCCCAGGCAGTAGGGGCGGTGCCCCCGTGCCCGCCCCGGAACGAGGGAATAGAGATAGATAGTGCAAATTCAATGCGCTATAGCTTAGCGCACGCTCGACAGTAGAGCGGCAGTGGCGCTTGTGCGGGCGGCAGGCGGGGCTGCTGCGCTTTCACCCACCCAGTTAAACTATTGATCTGGCAAGTCTTGACCCCAGAATGCTTCGGCACGCCAGGTTGCTCAGTTGCCGGTGGGGTCGCCTGTGCCTTCAACTTGTCTTAATAAATTAGAGTCTCGTCGTAAAGGAATCGCTGTCATGAATCCGAAGCAGAGACAAAAATGGGCAAAAATCAGAATGTTGGGGAAATTCCGCTACGTTTTAGGCTATGGAATTTTACTGTGGGGAATTCCAACCGGCCTCTGTTATGCCGTCTTAACCACTCTTACAGACAACGGTTTTTCGCTCTTTCGGGTGCTTTCGTCGCCACTTCTGAGACAGTTGTTTGTTGCCAAACTGATTATATCACTGATATTATTTCCAATTTGTGGGTGTGTTTTGGCTTGGTGGCTGTGGCACTACTGGGAGAAAAAATATTCAGAACAATAAGTAGTGGGTGCGTGGCAACGCACCCACTACTGCTGACTGGCTGTTAGAACTGCCACACGAGCGCGGGCCAAGTGGCACAGAGCCCAGACAGTGGCGGATGGCCTTTCTGGCTCTCAGGAACAAAGATCGGAGTTTCTCTCGCTCTCCGCCATCCTTTAGTAACATCTGTTACACAATTCCCTGCCGCCTTCTTCCCAAGTGTCTCCCTATCAGCTGGAGCCTTACTGTAGAGGGGCGTCCCACCCTTTCGGGGGAAATTTTGAGCGCACCTTTTTTTTAGCGGCACGAGAGCATATACTGATACATACGCTTGTATTTGCAGCACCGAGGTGATAGGTATGCCCTGGAGCTTCACGATCCCACTGGCAATTGCGCTGACAGTGGCCTATATCTTGAAAAAATCTGCTGACGAAATTGCTTATCTGGCCGTCGCAATTTTAATTGTCAGCTTAGTGTTAAGTTTGGTTCTAGCGCCGTGGCCAATCCAGCTGTTGCTGCTGGCGCTTGTCTTGCTCAGCAATCAGCGACTCTCGCAGCCAGGCCAGCAGACCGTCCAGCCTGAGGAGGAAGACCAGACGATAAAACTCAGCTATCGCGGAGTCAACTACGAACCGGCCCCTCCCGCCGTTGAAGTGTCTGAGGGCGAGGTAACAGGAAAATACCGGGGTCAGGTTTGGAGAACTCACCAGGTGAAAAATGCTGTTGCGGTTCAACCGGCTCTCGGGCTCAAGTATCGCGGCGCTACCGTTGCCGGTCTTCAACCTGTCCAACCTCCGGTTACAGAAACCTCAGTCTTAAACCGCTGATTCTCACAGGGTTGACTTCTCCGGCGAGTCAGGTTCAGCTAAGCGCGTGACAGTTCAATCAGCGCATTTCATCAGGAAAGCGCTGTGAGGTTCTTTGGTGGTGGCTTTTTTTTCCTCACCGGCTCCTCAAGGCTGATCCGCCTCGGGCGATTGCTGATAGGATGGCATCAGAAAAACATGCCGGCACCCGCCATGCAGTCACTCAAACAATTCGCCAGGAAACTAAAAAAAGAAACTTACGCCATTTATCTGGCAAGCCAACACCCTAAAGTGCCTTGGTACGCAAGGCTGCTCGCCGCTGGGGTTGTCGCTTACGCTTTCAGTCCCATCGACCTGATTCCCGATATGATACCCGTGCTCGGCGCTCTGGATGACCTGCTGATAGTGCCGGTGGGAATTTGGCTGGTACTGAAAATGATTCCCCCGGAAGTATTCGCAGAATGCCGCGAGAAAGCGGAAGCCGCCACCCGTGAGGGAAAACCGGCGAATTGGGTGGCTGCCGGTGTAATTGTAGCCATTTGGCTGTTTTTGGGGATTTTGGGCGTTATTTGGCGGGGACGCATCCTGAAACGCTGAATAAAACTGGCCGGTTCCCTGCAACTCTTGTAGAGACGCGATTTATCGCGTCTGTCTTCGGGCGTCTGTCTTCGGGCGTCTGTCTTCTCGAACATCAAGAAACCAGGTTTCTTGGGGAAACCTGGTTTCTGGCCTTTCTGGTTTCTAGCCTTTCTGGCCGCCGGCATGTTACGCTTAATTATGCCGGCTTATTATTAGTAGCGAATTTGCATAGTAACGGAGGCTTGGACTTCCTGCTCACCCCCTATGACCGGCGTGCTCGCGGCTATGTCAGCTACAGCAGGAGCGTAAGAGCGGGAGGCGAAGGGTTGCGGAACGGGACTGGCGGCGTTAACCTGAATATTGACAATCTCCCGGCGGGAGAAATTCAGAACGCCTAAAACTGCATCCGCTTGTTTTTGGGCGTCGTCAGTCGCTTCCCGCAGCGCTTGCTGGCGAGCCTCTCGCAGCGAGGCGTCACTGGCGACAAAGCTAATGCCGTCAATGCGAGTCGCACCGGCTTTAATCGCATCATCCAGCAGCGTCCCTGATTTCTCGGTAGCAATGCGAAAGCTGACGGTGTTGGTGCCAACAAATCCCGTAAGGCGCTGCCTGCCATTTTCATCGCGATAAGTCGGATTGAGGCTGATGCCGGCAGTTTGCAGTTTTTCCACATTCCGCGAGCGCAGCAGCGCCACCACTGCATCCGAGCGCCGCGCCACCTCCTGCTGCACCTGCTGAGCGGTTTGACCCGTGACTTCAACGCCCAGAACAACCTGAGTCAGAGTCGTGGGAACCGTTACCGCACCCTGACCTGTTACTGTTATAATTCTGCTCTGTTGCTCTTGCGCCAAAACCGGCTCCCATCCAGTCAGGCTGAGCGGAACCAGCACTAAAGAGATTGCTGTCAAGTGACTCCAGAAATTGCCCCGATATCGGGACGCGACAGTTCGATTCAGCACAGCTATCCTCACAAACGGTTTGGATTGCAGATTTTCTCTGTTATAAAAGGAAATACGGGCGGGTTTATAGATATCCGAAACCACCAGCTGATATCAGGAGTGAAGCAGCCCTGTCAGCAGTAGGGTGCGTTCCGCGAGCGGAACGCACCCTACTTTAGAGCTGCTCAGAAGGGCAATTTTAGAGCGATGCCCGATGCCCGATGCCCCATGCCCCATGCCCGATGCCCCATGCCCGATGCCCCATGCCCGATGCCCGTTCTGAGCGCAACTTGAGATCAGTAGCGAATTTGCAGGGTGACGGAGGCTTCTACCGGCTGCTCGCCACCGACGACCGGCGTATTGGCGGCAATTTTACCCGACTCAAGAGCTTCCGACCGGGCGGCAAAAACGGGCTCTGGCGGGCGGGCTCCGTCAATCTGAAGGCTGACAATTTCCCGCTCGGTTAAATTCAGGGAATTCAGAAGGGCGCTGGCTTGCTTTTTGGCATCGTCGGCGGCTTTGCGGATGGCTTGCTCGCGAGCCTTCGCGATCTCACTGTCACTGGCGACAAAGCTAATGCCGTCAATGCGAGTCGCACCGGCTTTAATAGCATCATCCAGCAGCGTCCCAGATTTCTCCGTGGCAATTTGAAAGCTGACGGTGTTGGTGCCGGTATATCCCGTCAGGCGCTGCTCGCTGTTTTGGTAGCTATAGGTGGGGTTGAGACTGATGCCGGCGGTTTGCAGTTTTTCCACATTGCGGGATTGTAGCAGTTTCACCACCGCATCCGAGCGCTTCGCCACCTGCTGCTGCACCTGTGCGGCGGTTTTCCCCCCGACTTCCACCCCCAAGCTGACTCGGGCTTTCGTCGCGGGAATTCTTTCCACGCCCCGTCCGGTGACACTAAGGGTTCGAGGTAATTTTTCTGGAGCGGGAACGGACTGACACGCGGTTAAACCGATCAGACTCAGGACTAAAGACAAGCTTTTCAAGCGATTCCAGGTGTTAGACATAGCGCCAATCGATAGAGATAGAGTCATAATAAATACTCTCAGCGAGACAGAGCTGGGTTTTCTATTTCCAGTCTGCTACCGGCACCGGCTTTCAGTGGCAGCGGTTACAGTTTTGGAAACTGAACAGGGGGCTCACAAGGAATGTCTCTGGGGTTGGGAGGATCTCTATAAACCCGCCGGCACTCTCGCTCTTGAGGGAAAATTACCACTGAAAATTGAGGTTGCGCCAACAGGTGCGTTCCCAATGGGCAAATCTACCGGAGATCCGGCTGCTGATTCCCCAAAAATTGATATATAGCGGTTTTCCGTTGGATAAAGTACATGCCAGAAACCCGGTTTCTTAAAGAAACCGGGTTTCTCAGTACCTCACTCAGATGAAAACCGCTATAATATTATAGCGCACTAAAGCCAGCGTGTCAACAGCCGCCGGAGATGGGGTTCGAGAGGAGTGTCGAGACAGAGCGATCCCACACTCTAGCCGTTTGTTTCCCCGGAAAGATTTTCCTGCCATTTTGGCAGCCCGCTAGCCTGCCGGTGCGCCACAATGAAAGTTGCGGACCCCACTCGAAGCAGAAAAACTCTCGCGGATCGGGAAGTTGCGTGCCGGAGACCGGCTGCTAGATGGCCAGGAGTTGCTTGCTTTCCAGCGTCCCATCTCCCTTGGGGAGGATATGGCCCAAACGCCACACCCATTATATATAGATCGGCTTAAGTGCTTTAATAAACAAGGGGGGCTAGCGGTTCAGCAGCACTGGATGTTATTTTACGGGCTGGGCTGATGCGAGATTTATGGCGAGAGGGCAAGGAATTGGTGCTGATGCAATCTGAAAATCCAACGGCTTCTGAGGGCACCGCAGAGAGGCAAAACGCAGTGGCGGCTACCCCCACTACCGGCAGCCGAACCCAGGAATTTATCCGGCGCTGCAAAGCCAGAGTCAGTTCCTGGCGCATTTACCAAAAAATTGGTTTCGGGTATTTTTTGGCAATTGCGATTGGCAATGCCTGCTCAATGACAGGGCTAGTTGTCGCGGACTATTTCCAGGGAAAAGGAGTCGAGGAACTGGGAGACGCTCATATCCAAGCCCAACTCTTGGGAAATTTCAAGGATGCGGTAGTAACGTCGCAATTGCACGCCTCACGGCTTGCCACTTCCCCCCCCGACACAAACGCGCTGCAATCGGAAAAAACTCGCTTTCTGGCCAGTGTCGCTCGCAGCAAACAGCTGCAGCTGCAAATTGAACGATTCATAGAGAGCGATCCGGACTGGCTAGCAGCGGAACCCGCCACTCTCAAGGCTTTAGTAGAGACTGCTGCCAGTAGTTTAGAAGCCTACGCCCAGCAAATTGCGCAGACGCGGTATATCGCACCTGCCGGCTCGCCGCCTGCTGACGCACTGGAATTGCCGCCAGACGAGGTAGAATCACCCGACGACGAGCGGGAATTCCTGGGGATTCTCCGTGGGGAGGAAGCCGCGAAGCTCGATCGCCTCTCCGGTGAATTGGGCAAGATGCTGGAGATTGCTCAAGAGCAAGAACGGCTGGGGGAAATCGCAATGGAGGAGGCGCAAGGACTTGAGAAACTGATTATTATCGTTAGCATCTTCCTGTCCGCGGCGATCGCAGGAGCTGTGGCGCAGCGCACCACTCGCGCGATCTCAGAGCCGGCAGTCACTCTAACCGAGGTGGCTCAGCGCGTGGCGAGGGAGTCTAATTTCGAGCTGCGGGCTGCCATTACAACGCAAGATGAAATTGGGTCTTTGGCAACCTCTCTCAATCACCTCATCGAGCGCGTATCCGAGCGCACCCAACAGCTGCAGCAGGCAAAAGAAGCAGCTGAAGCCGCCAGCCTTGCCAAAAGCCAGTTTCTGGCGGCGATGAGCCACGAGCTGCGCACGCCCCTAAACGCCATCATTGGCTACAGCGAACTCCTCCAAGAAGACGCCCTGGAGCTTGACTTGGACGATAAGGATTTTATCGGCGATCTCCAGTCAATCAACGCCGCCGGCAAGCACCTGCTGTCACTGATCAGCGACATTCTCGACTTCTCGAAGATTGAAGCGGGGAAAATGGCTGTCTACCCGGAGACGTTCGATCTCAGGGCGCTAATTAATAGCGTCGTCGCCACAGTCAAGCCGCTGGTGGAGAAGAATGGCAATGTTTTGGAGGTTCGCTGCGATGACCTGCTTGACACCATGCACGCTGACCAGACTAAAATGCGCCAGATCCTGTTCAACCTGCTGAGCAATGCCGCTAAATTTACCGAAAACGGCAAGGTAACGCTGACTGTTACCCGCCAGCGAGACGGAACCTCTGAGTGGGTTTCGTTTTGCGTGCGAGACACAGGAATTGGCATGTCCGACGAGCAAATTCAGCAGCTCTTTCAAGCGTTCACACAAGGCGACGCCTCTACCACGCGCAAGTATGGGGGCACTGGACTGGGGTTAACGATCAGCCGGCATTTCTGCCAGATGATGGGCGGTGACATTTTTGCAGAAAGTCAGCCGGAACAGGGGTCTACTTTCACGGTCCGCCTGCCGGCAATTATCGCTCAGTGATCGGGCATTGGGCGTTGATATTTTGGATGCTAGGATTTTGGATGTAAGGATTTTAGAGTGGGGAGAACGGATAGGATCGCGCCCTCACCGGCTCTCAGGCGTCCCCGGCGCGCTCTGCGAAGAAGGGCAAATTATAGGCAGATAACTCTACCACTGATAAGCGCTTTTTTTTGTTACTTGATGTTAATTTAACCCTAACAGCCAGACAGCCGGCTCGCCACCCCGCCCGCCATCTGGCTGTCGCGGTGCGCCCCGAATGCCGGCGCGGGAAGGCGCGATACGCTTTCCGGTAAAATCATTTGCCTATTATTGTAGGGGCGTGTTTATTCATACCTTTGGCTGTGTTCATATCTCCGGTAAAATCGCCCGTTTCATACAAGAACAATGCCAGCGTAGATAATACAATTCGGGCATCTCCGCAGCCGCCACAAGTGCGGAGCGCACCCGTCTGACTCTCACGCAAGCCGGTGGGCGGCTCAAATAGAGGTGTGAGTTTTAACCCCCTGAGGGGAAAAATAGTGTATGGATCTCCCCCTCTGCCGGCTGGCCTGTGGCACATTTGAAAGTGTCTCTAGAAACAAACTAGCCGGAGTGGGGTGCCACTAACCAAGAGGTGTGAGGTCTTGTTTAACGCTGCTTCTCTGACTCGAAAAAGTTTATAACAAGCACAGCATCATGGAGATAATTGAAAGTCTGGCAATCATCATCGCAGCTATCGCACTGATGAGCGGAGTCATCTTGCTGATCCTGATAGTTGTTTGAGCCAAATATGGAGAGTATAGCCAGTGGAAGAGAGCCGGTTCTCTCGCCAGCGCCGGGTGCGAAACCGGCAGCGGAACGCACCCGGCTGCTGTCACTTACTGGTGGAATTTTTCAGCTTTCGATAGCTTGTCCGTCCCGATTAACGATGCGGCTTTCTCCTTCCTTAGCGGTGACGTTTTCATAGACGCCCTCATCCCGCTTGACAAGCTTGCTGAAACCGGCACTCTTGTATTCGCTGTCTGAGGTGGGCATCACCAGCCTGGGAGGGCTGAACAGCCGGCGCACGGTGGCGTCTGGCGGAGTGCTGCCCAACTCGATTTTGGCCAATTCGCACACATCACCCCAGGTCTTGACTTCCTGGTTCAGACTGTGCCAAACTTCGACCTTCTGGTTGTTGCTAGGACAGAAATAATCGTAAATAGGCATGGGGAGAACCTGTATCAAAACCAATTCTCTGATTGATTAGAAACCACTATACCACAATATAGCTAGGAGGGAGCCGGTAAAGCAAATACACCTGACAGTGATGGCTGGAGTCAGCCGCAGGCAAGATGGCTGCGCCACAAGTGCGGCAGACTCTTGTGGCAGAGGCGTACCGGGGTGAAGTTTGAGAGTCCATCCCGAGTGCCGGGATAGAAACAAACACTCACACCGCCGGCGGATGAGTCGCGACCCCCTAACCTGAGATAATGATATTAAATTAGGCGCAGCACGGAGTGGGGGAAAAATGATTCCATCCTGGATGGCGGTCGGGGCGGTGACATTCTTGGTCGCGCTAGCCAGTGGCTTGACAGCGCCTGATGACATCAGGTGGTTCAGACGCCTGATCCGACCCAGCTGGCTGACTTTTGAGCCAGCTATCCCATTCATCTGGACTTTTATCTTTATTTGCGGGGCTTGGGGGGCGGTCACCGTCTGGGAAACAGATCCGGGAAGCCAAAAAACCTGGTGGCTGATGGGGTTCTACCTGCTGGTGGAAATCGCCATCATCGCCTACACGCCGGTGATGTGCAAACTGCGCAGCCTGAGAGCCGGCACCATTATCGGGGCGACCGGCACCCTTTTTGGCCTGCTGCTGGCCCTAGCCGTGTGGCAGGTTTCCGCACCGGCAGCTTTTTTGCTGCTCCCCTATCTGATTTGGAGCCCAATTGGCACCTACACCACTTGGGAGATGATTCGCCTCAATCCGGCAGATCAGTAAAGCGCGGCTGAATTCAATCAATTGCGTCAGGGGGAGAGCGATCGGGGGGTTAATTTTTCCTAAAAGGGGTTTTGAACAGGGAGTGAACTGAGGAAAATAGAAGGTTTCAATCCCGTTTCCGGGATTCAGCTGGCCAAAAATATTCTCCTCCTACCCCCTGCTGAAATCATTATCGCATTAATATGGGCTTCTTTACACAACCGGGATGCTCCCGGCGGACGAACTCCTCAAGGAGGGCAAAAGTGGCCTGCTTTACTCGGTGGCCGGCAGCTTGCAATCTATGCCCCAAGGCGATCTAGAGTTGAACATCGCCGCGCCAGCACTCCGTCAAAATTGTAAGGCGCACGCTTCCTCTCCTAAGGAGATTGCTCATTAAAATTATGATTCAGGACAATCCGAGCCTAGAGACGCCACCCTCACTTGTTGCTGAAACACCTCTGCCGCTAACCGAGCCGTGGCTGATTTACGCCATAGGGGGTGGCTGGGGGCATCTCACCCGCGCTTTGGCCCTGGGTCGGATTGCAGCTCGAGAAAGGCCGGTGTTCGTACTCTGCAACAGTCCCTATGCCGCTCACTTGCTGCGCTACGAGGCGCGTCGGAGAAGCGGCAATAAAGAATTCGCTGACCCTTCACCCTCGATTGAAAACCCTTCTGATTTTACTGGGGAGCTAGTGCCGATAGCTGAGGGCTGTTACCTGCATGTCATTTCACCTGATGCCTCCGACCGCGCCACCAGAAAGCAGGTGCGTCAGGTGCTTGCTGCCGAGGAGTATGAGTGCGCGATTGTGGATACTTTTCCCAAAGGACTGGGCGATGAGCTGGCAGATATCTTGCCCCAGCTGACAGCACCCCGGATTTTGGTGCATCGCGACATTAA
The DNA here is from genome assembly GCA_019359235.1 of Oscillatoria princeps RMCB-10. Taxonomy (GTDB): domain Bacteria; phylum Cyanobacteriota; class Cyanobacteriia; order Cyanobacteriales; family Oscillatoriaceae; genus Oscillatoria; species Oscillatoria princeps. The sequence goes on from JAHHHT010000007.1 coordinate 47,115, forward strand.
TCCCGACAGCGTGCGAGCGCTTGACTGGCCGCGCTTTGTGGCGGAAAATTATCAGTTGGTCATTGTGCCGGGAGAAGGCGAGCAACTGCCGCTTTCGCACTTGCCCGGGGTTCGGCACACGGCACCGTGGCTGATTCGCAGCGCCGGCGAACTGCCCGATGTCGCCCGCGCCCGCACCCTCCTCGGTTTAAACCCCGCCCTCACCGAGCCCCTGGTGGCGGTCTGCGCTGCCGGTCTGCCGCAAGAGTTGCGCTTGTACGGCCACTTGACGCGGGCTCTGGCGGAGAAATTCACCGGCGTCACGGTGCGCTGCTTGGCTCCTGAGCGTCCGAAAAACTGCCCGCCTGAATTGTGGGCCTTTCACTGGCCCGCCATAGAGTGCTTGCCGGCAGCTGATGTCGTTGTTGGGGCTGCCGGTTACAACACGTTTTACGAGTGCGCGGCTGCCGGTGTCCCCTTAGTGGCGTTTGCCTTTGAGCGCCGGTACGACCGGCAGGCGCGGAGGGCCAACCGGGCAGATGGCCAGCTCCCCGGGCAGGTGTTGCGGGTTGAGAGTGTGGAAGCGGCGCTCAAGGCGGTTGGCGACCTCCTCAGTGTGGCCACCAGCGACCGGCACCGTCCCGCCTACCGAAATGGTGCTGCTGATGCTGTCGGGCTGATTTCCCAGCTTGTTGCCGAGTGGTGAGCGTTGATCGCGCCGGTTTCAAAGGACAGCATCAAGAAACCAATAAAAAACCCGGTTTCTTTAAGAAACCGGGTTTTTGGCTGCGCTGCTGCATTAGAGATTAAGCTGGAAAGCTCGGATTAAAACCTGATGCCAATAGCGGTTTGCACCGACACCGCCCCCGCCTCACTTTCATACCCTTTTGGCGCCCACATGAAGTCCACAAGGAACATGCTGTAATCGCCCACATACCCTTCCGCCCCTGCTATAATTATCGGGCTTGAGGTGTTGCCAATCGTGTTGTTGGCATTGCTGGTGTTGATGCTGTAACCTGCTCCCACATAGCCATCGATATTTGACTTCACTTTAAAGTCATAGGTCGCTGTCGGGACTAGCATCTGGGTGTATTCCCCAATCAGCGCTATCGGGCGCACTGAAAATGTTTTGCCAACTGGAATTTTGCCCCGCAACACCACAGCAATGTTATCGCTGTCGCCACGGCTGTTTATCGGGTTGTTCAAAAATGCCGACGAGTGACCGATGGCGATATACGGTTGGCGGTTAGGGCCGCTTTTTTTAGCGATCTTTACTGGGGCATTTTCCGCCAAACCGGCAGAGCTAAACCCCAGACAGACGAGAAGAGCCAGACTCGCAGCCAGCCGGCTGGAAGTGGCGAAAATAGCCCTCGATTCTGGGGCATAATGACTGAAAAATTTAGGAATTTTCATATCGGGTAATCCTGGGAATCAGTCCGGAGTTTGCCTATTGGAGATTTGCCAGAGAAACCTCTATCAAATTGGCTCCCCCTGTAGAACAGTTTCAGGAGTTTTGCCAGTCTATCAGGAGACTGGCCCCAATATCTGCTCAGCTCCGGGTTCGCTCCGGGGTTAACTGATTAAATAAAGCCGGCTTTTATCAGCAACTTAAAAATGTATTAAAATAACTCCCGTGCGGCTGGTGCGGGAATTCACCGGCACGCCCCGCAACGAACGTAACCGCCCATACCCTGTACCCATGACGAAGCTGATTATCCAAATTCCTTGTTACAACGAGGAAAGCACCCTGGGGGTAACGCTGGCAGCCCTGCCGCGACAGCTGCCCGGAATTGATATCATTGAGTGGCTGGTGATTGATGACGGCAGCCGCGATCGCACGGTAGAGGTGGCCAAGGATTTCGGGGTCGAGCACATCGTTCGTTTACCCACTAACCAAGGACTCGCCAAAGCGTTTATGGCTGGGCTAGAAGCCTCTCTCAAAGCCGGTGCCGATATCATCGTCAACACCGACGCCGACAACCAGTACAGTGCCGGCGACATTCCCAAACTGATTGCGCCAATCTTATCTGGTCAAGCGGAAATTGTCGTGGGAGCCCGCCCTATTTCAGAAATAGAACACTTTTCTCCGGTGAAAAAGTTTTTGCAAAAACTGGGCAGCCAGGCGGTGCGCCTCGCCAGCAATACCGACATCCCGGACGCCCCCAGCGGCTTTCGCGCCTTCAGCCGCTCCGCCGCCATGCGGCTGAATGTGTTTAACGAATACACTTATACCTTAGAAACGATTATTCAAGCCGGCCAGAAGGGGATGGCAATCGCCTGGGTGCCGGTGGGCACCAATCCGGCGCTGCGCTCCTCCCGCCTGGTCAAAAGTATCCCCTCTTACGTTTTGCGCTCCCTGTTCACCATCCTGCGGATTTTCATGGTTTACAAGCCGCTCCGCTTTTTCCTATTCTTGGGGAGCGTGCCGTTTAGTATGGGCTTTACCTTGGGCGTCCGCTGGCTGGTGTATTTTTTGGCCGGCACTGAACGGACTCGCATTCCCAGCTTGATTCTCGCCGCGATTTTGATGCTGATCGGCTTTCAGTTGTGGGTTTTGGGTCTGGTGGCCGATTTGCTAGCAGCCAACCGCAAGCTTATGGAAGAAATCCAGCTGCGCCTGCGCCGGCAAGACTGCCACAAGGACTGAATTATAGCGTTTTTCATCCTTTGTGAGGTACTGAGAAACCCGGTTTCTTTAAGAAACCGGGTTTCAAAGGGTGTGCTTCATCCAACTGAAAACCGCTATAACATGGAGGGAGAGAGGGGGATGGGGAGTAGAGACGCGACAGCAAGCGTTCGCACACCGGATTTTTGCTTCTTGCTTTTTCCTTTTATAAAAAATGAGTAGAGACTTGTTTGCGCAAGCAGCGCTGGCACAAATTCCCAAAATCCTGACTCTGTGCGATCGCAACCCGCACAGCCCGACTTACGGCTGTTTTGACCGCAATTTCTGGCATTACAAAATCATTGACTTCCCCAGCGGCATGTCCCAGGAATTCGTCTGGCCACTCGCCCTGGCTTACGACACAAACCTGCCAGACAACCCCTTCTACCAGCAGCCCGCCATCAAGCAGTGGGTGGGAGCCGGCATCCTGTACGCCGCCCGCAGCGCCCATCCAGACGGCTCCTGCGACGACTATTTCCCCTACGAGCGTGCGGGTGGGGCGGCGGCCTTTTCCTTGCTCGCCTGTATCGAAAGTTACCAGCTGCTGGAACTGGACAGCCAGGAAATGCTCAAGTTTTTTGAAAAGCGGGCCGACTGGCTGGCCAATCACCACGAGAGCGGCCAGCTGGCCAACCACCAAGCGCTGATCGCGCTGTCTCTGGAATTGCTCTCCGGGCTGCTCAAAACCTCGAAGTGGAAGCGAGCCAAGGCGATGCGTCTGGAGCGGGTGCTGGAGTGGCAAAGCTCGGAAGGCTGGTTTCAGGAATACGAGGGCTGCGATCCGGGCTACCACACGCTGACGATTTCCTGTCTGGCGAGAATTGACCAGCTCAAGCCGGATGTTCGCTTAAAAAGAGCGCTCACCAAAGCGGTTGAGCTAGCTTTTCATTTCGGGCACCCGGATGGCTCCTACGGCGGCGAATACTCCAGCCGCAACACCTACAACTTCTTCCCCCACGGGTTTGAATTGGCCGGTCGCTGGCTCCCCCAAGCTTTGCGCATCAACGACCTGTTTTTGACTGGGCTGGCTCAAGGCTTGGGCGCTTCCCACGCCGACGACCACATTATCGGGCACCACACTTGGAACTATTTACTGGCTTGGCGGGATTTTGTCCCTGACCGGCTGGCACCGGCACCCCGTCCGGCGGGTCGCCTTTGGCTCCCTGAAGCCCAAATCCTCATCGACCGCCGCTCCTGGGCAGGGAAACAGCCGGCGGCGGCAACTGGGGGAGCCGGCACAGCGGAACTTTACCTAGCCGCTAACAAAGGCGGGGTTTTCAAACTGTTTCGCGACCGGCAGCTGGTGGCGTCCGACACCCAGTTTTCCCTTTTGGTGCGCCAGGGCAAAACGCTGAAAAATGCCGTTGGCCACCTGATTGGCCCCTGTCAAGTCCAGCTGGGAGAAAACGAAATTGCGATCGCCGGCCAGATCGGCTGGTCGAAACAGCAGCAGATGACACCTTTAAAATTAATTGTCTTGCGGGCAGTCATGCTGACATTTGGGCGTTTTTTCCCGAATTATATCCGCAAAATTCTGCAAAAAATGCTGATTGTCGGCAAGAACGACGCCCCGTTTCACTTCACGCGCAAGCTGGAGTGGGAAAAGGGCCGGTGGCACGTCACAGATGAACTGCGCGCCGAATCTTGGACAGATGTCGTCGCTGCCGGTATTGGCGGCGACCAAACTTCGATTTATGTGGTGATGAGCCGCACGTTTCAAGCCGGTCAGTTGCAGCCTTGGCTAGACCTGACAGCTGAAGTCCGGCAGCTGGGTGCCGGCGAGCCTCTGAAAGTGGAGCGGTGGCTGTGAGGTGTCAGATCGCTTGCCCCTGCGACTGGGATATAAGGATTTTTTTTATTAACCGCCATAGACGCGCCAGCGGCTTCCCGCAGGGTAGACGCCAAGAGCGCCAAGGAAAGAAAAGATAGAGGATTTAATAAAGCATTTATAACGGCTACAGTAAGAGCTGATGATTTACAGAAATTGGCATCGCATCACTGGCGATTTCCCCTACTCTACGCTGCGAGGCACTGTGGGGCGCTGCTGATATTTGTACTTTTTTCAATTGAAAACCGCTGTAGCTTTTTGGCCGCGCCGAGAGGGAGCGCACCGGTTTCTAGTCCTTGAGACAGATGTTTGGGAAGCGCGCCGCATGGTAGCTTGCTGGCAGAGGGAATTGCTGAGATATCGCACGCCCGCCATGACCAGCCGCCCAGGGGTTTCCACTGCGGGGGGGCCGGTGGAGATAGGAAAATAAGGAGAAAGCCGGTGAACAGATCCTTGTTTCGTTTGGGGCTGGGGCTTTTAGTAGCATTTTTTGGCTTTATCAGCTACTTGAGCACCACTGTGAAAAACCCCGTGACTGGGGAAAAGCAACACGTGCAACTTTCGCCGCGCCAGGAGGTGGCCCTCGGGCTGCAGGCGCGTCAGGAAATGGCTGCTGAGTATGGGGGGCTCTATCCCGACAGCGCCCTGCAGGAGTATATCGAACAGGTGGGGCAGCGGGTGGTGCGGCAGTCGTCGGCAGCAAGGGCGGGGTATCCCTTCGACTTCCACTTGCTGCGGGATTCTCAAACAGTTAATGCCTTTGCGCTGCCGGGGGGACAGGTTTTCATTACGGCAGGTTTAATGAAGCGCTTGCAGTCGGAAGCGCAACTGGCGGGGGTGCTGGCGCACGAAGTCGGTCACGTGATTGGCCGGCACGCGGCGGAGCACTTGGCGAAGCAGCAACTGGGCTCAACGCTGGTGACTGCTGTTGGGGTTGCGGCGAGTGACGAGCAGGGGCGCGGCAGACAGGCGGCGGCGGTGGCGCAGGTGGTGAACCAATTGGCGAAGCTGCGCTACGGGCGTGGCGACGAGCTGGAAAGCGACCAGTTGGGGGTGCGGTTTATGAGCGAAGCCGGTTACGATCCGCAGGCGATGGTTGAGGTGATGCAGATACTGGAGTCCGCAAAAAGTGGGAGCGCACAGCCGGAGTTTTTGAGCACTCACCCGAACCCGGGCAACCGCAGCCAGCGCTTGCGGGAGCTGATCGCGCAGACTTACCCAAACGGTGTGCCGGCGAATCTGGAATCCGGACGCGACAAGTTCGCTAAGTCTGTGCTGCCCCGGCTGGCCGGCAGGTAAGCTGTTAGGCTAATGGCTAATAATGCTGCATGTGGTCGAAAGGAGGCAGTCGCGGAGGATCTGCGCACACCGTCACCAGTGAAAACTTGCCTCACTGCGGGGCAACGGTTGGGCTAAAGCCCTACTACAAACCTTTCCCTCGCTACCGGACTTGATATGGTACGATCGCTGCACGCTCAACGCTCGCTACTTGATGAAACGACTCATCTCCCTCGCTGTCAGCTCGCTCATTCTGGCAGTTATCTACTGGAAAATTGACTTTCCCGCCCTCATCCAAGTCTTCCAAAATTGCCACCGGCTTTGGATGGCGCTCAGCCTGGGCATGGTGGTGCCGCTGACGGCGCTCACCTCGTGGCGCTTGCAACAGCTGGCACCGGCAGGCACCGGCTTGGGATTCGGCGAAGCCAATCGCCTCATCCTCGCCGCCAGCACCCTAAATATGGTGCTGCCCTCGAAAATGGGAGATATCGCCAAAGCCTATTTTATGCGCGAGCGGGGGCAGTTGAGCGGGGCGCTGTCGCTGTCGCTGGTGGTGTTTGAAAAAGCTTGCGACATGCTGTCGCTGCTGCTGTGGTGCGCCTTTGGGCTAGTGCTGTACCCCCAAAAAGACTGGCTGTTCTGGATAATGACCGGCAGTGTGGCGTTTGGGCTGGCTGCCGGCTTGCTGCTGCTGAGTTCGCGCCGGTTCGCCCAGCTGTTTTTTGCCACCGGCAGCCGGCTGGCACCCAAAAAATTCCGAGTCAAGCTTGACAGCTTGAGCTTTTCGTGGTACTCAACGCACCAGTATTTTTGGCGGGACAGAGCCCACCTGGCAAAAATAGCCGGCACTTCAGTATTGATCTGGTTTGGGCACCTGCTGCAAATCTGGTTTTTTATCCTCGCCCTCAACGCTTGGACGCCGTTTCTGGCGAATCTGGCGCTGTCTCCCCTAGCGATTCTCGCCGGCTTGCTGCCGCTGACGTTTGCCGGTGTTGGCACCCGTGACGCCGCCCTGATACTGTTTTACCAGCCGTATTTCAATGCGAGCACCGGCGCGGCGCTGGGGTTGCTGTGCACCTCCCGCTACCTGATTCCCGCGATTGCCGGTTTGCCTTTTCTGGGACAATATCTGGCAGCGGTTCGCAGCTTCCGCAAACCGTAGCCCCGCAGTAGGGTGCGTTGCCCCGCAACGCACCCTACAAGTTGGAAAGCGAGGGAATATTGGTCTTTTGAGTTCCCCTACAAGTCGGTGATATACTAGCCTGGTATCTCCTTGCGGGGCTGTGCCGGTGCCGCCCGGTTGAAGAGGCGTCACTTTCTCTTGCTTATGCGAGATAATGGTGCGAGATGTCAGTTCAAAAAAATCTAATGAGGAATCTAGAAATGCAAGTGGAGCAACCCAGTAAACATTTAAACCCTAGTGAAAGGGCCCTCGATATGGTGGCCCTGGCCATCCTCACGATTTTGGCAATTTTAATTAATGGCTATCAGTTTGCGAATGTCAATCACGACGTGCATATCCCTTTTATGTTAAAGGCAGCTTACCCATCCCTGTTTCCCAATGATTTAATGTTTAGCTTTCCCTTTAATAACACCCTATTTTACGTCTTTTCAGCACCTTTAGTTAAGCGGCTCGATCTGCAAAATATATTTTTTGTCTCTTATATAATCGCCACTTTTTTTTATTTTTTATCAGTGTTTAGCTTAAGTAACCTCATCTTTAAATCACGAGCTGTCGCCTATCTGTCTGTTATTTTATTGCTGAAATATAAACTATCAGTAGCGGTGGATTCTACCTATTACGATCTCTTCTACTATAACAACCTAGTGATGCCTGGTTTGCTCCTGGCCATCTATCTATTTCTCAAAGAGCGATATGTCTGGTCGTTTGCAATAACTGGTTTGGCTTTTGATATCCACGCCCTGTCAGCTTCGCATGTCATGGCCATGTTTTTGTTTTATTTTGCTTTTAATCGAGGCGATGTTTCACTAAAGCAGGTGGGCAAATATATGATAGCCTTTCTCATCTGCGCCTCTCCACTTTTATTCTGGAAATTATTAGGAGGCGGCTCGTCTATATTTTATACGTCCACGAATTGGTCAGAATGGTTAACGATTATGAAAATCAGAAATGGCCACCACCTTTTTCCCTCAACATGGAAAATAAAGGAGTGGGAGCCAACACTTCTCTATATCGCGCTGCTGTTCTGCTTAATAAAGTACAAGCCAGAACCAAAATTTCACAAAAAACTGATGGCATTTTGTTGGGCAATTCTGGCTCTATGTGTGACAGGAACGATCTTCGCGGAGATCGCACCTCTCAAGCCTGTCCTGATGTTTCAATTATTGAGAAGCGCTAATTTTTTTATAATCTTCTCTATACTTTACGCGAGCAATTGCATAATGTCTTTAATATTATCGCCTGAAAAGGGAGCAAAAGTAATAGCAGCAGCTCTGGCCACAGCCCTGTTTTTTTGGGGCGCTAATATAAACAGCTTGTCAGTGGCGATTTTTATACTTAGTTTAGCTTGGACAGCGAGATTTACCTGTGAGAGGGGGGCTTTGAGGAAAGAGTTAAAAATTTCCTGGATATTCTTATCCATCGTATGCCTCTGCACTATTGGTGCGAATGCGGGCACCAATCACATTGATTTTCCGCCCAAAAAACTCAATGAGTGGCAGCAGCTTCAGGTGTGGGTGAAAAACCATACTGATCCGGCAGATTTGTTTATCACTCCTCCCTATATGAAAGGCTTCAGGATTTTCTCAGAGAGGAGCACTGTCGGAGACTGGAAAGATGGAACTCTGGCCTTTTATAACGATGAATTAGGGGCTGAATGGTGGAAGAGAATGAAGGAGTTGGGATATTCCGAATCTAAGTATGGCTATAAATATAGGGCGGGTTTCGATGCTTTGACCCAAGCGGACTTTAACCGATTGGCCAGCCAGTATCACGCCACCTATTTAGTGGTCAGTAAACCAAAAAATTTGAATTTTAACATTGTCTATGAAAGCCCGCAATTCTTGGTTTACCGGCTGTCATAAACTGCCCCTCAAGTGGGGGTTTATCCCGCTCTATCCTGGGGCAGTTGATTTCGATGAAAATGATAGTTATTAGAGACGCGACATGTCGCGTCTTTACAGCAGTAGGGCGCTCTTTCTTCTTCCTCCTTGGCGTCCTTGGCGTCTTGGCGGTTCATTATCCATACCTATTCGCCAAAACTCTCTTATAAATCCACTGCGACTGCCAACAGCACCGGCTAATTATAAAAACTCTTCTGCTTCCCAAACATTCCTATGAAAGACAAATTGAACCGCTTGACACAAACTCAACTCAGCCAAAGCGTCCTGTCTTTATTTTCTCCCCAAAAACTGCCCTCTACAATTCTTGCATTTGGCATTCTCGTGCGGCTTGTCCAATACTTGGCTAACCGCTCTCTTTGGGGAGATGAAGCCGTGCTGGCACTCAATATCGTCAATCGCTCCTTTGCGGGGCTTTTACAGCCTTTGGACTACGAACAGGGTGCCCCTATCGGCTTTTTGATGGTGGAAAAGCTGGCGGTTCAGCTGTTGGGCGATAATGAATACGCCCTGCGGCTTTTTCCGCTGCTGTCTGGCATTGTTTCGCTGTTTCTGTTCTGGGATCTGGCGAAACGGTGCCTCCAACCGGCAGCGGTTCCCATCGCTTTGGCTCTTTTTGCCAGCTTGCATCCTTTGATTTACTTTTCCTCGGAGGTTAAACAGTATTCCAGTGATGTGGCGATTGCTTTGCTGTCTTGCTTGCTGGTGATGCGGGCGAGCCGCCAAAAACTGCCGGCGCGACAGGCGGTTGCTTTGGCCATTGCGGGAGCAACTGCCATCTGGTTTTCTCACCCCGCTATTTTTGTCTTAGCCGGTGCCGGTGGGCTCTCCCTGCTGCTCTGTTTCAGGGAAAAGGATTTTGCCAGACTTGGCAAGCTGTCCGCTATTTATTTAACTTGGGCTGCCAGCTTTGGGACGTTTTATTTCCTGTTCGTTAGGCAATTTAATGAAAGCGCCAGCTTATTCCAGTCTTGGAAAAACAAGGGCGGCTTTCCCGCATCTTTCCTCGATATCAACTGGCTGTTTGAAAGCTTGCTGGAGTTTTTTAACAATCCCTTAGGATTCAGCGAGATTGTAGTGGGCGTTGCCCTGATAGCGTTTCTCACCGGCTGCGCCGCCCTGTATGCCGGCAGGAAATCCACCCTGCTGCTGTTACTGTCTCCCCTGGCGGTGACGCTGTTTGCCGCTTACTCGCACAAGTATCCGTTTAGCAGACGCCTGGTGCTGTTCCTGACGCCTTTCGCCATCCTGCTGGTTGCGGAGGGCGCGAGTTACTTGCGCAGTAAAACGCGATCGAGTTCGGCTGCCATTGCCGGCATTCTGCTTTTAGTCTTTCTCCTGGCTGAGCCTTTAGCGAGCGCCAGCTACCTTTTCGTCCAGCCTTCTTGGAAGTCCGAGATCAAGCCGGTGATGGGCTACGTGCAGGAACACCGGCAAAGCGGAGATGTGCTGTACATTTACCAGCGGGGAGCCTATCAATTTAAATATTATGCCAAAAAATATGGCTTCCAGGAGGGCGAATACATTCTGGGAGTGGATGACTTGGGCCAAAATTTATCCGCACAGGAGTGGGAGCGCTACAAGAGTGACCTCGACCGGCTGCGGGGCAATAAGCGGGTGTGGGTGCTGTTTTCCCACGTTTGGCACTTCCCGGAAGAAAGGAAAATCATTCAATTATATCTGGACAGCATTGGCAAGCGCACTGATTCCTTTAAGCGCACCGGCGCGTTTGTTTATTTGTATGACTTGAGTCAAAAATAACCTGCAAGCCTCCGTCACGCGAAAGCCGGCGCTGACAGGAGCCCGCACCTGGAAAGCCACACGCAAAGAGAGTGGCGGGAGACCAGCAGCATGAGTCTGGCAGGCTGGAGGATTTATCCGCAAGGTGCCGGTTGAAGGCCAGCCGGTTTGTGGCAGGAATTCCTGGCCGGACAGTCCGCTGCGCCTGCCTCTTGTTACTATTTACTGTGGTGGTGCAAAGGCTGCGTTAATCCCTTACTTTTATAAATATGTCAAATGTAACAAAAGATGCCTTAGAAGCTGGACGCAGATATCTGTCCACAGGCGCAATTTCTGCCGGCATGCTGCGCCAAGTCGTGTGCCGCGCCTGGGAAAGGTCGCACGTACACGGGGCTAACGCCCGCGCTCTGCAAGCGGAGAAACTGTCGGGCTTGGATACCGAGCGGTTGCTCTTGCGACAGGGTTCTCTGATTGGTGCGGCTCGTCCCTATCTCAGACTGCTGTCGCAGGCGGCGGGAGCTGACCATCACGCTGTAATGCTCAGCGAACACAACGCTATCGTCCTCGACGTGGTGGGTGACGAGCGGAGCGTGCGCGGGCCAGAAAGTGTTCCCGGGCCCGGTTCTCTGCTTACAGAAGGAGTCGCCGGTGCCAATGGTCTGGGAACGCCCCTGGCGGAAGAGGGTTATGTTGAAATCATTGGCCCCGAGCATTTCATTGAGGGCTTTCATCCGTTCAGCTGCCAAGGAATTCCCCTGCGTAACGAAAAACAGGAGATTGTAGGAGCGCTCAGTATTTCCGTGCGGCGGCAGGAGGTGGGACAGCGGCTGAAAGAAATTTTGCTGTGCGCGTCGCACGGAATTGAAGCCGAATTGCTGCAAGGCCGGGTAGAAGAAGATATGCACCGCGTACTCACCGCTGCCCCTGACGACTATAAGGCATTAGAAGAACTGCGGCAAGATATCATCCAAGCGCAGAATGCGGGGCGCTTGCGACTGGAGGCTGTCTCTCGTTTGGCCGCAACTAACCGCTTCGACTACGCTCTCCAATTGCTCCGACAAGCGGAAGAATCGATTCAGCTGTTTCGCCGCCGCGCTGCCCTCTGGCGGGATTTGGCATCCTTAGAGATTGGGGCAATCCAACCCGTGTCGCTCACTGACAGTGTGCGCGAGCTAGTCGAGCTCCTCTCTACTGAAGCGGCAATCCGCAAGATTGAAGTTATAATGGAAATTCAGGAGCCCGTCAGAGTAGAAGCCGATCCGAGAAATCTTTCCCGCGGACTTTTTCACTATTTCGTGCGAGCTTTTGAGATTGCAGGCTCGGGGGGGGCAGTGCGGGTGCAAGTCCTTATGATGCCTCTTTTATCGGAGGGTCAAGTACGGTTAAGTCCAATTCCAGCACCCAGCAGTGTAAAATCAGAACCGCCCCCATTTATTCTCGCGTTTCCCATCGAGAGGCAGAAGCTATGAACCCGAATAACCCAGTAAAAGGCAAGGTGCTGATTGCGGACGATGACGATGACGGTCGAACGATGCTCGCTTTTCTGCTCGACATGGAGGGGTGGCAGGTTGCGCAAGCCCGTAATGGCCGGGAAGCCCTCGAAAAAGTGCTTGAGGAGAAACCGCACGTCTTGCTGTTAGATAATCGCATGCCAGAACTGACGGGAGCAGAGGTTTGCCAGCGCCTCCGCGAACAGGGAATCGGCGTGCCGGTTGTGTTCGTTACGGCGTACAGTGATGGCCAGGAACTGGCAGTCTCCCTGGGCGTTCGCTATTTCTTAAAGAAGCCAGTCGATTTTATGAAGTTATTTGCCGCGCTCGATTCGGCTTTCCGAGATTCTCAAAACCAAAAGTGAGGATGGCTCTCTAAAAAAGCTGGGGTGTGAATGAAAAATAAAGGGGTGGGAAATTGGGGGATTGCTCCCACTTGGCTGAAGGTTACAATCGCTCTCGCACTGGTACTTGGCCTCTTCTTTCGCTTCTTCAATCTTGACCGAAAAGTCTACTGGATTGACGAGACTTATACCTCATTGCGGATTTCTGGCCTCACGGAAGCGGAACTGGTTCAGGAAGTTTTCGACGGGCGGGCGACCGGCTTGGAAGAATTGGCCAAGTTACAGCGCCCCAATCCGGAAACCGGCTTAACCGGCACTCTGAATTCTTTAAAAGAATCCCCCCAGCACCCGCCGCTGTATTTTGTGATGGCGCGATTTTGGATGCAGTGGTTTGGCGATTTTATCGCGACGCCGAGAAGTTTGTCTGCTATCATTAGTTTGCTGGCGTTTCCCTGCCTCTACTGGCTGTGCCTGGAATTGTTTGGATCGCCGGCAACTGGCTGGGTCGCCCTCGCACTGCTCGCCGTCTCGCCTTTTCACGTCCTCTACGCGCAAGAAGCCCGGCAGTACAGCTTGTGGGCGGTGACAGTCCTGCTGTCTTCTGCAGCCTTGCTGGGCGCTATCCGCCGCCAAACAGCCCTCAGTTGGGGCATTTACGCAGCCAGTTTGGCGCTGAGTTTCTACACCTTTCTGTTTTCCCTGTTTGTGGCAGTTGGGCACGGCATTTATGTGGCGATCTCGGAAGGCTGCCGGTGGGAAGAACCCGGCACCCCAACCCCCTCCCCGCTAGCGGGGAGGGGGAGTGAGAAGGAGAGCAAGACACTGATTGCTTACCTCCTGTCATCCCTAGCGGCGGTTGTTGCTTTCGCCCCCTGGCTTTTGGTTATCGCTGCTCACTCCACTGAGGTGGAAAGCACAGCAGACTGGACAAGTAAAAAAGTCGCCTTCGGGTTTTTGCTACAGCGCTGGCTGATTAACTTTTCTAATGTCTTTTTCGATTTAAATCTGGGATATAAATATTTAAACCCCGCTGCAATTGCTATACTAATTATAGCTGCATACTCGATTTACTTTCTCTGCCGGCACACCCCCAAACAGGTTTGGCTGTTTGTCGTAACTTTGATCGGGGTGACAGCACTCCCCCTGATGGTGCCAGACGTAATTTCAGGAGGGCTGCGCTCAGCGACGGCTCGCTATCTCACCCCCTGCTATTTGGGGGTGCAGCTGGCCGTCGCTAACCTGCTGGCGACTCAGGGTAATTTTGGATTTTGGATTTTGGATTTTGGATTGAGAGAGCGGGAAAAAAAGGGTTTGTTTGCGCCAGAAGAAATATCACTTGTTTCAGACAAGTCTAAAATTTTATCAGAAAGCCGGCGGAGAAGAATGTGGCGGCTGGTTGCGGTGGCGCTGATTGCCGGTGGCGTCCTTTCCTGCGCGGTTAGCTCTCAAGCCCAATTCTGGTGGAACAAAAGCCCCTCGAAAAACCAATACAACCCCCAGATTGCGGAGATTGTCAACCGGGCGGAGAAGCCGCTTCTAATCAGTGACAGCTCTCGCGCGCTGGGTGACTGTTTTGCCTGCCGGATTCTGGGGTTAAGCTACCTGCTCGATCCCAAAGTGAAGCTGCTGCTGGTGGTTGAGCCAAATATCCCTAAGATTCCTGACGGCTTCAGCGACGTGTTTTTATTCAGCCCTTCCGATGGATTGCGAGCTGGACTTGAAAGAGAGCGCAACTGCAAAACTCAGCTGGTTTTCCAGCGCCATAATTTTTGGCTGTGGAAAGTTGTAAAATCTTGAATATCCCCTCGTTTCGGGGTGGGCACGGGAACCCGCCCCTACCGCCTGGGAACGGGGCGGGCACGGGGACCCGCCCCTACAGGATCTGCCTCCTTTTTCCAACAAGCAGCATTATTAGCCTAACTCAAGTTGCTACTTAGCAGTGACTCAGGTTAGATCCCCCCCTAACCCCCCCTTCAAAAGGGGGGGACATTTTCAAAGCCCCCCTTTTTAAGGGGGGTTTGGGGGGATCTGGATGCTTATACTTGTAGGTAGCAACTTGAGTTAGCCTAACAGCTTAGCTTAACCTCTAAAGTGACTATGCAACTATGCTGATTGCGCGACTGCACAAATTTATAACGGCACCGGCAGCCAAAATACCCAAATCCAACACCATCTTCTGGTTGAGTTTGAGCCTCACCTTTGCAGCCCTTTACGGCATGCTGGGTTTGCAAGAAGCTTTCAGCAGTAAGTACGTGGTGCAGGACGACGTGCGGCAGCACGTTTTTTGGATGCAGCGGTTTTTAGACCCCCAGCTTTTTCCGAATGATTTGATTGCGAATTACTTTCAATCGGTGGCACCGGCAGGATACACGGCGCTGTACCGGCTGCTGGCGGCGGTGGGGATTAACCCGCTGCTGGCGAGCAAACTGCTGCCACTGGTGCTAGGTCTGACAGCCACCGGCTACTGTTTTAGCGTCTGCACCCAACTGCTGCCGGTGCCGGCTGCCGGTTTCATCGCCTCACTGCTGCTCAATCAGAGCATGTGGATGAAAGACGACTTAGTTTCAGCAACGCCCAGAGCCTTTGCATTTCCCATATTTCTAGCATTTTTGCACTACTTGCTGCGGCGATCTCTCCCCGGCACCGGCATCAGCATCGCCCTCATAGGGCTATTTTATCCGCAGTACGTCTTCATCGCCGCCGGCGTCATCATCCTGCAGCTGGTGCGCTGGGAAGGCGGGCGCTTGCAACTCACCCAAAACCGACGGGATTACTGGTTCTGCGCCGCACTAGTCGCCGTGGCGATTTTGGTGCTGCTGCCCTTCGCCCTGAAAACCAGTGAATTTGGCCCGACAATTGCCGCCGCCGAAGCGAGGAAAATGCCAGAATTCTTGCCCGGAGGGCGCAGCAGTTTCTTCCACAAAAACCCTGTGGTTTTTTGGATTGATGGCAGGGGCAGCGCCATTCTTCCATCGCGACAGCCGGCGCTAGTTTGGCTGGGGCTTTTTCTGCCGGTGCTGCTGCGATTCCCCGCCCAATTTCCCTTAGCCAAACAAGTGACTTCAGGCGTGAGAGTCTTGCCACAAATCGCGCTAGTCTCTGTCGCCATGTTTTTTGCCGCCCACGCCGCCCTGTTCAAACTTCACCTTCCCAGCCGCTACACGGGGCACAGCTTTCGGATTGCGCTCGCCCTAGCAGGGGGAATCGCCCTGACGGTGCTGCTGGATGCCGTCTTCCAGTGGGCGGAAAATCAAACACAAGACAGCAGCACAGCGAAAACCCCACCCCCAAACCCCTCCCCGTTTACGGGGAGGGGGCTTGACACAACTGAGACTCTCAGCCGGTCGCCCCTACTGTCTGGGAAGGCAAAGAAAATTATCGCTTTTTCCTGTTTCCTGTTGGCTTTTTCCACCCTGATTCTCTATCCCGCCTTTGTGGACAACTTCCCAAAAACGTCCTACCAAGTGGGGGGAGCGCAACAATTATACCAGTTTTTTGCCCAGAAGCCGAAAGACACGCTGATCGCATCTCTGGCGGAAGAGGCGAATAACCTGCCGACATTTTCCCAGCGCTCGATTTTGGCGGGGCGGGAATACGCCATTCCCTACCATGTGGGTTACTACCGCCGGTTTCGGGAGCGTACAGTTGAGCTAATTGAGGCGCAGTACAGTCAGGATTTGGCACCGGCATTGCAGCTGATTCAAAAATACGGCATCGATTTCTGGCTGCTGGAACCCTCATCCTTCACACCCGACTACCTGATTAAAAATCACTGGCGCTGGCAGTTTGAGCCGGCAAAACAAGCCGCCGAAAGATTGAAGCGCGGGAAGATGCCTGCCTTAGCCGGCTTGGTGGGGCGCTGTTCCGTTTTCGACAGAGAGGGCTTTAGTGTATTGCCGGCAGACTGCATTCTGAAAGCCGCAAAAAAATAACTGCCAGAAGCTAGTTTGTGAAAGACCCCTCACCCCCCAACCCCCTCTCCCACAAGGGGAGAGGGGGAGTAAGAAAAATTATTTCACCAAATTACCTCATCAAAACCCCCACCTCTTTCTCCCCCTCCCCGCACGCGGGGAAGGTGGGGCCCCCTCTGGGGATAAGGGGCTGGGGTTGGGGGGTGGGGTTCAAGGAATAGCTATTCAACGCGACCGTAGCGTGCGATTATTTGAGTGCCGGAATTGGTTTTATTTGTCAGCCAAGCCCACATCTGATCGCCCAGACAGAAGTGCCACCACTCGTGGGGGTGGCGCTGAAAACCGGCTCGCACCATGATATCTCCCAACAGCTGCCGGTTCTGGTGATATTCCCGCTCCTTGGCACCGGCACTGCCGGCAAAATGATAGGGATAGGAGCGGGGCGAGACTTCATCAATCGGAGATCCCATATCCACCGGCTCGCCAGTTTCACCCACCAGAGTCACATCCACCGCTGCGCCGGTACTGTGGGGGGGAGGCGTGGCTGGATCGAGGCTGGGCAGCGCCCAAAATTGATAGACTTTCTCTAATATCGCTTCCCTTTGACTTGCGGTTAAATCTGCGCAGGTCAAACCTCGATCTTCAACTAGCTGATTAAAAGTAAAGTCTACCATGAATTGCTGCACTGCCACTGGCCGGTAGGCGTCAAAAATTTGGATGCGCCATCCCGGATGCCGGTGTTGCAGCTCGGTTTGGGCGTCAGCGAGCGCCAACCGCACGCCGGTGCGAACATAGAACGGTGATTTCCCGCCATAAGGCGCACCCAGCTGCTGGTAAGGGTGGGGATCGACAAGGGCAAACAGCTGGGGATCAATTGCCACCAGCGGTTCAAAACATTCTTGAATCGGCACTTGCTGATAAGGTTTCATCTGATTTCCCCACCATTAATTTCTCTCCTTCTTTACTCAAGCAAATGCTGAATTCCCAAAATCAAGCGGCACATCCTGCAGCCTTCCGGAACCCACCGCTGCGATCGCCTCTTTGAGAGAAATATCGCCGGTGTACAAAGCGCGACCGACAATTACGCTCCGCACTCCCAGGGGTTCGAGCGCCAGCAGACTTAGCAAGTCAGTAATAGAAGACACGCCGCCAGAGGCAATGATGGGGATGTTCACCGCACCGGCAATTTCTCGCAGCGCCGGCAAATTTGGCCCAGTAAGCGTCCCATCCCGGTGGATGTCCGTATAGACAATCGCCGCCGCCCCTAACTCAGCCATCTGCTGGGCTAGGTCAGTCGCCAGCACCTCAGAGGTTTGCAACCAACCGCGCGTCGCCACCTTGCCATTGCGGGCGTCAATCCCGACAACAATTTGCCCCGGAAACTCTTGGCACAGCTGCGCCACCAAATCCGGCTTTTCCACAGCAGAGGTGCCTAATATAGCACGCTCGACGCCCACCGTCAAGATTTCGGCAACCGAGGCGTAGTCGCGCAAGCCGCCCCCGACCTGCACCGGCACCGGCACCGCCCGCAGGATGGCCTCAATCGCTTGCCGGTTCACGGGAAAGCCGGCTTTAGCACCGTCGAGATCCACCAAATGCAGCCGCGTCGCGCCCTGAGACACCCACTCCCTGGCCACTGCAACTGGATCTTCACTAAAAGTTTGCGCTTGGGCGTAGTCTCCCTGATAGAGCCGCACGCAACGGCCTTCTAATAGATCGATAGCTGGAATAACATCCATTGGCAATTCTCCCCTGTCTGATAGCGATATATGCCGGCGAGCCGCAGCCCGAAAAGCCGGTAATTTCTACCATAACATCAGGAGCACCTTGGCGTTAATAGAAAGCCGGTTTATCAGCCCAGCCAGAAACCGGGTTTCTGCGACAGAGGTTGCCCCCAACCCGAAACATTTAATCAGAAACCCGGTTTCTCAGCCTCGCTCAGCCCGCCAGAAACCGGATTTCTGCGACAGAGGTTGCCCCCAACCCGAAACATTTAATCAGAAACCCGGTTTCTCAGCCCGTTTCTCAGACCCCCAAAATGCGCAACAGCTTACCCCTCATAGTGACCGCTGGTGACTTTGCCCCGGAAAACGGCATATTGGTAGATATTGTAGAACAGCATCACCGGGATGAGAGCGCCAATAAAGATGAGCATGAACACCAGAGCACTGGGATCTGCGGCGGCTTCGTAGATAGTGATTTGAGTCGGGATGATATAGGGAAAAATCACTAATGCCAGCCCGATGAACGTCAGCAAGAAGAGGAGGATTGTCCAGACGAAAGGAGCGCGTTCTGCTTTGCGGTTGAGGCTTCTCAGGAGCCGCCATATCAGCAGGATTCCCAGCAAGGGAATCGCAGCAAAGATATAGATTAGCGGTGGGTGAAACAAACGCTCCCTGGCGTACTCGTAAAACAGAGGCGTCGTAATTGTAATCAAAATCGCTCCTGTCAGAGTTGTCCAAGCCGCTATTTTAGCAGTTTTATAGTGAGTTTCCTGCAATTCCCCTGAAGTTTTCCAAATCAGATAGGTGGAGCCGATCAGAACGTAGCCTTGGATTAGCGTCAATGCAACCAGCACGGATTGCCAGCTCAGCCAGTCCCACATTGTTCCAATAAAGTGACCTGTCTCATCCACTTTAATGCCGGCGAACACAGCGCCGAGGGCGAACCCCTGACACAGTGCTGCGGTGAAACTCCCCGCGCCAAAGGCTAAATTCCAAAAAAACTTGCGGTTGGCTAGCTCGCGAAACTCAAACGCCACGCCTCGAAAGATGAACCCAAACACCATCAATATAATCGGGATGTAAAGCGCATTGAGAATCGTGCCGTAAGCCAGGGGAAATGCCCCAAACAAACCGCCGCCCATCAGAACCAGCCAAGTTTCATTGGCATCCCAAATATTGCTCAAGCTGGTCATCAAAATACTGCGGCGCTCTTCCGTAGAAGAGGTGAGAGACAAGATTCCCACCCCCAAGTCAAACCCATCCAGCATGACGTAGAGGAAGAGAAAAAGGGCTAAAATTCCAAACCAAACCTGCGGCAAAAAATATGTTAGTGTTTCCATAAACCCTCCTACTGCTTGGCTTCTGCGGGGCGCTCATCGGGAGCAAATTTTCCCGGAGTGGTATCCAGTGCCGGTCTGGTTTCAACGCCTGGTATGGGCAGCTCTAGGTTTGGCCCTTTGCGGACAATGCGGCTGCCAAAGTACAGAGCAGCAATAAACAAAAGGCTGTAAATTGATGCAAAGCCAATTAACGATGCTAACACCTCACCGGCAGGCAGGTGAGAGGCAGCATCAACTGTGCGTATCTGTCCGTACACCGTCCAAGGCTGCCGTCCGACGCAGCGCACAATCCAACCTGATTCTACTGCAATATATCCCAAAGGAGCCGCCAATATCCACGCCCGCATCAGCCAGCGCTGCTGGGCGATGTTTTCTTCCTTCAGCTTGCCGCTCACCCACTGAATTGCGCTCCACAGCATCAACCCTGCGAAGAAGAATCCGATGGCGATCATAATGCGGAACGCATAGTAGATCAAGCCTAGCAAGTGTGGCCGGTCTTGCGGCTGCCATTCCTTCAACCCTCGCACCGGCTCAGAAAGTTCTTTTTTGAATTCCAGAATGTACCCCAGTGCGTTGGGAATTTTAATTTCCCAGTCATTTCTCTGGGCGGTTTCATTCGGCAAAGCCAGCATGCTCCAATCGGCAGATTGACCTGCCGGCACGGTTTCCCACTGAGCTTCCATTGCCGCCAGCTTGGTGGGCTGGTAGCGGTGCACTTGCTCGCCGCTCAAATGCCCAATGTAAATCTGCAAAGGGGCAATTACTATCGCCGCCGCCAAGGCAATTTTCAAAGACTTGGAGAAAAAAGCTGGATGGCGATTCTTGAGAATGTACCAGGCGCTAATCCCGCCAATCACAAACAGGGAAGTCTCCAAGGTGGCAAAGAACATGTGGAGTACACTGTTCGCCATGAACGGATTGAAAATCGCCTGAAAGTAGTCGATCACCTGAAATTTGCCATCGACTAACTTCACGCCGGCAGGCGTTTGCATCCAGGAGTTCGCCGTTAAAATCCAGAACGTTGACAGATTGGCTCCGAAGGCTACCAGGATAGTGGACAGATAGTGAATGGAGGGGTTGACTCGCTCCCAGCCGAACACCATAATCCCCAAAAAAGCCGCCTCCAGCATGAACGCCCACGAGGCTTCAAACCCGATGACGCTGCCAAAAAAGTTGCCGGCTGCCTCGGAAAACGGTGCCCAGTTTGTCCCGAACTGAAATTCCATTGGGATGCCGGTGGCTACCCCAATTCCGAAGTTGAGGATATACAGTTTTGACCAAAAGCGTGCGTGGTAATAGTAGTCAGGATTGCGAGTTTTGAGCCACACTCCCTCGACGATAACCAGATAAATTGCCATGCCGGTGGTCAAAACCGGCCACAGCATGTGGAATATGGCTGTCAGCGCAAATTGCATGCGCGATAGCGCTACTGTGTTCGACAGAAAGTCCATGATTGCATTTCCTCATTGCCTTCGCAGGTGAGTCCGCAACCTAGTGTATCACACTCTCTGTGTAAAACGACAGTTTGTCAAATATTAAATCAAGCTTAAGGTGCGTTCCCCCGGGGGGGAACGCACCCTACTTAATTGCTGGGAGCGAGTGGGTGCGCCGCGCCAGCGCCATATCCACATACGACGCATTGCCGGCATCCCCACGCAGGACACTAAAAGATTGCTCTGGCTCTCCCAAGTGACTGACAACTAAGCTCGCCCCGGCAAAATCTTGTTTTTCCGTGTAGCCATTAACCGTGACAACCGTCTTTAAACCGGCTTTTTGTGCCGCTTGCAAACCTTGGGGCGAGTCCTCAAAAACGAGGCAGTCGTCAGCAGCCAAACCCATCACATCCAGCACATAATAATAGATATCTGGCGCGGGTTTTTTGGCCGGCACAATGTCACCGGCTGCAATTACCTCAAACCAATCAGTGTCGAGAGTTTCTTTTAACAGCGCGGTTACATTCGGCAAAGCGCTGGTGCTTGCGATCGCTAACCGCACGCCTTCTTTTCGCGCTTCTTCTAGCAATCGCTTCACTCCTGGGCGCAAGGGAATCGCGCCGGTGGAGAGCAATTCCTGGTAATGTTTGGTTTTGAGGGCGTGCAAACCGGCAAGAAACTTGTCCCAATCGGAGGGGGGCTGAAAATCCGGGCTGTATTTGTTCAGATAAAAGCGGATGCGCTCTTTCCCACCGGCGACTTCCAGCAGTTCTCCATACAGGGAAACTGACCAATTCCATTCTAATCCCGCTTCCGCAAAGGCGCGATTAAATGCTATTCGGTGCCCATCCCGTTCTGTATCGGCTAAGGTTCCATCTACGTCAAAAATCAAAGCCCGCAGTTCAGTCATCGGTTCCTGTGTCACTCGCAGCGCTTTACAGTTTATAATGTTGCGCTGAGAATTGCAAGTTCTATAATGAACCGCCAAGACGCCATAGACGCGCCAGCGGCTTCCCGCAGGGTAGGACGCCAAGGAAGAAGAGGTGGCGTTACACACCTCAGGAAGTGGCGAGGGAACCGCGTGTGACTCCCAGTTTTGGCAGGAGTTTCAATTCTTTCCAGAGTTGAGTGCCGGGAATTTTGCCTTGCAGGAGTTGCCGGTAGCGGTGAATTGTCTGTGTGACTTGTTCGGGTGTCTCGTTGAGAAATTCTATGCGAAAGTTGCGCACTCCTAATTGTAGCAGGCGCTCGACAAATTCGGCTCCGGTTTGGGCTGTGCCGTTAAATACTGTGTTCCGACAACCGGCATCGGCTTGCAAAATGTGTTCGGTGCCTACGCGATCGCGCAATTTCACTTCATGTTTGTCGCAGGGGCGTCCGCAGTTGGTGTAATCTGTTCCTGTTGAGAGAAATGCGCAAAAAACGCAGTGTTCCATGTGGAACATCGGCATGTGCTGGTGTACTGTTACCTCGAACCAGTGGGGCGGGCTACTGGCGAGCAAGTCTTGGAGTTGGTTAATGTTCAAGTCGTAAGAAGCTGTCAGTCGCTCTAAATTGAAGCGATTTTTGAAGTAGTCTGCTGTTAGGGGATTGGCTATGTTGAGTGAGAAATCTCCGACGCATCGGTCTTTTGCAAAGTATTCCAAGTGGTCATAGTTGCGCAACAAATAGCCATCGGCGTTGCTGGCGCGAACTTGCTGCAAGATATAGTTTTCTCCGGGTTTGGCAATCCGGGGCGGGGCTACCCAGATAGTTTGACTGGGGGCGGTTTTGTTTTCGCGCACGACCTGCACCGCTTGCCGGTAGGCGCGGGGATCTTCAAATTCGCAGTAGAGGGTTTCGATTCCCGCAGAAAGCGCTGCTTGCAGCTGTTTGAGATTGCGCACCAGCACAATTAAATTGGGTGGGTTGGGGGAACCTGGGGTAACGGGTTCTGGCGCGGGAAGCAGATCCGCAAGGCGGGCGTCTGGGCGCAAATGCCAGCGCGGGGGCTGCGATCGCAATTGTTCTAACTGCGCTACAATTTCGCGCCGCAGCCGGTTTAATTCGCTCACCGGCAGCATTACGTCACCGCTGATATTATTGGTGAGCGACTGCAAACAGAAGGGGGTGTTGCCTAGCCGGCAAAACTGTTCTTGCAACCGCTCTGCTGTCAGGGGTTTTGTGTGCGCTTCCACCAGCGATATTGCCGAGGACACCTGAACGATATGACCGAGTTCGTCGCGGGCGATTGCTGTCAGGGGCTGACCGGCTTCTCCATATATTTCTAGGTGAATCGGACGCTGAAATTGCGGGTTATCGCCCGTAAAAGTCTGGCGCAGTTGCCGGTCTAGTTCCGGATCGCTGGTTTTCCATATTTTATCGCCGACGCGCACTTTTTTCAGGTTCAAATCGCGCCGCCCGAAGCTGAGCAGCGCTTCTTTACCCCGCATTTCTACCGCATACACGCGACCGCCTTCTTCGGGCATTTCGGGGTGTCCGCTGTCAAATACTACACCATCTCCGGGTTTGACCGGCGCTTGCAGGTGCACTGCTATTTGTTCGTTGCGGATGCGGGTGACTTCGCCGAGATAAACGCCGCGCTTTTTGCCGAAGCGGGCGTGCACCAGTTGCTGATTGTTAATTCCGCCAAACCAGCCGGTGTGCAAACCGCGAGAGAACGCCATTTCCAGATTGTAGCGATCTGACTCGCCTTTTTCCGATCCGGGTATGGGACGTTTTTCTAATTCTGCCATCACCCGATCGAGTGCTTGCCGGTAGACGCGGGTGACGTTGGCAACGTATTCTGGGGTTTTCAGGCGTCCTTCGATTTTGAGTGAACTCACCCCTGCTTTGACTAATTCTGGGAGAACTTCTAGCCCGGACAAATCTTGGGGGCTGAGGAGGTATTTGCGTTCGCCGAGATTGACTAATTCGCCGTCAGCGATTAAATCGTAAGGCATGCGGCAAGCTTGGGCGCACTCGCCCCGGTTGGCGGATCGCCCTCCGAGGGCTTCGCTGGTTAAGCACTGACCGGAATAAGCGACGCACAAGGCACCGTGCACAAATACTTCTAGCGGGATTTCGGATTTTTGCTGCGCAATTTGCTGCTGGATTTTGCTGATTTCTTTGAGGGAGCACTCGCGGGCGAGGACAACCAGTTCGCATCCGAGGGATTTGGCAAATTCCACTCCTGTGGCGCTGGTGACAGTCATTTGGGTGGAGGCGTGAATGGGAAAATCGGGGGAAAGGTGGCGTATGAGCCGGCAAATTCCGACATCTTGGACGATAGCCGCATCTGCGCCGGCGGCGATAATTGTGCGCAGATACTGTTCGGCTTCTGGGAGTTCTTTTGGGAAGATTAGGGTGTTGAGGGTGATGTAGCCTTTGACGCCGCGCCGGTGGAGGAATTCCATCAGTTGCGGCAAATCGGCTTCCGTGAAGTTTTGGGCCCGCATTCGGGCGTTAAACCGATCTAAACCGAAGTAGATGGCATCGGCTCCATTTTCCACGGCGGCTTTGGCGCAGTCCATACTGCCGGCTGGGGCGAGCAGTTCGGGGCGCGGGAATGCCGGTGGGGTGTTTTGGGGGTGTTGTGTGGGCGCGGCGCTCATCTGGTTTGGGGGCGAGAATGGGGAGGTTTGGTATATATGATAGCCATGTTTTAGGACAGGCGTCCCGCCTGTCCTACGCCATTTTTGGGACAGGCGTCCCGCCTGTCCTACGCCATGCCGTAGCGCCGGCGTCTCGCCGGCGCACACCCCCCACCGGCACGATGCTCCTTTCTATTGTGGCCCGCGATAGAAGCGAAAGGCAAATTTCAGGTATGTTTGTTCGTGCCGGCTGATCGCCGATTTGCCGGTGTGTCCACTGTTGGTGGCACAGGAGATGCCGCCGGCACTCCACCGGCACCTTGCCAATGCCAGAATTCGCACACCTATAATCAAACTGTAATGCCGGTCGTGCGAGGGACACACCATGACATCAGTAAAAGAACAGCTCGAAGCCGACGCAGCCGCTTGGGTAGCGCAAGGACGGGGGGGAGCGGGACTGCTGGACAGCTGGAAAACCCTCCACGCACAGTGCTGGCTGTTGAGCGATGGAGCCAAACACGATGGGTGCAGTGCAGACGTGACGGATTTTGTGGGAGCGTGTCGAGCGGCGATGAATCCGGGATGGGACGCAATCCTGAGCCGGCGCGAAAATTGCAGCGGCTGTTACACTCGCTTCAGAATAGAAAATCTGAGCGTTTGTCGTTGCGGCGGCGTTTATTGCTATCACTGCGTTGGGGATTTAGGTGCTCACGCTAACGGCAATCGCTGCTGTTCTTGCGGCGGCGAAGTGGTGGGATGAGAAGGCAGAGGTCAAACAAATACTATAGCGTTTCTCATCCTTTGTGAGGTACTGAGAAACCCGGTTTTGTAGGGGCGGGTCCCCGTGCCCGCCCCTTCCGGGTTTCTGGGCCATAGTTCAGAACCGCTATATTCCACACACTCGTGAGAGACATGCTCTATCCATGCCGGTGTTGCGGTTATCTGACTCTGACGGAAAAGCCGCCAGGGACATACTTGATTTGCCCGATTTGCTGCTGGGAAGATGCGGCAACAGATAGTGAGCGAGGTTCTAACGGGATTTCCCTGCGTTTGGCTCAGCAAAACTTTCTTGCCTTCGGGGCTTGCGAGCGGGAATGGATCAGTTATGTTCGCTCTCCCACAAGTGCCGACCGGCGAGAGCCTGATTGGCAGCCGGTTGACGCTAAAGCTGATGCCGCCAGTTTGCTTCTTATCGAGCAAATTGCCAAAGCATTTGAGGGAGTAACTCGCGAGGATGGGGTTTCCCTTCACGAAGCGCGAGCTATTGACGATTATGAAGGCGATGAAGGACGCGCCGCCGCCCGCAAGAAAGACACAGACTGCCGGTGGCAGGATGTCCCAGACGAGTGGATTGAGTATTTTTCTGATGTTTTGAGCTTTTTTGACGCCAAAGGCTTCCGATATTATATTCCCGCTTACATGATTTGGTCACTCAAGAATTATAGGGCGACTCAATCGATGTCTCTTCACTCTACAATTTATGCTTTACAGATTTATCAATGTCCCAACAGTAACCCTTACGAGCCCTTTAGCTTGCTGAGCGCGGCTCAGTCAAAAGCTGTCTGTGACTTCCTGAGATTTATGGCTACTTATGGGGCTGATTGGGTAGATGCCGGTGCCGCTAGGAGGGCTTTGAATCAATATTGGAGCCGGTGGGGAACGGGTGAACCATCGCCGCCCTAAATATGCCGGTGGGCAGCGGGTGAGGCGGGAAGCAAGTTTGATGAGAACGCACCGCTACAGGGGGGAGGTGCGTTCCGCCTTATGGATTTCCCCACACAAATAAAGGGTGCGGTCAGGCGGAACGCACCCTACAGCTACTGAGAGCGCTTCTGGGAGTTGTTGCCAGAACCGGCAGGGTTTTCCAAGGTTCTCGGATTGGAGCACTCTAACTTTTTTCCGCATCCCGTTTTGGGGTCGCCGCCTGTCCACTTGCACCCCTGGGGAGGCGCAGCGTATTCGCAGACAGCGGGGGTTTCCCCCGGATTGGGAGCGGTGGGAGTCGGAGCGGGAGAGCAAGCGGCGAGGAGTAGGGCGATCGCCCAGGAAAAGTTGCGTAAAATCACGGCGGGTAAGTTGAGCGGCGGACAGTTTCATTTTTTCACCGGCACCTTGCGCTAATTCAGGGTGCCCGTGTGGAGTGGCGCGTTCCCGCACTCTTCAGAGCGCAACGGCTACCAGCTCTCACGCAATAGAACTCAGCTATTGCGGTGAGCAGTTCCATTGAGATTCTATCAAACAACTGAACTCACACAACTTTCGCTCAGGAAAATACCGGATAGAAAATGAAGAGCGCCCAGCCCGCAATAAAAAATGCGACAAACAAAGCGACTAAAATCTCCAGTGACCATCGAACTTCAAACAATCCCAGCAGCGGAGTTGCTGAAATCGCGAGGAGGACGAAGAAAATTACGAAGAGCCAGAACATATCAACGAGTTCCAAACGGACTGTAACTCTATTTTATAGCAATAGACAGTTAGTTTAGGACATTCCAGACAGATCCAGATTTATCATTGCCGATAGCATTAGCGCCCTTCGGCGCGGAACGCGCGGTTCGGGACGCAGAGCGCGTCCTTCTCCCCCGCTCCCACAGCTCCCCCGCTCCCACAGCTCCCCCGCTCCCCCTGACTGCCGATCTGATTTGCCTGCTCGTCTTAGCCGGTGGCTCACCTATCGCTCCAGGGCCACAGTCAATGGCCATCTGTTGAGAAGCAGCTGACAGTTGGGAATATCTGGGGGCGTGTCGCTATTGCGCACCGGCTCAGCAGGAGCCAGGTTGCCCTATAATGCTCCTCATGGTTGGGTTGGATTGCCAAGTTTCCTTGGCAGAAGTCTGGAAACTTTTGAGTGCTGAAGCACAAGCGCGTATAGCGCGGTTGAGCAACCGGGCGTTGCGCTGGCAAAGGGAGGCGAAAGTGCCCCGCTTTCTGGCTCCTTCACGTTTTCTTTATAAGCAATCTCTCAGCCCCGATCTCTGGGAAACCTTGTTTGAGTTATTCTAGGATGGGATTATGTGGTTCACCTCAAAAAATATGACCAGAAAATTATGGCTCATTTGTAAGGTCTTCATTATTTGTGCCAGTGGATTGACCGGTTTTACCTTGCCGGCGCTCGCTCAAACCCCTCCAAACTGCGACCTGCAGGAAGAAATATTTACATTTGACCTCTCCACCTATGCAACTGCCCTTCAGGGAGGAGCTATCCTCAACATCAAAGTGGCCTACCGCTTAACGAATGAAGCAGTCGCTAAACAAGCTTACCCCGATTTCGTGCCGATTAGAAAAGATATTGATAATTTTCTTGTTAATTATCCCGCGAAAAAGGACTACTGGGAAATTGTGAACCGGAAGCTCGTCCAATTTATTTTGGATAAATATCCCCAGATGTCATCTTTGAGAATTGAAATGGATGTAATGCCAACCCCAAAATGGCCTTTTCGCCGTTCCAGTATTGTCCAAACCACTCGGCCTCAAAGCTGTCAAATTTCTTCCTATTGAGTCGCTGTAAAAGAGCGAGCGCTTCCCGATATAGCAATTCAGCTCCCGCCTGCGCGGGTGAATTGTAGAGAGTAGAGACGCCACATGTCGCGTCTCTACAAGATCCCGGATTCAAAAGTGACATGCACCGGCACTCACGCCGCGAGATTGCCGCACCGGCACCCCCAGCACTGGGCAGAGCCAAGCTGACCAACCGGAGGATACCATCTTCAGCCTCTGTCGCTGGGGAACCTTGTTTGAGCTATTATAGTATGGGATTATTTGCTTCAACTCAAAAAGTATGACTCTGACCCGCAAAATTTTGACGTTCTGTGCTATCTTGATTATTTTTCTCTGCGGATTGAGCGGGCCAACCCTCGCTCAAACTGCGCCAACCTGCGAACAGCAGGAAGAAATAGTGGCCTTTGAAATGCCCACCTATGGCACCAAAATTCAGGGAGGCTCTGTCCTCAACATTAAAGTGGCCTACCGCATAACGCCTGAAGCGCTCGCGCAAGAAGATTACCCGGATTTTGTGCCGGTTCGGCAAGATATTGATACGTTTCTTGTCAATTATCCCAAGGTCAACGAATACTGGGAGATAGTTAATAAAAAGCTGGTGCAATTTATTTTTGACAAATATCCCCAGATGTCATCTTTGAGAGTTGAGATGGATGTAATGCCAACCCAAAGATTGCCTTATCGCCGGGACAGTATTGTCCAAAGCACTCGGCCCCAAAGCTGTCAGATTGCGACCTATTGAGTTGCTGTAAGAGAGCGCTCGCTTCCCGATAAGCGCGTTTCTATTTGAGCTGTGAGACGCGCAGAAAGCCGGTTTTTCAAAGAAACCGGTCTTCTCGTCATGACGTAGCGCAGGCGTCTCGCCTGCGCATTTTTGGGACAGGCGGGACGCCTGTCCTACGTCAGGTTGTAGCACCGGCACCCTCTTGTAGCACACCCCCCACCCCTTTTTTGGGACAGGCGGGAGGCCTGTCCTACGTCAGGTTGTAGCACCGGCACCCTCTTGTAGCACACCCCCTGCCCCTTTTTTGGGACAGGCGGGACGCCTGTCCTACGTCAGGTTGTGGCCCGCGATAGAAGCGTAAGGCAAATTTCAGGTATGTTTGTTCGTGCCGGTGGCAACATCGATTGCCTTGGTGTCCACTTTGCGGCAAGGGGAACCCCACCCCCCAACCCCCTCCCCGCGTGCGGGGAGGGGGAGAAAAGAGAGCGGTTCTAACGCCAGTGTTTCCCGTTTTTGGGACAAGCCGAACGCAGCCCCACCTCAGACGGAGTGCGGCAGGCGTCGCGCACTCCGCGCCGCTAGCTGCGATCCGCAGCCGCTGCGAAGCACGCTAACGCTAACGCCTGCGCATGTCCCTTCCCCATTTTTTGGACAGGCCGAACGCAGCCCCACGTCAGACGGAGTGCGGCAGGCGTCGCGCACTCCGCGCCGAACCGCGCACTCCGCGCCGCTAGCTGAATCACGCAGCCGCTGCGAAGCACGCTAACGCTAACGCCTGCGCACACCCCGCACCGGCACGAACGCCCCTGACTGTGGCCCATGATAGAAGCGAAAGGCAAATTTGGGGGGTGTTTGTTCGTGCCGGTGGCAACATCGATTGCCTGGAGAGAACGGAAAAATGGCTTCAACTTTGATGAAAAAGTTATCGATGCCTTTCTCAATTGCCGCTGCTGCCGGTCTGGCATTCGCCACAGCCACAGGTGCGAACGCAGCCACTTTTACAGGAAGCGGCTTCGCTATCCCTGATAACAATGCGACTGGTGTCAGCAGCACTATCAGTATCACCGATAACTTTACGATTGCCGATGTGACAGTTACGCTCAATAATATCACTCACAGCTGGATGGGGGATCTGGTTGCCAGTTTGACTCACCTCACTACAGGCACAAAAGTGAATCTGTTTGACCGAGTTGGTCGTATTACTTCTGGTTTCGGAAATAGCACCAATTTGTCTGGCAATTACAGTTTTAACGATACCTTTACTGACAGCCTCTGGACAACAGCTGCGGGGCTTAATAGCAGCGCTAATATCCCTTCTGGCAACTATTATTCTACAGCAGCGACTGGCACCGTCAGCTTGCTTTCTGCGTTCAGCGGACAGTCCGCACTGGGGGACTGGCAACTAAATATCCAAGACAGGGCGGGTGGGGACACAGGAAGTCTCGGTTCTTGGAGCCTCACCCTAACGCCCGCACAGCCCGCACAGCCAGTTCCCGAACCGGCTTCTGCTTTCAGTTTGCTGGCGCTTGGTGCAATGGGTGCGGGTTCAATGCTGAAGCGCAAACAGCAACAGAAAGCGACAGTCAAAGCATAGGCTAACAATCGCAACTGATTGTAAACCAGTGTTTCTGACTGCTGTGTCTTCCATCGGAAGGTACGGCAGTTTTTTAGTTTGAGTGTCTCCCGTTTTTGGGACAGGCGGGACGCCTGTCCTACGCCGTTTTTGGGACAGGTTGTCCGCCGGCGCACACCCCCCACCGGCACTTCGCCACTTATTATTGTGGCCCGCGATAGAAGCGTAAGGCAAATTTCAGGTATGTTTGTTCGTGCCGGTGGCAACATCGATTGCCTTGGTGTCCACTGTCGAGCGCCAGGGAGACAAGCCCAACTACGAACCTTTGGGCTAAAGCCCAACTACAAACCTTTGGGCTAAAGCCCAACTACAAACCTTTGGGCTAAAGCCCAACTACAAACCTTTGGCGCTATTATTAAAGTACAGATTGGCAATCAGCCCAGCTTAATCGGCTTGGCTCAAATGAGACAGCCCCCTAGTGTTGAGCTTGGGGGCTTCTCGTTTGCCTCTTCCCCCACTCACTCCTCTTGCTAAACTCAAAATAAGGCGTTGCACAGTAGAAGGATGATTGAAATTTTTTCCACTCTTATCCTTATCCTTTCTTACTCCCCCTCCCCGCGTGCGGGGAGGGGGCTGGGGGGTGGGGTTCATCCGGTAACTTTGCAACGCCCAAAATAAAGCAGGAGGCATCATGGGCAATCTACTCCTTATCGAATCCCCCGGCAAAATCAAAAAGCTCAGCCAAATCCTGGGCACCGGCTGGACAGTCAAAGCCAGCATCGGTCACATCCGCGAGCTAGCAAATGATGGCGAAGACGCTCTCGGCTTCGACCTGCAAGGCGATCGCGTTCACTGCCGGTACGAACCCAGAGGCGATCGCGGCAGGAAGGTACTCGCAGAACTGCGCCAAGCCGTCAAGCAAGCAACAGAAGTCTACATCGCCACCGACCCCGACCGCGAGGGCGAAACCATTGGCTGGCACCTCGCCCAAGAGTTGCGCCTGCAGCAACCCAAGCGCGTCACCTATACCGAAATTACCAAACCGGCAGTTACCGCCGCAATCGCCCATCCCAGAACCCTCGACGCCAACCTAATAGCAGCCGGTCGCGCTCGCGATTGCCTCGACAAACTTGTCGGCTACAAAGGCAGCAAACATGTGGTTTGGGCGCTGAAAAATGGCGCGAAATCAATGGGGCGAGTCCAGAGCGCCACCCTGCACCTGATTTGCCTGCGCGAGAGAGAAATTCAATCCTTTAAACCCCAAGATTACTGGAGCGTTTGGGTTGACTACGCAGAAGGCTTTCGCGCACTCTACCGGGGGAGTTTGAGCGAAACAGAAAATCCCACCGGCACTCAAGATGACGCCGCTGAATCTGCCGAAACCTCCAAACCAGAATCCGAGCGCGTTTTGAGCCAAGCAGAAGCCGACCGGCTCGTGGAAATCGCCCGCACCCACCCCCACCAAGTCGTCAAAGTCGAAAGCAAAATTGCCACCTCTCCCCCACCGGCACCCTTCATCACCTCCACCCTCCAGCAAGCTGCCGGTGCCAAATTGCGCTTCTCTCCAGAAACCACCATGAAAGTCGCCCAATCTCTTTACGAGGCGGGTCACATTACCTACATGCGCACAGATTCCGTAGCGCTTTCCGAGCAATTTTGCGCCGCTGTCCGCAAATACCTGCAACAGAACGACCCCACCAATCTTCCCAACACGCAAACAAGACATCGCTCCAGTCACAGCGCACAGGAAGCCCACGAAGCTATTCGCCCCACCGATGTCTTCCAAACTCCCCAGAAATTATCCCTGCAATTAACCTCTGACGAAGCCAAACTCTATGACTTGATTTGGCGGAGAGCCGTCGCCTCGCAGTGCTGTCCCGCTCAGCTGGGGAAAACCCGCATCATCACCCAGTCTGGCTCAGTCTTTTGGGAAGCGAGAGGGCAAGTTCTCCTGTTTCCAGGCTACACTATTTATTGGAATAATATCAGCGGGGATTCCCAACTCCCCACCGTGCGACAGGGGCAGACGCTGAAACTCAAGAAAGCCGGTGCTGACAAGAAACAAACCCAGCCGCCGCCGCGCTATACCGAGCCAAAACTCGTGCAGCTGATGGAGCGCAAAGGCATAGGCCGGCCCAGCACTTATTCTCCCACAATCAAAACCCTTAAAGAGCGGGAATATGTGCAACTGTCGAAAAGCATATTGCAGCCAACTCCACTCGGCATGGAGCTGGATGCTGTTTTAGATCGCGTGCTTCCAGACTTAATCCAAGCCGATTTTACCGCACAAATGGAGCAGCAATTGGATGCCATAGCTGCCGGCAAGCTCGACTGGGAGCGCTATTTAACCGGCTGGAACCGGGACTATTTCTCGCCGGCAATCGCCCGCGCTGTTGCGGAAATTAGAAAAGGCGTGCCGGTCAGTTCCTTTGCGACTCAAGACACTGGAAGCTTTGCCAAAAAGAAAAAGAGCGAGCCGGTGAATCCCTTTGCGATCGATGACAGTGCGAGATTAGCCGAGATGAAAAAGAATCTGCCGGTGAATCCCTTTGCGAGCGAAGACAGCGGAACCGCGACCAAAACGAAAAAGAGAAAGCCGGCGAGTTCCTCTCGGAGTAAAAGCGATGGAACCCCTGCCAAAACCAAAAAGAGAAAGCCGGCGAGTTCCTCTCCCAGTCAGGGGAATAGCACCCCACCGGCACAGCCGGCAGGAGTCCAATGTCCCAACTGCGGACATGCGATGACAAAGGTTTTCTCCAAGTCAGAGAAAATGAAAGCCGACCACTTCCTCAGCTGCGATAAGAGGCAAAATGGGTGTGGGGCGGTGATGTTCTTAAATGTAAAAACCGGCAGCTACGAACTCCCCTATTCTCAGCGCACGCAGACACCCAAACCCGACTCACCGGCATCACCGGCATCAGAGTATCCCTGTCCGCTGTGCGGCACCCCTCTGGAGCGCTACGAGTACACTAGGGAGGGGCAAACTAAAGTAATGTGGCGCTGTTCAAACCCAGAAACTAAGCAAACGAGCTGCCAAGAAGTGGCGTTTTTTGAGAGCAGTCGGGGTGGGTGGTGGTCGCCTAAATTTGGGGAGTTATCTCTGGCAAAGCCGGTGAATTCCTTTGCGAGCGAAGACAGTGAAACCGCTGTCAAAACGAAAAAGAGGAAGTCGGCGAGTTCCTCTCCCAGTCAGGGGAATGGCACCCCACCGGCACAGCCGGCAGGAGTCCAATGTCCCAACTGCGGACATGCGATGACAAAGGTTTTCTCCAAGTCAGAGAAAATGAAAGCCGACCACTTCCTCAGCTGCGATAAGAGGCAAAATGGGTGTGGGGCGGTGATGTTCTTAAATGTAAAAACCGGCAGCTACGAACTCCCCTATTCTCAGCGCACGCAGACACCCAAACCCGACTCACCGGCATCACCGGCATCAGAGTATCCCTGTCCGCTGTGCGGCACCCCTCTGGAGCGCTACGAGTACACTAAGGAGGGGCAAACTAAAGTAATGTGGCGCTGTTCCAACCCCGAAACTAAGCGGACTAGCTGCCAAGAAGTGGCGTTTTTTGAGAGCCGACGGGGTGGGTGGTGGTCGCCTAAATTTGGGGAGCTATCTCCCCCCAAACCGTAACCGCAATTTGGGATTGCCGGTGGGTGAAACCGGCACCCAACCCCAGCCCCTTATCCCCAGAGGGGGCCCCACCTTCCCCGCTAGTAACTCGTAGGGTGCGTTCCCTAAGAGGGAACGCACCCTACCCCCGGCTATCTGTGCGCAAACCGTAACCGCGATTTGGGATTGCCGGTGGGTGAACCCCACCCCCTGGATGGGGGTCCGGATCGCAAAGAGTTTGCACCATCCTGGGGCGAAGATATCTGAGGATCGGAAGCAGGTATATTGCCATTAGTGCTATTATATTTCAAAGGATGATTCGCTGTCAATACCCGATGCTGCGGGTGCGACGCTCAACTGTCCTTGACATTAGTTCATGCCGGTGAAAATCTCATGTTTCTTGAAGAACTCAATCAAAAGCTGAACAGTTTACCTGCCAAAAGAGTCAAAATCAACCCGGATACCGTCCTGGGGTCTTATGTAGAGCTGGCTCCGGAACGGGTGAAGCTAGAAGATGCGGAAAAGGCAATCAAAGACGTTCTCGTCTCTCCAGACTTTTCTGGCATTACTACCTTACTGCCAGACCTTTTCGAGACAATAAAGATTCAGTTGAGGCAGATGCCGGCAGTTAAAGTCAAACACAATCCCCTCTCCCAGTACAATCAAAAGGCTACCCTGGTTTTCACAGAAGACTATGTTGAGATAGCTGAGGTGCTGGAATTAGTCGAGGGGATGAAGAGCCAATTGGCAGCCATTGAGAGTTTGCTAATAGACGCTTACAGGATGTTGCTCAGCTTGAAAGAAGCGCGGCTGCCAGAAGGACTCGACAGGAAGTCAGTGGAGCCGGCACCCCCTCTAAAAGGAACTCAAAAAGATGTGGAAATAGCCTTAGAAATTAGGGCTTCATTTTCCCAATGGATCTCTCAAGAGACAGCCGCTGATTTTCCTCCTAAAATAGTCTCTTACATCCAGGCGCAAAGCAATCAAATTACCTCCGCCTCTTGGTGGTGCAAAAATCAGCACCGGCTCCCTTTAGCCGCCCTCAGCAAAGTTAACCAAGCTTTGGATAAGGAATTGCTTTCCCACTGGCTGCCACCCAGCTGAATTCTGAGATTCGCATTATATCATGTCTCTGGTTGATTACCCGTAATATTTCTGAGGGGGCATTGCGCCCAATGCCCAATGCCCCATGCCCAATGCCCAATGCCCAATGCCCAATGCCCAATGCCCAAGCGTCAGCCATTCATCAAACGTATTGCCGATTCTGGATAGCGCAAACCGGCAGCCACCCCCTTGGGCGCAACTTCCTCAATGCGCTGCAAATCTTCTGGCGTCAGCTCCAGTTCCACTGCAGCGATATTATCCTCCAAATACTGTCGCCGCTTCGTACCCGGAATGGGAACGATATCCTCACCCTGCGCCAGCACCCATGCCAGAGCCAGCTGTGCCGGCGTGCGCCCTTTCTCGGCAGCTATTTCCTCAATGCGCCGCACCACTTCCAGGTTTTTATGAAAGTTTTCCCCTTGAAAGCGCGGCGCGTAGCGGCGGAAATCATCAGCAGCCAAGTCATCGAAACTTTTGATTTGGCCGGTCAAAAATCCCCGTCCGAGAGGGCTGTAAGCAACAAAGCCAATGCCAAGTTCCCGACAGGTGGCAAAAATTTCGTCTTCCGGATCGCGACTCCACAGGGAATACTCAGTCTGCAATGCCGCAATTGGATGCACCGCACAAGCGCGGCGCAGAGTTGCTGGCGAAGCTTCCGAAAGTCCTAAATACCTCACTTTGCCTTCCTGAACCAGTTGAGCCATCGCCCCGACAGTTTCCTCAATCGGCGTTTCCGGATCTACTCGGTGCTGGTAATACAAATCAATCGTTTCCACACCCAGCCGGCGCAAGCTTCCCTCACACGCTTCTCGCACATATTCCGGTTTGCCGCTGATACCGCGAATACTTTTGTCCGCACCTCTGACAAAGCCGAACTTGGTAGCGACAATCACTCCCTCGCGGCGCTCTCGAATCGATCGCCCGACTAGCTCCTCATTCGTAAATGGCCCATACAAATCAGCAGTGTCGAGAAGAGTTATCCCCAACTCCAGCGCTCTGTGAATGGTGGCAATAGATTCAGCATCATCCCGGTTGCCGTAAAACTCTGACATCCCCATACAACCCAAACCGATTGCTGAGACGGCTAACCCGCTGCGGCCTAATTGTCTTATCTTCATGGTTTACTGTTCCGTAACGCTATTACTTCCAGCTTAGCTTAAATATGTAGCTGACGCGCACCCTACTGCTGGCGCACCGGAATGGAAATCGCGAACTCCGCCCCCTGTCCTGGCGCTGAAATGCAAGTCAGCGATCCGCCGTGCCTTTCCACCACAATAGAGTGCGAAATCGCCAGCCCCAAGCCGGTGCCCTTCCCCACCGGCTTCGTAGTAAAAAAGGGGTCAAAAATCCTCGACCGCACTTCCTCCGCCATCCCCGGGCCGGTGTCAGCAATAGAAATCACAACAAATTGGGAACTGGGCGTGGGGGATTGGGGGCTGGGCGCTGGTGATTGTTCTTCTCCCCCACACCCTATTGAAGTGCGAATCCGAATAGTAGAGCACTGACCGCTGGGCGTGGCGTGTTGCTGTTCTTCCCCATCCCCAGTGCCCGATACTCCCATCCCCATTTCCAGGGCGTCAATCGCATTGGCGAGCAAATTCATAAATACCTGATTCAGCTGACCGGCATAGCACTCAACTAAAGGCAGTTTGCCATATTCTTTAATAACCTGGATGCCGCGACGCTCCGGCTTTCCCTTCAGGCGGTTTTGCAGAATCAGGAGCGTGCTGTCGATGCCCTCATGAATATCCACCTCTTTCATTTCCGCTTCATCCAGCCGCGAGAACGTGCGCAGCGAAAGCACAATCTCGCGAATCCGCTCAGCTCCCACCTTCATCGAATCCAGCAGTTTGGGCAAATCCGCCATCATGAACTCTAAATCGATAGCTTCCATTTCCTCTCGGATTGCCGGTGTGGGGCTGTATTCCATTTGATACAGGTGCACCAGCCGCAGTAAATCTTGCGTGTACTCGCGGGCGTAGGTGAGATTGCCGTAGATAAAATTAACCGGATTATTGATTTCGTGAGCCACCCCGGCCACCATCTGCCCCAAACTGGAGAGTTTCTCACTCTGAATCAGCTGGGTTTGGGTGAGTTTTAGCTCCCGCAGGGTAACTTCTAGCTGCTGCGCTTGCGCACGGGCTTCCGCTGCTGCGGCGCGGCTCCCTGCCAGGAGCCGGCTTTGGTTAATTGCCACCGTCAGCTGAGCCAAAACAGCTCGCATCAACTCCACTTCACTCTCACTCCAAGGGCGAATTTCACTGTGGTGCCCGCAGCTGACCGCGCCAATTTCACCGCTTTGGGTTTGCAGGGGCATTGCCAGCACCGAAGTGAAGCCCAAGCTGAGCAGAAAATGCCGCATTTGTGGGTCGGTAACCTCTGTGACATCATCGCAGCGGAGAATTTCCAAATTCTGGAACAGATCGGCAAACGGACGCACTTGTTCAAAGGGATAACACCCAGTATAATCAGGAAAAGCTGAGTCTCTCGCTTCGCAGACGACTTGCGCGTAAGGGGGGTCGGCATCAAAGCGAAACCAGACGAAGTGACAGCGGTCAATCTGCAGCAGGTTGCGGATTTCGCTGACCGCCGCTTGCAGGATAGTATCCAAGTCAAGCGAGTTGCGAATCTGGCTGGCCAGACGGTACAGCAGGGCTTCCCGCTGCCCCTGCTGCCGCAATTGCGCTTCGGCCCGCTTGCGCTCCGTGATGTCGGTAGTGATGCCGATCAGCCCCACAATATTGCCTTGCGCGTCTTTGATAGCGTTAGCCCGCATTAAAACCTGTATCCTGCGACCGCTCTTTGTGCGCTTTCTAACCTCCCCACTCCAAGAATTGCCACTCATAATTGTCTCAAAAACCTGCCGCCCCACACCCGGGTCGGCAAAGACAGCCGGGATGCCACCGGCAGCGTTGAATTCCTCGACGGTTTCGTATTCAAACAGCTGGGAAAACGCCCGGTTGTGATAAATGTGGGTGCCGGTATAATCCGCCATACCAATAGCGTCGCTGGAACTTTCCACCGCTTTGCTAATCCGCAGCAGCGCTTCTTCCGAGCGCTTGCGATCAGTGATGTCCCGGTAAACCACTGCCACCGCAAAAACATTGCCATCCTTATCTTTAATCGGGGAAAAAGTGGCTTCGATGCAGGCAAACTGATCCCCCACCGGCATATTATCCTCGACGGACATCGCCTGGCGGCTGCTGAAAACTTTTTCCAGTCTGCTAGTATAAATCGGCAGCAAAGCTGGCATAGCTGCCATCACCTGCCGCAAATTCTGCCCGATCAGCCGGTCGGGCGCTGTCCCTACATGCTCGCAAGCCGCCCGGTTGGCGTACAGATAGTTATAATCTCTGTCCAAAACCGCGATGCAGTCATCTGTCGATTCAAACACCGCTCGAAACCGCTCCTCACTCTCGCGCAGCGCCGCCTCCGCTCGCACGCGCTGGGTGATGTCGCGCACAATGATCAGCGCTTCATCTTCCCCGCTGGCAACAATCCGCGCCTCGTAATCGCGCATCTTTCCCTCCACCGGCAGCTGGTATTCCAGGATTTGCGTCTCCCCGGAAGTGAGCGCCGCACAGATGGCGTCGAGCGACTGCTGGGCAAACTCTGGCGGAAACACCTGGCGCACATTTTTACCGATCAATTCACTGGCTGGGACTAGGGCGCGAACCCCTTTCGCCTCCATCACGTCCAGATAGGTGCCATCAGAACTCATGCGCAGCATCAAATCCGGGATGGCTTTCAGAAAAGCTCGATTGCGAGCCTCACTTTTTTGCAGCGCCTCCTGCGCCCCGATGCGCTCGCCAATTTCCCGCTGCAGCCGCTCAAAAGCTTTCTTCAATTGGGCGGTGCGCTGCTCAACTCGCAGTTCCAACTCTTGATTCATTTTGAGCAGGGCTTCTTCGCTGTGGCGCAGCTGCTCCTCAACCCGCCGGCGCTCGCTGACTTCCCGGCGCAGCTTAGCGAGCGCCACCGCCATATCAGCGCGGCTCGCTTCGTCCGCAAGCAATAGCTGTTCGATCTCTTCTTCGATGGAGCGATCGCAAGGGCGCACCCAAAACTCGTCGCACTCATCCCCATTGGCAATGAAGGCGGTTTGCGTAGCCCAGCAGTTCATCTGGAACAGCTTGGAACACAGTCCCGCCAGTTTACCGGCAATCAGCCCGCTTCCCCAGCACACGCCCAGGGCTTTTTGGTAGCGCCCCTCCCAGCTGTCGCTGATCCGGAAGTGGGCTTCCTGGCGCTGCCGGTCGAGCTCGACGAGCTGCCAATTCCCCCAGCCCCCCACACTGGCAACCTTGGCGAGGGCGGCGAATCCCACTTGGAAATCCTCAAACTGGGAAATCACCTGCCAATCTTTCTCAACGCTCTTGCGCCCTTCGCTCTGGAGCGCCAAACCAAACCGCTTGGTGCCCACCATCGCCTGCACGCCGGCCATTATACTCGCTATCGTGGTATCCAGCCACATCATGGTCATCGGAGCGCTCTCGATGGTGCAAG
Organism: Oscillatoria princeps RMCB-10; assembly: GCA_019359235.1. Taxonomy (GTDB): domain Bacteria; phylum Cyanobacteriota; class Cyanobacteriia; order Cyanobacteriales; family Oscillatoriaceae; genus Oscillatoria; species Oscillatoria princeps. The sequence continues at coordinate 86,512 of JAHHHT010000007.1, forward strand.
TCCCCCGCTCCAGATTCCATTCCAGCTTAACACCGGCAATCTGGATCTGGAAACTGCTGCCACCTGCTGCCGGCACCCCCTGCGATTCCTGCGCCACCGCCAGAGAGGGAGCCGGTGCTAAGGCTTGCAGTTGATGAACCTGCTGGCGCAGCTGTCCCAACTCTTCAATCAGCTGCTGTTTGGTTTTTTCACTATTTTTCACTTGGCTCTCCGGCATAAGCACAATTGCTCCACAGGCATACAGTCCGCTCTCCTCGTATTTTTGCACTTTCCAGCCAGCTGTTTGATTTTTTTGTGGGACTTTTAACGCTCTTCCAGCTTCAGGTTTAATAGTTTAATAGCGCATCTTTCTTAGGATGTATGCGGGTATTATTAAAAAAAGTTAAAGAGAAGATATCCGACCCCTTAGAGGTGCCGGTGGGCCGTTTGTAGTTGGGCTAAGGCCCCACCGCCCGCCCCACAGCAACTGCGCGCCCCGGAATCTCCGCACCCATGCTGCCACAAATCCAGGACTTGCGCAAACCCTCTATCTGTAGGGTGGGTTAGCGCTAGCGTAACCGGCACCACACCACATTAAGTGTCGCTGCGTAAGTCCTGAATCATTTCAACGAACCTGAAAAGAGGCTCCCTGCGGAAACTGGGGCCTGCCGGCACCCCCCCGGCACTTCGCGCCACGGGCGGAAGCGCATCGCATCCCCAACTCCTCTACTTTAGGATAAAATGAAGCGTCTATCCACCAACAGCCATGACCCAAACAGAGCAAATACTCTCGCAACTGCCCGGAGACGTCCTGGGAGGGCTGCGACGCGCTGACAGCCTCTGGCAAGCTATCAAAGAAGATACGGCACCCGTGCCGGTGGCAGTCAAACACAGCCTGCAGCCTCTGGGAGATGCAGACTGGGACGCCACAATCTGCGGCGGCACTCTGGGCATTTTCATCGGTGCGGCTTTGGCGCTGCGGGGGTGGAGAGTGGCGCTGCTCGAGCGGGGGATTCTGCGCGGCAGAGCGCAAGAGTGGAACATCTCCCGCAAAGAGCTGGACGTGTTTCTGCAACTCAACCTGCTGACAGACGCCCAGCTGTCGCAAGCGATCGCATCCTCGTACAGCCCAGCCCGCGTCAGCTTTCTCAATGGTACTGAAATCTGGGTGCGAGATGTTCTCAACATTGGCGTCGATCCAGTATTTCTCCTCGACGCCCTCAAGTCGCGATTCCTGCAAGCCGGCGGGCAACTGTTTGAAAACACGCCTTTTGATTCAGCTACAGTTCACTCAGATGGCGTTCTAATAAATACCGGCAGCTGTGGCAGTTTCAAAACGCGGCTGTTAATCGATGCGATGGGTAATTTTTCCCCCATTGTGCGGCAAGCGCGGCGGGGAGAAAAACCGGATGGCGTCTGCTTAGTTGTCGGCAGTTGCGCCCGAGGCTTTCCCAAAAATGACACAGGCGATCTGATTGCTTCCTTCACGCCGGTGCAGCATCAATGTCAATATTTTTGGGAAGCTTTCCCAGCGCGAGACGGGCGCACCACCTATTTATTTACCTACCTCGACGCTCACCCAGAACGCTTCAGTTTGGAGTTTCTCTTTGAGGAGTACCTGCGTTTGCTACCGCAATATCAAGGGGTGGAAATTGACCGGCTGCAATTTCAGCGGGCGCTGTTTGGCTTGTTTCCCTCGTACCGACAAAGCCCTTTGCAAATGCCTTGGAACCGCATTTTGGCGGTAGGCGACAGCAGCGGCTGCCAGTCTCCCGTGAGTTTTGGCGGATTTGGGGCGATGCTGCGCCACTTGCAGCGCTTAACTGCCGGTATTGACGAGGCGCTGCGCGCAGAAGAATTGAGCCAGCCGGCGCTGGCGCTGCTGCAACCTTACCAGCCAAACCTGTCAGTAACTTGGCTGTTCCAGCGGGCGATGACTGCCGGTGTGGGGCAGAAAATTGACCCCGATGCGATTAACCGGCTGCTCTCTGGGGTGTTTGCGGTGATGGAAGGGCTGGGAGAGCCTGTGCTCAAGCCATTTCTGCAAGACGTGGTGCAGTTTCCGGCGCTGTCGCAAACCCTGCTCAAAACAGCACTGACGCACCCTCAATTAGTCGCCAAAGTCATCCCGCAAGTGGGAGCGATCGCTTTACTCGACTGGCTGCGCCATTACGTTAACCTCGGCGTTTACAGTGCGCTGTCTCCCCTCGGAAAGGCGCTGGAACCCCGGCTTAAAGCTTTGCCGCCGGCACAGCAATATTATATGCGTCGCTGGATTGATGCCTGGATGTATGGCTGTGGCGGCGATTATATCAAATCTGCACCTACAGTTGATTAACAGTACCAGAAACCCGGTTTCTTAAAGAAACCGGGTTTCTCTGTACTAATATGATAAACTTAAGACAATCCGTAGGGCAAGCGTTCCCTCCGACCCCCAAAGACATTAGGACAGGCAAGATGCCTGTCCTACGAGCGGAACACTCAACAAAAAGCCCTTAGAAAGTAGCGTTCCGCAGGAACGCACCCGCTCCTAGCCACCGGCATTTTCCCCGCTAAGGAAGTTCCCGGATGTGCTTTATCCAGTACGCCGCAGCCACCCCCCAGATGGCGTTGAATAAAATTACAAAAAGCGGGGTAGTGATCCCGAGATTTAATCCCATCATCCCCTGATTAGCTTTATAAGGAAACACCACAAACAGCTGCACAACTGTGGGGGCGAGGCTCAACAGCAGCCCTTTGATGAGAGGGCGAGCCGGGAGATTTGGGATGAGGAAGAGAAATCCCCACAATCCGCCCCAGACAATTCGAGGGTAGAGCCATTCCGGGGTGAGTGCCGGTGAGATGCGCGCCCCAAGCGCTGCGGTGATTCCTAACGCGCCGAACAGCCAAAGCGCCAGACTGTTCGCCAGCGCTCCTAAAGAGCCGGCTGAGAAAAACAGCGTCAGTTTTTTGGCCAGGTTTTTCATACCAATTTTTCTTATTATTATAACCTGTAGGGTGCGTTCCGCTCTGCGGAACGCACCCTACTACTGGCTAGGTGGAGTTGCCTAACCAGTGCGTGAAAGGGTTGCACGCTTACAGCTGTCCTGGGGTATGGTCGGTGGCCCAAAAGGCGTACCGGATTGTCTGAGGCAACCACCTCTGACTGTGAAGTAGCTGTGCCGGCATTCCTAGCGGGAAACTTCCAGCCGGTGTGCTTTTGGGGGTTTTGGGACCGGTCAGGGGTGCTTGCAATAGGGTAAAATGTAGATGGTGTAACGGGTTTAGAGGAGGGGCCTCCTGCGAGCCGGTGGTTTTTCAGAGAATTTGCCGTGCCGGTTGCTTTTGCGGGGGAGGTGGCTGTAAAATGGGCTACTGACACAGTGTTGAAGGTCGTCGTCACTGTCGTAATTTGCTGTCCCAACCTTTGATGCCGTAAGGCGTTGAGCACTTCACCCTCGACACTAGCATCGTCAACATCGCCCTCCCTGTCCCAACCTTTGATGCCGTAAGGCGTTGAGCACTTTCGCAACCTGGAATTTAGCTTGAGCTTGCTGATGGCGGTGCTGGTGTTTGTGGCGATCGCCGGCACTATTTTTATTCTGCCATTTTTCCTGGAATTGGCGCTGGGCTATCCCACGCAGCGGGTGGGTTTGTTGCTGGCGGTGACGCCGGTTTTGGGCGGGATTGTCGCCCCTTTTTCTGGCGCTTTGTCTGACCGCTTTGGCTCGCGTATAATCAGTTTAATGGGGCTGGTGCTGATGGTAGTGGGGTGCCTGCTCATCAGCACCTTTGACCAGAGTCTGACTGAGCTGGGGTATATTGTGCGGGTGGCACCTTTTGGAATTGGTTTGGGGATGTTCCAGTCGCCGAATAACAGCGCAATTTTGGGAAGTGTGCCGCAGGAAAGACTGGGCATCGCTTCCGGGTTGATGTCACTTTCGCGCACCTTAGGGCAAACAGCCGGTTTGCCGCTGATGGGCGCTTTGTTTGCAGCTTTGAGTCTCAGCAGTGCCGGTTTGCCGCAAAATGCCAATATCACTGCAGCGCCGGCTGAGGCGCTAGTTTATGAGGTGCAAGGTACTTTTCGGATTGCGGCTGTGATTCTTTGTGTTGCGGCGGGATTGACTGCTGTTGTCTGGAAGTTGGAGCAAAGAGTGCGGGAGACTTCTAAGTAATTTCATGTCGGGTTAATTAGCTATAATAAAGACCCTCACCCCCCAACCCCCTCTCTCAAGAAGGGAGAGGGGGAGAAAAATTTGTGAGAGGTTTTTCTTATACCCCGTCTCCCCTTGTGGGCTGGAATGGGTGAGGGCTAGTCCTGACTGCAAACCTGTTTAAATTGACATAAAATCCCCACCATCCAGTAGGGAAACATCAACTCCGGGCAGTACAGCTAGGACTGAATTTGTGGTAAGATTGATAATCTGTGCGCCATCCGCGCCTTGAGAGAAGCCGAGCTGCTGGAAAGATAAACCGCCGGTTAGGGCAATTAAATCTTCTGCATCGCTGTAGTAACAAATGTCAGTCGCGTCTCCTCCTATAAAATACACGTCATTGCCGGCACCGCCAATTAGGGTGTCGGCACCCAAGTCTCCGGAGAGCCAATCATTGCCAGCTTCTCCCAAAAGGGAGTCATTATCTGCGCCGCCATTAACCGTGTCGTCGCCGTCGCCGCCAAAGACGCGATCGCTGCCTTTGTTGCCGTTAACCATGATATCGTTACCGGCACCTCCGATAACGGTATCATCGCCTTTACCGCCCACAACAATGTCGCTGCCGGCATCGCCGCTGACGGAATCACTGCCAATGTTGCCGCTGACAAAATCATCACCGGCACCGCCGCTAACCGTGTCGTTGCCTCCCAGCCCCACTATTATATCACTGCCGGGGGTGCCGGTGAACACATCACTGCCCTCTGTCCGGAGATGAACAGGAGAGCCAGTGAATGTTGGGGTGGGATTGGGTGCCGGCACCGGATTGACTTGGCCGTTGAGGGGCGAGCCAAAATCCTGTGTCCAGTAGTGGTTCCAATTCTGGCTGCCGGTATCGTTTTTCAGCAAGTAGTAGCCAATACCAATCTCCTTATAATTGGGATTGAGAATGTTCTGCCGGTGCCCATCATTGGGAGGAGTTTCGTTGAACCAGGCGTCTGCGACTTCCTCTGGAGTGGAGTAGCCCCACCCAATATTTTCCCCCGCAAATGAGTATTTATAGCCGTCCCGATTGAATCGCTGATCTGTCGATAATCCGTCCGAGCTTTGGTGACCGATAAAGTCATTGAGTGCCATATCCTGGCTGTGTTTTCGGGCGGCTGCAGTCAGCTGGGCATTTAACGTCAGTGGGGCCAAACCAAACTGGCTGCGATAGAAATTGGTGCGCTCTAGAAGGCGATTGATAAAGTCTTCGTTCACAAGAAATGGCTCCTTAGGGGGAGAAAGTTTTGCGTTCGGCGGATAAATGCACGCAACTGGCAGCCGGCACGCTCGCTCGTGTGCCGCGCTGCAATAATCTCGCACCCTAACCCCCCCCTCCGCTTTTTGACCGGCGCGGGAGTGTGCGCAGACGAGACGCCGGCGCACTGCGGTGGGGGGAGATTTAGATGATGTGTTATTGGATAGATAGATGCTTGCTTTCGTCTCACCGGCTTCTGTGGCGGTTGGGGATTGCCTCTCCCGACGACCCCCGTCACAAGCCAGAGCACCCTCATCTCTCTGGGTGAGCTTACTAATACTATAGCACAAGTTCGGCAGCTCGCTCGCACAACACAGGGAACGGATTTTGGTAGCGATCCGGTTGAAGACTCCTGAAACCTATCACCAACAGTCCCCCCATCTGGCAACTTTATCAAGTCCTCCGCCACTACAAAATTCAGGACAGCATCGCAACCCCCCCCACCGACAAAGGTGTCAGCACCGGCACCCCGTCCTAGGGATTAAATCCTGGCCATCTCTAAAGTCCGCAATCACATCCGCCTGTGCCAGCGCCGCCCCACCGGCACTGGTGCTGATAAAGAACCTGTCATTTCCATCCCCGCCGGTTAGCGTATCCGCACCCAAGTCGCCATAGAGAAAGTCATTCCCGCTATCCCCACAGAGGAGGTCATTGCCTTTACCCCCCCGCAGCGTATCACTGTCTTGGCCACCATAAAGCGTGTCATTCCCCTGATTGCCATAGAGTACATCATCTCCCTAGTTTCCGAACACCAAATCATTGCCGTCGCCGCCCAGTCCCGTATCGCCGCCCAGGTGGCCATAAACAATGTCGTTACCCCTCTCCCCAAACATCTCGTCAGCCTCTTTGCCGCCGCCGACGGTATCATTGCCCTCACCCCCATACACCGTATCATTGCCCTGGTTGCCATTCAGGTAGTCATGCCCTTCATGGCCCATTAAACTGTCATTCCCTTGTAAACCCAGAATCGTGTCCGCCTCTGGGGACTGATTGAAAAAGTCGTTACCTTGTGTGCCGGTTATCGTTGACATTTTTGCCGTTGCAAGCTAATAGTTAGTTGACCCAGCCGCGTTGCAGCTGAGCATCCCAGTTACACCCTCAAGGAGGTGTTGAATATCGCCAAATGGCTTATCTCAAATCCTGATTGATTTCCCAAGCGCCTACAAGTGCAGTTTTTGGCCAGTTCAGCCTGAGCCAAAAAATTGATATAAAATAGACCTTGACAGTAGCGAGGAATTCGTGTATGGCACCGACACTGAAAGCCTCTGAGTCTGGATTGGCCAGAATTCAGCGGGCTAAAAACGAAAAGGGGTGGAGAGTGGGGGACGGAGAATGGCTTGTAGAAGCGAGTAAGATTCTAGAGCCAGAAAAAAATTGGTTTCTAGGAGGGCCTTACGCTGACGGCTGCTCACAAACAACTTGGAACCGTTTTTTGCGAGGCCAAGCTATTGGCACTGCAGCTTTCCAGGCTTTCTGCCAAATTCTGGGACTGAATTGGCAAGAGGTTGTCGAGCGCAACCCCATTGACACCGGCAGCCCTGACTCCCAGCAAACCGCCAATTCGCGCACCGATTGGGGCGAAGCGCCGGATGTCTCCATTTTCTACGGACGCACCGGCGAACTGGCAGAGCTGAAACAGTGGGTTGTGGACGACAAGTGCCGGCTGGTGGCTATTTACGGCACCGGCGGAATTGGCAAAACGTCTCTGGCGGCAAAGTTCGCTCAGCAGATTCAGAATGAGTTTGAATTTGTCATCTGGCGCTCGCTCTCAAACGCCCCAACCCGCGCACAACTCCTGGCTTCCTTACTCGGATTTTTGTCTGACCGGCAGCCCCCTGAACCCAATGTATCTCACATGCTGGATTTTCTGCGAACTCACCGCACTCTCGTGATACTGGATGGCGTCGAAACGCTTCTGGCTGCCGGTCAGCCGGCGGGAAAATACCGAGATGAATATCAGGACTATGCGGAGCTATTCAAAATTGCCGCACAGTCAGACCACAAAAGCTGCTTCTTGCTGACCGGTACGGAAAAATCTAAAGAAATTGCCCTGTGGGAAGGAAAGACAAGCCCCGTGCGCTCCTTCAAGCTCAAGGGATTGGAAACTACCGCCGCCTGGGAAATCCTCAGAGAGAGAGAGTTAGTTGAAGAAGCTGAATGGGCCAACCTAATCGACCGTTACGGCGGCCATCCCTTAGCCTTGCGGATAGTTTCCGCGACAATTGAAGAAGTCTTTGCCAACAAAGCTTCCGACTTTCTCAGGGAAACGACATTTCTCGGAGAAATCCGAGAAGTATTGGCCCAGCAGTTACAGCGCCTGTCCGAGTTAGAAAAAAAGGTCATGTACCAGCTGGCCCTCGCAAGAGTGCCGGTTTCCCGCACTGGATTGCGAGAGAGCATTTCCTCTTGCGTCTCGGGAGAGGAACTCACCGAGGCGCTTAAATCTTTGGGATGGCGCTCGCTGATTGAAACACTGACAGAAGACGGGGAAGCTCTTTTCACACTCTTGCCGGTGGTGAGAAAATATGTTATAAATCAGAACAGCTAAACAGAAAGCCGGTGCGACCAGCTATAGCGGTTCTCAGTTCGATCGGGTACGCCGGTTGAAAACGAAACAGTTTAACGAAATCGTTTGCTGTAGGGGCGGGTTCACCCAAGATGTCTGTCCGAAGCCCCGGATGTGACTAAACCCGCCCCCACACAGCTGAATGCCTCAGGAAAAATGTACCGCACTTATATGAGAAACGCTATATGATTCAGCAAGGACTGGTACTGCAAAATCGCTATCGCGTCGTGCGCTCTTTGGGGAAAGGCGGCTTTGGCCACATCTTTGAAGTGAGTGACCGGGGCACGCCAAAAGTTCTCAAGGTTCTGAATCTGGAGAAGTTCTGCGCCCCAGAAACAAAACAAAAAGCTATCTCTCTATTTCAGCGGGAAGCTCAAGTTTTGATGCGGCTAAATCATCCGGGCATTCCCAAAGTGGAGCCTGACGGATATTTCGCCACCACAGGAGATGCCGGCACCCACCACTGCTTGGTGATGGAGAAAATTGACGGACAGAATTTGGCGGAGTGGATCGAGGACAAACCGCCCCTCACGCAGGAACAAGCCCTTGACTGGTTGAAACAGCTGGCGGTAATATTGGATGAACTGCACCGGCACCACTATTTCCACCGGGACATCAAGCCTTCAAATATCATGCTGAAACCTGACGGACAGCTGGTATTGATTGACTTTGGGACAGTCAGGGAAGTGACGAACACTTACCTGCTCAAAATCGGCGATGAGGAAGTGACGGGGTTATTTTCAGTCGGTTACGCGCCGGTGGAGCAATTAAAAGGCAAAGCTGTTCCCCAATCGGATTTCCACGCCTTGGGGCGCACCTTTGTCCACCTGCTCACAGGAAAACATCCTGACACTTTTCCCCTAAACGATATGACGGGGGAGTTAATTTGGCGAGATGCAGCCACTCAGGTATCGCCGGCGCTTGCTGATTTGATTGACTCGCTGATGGCAACCTTTCCAGGGGAGCGCCCGCAAAATACGCAAGCGATTTTGCAGCGTCTGGCGAAGCTCGAACCCGGGCGGGCGCAAGACCCGCCCCTACTGGGGAATAAGAATAGCAAGGGGAATCGTGTAAAATTTGGGGTGGCGGGGTTGCTGTTGCTGGGCTTCACCGGCATCCAGTTTGGCTTCCCCCAACTCGCCAGAAGCCTCAACGATCGGGGAGTTGAAAATTACCTCGCCAATCAATCGCGCAAAGCTTTGTCAGACATTGAATGGGCGCTCAAACTCAACCCAGACAACACCGGAGCCAACTACAATAGAGGAATACTTTGCGAACAAGTGCGAGATGTTGGCTGCGCCAGTTCTCACTACCAGAAAGCCGCACTTCGGGGAAGCGCCGCTGCTTACAGCCAGCTGAGTCGCTTATATATTATACACCATAAAAACTTTGATGCAGCGGCTGACTTGCTGCAAAAAGGTCTGCAGCTGGTGAGAGACGACCGAGTGAAATACTCCCTGCTGAAAAACTTAGGCTGGGCGAGACTGGGCCAAGGTCGCTACGCGGAGGCGAAAGAACACCTGCAAGCTGCGATTGAGCTGGATAGCGGGCGAGTCTCCGCTCACTGTTTGCTCGCGCAGGTGCTGGAAGCGCAAGGGGAAAAGCAAAGTTCGCTCGCAGAATGGGAAATTTGCCGCCAATATGCAGATAAGAGCAAACCAGATGAGGATCTGTGGTATGCTATGGCACAGAAACGCTTGGCAGTCAGATTTTAGAAGGACAGGCGTCTCGCCTGTCCTACGCCGAGATTTCTGGACGAGAAGGGAAATCCCCTCTCACTCCCCCTCCCCGCCGCACGCGGGGAGGGGGTTGGGGTGCCGGCTTCATCCCACCGGCTGTGCAGCGCTGATTCCTTCCCTCATTCAGGACAGACAATAATATTGCCCTCTTCGTCCTTGCATGTTTTGGGTTCAGGCGTTTCCAACAGCCCTTTGCCTTCAATCTGGGACTTACCTGCGATTGCGGCAATAGCTGCTGCCGGTGAAATAGCCGAACATAATTCCAGCAGGATTATGATAAATATAAAGACTGGTAGAAGAAAAACCCTGGATTTCATGGCTCGTTTCTCTCTCAAAGTCAATCCGTGACAGAACAGAGGAGAAGCGAGTTGGCCAACTGCGCTTGCTACATCATTTTTTCGGAACGGATCTTGCCATTTATGCACCCGTCAGGAATGGGGAATAGGGAAGAAACCCCACACTCCCCCCCCCTCCCAGGCGGAACTGCAAAAGTGAGGCGCACTCTTACTTCTCTGCAGTCCTTGATTTGCCTGGGTTGCGCCAGAGTTATTTTCCGACCGGCGACAAGCTGAGCAAAAAGTGATACTTGACAATTGCCTTTTTCCACTCATGGAAAACTCCCTTTTACTCCCCCTCCCCGCTTGCGGGGAGGGGGTTAGGTGCCGGGTTCATCCCACCAGTGTGCGTGCCTTTCAGGGCTAAGGCAAGATGGATGCCACCGGATTTGAGAGAAGGGGGCTCGCGCGTCCCTTCTCCGACCGGCAGCCGGTGGTCTGAACCGGCAGCCCTCCCGGAACACTCCGATTGGGGGGTTGCTAGACGTAGTTGAAGTAGCTGCCGGCAAGACTCAACGCCGAACTTCCTTTCACAACAGCAACTAATTCATCGTTAGCGCTCAACCCGGCAATCCCATCGTTGTCGAGATAAATATTGGTAGCTGAGCCAGATACGCTCAGGCCATAGTTACTCGCAGAGCCTTTCAGCTGGATTTTATCCTCGCTGCTCTTGAAATCAAGGATTAGAGCGTAATCGCCAGCGCCACCTGTCGCAGCATTGCCGTCGTTATAGTAAGCGGTGCCGGTGTCTCCCAGAATGAATCTGTCCGCTCCTGTTCCGCCAGTCAGAGTGTCAATTTCCCCCTGTCCGGGATTGCCAGAGCTACTAATATTAACGGTAACGACGCCATTTATCGAAGAGACACTGACACTATTAACGCTCACGCCAATTAAAGTGTCGTTACCCGCACCGCCAACCAGCGAATCATTCCCAGATCCAGCAGTTAAAATGTCATTGCTATCACCCCCATCCAGAATGTCATTCCCGGAACCGCCATTCAGCTGATCTTGGTCAAGACCACCCATGAGAATGTCATTCCCGTCACCCCCATTCAAGTTGTCGGTGCCGGCATCCCCATTGAGAGTATCGTTACCGTTACCCCCATTCAGGTTGTCCATATCGGCACCCCCATTCAAAATGTCGTTCCCGTCACCCCCATTCAGGTTGTCGGTGCCGGCACCTCCATTTAGAGTATCGTTACCGTTACCCCCATTCAGGTTGTCTACACCGGCATCCCCATTCAAAATGTCGTTCCCGTCACCCCCATTCAGGTTGTCGGTGCCGGCACCTCCATTTAGAGTATCGTTACCGTTACCCCCATTCAGGTTGTCTACACCGGCATCCCCATTCAAAATGTCGTTCCCGTCACCCCCATCCAGAATGTCGCTACCGGCACCGCCATTGAGAGTGTCGTTTCCTGCATAACCGTACATTACGTCACTTCCAGAAGTCCCAGTCAGATTGTTGTTATCGGCGGTGCCGTTGATGGTGTTTCCTGTTCCGCCAATCACCACGGAACTGCTAAAAGTTGTGCTACTAGAGCTGGAAACGCTCGCAGAACTAGAAACGCTAGAACTTGTGCTATAACTGACGGAACTGCCTCCTGAAACTGTAGTGCTATTCGAGCTGCTGTTAGTAATCCAGATGGAACTGCTTGAAGAAGATGAAGAGATAGAACCTCCCACTAGATCCCCGGAAATAACAATACTCATGTCTCAGCTCCTTATTCCTGACTAACGGTTTTCCTGATGCGAGTGAACTTCAATTCTTGTCCCGCCGCACATCCTTCAGAGTTGAACCTCCAAGGATGTGCGGATTGGGAGCGCGCCTTTACAAACCTTTACAAATTTTTGGGGCTATCTCCAAAAACTATTGGCTGCCGGCCACATCCAGCTGGGAAGGTACTTATTTGCAAAGGCACTGGAGGCATTTGCAAATTGGCCGGTGGAAATTTTGTTGGTTGAGGTTGAGAAAGCTGAACTTCCAAAAACTGTCCCGCCAATAATAATTGCCCCTCCAGAGATAGCCTCGGCTTCCTCATCTGTCAGAGCCTCGTCCTCAACAAAAAGCAGTTCCTTCGGATTGTCTTTCATTTTGAATCTCCTTCCTGCGGTTCTCACTAAGGTTTTTCTCGGAACGGTCGCAGATCGGCCCTGTACAGTAAGCCCTATATCCTGCGGGCTTCTCCAGAGCTTTGCTGACTGAAATCGTCTTGAAATCAAGCCTAACAATCCCCTCTATAAATCACAACTATCGCGGGCAAATTAGAGGCAAATTAACGGCAAACTTAAAGCCAATTAAACAGAATTATTATCTCCAAACAATTTGCAGCCAATTTGGTATAATGGTTGAGTCACCGACAGGCCATTTACCTCATTTCCAAAGCTGTATGCGCGATCTACCAAGCTCGGACAGGCCCCCAACACGGGATAATTTCAGTATTCGCGTGCCCTCGGAGTTGCGGCAACAGTTGCGCGAGGAGTTTGAGCGAGAGTACAAAAAGGACGGCAAAACCAATATGGGGAGGTTTTTAAATCGGTGGGAGCCAACAACCCGCACTCGACCCCCCTCAGGCCAAACTGTACGGAACTTTCTGGATCTGGACAGGGGAGAGAGCTTTGAGTATTGGCTTGTCGATGGATTCTGCCGGCTGTTGCTCGGCTATTCCTTTGAGCAATGGAGCCAAGGCCAAAATCAGGCTCAAGACTCCTCGCCCCAGCTGCCCAGTCCTGTGGAACCTGAAGGCGCGAGTGTCCTTCCGGGGGAGAACACCGGCAGCTCGCTGAAGTTGGCCAACGCACACCGGCGTCAAGATTGGGGCGAAGCGCCGGCTGTCTCCCTTTTCTACGGACGCACCGGCGAACTGGCGGCGCTGAAACAGTGGATCGTTGAGGACAGGTGCCGCTTGCTGACCATTTACGGCATGGGGGGCATTGGCAAAACGGCTCTGGCTGTAACGCTGGCCCAACAGATTCAGGATCAATTTGAGTGGGTTATCTGGCGCAGTCTCCGCAACGCCCCACCCCTCAGCGAGCTTTTGGCCAAACTGCTGCCATTCCTGGCCTGCATTACGGCAGCCGATTTACCGCAGGGGACTGGCGAGAGAATCTCCCTGCTGATAGAATGTTTGCGAGCGCACCGCTGTTTGCTGATACTGGAAGATGTGCAGATGGTTTTGAACAGTGGCCACCTGGCGGGGAACTACCAAGAAGGATTTGAGGAGTATGGCCATTTAATCGCACGGGTGGGACACTCCGAACATCACAGCTGCCTGGTGCTGACTGGTTGGGAGAAACCCAGAGAAGTTGCCACCTCCGAAGGCCCAACCCAACCCGTGCGCTCATTTGAATTGAAGGGTTTAGGAGCCGCCGCACGGGAAATCCTCGCAGAGAAAGGTTTGTCTGACGAAAGCAAATGGGAAGAACTGATTGCCCCCTACCGGGGAAATCCCTTAGCGTTAAAAATCGTCGCCGCAACAATCAAAGACGTATTTAATGGCAGCGTTGCTGACTTTTTAAGTCAATCCCTGTTTTTGGGCGATTTTGAATTTTTGCTAGCAGAACAGTGGGAGCGCTTGTCAGCCTTAGAAAAAGAGATAATGTGCTGTCTGGCGCGGTATGGCAGTCCAGCTTCCCTGTCCCAGCTGCAACAAGAGATGCGGTTAGAAAGTTCGGGGAAATTAATCAAAGCAGTGGAATCTTTGCTGTGGCGGTCACTGGTTGAAAAAAATTCACCAGAAAGCCAAACCCTTTTCACCCTGCAGCCGGCGATGATGAAGTATGTCACCCAAAACCACGCTCGCAGCTAATCACTAGGAGGGAGCTGCCATGAGTTATTGCTGCAATCCCAAATGCCCCAAGCCCGATGACCCGCTGAATGCAGGCCAACTTATCTGCTGCAACTGCGGCTCGGAACTGTTACTGCAAAATCGCTATCGGGTCGTTCAACTGCTGGGTGAAGGCGGTTTCGGGAAGACCTTTGAAGTGGACGATGCCGGCACTCGGAAAGTTCTGAAAGTTTTGCGGAAAAACTATCCTAAAGCTGTTTATCTGTTTCAGCGGGAAGCAGAAGTTCTTAAGCAGTTGCGCCATCCGGGGATTCCCAGAGTGGAGGCGGATGGATATTTCACCTGGCTTTCCGGATCGGGAGAGCCGGTGTACTGCCTGGTAATGGAGAAAATTGATGGCCAGGATTTGGAAAAGTGGCTGACCGACAATCAACCCATCACCCAGGAGCGAGCAATTGACTGGTTAAAACAGCTGCTAGAAATTCTGGATAAACTTCACCGGCAGCAGTATTTCCACCGGGATATCAATCCGCGCAATATCATGCAAGACCGGCAGGGCCAACTGGTGCTAATTGACTTCGGTGCCGTGAGGGAGATTACCAGGACATACCTCGTCAGAATCGTCGGGGAGCAAGAGGGCACGAAAATTGGTTCAGCCGGCTACATGCCACTCGAACAAGTTGATGGCCAAGCAATGCCCCAATCCGATTTTTTTGCCTTGGGGCGCACTTTTGTTTATTTGCTGACAGGCAAATCCCCCCTTGATTTTTCCAAGAACCCTGATACGGGGAAGTTGATTTGGAACGACAGCGCCCCGCAGATTTCCCCGCAGCTGGCTGATTTGATTGATGATTTGATGGCTCCTTTTCCCGGGCTGCGCCCTACAAACGCCCAGGTGATTTTGCAGCGCTTGCAAGCTGTTGAAACGGGGTTGCCGGTGGGCGGGCAGAATTCTGTGCCGGTGGCTGCAAGTGGACAAACTGGAATAGACCCGCCCAATCCTCAGCGCAATACAGCTAGCCGGCTGAAGTCGATTCGGGTTAAAATTGGGGTAGCGGGCTTGCTCCTGCTGGGGTTCACCGGCTTGCGTCTGGCGTCGCCCCAGATAGCTGTTGCCCTCAACCGGCAGGGGTTACAAGATTACAAGGCAAAACAGCTGGACTTTGCCGAAATACACTACCGCTTTGCCCTCGCACTTGACCCAAACAATGTGGACGCTCATTACAATCTGGGATTAGTTTACGACCGGCGGCTGGATTATGAGCGCGCCCGCGCCCAGTACCAGATTGCCAGACAGCGCAAGCCCAACTACGTTCAAGCATACAACAACCTGGCTCGATTGGATATTCTCCACCAAAAATATGACACGGCCATTTCCACGCTCCAAAAAGGTCTGGAGCTAATCAAAGACCAACCAAACACCGAAACGCTCAGATACGCCCTGCTCAAAAATCTCGGATGGGCCCACTTGGAGCGAGGGCATTACAATCAGGCGGAGATTCACCTTCAAGAAGCAATAAAGCACGACGGGGGGACTCGCTTTTCGGCCCACTGCCTCTTGGCCCAGGCACTCGAAACCCGGAAAGACAGCAAAGGTGCTCTGGCAAAATGGGAAACATGCTATAATTACGCTCAACAAAATGCAGCTATGCCCACCCCAGAGGAGGAAAAGTGGACCGCTCAAGCAAAACAACGCCTGCAACCTAGAGGCGCTGCCCAATGAAACACATCCTGTGGATTTCAGCAGCTCTAACCCTGATGCTGGCCGGTTTCAAACCCGCTGCGACAGTTGCTGGCGACTCTCCTGAAAGCCTCTTCAAGGCTGAGAGCAAGTTTTTCCTCGCTCAGAGTGATTGCGATTGCAAATCGGACAGTGGAGATCCTCTCGGTCCTCCGGGCGGAATTGACCTCTCGATTCCTTTTATTATCAGCCCGCGCAACACCTGGCTGCTCAATAGCAAACCAGCCCTGCGCTGGAATCCCGTCTCTGGCGCAACCCGTTACACGGTTAGGATTGAGGACGAAGGAGGCCAAACCATCTGGAAAACTGAAACTCCCCTGACTGAGATAATCTATGATGGCAAACCGCTGTCCTCAGAAGTTTCCTACTTAGTAATCGTCGAGACGGACAAAGGCGCTTCCTCAGAAAATGAAAAATTGCGCGATCTGGGATTCAGGCTCCTCAATCCAGATAAAGCCCATAAGGCGCGAAGCGCTGTCGAACTACTGGCAAAACAGAAATTGACTGATGACGCAGCAGCTTTAGCGCAGGCTCACGTTTATCTCAAATATCAGCTGAGAGCTGAGGCGATTGACACCCTGGAGAGAGCCGCCGCCAAGGAAAGCAAAACTGGAGCCCTTTACCAGTTGCTGGGCGACCTCTACGATTTTATAGGATTGAACCGGCTAGCTGAATCTCGCTACCAGAGAGCAGTTGAACTGGCGAAAAGTGCCAGCGACTTACAGGCGCTAGCTACAGTGCAGGCTGCATTAGGAGAAGTGTACGCCACTCGGGGGGATACAGAAAAAGCCATCAGCTGGCTGCAACAGGCGCTAGCTGGATATAAGGCATTGGCCAATGCCCAGCGGGTTAGCGAACTAGAGAGCCGGCTGCAAGAATTAAATCGGTGAGAGTGAGGCAATCGACTGTGAAAAATATGCTTGTGAATGGAATAGTAGCGTGCTTGCTGGTAGCCGTGCCGGCACCGGCTATTTCTCCTGATACTTCCCCAAACGCGCTGCAGGCGCAAGCCGAGGAGCCCCAAATGCGGGCCTATCGCTTGATGAGCGAGGGAGAGGCGCTGGAAAAAGAAGGCAAATTTCAAGAAGCTCTCTTAAAATTTGAGGAAGCTTTGCAAATATTTCAGGCCGCCGGCAATTCCCAGCGAGAGGCCTTTTGCCTGAATAGTATCGGGGGGATAAAGGCCCAATTATCAGACATTGAGGGAGCGCGAAGGGCTTGGGAAGCAGGTTATAAAATCTGGCGCGAGAAGAACAACATGCCAATGGCAGGATTGATGCTAACTCGGATTGGCACTTCCTACGAAAAACAGGGCAACTCCAGTCAGGCAATCTCTTATTATCAGCAATCAATTGAGATAGTAGAGTCCAGTATTAACGAAAAAGTTAAAATCCCTCAAATTCAAGAAATATTAACTAAAATACAAGACATTTCCTCCCCGCGCCTGATTAACCTGCTGTGGGAAGCGAAACGCTATCCAGAGGCTTTCAATTATGTGGAGCGGGCAAAAGCGCGGGCCTTTCTCGACCAACTCAATCACGGGCCAATTAACTTCCTTCCAGGCAATGACGCTTCCTTCTTAGCAAGGGAACGGGCGCTTAAAGAAGAAATCGAGCGCCTGCGCCTGCGCCTGCGTCTCAGGAAGGAACCGGACAGCCAAGAAGTTAAAGACAAGCTGAAAGAGTACGAAGATTTGTGGGCTGAACTGCAATACTTCAGCCGCGAAATAGCCTCAGTGGAGCGCGTGGACGTTGCCGAACTGTCAGAAATCCAAAAATTGCTGGATGCTGACACAACTCTGGTAGAATACTTCGTAACCGGCACCCGAACGCTGGCATTTATTATCACCCGCAACCGGTTGGAGGCTGTCGCTTTGAACGTCCCTCAAAAAGACTTGGAAAATAAAATCAGAGTTTTTGGCAGCAACCGCCTCTCGACTGTTAAGAATCTCCAAGCATTGCACAAAGATTTAATCGCCCCACTGAAAAACCATCTAACAACCCGGACAATTGGCATTGTCCCGCACGGCCAACTCCACTATCTGCCCTTTGCGGCGCTGACTGAAGATGGCAAACGGTACTTGATTGATGACCATCCCTTGTTCACACTTCCCAACGCTAGCGTGCTGCGCTTTCTGCCACAGAAACGCAAGCCCAAAACAGGCACTGTGCTAGCTCTCGCTAACCGGAAAGCTCGCGCACTTCCTAGTGCGACGTCTCTTGAAAAGCAAGTAGAAGAAATCGCCAGTATGTACAGCACGAAGCCATTAACCGGTAATGATGCCACAGAGAGCGCCCTGCGGTCAAAAGCTGGACAAGCCGAGATTTTGCACATAGCAGCGCACGGCGAGTACAAACCAGACACTCCCCTATTCAGCACTATTTATCTGAGTGAGGATACAGCAAATGATGGCCAGTTAGAAGTCCACGAAATCTACGGACTGGATTTGAGAAAAGTGACAAATCTCGTAGTGCTGAGCGCTTGTCAGTTGCAAGAAGGCAAATTAGGAGCCGGCGACGAAGTAATGGCGATGAATAGAGCCTTCATGTTTGCCGGCACACCCAGCGTCATTGCCAGTTTGTGGCAGGTGCTGGACGAGCCAACAACCCTGTTGATGGTGCGGTTTTACACCCACCTGAAAAAGGGAATGGGAAAAGCCGAGGCGCTCCAGCAAGCACAGATTGAAGTCCGGCAAATCCCAAAGTATCGCCATCCCGATCACTGGGCTGCTTTTGTGCTGACAGGAGACTGGAAAAATTAACATGAACAGGAGGTTTATTTTGTGAGACAGATAACTGACCGAGCGCTATTTATGCTGGCTGGCGTCATCTTGGCATCCAGTCCCGTCTTAGCTGTAGAAACCCAAAACAGCCGGTGCGCACAGCTTGTCGCTCAAACCCCCGATTTATCGCAAGCAAAAATTACGCTGGAAGACCTTTCTCCTGGATTACAAGAAATGCCGGCTGCAGAGATTAAAGCAATGCTAGAGAGCCGGATACAAGGAGGAAAAGTCACCAGTATTTTTTTGTTTCAACGTTCAGGACTGCCTTTCGGATTGAGCTTTGCCGGCACCGTACTCCCACCCCCAGGCAAAGAGCGAGAAATCTTCGACGTTTTGGGCCAAACTCTCCAGCGAGGGATCGCAGGCGCAGTTCCGAAAGTCCCCGGCGAAATTCCAGGAATAAAGCCTGGGGTTGTCACAACTCAGGAACTCCCTGGTGTCAATAATATTGGCGACGCCTCTACTGGACAGACCACAATATTTAATTTGCAAGTTGTGAACTTACGCATAGACATGGTGCTATTTCGCAGAGGAGGAGTAGTGGGATTCGTTACTACTTCCTATTTAGACGGCGATCCCTCACCGGCACCCATTGGCGATCTCGCCCGCAAGCTAGACGCACGCATCCTGCGCATCCTGCAATACTCCCGCTAGCCAATCCGCATCACTGCGCAGCCTTCCTGCTGACAGGGGATGGGCGCACCCTCAAATACTGGAATCCAATCGCCCCTCCCCCCGCCTTGGCGCTCTTGGCTGAGGAGGCGGTTCAATCCCCCCCACCCTCACACCCTACTGGTGCCGGTTCAGTCCCCCCCCACATCCAACTTCCCCGACAGCAACCCAGACATCAGCAAATTCCGCGTGCGCCGCAAATTGATCGTTTGCTCCTGCAAAACCTCTATCTGCTTGTACACCGGTTCTACTAGCGCCACATACTGCCGGTGAGTCGGCTCATCAGGAACAGCAATCAGCACCTTGCGAAAATTGCTCAGATAAATCTCCTTAAACATCACCCCCGACGCCAGACTGCTAATCCTGTCCTTATTCTCCTCCACCCAAAAATAAATAAAATAAGCCGACACCCGCTCATTCGGAATGCAGGTAATAAACCCCTGATTCGTACAAGCCGGCGTCGCATTAATCGCCACCACCCCAATAGTAGCCCGACTCGTCACCATCACCGAATACGGCGGAAACACCCGCGTCTTGCTCTTGCGCCGGCCCAGCGGCGTAATCTTGCGAGCCGACTCCGAAATAAACATCGTACCGGCATTCGTCAGATCCGTAGGCGTAAACCAAGTCATATCCCCATTTTCCCAGTATTCCGGCTTCCTCGTCGAAGGCGTATCCCCACTCACCGTTGCCATCGCGTCACCAATCTTTGTCACCTCCCACGTCTCAGGAATCCGTCCCACTTCCGACTCCACTATCTTCACCCCTTCCCAACCCGGAAAGCGCAAGTACACAAACCACTCCCGAAAAATCGTCCGCGCCATTGATTCCAGCAACTTCATCCGCTGCAAGTTAATGGTAATCAACTCGTCATACGCCGAAAGAACCTCCGCAATCTTGCGCTGCTTCTCCAAACACGGGTATCTCAGCGGCAGAGATTTCAGCCCCTGCATGCTGACATATGGCTGAACCACCCCCCCCACTATACCGTGCAAGGCGTTTTGAAAAACCTCACCTTTCACCCAGTAATACAGATAGGGCGGCCACAAAACCTCTTGATTTGGCCTGATAATTCCCACGCTGCTAGACAGGCCAAAACGGTCTTCAGGCTTCATCAAATAAGGGATGCCAATCGTGCCAATAATCCCCATCAGCACGTCCCCAGCTCTCGGTCTGCTGGGCGTCCTCGTGTCGGTGCGAAAACACTTGTTGAAATCCGCTTCCGATATCCGCCCCACCTTCCACAAATTCAACCCACTCTCTTTTAAATTTTTCGCCGTCACATACAGCACACCGGCATCCAGCCGCTCCAGTCTGGCGTGAGTGCCGTCGCCCACCGCACACTCGTCCCCGAGCCGCCGCTGCACCCATTCAGTCTTTGCGGTTTCCATCAATTGAGAAGTCATAACTCTTTTTCCTCTCCCGTTCCATCGATTATCTAAACTTGCAGGGTCGGGTTCACCCCCTGCGAAGGCGAGTTAACCCGACCGACCTGCTGGCAGTACAGTATATCTATAAACCCGCCTGCCGGTAGCTTGGGTTATTAATCAACCCGCCCCTACCCGCAATAAACTGAAATGCGGACTTCATATCAAACCCCCGCATTCTTTTCCAGCAACTTCGCCACACTCTCTGCAATCCGCTCCTGAAATTCCAGCGCAAGGGCGTTGAGCTTCACCAGTTCCTCATTGAACTCCTCCAGCCTTTCGGCAAAGTCGAAATCCTCCTCCTCCGTCTTTGCAACGCCCACATAGCGCCCCGGATTGAGACTCCAGCTCTGCGCCTCAATCTCTGCAAGGGTTGCCACCTTGCACAGCCCCAGCACGTCGGTGTACACTCCCTCTGGAAACATCTTGCGCAGCATTTCCTCGCCGCCCTTGCCCGTCGCCAGCTCCTCGCCCCGGTACATGCGCACGATGTTTGTCAGAAACTCAATCTGCGCCGGATTGAACTGCCGGTGGGCGCGATCGCTCTGGTGGAAAATGTGCCTAGCCTCAATAAACAGCACCTTATCCCGGCGCGGCGTCTTCACCTTGCCCCGATCCAAAAACCACACCGTGCAGGGCAGCCTCACGGTATAGAAAAAGTATGGCCCCACCACAATCATCACATCCACCGCCCCACTCAAAATCAGCTGGCGGCGGATCTCCTGTTCCGAAAGCAGGGTGTCGCTAGCCGAGTTGGCCATCACGAATCCCGCCCGCCCCGTCTCGTTCAAGGCGCTGTAGATTAGCTGAATCCACAGGTAATTTGCATTATCCACCCTCGGCAGGCCAAAAGGAAAGCGGCTGTCGTCTTTCAGGCGCTGCTTGTCCACCCTGTCCACATTAAACGGCGGATTGGCCATCACAAAGTCAAACTGGCCGGTGCTGCTGTGGACATCCTCGTAGTAGGTGTTACAGTGGCGAATGTCCCCCACCAGCCCGTGCACAGCCAAATTTAGCTTGCACAGGCGCACCGTTTCGGCAATCTTGTCTTGTCCGAAAATGCTAATTTCCGCGCTCGGGTTGTGGTTGCGCTTTTCCACAAACGACGCACTCTGCACGAACATCCCCCCGGAACCGCAAGCTGGGTCAAAAATGCGCCCGTGGAATGGCTCAATGATCTCCACAATCAGCTTCACAATGGACGTGGGGGTGAAGAACTCGCCGCCCTTCTGCCCCTCGCTCATGGCGAAGTTCCCCAGAAAATACTCGTATATCTTCCCGAAAGCGTCCCCTTCTATGTCCATCGGGATCGCCTGGAAGTTCTCGATTAGCGCCACCAGAATGTCGCTGTCGAGCCGGTGATAATTCTTCGGCAACACGTCTTTCAGCTGCAGGTTCGCCGCTTCCACCGCTTCCATAGCGTCGTCGATCGCGAGGCCAATGTCCGCTGTTTTTGGCAGCTTCACCAGTCTGGAGAAACGGGCCACTTCCGGCAGGCACATCCGGAAGCCAGAATGGACTTTGTCCCGCTGCGCCGCACAGTGTAAAATCCTGTACTCGGCGTAGCGCAGGAAAATCAGCCCCAGCACCGGCACCGAGTATTCCGACGGCTTCAGTTTGGAATTGGCCCGCAGCTGGTCGGCAGCTGCCCACAGGCGCTTTTCAATTTCGCTGTACTTCGCTGGCATCTCATACGCAGGTTGTGACTTTTAAGCTCTGAGTCGCGAATCCAAGACTCCTAACTCCTAGCTTCTACCCCATTCTACGCCCAACCCAGCTGATGCGTGCCAACCTCACCCTAAGAAATTCCAAAAACCGGCTTTCTCTAAAAAGGTGGGCACACATTCTAGCCCCAGGGGCAGGGCCAACGTGCCATTGGTGTCAACTTCGGCTTAATCATCAACCGCCCCCGTGAAGGAACGCCCTGAGGTTGCTGCTTGGCGTCCTACCCTGCGGGAAGCCGCTGCCGCGTCTATGGCGTCCTTGGCGGTTGATTCTAAGATTAATCAATCATAAGGAATAGGGCGCTAAAGCTGACACCCACCGGCCCCCCACGGAGACTGCCCCCCACTGCAACACCGGCTCTCCAGGCCGGCACGCACCCCGCCCCGCCACACCCTAGCACAAGCCGGTGCCGGCTTTCCTTAAGAAATAATAAAAAATTTCCCCAAGGGTTGCATCTTACCCCAGGCTGTGTTACGATGGTTTCTATAATTCAAAAGTCTAAAGGTTTAATCCCTCTCAAGAGCTTAAATTATAGCTCCTGACAGGTGGAAAGCACCAGACTGCTTAAAAACCAGTCCGGAAACCAAAGCCAATTATACGCTTTCCCCACCTGTCCCGGAAGCCCAAAGCTAGAGAACTCAGGGGTGCTAGACCTTTTAGACCTGCGTCGAAAATAAGGGAGAACGACAATGGCCTACCGATTCAAACCCAAAAGCCTCACTTCCCTATGCTGGATCAACCCCCGCTACTGGAAGCTTTCCAAAGAAGAAGTGGCCCAATTCCTGGGCGTATCCCCCGAACAAGTCAGGAAGGCCACCTGCCTGCAGCACCAAGTATCCATCTCGTGGGTGACAGACGCCGGCAACGTCTGCTGCTCGTTTTTCAGCTACCGGCTGTTTGGGCGCTGGGAAAAGGCGGTACTGGACTTAATTGCCGGCTGGCAAGACTTCAAAACGTGGCACCGCCTCCTCTCTGCCATCGAGTACGAATTCCTTCGCTTCGACTACCCCACAGAAATGGCCGATTGGATTTGGGAAAACCTCAAAGACCGGGACGCCGAATTCATAGACAAACAGCGACAGCAAGACTGCCCCAACGACTCAGCGGACGCTTAAAAGGCTTTACTGTCGCCTTTTTCAATCCAAAATCCACGCATCCACAATCCAAAATTGGTAGAGCCGGCTCAACGCTACGATCGCGAGCGGATGCCCACTCGCCCACGCCTCTGTGCCGATTGCACTACAATGGCAGCAGGTGCGTCAGTGAGCGACAATGGACTTCCCCCTAGCGAGGCAATATTTTTATCAAGAAATTGACCAGCCAGACGAGCGAATCGACCTGGCCAAAGCAGCGTTGCACATCGCTCAGGAAGAATATCCCCAACTCGACCCGGCTGAATATCTCAGCGCCCTCGACACAATGGCGGCTGAGGTGAGCGAACGCTTGCCGGCGCAGCGCTATCCCCTGCGCGTCATCCAAACCGTCAACCAGTATCTCTACAGCGATTTGGGGTTCACCGGCAACAGCGCTGATTACTACGATCCCCGCAACAGCTTCCTCAACGACGTCATTGACCGGCGCACCGGCATACCCATCACCCTATCCCTGCTCTACCTAGAAATAGCGCGGCGCATCGATTTCCCAATGGTAGGCGTGGGGATGCCCGGACACTTCCTCATCCGTCCCGACTTTGAAGGTGCCGGCATCTGCGTTGACGCCTTCAATGCCGGTGAAATCCTCTTCCCAGAAGACTGCAAAGAACGCCTCTCCCGAATGTACGGGCATCGGGTCGCCCTGCAGCCCGAATTTCTCGAACCTGTCAGCCCCCGGCACTTCTTGGCGCGGATGCTCAGCAATCTTAAATTAATCTATGTCAGCCAGGGCGATGCCCCCAGAGCGCTGGCAGCGGTAGACCGGATTCTGCTGCTGTTTCCCGAAACCCCCACTGAATTGCGGGATCGGGGCATCCTCTACTACCAGCTGGGCTACAGGCCAGAAGCCATCCGGGAGCTGGAGGTTTATTTGGCCCGGGTGCCGGGGGCCGGTGATGCCGGTGCCATCCGCCAATTAGTGCAGCGCCTGCGCTCTGACATCTAGCCGTGATTGGGCTATGGGCGTAGAGATGCAAGGATTTTGGATGCAAGGATTTTGGATTGGAGATTGGGGATTGGGATGGTTTCATTGGGCCCATTAAGCTTTTGCGCATTTAATTTGCGCTATCCACCTCTAGACATTGTTCCTATTATACCTCTATAAAGGCATATCTGGATTCTTTGCCCCTCTCTCCAACAAGCATATTAAAAGCATAACAGCTTGCCAGCTTTTCTCCCAACCCCTAAACCCTAACCCCTAACCCCCTGTTCCTCAGCCACCCGCTTGAGCCGGCGAAGTTGGGCCCGCATGTCTTCCTGCGTCCAGGCAGAGGCAAAGCGATTGAAGCCAAACCGGATCAGGGGATTGGGAATCTCGAACTCAAAGCGGTTGAGCAGTTGCGTTCCCTTGCCCGCCGGCTGGCACTCCCAGCGGTCGCGCCCGGTGAAAAATCCCTGGAACTGCCAGACAATCAGACCGGGCTCTCGCTCCACCACCACACTGTCCAGAGTGGGCCGCAACAGCGGAATCTGGATAACAAACTGGCTCAGCGCCCCAACATCAGTGCTCCACTCCCCCACCGGCTCACAGCGCAGCACCGGGTTCAGCCACCGGTGCATCAAAGCGCTATCTGCGATACAGCGCTCCACCACAGTGGCACTAGCATTAATTTGAATTGTTTGCTCGAAAACTTGACTTATTGACATTATAACTGCAAGCTAGAGGCGTATTATCACTATTTTCGGATTTTTGCTTGTGAAACTGACTTTACCCTCAGAAAACCATGAATATACCCTGGGAAAGTAGCATACAAACGATACCTGTGCTGGCGGGCGGGGTGTTGGCCCAGAACAGGCCGGCAGCCCCTCAACCTTGGAATACTTGGCTGGAGGAATTTAGCCGCTCACTCGGCACAATGGGCCCATCCGTGCTGCTGAATCTGGCCACGGCCATTGCCATCCTAGTGATTGGCTGGATAGTCGCGATGATTGCAGCCGCCGTAGCCGGGGGGCTGCTCAAGCGCACAAACATCGACAACCGGCTCGCCAGCTGGATCACCGGTCGCCCGGCGACGGGAGCGCAAGCGCCGCCGGTGGAGAAATGGGTTTCCAGTGCGGTGTTCTGGATCGTCATGATCTTCGTGCTGGTCGCCTTTTTCGACCAGCTCAAGCTGCAGGCGGTTTCCGTACCCCTGAACACATTTCTCAACCAAGTCACCGGCTTCTTGCCCAAATTAGCCGCTGCCCTAATTTTGCTGGGCGTGGCCTGGGCCATAGCCACCGTCTCCAAGATAGTGGTGTCCCAGGCGTTGCGGAGATTGGGTTTGGACGAGCGTTTGAACCAGCAAGTGGGCGCAGTTCCGGCACAACCCCCCCTGCAGCTCAGCGACACTCTCGCCAACGCCCTGTACTGGTTCATCTTGCTGCTGTTTCTGGCACCCGTTCTGGACACCCTGGGGCTGCAGCAGGCGCTCGAACCGATTCAGAACCTGCTCAATCAAATTCTCGCCGCCCTACCCAAGATTCTCAAAGCGGGAATCATTGGCGCGACCGGCTGGTTGCTGGCGCAAGTCGTGCGCCGGCTAGTTACCAACTTGCTAGCAGCCACCGGCACCGACCGGCTGGGAGCGCGGCTAGGCGTCAGCCAGACTGCCGGCGGACAGTCCCTGTCCTGGATTGGCGGCACAATTGTTTACATTCTGATTTTAATCCCGACCGCGATCGCCGCCCTCAACGCCCTGGAAGTTGAAGCCATCTCCGCGCCTGCAGTTGTCATGCTGACGCAGATGCTCAACGTCATCCCGCAAATTTTTACGGCTGGGCTGATTCTGACAGTCGCTTACTTTATCGGGCGCTTTGTGGCGGATCTGGTTACCAATATCCTCACCGGCATTGGCTTTAACAACATCTTCTACTGGCTGGGATTGCAATCAACACCGTCAGCTCGCCGCCAGCCGGTCGCCCCGCCGCTTGCGGACGAAGACGCGACCGTCATTCAGCCCCCAGCAGTGCCGGCGCGGACGCCTTCAGAAATTGTCGGAATTGTGGTGCAAGTCGGCATCCTGCTGCTCGCCACAGTAGCCGCCATCAACATTTTAAACATCGAGGCGCTGACAGCAATTGTCTCCGGCTTAGTGTTGCTCGCAGGGCGGGTTCTGGCTGGGTTAGTGGTATTTGCCCTCGGCTTGTACTTTGCTAACCTCGCCTTCAACCTGATTTCCTCCTCCGGCTCTCGCCAAGCGCGGATACTGGGCCAGACGGCTCGCATTGCCATCATCGCCCTCGTGTCTGCAATGGCTCTCGAACAGATGGGGATTGCCGGTGACATCGTGAATTTAGCCTTTGGGCTGCTGTTCGGCGCGATTGCCGTAGCCATTGCCATCGCCTTTGGGTTAGGCGGTCGGGATATCGCCGCCGACCAGATCCGGGAGTGGCTGGCTTCCTTTAAGGAACGGGAGTAACGGCTTCCCGGGAGAGTGGGAGAATTTTGCACGCCCTGGAATCTTGTAGAGTGCCGGTTTTTTATTCACAATCAAGGGTAAGAAACCGGTTTTCTCTGACCTAAATAGGGATTTTTCCTGAGAAAAGCCAGAAGAAACCCGGTTTCTCAGATTTCTCGAACGGCCTTCCAGTCCTGCTAAGTTTCTCCCCTCTCCTCCCGCTCTCACCCGCACCGGCAATCGTTGCTGTGCGGTGGGGGCGGGTTGATGAATCGGCAAAGCTGCCGGTACAGATGTCGAGTCAACCGGCCCCTACAACGGCTTTTCTGCCACTATCCTGCGCCGCCGGCACTCGAGTCAAGCGCGTTCCGCCCCGCCGGCAGCCCGATACACCGATACATTTCCCCACCCAATTTTGTGTATTTAATTTGCACTATTTCGCTACGGTCAGGTTCCAATACGTTACTGCCAGCGCCTATCTGTAAGCTAAGCAACGTTTGTATAATCAGCAAATTAAAAGTATAATCTATTATCAGTAACTCTAGATTGTTGACATTGACTGTCGCGACAGCACTAACGCCGCTCCACGCGGCAAAATAGAATAGTCCCCCAAGCGAAACGAAGGTAATGAGTCCAAAGCTTCCCCAACGGTCAAGGTCATCTGGCCCACCTGCAAAGCCGGCAAAACAGACTCAGAATAGTTCTGAGGCAGAGGTTGCTGAGTTGGGAGTTGCCGCTCAATTTGTCCCAATGGAGCGGATTAGCCTTCCCGAATCCCAACCCAGGCGCTATTTTGATGAAGCTGCCATGCAGCAGCTGACTGCTAGCGTCCAAGAACACGGCATCCTGCAGCCTATAATAGTGCGTCCTGTGGGGGAGAAGTATGAGGTAGTGGCGGGGGAGCGGAGATACCGGGCGGCGATGGAGGTGGGGCTGACGCAAGTGCCGGCGCTGGTCAGGGAGATGTCTGACGAGCAAGCTATCCAGTACGCCTTGGTGGAGAACCTGCAGAGGGAGGATTTGAACCCAGTGGAGGAGACTGAGGGAATCTTGCAACTTCTAGCTTTGCGACTGGGATGCGACCCAGCCGGTGTCGCTCCCTTGCTCTACCGAATGGAAAATGAAGCTAAGGGAAAAATTACCCAAAACGTTTTAGGTAACTCAGGAGCGGAAACAGTAGAGCAAGTGTTTGCCGAGTTGGGGCGAATCAGCTGGCAGTCCTTTACGCACGCCCGGTTGCCCCTTCTCAAACTTCCCGCTAACATCCTAGAAGCTCTCCGTGAGGGGCGAATCGAGTACACCAAGGCTCTAGAAATAGCCAAGTTAGAGTCAGACGCAGATCGCATGGCTCTGCTGGAAGAAGCTATTGAACAGTCGCTGTCCCTGAGTCAAATCCGAGAAAGGGTTAAAGCTAAAAAACCCCCTGTAGAGCGAGACGAACTTCAGACCCGCCTGGAGAAGGTTTATTATAAAGTCAAGAAGTTGAAGGTGTGGGACAGCCCCTCTAAGCGCCAAAAATTTGAATTCTTGCTGGCAGAAATGGAGGCGCTGCTTTCTGGGGACGACTGAAAGCTTCTCAAAGCTAGGCAGCACCGGCTCTCCCAAAAGCTCAACCTGTTGAATACAGATATTGGGCAGTCCTGCATAAATAATGATGCGATCTTATGGAACCCGCCCTGAAGCGCCAGACAAAATCCAAAAATCATTACTTCTTCAGCACTACCCCGTAAGGGCTTCAGGGTGAAATAGATACTTCATTGTTCAAGAAGCCGCCTCACCTGAGCTAAAGCTTCTTCCCCTGGAATTGTTTGAACAGTCCCACTGCGGACTTCCGGAACGCCGGCTCTTTGCCTCGGCTGTCCAAGCCACCTGAATGGTTGGGTCTGTATCAAATTCCAGGCTTTCTACTAGCTTCTCTGCCAGCAGTGCCCTTGACGCACTGGGCAGAGACAGGAGTTCTTCTGTCAGTTTTTCAATTGACCGCACAGTTCTTCGCAGAATGTTCAGTGCCGTTGGCACTGTAATAATAGTTTATGACAAACGCTCCCGTCATTGAAGATCCCGATAAGGCGAAACTCACACGTCCGGTTTGGCAGAAAAGCTGAGCGGGCCGGCTCAGAAACCGGGTTTCTGAATAGAACTCTCGGGTTAGATGCAAAAGTTGTCCCAGTAACCCGGTTTCTTGCGGGGGTTCAGAAACCGGGTTTCTCAATTTATCTCTTGGGTGAGATGCAACAGTTTTCTCAGAAACCCGGTTTCTCAGCTTCCCCCTCTACCTGAGCTCTCTTGCTCCCCAAACTCCCCCGCACTCCTTTTAACCTTTCCCGCAGTTCCTCTTTGATGCGACTGAGAATCGAAGTCTCATCCAGGGTGGCCAGAATCCGGCTGACCACGGCTTTCGGGCCATCCGCACCCCAGGACGCGCCATTGGCCAGGTAGGCTTTGGTGACTTGGCCAATCCCATAAGAGGAGACACCGGCCACACCGGCTTGGGTGATGGCCACGGACAGGTAGGGGGCCAGCGCCGCCCCGCCGGTTGCCGGTGTTGCCAGCCCCAACAGCCCTTTCAGCGACGACAGCCCCAAAGAAGCCAGGAGTTCGCTGGCGCTGATACCCCCCATCGTCAGGGCGATTTTTTGCAGCAGCCCCACCGCTCCCTGCTGGCTCATCTCAATACCATAAAGTTTCGATAGTGTCAATATCATCGCCACATCAATTGCGGCGCTGCTGAGAATGTCGAGCACGGTGACGGGGTTGAGGGCGATGGCGAAAGCTTTCGTCAGCGCGGCATTCCAGATAATCCGGTTGGCACCGGCATCCCGGATAGCCATTTTCCGCCCCACCAGTTGCTCGTTCACCTCACCGGCATACAGCAGGGTGTTAATCGCCACTAGAGATTTCCCCTCCCGGTCTAAAATTTCGATAATTTTGAGCTTTAAATCCTCCACTTGGGGCTTCCCCCGGCTGAGCTGGACGCCCCGGGTGCCGTCGGGACGCCGCACGGCGGTGGCCACCACCGGCATCGCAGCGGCCATAACAATTTCATCGGGGGAGAGCAACTCCCGCACCCGCTCGTCGCGGATTTTCTGATAAATGGCCATGCGGTCGGCATCGGGATACTGGTCAATCTTGTTGAGTACCAGCAGCATGGGTTTGCCGACTTCCCGCAACTGGGAGAGGGCTTCGTATTCGACCTTGGTGATGTCGCCGGCAATCACAAACAAAATCAGGTCAGCCCGGGACGCCACCTCACGGGCCAAGGCTTCCCGCGTCTGGCCATCCACTTCGTCGATGCCCGGAGTGTCAATCAGCTCCAGCTGGGACAGCCGGTAGGAAATCGGGGAATTCTGCTCGCCGCCGGCAGTTGGGGATGCCCCCTCCAGAGCGCTGTCAAGCTGCCACTGACGGGTTTGCGCCGTGCGGGTGACGCCGTGCAGCGGGCCGGTTTCAAACACCGGCACCCCCAGCAGAGCGTTGAGCACCGAGGATTTGCCCCGCCCCACCATGCCAAAGACGGCAATCTGCACGCAATCGCGCTCTAGCTTGTCCAGCATAGCGGACAGTCCGCCAATTTCATCTTCCAGACCGGCTCGCTCTTCGGGGGTGAGGTCAAGGGAAGCCACCAAATCGCGCAGGGAGTCTTTTGCCTGCTTGTAGTTCAATTCCGCCTGAATGTCTGTAAAGCTGAAAATGGCGCTGTCGAGCTCCTTGGCCAGGTCGGGAGCCGGCGCGTTCTGACGCTGTGCGTCGGGTGAGAATTCAAAGTCAGGCAAAGAAGATGACAAAAGTGAACCGATACATTTTTGCTATCAATTGCTATCAATTAGTAACAAATACATAAGCTGGGAGGCTAGCTCTCAGCCAAGGCGTATCAACCAATGCCCGCAGGGAACCCGCGAGCACAACGTCCAAACTCCAGACAAAGTGACTTCCTTTGAGAAAGAAGCTGTCTCAATCTAGTCCAAAGGCCATTTGCCTTTGGGGTTCGGGCTTTAAGGCGATTTAGACACAGTCACCTACCTTTGGTTTTCGGGTTTAGATAGCTGTTTTGGACTTTTCAGAGCAACCACCCGCCTTTGGTTTTCGGGTTCGGGTGGCTGTCTTGAGCAAAGTATAGCATAGATCAGCATATAGTGGCAAATCGCTTGCTGCTGCCAGCCTCCTGCAAGCCGTAGGGTTGGGCTTAAGCTTTTGGGGCATCCTCCTGCGATCCTATTCATTCTTCACCCCTTCTTGCTCTGATCCCTTCTCCGGTTGATTGCTTTAATTATGGAACCGGCTCGGGAGATGAACAGTGCCCCATGCCCCATGCCCCATGCCCCATGCCCCATGCCCCATGCCAAAATACAGGCGGACTTCCAGCTAAGCCTGAGTCCGCCTGAACTAAGTCTTAGATAAATGCTGGTTGCTGTCGGGTTGAGCGAGCAAAATTAGTCAAGCCGCTGAAGCAACAGATATTCTTAAGACATACCTCTCTTGCCCCGAACCGTACTTGCCTTCCGTTTGCGCTTTTCCAGCGGCGTTTCAAAGTGCCGGCGACTCTTTACATCTGCTAATATTCCCGAGCGGGAAACTTGACGTTTAAACCGGCGCAGAGCCGATTCAATGTTTTCGTTTTCGCCTATAACCACTTGGGTCATTGTTACTCCTTGACCTTGACTGTTAACAGTAATTGAGTTGTTTGTCTGGAGCTATCAGCTTTTCTGGGCTGGGGACTGCGGGCTTCCGTGACCGCCACGGGTTGCGCCCAAGTGGACACAGCCACCCCGCCGCGCGGCTGCAGGACGCTAGAGATTAGAGAAAAATCTCCGACTCCCTTCTAGCCGCTTCGCCCCCCCCAGTCCCAAACCCAGCTGAAAGCTTCTCCTGAAAACTATTTTAATCGCCGGTGCGAAACGATTTGCCGGCGCAGCCACTTTCTTTTCCGGGCCTTCACGGAGCTTGGCCAAAGTTTGCTGAAGGTAGAGCCGGCACACTTCGCCGCACCGGCTGCCGGTGGGCACCTCTCCCGCCGGCCACTTGCGCCCACCAGTGCCAAACCAGCCCTACCAGTCTGAACGTCTGCCGGCCCGCTTTCCCTTATCTAACTTCCGCTTAATCGATTATTTAACCTCCCCTCTCTTTCTTGGCGTTCTACCCTGCGGGAAACCGCTGGCGCGTCTAAGGCGTCTTGGCGGTAAAAAAAATTGATTCATCCGTAACGGTAGGGTGCGTTCCCTGAATGGAACACCCCACTGATTGTAATGGCTTGAGGGAACGCACCCTACTTCTCTTCCCTCTCTTTCTTGGCGCTTTTGGCATCTTGGCGGTAAAAAAATAATTCATCCGTAAGTATGGGCAAATTATTCTACCGTATAAAAGACAGGTCAACGGCACCGAAGTTAGTGATCAAAGCCAGATTGACATTTTCCAGCCCTTTAACCAACCAGTGCACGGCGTCTCGGGTAGAAGACTCGTAGTGGCTAAACAAAATGGAAAAACGCCGTTCCAGATAGGGCTTAACTTTGCGGCACAGGAGGACAATTTTCAGAAGCAAGCCGGTGGTGAGAGCCGGCCCGACATTGGAAATCAGGTCAATCAAGACAAAGTGGTTAGGTCGCTGCGGGCTTTCCACCACTAAAAAGTTAAGCAATTGGCTGCAAGTTCTGACCAGCAGGAAATCGCTGAACTTCTGAGAATCGCTCTGGGGCAGAGTGTTTTGCAGCTGCTTGTACAAGCGATCGTTAAATTGACGCTTGCCGTATGCGGGCTCTATTGACGAAATCAGATATTCGTACAATTCCCTTTTAAAACTGCCGTAGGTGCGAGTTTGGCTGGTGTGGGTGAGAAAGCTGTGAGCCAAGTCCCGATAGGTATAAGACCCCTCAACTTTACCCACAAACTGTTTCAGCGATCCGTACAGTTCCCGATCGCTCAGGAGGGTGGGATTCTCCACCGGCAGGATAATCCGCCCCGCCGAAGGGGCTGGCCCAGTGCGTGCCTGCTGGGCCTTGCGCACCTGATAAGTCACGTACTGTGACAGATGGCTCTCAAATTGCTTTTGCCGTTGGGCTTGTATTTGCCGGACTGTTTGCTGGTGTTCGTAAGTGCTGCCCTCAGTCAGCAAGCAATGCTCGTATAAATAAGGATACCGCCGAATTAAAGTGCCCAGAGGTTTAGTTTCCGGGCTGCTGCTGGCCTCTGGGTTGGGCTTCATCACTTGCGCCAAGCGGCGCAGCGTCAGGTACTGCTCGCTCTGCGCGAACTGGCACACCAGTTCCTGCAAGCGCGATCCTTTGTGGTGCCTGGAGTAAGCCCCGGCGGTTGTGCGGCACCCCTCAAACAGCTCGATCAGCTCCGCAATGCTCCCTTGCGTCTGCGAAAGCATTTGCCAGCGGTTGATCAGAATGTGGCAGCAGCGATTCAGAACAAACTTAAATTCTTGCTCAGCCTGCTTCGATGCCGTCAGCGTTTCCAGAGCTTTTGCCACTTCTGGCTCGCGATACCCCCAACTGTCTATAAACAAGTTTCGGAAGCGCTCAATCAGCTGTGCCGGCGACTCTTGTTCCACCCAGTAGAGCAGGTAATTGTACACTGCCTGCTCTTCATAAATGTTTTGCCTGTGAGAATGGTCTGTCAAATTATCCATCTGGTCTTAGCACCTCCGCTCTGGTATCCGGTCTCTTGCGACCGCCACTTCTGTTGAACTCAGTTTTGATTCACTTCTGAGCGACCCAGCAGCAGACGCTGACAAACCGCTGTGCTGACTTTTAAATAAATAAATATCAATAGTTTAGCCATCTTCACCCTTGGACGCATCCGAAAACTCACGGGTTCCCAGGTGGCTCTTGAAGGGACGCCGCCAGATGTCGCATTTCTACGCTTGCCGGCTTACCTTACCTGTGAAAACCTCAGGCCAGGTTTCCGCCCTTCAGGGTGCCCGGACAGATGTCAAGCACGCCCTGCCTCCCAAAGGCTTCTATCCCCCCATTCGATCGTATGCGGGCCCCTCACTGCCTGATGTGATCTCAACCGCCGCCCTTTGAGATCCCGATCGCTTGCAACGAGCCGGGAATTCTGCTGTGTTCTAGCAGTACCGGGCACCAGCCGCACCGGCCACCTCCCCCAGCGGGCCCGGACTCGATGGATCGAGTCTGTTCCTCTGGGAGTAGAGGCCGCTTTTGCCGGCTGTCTGCATACAATCAGCGGGGTTACTAATTACACTTTACACAACCCCCGGCTGCCCGTAAATGAAGATACCGTAAAGATCCGCCCGGGAATTAAGGATTTTCTGTAAACATTTCCTAAAAGACGCGCCTTGCGCCTTCCTCTGTGGCAAACACACTCCCCGACGCTTGACTCCAGAGGCCATAGGGTGGTAAAGAGAGATCGGGTCTGGGGCGTCGCCAGCGACGCCTGCAAATCCCCATCACGCGCTTGAGAGGAGACAGTAAATCCCGCAAACGGCACTGAAATAGAATTTTAGATTTTGGATTTTGCATTAATCTAAAATCTGAAATCTAAAATTCCTCCCATCCCCCTATGACTTTTCGTGTCACCTTAGCCCAGCTGAGCGAAATCCTCGACGCCACGCCAGTCCACCTGCAGGATGTCGCACTCGACACACCGGCAGCCGGCATAACCACGGACACCCGCAGCCTCAAGACCGGCGAGGTGTTTGTGGCCCTGCGCGGCGAAAACTTTGACGGCCATGAATTTGTCCCCGCAGCCATCGAGAAAGGGGCTCTCGCAGCCATTACCGATCGCCAGCTTCCTGTGCCGGTGCCGCAACTGCGGGTCGCCGACACCCTACTAGCTTACCAAGCCATCGCCCGCTGGTGGCGCAACCAGTTCCAAATTCCCGTAATTGCCGTCACCGGCTCGTTTGGCAAAACCACCACCAAGGAGCTAATCGCGGCAGTCTTGGGCACCCGAGGCAACGTCCTGAAAACCCAGCTCAACTACAACAACGAAATCGGAGTCCCCAAAACCCTCCTGGAACTCTCCGACTCCCACGACTTTGCCGTTATCGAAATGGCCATGCGAGGCCCGGGCCAGATTGCCGATCTGGCCGGGATCGCCCGCCCCACTGTGGGCGCGATCGTCAATGCCGGCACCGCCCATATCGGTTTGCTGGGCTCTGAGGAAGCGATTGCCAAAGCCAAGTGCGAGTTACTCGCCGAAATGCCCCCCACTAGCATCGCCGTGATCAACCACGACAGCAAGCTTTTAATGGAAACCGCCGCCAGCGTTTGGCAAGGAAAAACTCTCACCTACGGCTTGGAAGGGGGGGATTTGCGCGGACAGCTGGTGACGCCCGAAACCCTGGAAGTCGAGGGGGTGAGGCTTCCGCTGCCCCTGGCGGGACGCCACAATGCAAGCAACTACCTAGCCGCCCTGGCAGTGGCCAAAATCCTCGGGGTGAGTTGGGAGCCCCTCACCGCCGGCTTGCCGGTGATTCTGCCAGAAGGACGGGCGCGGCGCTACGAGCTGCCCGATGATATCGTGATTTTGGATGAAAGTTACAATGCCGGTTTAGAATCAGTGCGGGCGGCGCTGCACTTGCTGGCGCAAACCCCTGGCAAACGCCGGATTGCCGTACTCGGAACCATGCGGGAACTGGGCGACCGGTCTGTGGAGTTCCACCGGCTCGTCGGCGCTACCGCACGCCAGCTGAATCTCGACGCCCTCTTCATTTTTGCTGATCAGGCAGAAGCGCAAGCAATGGCGACCGGCGCTGCCGGTATCCCTTTCGTAGAGACGAGGGTTATTGCCGGTGAGGGAGCTCACGCCGCTTTAGTAGAGCGTTTGAAAGCGTTTGTCCTCCCGGGCGACCGCTTGCTTTTTAAAGCTTCTCATGCTGTGAGGCTAGATAAGGTTGTCGAGCAATTTCGCAAGGAGTTTCTCCCCGAAAGTTAGGATATTTGGGGCGGGGATGGTTTTATTGTTAACCGCAGATGAACGCAGATTAACGCAGATGATTTTCTTGTTTTCAGGCAGTTACTAAGAGTGGGTGGTGTCCTGTTGCGACTATTACGCTGTCGCAACAAAGCGCGAATCGAATTGTAACTGCTGCCTGTAAACCAGTTTAGCTCCGTTTGCAGTTAGGGGTTTATCCCGAACTGCGTTCTCTCACAAACTATCAGGTTTTTGCATCTGCCAGCTTATGAACTTTACCAGAAGAAACTTCAATAAACGCGCTGTCGGGCTGGTGCTTGCCGGTGCGATCAGTCCCGGAGTTTTCAAACAATTTCAGGAGCAACTCGCAGGGAATCCTCTCAAAGGGAATGCGACCGTCAGTGATGGCCTCTCAGAAAGTGTCAGCAGGAAAATGACTGACTTTCTCGCTTCTCTCACCCCAGAAACAGAGCTTTTAGTGCCGACGTTTCTGGGAAATGACCAGAGAAGATTCTATGGCAGGGGCACGCCGAAAGGGTTGAAGCTCCTCGACCGATTCAACCTGGGAAGTGGCATAACAGCGTTTAGGGGGTATCGAACCTGGAGCGGTGCGGGGTGGACTGGACAGCCAACCCTCACCAGAGACAGGGGAAAAATCTACCTGACGATTGGTGCCTTCGACCACAGCTTGCGAAAAATCGACATTGCAACTAACGAGGTCATTTGGCGGTACAAGTTTGACGACATCCTCAAAGGTTCGGCAACGGTTTATATCGACCCAACCGCCAGTGAAGAGAACCAGATTGTTATTTTACAGGGAAGCCGGATGGGTGTCAAGAATTTCCTGCTATCGCCCGCGCCGGCACCCAGCTTCAGAGCCATTTCCTTCAGAACCGGCAAGGAACTTTGGAAGCTGAACATCAGGAAAACCGACAGCTACAGTCGGGACAACGACAGCAGTCCCATCGATTTGGGCGAGGGGGTTTTGTTCAATGCCGGTGAAAATGGCATCGGCTATTTCATCAATCGCTCCGCCCGCACCGCTAAGAATAAAGAGGGAATCGTTCAGCCGGATATATTATCGGAGGTCAAGCTTTACGAGACAGCAGATATCGGAAAACATGCGGGAAATCTGGTTGCAGAGTCATCGCCGGCACGCCTGCGGGACAGGATTTTCATCGCAGCCGGTTCCGGACACATCTACGGGATTAGCATTGAGAAGCGCCAAATCGTCTGGGACTTCTACACCGGCTCGGATATGGACGGAAGTGTGGCTGTCTCCAAAGATGAGAAACTCTTTTGCGCCATTGAGAAGCAATACATTCCAGGCAACGGCGGGGTTATGAAACTCGATCCCAGCAAAAAAGAGTCGGAAAGTGTGGAGTGGTTTTTACCCACCGGCAATGCCAGGTTAGCCGACTGGCAAGGGGGAGTCATCGGTTCAGTTGCCCTCAATGACGAGTACCGCACCGGCGAAACGCCCGCCTTGTTTGCCACCTGCGCCATTGACGGAAACCTCTACATTGGCTCGCAAACGGCGGTCACAGGGCAAAAGGTGCGGGGGCCATTGCTTACGAAACAGTACGACACGCCATTAATTGTCTTCAAAAAGCTGATTGGCGGGTCAATCTCCACGCCGGTATTCACGGACGGCAATAAACTGATTGCCGCGACTTATAATGGAGTTTACCTGTTCAATCTTTACTGGGAGCCGGCCCAGCGGGGCGAGAAAAACGCGCTGGAGAATTCTCGGGGAGAGTTTTATCGCCTGACAGTAGAGCAAGCCGAACACTTTCAGCCGGGGATATCCTTTGAATCGACGCCGGTGGTTTGGGATGGGATTGTGAGAATTTGCGCCAGGGATGGCTGGATGTACACGCTGGGATAATCGACTTAAGTCCCTAACTCCCTTCCCTAAGATTTTGTAGCGTTACGCAAAGCGTAACGCACCCTACTATTTTTACCACGGACTGCCAATCATCGTAAACCCCGACCAATAATAGGGATGCTTGAGATTGTGGGAGCCCTCGTTGAGCAATTCTGCCGGCAACGCCACCCCGGCACGACTTTTAGAATTGCGCAACTCACCCCCTTCTATCCACACTTCCCCCCGAATCATCGCCAATTGCGCTTGTCGCAACGCCTCTGCCTTAATTTTAGCATCACTCAGGTGCTGGTAAAACTCCCTCATCAGCGCTAAAGTGCCGGCATCGCTAACGTACCACAAACTGGCGACGGCTGTCTTGACTCCCGCCGCGACTGCGAAACCGGCAAATCCCAATTCCGCTTGCTCATCGCCGACTGCAGTGCGACAGGCGGAGAGTACCAGCAACTCCACCGGCGGATTGTTCAGGCTTATGTTGCGCAGTTCATCCAGGCGCAACTTATCGTTCCACAGCTGAATGTAAGAATTGCTGATCTCTCCGGTTTGGAATGAACCATGAGTTGCCAGGTGAATTATCGTATAGGGATAATTAGAGCGTTCTCCGAGCAGGTTGTCTCGCGTGAAGTCATTATTCAAAAAGGCTTTTCCCTGCCATAAATGTCCGGTAATTTCAGACAGTTCCACCGGCACGGCAGGCAAGGGATTTTGGTCGCGAAATTCCGAAGCGCCCATTGCCAGCACTCGCGCCCCCTTGAGGGATTGGTAGCGCGTGTCCATTAAACTGACGCTGGGTATTAAAGCGAGACTGTACTTTTCGACGAGAAACTGTTTGCCGTCATGCAGCGCCGCCACCGGCAATCCCCGCAACCCCGCATCCATACTGAACAGCAGGGTGTCAATTTTAGCGGCTTGCAATTCTGGCTCGATTGGGGCAATCAGCCACTGATAGAGTTGAGTTGCCGGCTGCAAATAGCTGGTATAATCCCGGTAGCGGGGAGCCGTAATTTTTTCGCTAAAATTGCTGACCACTTTCAGCAGTTCCTCACGCTTTGCTTCCGGAACAGCCCTGCGTATTGGCCGCCCTTCTGGCGTGAACACTACCAGCTCTAATTGGTCGGTAAATGCCGTCACATATATTATAGCAGAGCGGTTGCCGGTTTGGGAAGCAATGGTTGACAGAGCGTCTCGGATGCTTTCTGGAGAGGTCAGTTGGTTGGAGAGATTTTGCCCGAAGTAATCGGCAAATTCTTTATCCCGGCGTTGCTCTAGCATCGCGATTGCTTCCGGTGCTATCACCGCGAGAGGGCTACTGTTCAATACGCTGAGGCTGGCTAAAAGTTCTTGGGAACTGTTGCTAGAGTTGATGTTATAATTGCTCTTGGCGGTGCTGCCGGTTTGGCTGCTGATGACGTTGGGGTTAGTGCTGCTGTTAGCAGACACGGATTGAATTAAGGTGTTCGCCAGCACCGGCTTAGTTTCGGTTAAGGAAGGCACCGGCACAGTTTGGGTTGAGTCAGGCACCGGCACCGGCACCGGCAGTGGGTTAATGCCAGCATTGATATTCACTTCTCCTGTATCTGTGTGAACTGCACCTGTGTTAATTTCTCCGGTGGCGCTAGTCAGGTTAATATTTCCGCTGCCATTGGTGCCGGTGGAGGTGAGATTGCCTGCAGTAATGCTGCCAACTGCTGTGTTGGTGATGTTGCCGGCAGTTCCACCAATAGCGCTTGTGGTTTGGTTGCCGGTGGTTATATTGCCACCGGCAATATTGGTGATGTTGCCGGAATTGCCGTTAGTGGCGCTGCTGGTTAAGTCTCCAGTGGTTATGTTGTTGCCGGCAGTATTGGTGATGTTGCCGGAATTGCCGTTGGTGGCGCTGGTGGTTTGGTTGCCGGTGGTGATGTTGTTGCCGGCAGTGTTAGTGATGTTGCCGGAATTGCCGTTTGTGGAAGTGGTGGTTTGGTTGCCGGTTGTCACATCAGAACCGGCGGTATTGGTGATGTTGCCGGAATTGCCGTTGGTGGCGGTGGAGGTTTGGTTGCCGGTGCTGATATCGCCACCGGCTTCTACGCCAATATTACCAGAATCCCCTGATTCCGCACGAGATTGGATATTAAGTGTCGTGACATTACCACCGGCAGTCACTTGAATATTCCCTGCGCCGGTGCTGCCGATGGAGTCGAGGTTGCCGGTGGCAATGTTATTGCCGTTGATTGTGATATTCCCTGCGGGACCGTTTCCCGATTGAGTTGTGATAGAATTTGTCGTGACGGTATTGCTGGCACTGGTGACAGAAATGTTCCCACTTTGGGTTTGCCCGTAGGAGGTGATGCCACCCGTTAGGGTAATTCTGCCCGGGCTGGTGAGGGTGATATCGCCGGCAGTGCCGTTAGTAGAATAGGTGTCTAGGTTGCCCCCGACTCCAATACTATTTGGGCTGTCGCTGTTGATGGTAATATCGCCGCCGTGCAATAAGCCTTCTGAGCGGATGTTACTGGTGGAAATATGTCCGGCGGCATTGATGGTGACATTGCCGGCAATTCCTCCGGAAGACATGGTGTTGAGTGAGTCGGTGCTGGTATCTACAATACCGCCGCTGCTTTCTATTGTGATGTCTCCGCCGGTGCCGGTGCTGCCGGTAATTGCGGTGAATTCCACCTGGGAGTCCGTTGCAGGGTTATAGGATTGCTGAAAACCCGCCATTGACTCAATGTGCCCTGTCTTAATATCCCCAGAAGCCGTCAGGGAGACTGAACCCGCATTCCCCTGCTCGGAAAAAGATGATAGCGAGCCACCGGCAGTATCAATGCCACCGGCACTGCTATTGAGGGCGATATTCCCCCCACTGCCGGTGCCATTAGAAAACGACTCGATTCTATATGTCGTCTTAATATCCCCAGAAGCCGTTAAGGTGACAGAACCCCCATTTCCCTGACTTGAATAAGAGGCTATATGCGAACTAGCAATCCCACCGGCACTGCTATTGAGGGCAATATTTCCCCCACTGCCTGAACCTAAAGAATACGACGAGATATTATCTGTCTCAACATCCCCAAAAGCTGTCAGAGTGACTGCACCCCCATTTCCCTGACTTGAATAAGAACTTAGCCCCTCCGTTCGGGTATTCGCATCAATAGTACCAGCACTGCTCGTCAGGGCGATATCCCCCCCACTACCGATGCCTTCCGAAGACGACAAGATGGTATGTGCCGTAATATCCCCAAAAGCTGTCAGGGTGACAGAACCCCCATTCCCCTGACTTGAATAAGAATTTAGCCAGCCTAAGATATCAATAGCACCGGCACTGCTTGTGAGTGCGATATTCCCCCCACTGCCGGTGCCAGACGAATATGACTCGATGGCACCTGTCTTAATATCCCCAGAAGCCGTCAGGGT
The DNA here is from genome assembly GCA_019359235.1 of Oscillatoria princeps RMCB-10. GTDB lineage: Bacteria > Cyanobacteriota > Cyanobacteriia > Cyanobacteriales > Oscillatoriaceae > Oscillatoria > Oscillatoria princeps. Next base: position 127,388 of record JAHHHT010000007.1, read on the forward strand.
GACAGAACCCCCATTCCCCTGAACTGAAAAAGAGGATAGTTGGCTAAAGCCGTTGGCAATATTAATGGCACCGGCACTGCTATTGAGTGTGATATTCCCCCCACTGCCGGTGCCATTAGAATACGACTCGATGGCACCTGTCTTAATATCCCCAGAAGCAGTCAGCGTGACTGAACCCCCATTTCCCTGTGCGGCGCTAGAGTTGAGAGCGTTCGCGCTGGTATCAATGGCACCGCCGGTGCTCTTCAAAGTGATATTCCCAGCATTACCAGATAAGGCGCTAGCAGTGCTGACAGGTTCGACAATCGCGATATCCCCGGCGGCGCGTAGTGAAACCTCACCCCCACCTGATGCTACAATCCCGACAGGTAATTCGGTTGCGCCACCCACCGTTACTCCCAGTTCGGGAGAGTCAAAAAACGCCCCGCCACTTCCTGCAGTTGCCTCTAAATTGTTCAGGCTGATGCGCAGCGGTTCTGCCTGCAACCCAATCCCGCCGTCGCCTAATGTTGATGTCTGGAAGAAAGCACGCCCAGCTGTAATTAACGAGTCAGCTGAGCTGCGCAGGATATTCCCGGTAGCGGCATTGACTGTGAGAGCGCCGGTGGTGTTTATATTGTTCAGAGTGATATTGCCAACTTCTCCGAGCCGGCCCAATTCTATCGCGATGTTGCCGCTGCCTGCATTTAAATTCGTGCCCGGTGCCATTGTCACACTACCCGCGCCCGAGTCGCGATAATTGGGGTTAGCGCTGTTATTGTTCCCTCGCAAGGTAATATTGCCGTTCCCGCCTGAGGTGTCGATGTTGGCGTTGATGTTAATACTGCGCCCTGCATTGAGTGCTAAATTGGAAACTGAAGAAGTTTTGATGGGTTCACTGACGGTAATATCGTTGTGAGCGTTCAGGGTGACATCACCGCTGCGAGTGTTAATTTTGTCCGCATCGGAAGTGACGCTGGCATCTGCGCTAGCACCGATTGGATCGTCAAACCCCCCACCGGCAATCGTGATATTCCGCGAACCGCTGAGGTTTCCTGTGGAGATGCTGCCGGCAAAAGCATTTAGGGCGATTTGGCCCGGAGTGCCCTTCTCCGAATAGGAGTCTAGGAATCCCTCGTTGATGATATCATTCAACTGGCTAGTGACGGTAATATTTCCCCCCCGCAACAAGCCAGAAGAATTCAGGTTGCCTGTGTGGACGATACCACTGGCAGTCAGGGTGAGTGTGCCCCCATTACCCTGGGTTGAAGAAGAGTCTAGCTTTCCCAGAGTATTCCACTGTCCAAAAGTAGTATCAATGCCACCGGCACTGCTATTGAGGGAGATACCCCCCCCTGTGCCGGTGCCTGAAGAATACGACCAAATGTTACCTGACTGAATATCTCCAGAAGCTGTCAGGGTGACAGAACCACCATTCCCCTGACTTGAATAAGAGTACAGCCAGCCACCGGCAGTATCAATGCCACCGGCACTGCTATTGAGTGCGATATTCCCCCCACTGCCGGTGCCGCCAGCCCGTGCGCCTGTATCTGGGTCGTAGTCACCTGAAACAGAAGAATCGATACTACCTATCTTAATATCCCCAGAAGCCGTCAGGGTGACAGAACCCCCATTCCCCTGACTTGAAGAAGAGTCTAGCGTGCCACCGGCAGTATCAATGCCACCGACACTGCTATTGAGTGCGATATTTCCCCCATTGCCGGTGCCATACGACAGCGACGAGATGTAACCTGTCTTAATATCCCCAGAAGCTGTCAGGGTGACAGAACCTCCTTTTCTCGTATCTGAAGAAGAGTTTAGCCCGCCACCGGCAGTATCAATCCCACCGGCACTGCTATTGAGGGCGATATTCCCCCCACTGCCGGTGCCGCCAGCCCGTGCGCCTGTATCTGGGTCGTAGTCACCTGAAACAGAAGAATCGATACTACCTATCTTAATATCCCCAGAAGCCGTCAGGGTGACAGAACCCCCATTCCCCTGACTTGAAGAAGAGTCTAGCGTGCCACCGGCAGTATCAATGCCACCGGCACTGCTATTGAGGACGATATTCCCCCCACTGCCGGTGCCCCACGAAACCGACGAGATGTCACCTGTCTTGATATCCCCAGAAGCTGTCAGGGTGACAGAACCCCCATTCCCCTGAAATGAAGAAGAGTCTAGCCTGCCCAAGGCAGTATCAATGCCACCGGCACTGCTATTGAGTGCGATATTCCCCCCACTGCCGGTGCCGGTGCCAACGTAGATATATGTAGCCGATTCGGAGTACCCTGAAGAAGAGATGATGTTACCTGTCTTAATATCCCCAGCAGCACTCAGGGTGACAGAACCCCCATCCCTCTCCAAAGAATAAGAAAACAGATTGCCCAGACTTGTATCTACAGCACCGCTGCGGCTTTCTAGGGTTATATTTCCTCCCGTGCCGGTGCCTCCCTTAGATGAAAACTCCTCGTAGCCATATTCATCCATCCCTAAAGAAATGATTTCCCCAAGCGACCCAGATAAAATCTCACCTGTTATAATGTTGCGCTCCGCACTCAGGGTGACATTCCCCCCATTCCCATCATAAGAACTGGCGTCTAGAGTACCGGCACTCGTATTAATCCCACCGGCACTGCTCACAATCGCAATATTCCCCCCTGTGCCAGTCCCGCCGGCTACCGTCCGCAGGGAACCTGTTATAATATCTGATGTGGCATTCAAGGTAATCGCCCCGCCATCCCCTGATTCAGAACTCGTGTCAATATTGCCGGCAGCTATCCCCCCTGATGCCGGTATCCTCACCCCAGAACCCGTCAAGGACACTTCCCCTGTTTCACTCACACTCAGGGCGGAAGCGTGGCCAAAATCTGGTCTGCCGGTGAGCAATTGCGGTAAAGAAAGAGGCTGTAGTACCGCCGGAACCTCCGCCCCTGTTAGCGCCGCCGGCTCGATGTCCAAACTCAACAAATGCCCCTCTTGAGAAATCCGCACCGCACTGTCACCCGGCACTGCCGCAATGGTAATATTCCCCCCAGGACTTGTCAGGGTGCCGGTGTTTATCACTGTCCCGCCCAACAGCGTTAGACTGCTCCCAGATGTTAAGCTTAAATTCCCCTCATTGACAATCGCCCCGGGCTGTGATACCGCGAAATTAAACGCACTGGGCGTCCCAACTAAAATATTGTAATCGTTGCTGCCAACCGCGTTAAACCAGCCCGCACCAAACCCGATGCCGGTGGCGGTTGTCGCGGTGAAGGATGCCGGCACATTCAAACTGGCATTTGGGCCAAATAGGATGCCGGCGGGGTTCATTAAGAAGAGATTGGAGTTCCCCCCGCTGACTTGGATTAACCCATTTATATAAGAGGCGTCGCCCCCAACTACCCGCCCCAGAATATTGCGGATATCGGGATTGCTGATAAAGTTGGCCCTCTCTCCAGAACTCAGGCCAAATTTCTGAAAACTGTGAAAGAGATTCGCGCCATTGCTTGACAGGGAGCCGCCTTGTATGTTAAAAGTATTTCCCTGGGGAGTGACTGTTGTGCCGGTGCCGTCGGGTGCCGGTGTGACCGGTTGCGAGAGTGCCGGTGTTGCGGAGGCAAGTGAGCCGAAAAAGGGAAGTATTACCAGCAACGAACTCAATGAGCCTGCGGCTAATTTCATAAGGCATATACCCGGATTTGTGGTTTCTATAATCTTTTCTCACTCTACATTAATTTTTCCCAATTGGCAAGTTCTCCCCCGATTTTTCTCAAAGTCTTTCATTCCGGGGCGTTTCGCCCGCCTCCCGACAAAGAAGCCAGATTTCCGAGAAAAAATTTTGGCTCGCTTACTGTTGGCAATCTGCAATTTATCAGGCGAGCGATATTAATTGAGAGGGTGAGGGGGAGACATTGATCACCGGCGGCTTCCCGGATGACTTGGCTCGCTTACTGTTGGCAATCTGCAATTTGCCCTAGCAGGGGGTGCCGTACTCTCGCGCTTCGCACCCTACTTACTGTTGGTAATCTGCAATTTGCGCTGAAATGCTTAGCACATAAAGTCGAATTTGTCAAGAAAGTGTGCCGGCTTTTAGATTTCACCCCACATTTGCGAATCCTTCAGGCTTTTTGCCGGTGCCGGCGTGTGCACAAGGGCGGGGTTCCTCAAATTGTGGCAGCGGAAGCAGATAAGATTGATAAACCGGCCCCCAGTGCCGGTATTCAAGGTAAGATCGCGGTCATTCAGACGTGACTGGAATCAGAACTACACAATTTTCCCCGCCAAGTTTGCCAGCACTGCTGCCAATTTAGCCGGCTCGACCGGCTTGGGCAAGTGCTTTTGGAAGCCGGCTTGGATCGCCTTGCGGCGGTCTTCCTCTCGGGCGTAGGCGGTCAGCGCCACAGCCGGAATCTCTCCGCCTCGCGCCGCCGATCGCTCCCTGATGTGGCGGAGCAGCGAATAGCCGTCCTCTCCAGGCATGCCGATGTCGCTCACCAGCAAGTCAGGCTTCATCACCTCCATCACTTGCAGCGCAACACCGGCATCAGAAGCGGTTCTCACCGAAGCTCCGTACTGTGCGAGCACGGTGGCGACAAGATCGCAGGTATCGGCATCGTCGTCAACAACGAGCACCCGCAAACCGTCGAGGGGGCGAGACGGTGAGGGCGTCAAGCAGTGAGTCTCCCTCTGCCCTTTGTCCTCAACCCCTTCTTCTCGGCTGACTTGCAGCAGGGGGAAACGCACCGTAAATCTTGCCCCCAAACCTTTCCCCTCACTGAACGCCTCAACGGTTCCGCCGTGCAGTTCCACAAGGTAGCGGACGATCGTCAGTCCCAGCCCCAACCCGCCGTGGCTTCTGGTAATGGAGCCGTCCGCTTGGCGGAAGCCTTCAAAAACGTGGGGGAGAAACTCAGGATCTATGCCAATGCCGGTGTCGCTCACGGTTATCAAAGCTTGGTTGCCTGCCGGCTCCAGTCGGACTTCCACGCGCCCTGCTTCGGGGGTAAACTTGATGGCATTGGAAAGCAGATTGCCAACAATTTGCTGCAAGCGGTCCGCATCGCCTCTGATGGTGCCGGCGTCTTCAGCGAATGCGGTTTGAATTTGAATATTCTTCGCCGAAGCTGCCGGCTGGTGCGTCTCAATCGCGTCCGCGACGATCTGCCCCAGGTTGACCGCCTGAACGCTCAGGCGAACTTTGCCGCGAATGATGCGCGACACGTCGAGGATATCGTCGATCAGTTTCACCTGTTGCTTGGCGTTGCGCTCGATAGTTTGCAGCGCCTTAGTAATCGTGGCTTGGTTGAGCCTATCGGTGCCCATCAATTGCGCCCAGCCGAGGATGGAATTCAGCGGCGTGCGCAGTTCGTGGGAAACTATCGCCAGGAACTCATCCTTAATGCGGTTAGCTGTTTCAGCTTGAGTTCGCGCATGAAGCTCGCGCTCAGCTGCAGCTTCCGCTTCTGCCCGTGCGGCCCGCTCGCGCTCCAGCCACTGGGCTCGCTCTTCTTCGGCCCGCTTTCGGTCGTCAATGTCGGTGCAGGTGCCGAACCACTTGACAATTCTGCCATCTTCATCCCGCAATGGCAAGGCCCGACCGAGATGCCAGCGGTAAGTTCCGTCAGACGCCCGCCGGAAGCGGTATTCGATTTGGAAAGTCTCGCCGGTGCGCACGGCGCGACTCCAGGCGTCGAGACTCCCGAGCCGGTCGTCTGGATGCAGCACCTGCTGCCACTCCCAGCCCTGGCTTTGCTCCACAGTCATGCCGGTGCAGTCCAGCCAGCGCTGGTTGCAGTAGTCCCAATAGCCGTCCGGTCCTGCCGTCCACACGATCTGGGGAATGTTTTCCGCCAGGAACCGGTAGTACCGCTCGGAAGCTTCCGCTTCTGCCCGAGCGGCTCGCTGGCGCTCTAACAGCTGCGCTCTTTCTTCTTCTGAGTGCTGCCGGTGAATGGCTTCCGCCAGGATGTTGGCAGCGGTTTGCAAGAAGTGAATGTCATCTTGGCTGAAGGTCCGGTGTCGGGTTGCGTGTGCGCCCAGAACCCCCCAAGGCCGGTTGCCCCCGGAGATAATTACGCTCATCCCGCTAATTGCGCCCCTGTCGCGCAGCAGGGAGGAGGCAGTGAATCGCGTTTCGCTGCCGAGGTCTTCAACGACGACCGGCTCAGAGGAAAGCAGGGTGTAGCCCGCCTGCGAGTCGAGTCCGGCGCTTACGGTAGCCTGCCCTGCCAGCCCTTCTGGCCAGCCTGCGCCCGCCCGCAGCAGCAAGGAGTTCCCGTCGGGAAGCAGCTCTAAAACCTTGCAGCACTCCACTTCCAGGGTTTCGGCGATCTTCCTTGTGGCTTCGCCCATCAGCGCGTCCAGGTGGGTGCCGGCGAGCGCCTGCTGGCTCAGGTGAGCGAGCGCCTCCTGCTGTCGCGCCCGCCCTCTCAACTCTTCCTCTGCCTGCTTGCGCTTGGTGATGTCGGCTCGGATTGCTAAATATTGGAAGGGTTTCCCACTTTCATCCAGCAGCGGAACAATGGTCGTGTCCACCCAGTAATACGTTCCGTCTTTGGCGCGGTTCTTGATTTCTCCTCTCCAAATTTTCCCGCTAGAAATTGTCTCCCAAAGTTGGGTGAAGAATTCCCGGCTGTGATGGCCAGAATTGATGACGCGGTGGGTCCTGCCGAGCAGTTCTTCCCGGGCATATTTGGATATCTCGCAAAACTTGTCGTTGACGTAGTTGATCACTCCCCGGCGGTCGGTTCTGGCCACGATGGCGGACTGGTCTAGGGCAAATTTGATGTCAGACAGCTCTTTGAGCGTTTTTTGCAGTTCCTCCTCCGCCCGCTTTCGCTCTGTGATATCGGCTCGGATTGCTAAATATTGGAAAGGCTGTCTGTGACTGTCCAGAAACGGAACAATGGTCGTGTCCACCCAGTAATAGGTTCCGTCTTTGGCCCGGTTCTTGATTTCTTCTCTCCAAATTTCACCGCTAGAAATTGTCTGCCAAAGATCCCTGAAGAAGTCTTTGGAATGATAGCCTGAATTAATAATGCGATGGGTTTGCCCGAGCAGTTCTTCCCGGGAATATTTTGATATCTCACAAAACTTATCGTTTACATAGGTAATAACTCCCTTGCGGTCGGTCACGGCCACGATGGCGGACTGGTCTAAGGCAAATTTAATGTCTGACAGCTCTTTGAGGGTTTTTTGGCGCTCTTCCTCCGCCAGCTCGGAAGTCATGTCGCGCGTCACTTTCGAGAAGCCTCTGAAATTGCCAGCGTCGTCCCGCAAGACGGTAATGATCACATCCGCCCAGAACCGCGTACCGTCTTTGCGGACGCGCCAGCCCCTGTCTTCAACCCGACCTTCAGCTGCTGCCACCTGCAGTAAGTATTCAGGCTTACCCTGTGCGGTGTCTTCCCCGGTGTAAAAGCGGGAGAAATGCTGCCCGATAATTTCTTCAGCTTTATATCCCTTGATGCGCTCTGCCCCTTCGTTCCAGGTGGCGACGCGCCCGCTAGGGTCGAGCGTGAAAATAGCGTAGTCTTTGACTCCCCGCACCAGCCAGCGGAAGCTGTCTTCACTGGAATTCAGCTTGTTTTCGGCTTTCTGGCGGGCGGCGGAAAGCTCGCCGGTCAGCAGCGCCGCCGTCACGAACATGCCGAAAAGCATGATGTCGTTGAAAGCGGTCAGGTGCGGCGGGGAAGCCGGCACCGGCAAGAAGTAGTGAGCGGACAGGGCGGACAGGACGCTGGCTAGCAGACCTGGCCCAACTCCCCCATACCAGGAGCTGAATATCACAGCCGCAAAAAACAGCGGCGCAGGGCTGCGCTGCATTGCCGGATTGAGAGCGAGTGTGAGCAGCAGCGCCAGCGCCACGGCCACTGCAGCGAGGCCATAGCGCTGCAGATGGGAGCGCGTCAATTGCCGGTGATTCCAGCTTTGGGGGTTGGGTAGCCAGCGCATTTTTCTTAAGAAGAGGGTTGAGGGTTGATGTTGATAATATTATCTTAACTAAGTGTTGGATGTGTGAGTGGAGCGCCCTCCAAGAATAAAAGATTAGGGTGCCATTTATGGCAAAATAAGGTTGACAAGATGGGCGGGGAAGCCGGCAAGCCGCTGGGCGAAGGCAGGAAATGAGCCGGTGGGGTAGATAGATATACTCAATGGCCCTGCCAGCGTGTTAGGGTGAGAAAGGGGCGCAGAGCCGCCAGCTATCAAGGCTCATGAGTGAGAGCAACTTGGCTAAAATACTTGACAAAATTATCGTGATTGATGTAGAATGCACTTGCTGGGAAGGTGCGCCGCCGGCGGGGGAAGAAAGCGAAATAATTGAAATTGGGATTTGTGCGTTAGATGTGGCAACCGGACAGCGAATTGAGAGAGAAAGTATCTTGGTCAAACCCGAACGCTCTCGCCTGAGTGAGTTCTGCACCCAGCTGACGACTTTAACGCAAGAGCAAGTTGACAGAGGGATTCCCTTTGCCAGGGCTTGTTCAATTTTAACCCAACAGTACCTATCTAAAGAGAGAGTTTGGGCGAGTTATGGGGATTACGACCGGCGGCAATTTGAAAGGCAGTGCCAATCTCGGAACGTGAGCTATCCTTTCGGCCCAACCCATATCAATGTCAAGAATCTGTTTGCCATCACTCACGCCTTGCCTCATGAAGCTGGCATGGCAGAAGCCTTGGAATTGCTAAACCTTCCGCTAGAAGGCACTCACCACCGGGGCGGAGATGACGCTTGGAATATTGCCGGTATTCTGTCACAAGTGCTGTTAGCAGCAAGGGTTAATATCGCGCAGTAGGGTGCGTTGCGCTGACGCGCAACGCACCTTACAGGGAAATATAGAGATTTTCAGTTGGATGAAGTACGCCCCAGAAACCCGGTTTCTTAAAGAAACCGGGTTTCTCAGTACCTCACTCAGGGCTGGCGCAAGCGGATGTCGGTGAGGTTGGCATTGGTTAAATTGGCACCGGCAAGGTGGGAGCCGGTCAGATTAGCGCCCGCCAAATTGGCATCAGTAAGATTAGCGCGTTCCAGATGGGCGTCAGTGAGATTAGCTCGCTGCAAATCAGCTTTATACAGGTAGGCACTGCTGAGGAAGGCACTTGTCAAGTCGGCACCGGCAAGCTTGGCAACACTCAAAACCGCCTTAGTCAAATCAGCCTTCCTCAACTTAGCACCTCTAAGATCCGCATAACTCAAATTAGCGCTTTTCAAGTTACACTCACTGAGGTCAGCGCCATCCAGTTTGGCAGAAACCAGTCCCGCACCCAGCATGTAGGAACCGCTGAGGTTGGCATTGCTGAGCGCCGCACCCTTGAGGCTGGCATCCGCCAGAAAAGACTGGCTCAAATCAGCCCCAATCAGATTGGCATTCTCCAACTTGGCAGCCTCCAGGTTAGCACCGCTGAGCTTAGCACTGCTGAGATCAGCACCCGTGAGGTTGGCGAGTTTCAGCTCAGCTTCCACCAGCACCGCGTCCTTCAAAAAAGCAGCAAGCAACTTCGCCTCTCTCAGATCCGCACCTCTGAGCTTGGCACCCTTGAGTCTGGCGTAACTCAAATTAGCCCCCCTGAGCTTGGCATCTCTCATTTTGGCACCCCGCATTTTGGCAGCCTCCAAGTCCGCCCCTTCCAGATTGGCATTCCAGAGGACGGCTAGCTGGAGTTGGGCACCTCGCAAGTTCGCACCGGCGAGGTTAGCATCGCTGAGGTCGGTTTCATTGAGGACAGCCTCACTCAGGTTCGCTCCCCGCAAGTTAGCACCTTTGAGGTCAGCGCCGCTGAGGTCGCATTTTGGGCACTGATTGGTTTGCAGCAACTTTTCGACATGTTTGGGATTTGCCCCGAGTGCCGGTGCGGCTAGCCACAGAGGAGCGAGCAAAAGTGGGAGCGCGAGGATTCGAGGTTGCATATTCTTTCTAGAGCGGGTGCGAGCTTATTCTCGCAAGCGTTGCGGGACGCGATAGGGGCATACTGTAACGATTATAAGTGATTTGTGAGAAGAAATCAATAAACCGCCCCCGTGAAGGAGCGCCAAGGAAAGAAAAGAGAGAGACTCGCACAAATTATTTAGAACTGCTATATAATTCTAATAAATTGCCTTCTACAGCCTTCTCAAAGGAGAGCGGGCAATTGATATAGCACAACTGCCGGATTCTGTCAAGTTAGAAGACTTGAGCGAACAGCTGGAAGACTTTGCCGATACGGCTGCTGCCATTGCCGAGCTAAACTTGGTGATTAGCGTGGATACGGCGGTTGCCCACTTGGCGGGAGCGCTGGGCAAGCCGGTGGTTGCTTTCTTTTGCGCCCGACTGGCGGTGGATGCGGTCGCGCGAGGACAGTCCCTGGTATCCCACTATGCGGCTGTTCCGCCAGTCGCAGCCGGGAGATTGGTCCGGGGTGTTTGAGAGAGTGGCAGTGGCGCTGAAAAATTACAGAAACGCACAGATGAGCGAATCGGGAAAGGGGGAAACCCCCCAATCAAACATGGAAAATCTTTTGCCGGCAACCGGCAGTTCCTCCGCTAGCAAATTGCTGAAAATGGCCGCCGGACATTACCAAAAGGGGCAACTGGCAGAAGCTGAGCGGACATGCCGGCAAGTTATCGAGCTGCAGCCGGAAAGTGCGGAGGCTCTGTTGCTGCTGGCGGTGATTGTCTATCGCGATAAGAAAGTAGACGAGGCGATAGCTCTGTACCGGCAATCTCTGAGCCTTCAGCCCAACAATCCGGAAACGCACAACAATCTGGCTGTGGCTTTAAAGGAGCAAGGAAAGGTAGAAGAAGCGGTGAGCCACTACCAGCAGGCGGTCGCCCTGAAGCCAGACTATGCGGAAGCTTGGCACAATATCGGACTTCTGTTTGGCGGTGGGGGCAAATTTGCTGACGCCAGTCTCTGCTGTCAGAAGGCTGTGGATTTCAAGCCGGACTGGGCGGACGCCCGCAACAGTTTGGCCACGGCTTTAAAGGAGGAAGGCAAGTTAGCAGAGGCGATGGCTCACTATAACCGCGCCCTTGAACTTGACCCCAACCATATTAACGCTCGCTGCGGTCGGGCGGATGTGCTGTTGCGCACCGGCTACTTGCTGGAGGGCTTTTCTGAATATGAGTGGCGCTTGCGGCACAAAGACTGTCCGCCTCGCGGCTTGTCTGAACCGTTTTGGGACGGCTCAAAGGCTGAGGGCAAGACAATTTTGCTCCACACTGAGCAAGGGCTGGGGGATGCGATTCAGTTTATCCGCTATGTCCCCCTGGTGCGAGAGCGATGCGCTCGTGTGGTGGTGGAGTGCAATCAAAAATCTCTGCGGCGCTTGCTGGCAGCGGCTGCCGGTGTGGGTGAGATTTTAGTGAGGGGGGAACCGCTGCCAGAGTTTGACTTTCAGGCTCCGCTAATGAGCCTCCCCAAGATTCTGGAAACGACTCTGGAGACAGTGCCGGCGCAAATTCCTTACTTATCTGTGCCGGATTCTGCCACGCTCAAACTGCCGGTCGCGCCGGCTGCCGGTGTGAGAGTGGGGGCTGTCTGGGTGGCGAATGCGCTCAACAAAACGTCGGCCAAACGCTCCTGCCCCCTGTCGCTTTTTCTGAAAGTTTTAGACACTCCTGGCGTGACTTTCTACAGTCTCCAGAAAGAACTGGAAACAGCCGAAATGGAGTTGCTAAAAAGTATAAAAAAGGTGTATAATCTGAAAGATTCTCTCTACGATCTGGCGGAAACTGCTGCAGCTATTTCACAGCTCGATTTGGTGATTTCCGCAGACACGGCTGTGGCGCACCTCGCCGGCGCACTGGGCAAGCCGGTGTGGGTGCTGCTGCCTTTTCACGCGGACTGGCGGTGGCTGGAAAATCGCTCGGACACTCCGTGGTATCCTAGCATGCGGCTGTTCCGCCAATCTCAGCCGGGCCGGTGGGAGGAAGTGCTGGAGCGGTTGGTGGGGGAACTGCAAGCGCTGGTTTCAGAACACCGGCACTCGCAGCAAGAGGCTGCCGGTGGGGAGGTGCCGGTTTCTCCAGGTGTGGGCGATGCCAAAAATATTGCCGGCGAACCCGCCCCTATACTTCCTGCCGGCGGTTTCAATCGCTTGAAACAATGCCGGTACGGTGTTATGATTTACAATGTCAACGATCTCTATATCGGCAGGTCGCTCGATCTCTACGGCGAGTACAGCGAGGGTGAGGTTGAGCTTTTCAAGCAAATTTTGCGCCCCGGAGATGTGGCGGTAGATGCGGGGGCAAATATCGGGGCGCACACGGTTTTCTTGGCTAAAGCTGTGGGAGAGAGGGGGGCGGTTCTGGCTTTTGAACCGCAGCGGATTGTTTTTCAAACCCTGTGCGCTAATATAGCTCTCAACAGCATCACTAACACTTACTGCTACAGCATCGCCCTGAGCAGCGCACCGAGCTCCATCCGCGTGCCTCCGCTCAACTACAGCCAGATGAATAATTTTGGGGGGCTGGCACTGGGGGGCTATTTGGAAGGGGAGCCGGTGGAGGTGAGAGCGCTGGACAGTTTCGCTTTAGAAAAGTGCCGGTTGATTAAGATTGATGTGGAAGGAATGGAGTTGCAGGTGTTGCAGGGGGCTGTCAATACGGTAGAGAAATTCAAGCCGGCGCTTTATGTTGAAAATGACCGCCGGGAGAAGGCTGCGGCTCTGATTCGCTATCTTGACTCCATCGGGTACGCGATGTACTGGCACCGGCCAACTTACTACAATCCTAACAATTTTTTGGGCAATCCAGAGAATGTGTTCGGCAGGACGATTTCGGTGAATATGCTGTGCGTGCACCGGCAGTACAATTCCAGCGTGCGGGGGCTTGAGCCGGTGGTCGTTCCAAGGTAATACCAATTTTGGATTTTGGATTTTGGATTTTGGATTGTAAAAAAAGATAGAAGCTATAGCGCTTTGCATCTGGGTGGAGTACAGTCTGGAGATCCCCCCAAACGGGGCGGGCACGGGGGCACCGCCCCTACTTTGGGGGGCTTTGAGAATCTTCCCCCCCTTTTTAAGGGGGGGCTAGGGGGGGATCTAATATCTGTACCTCATTCGGTTGAAATCTGCTATATATAGCGGTTTACTCGTTCCCAGGCGGAGCCTGGGAACGCGCCTCTGGAGGCTCTGCCTCCTTTTTACAATAAGCATATTAAAAGCTTAACAGCTGATCGCACTGGGAGGTTGGCGAGATGCAAATCACTGATTTGGGCACTCAGGGGGAGGAAGTTATTCAGCAAGTGGCAAGTTTGCTGGTGGAAAGCTTTAAAGAACACTGGCCTGAGGCTTGGCCAGATATGGAGAGCGCTTTGCGAGAGGTGCGAGAATCTTTGCAAGAGGAGCGAATTAGCCGTGTGGCTGTTGGTGCTGCCGGCACGGTTTTGGGTTGGATTGGTGCGATTAAAGAGTATAATGGCAATGTGTGGGAGCTGCACCCGCTGGTTGTGCGCCACGACTGTCGCAGACAGGGAATTGGGCGAGCTCTGGTGAGCGATTTGGAAGACTGCGTTAGGCAGCGCGGGGGTTTGACGCTTTGGGTGGGGACGGATGATGAGGATGGGATGACGACGCTTGCCGGTGTGTGTCTCTACCCAAATGTTTGGGAGCATGTGGCGCAAATTTCTAATTTGCGGGGGCACCCTTATGAATTTTACCAGAAGTGCGGGTTTGTGATTGTGGGGGTGATGCCGGATGCGAATGGGTTGGGGAAGCCTGATATTTATATGGCGAAGAGGGTGGGGGGAAGGAATGATTGAACCGCCAAGACGCCTTGGACGCGCCAGCGGCTTCCCGCAGGGTAGACGCCAAGGACGCCAAGGAAGATGGGGACAGTGGTTGGGAGCATCCCACTTTTGTATTCTTGCAGAACGGGTGCCGGCTAGAGAGATTTTATCCGCCTCTGCCGTTTCTCGGTTTCGAGAGGGGATACAGCTTTTTTTAGCCCGCGTTGGCGCACGCCGCGCAGGGTAGGCCGGCTTCGTTTGTATAGCCGCGATTTCAAGATGCTGTTGGCGAATCGGTGAGGGGTTAGACCTTTTCGTTGCTCGCTCGAAGAGGGCGAAGCATTGGCGAATGAAGATATCGGGTGGTGTCTCAAAGCTTGTCACGCCTTTTGCGTTAGCCCCTACAAAGATTCTGTAGGGGCGAAGCATGAGTGCGACCATTTGTGGGACTCAGGGAAAAAATTACATTCGCTCATGCTTCGCCCTTCCCCCAAGCGCTAGCCACAGACAAACCGAACAACCTACCCCCAAAAGAAAGCGTATGGTGTAAACCCCCACATCAATTCGCCAACAGCTTCTTTCAATGAGACTGTTGGCGTGCTTGATAGGGGGGTCTTACCCCACCCCCAACCCCTCCCGAGCTTTCTGCGAACCATTGTCCTATTATTGGGGGGGAGGCGCGGAGGAAGGGCAGGGATTTTTCTCTGGCGAGAATTCTTTCGCGGGGGTCGGGCGGAAGCTGAACTCCTTATTCTGTGGCAGACCCCCGCGAATCGCTCTCCCCGTCTGGATTTGAAGCTTCTAGCCTCTATGCTTGTTGAGAATTATTCGCAGTGTTTCCCCCAAAATTTGACCCCCCGCGAAAAAGTGTGGTAGACTGCTGTCAGGGGAAGGCTTCCAGAGCCTGCTCTTGGCTTCCACCCGGAAGTCGAATTAATGGAAACGGTCGTTGCTATTGTAGAACACGGTTTTTTGCTGGCACTTGGCTTCCACCCGGAAGTCGAATTAATGGAAACCCCAACAACTTGTCTGAGTAGGACGTACCATTAAAGACTTGGCTTCCACCCGGAAGTCGAATTAATGGAAACAATCCACCACTTTTGTTTGACAATTGACATCATCAAACGAAACTTGGCTTCCACCCGGAAGTCGAATTAATGGAAACCTTTTCACAAATTGGCGGCTGTCGTCTGGGCTAGGGCCCACGACTTGGCTTCCACCCGGAAGTCGAATTAATGGAAACCTGTGCTGAGGGAGTAAGTTTTACATCATCGACATTGGCTTGGCTTCCACCCGGAAGTCGAATTAATGGAAACACAAACTTCAAGACCCCGTTCGGACAGTCCAAGACGTACTCTTGGCTTCCACCCGGAAGTCGAATTAATGGAAACTGTGAGTAGGGTGTTGCCCTGACCATCGCTGTGGAAGCCGCACCCTTGGCTTCCACCCGGAAGTCGAATTAATGGAAACCCTCATCGATCTTACAGCGTCGACCATAGTCTCCTACATCTTGGCTTCCACCCGGAAGTCGAATTAATGGAAACCAGGACAAAGTAGTCTTTCCCAGTACCGCCAGTAAGGCTGTCGGCTTGGCTTCCACCCGGAAGTCGAATTAATGGAAACATCTCTTTCGTGTTTGGGGAGATGCGAATACGATTAAGACTTGGCTTCCACCCGGAAGTCGAATTAATGGAAACGGAATGTGAGGTTTTGCCAATGTGTGTGAAAAAAACAACACTTGGCTTCCACCCGGAAGTCGAATTAATGGAAACGTCGTATTCTCTTTCGTCGTCCCAGCTGTAGTCGCTACTTGGCTTCCACCCGGAAGTCGAATTAATGGAAACGGTAGAACTTGACTAACCACTGGCTGTTGAGGAGTAGGGCTTGGCTTCCACCCGGAAGTCGAATTAATGGAAACAGAATAAAATAATCACGGCCAGTGCCACCCGTGATGCTTGGCTTCCACCCGGAAGTCGAATTAATGGAAACCTTCGTAGCGTATGATGATTTTACCCCAGTAATTATGTGCTTGGCTTCCACCCGGAAGTCGAATTAATGGAAACTAATCTGGTATGAGTTACAGGCTTGCTGTGCAACCCAATCTTGGCTTCCACCCGGAAGTCGAATTAATGGAAACGGTTTTGTTACAGGTACAGGAACCTGGTAATCTTCATCTTCTTGGCTTCCACCCGGAAGTCGAATTAATGGAAACGCATTGGGGAGTTCAATTGTCCCCGCACCGAAAGTATAAACACTTGGCTTCCACCCGGAAGTCGAATTAATGGAAACCCGCGTAATCAAGCCCACGCGAGCTTGATAAGTGCTTGGCTTCCACCCGGAAGTCGAATTAATGGAAACAATTATTCCTACACTGGGAACACATGTCAGATAAAATGCTTGGCTTCCACCCGGAAGTCGAATTAATGGAAACTTGGCTCATTTCCGGATCGCAGGCTGGGTTCTGGGATCTGGAACATATAGCAGCAGGCAGTTAGGTTAGGACATAGGACAGGCGTCTCGCCTGTCCCAGATATCTTCAGGGCAGGCGAGACGCCTGCCCTACGTCTATACTTCGTATCCCAGTGTCCTAAACTGACTGCCTACTGCTATATTTATATCCTCGGTCAACCGGCAGGGGAGGATTGGGCCGGCCTAAAGCTGGCCAGTAAATTTATCTACAATCGTTATTAATTGTTTGGAAGCGGAGAGAGGATTTTGCTATGATAGGGGGAGGAATGATTGAACCGCCAAGACGCCATAGACGCGCCAGCGGCTTCCCGCAGGGTAGGACGCCAAGGAAGAGGGGGACAGAATGCTAGTAATTAGAGGGTAGAGGGGGGAAGATTGGGCTGCTATTTCTGAGGTGAACCGGCGGGCTTTCGCTGGGGAGGGGGAAGCTCGGTTGGTGGAGAAGATTCGGGAGCCGGCTAGTTTCAATCCGGAGCTGTCTCTGGTGGCGGTTCAAGATGAACAAGTGGTTGGATATGTGCTGTTTAGTGATATAATAATACAGGGGCGAGAGGGGGATGTGCCGGCACTGGCTCTGGCACCTCTGGCGGTGAGTCCGGAATTCCAAAACCAAGGGATTGGCTCTGAACTTGTGCGGCGGGGTTTGCAGGAGTGCCGGCGGCTGGGCCACAAAGTTGCCGCCGTGCTGGGACACCCGAACTATTACACTCGATTTGGCTTTTTCCCGGCAATAGAGAAGGGAATTTCAGCCCCCTTTCCCGTTCCCGATGAGGCATTTATGGTGCTGGAACTGGTGCCGGGGGCGCTGGATGGAGTCACCGGCACAGTTATCTACCCGCCGGCTTTCAATGGAGTCTAGCTCGCGGACATTGGGACAGGCGAGACGCCTGTCCTACGTCCTCAATCCGGAGGGCGGGCCATGGTGGGTTTCTTAAACAGGACTTACGCAGTTACTGTAGGGTGGGTTAGCGATAGCGTAACCCACCCCTCACCACATTATAGGGGGGAAGCATCTGGGTGGAGTACAGTCTGGAGATCCCCCCAACCCCCCTTAAAAAGGGGGGCGCAAGAGAATGTTCCCCCCCTTTTGTAGGGGCGGTGCCCCCGTGCCCGCCCCGGCGTTGGGGGGGATCTAACTGTACTCCACGCAAGTGAAAACTGCTATAAGTAACCGGCACCACACCACATTAACTGTCGCTGCGTAAGTCCTGAATAAACTAAATCCCGTGACTTTTACCAATCACCCAGTTGCGCCGGAAGAAACGGGCGAGCTCTCCTTCCTCCAGAGACAAATAAATCGGGCGTCCGTGGGGACAGGTGCGGGGGTGGCGGGTTCTCTGCCACTGATCTAATAGAGCCTGCATTTCTGGGAGGGTGAGGGGGGTGCCGTTGCGGATGGCGCTGCGACAGGCGGTGGCAACTTGGGCCGCTTGCAAGTCGCCGCAGCTGAGTTCGAGGAGGGCGGCGGCGCAGTCTTGGCGCTTGGCGAGGAGTGCCGGTGCGTTTCGCGCCGCCCACAGCCCTTCGCCGAAGGGATCTATTTCTATGCCGATGCGCTGGAGTTGCTCAACCTGAACCGGCTTGAGCTGGCTGAGGATGGCGGCGGGTTCCAGGGGGACCAGGTGCCAGTTGCCCTGCAGCTGCTCGTAGAGGACTCGCTCGTGGGCGATGTGCTGCTCGACTAGCCACAAACCGGCGGGGTGTTCCGCCACGATATAGGTGTTGTGCACTTGGGCGAGGGCGCGAAGTGGGGTCAGGGGCGGGGGCGCTTCGGCGGGGGAGGGCTGCACGGAACGGCTGGCGCTGTAACCGCCTTGGCTCTCGGCGGCTTTGAGCAGGCGATCCACGCGCTGCTGGCCAGCATTGGGCAGGTTGGCCGTGTTCAAATTGAGGGCTTGCTGGATGGCACCGGCAAGGACTTCCTGCCAGTGGGGGAGGTTCTGCAAGTAAATTTCTGCTTTGGCGGGGTGCCGGTTCCAGTCGATTTGGTCTGGGGAAATCCGCAGGTGGGCGAAACAGACGGGGTAGCGATCGCGGGGCAAGGTTCGCCCAAAGCTGCTGAGGATGGTTTGCTCGATTTCGGGGGATCGCACTGTGCGCCCGTTTACGGCGACTTTCACCCAGTCGGGACGCCGCCGGTGGCACCGGTCGGGCAAGCCAATCGCTAATTCTAAGGTGCCCTTTGCTCCTTCTGTGTTTGGGGGTGCCGGCACGGGTGCGGTGAGCTGCTGCAAGTCGCTCAACCGCACGTCTCGCAGCACTTGGGGCAGGATGTGTGCGGCTGTCGATCCTGGGCTGAGGGTGAGCCACCGGCGGTTTTTTTGCTCGACGTGCCAGGTGACATAGGGGTGGCACAGAGCTAGGTGGCAGATGGTTTCTTGAATGGAGCGCAGCTGCTGTGCCGGTGAGGGCAAGCCCAGGCGTCGGGCGGGCCAGCTGCCAAACAGGTCGGAGACGGTGACCACGGTGCCGGGTGCGAGGGCGGCGGCGGTGAGGAGTGCCGGCTCTCCGAGGGAGTTGTATGTGACGCGCCAACTCCCCTCCAGCCCGTCTGGAATTTTTGGCCGGCTGCATATCTCCAGAGACGCCAGCTGAGCTAAACTGTGTAAAGCCTCGCCGCGAAAGCCGAGACTGGTAATTTTCCAGAGGTCGGAGCTGCTGTGGATTTTGCTGGTGCTGTGGGCAACTGCTGCCTGCTGGAGGTTGGCTCTGTCCATGCCGGTGCCATTATCTGCCACCCGGACGCGCCAGTTTTCAGGCGACAAGGAAATCGCGATCCGGGTTGCGCCGGCATCGAGGGCGTTTTCCGACAGTTCCCGCACCGCAGCCGCCAGAGAGTCTATCACCTCACCGGCGGCGATCAGGTGTACGACTTCTGCGGGGAGGGGTTGGATTCTCGACGCCATTGCAGTTCGTGCCGGGGAGGAGCTAACCATCTATTTCCCCCCATTTTTGCGTGCGATGCCGGTTCACCCTCACTTTACCTGCCAGCGCCAAACGTAACGACATTCAACTAGCACCCTCTGACCTACTTTTTTTACATCCCTGTATTTTACAGTAGCCCCCGGCACTAATTTATTCTTTTTTTTCAGGAAATCTTTATAAAACTTCTTCGATCGCGCTTTCTTGCTGGGGGGGGATACGAATTTTGGATTTTGGATTTTGGATTTTGGATTAACCGCCTGGTAGAGAGGTGTTTTTTTTTGTGCGGAAATCCTGCCCATCTCAACTGAGTATAATAACTGAATTAGGTAAACTAAATTTCAGGAAAAGCCCATTTTGGGCTAAGTATGCCGGCATAATTAAGCTCTTAGGCTTTTAACCTGCTTTTCCGTTGAAAGGAGGCAGAGCCTCCAGATTGCATTCCCAGGCTCTGCCTGGGAACGAGAGATGTTACATTTGTTTTTGGCAGCCTGTTTATTCCTGGCTTTTCATACCAATTGGGGATTGGGGATTGGGGATTGGGAATTTAAATTATAGTGTCTGGCTTGCCGTTAGGCTGGAAGCGGAGGGGGAGCTGGAGGGCAGGGTAGCTGAGGAGAAAATCTCATCCTCCTTCCGTCCCGAGACAGAATTATCCCGGCAGGCAACTTCCCCCCAAAGGTGGATTAAAGCAAGGGAAAAACCTTGTTATAGTGCAGCTGACGTGATGGGTTAGAGCTTCTCATGCAAAATATTCCAGATAAGATTCAAGAGGTTAAAGACAAGCTGCCAAACGTTACTCCCACCTCTGGGAAATTGAAACCGGAGGACTCCGCGCACGATCTGAAAGCGCGTCTGGAATGGGGGGGTGGGGGGGGGATCGCGCCTGACTCACTTGTAAGTAGCAACTTGAGTTATAATATTGCAGCAGACGTGATTGGTTAGAGTTTCTCATGCAAAATCTTCTAGATAAGATACCAGAGGCTAAAGAGAGCCGGGAAAACCTTACTGCCCTGTCTGGGAAGCTGAAACCGCACTCCTCGCCGCACGATCTGAAAGCGCGTCTGCAATGGCGCTCGCCGGATCTGGCGATTCTCGACGTGCGCGGTGTCACCGCGTCTAACGAGGATCGCATTGTGGGAGCGGTGCCGGTGTCGGCGGATAAAATGGTACAGTGGGCGCAATCCAACTTCGAGTTCAGCCGGGATATCTATGTTTATGGCGAAACCGACGAGGAAACAGCCCGAGCGGCGGCTAAACTTCGCGCTGCTGGGTTTGCGTGCGTGGCTGAGTTAAGAGGCGGTTTGGCTGCGTGGAAAGCGATCGCCGGTCCCACGGTAGCCACTCGATAGGCAACGCTGGATGGGCGAGTCTTTGCGGCGACAGGCGATCGCATCCGCCAGCTGGCGTCACACAAATTGCAACCCTGCTGCCAGCCCGGACGCTGGCCACTGGGTGCGCTCGCGGTCGCTGGCGAGGGGATTTATAAAGCAATTGTTAAGCTCTGCTAGGGGGCGAGAAGCCCGGTTTCTCCTGAAGAGAGACTGGGATTTTCTCTTGGCGCACCACAGGCCGAACGCAGGGCTGCAAGAAGCCCGGTTGAGGGTCGCTGTAATATTTCTTTATAAATCCCCCTTTCGCCGCTCTCGCAATAAATCGTAATAGCGGGGAGGGATGAGAAGCCAGTACGAGAGGGGATGGCCGGTGATAAAAGTCACCTGCAAATTTTAAAAAAAGCTGAAGATTTTGAAAAATCGTTGGCATCTAAAGGTAGGGGGTGCTAAAAAATATACAGGTGAAGTATAAAGGGTGCGGACCTCTCAAGAGGGGTCTGGTCACTCCACAACTGGAGTGGCCGACACATCAATGTTTTTTCAAAACAGCTGAAGACAAAATTTGAGGAAAAGATGGATAGTTTAGCCTACGTACACCTTTGTTTAGCAGAAGAAGACGCCGCAGATAGTCCTGAACTCAGGCTGCCGAGCGCCCAGAGTCTGGTGGCAGCCGCCATGACGGTTGCGGTAGCCACATCAGCGATTAGTGCAGTACCGGCAGAGGCCAGAACCTTAACACCTGGCATGAGCGGTCAAGACGTGGTGCTGCTTCAGGAATTGCTGAAAGTGAATGGGTACTTCTGCTGCAAAGCCACCGGCTATTATGGCCCAGTCACGAAAAAAGCTGTGAAGAATTTTCAGTATTCCCACGGCATAACGGCCACTGGGAATGTCGGCCCAGTAACCAAACGACACATGGGGGCGCGCTTCTAAAAAGAAGACACCGCTGAAAAGCGGAGCGAGAAAATTCTGATTTGGCTTATTTGCGGGGAATGACCTTCCCGCAAATAAGCGCTCGCTCCTCCCTCACTCAGGGCAATCCTCTCGGGGGTTGCCCAACAATTTTACTGAACAGTTGGCAAGGTGCGTTCCCTGAGGGAACGCACCCTACTTCTGCTGCAAACCCATTGGCAGCAAAAACTGCTCAATTTGGCTTGCCGGCAGCGCGTTTCCCTGCGCCAAAAATAAATCCCTGGCGTTTTCAAACGCTTCCCGCGCGCCCCTTGGCGTGCGAAGCATTCCCCAAATTAAGGTAAATTGCCGCAACAGTGGGAGCCTGGGAAATCGCTTCCCTGCACTGAGAGATCGCCTTATCTGGCAGGCCCTGCCGGTGCAGGAGTTCACTCGATCGGTAGGGATTGTTATCAACGCACCCTACTGCTGCTGCGAGTGAGATGCCGGTTAAGTCCCAGCGGCTGCATTACGGGCAGCCGGCTGGGAATGGCCCCCTGATGGACGCTGCCCTTTCATATGATAATTTCTATTTTGGCAAGCGCACCGATTATTTGGCTAGAGGTACAGGAATTCTTAACTGTTGACCGCTGTGTGGCACCACGGGGAACGAAGGCTCGCCCCTAGAGCCGGCAGGCACCGGCGCGTCAATGCCTGGGAAATTAAACGAAAAAGTCTGATTTATTATCAGATTTATGCTCCTTGACCTTGAGGTGAGCGTCGCGCACGGGTGCCCTATCGAAAGCCCGGGCGAGCGCATTCCATGCCAACTTGCGCTTCAGTTCTGCATCAAGAGGCAGGGAGCGTACTGGTGCACCATCCGCTCGTGGGGCAAACTCTGAGAGCCAAGTATAGCGATCGCTCAGCCCCCATGTCAGCACGCCGATCGCCGCCGGTTCATCCAAAACTGCGGAAAGGTAATCCTCATAGGCGGCGGCAACAATGCGGTCGCGGACACCAGTATTTTCAGGCAGGTTTTTGTCTGTCACATCCAGTTCGGTAACCAAGATTTTCAGACCGAGACTAGCAACGTCATGCAGGAAATTCCTCAGCTTCCTGGCGTTAAAGCGGCTCTCATCGCCCGACAAGTGGGCCTGCAAACCCAAGGCATGCACGGGAGTCCCTCGAGACTTGAGACGCTCTAGCAGTCTGAGAACAGCAGTCCTCTTTGCTTCATCTGCAGGGGTGTCATAATCCAGACCAAAGTCGTTGTAGAACAATAATGCCTGGGGGTCAGCTGAGGCAGCAACACGAAAGGCAAGCTCAATGTAATCGGGGCCTAAAAACTCCAGCCAGGGCGTTTTTCGCAAACCGTCAGAGCGCCGGTCAGACAGCTTAATTGCCTCATTCACCACAGCCCAGGAGTGCATTTGTCCGGTATAACTCCCAGCCACCGTTTCAATATGTTTCACCAACAACTGCTCGGCATTTTTGCGATTGACCGTATCCTCAAACCACGGGGGCAAAGACTCGTGCCAGACTAGAGTCTGTCCCTGCAAAAGCAGATTGTGATTTCGGGCAAATTTAGCCATCCAATCGGCTGCGGTAAAGTTAAAACTATCTGGGGTGGGGCGGAGCAGCTTGTTGCCAGCAGACCACTTGAACTCCCATTCTGGGACAAGCAGGCCACACTCTTCAACAAAACGATCAGCAAATTCTGCGTTAGAAGAGAGGTCGTCGTACCGGCTGGCTGCCCCATAAATCAATCCTTTAGCAGCAGCACGCTCCTTTAAAGAAGCTCCCCTAGCCACTTTAAAGTCTCTTTCCTGGCCGTCCATATCTTGAATCTTTTGACTCAGACACTTGGCCATATCCCTTGTCAAATCGCCCGCAGTCACCAAAGCCCCTAAGCCTAACCAAAGAGCGCGACGTCTAGTTATGAAACAGGTTTTGTGCATAGATAAAACAACTAATTAAAGTTAGATAAACCCAGCCGCTGCCTCAGCACCAGCAAAATAAATAGAGGATTGCCAAGGATGTAACGCTGCCACAGGCGGCGGGGCTCAACAATCAGGCGAAAGAACCACTCTAAACCCATTTTTTGCATAGAAACAGGCGCTCTTTTCACCATACCGGCAACCAGCTCAAAGCTGACCCCAATGCCAACTGAAATTGGGACTCCAAGCGCCTGATAATTGGCGGAGAGCCAATACTCCTGTTTGGGAGCGCCCAGTCCGACAAAAAGGATATGCGGTGCTGCCGCTTTAATTTGGGAGTTGATCAGTGCGAGTTCTGCTGGGTTTGACTCAAACCCATAAGGTGGGCAGTGAGCCCCAACAATTTGGAGACCCGGATGCCGCGCCTGGAGAATTTGTTTTGCTTTCTGAGCTGCGCCTGGACGCCCCCCGAGGAAAAATATTTTCAGTCCTTTTTCTGGGGCAATCGCACAGAGCCTTTCCAACAAATCTGTCCCGTTGACTCGACCCTTTAGGGGCGTCCGCAAAAAGTTAGCGGCCCACAGCAGTGAAACCCCATCTGGCACTACTAGAAAAGCTTGGCGATAGATTTCGCGAAAGTGCGCATCCTTCTGGAGCGTCACAATGTGCTGTGCGTTGGGTGTTACCACATAGGCTGGCGCACCGTCTGAAAGGGCGCGATCTGCGAGCCGCTCAACAACTTCATCAAAATTATATCTGTCAATTTTGACACCCGCGATGTTTATCCTCATAAACTTCCTCCGTTATAATTAGGTTACAGGACTGAGCGATAGATGCCGGCTAAGCGACAGCAATAAGTCCTCACATCAAAGCAAGCGACGGTTTGTCTGGCGGCGTTTCCTAGAGAGAGCCTTAAAGTCTCATTTTCAATCAGCGACTGCATGGCTTCAGACAGCTGTTGAATATCCCCGGGAGTGACTAGCAAACCATTTTGGTTTGAAATCACTAATTCAGGAATGCCACCCACGGGAGTCGTGATGGCCGGCAAGCCCCAACCCATCGCTTCAAGTAGTGCCATCGGCAAACCTTCGTTGTAAGACGGCAAGACAAACACATCCGCTTTTGCCAGCAGCGCATCCCGTTGCTGTGCGTCTATCCAGCCGAGAAAAGTAACGCGATCTGTGAGATTGAGACTCTCAACCAACTTGCGCCCTTGCTCCAGCTCACCGTCGCCGGCCAGAATCAGCTGTGAGCGGTTTTTTAGCTCAGCTGGCAAGTTGGCAAACGCCCTAATCAAATCAAATGCCCCCTTGCGCTCACCAATGCGCCCAAAAAAGACTAGCCTGACTTGAGGGGAATTTGTGCGGTTTGGGACTTCCGCAGGTAGCTCAGTGGGGTTAGGCAAGACAATAACTTGTTCCGCTTCTAACCCGAGATTGAGAGTATAGAAATCTTTCCATGTCTTTGAGAGGACAATAAAACCATCACACTGACGAAATATCCCGCTCAGCCATTGCCGCGCCCATTTAGGAAGCCGAAAGTAAGTTTTCTGAAATTCAGCTCCGTGAGCGTGCATCAATACCGGCTTGCGAAACACAGAAGCCAAGAGCGTCAGAATAGCTTTTCTTAAAAGGCTTCCCCCATCTGAAATGTGAATATATACCAGGTCTGTTTTTTTGCGCAATAGTCTCCACAGCAGCGCCCCCAAGGCTCGCCCAAAAACTGTGATTCTGTGTATTATTGACCCCTCATCATGGCTGGTTAAATGCTGAATTTCAAGGTCTGGGCTAGCGTGCTTTAGGATGAGTTTTTCAACCGTCGCTATTCCTCCATTCTGTTCCAGGCTAGCGCCGACCATCACAATCTTTAGCGGGCTCATTTTTCCTCCATAAATTAACTAACTATTAAGACGGCATGCAGGCAGCCATTTTGGCTGGCTGTTCAGACGGACTTAGAACTGAGAGAGCTACTGCCACATAGAGTACCCAACCAAGGCTATTTGACTTTAGCAAGTTGGTTTCAGTCAGGTTGGATAGAAACATGTAGGTCATATATAGCCCTGGCCACAAAGCCTCTGATGTCCGGCTTTTGCGCACCCAGGCTAGCGCCCCCAAGAAACTTATCAAAAATCCGGCTGCAAATATTAAAACTCCTAATAAACCCAGATCGAGCCAGAGCGCCAACAGGCCATTGTGTGGATGGGTGGGGTTCCACCCCGTTGCATACCAGATACTAGCAGACGGACCATTCAAGCCTTGCCAAAATGCACTATATCCATAGCCCAGCCAAGGGCGTTTCCAGATCATATCCAACACATACGGCCACATATCTGTACGGCCAGTTAGTGTTGTGTCCTTGCCGACTGCAACCAGCAGAGTGTCTGGGTTATTTGTAATCCATAACTGCACTATCCCACCTAGGGTTGCTATGGCAATAATGGCAGGTATCATCAGGTCATAGCGCCACCGCAAAGACTGGTATAGAGGTAATAGGGCTAAAAGAAACACAAGGTTTAGCAGGGCTGAGGTTGAACATGAAAGGAATAAAAGATTTACCGACAAGCTCAGACCACACCATATAAGCAACCGATTTTTTTTTGCCCCCATAGTGAGCAGCAAAAAGACTATTGCACTCACTGACATCGATGCGCCAAGAAAATTTTTGTGGGTGTAGATGCCCCGCCAAGCACCTGCATGAACCCCACCCATAAGCCCGTATGACGGCAGCGCCACAGCAAAGACTATACTTAGCACTATCGCTAGGCCAAACATCCAGCCCAGTAACTGCAGCTGCTGTCTCATGCTGTAGCGGCTAGCTAAGTAAAGTCCGAATAGGGTTGTCCCGATTAGCGCTACACTGCGGGGGATAGTTATTGCCGGTGCCTCAGACCAAAAGACGGAAACTGTAGAAACACCCACCAATACCCAGATAAACCCATCTTTACTCAACGCGGAAATCACCTTTTTCCAGCGGACAACAAGCAGGAAAGAAGTGGCAGCATATATGAAAAATAATACAGCCCGGAGCAAGGCAGTGTCATAATCAGTATCATCCTCCTGATTTGCACCTCCCGAGAGGATGAGGAGCAGCACTCCCTGGGAATAAATTGTCAGGGATAAAACTGTGAATGCCTGTTCTGCGAATACTAGAAGTTTTCTCATCGCTCGATCTGCTACCAGCTTCCTATCTAGGGTTCCAGCAAAAAGCAAAATTGTCAGGGAAACACTTGGCCACAAATTTAAGGCGTTTCGTCAAGGTAAATATCTTTCTCTCTGAACTCTCACTTTCCAGGTAATTGGAATTTTTGTTTCGCCGCAGTTGCCGCAGGACTCCGAGCGAGCGGGGCAAAGCCAGTGCTGCTCAAACGGCCACCCTCTGCAGGGGAGATAACTTTTACTCGCTACCCTGTTTATTTGGAGCGTATTTAAACCCATACTGCCTCCCGCAAGCACTAGGTTACCTGTCTGACTAGCTGGCAATTTTTTGGTAAATTTTTGTGTTTGGGCGCTTGAAAGACCAGATAAATCCCCGAATTTGCTGCCGGACATCCTGAGGGAGCAGCCACATCACCAAATAAAGCAAGTAATCAGTGGGTCTGAGTTGGCCAAACCGCACAGCTTCCCACAGCAGAGGCCAAAAAACTTTCCAATCGCGCTGTAAGGACGCCTGCGGACTCACAACTGTTACAATAAAGCCTGAATAGGCCCGCCGTGTTACTAGATGGCGGACCGAGCGAATCCAGTCCAGCGAATATTGCCAGTCGTTTATGTTGCTTAAGCGTTTGCGCCCTATCTCTGTATTCCAGATAGCTACAGGTTCGGGCACAAACTCCAGCCCCACACCTTCCAAGGCGCTGGCCCGAAGCAGCCAGTCCCAATCCTCATGTCGGGGCAAATTTTTTTTCAAAGGCAGCTTTTTGAGCAACTCTTTTTTGGTGAAAAAGGTAGAGGTTTGGATAAATCCTTCTCCCGCAAACAAAGAGTTGCGAGCGAAAAGGTATTCGCTCAGGGGTTCAGAGGGTTCTGGCAGCCTTCTTGGCCAAACAAATTCACCTTTCGGATTGCGGGCAATCAAGCAACTGGCGACAACGGGAAAAGCGTGACGCGAGTGAGTGGCTAATTCAAGTTGCCGGTCGAGCTTTTGGGGCATCCATTCGTCATCATCATCTAGGAAAGCTATCCAAGCGCCTTTTGCCACGTCAACACCGGCATTTCTGGCAGCAGCTGGGCCCACATTCACTGGCAGCGCTATCACTTTCAGTCTGGGATCGTCTATCTGCTTGAGTTCTTTGACTGTAGCCTCATCAGGCCCATCTACCACCACAATCACTTCTATCGATTTCAGGGTTTGATCCAGGGCACTCCTGACTGCCCTGCCGGCAAGGTGAGGTCTATTTCGTGAAGGAATCACCACGCTAACCATTTGTGCGAGAGTTTCATTCATAGTAGGCCAGCCTAATTAAATCTAACATTAGTTTTTCAGAAACACTTCTCCAGAAACCAGGTTTCTTTAAGAAACCTGGTTTCTAGATATTGCCGCTCTCCCAACGGCAGAAAGGCCCAGAACACCAATCAGCAGCAAATAAGCCAAACTAGCAGCAACCGCAGTCAGCAGAATGTTTTGACTGATTTCCTGCAGAATCAGGAATACAGCCAGCATAAACACGCTGATCAGCACGGGCCGGCGCAAAATGCGCCACAAGTCTAACGAAAACAGGCGGGTGCGGACGGCATACATATATTGGCTGCAGGCACTGATGTTCATTAGCAGCGCCGCTATCGCCGCACCGATCAACTGATATTGCGATACCAGCACCACACTCAACAAACCACCTAACACATTGGTGACGCTCACTTCGCGCAGGTTAACTCGCTCCAGACCACTCGCCACAAGTAAAGAGCTGAGCGGTCGGATGAAGGAGACGGCAACAAGTCCCAACGCCACCACCTTAAGGGCTGCAGTCGCCTCAGCAAAGCTAGGATCTCGATAGATAAAAATTAGTAAATTGCCCCCTATAAAGTATAGCCCGAGAAGCAAGGGCAATGCCACACACAGCAAAATCTCAGCAATACTTTCGACCAGGTGACGCTGCTTTTCCTTTCCCAGCGTGACGGCTTTCGACAGGCTGGGAAAAACAGCCAAGACAACGCTCTGTGCCAGAATCTCAAAGGGCTGCATCAATTGGGCGACACCGCCGAACAGTCCAACCACAACCTCGCCCCCTAAAAGTGAGAGGATAAGGACCTGCATTCTGCCGCTGAGCGCCGCCACACCCTCGATCGCCACCAGTGTGCGGGCAGCCCTCACAGTTTGCCAGATAAACTCCCAGTTAATGTGCCATTTTGGTTTGACTGTCCGTGCGAGCAAGCCCCATTCAATCAAAAGAATCACAAATTCAGAAAGCACGAAAATTCCAGCCATAAAGCTGACCCCAAAGTTCAGCTTCATCGCCCATATCATCACCCCTACGCGCAGGATGTACACCGGCACTGTGATCGCCGCGATCGGGTGCATCTTTTCTTGCGCCTGAAAAATCGCCTCAGTAACGTTAGAGAGCGAAAACGGGACAATCGCTAAGCCCATGACGTAGCAAACAGTCGAGGTGTCGGAACTGTAGGGCAGCGCGAATACAACCGCGACTAGCAGAGCATAGCCGGTGAGGCTGAAAAGCAACTGCAACAAAGTGCCGCTCACCAAGTACACCGGCGTTTCTTGGGGATGGCGCGACAGTTCTCGGGTGAACAGAGTTTTGAACCCCTGTGCGGCGACGCTCATGAAGATAAAGTAGTAAGTGAAGGCCAGCAGATACTGCCCTAACTCATACGGGCCAAGAATACGAGCGATAGAGGCAAACAGCACAAAACTCGTAAGGCTCTGCGCCAGCCGGTTGACCGCCATTGAGAGAGAATTTCCTACTACTTTGCCCCGTCCCATTATCATAATAATTTTTATTGTAAAACTAGCATCAAGTGACCGGGAAAACTAAAACTTAAAAACCAGCCCGCAACCGCCGGCAGCAATCAGTCATGCCGTTCAGGGAAGGCCAGCATATTTTCCGCTCTGCGCTGCAGAAACCTTCTGGGCGGCGTATTCCGTGCCATAGTAGAAATAGCTGTCAGATTCGTTTTCCACGATTAAAGCATTAGCCACTAGACCCAGGACATTCTGACCGGAACGCTGCAAATACTCTTTAGCAGAAGCCGCACTGTTATAATCGACCACCTCCGGTCGAACCACCAGCAAAACACCATCCGCCATTTTGCCCAAAGTAAGAGCGTCAGCGGCCAGCACCAGGGGAGGTGCGTCTACGATTACAAAATCATAATTTTCTGAAAAATATTCAATCAGTGAAGCCATCCGCTTGGAGTCGAGGAGAGCTAGTGGGTTGGGAGGGACTACACCGGCACTCAGCACATCCAAGTTAGGCATCACTTCAGTCGCAGCGGTCTTAAAATCAGCTTGACCGACAATCACATTACTCAAACCCACGGCATTGATCAGTTCCCATATATGGTGCTGCAGCGGATGGCGCATATCCGCATCCACCAGCAACACCCGACGCCCCAGCTGAGCCACAGCTGCCGCCAAATTGGCAGAGACTGTAGACTTGCCCTCTTTAGCCACAGAACTCGTGACCACAATAACTTTCAGCGGGTTATCTGAACTGAGAAATTTTAGGTTAGCCTGCAGCATCCGGTACGCTTCACTAATCGGCGAGTGGGGAGCGTCTCTCACGGGAATATTGGGCACCGGCCATTCTTTGTCCTTGCCGCGAGGCAGCGCTTTTTTTCCAAAAGAAGGAATCGTTACCAGCAAGGTATACCCGAACACATCCTTCACCTCTTTGAGGGTTTTTATCGATGTATCTCTTATTTCTAAGATAACGACAGTGGCGGTAGAAAGCAGGACACCCAGCAGACTCCCTAAGGCGACGAGAATAGCTTTTTTGCCGATCAAGGGTTTTTCTGGAACCGATGCCGGTTCCAAAATGCGGGCGTTCCCGATATTTTGGGTTTCCGCAAGCCGCACTTCTTCCAGCTTTTTCAAAAGCATTTCATAAGTGGACTGGGCAGCGTCCAGTTTCCGCTGCAGTTGCCGCTGGTCTTGTTCCAATTTGGGGAGAATATTAACCCGCTCCTTGTAGGAGGCCAGCGTCCGGGACAGAAGCTCCACCTGGCCGGCTAAACCCAAGCGCTCTACCTCTGATTTGACCAACTCTTCAGCCAGGTTTTCTTTCGTCTTTCCAATCTGCAAATCCCCCTCGGACACGGGCTTTGGACTGCCAAGAGACTCCGCTACCCGCTCTTGGAGCACGGCTTTTAGAGCCGCTCTTTTATCTTTCAGCTCGGCAATCGCCGGGTGCGCTTCCTGAAAGCGGGTCATATCGACCGCCAGCTGAGCTTCTACCTTTTGCAATTCTTGCAGGACTTCCTGCACGCCGGCAGACTGGTTCAGGGAACTCACCGCTATGGCTTCCTGTGAATTTTGTCCCACTTTATTGCGGAGCTCAGCAGAGCGGGCGGTTGCGTCCGCTAGCTGAGCCTGCGTGAGCGTGATTTGATTCTCTAAGCCGGCAATAACCTCTACTGCCGATTTGGCTTCCTCCTCCAGGACTACAACTTTGTTCTGTTCTTTAAATTCGCGCAGGGCCTTTTCGGCTTGCCGAACGCTAGCCTCAGCTTTAGGCAGTTGCTGGCCAATAAATTCGCGAGCAGCAGCCACCTGAGACCTGTTTACGAGAATATTATTCTCTATATAAAGGCTCATCAGTTTGTTGACTACTGCCGCACTTTCTTCGGGAGCCTTGCCTTGATAAGAAATCAGCAGCACATCCGCTCCTGGCAGACTTTTCACGTTCAGCCGAGTTTTTACGATTTGCTCCGCTTCGATGGGCGCACCTCTCTCATCTTTCAGGTTGAGTGCGTTTGCAGTCTCTCGCACCAGAGGTATAGAACGAATCACCTCTGATTCTGTCTGCAAAAGGTTGCTCTTGTCCGTCAGGGGTGGCTTGACTTCTGACAGCTCTTTTCCCACCCCCGTTAGAGACGTTGTGTGGTCTATTTTAAACAAGAGCTTGCCTTCTGCCTTGTAAACCGGCTTTTGTAAGATCGCCATCAGGGAAGAAAGCGCGACAGCCGAACCAAAAACAGCCCCAGCCGGCAGCCAGCGCCTTTTAAAAATCAGCCAGATATGCCCAAAATCTATATCTAGGGCTTCCCTGGAGTCCATTTTTAAGTTTTCAGTCGGTGAACTTGGTATCATAGCACTCTCCGCAGCTTTCTTCCCA
The DNA here is from genome assembly GCA_019359235.1 of Oscillatoria princeps RMCB-10. GTDB lineage: Bacteria > Cyanobacteriota > Cyanobacteriia > Cyanobacteriales > Oscillatoriaceae > Oscillatoria > Oscillatoria princeps. The sequence goes on from JAHHHT010000007.1 coordinate 158,895, forward strand.
AACAAACTTGATTTTTTCCAAATTCAAGCCCAAAATAGCCACACTCAGCTTTTAGTACGCACCTCGTTTATTTAAAACTACCATAACGGTGCGCAGCAAAATTTGCAAGTCCAATCCGAGCGACCAATTTTCAATATAAGCCATATCCAAGCGCACGACTTCTTCAAAATCCTGAATGTCCGACCGGCCTGCCACTTGCCAAAAGCCGGTTATTCCCGGCAAAACTTCCTGCCGGTCGTGATGGCGGTCGGAAAATCTCTCTACATCTCTCACCGGTAAAGGCCGAGGGCCTACCAGGCTCATCTCTCCCAAAAGCACATTAAAAATTTGCGGCAATTCGTCCAAACTGTAGCGGCGAAGGAATTTGCCCACACGGGTAATGCGCGGGTCATCTTTAATTTTAAAAAGAATCCCATCTTTCGTTTCATTTCTACCTTCCAACTCCTTTTGCAGCTGCTCAGCATTAGCAACCATCGTGCGAAATTTCCACAGTTTAAACGGCCTTCCGTGCAGGCCAATACGAGTCTGATTGTAAAAAACTGGGCCCGGAGAATCTAGTTTAATCAGCAAAGCAATAATCAGATAAACCGGAGACGCTAGCCCCAATAAAAAAGCGGAAAAGCAAAAATCAAAAACCCGCTTCACCCAAAACTCAGCGCCTTTTATGAGCGGAGCGTGCAAATTTAGAGCCGGCAGCCCTCCTACGGTAGTCAGCTCTAACTCTTTTGGCGAAAGACTTTGAAAGGTCGTGTATAGAATGTGCAAGTTTATGCCGGCATTCCGAAACATCCAGCAGACAAACATTCGATTATTTATGGCTTCCGAAGATACGAAAACCTCGGCCACTCCCAAACCCACAAGCCTTTGAATCGTTCCTTGACGCTTGTCTCTCTCTAAGCAACTAGAATCAGCAAACTCTAGAATGTCGTAGCGGGTGTCTAGAGCCAGAAAATAAGCTAGTGTTTCTCGATCTTTCCAGTCACAAATAACGCAGCTAGGAAAGCGCCACAAACCTTTTTCGTGGAACCCGTCTATCGCGGCGCTCACTCCCAGCCGGCCCGCACATGTAAAAGAAATGCTTAAAACCCAGGACAAGAGAAGAGTTGAAGGCTCTACAAAATAATCTATTTGATATAAGAACGCCAGCAGCAGCAGCAGAGCGTGGGCCAAAGTGACCGCTCGAACAGCGCTGAACCAGTCGCAGCGCTTCTTCCCGACTTTTAAAACCCTTTCTCCGGCTACTAAACCAATCTCGGCAATAAGAATTGGCAGCAGGGAAAGGGGCTTTCCTTGGATGGTATAAGGAGAATCAAGCGCCCTCCCATAAGTCTCCGCTACCCACCACGCCAGAGATAGAAGAGTAGAATCCACTAAAACCAGTGCGATTAATCTCAGCCACGACACACCCCAACCCTTTCCTAGAGTTGTAAATCCAGAGGATCGCAAGTCCAAGTTAAAGCCTACCAATGTAGAAGATTCCATTCTTACCTTAACTCCCTTGTTCTTGTAAACCAGCCTAACAAGTCGTTCAGTCCCGACACTGCGTTTTCGCAACTGCCGAGCCATCATGGAAAGTTAGCACCCAGTGAATAACTCCTGGCTAAAGCCATTATTCTTTTTGATTTGCTGGCACAACTTCAGCCCACTTACTTTAGATGCGGGCCAAAACCAGCGCTCAGCAATTCCTGCCTCTTTTTCGCTTTGATTTATTCTGGCTCAACCACAGGTCAGCGTGTTGCCATTTTGCCGAAAACATTTTTCTCTTCAACCAAGGGCTTGCCCGAGTCACCTGTGAGGAGCGTCCCCCAGCGCGAGAGCGCACTTGGCTCGCCCAAACCCTTTCCCTTCGTCCCTGTCAACCAGATCGCTCCTTCCAGGAGCGGCCAAACATAGGAGCGTGCCCAGTGCCCAGTGCCCAGTGCCCAGTGCCCAGTGCCCAGCTTCCCCGCCTCTGGCCACCCGCCGGCCCCGCAAATTCATAAATCAAGACAAAAGTCAAGATTTTTAACAAAAATTTTGCAATTTTTAAAATACCCTGTTACATTGCAAGTGTAAACTTATGTTGCGCACAGCCGCTCGTGTATAACTTCCTCCGCATCCTACCGGCACCGCCGCCCCTGCGAGCCAAGTCCCTCGTTTACGATCTCAAAGCCCGCCTTGACTGGGGCGACCCGGCGCTAACCATTATTGACGTGCGCGACCGGCACCCCTCCCACACCAGCCGCATCCAAGGCGCTATCTCCATACCGCTCAGCGAATTGGCAGATCGCGCCCTCACCAGCCTTGAACTGACTCGCGACATCTACGTTTACGGCGAAACCGACGAAGAAACGGCCTCAGCAGCGGCAGTCCTTCGCGCCGCCGGCTATCAAAACGTATCCGAGTTAAGAGGCGGCGCAGCCGCCTGGAAAGCAGTTGGCTTTCCCATCGAGTCCATGAGTCAGGGTGCCAGAAATTGAAACCCACGGCCACCTGTTCCGAGCCGCCCCACCGTAGGACAGGCGTCCCGCCTGTCCCACATGGCTTCTTTTGCCAGAAACCGGCCAGAAACCCGGTTTCTTCCAGAAACCGGGTTTCTTAAACTCCGGGTTTCTTAAACTCTCCAGAGCGATCAGTGTTCAAAAATGCCGGTATATTGCAGCAAATCCAGAGAAACCAGCACCGGCAAACACCCAAAGCACTGCTCCGCCAGTGAGTAGCGCTCCTCCCGCTGCAGCATTCCCATCAGCTTTTGTCGCGCACTCAGCAAGTAGCGAACATCATTCGCCGCATAGCTCAGCTGCTGCTCCGAAAGATTGGCCGCATTCCCCCAGTCGGAACTCTGAGCCGTTTTGTCCAGCTCAACACTCTCCAGTTCTTGCACTACCTCCTTCAGTCCGTGTTTCGGGCTGTAAGTTCTCGCAAGCTTGCTGGCAATCTTCGTGCAGAACACCGGCGCGACATCGATGCCCAGATGGTAGCGCATCATCGCCATATCAAAACGAGCGAAGTGAAACACCTTCACCACTTGAGCGGTTTCCATCAGCAGTTTTAAATTCGCAGCCTCTCTTTGCCCTCGCTCAATCCGAATCACCGTCACCCGCCCTTGCGGGTCGCACAGCTGCACCAGACACAAGCGGTCGCGCCAAGGTAACAGTCCCATCGTTTCCGTATCGACTGCAACAGCCTCTGCTGCCAGATACGCAGCCAGTTGCGCGTCAGACAGGTCGCGGTCGCAAACTTGAAAAGTTTCTAAATCCATAATCTACTCTCACTCCACCCTAATTATTGGCTATATTACATACAATAGGTTGTTGCATCAATTTTGCATATAGCAATTCTAAATGATTTGCGTAACTGCTGGGGGCCCAGAACCCCGGTTTCTTAAAGAAACCGGGGTTCTGAAATTTCCACGAATCATTTAGAAGTAGGGTGGGTTCCCTCTTAGGGAACCCACCTCAAACTGTTACGCTAATATAGCGGTTCTCATATTAGTGTGGTACTGAGAACCCCGGTTTCGTAGGGGCGCGTCCCGCCACGCCCCTACCGGGGTTCTAGGGCGTACTTCATCCAACTGAGAACTGCTATAATGCTGCTTATTTGACAAAGGAGGCAGTCGCTTCGGAACTGCCCACACCGCCACCAGTGAAAACTTGCCTCACCGCGGGCAAGCCGGTAGGGCTAAAGCCCTACTACAAACATTTTCAACAGGACTTACGCAGCGACCCCAATTGTGTGGTGGGTTACGCGCTTCGCGTCCCCCACCCTACAGATAGAGGCTTTGCGTAAGTCTGTGCTTCTTCCCTACCTGCGGCGGATGAAAATTTGCGTAAAGTAATACTTCCCCTTGGCATTCTGAACAATGCCAACGCCGGTTAAATCAAACTCCCCTTCCATATTCTTGCGGTGCCCCGGACTCTTTATCCAGCCCTCAACCGCCAGCTTCACCGGATCGCTGTACCCCAAATTGTAGGCGAGATTTTCCGCTGCCGAACGGTAGGAAATCTGCTTGCCAATTGCTTTGACTCGCTCCTCAAATCCGTCATGGCTAAAAGGAGCGCGATCGCTGGCCATTTCTGCGCTGTGGGCGCGGCACCGCTCGCTAATCCGGGGGTCAAGTTTCAGCGCCGGCAAATTGCGCCCGGCGCGATACTGATTCACCTGTTCGTGAACTGACTTTTCCAGAGCCGCCACAGTTTCCGAAGGCGGATTGGATTTCGGTTCGGCAGGCACCGGCTCTGCCCTTTGCTCTGTCGTTGCAGCCGGTTTCCCCGGTCGCACCAGAGAGCCGGTGTCTATCACAAAAACGCAGCCGCCAGCGCCGGCTGCCAACAGTAAAAACGTTAAACCTAATACAAATTTTATTCTCTTCACAGCGTCGCACAAGTTGGAAACCCCACCCCCCTACCCCCTCCCCGCTCGCGGGGAGGGGGGGTTATTTCTCGTTTTTCTCGTTCCCAGGCTCTGCCTGGGAACCCACCTCTGAGAGGCTCTGACTTGAAAATGTTTGTAGTAGGGCTTTAGCCCTACCGGTTTGCCCGCGGTGGGACAATTTTCATCGGTGGCGGTGTGCGCAGTTCGTCGCAACTGCCTCTCCTTTTCATCATCGCACCAGTCGGCCCCCGGATGTGACGTTAAAGAAAACACCGGCATTGGCCTGGGCTTGGGCAGCACCGGCAAACGGGAAAGGGGAGGGGACTGACTGATTGGCCTGGATCGCAGGCGCGGGCTCGATCCGCTTGATGGCATCTTTGGCGTGCTCAGAGAGCCGGTGCCGTCCACCCCGCCATCTGCCCTGGCCTCTTGTCCGGCTTGCCGCTCGCAGCCAATGGATAGCCAAGCCAGCCGGTTTTAACCGCAGTGCGAATTCCTCCCGGCACTATCGCCAATCCCCCTGCACGGTAAACGCCGCCCAGTAATAAGGAGACTGCCTATTCTCGGATTTCCACATCTCCAGTTGCGCCTCTCTGAGAGCCGCCACCGGCTTTTGCCCCCCTTGCAACATCTTCTGGTAAAACTTCGCCATCAACTCCGAGGTGGCGACATCATTCACACTCCATAATGATACTACCACGCGCCGCGCCCCCGCATACATAAAGCCTCTTGTCAACCCCACCAAACCTTCTCCTCTCACATTTTCACCCAAGCCGGTTTGGCAAGCACTCAACACCACCAACTCTGCCGGCAGATTCAGGTTGAAAATATCGTGCAGGCGCAAGAACCCATTCTGGGCTTGTCCAGTTTCGTCAAACAGCGACAGCACCACGCCGGAGAGTTGGGGATTCACCGAGTTGAGTAAGCCGTGCGTGGCAAAATGGACAATCTGATATTGCCCTAAATTCGGGTCAGTTGCTTTGGCGCGAGAGGCATTAAAATCCAAGGCTCGCAACCGTTGGCCTTCTGCAACCAGGGCGAGAATTTTCTCCGCTTCGGTACGAGTGAAGTCCAGACGAGGCAATTCTACCCTGCCATCTTCAATACCTAAGTCCCGCGCCGCACCACGCAGGGCATAATTGTCAAGTGTTTGAGGGGTTTGTTGGGGTGCTTTTCCAGCCATCCGAGAATCGTTCAGCGTCAAAACGGGGTCAGCCAAAACAGCCAGGGCTTTTGCCGCCGGCGAACGGTTTTGCAGCTGTTGGCGTTGAATGGCAACCGTAGAGGCAGAAGGCAAGGTGACAATCTCATTGTACACTAAAAGCGGAGTTGTGGGAGAAGAAGGGAGAGGCAGTGCGGCAAAGGGAACATATTGCAACACCCCATCCCCAACAATCAGCAAGCGTTTGTTGCCTAGTTGATTGGCGACTGGGGCGAGAAGTATCTGACTGAGGGGCATGCCGGTGTCAATCGTGGCAGCAGGATTTTGAGTCACGGATTCGCGGAAAGTTTGGACAGCGATTTCGATGTCGCTTTGGGAGGGCAATAGATAGCTGGTGATGCTGTTTTTGGTGACAGCCCAGAGGTAGCTCCGCTCTGCGCCGAGGGAATATTCTAAAAGTAGGGTGTTGTCATCAAGTACCTGCTGCTGGATTTGTTGCCGGTTCAGGGGGTCGGGATATTTCAAGTTAGCATAGCGGGGACTGGCCACTCGAATCTGGGCTTCAAGTTGGTCGAGTTGACTGAGGAGAGATTGAGATTTCTGTTTAATTTCATCAAGTTGCTGTTGGGTGTACTGACCGCTTAAAAGGTCGTGTTTGCGGCGCTCTAGGGTATTGAGCTGCTCTTGTAAATTGCGTTCTTGTTCGAGCAGTTTGGGGTCAGCGCCAGAGCGGATATCGGCGGTCGCTTCGCTGAGGAGTTCTATGAGACTGCGGGCGCGGGCGCGTTCGCTAATATGCAGGGCTTCACCGTCATATCCTTTTTCGGGGTGTTGCCGGTGCAGTTGCATTAGCAGGTCGATATAAAAATGGTAATAATCTTGATTGCGGGCAAAGTAAGACTGTCGCAGTTGCTGGCTGGCGATCTGGCTGCGGAGGTTTTCAACTATATTAATCGCCGTTTCTATTTCGGCTTTGGCGGCTGTGAGGTTATTTTGTTGCCGGTTTAAAATGGCCAGATTGTAGAGGACTTGCGCTTCTTCAGTTTTGTAACCCAATTGCCGGGATAAAGACAGCGCTTGGGTGTAGTGTTCCCTGGCGGCAGACGCCTGACCCGATGCAGCGTGTATTTTCCCCATCTGGTTGAGGATTGTGGCTTCTTTTACTTTGTCGTTTAGGGAGCGGGAGATGAGGAGGGCTTGATTGTAGGCATTCAGGGCGTCTGACCATTTTTCTGAAGTGGTGGAAATGCAAGAAGAGTAACGCTCTTGTGCCGGTGGCTGTTTCGATTTTTTGTTACCTCTGAACATATCTCATCCTCTTCGCTAGCTCCCAAAGTGCTGCGCGTACTGCTCGATTTTCTGCATCCCCAGGGGGGAAGGGGTGACTCGTCCTTCTCCCACCGGCTCAAAGTAGAAAACACCACGCCAAGACGCGAGGCAAACTGCTCTTGCGTGAGTCCCGTCTGCATTCTGACTTCGCGGATAAACTGACTGATCTGGGGTGGCGTTGCTTTGGCATCAATGTGACTCATTCAACTTTACATATCGTGCCATAGCTGATCCTAAAGATCAGCGATCAAAATCATTCTCGGAGGTGATAATAACGCTTGCGCTGCTTTCCTTAATTTCCCTCGAAATGTTGCGAAAAGTAAAAGAAAAGTAACAATTCGCTTCCAGAATCCGCTGCATCGCCACCGAGCCGTAGGGGCGGCCCCCCGTGGCCGCCCTCACCCCAACGCTAGCTGTAGGGGCGGCCCCCGTGGCCGCCCTCACCCCAACGCTAGCCGTAGGGGCGGCCCCCCGTGGCCGCCCTTGGCTGGGAACGAGAGATTCACTCCCCTGGATTTAACAACTTCGCCACGGTTTGCACGTCCTTATCGCCGCGCCCAGAGCAGTTAATCACAATGCGCGGACTGCCGGCGAGTTGCGGGCAAAGAGTTTCCAGATAAGCGATCGCGTGAGCCGTCTCCAGCGCTGGGATAATCCCCTCCAGCTGGGAAAGCCGCTGAAACGCTTCTAACGCCTGCTTGTCAGTGACGCTGTAATACTCAGCCCGACCGGCATCCTTCAAATAGCTGTGTTCCGGACCCACGCCAGGATAGTCCAAACCGGCACTGATCGAGTGCGCCTCCACTACCTGGCCATCTTCATCTTGCAGCAAATAGCTCATCGCCCCGTGCAGCACGCCAATTCGCCCCCGCGTCAGGGTAGCGGCGTGCTTCTCCGTATCCACGCCCTCACCCGCCGCCTCAACGCCAATCATCCGCACCGCCGGCTCGCCCACAAACTCGTGAAACAGTCCCATCGCATTGGAACCGCCGCCCACGCACGCCAGCAGGATATCCGGCACTCCGCCCCATTTTTCCAGAGCCTGAGCCCGGGTTTCCTGGCCAATCACTGCGTGGAAGTCCCGCACCATCATCGGGTAGGGGTGAGGGCCAGCCACTGAGCCCAGGATGTAGTGGGTGGTTTCCACATTAGTCACCCAGTCGCGAATCGCTTCTGAGGTGGCGTCCTTCAGCGTGCCGGTTCCTGCTGCCACTGGGCGCACTTCCGCCCCCATCAGCCGCATGCGAAACACATTCAGAGCTTGCCGCTCCATGTCGTGCACGCCCATATAGATAACACACTGCAGCCCAAAGCGAGCGCACACCGTTGCTGTGGCCACTCCGTGCTGGCCGGCACCCGTTTCGGCAATAATCCGCTGCTTGCCCATCCGCAGAGCTAGCAGTGCCTGAGCCAGGGCGTTGTTGATTTTGTGAGCGCCGGTGTGGTTCAGGTCTTCCCGCTTTAAGTATATTTGCGGGCCGGTGCCGTCGGGGCGGGCGTAGTGGGCAGTCAGGCGCTCAGCGAAATACAGGGGGCTGGGGCGTCCCACGTAGTCCCGCAGCAGCTGCTGGAGTTGTTCAAGGAAAGCAGGATCGCTGCGGTATTGCTGGTATGCCGCTTCTAATTCAGCCAGAGCCGGCATCAGGGTTTCCGGCACATACTTGCCGCCGAAGCGCCCGAAGCGTCCGAGGGCGTCGGGTACAGAGGTGCTAGTAGCAGCCGCTTGCGGACTGCTCGGCAGGGGAGTGGTGGTCACGACAGCAGGGAAATGAGTGGACAGAGTTAATTATATGTCCTAGGGGTTAGGGGTTAGGGCTTAGGGCTTAGGGCTTAGGGCTTAGGGCTTAGGGGTTAGATTTCAGGTCGCACTCCAACCCACGCCCCACGCCCCTTACCAGATTTTATAATATCCGAAAGAAAGCATACCTACAAAACCCGTCCAAAGGCGTGTTTTGCAAAGACCATTTAAAAGGATAAGAGGTAGAACTCCTCTTGATATCTGAAAAGTAATCCGTGGATGGGGGTGGCTGGGGGCTAGACGGCGGTGGGGCTAAAGCCCAACTACAAACTTTAGGGCCAAAGCCCAACTACAAACCTTTGGGCTCAAGCCCAACTACAAAGGCTGCCCCATGCCCCACGCCCCACGCCCAGCAGTCATACCACGCGGTTGAAAATCGTCCAAACATCCCCATCCGAGCGGACATAAGGAACCGAGATGTTTTTGAAGCCGGTGATAAAAGGTTTGTAATATACCTGCCAGTAGCTGGGGCTGATTTCATCAGCTAGCCCCTTGAGTGCCTGTATTTCTTCTGCCAGTTCAGCTGCCAGTTGATTGATTCGCTCAGCATGGACCTTCGCCTGCTGTCTGCTCTCCTCTACCTGCTGCTGCATTGGGTTTCGTTTCGCTTCCATCTGCCACCGCTCCCACGAGGTCTGTCTGATTCACTGTAGATTATTATCGGCGTTCGTGCCTGTCTGATATCAAGTGGGCTTTCGCCAGTTTTCTCACAACCCCCAACCCCCCGTAGGGCAGGCGTCCCGCCTGCCGGCACCTTTGAACTCACGAAAGCGCACTATCTACAAGCCCGCAACCCTGCGCTGAGAAAGCCGTTGCACGCGCTCTGCACTTCAGCAGATTGAGACAGGCAAGATGCCAGGCGGGGTATGTCCGTATGGTGGCAGTGCCCACTCTTGCATTTGTCACTGTGAAATAGTGTTGGGAGCCAGACGCTGCGCGACAAACCCCTGCCGCTGGATTTCACTCAAAGTCCGCAGCCCTGGCATGCCGCCCAGACTCACACCGGCTGGAACGGCGGCGCTATTTTACCTGATAAGCGCACAAATTGCTTATTTTAACGCTTAAATTTATCAACTATTTACGGCTAAAGCCGAACTTAAGAAAAATTCAATAAAATTTGCATTGATTCCGTATAATTTCGGATGCGAGTGGGTTGTCCTGCTAAGTATGGTCAGGAAATAGTTATAGCTGGTTACTGTCCGGATTGGGTGGCGAGAGCTTGCCAAGCAAACCAGCATTAAAGCCGAACACACCTGCATATTCTTTGGTTGCCGATCCCAATAAAATAAATGGCAGCAAATCAGACTTCTTAGAGACAAAGGCTCCCCGCAACCATGTTGGATTGTTTCTTGCCAGAGTCCGCTAAACCTAAGGACGTTTTCTTAAGGTTTGCGCCACCTCACACATCGAGAGGTCTTGTGGGATGCTTTCCCAACTAGAAGCTGCACCGGCAGCGGAGCTGACGGAAAGCGAGCCGGTCGAAGAAGCACAGGAGCGAACACATGTCAAGTTTTGATCTCGGAAACCTCAACAGCTTTTGCACAAAGACAGACGCCGTTGGCATTGCCTCCCCCGACGACATTTACCAGTTCACCCTCAGTGAATCTGGCAGTTTTAGCGTCTCGCTCGCCGGCAGTAGCGCTCCTGTCACTTGGCTGTTGAAAGATAGTGCCGGCACAATCCTGCACATGGCTTCAACAAACGCAACTCATCCAGAAATCATTACCCTAAGTGATTTTGCGGCGGGAGACTACTCCCTGCAAGTCTCTCGCAGCACTGAGGACACCGGCTATACCCTCAACCTTGACCCCCTTACTGGTTTTCCGTTTGAATCCGGCTTTTTCACAGTGGGAGCGACGGGAGAGGTCAGCTTTGATTTCCTGCTCGATGGCGGCAACTATAAGGGCGAGATCGGGATCTTCAGCCTGCAAGGCATGGAGCAATTTGAAGCCGGTTCCCCTGAATTCATCAAAGAAGCCTCTGGGCGGGCGCGGAGCAATTCCGAGCTGGGCTATACAGTCATTTCCGACAGCACGGAAGGAGCGAAGTTCAGTGCTGAACTGCCTTGGGAGCGGAATTTTAACGACGATGCTGAGGACTATCAAGATGTAAAGACCTTTACCATGCGTCCGGGAGATAAATTTGGCTTGATGCTGGTGCCCAATGGTACGGTGCAGGATGTCTTTGACAATCCAGCGATTGATGGGAACAAGCGCCCGCTATTTTCTCTAGCTACTGCCAATCCCAATGGAGCTTTCCATGTTGGCCAAGTAGCCGACATGACCGGCGAAGGCAGTGCCTTCACTATGGAAGATGTGCGGGTTGATGCCGATACTAACGGCGACGGTATACCTGACACTGACAGCGACTACAACGACATGGTTTTCCAGGTCAAAGGTGCGGTCGGGAAAGCTGTCTTGCTGGATGAGGTGATCAATTCAAAGAGAGATTGGCGCAAGGAATTGCCGGAGCTGGTGAATTACGCTAAAGAGCAGATTGAACCGGCAGATCCCAACAAATCCCCTGAATCTTTGCAATTTACTGTCCAGACGCCTCACACAGCGGGCGAGACACTTACCGTGACGGGCGGTAAGGTCTATGATTCAGACGGAGCCACGGACCTGGCGAGGGTGGATTTCTGGCTGCGCAAAGATGGCGGCAGCTGGCTGGACATCGGTGATGCCATCGATTTCGCGGCTGATAGTGACGGCGGGGCGACATTCAACTACTCTTTGACGGATTTAGATGCCGGCGATTACCAGCTGACGGCGGTGGCGCACGACAAAGGGGGGGCGTTTAGCAATACTGTAACCCACAGCTTTTCCGTTCAAGAGCCGCCACCCCCAAATACAGCGCCTCAATTCTTGCAATTCACCACAGAACCTGTCCACACAGCCGGTGAGCCGGTGAACATTACCGGCGCTAGGGTTTATGACGCCAATGGAGCCGGTGACTTGGCCAAAGTGGATTTCTGGCTGCAGCAAGACGGTGGTGAGTGGGTTGATATTGGCGATGTCACCAGTTTCACTGCTGATGCGTCAGGGTGGGCAACTTTTGAGCACACACTGACGGATTTAGGTGCCGGCAGCTACCAGCTAAAAGCTGTGGCCATCGACAGGGCCGGTGCGGCAAGTTCTGAGGTGGTTCAAAGCTTCCAGGTCAATCCGGCAAATGAGGCACCGGCTTCTTTGCAATTCACCACAGAACCTGTCCACACAGCGGGCGAGCCGGTGAACATTACCGGCGCTAAGGTTTATGACGCCAATGGAGCCGGTGACTTGGCCAAGGTGGAGTTTTCCCTCCTGAAGGACGCCGGTGACTGGGTTGATCTTGAGGATGTCACCAGTTTCACCGCTGATGGTGAGGGGTGGGCAACCTTTGAACACTCGCTGACGGATTTAGATGCCGGCAGCTACCAGCTGAAAGCTGTGGCCATCGATAGCGCCGGTGCGGTCAGCGAGGAGGTGGTTCAAAGCTTCCAGGTCAATCCGGCTTCTCAGGCACCGGCTTCTTTGCAATTCACCACAGAACCTGTCCACACAGCCGGTGAGCCGGTGAACATTACCGGCGCTAAGGTCTACGACGCCAATGGAGCCGGTGACTTGGCCAAAGTGGATTTCTGGCTGCAGCAAGACGGCGGTGAGTGGGTTGATATTGGCGATGTCACCAGTTTCACTGCTGATGGTGAGGGGTGGGCAACTTTTGAACACTCGCTGACAGATTTAGATGCCGGCAGCTACAGGCTCAAGGCTGTGGCCATCGATAGCGCCGGTGCGGTCAGCGAGGAGGTGGTTCAAAGCTTCCAGGTCAATCCGGCAAATGAGGCACCGGCTTCTTTGCAATTCACCACAGAACCTGTCCACACAGCCGGTGAGCCGGTGAACATTACCGGCGCTAAGGTCTACGACGCCAATGGAGCCGGTGACTTGGCCAAGGTGGAGTTTTCCCTCCTGAAGGACGCCGGTGACTGGGTTGATCTTGAGGATGTCACCAGTTTCACTGCTGATGGTGAGGGGTGGGCAACCTTTGAACACTCGCTGACAGATTTAGGTGCCGGCAGCTACCAGATTAAAGCTGTGGCCATCGATAGCGCTGGTGCGGTCAGCGAGGAGGTGGTTCAAAGCTTCCAAGTCAATCCGGTAAATGAGGCACCGGCCCAGCTGCAATTCTTTACAACCCAGCCGCTGTACACAGCGGGCGAGCCGGTGAACATTACCGGCGCTAAGGTCTATGACGCTAATGGAGTTGGGGACTTGGCCAAGGTTAAGTTTTCCCTGCAGAAGGACAGCGGTGAGTGGGCTGATATTGGCGATGTCACCAGTTTCACTGCTGATGCGTCAGGGTGGCCAACTTTCAGTTATTCCTTAACTGATTTGGATGCCGGCAGCTACCAGCTGAAAGCTGTGGCCATCGATAGCGCCGGTGCGGTCAGCGACGAGGTGGTTCAAAGCTTCCAGGTCAATCCGGCAAATGAGGCACCGGCTTCTTTGCAATTCACCACAGAACCTGTCCACACAGCCGGTGAGCCGGTGAACATTACCGGCGCTAAGGTCTTAGACACGAATGGAGCGGCTGACTTGGCCAAAGTGGATTTCTGGCTGCAGCAAGACGGTGGTGAGTGGGTTGATATTGGCGATGTCACCAGTTTCACCGCTGATGCGTCAGGGTGGGCAACCTTTGAATACTCGTTGACAGATTTAGGTGCCGGCAGCTACCAGCTGAAAGCTGTGGCCATCGATAGGGCCGGTGCGGTTAGCAACGAGGCGGTTCAAAGCTTCCAGGTCAATCCGGCAAATGAGGCACCGGCCCAGTTGCAATTCTTTACAACCCAGCCGCTGTACACAGCAGGAGAGCCGGTGACGCTCACCGGCGCTAAGGTCCATGACGCGAATGGAGCGGCTGACTTAGCCAAGATTGATTTCTGGCTCCAGCAAGACGGTGGTGAGTGGGTTGATATTGGCGATGTCACCAGTTTCACCGCTGATGGTGAGGGGTGGGCAACCTTTGAACACACAGTGACAGATTTAGATGCCGGCAGCTACCAGCTCAAGGCTGTGGCCATTGATAGCGCCGGTGCGGTCAGTAACGAGGTGGTTCAAAGCTTCCAGGTCAATCCGGCAAATGAAGCACCGGCTTCTTTGCAATTCACCACAGAACCTGTCCACACAGCTGGCGAGCCGGTTCGCCTCACCGGCGCTAAGGTCTTAGACGCGAATGGAGCGGCTGACTTGGCCAAAGTGGATTTCTGGCTCCAGCAAGACGGTGGTGAGTGGGTTGATATTGAGGATGTCACCAGTTTCACCGCTGATGGTGAGGGGTGGGCAACCTTTGAACACTCGCTGACGGATTTAGATGCCGGCAGCTACCAGCTGAAAGCTGTGGCCATCGATAGCGCCGGTGCGGTCAGCGACGAGGTGGTTCAAAGCTTCCAGGTCAATCCGGTAAATGAGGCACCGGCTTCTTTGCAATTCACCACAGAACCTGTCCACACAGCCGGTGAGCCGGTGAACATTACCGGCGCTAAGGTCTACGACGCCAATGGAGCCGGTGACTTGGCCAAGGTGGAGTTTTCCCTCCTGAAGGACGCCGGTGACTGGGTTGATCTTGAGGATGTCACCAGTTTCACCGCTGATGGTGAGGGTTGGGCAACCTTTGAATACTCGCTGACGGATTTAGGTGCCGGCAGCTACCAGATTAAAGCTGTGGCCATCGATAGGGCTGGTGCCGTCAGCGAGGAGGTGGTTCAAAGCTTCCAAGTCAATCCGGTAAATGAGGCACCGGCCCAGTTGCAATTCTTTACGACCCAGCCGCTTTACACAGCGGGAGTGCCGGTCAGCATTACCGGCGCTAAGGTCTATGATGCCAATGGAACGGGCGATTTGGCCAAGGTGGCTTTCTCGCTCCAGAAGGACGGCGGTGAGTGGGTTGATATTGGCCATGTCACCAGCTTCACTTCCGATATTGAAGGCTGGGCAGCTTTCAGTTATTCCCTGACTGATTTAGATGCCGGCAGCTACCAGCTGAAGGGTGTGGCCACAGACCAATCGGGAGCGGTAAGCAACGAGGTGATCCAAAGCTTTTCCGTCAGCGCTCCCCTACCGGCGAATACGCCACCTCAAACTTTGCAATTTGGCACGCTGCCGTCTTATACAGCCGGTGAGACAGTCAGCCTGACTGGCGGTAAAGTTTATGACGCCGATGGGACAGCTGACGTTAGCAAAGTCAGTTTCTGGCTGCAGAAGGACGGCGGGGACTGGCAGCAGAGGACTGATGTCAAACAGTTCACTGCCGGTGGTGAGGGCTGGGCCGACTTCAGCTATGAATTGACTGGGTTGGAAGCCGGGAGTTACCAGCTGAAGGCGATTGCCTACGATGGGACCAACGCTGCAAGTAATGCGGTGATTCAAAGCTTTTCGGTGGTTAGCGAGCCGGTGGTGGTTGAACCGCCGCCCAACACACCGCCTCAACTGTTGCAATTTAGCACCCAGCCGGTTTACAGCGTTTACGAGACAGCCAGTTTGACAGGGGCCAAGGTCTATGACCCAGACGGTGCCAGCGATTTGTCGAGAGTGGATTTTTGGCTGAAGTCGGACAGCGGGGACTGGACGGACATCAGCGATGTCACCTCCTTCGCAGCTGAAGGTGAGGGTTGGGGGACTTTCAGCTATTCCTTGCCGTTTTTAGGGGTTGGCAGTTACGAACTCAAGGCAGTCGCCTATGACTGGGCCGGTGCTGCAAGCAATACGGTGACTCAAAGTTTTTGGGTCTACGATCCGATTGAGCCATATTACAACACATCGCCGGAATCCTTGCAATTCAGGACTTTGCCGCTGTACACAACTGCTGAGACGCTCAGTTTCAGTGGCGCTAAGGTGTATGACCCCGACGGAACTAGCGACCTCTCAAAAGTGGATTTCTGGCTGCGCAAGCCAACAGGTGAGTGGGTTGACATCAATGATGTCACGGAGTTCAGCACCGACAGTAAGGGCAGGGCTCGGTTCAGCTTCAAGTACGACTTGAAAGGGTTAGCCCCTGGAAATTACCAGTTGTGGGCGGAGGCTTATGACCAAGGGGGGGCTGCAAGTAACACAGCGACTCAAAACTTTACCGTGATCAGCGATCCGGGGGGAAGTGGACTGTCAGATGAGGTGAGGTTGGCTATAGCGCAGGCGGCGAATCTGGAAAACTACGACCCTGAGGCGCTAGCCCAAACGCGCGAATGGGTGGTCTGGGTGACGCCCGGTCAGTCCTCACAAGAGTTGGCCACTCGCCTGGGTGCGGTGGATCTGGGTGCGACTGGACACATCCCGAATACTTACATCTGGGGGCTTCCTGAGAGTGTCGCGCCGGAGGTGATGGCTGAGCAGCTAGGCTCCTTGAGCGGAGTCGAATTCGCCTACCCGCTTGTCCCGTTTCAGCCAGAGCTGCTATCTGAACCGAACGATCCGCGCTTCCCCGATCAGTGGCACTTGCGAAGCGGTGTCAACCCAAGTGCTGATGCGAATATTACCGCTGCTTGGAACCTTCCCGTTCCGGGGAAGCCGTCCCAAACGGTGCGGGGAAGGGGTGTGGTTATTGGCATTGTCGATGACGGTCTGGACTATACGCACCTGGATTTAAAAGGCCGGTACTTAAATAATCTCAGCTGGGACTTTAATGAAGGCGATAGCAATCCATCGCCGACCTACAATGATATTCTTCTCGCAAAGAATTTGCCGAAAAAAATTAAGGATTTTACTTGGGGCCAGGACTTCTCTATAGATGTTCCTTTAACTGGAGTGGTAAGCGACGTGAATGTCCGCTTGGACATCACGCACCCTTACGTCAACGATTTGGAGGGTTTCTTGGTTAGCCCAGATGAACCGATATTTAATCCTCTGATAGTGCAGGGCGCTCAGTCTTCCAGGAGAATAAAAGGAGGAACGGATGGGGATGAAGATCCGGTGGAGCTGTTCAGTGATGTGGGCGGTAGTGGCGACAACTTCACAAACACTAAATTCGATGACGGAGCACTCCCGTTAATTATCAATGGAATTGCGCCTTTTTACGGCAGCTTCAAACCGGAGGGGCATTTAGCTGATTTTAATGATCAGTGGGTAGGTGGGGTCTGGAAACTAAGGATTAATGACACTTTAAAAGGAAAACAAAAAGGAAAACCCAGCTCTTTAGACAACTGGGGATTGGAGTTAGAGACCTACAACCCTCACGGAACATCAGTAGCGGGGGTAGCGGCAGCGAGTGGCAATAACGGGATTGGCGGGAGTGGCGTGGCTCCGGAAGCCTCTTTAGCTGGGCTGCGCCTGGTCGCTGATGAGGTCACAGACACACAGATAGCTGGCGCTTTGTTCTACAGGAACTCGGATATCGATATCTACAACAACAGTTGGAAGCTAGAAGAGCCGCTGGTTAGCCTGCCGCTAAGTTTGAGAGCGATGGGGGCAGGGAGCACTAAAGGACGAAACAACCTTGGCAATATTTATGTTTTTGGAGCTGGCAATGATGGGTGGATCGGCGGCAATGTGAATTATAATGGCTTCGCTAACTCTCGCTATGCAATCGCAGTGGGAGCTATTGATGGCACCGGCAAGCAAAGTTGGTACAGTGAACCGGGAGCGTCCCTGTTGGTTTCTGCCTACGCCAGCAGCGGTGGAGTCGGCATCACTACGACAGATATTGCCGGCAGCAGGGGTTACGATCAGGGGGATAACACCAGCCGCTTTGGCGGCACGTCCGCCGCTTCAGCTATGGTTTCTGGTGTGATTGCCTTGATGCTGGAGGCCAATCCCAATTTGACCTGGCGCGATGTCCAGCACATTTTAGTCGGAACGGCCAAACAAAATGATGCCCCCACTCTCACCCACGACAAAGGCTGGACTACCAATGGAGCCGGATATCACATCAACTATAAATATGGCTTTGGGGCGGTCGATGGGGAAGCCGCCGTTAAAGCAGCGAGAAACTGGACGCCGGTAGGAAAGGAACTGAAAGTCAGTTCTAACCTGGAGAGCGTGACTGAAAATATTCCCGACGGGGACGAGACTGGAGTTTCTTCTACGGTTAGCATTAATGACAACATCACGGTCGAAAAGGTCGAGGTGGTGTTCGATGCTAAGCATAAGGACTGGGGTGACCTGAAAGTGGTTCTCAAATCTCCGGACGGTACGGAGTCTGTTTTGGCCCAGCCTATATACGATGAATCGAGTTTAAGCAATAGCAAGAAGCAGGCCCCTGAAGGAAGCTACTGGACGTTTACCTCTGTCCGCCACTGGGGCGAGTCGTCCAAGGGAGACTGGACATTGGAGGTTCTCGATGAGGACGGCAACCAAGTTGAAGGGATCTGGAATTCTTGGAAGCTGAACATCTACGGTACTGAACCGGCAGTTACCGTGAGTGCCACCGACGCCAATGCATCGGAGAGCGGCGATCCTGGCGCGTTCATCTTCAGGCGCACCGGCAGCTTGAAAGAGGAGCTGACAGTGAATTACTCTGTAGCGGGGGATGCCACCAATGGCGAAGACTACAGCGCTCTGAGCGGCAGCGTGACTATCCCAGTTGGGAAGTCTTCTGTCACCGTTCCCATCACCCCCATCGATGACACGGTGCTGGAAGGGACTGAGACGGTGCAGGTTAGTGTCATTGATGGCAAGGGTTACAGTGCCGGTGCCGGCGGCAGAGCTGCGGTGGCGATTGCGGACAACGAAATGCTGACACCAGAGGTCAACCACTGGAATGCAAAGTTCATCAACCGGACAGCTGAGAATGCAGGCGACCGCAACAGCTACGATTTCAGCAACCCAGCCGCAGTTCTCGATCTGGGCGACCAGCATCAGGGACGCACCGACGGCGGCATACGCCTGTCCCAAGATTGGGGTGCGGGGAGTCCAGCTGCTAGCGTGCAAACCGATAACTTTGCGATGGATGCCTGGACTCGCACCACTCTTGAGGCCGGCAAGCTTTACAAGATTACCACTCGCTCCGATGACGGCACTTGGTTCACGCTCCGAAACGTCCAGACGGGCAATTTGATTGACAATGTTGTGGATGGGGAGAATGGCGGATACTGGAATCGCGGCGAGTTCGCAGACCGGACAATTTTCTTCAAAGTCCCTGAATCGGGTGAATATGATTTCCACGTCTTGTTCTACGAAATGACAAGCGCTGCCAAGGTCGATGTCAACCTAGAAGAAGTTAAACCTTTTGACACTTTTCCAAGTGGCCAAGAAGCTGCGAACTGGAAATCTAATGTCTTCTGGTGGGATAGAAAGTCGGGGAAGGTGCCTCCCGCAGATTTCTCCAGCGACCCCAACAATCTTATTGGCGCGATCAGTCAGGGAGCGAATGTCCGCAGCGATGGCAAACCCGGTATTGCCTTTGATTTCAGCAAGAGCTACCAGCCTTTAAATAATGATATCAATTTCCCGGATGACAATTACGCTATCCGCAGCTCCACTCAGGCTTATCTTGAGGCCGGTGTGAAATATCGGGCGCGGGTGCGCGGAGATGACGGCTTCAAGTTGATGGCCAAGCTGGCCAACACCGATGAGTGGGTTTACATCACCCCGAAAGAGCAGTGGCAGCAGGCTTACGGAGACCCGCAACAAATTGAGTTTACGGTTCCCCAGAGCGGGACATACGATATGTACTTCGACTACTATGAAGAGCGCGGGAATGCTTACTTTGATTTGTCTTGGGAATCGGTTCCCTTCACTGGAAAAGTAATAGCAACTATTGGGGCCATAGTTCGCTCTGGCCCTGGCACAAGTTACGAGAAGGTTGGATTGCTAGGTTTCCAAACACCCCTAACATTTGACAAATGGACGGAGGGCGAGTTTGTAGACTATACGTCTGAGCTAGAAACGTCAAGCTCACGGTGGTATCGGATCGCAGGCACAACAGATCAGTGGATATCTGCAGCGATTATCAGTGGCGGGCCTTGATAATCTTGCCAGTGGGCTGCGGTGGTGTTTCTCTGCTGGGGTGCGGGAGCATTGCTCCCCCCCCACTGGGCTGTACCTCACTCAGTTGGAACCTGCTCCAATCCCCGTCCCCGCGTTCCGGGAGGCTTAGCCCGGAAACGCAAAAAACTCTTATAGCATTAGCCACTTAGGTTAGGACGTAGGACAGGCGTCTCGCCTGTCCCAGAGAGCTTAAGGGCAGGCGAGACGCCTGCCCTACGCCTATACTTCGTATCAAGCGTGTCCTAAACTGACTGTCTATTGCTATAAAATAACTCAAGTTGCTACCTTGCAAAAAATCTAGTCTTCGATCCCCCCCTAACCCCCCCTTAAAAAGGGGGGGAACTAGAAAAGCCCCCCTTTTTAGGGGTGTGGGGGGATCTAAAGGCTCGCGGAACAGAACTAGCAACTTGGGTTAAAATAATACAGTCTCTCAGTGATGATTAAAGATGAAACAGGGTGCTTGTAAATTTTGGCTCGCCGGCAGTATTGGCCTCTGCTGTGTGGGGATTGCCGGCCCAGCGCCGGCGCAAATCGTT
Organism: Oscillatoria princeps RMCB-10; assembly: GCA_019359235.1. GTDB lineage: Bacteria > Cyanobacteriota > Cyanobacteriia > Cyanobacteriales > Oscillatoriaceae > Oscillatoria > Oscillatoria princeps. Next base: position 179,031 of record JAHHHT010000007.1, read on the forward strand.
CCGGATGCCACTCTTCCCAATAATTCCCGCGTCCGCCCCCAGGGCAATACCAGCGTTATTGAGGGAGGAACCCAAGCCGGCAGCAATCTTTTTCACAGCTTTGGCCAGTTTTCTGTACCCACCGGCAGTGCCGCCCACTTCAACAGCGCCCCCGACATCCAAAATATTTTCAGCCGCGTAACGGGGGGGTCAATTTCTACCATTGACGGCCTGATTCGGGCCAATGGAACAGCTAACCTATTTTTGCTAAATCCTAACGGAATTATTTTTGGCCCCAATGCCTCACTGAATATTGGTGGCTCATTTGTGGCGAGTACAGCTAGCAGCGCGCTTTTTAAAGATGGCACCCAGTTCAGCGCTAGCAATCTTCAAGCCGCACCCCTGCTGACAGTTAGTGTGCCTGTCGGCTTGCAATTCGGGCCAGCGCCAGCAGAGATTCGGGTAGGCGGGTCAGGTCATAATTTGAGAATTGATGACAGGGAAGCAGTTATTAGAGATAACAGACCTGCTGGCCTTGCGGTGCCGGTCGGTAAAACTCTGGGACTTATAGGCGGCAATATTTTATTGAACGGTGGGAATATCACAGCACCAGGGGGACGAATTGAACTGGGCAGCGTCGCCGGGAACAGTCTCGTCAGTCTCAACGAAATAGCCAGCGGCTTTGCTCTGGGATATGACGGAGTTGAGAATTTCCAAGATATCCAACTGTCAGGTGCGGCTTCCGCAGATGCTAGCGGTGCCGGTGGCGAGATGCAGGTGCGGGGACGGCGAGTCTCGCTGCGGGATGGTTCAGCAATCTTGGCTGTAACCCAAGGTGCGGAACAGGGAGAGCTTTTGACTGTGAAAGCCTCGGAGTCGGTAGAGCTGATTGGCACCGCAACCGATGGTAAGTTTCGCAGTGGCTTGCTGAGTCAAGCTCAAGGTCAGGGAAAGGCGGGCGATTTGATAATTGAAACGGGGCAGTTAATTGTGACTGGGGGACAGGCAGCAGCTTCGACTTTTGCGGCGGGAAACGCGGGGAATCTCACCGTCCGCGCTTCCCATTCTGTGGATGTGACTGGCACTGAAACTGATGGTAAGTTTCTGAGCGGCTTGGGTGCTGTAGTCAGTGAGGGAGCCACAGGAAATGGAGGAAATTTGACGGTAGAAACGGGGCGGCTGACTGTCCGGGATGGAGCGCAGATATCAACTTCTACCTTTGGCGATGGCCCAGCCGGCAACCTTACCGTCCGCGCTTACGAGTGGGTCGAATTAATAGGAAGAACAGCTGATGCTCAGAAGGGGAGCGGCTTATTTAGTGTCTCTCAAGGGAGTAAAGATGGTGGCAGACTGACGGTTGAAACGGGGCGACTGACTCTCCGGGATGGAGCCGAGATTGCTACGACTGCTTTTGCTGCGGGAAATGCGGGAAATTTGCTAATTCGGGCTAGCGATTCAGTAGAAGTGCTCGAAGATAGTGGCATGTTCAGTCAAGTCGATGCAACGAAAACAGAAAGCGGTGCTCTTGTACAAGCAACGGGAAACGGGGGAAGCTTAACTATCGAAACCAGACAGTTTATCGTTCGAGATGGAGGGCAAATATCAGCTGCGACTATGGGCCTAGGACGGGGAGGAACTGTTACGGTACGCGCCTCTTCTGTGGAATTGGTGGGAATATCAGCCTATTATCAGTCTCCTAGTGGCATATTTGCTCAAGTCCAGGCACTAGAGGCAGACGATGGGACAATTTTGCCGGCGACGGGTGCCGGAGGAGATGTGACGATTGAAACCGCACAGTTAATAGTGCGGGACGGTGCGCAGATATCAGCGGGCACTCGCAGCGAGGGGCGGGGAGGAAATATAACTGTGAGCGCCTCAGATTTTGTGCGATTAATCGGAGTAAATGCTGACTTGACTAGCGGTTTGTTGGCTCGTAGTCGCGATGGTTCGGGAGCCGCCGGCAACTTGACTGTTACCACCGGCAGGTTGATTATTGAAGATGGGGCGACGGCAACTGTGAGCAGCAGTCTATCGACTGGAGCGGCTGCCGGCAACTTGAAAGTCACGGCTCCCACAATCCGGCTGGACAGCGGAATTATCACTGCTGAAACTAGAGCCGGCACGGAAGGCAATATTACCCTTGATACGGGAGATTTACAGCTGCGCCGCAACAGCAGTATAACCACCAGCGCCACCGGCCCTGCTACCGGCGGCAATATTACCATCAATACAGACACCTTAGCAGCCCTCGAAAATAGTGATATCACCGCCAATGCCCAGCAAGACTTTGGGGGTAAGGTAAAAATTGATGCCCGAGGAATCTTTGGCACAGAGTACCAGGAGAGGCAGACACCGGCAAGTGACATCACCGCCAGTTCAGACCTTGGCCCTGAGTTTAGCGGCACTGTAGAAATCAATACGCCGGATCTTGACCCCACTCAAGGGTTAGTCCCTTTGCCACAGCCCAATCCCCCGCTGGTTCAGCGTAGCTTTTGCGAAGTGGCTGGGAATGACAGTCAATTTATCGATTCTGGGCGCGGCGGTTTGCCACCGAATCCGAGGGAGGCTCTCAATCTCAGCGCTGGTATTGCCGGCGGAGACAGAACTCCAGGCACAGAAAAATCCGCTGCTGCCGGTGTGGCTGCCGGCTCAACCCCTCCCGCACCGGCGCAACTTGTGGAAGCCCAAGGCTGGGTTCAAGATGCCGGTGGCACGGTGCATCTCGTAGTCAAAGCCCCTGTGGTAACGCCCTCCAGCGCTTTACAGATTCCAGCAAATTGCGACGCTCACTCAACATCTCCCGCGTCTGGGCGATAAAAATTGAAACGGAGAGAATTTCGCAGTATACTTCTGCTAAAATTACTGCTGTTTGGATTTTTTCAAAACCAAGGACATGCCTAAAAAACAAACTGGACTTTTTTCTAAACTTCCCGCTTTCCTGAATGTGGGGCGAAGGCTCCACAGGCGGCTGGTCTTCCCTCTACTTGCCCTGCTGACAGCGCTTTTGTGTCTCACCGGCTTGCCGGTTTTGGCCAAAGCCCACAGTTCTAACTCTACAGATACCTACGCTCAAGTTGATGGGGGAGAAGTCATTGCCGGCAATTTGCTCAAACAGGCTCAAGACCAGGAAGCATCAGGGCTTTACCGGCGAGCTTGCGGCACATTGCTACAAGCTTTAGAACTTTCCAATCTGGACTGCAAAACGCTAACTCGCGACGAGATGGAAGAGGAGGACAAGCAGCAGTTAGAAGACCTCTTGCAAAAGTTGCCGGCTACCCCACTCAGGGCGACAGGATTGACGAGCCTGGGGAATGTGTTGCGAATGCTCGGCGCTGTAAAAACCTCGGAAGTGGTTTTAAACCGGAGTTTGGACTTGGGCATGCGTGCCGGTGCGGACATCAGCGCAGCTTACCTCGGTTTAGGCAATACGAAACGGGCTTTAGGAAAAAGGGCCGAATATTTAAACGACGAAAATGGCCAGCAGCGCTACCGAGAAGCTTTAGATGACTACGAAAAAGCGATTGCCACATCCGTTTCTGATGCCAGCACTGTGCGAGCAAAACTGAATAAGCTCAGCCTGCTGGTAGAAATTGGTTACAGTGAAGACATAGCTGATTTGTGGCGGGATGTCAAGGGGCAGGTTGAAAAGTTGCCGGTGGCACCTGAATCAGTTTACGCTCGGATAGATTTGGCTCAAAGTCTGGCTTGCCTTAAGGTGCGAGAAATGGGAGAAGAAGAGCGAAAGCAAGTGCCCTCACCCGAACCTCCTATTTTCCGGCTCTGCACCCCCAATAAAAATGTAGAGACGCGAAAGTTCGCCTCTCTGCAAGCTGTTCCTGAATGGAAAGATGCTGGGCAGCTTTTGGCAGCCGCCGCTCAACAGGCTGAAACATTAAAAGAGGTGCGCTCCCAATCCTATGCACTGGGAACCCTTGGCGAACTGTACGAATTGACCCAGCAATGGCCAGACGCTAAAAATTTTAGTGAAGAAGGTCTGCGTCTCGCTCAATCCATTCAAGCGTGGGATGTTGCTTATCGTTTACAATGGCAGCTAGGACGCCTGCGCGTAAAGCAAAAAACAAACAGAGAAGAAGCTTTGCAATTTTACACTGTAGCTTTCAATAATCTTCAGAATTTACGCCGCGATTTGACGGCTTCTAATCGAGACGTTCAATTTTCCTTTCGCGAGGAAATAGAACCTCTCTATCGCGAGTTAGTCGATTTGCTGTTACAGCCAGCTCAGCCTAGCCAGAACAATTTGCAGTTCGCGCGTCAAGTGATTGAGGGACTACAGCTGGCTGAAATAGACGATTTCTTCAAAGATGCCTGTTCGGATGCAAATCCAGAACAAATCGATAATGTATTGGATGAATCCGATTCAACTGCTGCCGCACTGTATACGATTATCTTGGACAAAAAATTAGCGGTTATCGTCAAGTTGCCAAAACAGAAAGAGCTTCACTACTACTCAACTGACTTCCCTCAAGGCAAGGGTTATGTAGAGAACCGCCTCACCCAACTTCAGGCATATCTACAAACAGGCCACGCTTCTCCAGAAGCCAAACCATTATCCGAAGAGGTGTATGACTGGCTAATTCGCCGGCCCGAAAATGAGCTAAACTTCAAAGGAAGAGGAATCAAAACCTTGGTGTTTATCTTAGATGGTTCCTTGCGCAATATTCCAATGGCTGCTCTTTCCGACGGAAAAGAATATCTCCTGCAAAAGTATGGCGTAGCGCTGACTCCTGGTTTGCAATTGCTAAGTCCTAGACCTCTGGCGCGAGAAAATTTAAAGGTCTTAGGTGCAGGAGTAAGTGAAAAGCAGACAATTGATGACAAATTTTACCCCCCAATCGACAGCGTTAAGCAGGAGTTAGAGGGAGTGAATAAAATAGTGCGCAGTAAAATTATACTCAACCAAGATTTTAGTAAAGAGAATTTACAGAAGCAGCTCAGCTCAGAGACTTTTTCTATAGTCCATATAGCAACTCACGGCGAATTCAGTTCAGATCCAGGCAAAACTTATCTTATTGCCTGGGAGAAACGTCTCAAAGTAGCCGATTTGGATAATATACTTCGCATTAAAGAGCGAACAGGTTCTGAGAAGCGGGATATTGAGTTACTGATTCTTACTGCCTGTAATACAGCTAAGGGCGATACGCGCTCTGCCCTGGGAATTGCTGGAGTAGCTGTGCGAGCCGGTGCCCGCAGCACCCTCGCCTCTTTGTGGCGAGCTGATGACCAGTATAGTGTATCACTTGCCGAGGAGTTCTACAAACAATTACAAAATAACCCTAAGATTTCCAAAACAGAAGCTCTCCAACAAGCTCAACTGAAGCTTTTTCAAGAAGAGTCTTCGACTCCCTACAATTGGGCTCCCTATATCCTGCTTGGCAATTGGCAATAGCAATTAATCAACATGCTGTTGGCTTACTTGATGGGGAGTTAGAGCAGATTTCAACCGAGTGAGATACAGATATTAGAGCCCCCCCTTTTTAAGGGGGGGAACATTCTCAAAGCCCCCCAAAGTAGGGGCGGTGCCCCCGTGCCCGCCCCGTTTGCGGGGATCTCCAGACTGTACTCCACTTATATGCAAACCGCTATATACCCCTTGAGAGGTCGGCGGTGCCGGCAAATAGAGGTTCCCTGCTTGTAGCTGCAAGCGATGTGCCTACCTGGAACGAATAAACAAAGGAAAAAGAGCATCTAGGGGCGGGTTCATCTATAAGCTGTGCCACACAGCCCCAACGCCGAAGAACCCGCCCGTAACCTCTCCTTAACAACAACGCGAATTCGCCAGCAGTCTCTTAATCAAGGGTGCAACACGGAACAATCGGCTGGTTGGTAAGATTGCTCAAGTCAAATGACTTGAGTAACTTCTCCCAATCAGCTTTAAGGGCAGCATCATCCGCATTAGTACGGCGAAGTTCATCTAGAAGCATCAGAGCACTGTACGGTTTCTTACTTTCAAGGTATTGGGCAATGCGCTCTTGTGGCGTGGCTGTTGTGGGAGTTGGTGCGATCCTCTGAATGACTCCCTCAACGGATGTCCGGTCTTCTTGATTTTTGGGATTGGGATCGCAGTATATTGAAAAGTACCAGCGATAGCGCTTCCCAATCTCTAAAGGGGGGGATTTGAGACTGATAAACCCTGGTGTTCCAGATAGAGGTACGTTCTTTGTGTTCTGCACATAATTGTCCTGTTCGTCCAGAATCACAAAGCTAAAATGGTCTACATTCTTTGCTGCGTAAGGAACGTAAAACCAGAAATTAGGAGACTCAAGTGCCGTTTCCGCAACCCTGGGTGTCAATGAAATAAGACGAGTATCCACTGGAGGGCACTTGGAATCGCCCGGACGAGTTCCGCTTCCTTTTTGCGGTTCTTCAGGCGTTCCTGTGTCTGGTGCTGGTGGCGGCGGATTTTGGCTGACTTGTACCCTGGGCTGTGTCCGCACGGGTGAGGGGTTGCCGGTGAGGCTAGCGAGGGCCAAAGTGAGAGCAAAACCAAGTTTCATTAGCTGGATTTCCATATATTCCTAGAAATGTCTATTGCGATTGTCGGGTTTGGGATGCAATGCTGGCTGCCACAGCTATGCCGGTGGCAACTAACGCTAATGCTGAGGGGACAAGCGGCAGCCAGCCGCCTTGTGTGAAGAAAGCAAAACAGAGTCCGTACAAAACAGTGATAGAGATGCTAATCCCTAGCCACAAACGTAGGGGTGACGAGCGCAGATAGCAAACAATTGCCCCGCCCGTTACTGACCAGATCCAAACCCAGATAGCATCGCCCCACTGAGGCAGCCACCATATCAAAGGGCGCTTATCGAAAACAGCGCTCAGAATCTGACTGACCGCATGAGCCTGAACAATGACCCCTCGCATTTTGCCTACAGGGGTGTTGAACTCATGGTTTTGCCAACTATCGTCGTCAGTAACACCGATCAGGACGACTTTATCATTAACCCAAGCAGGCTCGAATTTATCGGTTAGGATGTCTGTGACTGTTAATTTTCGCGCAATTTGAGAGGTCGATCTATAATTTAACAAAACTTGGTATCCCCGATCGTCAATCTTTTGATATCCGCCATAGCCCACTTTTAATCGCTGAAATATGGCGGAGCCTAACTGCCATAATTCTTCTGTATCGGTAGATTCTAACTGCCATACTTTTTCTCTATCGTTAAAATTGACAGCCCATAAATATTGATTAGCTATTTGAAAGCCAAAGGAATAGTCTGTCGCACATGGATCGAAAGTAGAAGTAGGATTTGGCCTGCGGGATAACAGATAGCGACGGACAGTAGAGTCTTGGTCAAACAGCAAGTTATCAAAGCCTACTTGTGGACTTTTAGGTGGGGGTGCAGTTCCTTTTTTGTCAGTGACATATTTACAGATGGTAATCAGGCGTTGATTTTTTTGCAGCTCGGCAACCAATGCTTCATGTCCCGGTGGCTGCTCCAAGTCACGATAGATGGTTAACCCAATGACTGCCGGTTGATGCCGATCTATTTTATTTATAAGTTGTGCGATAGTGGCATCCGGTAGCGGATAACCACCATAGTTTCTGAAATCATCTGCATCTGCGCCAACAATTAGAATGCGAGAGTCAGGAGGTTCAGCTGGGCGCATTTCCATTAAGTGGTCGTAAGCCTGTAGCTCGGAGGGCTGCAAAAGTCCAACCCACCGCACGCCCATCACCAAACCTGTCACCGCAACACCGGCTAGCAGCACAGTCTGGACGCTGCGCCAAAATGACAGACGTTTGCGCCTTTCCTCATTCCTCTTGCGCAACCCTATCCAAGTGGGCGGTTCCTGAGCGGGACTCTCGAAAAGCACCGGCAGCCAGCTGGCACAAGGATATTGGCCCTCCATGCTTTCGCGCAGCCTTTTTCTCGCTTCCCGCACTGAGTCGCTTAAAGACTTTCCATCCTTTGCAAACGCTTTCAAAAACAACTTTAAAAATTTCTGCGCAGCTTCGTCTGGCACCCGCTCCCGCATCACGACGATCGCCGGCATTTCTAAAGACGCCAAACTTCGCGCTAGTCCCAACCCATCACAGGAATTGAAAATGGCCAAGCAGAGTCCATGATTAATAGCATTTTGCAGGCCATCCTTTAAATCTTCAATGGTTATGCTTTCAGTCTCATTAATATCAAATCTCCCTTGCCCGTAACCCGACTCACTGGAGCTGTGACCGGCAAAAAAGAGGATGTCCCAGTTCTGCTCCCACAGCTCATCGCTTAACTGTTCGCGGCGACTCGCTATCAGGGGCTGAATGTGGGCGTCAGCCAATTGCTCCTTTAGCAATTCCAAGTCAGCCTGGACATTAATATCAGTGCTGTCCCCCAAAATCACCAAAATTCTGACCTTAGCGTTCCCTAATTTCGGCACGGCTTTCTTTTTCTCATAGGCGCTGACGCTGAAGCTAGGTTCAAGCTTGTACCGCTCATCCAATACACTCCAGAGATGCCAGGGCAATTGCCACATCTGGACATCATCGGTTTCAATAATCAGCCTGATATTCCCCTGGTTCTGGCTGAGAGCCTCCAACAACCTATCTCGGATCGGTTGAAACTCCTTATTTCCAGAATTTAGCCACTCATTGAGGCTCCCCTCTAACTGCTCAGCTGAGTCAGAAACCGACAGATTGGTCGTTTGTCCTTGTATAGGTTCCAGCTTGCGATATGCTCCCATGCCGCGCTCGCGATAGCTGGACTGCCAAGAGTCATAGTGTTGCGGAATCATCTGCGCTGGGGGCAAACGCCCAGGAAGCTTTTCAGCTGGAGCGCTGCCATCTTCCCCAATTCGGAGCGTCACTGAAAACCCCCGCGCAAAGTCTCCCTCACCTATTTCCAAGGTCACTAATTTACTCATCGCTGTATACTGGCCATCCTTAATTCCGCTAGAGGACAAAATCTTCCGTAACGCAGGTATCGCCAAGAGCCACTCTAACCCGAAAGCTATCTCCCCGCTCGCCCCTAAATGCTAATTGGATCGCATTGTCAGCATTCCTTGACTGAACGGAGAGGACAGTTTCTCCAACTTCATCCAGCACCTCCAGTTGCAGGCCAGGGGGCAGATAGGTTTGACTGCCGGCGGGATACACCCGCCAGTGAGTGTTAATCCTCAAGTCGGGTTCAGGCATCAGCGTGACGACAAGCACTACTTGATGATCGCCGATTCGCATCCCCAAGTCAATCACCCGAGCCCGTCTAACACCGGCTGCGGGATTGCCCGGGTCAATTTTTCCCAAGCTCACGGCGGCTTGCCGGCGGACATCATCATCCTGCGTATTGCGCAGCAGCTCACTGAGAGCGACAATCGCTTCTGCATTCCCCGGAGCGATATGGCCTAATAAATCAACAACTCGCCGGTGAGTTCCCTTGTCCTGACTTTCCTGCAATAGCTCAATTAGAGTGGGAATGGCGTTCTGGGCGCTAGAAGCCCTGTTTCTAAAACGCTCGGCACCCCCAAAGCTATAAGCTAAATTGGCTTCTTGTGTGCCGGCTCCCTCTAAAATTTCTTCAACAGTCTGCCAAGCGGCATCAAAGATATTCTGAAACCACTGACCCAAATTTACCGGCCACTTTCTGGACGCCGGTGCTATCCCCAGACGCCGGCTGTAAAGCTGTTGCCTCCACTCATCTGATGCCAGCAACGCCGCCCACTTCTCAAAAGGCACTTCCACTCGCAGGCGGGGGGAATAGACAGATGAGTCGCCCAGCACTTGCAATAATTTTACTGCCTCAGCTTGAGATAGCGGCGGTAGCTCTTCCACTTCTTCTTGCATGCAAAGTCCCAGCGTCGCTTGGAGTACAGTAAGATCCTCAGTTAGCTCCTCTACCGCAAAAAAATAGGCGCGTTCCAGCGGACTGTATTTGCCTCCGTATTTTATCTGGCGATGAGTCGCAAACCCCCAGACTCGCATCCAGCACTCATCCTCATCCCCCTCCAAACTGACTTCCACCGGCAAGTAATAGTCAGCTTTCCAGCTGGGAATATCCACCCACTCCTGCGGTACAAAACACTCCTCAGCGTCCGCATCCTCAATCGGAATTAAAACCAGTCTTGCCGTCCCCACTTCAAGAGCAGTGCCGGTGACAGCCTCCCAAATAGTGGGTAAAGTCCCCTCACTTGGCCATATTGAGGCGTGAGGCAAAGATTCTTCAGCGAGCCACTCCTCAAGCCAGCTGCGGAAAGTGTGCGAGCAAATTTCATTGACATACGCGCTGTAACGGGCGACAGCATTCGAGTGGTGCTGCGCTCGCTCCCAAGCTTCTTTTTGGCAAGCCGGGGAAATCTTCAACTCCAAATTTGTGGTAAGCTCTCTTTCTAGGTTTTTAAAGGCATCCATGATTTCAACCTCCTTGATTGGACTGGCGCAAAATTAATAAACATCTCTCACACACGGCACTAATCTGTTCCTGGCAAGCTTCTTTTATCGAACTCGCTCCCATCTCTTGACTGGCTAATTTGACCAAACGCCTGGATATCTTAGCCAGCCAAATCTCTACATATTGTTTGATATGCTTGTCAATTCCTTTAACTAAAGCTGCTTCTAATTTAGCTTTAGAGCTGCGCAGCATCTCACTAACAGCTGGTTGGGTTATGCCAAGCCGGCTGGCCATTTGTTCTCCCCCCATCTGCTGCCCGTAGAAAAGTCGCAAGGCTTCTCGTTCTTGAGCGTCAAGTTTCTTTATTGCCTCAATCAGAACAGCATGAATCAAATCCGAGTGAAGAGGAGTTTGGTAATCTCGCTCCAACCATCCCGCCACATACTCTGTCACCCACTGAGCCGGCTGGCTCAAGCCAGCTAAAGTTTTTAGCAGTTTCATCTTAATTGTACTCATGCGATGAGACAGCGCACTCTGACTGATTCCAAAACTCGCGGCTAGCTGTTCTTGAGTCAAGCCGGTACCATAGTAAAGAATCAAAATTCTTTGCTGGTCTGGTTTCAGAGAGAGCAACTGCTGCTGCAAAGCTTCCTCCGCTCGGCTAATGAGACTTTCCTGATTTTTTTCAGACTCTTCCGCTTCCACTGAACCCGGCCACTCTGGCTCCCAAATCCCCACAGACTCTTCCGCTTCAATTTCCCGACCGGCTTGCCGGCGGACTTCAAGAGAAATGGCTAAATGGGGCGGTTGCGACCTGTTTGGGTAATTTTGTAAGGCTGCGATGCACAGCTCCATCCAGTTTTTTAGCTGCTCGCCGGCGATCTCTGCCCCAGTCGAGACTTCATGGGATGCCGAGGGCAGCAGTTTCTCTGCGTTGTAACACGCTGCAGCTTCCTGGAAATCTTGGCTATCGGGTTCTGGCCATTTACTTCCAGTTCTTTTAGTCGGGTTTTGAACCTTGTTAATCTGGTAGACTTTCTTAAAATATTTCCGGGCAAACAGGAACCTAGAAATCTCCGGTTCGCGCCGCCCGTCTCTCTCCAGCGCTGCTCTCAGCATTTTCTCCTTCTCTTTGTCTAATAACCGCCACCGGGAAAACTTGACAGTAGATGTCGCTTCGTCTTGTATTGCCCTATCCATAAATACTATCACATAAGTTTTTAGCAAAGATTGGGTGGCGTCATATTTCGCTAAAAGCTGTTTAAATTTTACCGCCTCATAAATAACACATTTAGCAATATAAAGAGACTCATCCCAAAGGAGATATTGATTCCTTGACCCGATTTTTTTGGCAGCGCTGTAACAGCTTGATTCGCAGTAACAGGTCAAGTGTTGCAAGGCCAGCTGTCCCCGGTTGGTTGGCTCCCACTCTTCCTTTGGCGGCTGGTCATGGAGGGCCATCTCCAGCCAGAAACGCACCAAACCACGCTCTCTGTCCGGCTGATTGTATAAGGATGCAAACTGCTTGTGCCTGTTTTTGTACAGCTCAATATTGCTTTTCAAAGCTGGCTCGGATTTCCACCGAAGAGTCAGGTGGCCATTGCTGTTTTCCAGTATCAGGTATGTGGAGAATTGCTCAATTGGGCCATCGCGGTGGGGGAGTGAGGGTGTGCTGCTGAACATTTTGGCCTTTTCTTTGAAATCAACAAGGGGAGTATTTCTACATCCGGGTTTAAAGTTCTGCCGGCCCGCCGGCGGTGCACGGCAGTTCGGGCCATGCTGGGGGGTTGCCGGTGGCTGTCACGGGGAGTAGGCGGGACACCACCACGGGCGAAATGGGACAGACCATACCGCTGTTGAGCGGGTTTCAGGGGTGCCGGCGCGGCGAAACCCCTCGCTGTGCCTTTTGGAGCCTATTGGCTATGAGAGTGTTCTATCAAGTATCCTGCTTATTTATTGGTATGGCAAGAGGGGCGTTATGAATGGCCCACTGGCAGCGGTGGTAATTTAGTCGGGACTCCGCAGCCCTACCCCCTAGCCTTGGGGCGCTGTCATTGGAGCCGGTGTGTTCCAGTCCAGCATACGCAGAGTCCAGGAACTGGTGAGCAGTGTGCCGGGAGCCGGTGAGCAGTACCCCTGGCCGGGGATTGGGCAACAGCACCCTTGGTCGAGCCGGTGAGCCACACCTCTGGCCGGGAATTGGTTAGCAGCGTCTTTGGCCAGAGATTGGTCAGCCGCACCCCCGAGCCGGTGAGCGGCACCTCTAGCCGGGGATTGGTCAGCACACCCTTGGCGCTTTTTTTGCCATCTTGCTGCCTCAGCTCAACACATTTGCCGAACAAAACGAAAGCACCTTCATATTCCCTCAGACGCACTCCCAATTAAAGAAATAGGAGCAAGTCAAGCTCCCAAAGTCCAGTAGATAGCTTGGCGCTTGACATATCAGCCTCAAGTCGGTGAGGGTTGCAGCAGTGCTGCACGCCCGCAGCAATGCCTCCAGCCTGGGTTTCAGCTGCTTTCATCACTGGCAGTCTCACTTACTAAACTGATTTGTTGCCGATATATCTAGCCATTTTGCAGATAGCTAGATGTTCCGAGCGCTGCGCGTAATCTACGCTACGCTCCATTTTTATGGAGCATCATCTTACTGGTGGTGCAGGTATGGACAGCTAATGTATCAATAGCCCAGCCATCAGTTAACCCACCTACAAATAGGGACAATACTAACATGCAAAGGAAATATGGCCCCTTGTTTATAGCTGCTGCTCGCAGATTATCCGTGATTCTTGGAGTAGCTGGTACTACTTACATATTATCTATGATTCCTGGAGGCGTTTCTCCTAGTCAAGCTGCGGCCTATGGATGCGTTGATTGGCCAACCAGTAAATTCATTCAGACCCCTTTTGACAATCATGCAAATAATAATTCGGGCTTGGTAAAACTAGACTACAATTTCTATGGAGAAGGATTGCATACTACCTGTAATCGTACAGCAGCTAGTAATGATCGTCATGCCATTGACTTAAATTTAAACTATGGCGACAACATTTTGCCTTGGTCTACTGGAAAAGTAATTTCTGCTGGTTGGGCTACAGGCGGTTTTGCTGGATATGGCCGCACTGTGATTATCGACCACGGTGATGGCTATTGGAGCCTTTATGCTCATCTATCGCAAATTAATGTATCTGTCGGTCAAACGGTCGGAATCAGCACCGTGGTAGGCAAAGTAGGTACTAGCCGATTTGGAAAGGATGGTCAAACGGTAAAACACCTACATACAGCTATCTACCGAAATGCGAAACTTTCAAATAATGCAGCGTATGGTGGCGTAGGCGTTGAGCCAAAAAATATTAAATTCTTCAGGGGGTCTGGTGGTACTTATTCCTACTTTTTCAAGAGCCAGACAATTAGCTACTAACTAATTCCTTCAAATCGAGCTGTTTAAATAACGTTTCAAACAGCTGTCTTTCTGATCTAGTCTGGGCGACCGCGCTTCCTCCGTGCAGCGCGGTCGCTCCCCCTCACCTAAATGCCGCTCCAATCGTGGAATCAAATATGATTACCCAAAACAATCTATTTACAAAGAGATTTGGCAATCTAGCTCTGGGAGTGGCGCTGTTCGCTCCAATGATTGTCTTGATTCCCCAGAGAACTTTAGCCATACCCCTGCAACCCATACTGGATCAAATGGGCCGGCGTGCGATAGAGGGTTTTTTCGGTATTGGATATGGCACTCAACTATTCCCAGCCAATCAACAATTTCCTTACACCCAAGAGATAGCTGGCTCTTCAGGATCTGAGCCTAACGCCTATCCCCCACCGGCTTATCCGTCACCTGACGCAACTGGCGTCTATTCTCCACCCCCAACCTATCCACAACCGGGCTACTCACAACCGGCTTATCCACCCTCACCCTATCCACAATCTGGCTATTCACAACCGGCTTATCCACCCCCACCCTATCCACAACCGGGCTATTCACAACCGACTTATCCACCCCCACCCTATCCGGGATATTCACAACCAGCCTACCCACCCCCAGCCTATCCCGCTTATCAACCACAGGCATATCCCCCACAGGCATATCCCCCTGCCTATCCAGTACCCTATCCCGTTTATCCACCTGCGCGGTCAAGCCCACCCGTAATCATTAACAATTTTTAATATTTTCAAATGAAAATAAATAATTGTCGCCTTCCCTGCTGGTGAGGTGCGGTCGCTTATTGGCACTCTAAAATTTCGTACATTGTTATCCTATTGAGGGGATTTAAATGAATTGTCACCACAAGTATTGAATCTTATGCGCCCCCTAAAACGTGCCCTGTATTTGGCTACTGCCGAATTACTTTTTTTGATAATATGCGCTTATTTACTAGATGTTGCGAACGCTGCATATGAAGGTACGCCAGGTTCCATTTATAGCAATAAACAGTCTTTTTTAGAGCTTAATTAAAAATTAATACAAAGTATGCTAGCCATGAAATACATTATTATTTTCATCCAAACTTGGAACATTCTCATACTTTCAGCTCATGCTTTATCCGGAACAAAATTTTTCCCACCGGCAGCACCAAGCACTCCAGCCGGACTGCTCATCGAATTGGCTGCTGATTGCTACCAGTGCCCCTCACCTGTTCCCCCGGATAGCCGCAGTCAGGCATACAAAAGTCTGTTAGCTGCCGTTGCAAACTAGAAAGACGATAGCCTTTCCGTGCGGGCGCGGACTGCGCGGTTTGTGACGCGACAGCGTCCTTCGGAAACAGCTTGGATTATACCAGTTTTCAATTCAATTAACGCACAATTGCGGGATGGTAATGTCTGCAGGGGCAGGCGACACGCAGTTGCCCAACCCCGCGATCTCCCCACCCCCCGCCGTTGCCCCTACCCCCCATCCCCACACCCGCCGGCACTCTAGGAAATGCTCTTCAGACTGTGCGCCGCTTCGTTGAGCTTCTGGGTGCCCACCTTGACTTGACTGATACTCCTAGCCGTCTCGGTGGCTACTTGGTTGAGCGCGTTCATCGCATCCACCACCTGCTGAACAGCCAGCGCTTGCTGCTTGGCACTCAGGGAAATTTGCTGAGTGCTCAGAGAAATCTCATTGATAGCCTCCGTCACCCCCCGGAAGGCTTCCGCTGTTTCCTGAGCGATTCGAGATCCCTCCTCCACCGTTTTCGTACCGGCATCCGTCACCATCACCGTGGAATTAATCGCCATTTGGATATCCGCCACCAGGGCGTTGATCTTCTCTGTGGATCTCCGACTTTGGTCAGCCAGTTTGCGAATCTCTGACGCCACGACGGCAAATCCCTTGCCGTGCTCGCCGGCACGCACAGCCTCAACCGCTGCGTTCAGCGCCAGCATATTCGTCTGGGTGGCCAAATCGCTCACCAAAGCGGCAATATTGCCGATTTGAGAAGTCTGCTGGCTCAACCGCACAATTTGCTCGGCAATCGCACCCACTTTTTCTTTTAAAACCGACATCCCCTCCAGCGTTTTCCCCACCGCCAGCGTTCCCCCCTCCGCCAGCAGCAGCGCCTGTCGGGCACCGCCTGCAACCGTTTCCGCTTGCAGGGCTGTAGCGCTTGAGGAAGCCCCCAACTCATCGATTGTGCTGGTGGTTTGATGTACCGAAACAGCTTGCTGAGACGCCATGCGTTCCTGCTGCTCCATTGTCACCGCAATTTCCGTTGAAGAAGCGGTAATTTTACTGAGAACCTGACTCACCTTTTTGGAAATGCCCTCCGTCATCAAATAGACGGAACTACAAATCAAAATAAGCTCTAACACGGTGGCGGCTGCCAGCGACGAGCTTGCCAGTTGCAGAGCCGCTTCTACCCGCGTGTTTTCTGACGCAAGCGCCTCTCGCTCTCGGGCTAATGCCCCATTTTTTACAATCGCTTCCTGCGCCACTCTCACTCGTTGAAATGCCTCGGATACCCTCCCAGTGTGGAAGGTGGCTAGCCCCATAACTCCGATGACCCCAGCAATGGGAAAGGCAGCTAGTATCCAAATATATCTGCTCAGCTTTTGGTTGGTAACCATACAGTGTTTTTCCTTATTTTAATCGAGCAATCAACATCAAATCGGTGCGTGTCACCCCAACAGCCTACCGCGCCTGGATGTCCGCCGGCTGGCCACGGAGCGCACTGCCGGTTTATGCTGGCCCCAGTTATGGACTTTGACGCCCGGGTGTGGTAAATATATAAGAAGGAAAACTGAGGGTGGCAGGTTGTGACATTTTATAAAAATGTCTCTGCCTGGTCGAAAAATTGCCGCTCACTCAGCTCGGGTAACACTGAATCCCGGCAACGAGCTTGAAACTTGACTCGCCGGCACCCGCAAGGCACCAGTGCTGCATTCTATTTTATTTTTCACTCCTGTTATGGCCACTTCTAAGCGCAAGCCCACCGACACCAGCACCCCCACCGGCAACCGGGTTGTCCACCAAGAATTCGGCGCTCCCACCAACCCCGCCGCCCTGGAACGCTCGGTTCCAGAACTCCCCCCATCCCAGCAAAATCTCAGAATACAGGCATCCCGCAAAGGGCGTCACGGCAAAACCGTTACCGCGATCACCGGCTTTCAAGCCAAACCCGAAACCTTGGCCTCCCTGCTCAAACAGCTGAAAACCCAGTGCGGTGCCGGTGGCACTGTTAAAGACGGGGACATTGAAATTCAAGGCGATCACACCCAGAAACTCCTCCAGCTTCTCACCGGCCTCGGCTACAAAGCCAAAATCAGCGGCGGCTGACCCCCGGTAACTTTTCTGATCTCCGTTTTGTTAATCACTCGTTCCCATGCTCCGCCTGGGAACGCCTGACTTGAGGCTCCGCCTCGTTAAGCCCATTCAATTCGCGACAGGGCGACCGCAAGTGCCCCCCCGCAGCCGGCCAGAAAATAAAATACACTATTCAACCGGATTTTTTATACGGCTTTAGCTTGCATTTGGATTGCGGATGAATGGCCGGCCTAAACTCCAATATCATATCCGGTTGATTAGCTAGAATTAGCAATGCCCAGTGTCCAGTGCCCAGTGCCCAATCCCAAATCCCAAATCCCAAATCCCCAATCCAAAATCACCGGCTCTGGCGCAGAGGAATTTCAATTGCGAACTCCGCCCCCAATCCCTGTTCCGAACAACACAGCAACTGACCGCCGTGTTGCTCCACAACAATCTGGTAGCTGACAGACAGCCCCAGACCCTTGCCAGATCCCACCGGCTTAGTCGTGAAAAAAGGGTCAAAGATGCGGGATTGGACTGCCGGTGTCATCCCTATTCCATTATCCGCTATCCGAATCACAACAGATGATTGCGCATTCGGCACTGGGCACTGGGCACTGGGCAAATGCGATCTACTGTCTTCCCCACGCCCCATTTCAGTGCGAATCGATATCCACTTGGGGAGGTTCGGACTTGCCTTGAGGGCGTCAATCGCATTGCTCAAAATATTGAGAAAAACCTGATTCATTTGCCCTGCCAAACATTCAACCGGCGGCAAATGCCCGTATTCCTTAATCACCTCAATATCCCCCTCCCCATCACCGGCAGTCAGGCGGTGCTGCAGCAGCAACAAAGTGCTGTCTATCCCTTCATGCAAATTCACCTGCTTCCTCTCAGCTTCATCCAGACGAGAAAAATTGCGCAGAGACAGAACAATCTGGCGGATGCGCTCAGTTCCCACTCGCATCGAATTCAGGAGTTTAGGAAAATCCTGCATCAAAAAGTCGAGATTGATATCTTCAGCAGCAGCCAGGAGGTGCGGGCTGAGTGAGGGGCTCTCTTTCAGGGAGAGATCCGCAAAGTTGAGCAAATCAGAAACGTACTCCTGAATATAGATCAAATTTCCCGATATAAAATTAACGGGATTGTTGATTTCGTGAGCAATGCCAGCCACCATCCCGCCGAGGCTAGACATCTTTTCGCTGTGAATCAGCTGAGCTTGAGTTTGGCGCAGCTCGTCCAGAGCTTGGCTCAATTGCTGATTCGACCGGCTCAATTCCTGCTGGTACTTGTAAACCCGCAGACCCGCTCGCACCCGCGCCTGCAATTCCAGAGGATCGACCGGCTTAGAAAGAAAATCATCCGCCCCCGCATCCAGTCCCGCCACCCGGTCAGCCACCGTTCCCTTAGAAGTTAGCAAAATAAAGAACGCCGTCGCCAACTTTGGGTCAGCTTTAAGCTGCCGGCAAACCTCAACCCCATCCATCTCAGGCATCACCCAGTCGCAAACAATCAGCGCCGGTTCGATTTTAGACGCAGATTGCAGTCCTTGCAACCCGTCTTTGGCCACTGTTACCTCATACCCTTCTAATTGAAGGTCTCTTTTCAGAAGTAACCGGGTTGCCCCATCATCTTCAATTAGGAGAATTTTTGACATGAGATGCCGGACTTGTTCAAGGTTAAGGGGTGAGGAAGGAGAAATGATAATTCCTGAAAACTTTGACCACTTCTAGAATACCCCCTAACTCGGCTAGCATATCAGCGGCACCCTCAAGACAGATGCAGGGTGCGTTCCGCCTTCTGTGAGTCCCCGACACAAGTCGGGATGGCGCTACAGAGGAACCCGCCCCAGCAAATTCTTCCAGGCGCGTCCTTGGCGTCTGCACTGCGGGTAGGCCGCAAGGCCGTGCGCTCTGTCGCTAAAAGCGCCCGGCGCAAGCGCCTAAAGCCCTAGCCGCTACCTTTGTCTGTGGCGGTTCAAACCCAGTTCCCGACACAAATCGGGGGCGTGCTGCAGAGGAACGCACCCCACCAAATACAAGCTTTGCGGAACGCACCCGAAAAAAATTAGAGGGGCGTCCAGACAGCGCCCCTCGTTTGAGGTGTGGCCGTGGGCGGAGCTTCGCCCGCCCTACAATTCCTAACGTCAAGTTTTTACGCACCTTTCCCGAGCTCAGTAACGCCGAGCAACGCGGGAGTTTCAGGAGCGGGCAACTTCGGTGCTATAAAGCCAGAGTACATAATCTGGCGCTGCCCGGCAACCAGGGGCAGGGCTTGGCGAACTTCGGCAGCGACTGCCACCGTCTTCACGTCATAAGTTTGAGTGGCCAGCTTCGGGTACAAGCCAATGCCGATGATGGGAAGCAGCAAGCAAGCGGTGATGAAAATCTCGCGAGGCTTGGCGTCCACCAGATCCCAAGGATCGGACATCAGTTTTGGATTCTCAGCGCCGGTGAACACTTCCCGCAGCATGGAGAGCAGGTAAATCGGAGTCAGGATCAGCCCCACTGCAGCGAGAAAAATCATTCCGACTTTGAAGCTGGAGCTGTAAGCGTCACTGGTAGACAAGCCCAAGAATACCGTCAGCTCGCTGACAAATCCGCTCATTCCGGGCAAAGCCAGAGACGCCATCGAACCGGCGGTGAACAGAGCGAACACTTTAGGCATATGTTTGGCCATGCCTCCCATTTTTTCGATGGCCAGAGTGTGGGTGCGCTCGTAGGCTACGCCAGCGAGGAAGAACAGCGCCGCCGCAATCAGCCCGTGGGAAATCATTTGCAGCATTGCCCCGTTGAGGCCCAGTTCTGTGTGTGAAGCGATGCCAATCAGAACGAAGCCCATGTGGGAAATCGAGGAGCAAGCCAGCCGCCGCTTGAGGTTGTCTTGAGCGAAGGCGGTTAAAGCGCCGTAGACAATGTTCACCACACCCAGCACAACCAGCACCGGCGCGAAGTATACGTGTGCGTCGGGGAGCATCTCGATATTCATGCGGATCAGCCCGTAGCCTCCCATTTTCAGCAGCACCCCGGCCAAAATCATGGAAACTGGCGCTGAAGCTTCACCGTGGGCGTCCGGAAGCCAAGTGTGCAGGGGGAAGATGGGGAGTTTGACGCCGAAGGCAATCAGTAAGCCTGCGTAGGCGAGGAGTTGAAACGCCACCGGGAAGTTCTTTTGCCCGATCGCCGCCATGTCAAAGGTGACTGTATCGCCATAGAAGGCCATTGCTAAACCGGCAACCAGAATGAAGATTGAACCCAGTGCCGTGTAGAGGATGAATTTGGTCGCCGCGTACTGGCGCTTCGGTCCGCCCCAGATCGAGATCAGCAGGTACACCGGCACCAGCTCCAGTTCCCAGATCAGGAAGAACAGCAGCATGTCTTGGGCGGCAAACACCCCAATCTGGGCGCTGTACATTGCCAGCATCAGGAAATAAAACAAACGCGGCTTGTTGCTGACGTTCCAAGCCGCGAAAGTCGCCAGGGTGGTGACTAGGCCGGTGAGCACGATCAGGGGCATTGACAGCCCGTCCACCGCCACCGACCAATTCAGGCCCAGCTGCGGCACCCAGGAATAGCTCTCTGCCAGCTGCAGCGTTGAATTTTGCCAGTCGTAGTGAGTCCAAAACGCCCACACGCTCAGCGCCAAGTCTGTTAACCCCACCCCCAGGGCGTACCAGCGGACGGTTTTGCCGCTTTTGTCGGGTATCGCGGGAATGGCCAGGGCTGCCACTAGGGGCAAGAGGATTATCGTCGTTAGCCAGGGAAATTCAATGGGAGGCATGGTTGAGGATATATACCTATTTGCTTCTGTGTCTATTCTATTAAGTTACGTGAACTTTTGCAAACTACTTTTCCCAAGAAAAAACACACAATCACCATAAATGCGAGTCAATACTTGCCTTGCAGGCATGGCCATTGGGTTTTATACGTTTAATTAGTTTGCAAATGTATCTGGGATTACAAAGCTACAAGTCAAACCTGCTGAAACCCCTGCTGATTTTTCTCTTACATTTAAAAAATTAATAACACGGATAAATAAAAGTTAAGTTTTGTT
This sequence comes from Oscillatoria princeps RMCB-10, assembly GCA_019359235.1. Taxonomy (GTDB): domain Bacteria; phylum Cyanobacteriota; class Cyanobacteriia; order Cyanobacteriales; family Oscillatoriaceae; genus Oscillatoria; species Oscillatoria princeps. The sequence continues at coordinate 200,121 of JAHHHT010000007.1, forward strand.
AAGGGGAGGGTCGCAACAAAAAACGGTAGCGGTAGCTACCGTTAAGCCGGCTATAGGGCCACTGCTGCGTTCTTAAAGAATTGTTACTAGGCCGGGGTTGCCCCCTGTGCATTACCAGAAACCGGGTTTCTTTGGATGGTAGGGGCAGGCCCCCGTGCCTGCCCCCGGTTTCTTGCGGTTAAGCCGGCGGTAGGGCCACGGCTGCGTTCTTAAAGAATTGTTGCTAGGCGCAGGTTGCCCCTTGCGTCTCCAGAGAGAGGACTTTCACGTCCGCTGTCACCCCCGCCCGCTTCCAAGCCTCAGCCATTGCCGGCACGACTGCCGGTGCGGTGTTCGCATCCGCCAGGGCCAGCAGAGTTGGCCCAGCGCCACTGATTGCCATTCCGTAAGCGCCGGCATCCAGCGCCGCCTTGCGCACCGCCGAGTAGCCGGGAATCAGAGACTGCCGGTAGGGCTGGTGGATGCGGTCTTGCATGGCCACTCGCAGCCAGCTGTCGGTGCCGGTTTCCAGCCCCCGCACCAGCAGACCCAGGTGGGCTGTATTGAAGATGGCGTCAGCGCGACTGTACTGCGCCGGCAGAGCCCCCCGCGACTGGGCTGTCGAAAGTTCAAAATCCGGAATCGCCAGCACCGGCACAATATCCGAGTGCCAGGGAATCTCGCAGATTTCCCAGCCACTCGTGCGCCCCACGTTATTAATATGGGGCTGGCTGGCATCGTCTTCATCCGCCAGTGCCGCCAACCGGCACCCTCCCAGCAGTGCCGGCACCACATTATCTGGGTGCCCTTCCATAGATATAGCCAGCTGCATCACCTCCTCCTGCGACAGCGGCGCACCGGCAAGCTGGTTTGCGCCCACCAACCCGCCCACAATCGCCGTCGCCGAACTCCCCAACCCCCTCGTCAGCGGATACCCCAGCGAAATCTCGATGCGTGCCGGTGGCGGCGACTGGCCGGTGTGTTCATATAACTTTACAAATGCCCGGTAAGCCAGATTGCTCTCATCAGTTTGGACTCGCTCAGCATCAGTGCCGGTGACGCTGATGCTGGCTCCCCCTCCCTCCCCCCCCAGTGCCTGGGTGGAATCGAGACGGGTGAATTTAAACTGGTTGTAAAGCGTCAAAGCAGCCCCGATGCAGTCAAAACCTGGCCCGAGGTTAGCCGTGGTAGCGGGAACAGTAACAGTAACACTAGAGATAGAACACATGAAAAATTCCTAATCGGGCAAAACCGGAGGTGCCGGTGGCAGAAGCCCCGCTTCTAGTCAAACCCTCCCTGCAGGAAAGCCCAGCACCGGGCGTGAGGAAACCCCCCAATCATCTTTGATTAGGGGGGGAAGGATGTCAATCTCTCACCCGCGCCATTGCGTGAGCGTCAGCATAAGCGCCGGCGCGGAAAGCATATTTGCGCAGAGTCCCTTCAATGACAAAGCCAAATTTCTCATAGAAATGGATAGCGCGGGAATTGTCAGAGTAAACCGTCAACTCAAGGCGCTTTAAGTTGAGCCAGTTTTCGGCGAGGTCGATAGCAGCTTCCATCAGCACCCTTGCCAATCCCCTTATTTTGGCAGTCATCGCGGACGCTCATACCAATTTCTCCCACATGGGCGCGACGCCCCTCGAAGGTTTGCAGACCGAGGATACCCACCACTTTCTGGCTGCTGCTGATAACAGCTACCTTTTCCGGGATATCAGGCGGAGTTGGTTTGGGTGGCGCAGGAGTATGGCGGGAACTGGTATCGCTGGGGCGCAAAAAATATGGACGGTTGGCTGTGTCCGGCGCTGTTTAAATACTTCAGCGAAGCGCCAAAGAAAATCTACTGCAAAGCAGAGAAGGTTTAGGGTTTAGGGGTTGGGGTTTAGGGTTTATGGGTTAGGGTTTATCCCCTCGTTCCCAGGCACCCTTACGGGAAGCCTGCGGCTACAGCCTGGGAACGCTGCTCGCTTTGGCTCTGCCTCCTTTTTACAACAAGCAGCATTATTAGCGTAATAGCTTATTAACCCCATGCCCCATGCCCCATGCCCCATGCCCCATACCCACTATCGCAACCCTTTCTCCCGCAAAATGGCGTCCGCCCAAGCAGCATCCGCTTCTGAGAGTGCCGGCACCGGCTCGCGGCTGTAATCCATAGTATAATCATAGCCGGCTCGGTCATATACCCCATGTAACAGCGCCTGCAAATCTATCACTGGCTCCACATCTTCTGAGCGCAAAGGCAGAGAAAACTTAGGAATCTCATTCGGCAGATTAAACAAGTATAAATCCGCTGTGGGACGCCTGTCACCCCGACTCACTAAAATTCTATAATTTGTCTGGTACTCATTCTCAAAAAACGGCATTGGCTCTCCTTCGCGGAGCAAGTCAATCTCTATCAAATGGGTGTGACTTGCCAAAACCACTTCCCGCTTCTCTAAATACATTTCCCGTCCTTTTCCAGGGCGCTTATTGGTGGGCGAGAGGACTTCAATTACCGCTATTACGTTACCTTTCGCCATATCTCGAATTTCTAAATACCCCTCTCTCAGTTCTAAAGGCACCGGCACTTTCACCTTCACCGCCGTTTCTGCCGGTGCGGCGACAGCGACATTTGACTCGCGGGGAGTGGTTTGAGTGCGCGATCGCACCACAGTCACATCTGGAATTCCCACCAAGATGGGATTTTCGCCGGCAAACGAATAAACCCGCTTTTCAATATCTACCCGATATTTCGGACGAACTTGCGGAACCAAGGCATCAGCCATGGCCACGATGAGCCGGTTGTGTACCTGTGGCCACAATTCCGGATTTTCTAAATAATGGTTCATCCCTGGAAATGGAGAGGGCATTGACTTACCTCCTGTTCAGCTTACTTGCAGTCTAGCTACTGCCCTGTGCTTTTCACTATTCTATCACACCGGCAGCCCTACTGCGCTCCTTACTCTAGAGCTTCTAAATCCAATATTCTCTTCCCGTGAATCACCGCCGCAACAGTTACAGTTTCACCTTCAATGCAATAGATAATTCGATAGCTGTATACCAGCACTTCCCTGACAGTCTCTTCGGCAAACTCCGGTACAATGCGTCCAGCAAAAGGGAAAGTGCTTAAATTGCGAGTTGAGTCAAGTATCTTCTGAATTACTGCGGCTGCATAAGAAGCGGAATCACGAGCTATATAGGCGGCAATTGCGTCTGCATCTTCTAGCGCTTTGGGCTACCACACTACTTGATAAGCCATTTGCTCAAACGCCGTTCGGCTTCCTCTTGTGGAATCGTTCCTTCAGCACCGGCTACTTCCAATCCCTTGCGCACTTTCTCCATTACATACAGGTGGTACTGCACATCTTCAATAGAACAATCATCCGGCAATTTGTTCAGCAGAGATTTAACTTCTTCTTTGGCGACACTCATCACTCTTACTCCAGTAGGGTGCGTTTACTCTGATAAACGCACCCCAAAAACTAGAACTTGCTGTAATCCGAAATAGCGGTCTTCACCCTGTCAATGGCCTCAGCCACCGGCATCGCGCCCAACTCCCCAGACGCGCGGGTGCGAATCGAGAGCGTTTTCGTCTCAACTTCCTTCGCCCCCACAACCGCCATCACGGGTATTTTATCTTTCTCCGCATTGCGAATTAATTTGCCGAGGCGATCATTGCTGGAGTCAGCTTCGGCGCGAATGCCCAGCGATCGCATCTGGTTAGCCACCTCTTGCGCGAAGGGCAAAAATTCATCGCTCACCGGCAGCAGGCGCACCTGCACCGGCGCAAGCCAAAGCGGGAAATCTCCCGCATACTCCTCAATCAATATGCCAATTAACCGTTCCAGCGAGCCAAAAGGTGCGCGGTGAATCATCACCGGGCGCTTGCGGGTGCCATCTTCTGGCACATACTCCAGATCGAACCGCTCTGGCAAGTTGTAGTCAACTTGCACAGTTCCCAACTGCCATTCGCGATCGAGGGCGTCTTGGAAGATAAAATCCAATTTTGGCCCGTAAAACGCCGCTTCTCCGGGTGCCTCGAAATAGTCCATCCCCAGATGCTGCACGGCGCGGCGGATAGCGCCTTCGGCTTTTTCCCACGCCTCATCCGATCCGATGTACTTGTCGGAAGCCGGATCGCGGAAACTCAAACGCGCTTTAAAATTCTTAAGCTGCAAACTGTTAAACACGAAAAGGATTAAATCTACCACGCTGAGGAATTCGGCATCCAGCTGTTCTGGCGCGACGAACAGGTGGGAGTCATCCACAGTGAAGCCGCGCACCCGCGTTAAGCCGCCCAGTTCGCCGGATTGCTCGTAGCGGTAGACGGTGCCGAATTCCGCTAGGCGCAAGGGCAATTCCCGGTAGGATCGCAATTCGCTCTTATATATTTGGATGTGGAAAGGACAGTTCATCGGCTTGAGGACGAATCCCTGTTCGGCGGCGGCGGCGTCGGCGTCTTCCGCCATCATGGGGAACATGTCCTCTTTGTATTTCTGCCAGTGTCCGGAGGTTTTGAACAAGTCCACTCTGGCGATGTGGGGGGTGACAACCGGCAGGTAGCCGCGTTTAATCTGTTCCTGCTCGAGGAAGTCTTCCAGCAGCGAGCGCAGGACTGTCCCTTTGGGCGTCCACAGGGGCAGTCCCGGTCCTACGGGATCTGCAAAGATAAATAAGCCGAGTTCTTTGCCCAGTTTGCGGTGATCGCGCTTGAGGGCTTCTTCTTTGCGGCGCTTGTACTCTTGCAACTGCTGGGCGTTTTCCCAAGCGGTGCCGTAAATTCGCTGCAGTTGGGCTTTGGTGGCGTCGCCCCGCCAGTAGGCACCGGCAACGCTTTCCAGTTCAATTGCTTTGGGGTCGATGTCGCCGGTGTTGGCCACATGTGGGCCGGCGCACAGGTCCCACCACTGATCCCCCAAGTGGTAAATGGTAATTGGTTCCTGAAGCCCTTCTAATATTTCCAGTTTGTAAGGTTCGTTAATTGCCTGAATCCGGCGTTCCGCTTCCTCCCGGCTGACTTCTTCCCTAGTCACCGGCAGTTTGCGGCTGACGATCTTGACCATTTCTTTCTGGATCGCTTTCAGATCCTTTTCCGTAAATGGTTCTGGATGGTCGAAGTCGTAATAGAAACCATTCTCAATCCAAGGGCCAATAGTGACTTGGGCCTTGGGGAACAGCTTCTGCACTGCCATCGCCATGACGTGGGATGCCGTGTGGCGAATCTTTTTCAGCTGCTCGGATTCGCTGGTGCGCGGCAGGTGGATTTTTTCGGGCGGTTGGGCAGAAGCGGGAGAGTCTGGGAGTGGCAGCGGCTGCTGAACCATTGGCGGATCACCTTTAACGGCTAATCAATCGGTTTGGACTGTTTTTCTATCTTAGCGAGTCCGCTTTCCCCCTTGCTGCCCCTCACCCCTGTTTCTTCCGCTCAACTCCCAGCACATTTTTGTTATAATGTCAATAGAGTTTCCCCGCAACCTTTTGTGAGCTAACCCGGCACCGCCTCTTGTAACAAGCGCCCCGAAATGTTACAAATTGTAAAGCGCGTTAAGATTAGGTTAGCTGAGAAACTGACTTTCCATTTATGCTCAATCCAAATCTGCCGGAACCCAACCTGCTCAAGACGGTATTAGAGCCGCTACTAGAAGACTTTCAGTATTGGTTTGGGCGTTCGAGGACACTCCTGGAAACAGAGGAAATCGCCTTCTTGGGGGCGGAGAGGCAAGCTGACTTGCTCGAGCGGGTGGTGCTGGCGCAGCAGGAAGTGAGTGCGGCGCAGACGCTGCTCAAGCTCACAAATGGGCAAGCCGGTGTGGAAATGCAGGTCTTGATGCCGTGGCACAAACTGCTCACTGAATGCTGGCAGGTGTCGGTGCGCAACCGCATGGAGAAGTCCGGTAATGGCTGAGCCCCTCTGGTGGGTTGAGCACAGCGCGTGCGAGACTTTAAATTAATAAGACCAGACTCGCTCGCTCACCAGAGCTTCCCGGGCCATTTAACAAGCCATTACCTTCTTAAACGTCTCTTGTAACTCCCAGATTATCTGTCTTCCCTGGAGGAAAACCCTATGCTACACTTGCTTTACATTCTTGCCTTTACCACCCTGGCAATCCTTGCCGTCGGCAATTTGCTCCGCTCTCTGCTGACTCTGGGTTTGGAATCCCAGCGCTCCCACTCAGTCACACCCTCGCCCAACCGGTATCGCTCCCAACTTCAGGCTGTGCCCCACCCAGAATTTCTAGACGATTCTGGCAATGTTGTCAATGAACCCCTTTTGGTGATGCGCTCGATGACGGTAGAAGACGCCCGCGAGCAGCTGGACGCCCTCTACAACTCCTCTCCCGGTTTTACCGGCGACTCCCGCGACGAGAGCTAATCGTCAGGGGATTGTAAATTTACAATCTGCTTGCCTTGCGGCGATCGCACCGGCTGGCGTGTCAGGCTTTTCTGACTTCAAGTCGGTGCTGTAGCCACTAAGAGCGGATTTATAAAAAAAATAAAGTGACAAGAAACCGGGTTTCTTGTGCCTGGTAAGCAGGAAAAATGAGCTAACTCTTACAGAAGAAACCCGGTTTCTGGCCCACACTGACAAGAAACCGGCCTCATGCCCCATGCGAGCGTGCCCAGTACCCATAAAAATTAGCCTGCTGGCGCTGCTGCTGGCGGTGACAGCCGCTAGCGCCCAAACCCCACCCGCACCCCGGATTGCCTTCGCTTCTTTCCGCACCGGCAACTTTGAAATCTACCTGATCAGTGCCGCTGGGGAAAATCTCACCCAGCTGACAGACAGCCAATATCCAGACATTAAACCGGCATGGTCGCCCGACAGCAAGCAGATAGCATTTTGCTCTGGTCGAGACGGCAACTATGAAATTTATGCGATCAGCGCCAATGGCGAAAATCCAAGCAATCTGACAAACGACCCCGCCGGCGACTATTACCCAACCTGGTCCCCCGACGGAAAGCAGATTGCCTTCCACTCCAACCGTACCGGCAACCAGGAAATTTATGTGATCAATGCGGACGGCTCGAATCTGAGGAATTTGACAAACAATCCAGCGGGAGATTTTTTCCCAGCGTGGTCCCCCGACGGAAAGCAGATTGCCTTTACCTCGGACCGCACCGGCAACAGTGAAATTTACCTGATCGGTGCCGGTGGCGAAAACCCAACCAATCTCACCAACGACCCAGGAGAAGACAGCTCACCGGCTTGGTCGCCAGACAGCAAACAAATTGCCTTCCACTCCAACCGCACCGGCAACCGTGACATCTATGTCTCCGACGCCGGCACCGGAAACCTCACCAATGTCACCAACCACCCAGCGGGAGATTATTCCCCAGCTTGGTCGCCCGACGGAAAGCAGATTGCCTTCTACTCCAACCGAGATGGGAATTACGAAATCTATCTCACAGGTGCCGGTGGCTCCAATGTCACCCGCCTGACAAACCACCCAGCCTTCGACATCTCCCCCAACTGGGAGCCGGGAGAGGGTAATCTGTAGAGAGGCGACTGGTTTTGGATAAACCGCCAAGACGCCATAGACGCGCCAAGGGAAGAAGAGAGAGAGAATTTCACGGGGGCCAGAAACCGGGTTTCTTTAAGAAACCCGGTTTCTATGCTCTCACAACTCGAATAGCAACGCTATAGTTAAGTATTGTTACCAACCAGCAGCGGAATTGCACCAGCACCGACATGAAGGCAGGAAACCGCACGCAGACTCCAATTGAGCGATCCCGCAGTGGCGGGAGTCTCAGCAAGATGCGCCAACTCTGGAAACTGTGCGCCACATCGCTCGGCATCCTGTTGCTGTGCGCCTTACCGGCTAGCGCCCAAAACCTATCGGGACACCTGGCGCAGCAGACACTCACGCGCCAGGAGGTTCAACAGCACCTAGCGCCGGCAAATGTCGTCTATCTGGGGGAAACCCACGACAGCCCAGAAGACCACTTGGCGCAATTGCAGATTATCCAAGAACTCCACCGGCTTTCCCCCAAAATTGCGATCGCGATGGAAATGTTCCAGCGCCCCTATCAAAGCGCTCTTGACGACTATCTCGCCGGCAATATTGCCGAAGCCCAGCTAGTCGCTGCAACCGAGTACGAGCGCCGGTGGGGCTTTCCCTGGGATCTCTACGCCCCGATTCTCCGCTTCGCCAAGGACAACCGGCTGCCGGTGCTCGCCCTGAACACCCCTAGCGAGGTGACGCGCCAAGTCTCCCGCGCCGGTTTGTCAAGTCTCGCCCCCCAAGAGCGCCAGCACATCCCCCCAATCTCTGAAATCCGCACCGGCAGTGCCGAATATCGCCAAATGGCGCTAGAATCTTTTCAAATGCACCAGCGAGCCGGTTACGGCTCGGGCGCCGACAGCGAGCGGTTTTTTCTCGCCCAAGTCCTCTGGGACGAGACAATGGCGGAGAAAATTGCCCAGTTTCTCGCGGCTAACCCAGATTACCAGGTCGTCGCCCTTGCCGGTCAGGCTCACATCCTCTGCGGCTACGGCATTCCCAGCCGCGTCGCCCGGCGGACAGACAGCGCCAACTTCCTCCAGCGCCTGGTTCTCCTCAACCCCGATCCTGAACTGTCCTGTCGCACAGACACGCCGGTGGCTGATTTCTTCTGGTTTAGTTCTTAGGGGTTAGGGATTGGGGGACAAGTGGGGAAGCGGCGGATTATACCACACCGGCACTCATTTTGAACGGGCTATAAGAAATGCTTATCTCCCCTCCCGAAAAAACTCGCGCGTCACACCGATTTTATACTGCAGCCGCACTACAGGAAAATTGCGGGTTTGGACCGGCTGACAGTACGGTAGAATAGGGGTTGCAACTGCACAGTGCGGTGTCGGTTCGTGCCATTTTCCTTACAAGACAAAATCCCCCCCCACTCTATCATGTGAAACATATGATAGCAAAATCTATCAAAATTGTCAAACGGCGCAAAATCGTTCGCTAACTGAGAATAGTTATCAACTATTTTTCGGGTTCTGACGCCCTATCTATTCAAAAATTAAAACTAAAGCGCTTGATTGATTGGCTTTGCTTATAGTTGAGGGGGGATGTGCGTCAAACGGACGGGAAACGCTATATTGTCAGCATTGGTGGGGTGGGAGCGCACAGAGACAGCGATTTCTTGTCGGGTGTGCCGCCTAAAATTCAAAAAGCGATCGAATCCAAACCCTACAGCTCTTAGGGAAAAGAGATGTCTTACGACGTAACCGTTTGCACCGGCGGGGATTGCCCCATCAAGGAAAATTGCCATCGCTTCACGGCGGAGCGGCTGGGCAGGCAGGATTTTTTTTGGCTCGCCGCCTTACAATTTCGCCACTCAAAGCTGCGAATACTTCTGGCCGCCCCGTCCTATCGAGGAGGCGGATATCCAAACAAGGGCTTATCACATCTGGCAAAATCAGGGCTGCCCTGAAGGCAAAGAGGAGGAGCACTGGCTGCAAGCGCGGCGCGAGTGCGAGGAAGCTCGGCGCAGGTGGGGTTAGGTGTTTGCGGCGGTGCCGGTGAGACATATCTAATAACCCAAGTTGCAACTTTTGGAGGCTCTGCCTCCAAAGCGGCGTTCCCAGGCTCTGCCTGGGAACGAGGGGAAAATGATTTGCGCAACCGCGCTCGTGTCCAGAACCCCGGTTTCTTTAAGAAACCGGGGTTCTGAAATTTACGCGAAGGTTATTGACGCGCTATATAATAATGTATTAAGCCCGCGTGGGGGCAGAAACCGGGTTTCTTTTGCAGTCAAGCAAAATTTTTCCGCTTCCTCACCAGAAGAAACCCGGTTTCTTGTGACTTCACTTTTTACTGATAAACTCAGCCCGCTCCCCACCTATCCGGGGGAAGACTTACTCACAGTTTCCAGGCGAGATTGAAACACCGGCACCCATTTTTCCTGGCTGGCGACGAGGGTGGGTAAAGAGCACTTCCCGTAATCCTTACCTGCTGTCAGGGGAAACAGGGGTTCGGGGTGCAGCGACAGCCAAGCCCCACCGGCAGCCCGCACAATTACCCAGACACCGGCAAGATCCCAAATCTTTGGCGTCGCCTCCACCCCGCCGAGCGTGAAGCCGGCGGCTACAGTGAGGAAGTTGTAGCTAGCGACACCCAACATCCGGACTTTGCAAGGGAACGGATGCTGAATCCAAAGTATGCTGCGGGAGCAAAAGCTGAAAAAATGATTGCTTCCGGGAGAATCCTCATGCGTGTGGATAGGGCGGCGATTCAGGAAAGCGCCCGTGGGGGGGTTCCCGGAGGGTTCCCCCCAGAACCCGTGAAACGTCTGTCCGATCGGGGGGAGGTGAACGTAACCGAAGACGGGGGTGCCTCGGTGAAGCAGCGCCATTGAGATCGCCCAGACAGGAATGCCGCGAGCGAAGTTGGTGGTGCCGTCTAAGGGGTCAATAATCCAGCACCACTCATTCTCCGGAAAAACGTGATCTCCCTCTTCGCTGAGGATGCCGTGGTTGGGAAAAGTGGAGGTAATGGCATTTCTAATTTCCTCATCCGCCCATTTGTCAGAACGAGTAATCAAACTGCCATCTGCCTTTTCCGAAGCTTGGACAGCGCCAAAGTCAGCCATCAGCTGAGTGCCGACTCTAGCGCCCGCTGTCTCGGCGAAGGTTAAAACTGTGTCCCAAAAATCTGTCATGGGTTAGGGGTTGGGGGTTAATCTAGATCGCTTTCAATCGCAGCCATAATAGCAGCCTTGGCGTTATCGCGGAATTCCTTAACGTTAACCCGCCGCAACAGCCAAATTGCCACCGCCATGCCACCGGCTTGCATCGCGAACACCAGCCCGTACTGCAGCACCGGCGAGTCAAACAGCAGCCGCCCGACATCGAGCACCGCACCGCCCGCCACTGTCGCCACTCCTCTCGCCAGCGCTTGCGCCAGCCCCCACGCGCCGATAAACGTGCCGGCGGTTTCTGCTGCGGTTAAATCTAGCATTAAACTGAGAGCGCCGGTGGTCAGGACGCCCATTGCCAAACCGAATGCGAACAGAGCGGATTTGAACAGTGCCGGATTGCCGGTGAAACCGGCAACAATCAGCAACCCAAAACAAATTGCAGCGGCTATACAGCCGCTGCTGACCGTTTTTTGCTTGCCCATGCGAGGGACAATCAAAAAGCCGGTGGAACTCAAACCCAGCAGTGTGCCGGTGCCGGTGATAGCGTTCAGTCGGGTGGTTTCCGCGATCGGCATTCCAAACACCTCGCCGCCATAAGGTTCCAAAATTGCATCCTGCATGAACAGGCTGAGCGTCATCACCACCAGAAAGGTGAAAAACAAACCGGCTTGGGGGTTAGCCGTCAGGATGCGCAGCGCCCGGCGCAGGGTAATTTTATCTTCCCGGTCTGCTAAAATAGAACGGGTGGCGTAGTGGGAGTATTTTTTCTCCACACCGGCAAGCGCCAGCAGCGCCATGCCAAACACTGCAGCCGGCACGATCGCAAACAGCCGGTTGATGGAAGCCTGCAACTCTTCAATAGGGGCGTCTAGGGAGATTTGCTTGAGCAAACCGCTGCTGATAATTGCCCCGGCGATAATCCCCACCATGAGCATAGACCAGACAATCCCCACCAATTTTGAGCGGCTGTCTTCTTCCGAGACATCGACGAGCAGAGCGGAATAGGGGGTGGAGCTGGCGCAGAGCGCCAAACCGTACAGGGCGAATACCAAAGCCAGCAGGACTGCCCACTGGTAGGTTTCGCCTGACCAGCCGGTGGCTTGCAAACTCTCTCCCAGCTGCCACAGGACTTGCACGGCGAGGAACGCACTGAGGGAAAACACAGCAGCCCCCATCCAGACATAGCCGGTGCGGTGGTTGCCAAATAAGGGTTTGGCGTCCGACATTTGCCCGAACCAGATTCGCGCCGGTGCGACAAACTGAGCGGCAGCCAGAGTGGCGCTAGCAATCAGCGCCGGCACTCTCAGCTCCTCAATCATCACCCGGTTGAGCACTCCCAGCGTCAGGACTGACATCATCCCCAGTCCCATCTGGAAGACGCCCAGCCGAAACATCGTCACCAGGCGAATTCTGGGGATGAGCTTGTCTTTTTCCGCTCCAGCGCCCTGGGTGCCAGAGAAATCTGCCATAGGGATCTAACATAACCGTATCGGAAGTGCTTTTTCCAGATTACCAGGAATGGCAAGTCTTGCTGCCGTTTCTCCCGCCGGTTGTAAAGAATTGTTTCAGCCCGCACCCTCTTTGCGGCAATCGCCCGTCTATGTCTGTAAGTAGAAATGCTAAAAAATTTTAGCCCACAGCGGAGGTCTTGACCTGTGCTAAAACCTTTCACAGCTCTATTTGCAGGTATCCTCGCCCTGAATGCCGGTGGGGCGGTGCAAGCATCGCCCCAGTCCCACTGGGGGGCGCTTCCCTCATCGACTGATAAGATAGCGGTACAGCAGACTGCCGGCACCTGTATGAGAGTCTTCGATCCCAGTGACACCTATGCTAACCTGCGCTCGACACCCAACGGGCAGGTGATGATGCCACTCAATAACGGCACCACCGTAACCGTGAAAGAGCGTTCCGGTGACTGGAGTAAGGTTGAGTATTCAGCCGGAAGGGTTTCGGGATACATATATACCAAGTTACTCACGTCTTGCACCGGCACCTGCATGGTAGTCGCAGATCCTAATGACACCTATGTTAACCTGCGCCAGACACCAAACGGGCCTGTGGTGACGCGACTCTCGAACGGCACTAGAGTCTACGTGTACGAGCGTTCCGGAGACTGGAGCCGGGTTGAACATGAATGGGACCGGGTGAGAACGGATTCGGGATACATGTTTACCAGGTTGCTCGCCCCTTGCGGGCGCTAGATAGCAGGCATTTAATTTGCTAATCTAAAATCATATCCCCCCCTGTTTTGCCGGAGGGACATGAAGCTGAATTGTCCTGTATATAGACGCATAAAGCACTCGCCCAACTTTAAACACCCCCCGCACCGCTCAATTTAAACTGCAACTTAAATGAATGACAGCTGAGCGCTTCCGGGAAGCGGCGGTGCTGGCACCGGCCAAAAGCGGGTTTAAATCCGCTTAATGACTTCCAGTAGGGTGCGTTCCCAAAGGGAACGCACCCTACTTGCTGAGAACAGCCAATTTAGCAGTGCCAGCAAACGCTGCCAAAAATCAAATGCCTGACCGGACAGCCAAGCCGGTCAATTTTAGGTTGAATTTTATCCCCCTGCTGATCTTATAGCGGTTTTCACTTGCGTGGAGTACAGTTTGATCCCCCCCTAGCCCCCCCTTAAAAAGGGGGGGGAACATTTTCTTGCGCCCCCCTTTTTAAGGGGGGTTTGGGGGGATCTAATATCTGTACCTCACTCAGTTACAATCTGCTATAAATAATAAAAGTGGTGCGTGACGCACGCCCAGAAAACAAAGTTTAAAGAATTAGGGTTGTTGCAACTGTGGGAACAGTCACTTTAGGAAAAACCGGCCCATCTGTAACCGCTTTGGGCATTGGCACTTGGGCGTGGGGGGACAAACTCTTCTGGAATTACGGCAAGGATTACGGCGAAACACAGGTGCGGGAAGCCTTTGAGGCGGCGGTGAGTGCCGGTGTCACCTTTTTCGACACCGCTGAGGTTTACGGACCCGGCGAGTCGGAGAGACTCCTCGGCAAGTTTATCAAACAAACTTCCGTGCCGGTGCGGGTGGCGACTAAATATGGCCCCTTACCCTGGCGCAACACCTGCGAGTCGGTTTCCGACGCCCTCACCGAAAGTCTCAAGCGCCTGCAACTGGATCGCGTCACCCTCTACCAAGTCCACTGGCCATTTGCCTTTTTTATGAGTCAGGAAACCCTGATGAACACTTTAGCAGATGAGGTGGGGCGGGGGAGAATTGAAGCAGTAGGTGTCAGCAACTACTCAGCCGCCCAGATGCGGGAGGCGCACCGGCTGCTGGAAAAGCGCGGCGTGCCCTTAGCGGTGAACCAGGTGCGCTACTCTCTCCTAGACCGGCAAATCGAAAGCAACGGCACCCTGCAGGCTGCCAGAGAGCTCGGCGTCACCATCCTGGCGTACAGCCCCCTGGCGCAGGGACTGCTCACCGGCAGGTATACGCCAGACAGCCCGCCCGCCGGTCCGCGCCAGTGGGACTCGCGCTTCAGCCGCGCCGGCTTGCAGAAAATCGAGCCGGTGGTGTCGCTTCTCCGCCAGCTCGCAGAGAAATACGGGCGCACGCCGGCACAAGTCGCCCTCAACTGGCTGGCGGCGCAGGAAGGGGTGATTCCCATTCCCGGCGCAAAGACAGCTAAACAAGCGCAAGAAAATGCCGGTGCTTTAGGCTGGGAACTCAGCCCCCAAGAAATACTCCGTCTGGGAGAAGCCAGCCGGTAGCCGGTTGGGGAATCAATGTGCCGGCATAATTAACCCTAACACCCCGACAGCTAGAAACGGGCGGCTAGAAACCGGGTTTCTTTAAGAAACCCGGTTTCTGAGATTTCTCAGCTTTCTCCAAATGTGTTATATAGATATAGCAGGTTTCCTATTAGTGAGGGACTGAGAAACCCGGTTTCTTTAAGAAACCGGGTTTCTGGGGCGTACTGCATGCAAGGGAAAACTGCTATAATATTGCAGCCAATAAAACGAGAATGAAAATTTTCACAGATTGGGGGTTCAGCCGCGAAGGGTGGCGCAATAACCGGCGCGGCGAATACTGGGTGGTGTTCCAGGGTGCCGTGCTGTTGGGCTTTGTCTTGCTGCCGGTGTGCCGGCCCGCCCAATTAAGTCTTGACATTGACTCCAAATTGTGGTATATAATCTGGGGGGCGACCGCACTCTTGGGGCTGGGGGCGCTGACACTCATCGGTAAAGGATTGCTGGATTTAGGAAGTAACCTGACACCCTTACCCCACCCCAAGGAAGATGGCAAACTCGTTCAAACCGGCACCTACAGCGTCGTGCGCCACCCGCTGTACAGCGGCATAATTTTGGCCGCGCTCAGTTGGGCAATCTTTCAGCTCAGCTTATCCCACCTGACAGCAGCAGTTCTGATGTTTGCCTTTCTTGACGCCAAGGCGAGACGCGAAGAAACTTGGCTAACCGAGAAATACCCAGAATATTCCGACTATCAGAACCGGGTTAAAAAGCTGATTCCTTGGGTGTACTGAAAGCCGGTTGGTAAACGGTAGGGGCGGGGCAAGCCCGAAATCCCCGCCACACAAGGAAAAAACTGTTAAACCCGCCCCCACCCAATAGAAACCCCCCTCTTTTCTTCCTTGGCGCTATTGGCGTCTTGGCGGTTAAAATAAAAAAACAGACAACCCCTCCCAACCCCCTGCCATGAAAGGACTCTGGCTAGAAAACAGCCAACTGCAACTGCGCACCGGCATCCCCACACCCGTTCCCCCACCCGGCGAAGCGCTCGTGCGAGTCTTGCGTGCCGGCATCTGCAACACCGACCTAGAACTGATCAGAGGATACTACCCCTACACCGGCATCCTCGGACACGAATTTGTCGGCGTCGTCGAAAGCGGACCCGAACACCTGCTCAACCGGCGCGTCGTCGGAGAAATCAACGCCGCCTGCGGCGAGTGCCGGTTTTGCCGCACCGGCATCCCGACACACTGCCTCAACCGCACCGTACTCGGCATCGTCAACCGGCATGGCGCGTTCGCCGAATATCTCACCCTGCCCGCCCAAAACCTGCATCCCGTGCCAGACAACGTACATACAGACGCCGCCACCTTCACCGAACCCATTGCTGCAGCGCTGGAAATCGCGCAGCAGGTGCCGGTGCTTCCTGCTCACAGAGCACTCGTAGTTGGGGACGGCAAACTGGGGCAGCTCGTCGCCCAAACCCTAGCGCTAACCGGCTGCGACTTGCTGGCGATCGGGCGTCACCGCGACAAACTCGCCAACCTGGAAGCGCTCGGCATCAAAACCGGCTTTGCAGACTCCGTACAGGACAGAGCATTCGACATCTCAGTCGAATGCACCGGCAACCCAGAAGGCTTTGCGATCGCCCGCCGCGCCTTGCGATCGCGCGGCACCCTCGTCCTCAAAAGCACCTACAAAGGCAACCTCACCTTCGACGCCTCCTCCCTCGTCGTAGACGAAATCACCTTAATTGGCTCCCGCTGCGGCCCCTTTCCCGCCGCCCTCCAGCTCCTAGCACAAAACAAGATAAATGTCAACCTCCTAATTCACGCCCTCTACCCCCTGAGTGAGGGGCTGGAAGCCTTTGAGCGCGCCCAGCGCCCCGGCGTCTTGAAAGTTTTACTTGCAATGGACGCCACCGAGTGATAGATTCAGAAACCGGGTTTCCAGACAGGTGAAAACAGGTAAAATAGGCAACAGAACAAGAAACCCGGTTTCTGGGCAGTCTTGACCTTTAGGCAATTTTATTGTTGTGCCGGTGGTCCGAACAGCCGATTGCCTCCTCAGTCAGGGCAATCGTGGGGCGCACTGGGCATTTGAGCCGGTAGTCGCCGGTGAAAAAGGCGCAATTAGCGCAGGGGATTTGGTGCATCCGCTTGCTGCGGGCCACACTAGCGGCAACTGCAGACCAGAGGTTTGAAGCCAGCATAAGCACTAATACCCAGGCACACACACAGCAAACCGGCACCAAAAACGGCTGGACAGCGCGAATCAGAGGATATAGTAATTGAAACATGACAGGTCGTTTCAGACAGTAAAAAAATATAGCGGTTCTCAGTTGGATGAACTACGGCCTGTTCCCCGGTTTCTTAAAGAAACCGGGGTTCTCAGTACCTCACAAAGGATGAGAAACGCTATATTAATAATATTAATAGCAGAAAATACTGGGGGCGGGTTTATAAATATCTCCTGTCTCCCGCAGACATCGTGGACAAACCCGCCCCTACTAATGCTGAGCCCGGCGCAGCCAGCCAGGGGACAGCCATCCCCCCTGCGGCGCTCGCCTCCCGGCCCCTGCCCCCGCCCCCGAACAGGGCCCGAACACCATGAAAAAAAAATAACTAAAATCCGACCGGAAAACCGGAGTAATGTGGCATCATGTCATAGCAGACCCGAAAACTTTGTAATTTAGACTCCAGGAACTCGGCTATGGCCATCCGATTAGGTGACACTGTGCCCAACTTCACCCAAGCCTCCTCGCAAGGCGATATTAACTTTTATGAGTGGGCTGGCGACAGCTGGGTGGTGCTGTTCTCCCACCCCAAAGACTACACTCCCGTTTGCACCACCGAACTCGGCGAAGTCGCTCGCCTCCAGCCCGAATTCAACAAGCGCAACGTCAAGACACTCGCCCTCAGCGTCGATGACACTGAGTCGCACCTCGGCTGGATCAAAGATATTGAGGAAACCCAGAAACTCACCCTCAACTACCCCATCCTGGCGGACGGGGACCGGAAAGTCTCCGACCTCTACGACATGATCCACCCCAACTCCCTGCTGAACTTGACCGTCCGCACCGTTTTCATCATCGACCCCAACAAGAAGCTGCGCCTGACGCTCACCTACCCCGCCAGCACCGGTCGCAACTTTGATGAAATCCTGCGCGTGATTAATTCCCTGCAGCTCACCGACAAATACAGCGTCGCCACCCCAGCCAACTGGAAAGACGGTCAGGACTGCGTGATTGTCCCATCTATCAAAGACCCAAAAGAGTTGCAGGAGAAATTCCCCAAGGGTTACATCCAAGTCAAACCCTACCTGCGGCTCACTCCCCAGCCTAACAAGTAAAAAACTGCACGGGTGCCTTACCGGCACCCCGCAATTTAAAATGGATGAAAATCGAGTAAAGGGCGGCGAAAATGGGACAGCCAACAGATACTGTCAAATACATCCTTCCAGAAGACAAAATACCGGCAGCGTGGTACAATATTCAAGCGGATCTGCCGGCACCGGTGCCGCCGGTACTGCACCCGGGAACAGGTCAGCCCATTACACCGGCTGATTTAGCGCCCCTGTTCCCCGCCGCCATCATTGAGCAAGAAGTCAGCCAGGAACGCTGGATAGAAATTCCCTCCCCGGTGCGCTCCATTTACCGGCAGTGGCGACCGGCACCGCTATACCGCGCTCGCCGGCTGGAAAAAGCCCTCGACACCCCAGCCAAAATCTATTACAAATACGAAGGCGTCAGCCCAGCCGGCAGCCACAAACCCAACACTGCCGTCCCTCAAGCCTATTACAGCGCCATCGAAGGAGTCAAGCGCCTGACCACCGAAACCGGTGCCGGTCAGTGGGGGTCCTCTCTCGCCTTTGCCGGCGCACTGTTCAATTTAGAAATCCACGTCTACATGGTCAAGGTAAGCTACCAGCAAAAGCCTTACCGCCGCGCTCTCATGGAAGCTTATGGAGCGCGAGTCGTAGCCAGTCCGAGCGGCGAAACAAATGCCGGTCGCGAGATTCTCAAACAGCATCCTGACAGCACCGGCAGCTTGGGAATTGCTATCAGCGAAGCAGTTGAAATTGCCGCCCAAGACGACAGCACTAAATACGCTCTCGGCAGCGTCCTCAATCACGTTTTGCTCCACCAAACTGTCATCGGTCTGGAAAGCCTAGCCCAACTCGAACTCGCGGGAGATTACCCCGATATTATCATCGGGTGCACCGGCGGCGGCAGCAACTTTGCCGGGATTGCTTTTCCTTTCATGGGCGCTCAACTGCGGGGCGAGACGCCGCCGGTGCGATTTGTCGCAGTGGAGCCCGCCGCTTGCCCAACCCTGACCAAAGGCAAATACGCCTACGACTATGGCGACACAGCACATTTAACGCCACTTGTCAAGATGCACACCCTGGGCAGTTCTTTCGTCCCGCAAGGCATTCATGCCGGCGGACTGCGCTACCACGGGATGGCACCGCTGCTCAGCCACATTGTTGAGCTAGGCTTGATAGAGCCGAGAGCGCACACGCAGCTGGACTGTTTCGCAGCCGGTGTGGCCTTTGCCCGCACAGAAGGGATAATGCCTGCACCGGAAGCCAACCACGCGGTCAAAGCCGCCATCGATGAGGCGCTGCGCTGCAAGGAAGAAGGCACCAGCAAGACTGTACTGTTCAATTTGTGCGGTCACGGTCACTTCGACATGCAAGCGTATATCGACTATCAGGCGGGGAAGTTGCGCGATACTGAATACAGCGCTGAAGAAGTGGCGATGGCGCTGGCGGGTTTGCCGGCAGTGGGGTGATCTTGCGCCACCAATTCGATTGAATTGATCCCTAAAATTGCATAATCTGGTTTAGGGAGGCATTTAGGGGCTATACAAATGGATATCAAAGATGGGTTTGTAGGGACTGTTGGCAACACGCCGCTGATCCGGCTAAACAGCTTCAGCGAGGAAACCGGCTGCGAAATCCTGGGTAAGGCAGAATTTCTCAATCCGGGGGGCTCCGTCAAGGATCGGGCAGCGCTGTACATTATTAAAGACGCGGAAGAGAAAGGCACGCTCAAACCGGGCGGGACTGTGGTGGAAGGAACCGCCGGCAACACCGGCATCGGTTTGGCGCACATCTGCAACGCCAGGGGCTACAAATGCCTGATTGTGATTCCAGACACTCAATCTCAAGAGAAAATCGACGCCCTGAGAACCCTGGGGGCGGAAGTGCGCACAGTCCCAGCCGTGCCTTACAGAGACCCCAACAATTATGTCAAACTGTCTGGCAGACTGGCGGCTGAAATGGAGAACGCCATCTGGGCGAATCAGTTTGACAACTTGGCCAACCGGCTCGCCCATTACGAAACCACCGGTGCGGAAATTTGGGCGCAAACGGATGGCAAAGTAGACGGGTGGGTCGCCGCCACCGGCACCGGCGGCACCTATGCCGGTGTGGCCATGTTCCTGAAAGAAAAGAATCCCAACGTTAAATGCGTCGTCGCCGACCCAATGGGCAGCGGGCTTTACAGTTACGTCAAAACCGGGGAAATCAAAATAGAAGGCAATTCCATCACCGAAGGGATCGGCAACAGCCGGGTGACTGCCAATATGGAGGGGGCACCGGCGGATGACGCCATCCAGATTGACGACCGGGAACCGGTGATTTACCAGCTGCTGCGAAAAGACGGGCTGTTTATGGGCGGTTCCGTCGGGATTAACGTCGGGGCGGCTGTGGCGCTCGCCAAACAAATGGGCCCGGGTCACACGATCGTCACTGTCCTCTGCGATGGCGGCGCACGCTACCAGTCCCGCCTGTACAGCCGGGAGTGGCTGGCGGCTAAGGGGCTCCTGCTCGAATAGGGCAATTTATTCCTGCCAAAACCCGAAGAGACTTCCTTAAGCAATCAACCGGAAGTTTTCTCATAATTAATACTATAAAAGCTGGCGAGTAAGCCTTACAAGTTAAGCAATGGGATTATTTACGACTGATTAGTTAGCGATATTACTCTTCGGGATCAACCATTTCCATCTCAAATTTAAAACACCATCATGGCAAAAACAAACGTTCAGCTGCCGTACTTCGACAAGCTATTTGAGCAATTCCGCAAAGGCAACCCAGACGCGCTGCTAGCATTTGGGCGACACGCACACTGGGGCTACTGGGACTACCCGGCGGTGGCGGATGGGACTGTGGCGGACTTTGCGGAGGCGGCGGAGAGATTGTGCCGGCGGGTGTGCGATGCCGGTGGTGCCGGAGATGGACAGCGCATCCTGGACTGCGGGTGCGGTTTCGGGGGGACAATTGCCAGCCTGAACGAGCGTTTTTCCAACGTGGAACTCGTCGGGGTGAATATTGACCCGCGCCAGCTCGCAAGAGCCAGAGAGCAAGTCAAGCCGCGCACCGGCAACCAGATAGAGTTTGTGGAAGCAGACGCCTGCCAGCTGCCTTTTGAGGACGGTTCCTTTGATGTGGTGCTGGCGGTGGAGTGTATCTTTCATTTTCCCAGCCGGGAGCGCTTTTTTCAAGCTTGCCGGCGAGTGCTGCGAAAGGGAGGGAGATTAGCCCTGTGCGACTTTGTGCCGGTGCGGGCGTTGCTGCCTTTGATTAAGTTCGGCAGCCAATTCGCCACAGCCTCCGTAGCTCGCACATACGGCTATGTGGACGGTTATTGCACGCTGGCGGACTACCGGAATCTCGGCAAAACGGCGGGATTTGTGCCGGTGTTGGAAGAGGACATCACCGGCAATACTTTGCCCACTTACCCACTCATACGGCGACTGTACCGGGAGGCTGGAGAAATAGAGATGGACAAAGTAACGGCGGGTCAAGAGTGGATGAGCCGTTTTGGGCTGAGCCGCTATATGATTTTCTCATTTGAGGTTCCCTGACGCCACTGCCGGTCATCGCCCTTACCAGTCCTTCCTGTAGGGGCGGGTTGACTGCAAATCAAAAGCCACAAGGGATGTAATTCAACCGGCTATTGCCGGCGCTCACTTGACACATTGACTCCCCAATTTGTGTACCAATGGTACACAAATTCTCCAGTCGGGGCGGGCTGGCCCCAAATCTAGGCCACAAGGGATGTAATTCAACCGGCTATTGCCGGCGCTCACTTGACACATTGACTCCCCAATTTGTGTACCAATGGTACACAAATTCTCCAGTCGGGGCGGGCTGGCCCCAAATCTAAGCCACAAGGGATGTAATTCAACCGGCTATTGCCGGCGCTCACTTGACACATTGACTCCCCAATTTGTGTACCAATGGTACACAAATTCTCCAGTCGGGGCGGGCTAGCCCCAAATCTAGGCCACAAGGGATGTAATTCAACCGGCTATTGCCGGCGCTCACTTGACACATTAACTCCCCAATTTGTGTACCAATGGTGCACAAATTTTTCCCTCAGCCAATTTGACACCCAAGGGTGTCAAATTCCCACTCCCAGCATGAAAGAGAAAAGCCGTGTCCTTCTACCGCCACAGCCCCCACGCAGTCAGGAGCAGGTGTCAGGTGTTGCAGTGACCACCGGCTGGCGTCTTGAACACCGCCAGAGATGCTGAGCACTTTAGCCGGTTCGCCGGGAGTCAGGGAGACTTCAACGTCATCCAAGCCGGTCAGTCCTTCGCCCACCGCTTTGAGATAGGCTTCCTTGCGAGTCCAGCAGAGGAAAAACGCCTCTTGCTTGTCGGTAGCGGGGAGGTTGCGAAGGACAGCAGATTCAAGGGGGGAAAAAAAGCGTTCCGCGATTTTCTCAGCGTCGGGCATCGGGCGGAGCATCTCCAAGTCGATGCCAAGGAGCCGGTGGCGAGTTACGGCATAAAGGGCGATCCCGCCGGAGTGAGACAAATTAAAGTTTAGATTGCCACCGGCACTGTCAGAGCGCAAAGCCGGTTTGCCGCGCGGGCTGTAGCCAAACTCCAGAAGAGCCGGCTCGATGCCCGAGTAGCGGCTGAGGATATTTCTGAGGATACCGCGACCGGCAGTAAAGCGGTGCCGGTCGCGCTCAAAGTAAAACCGGTCAGCTCTGCGCTGCTCGTCTGCTGAGAGCGTCGCTCTCAATTGCGCGAGGAGTTCTGCCGGCAAGTCCAGGGAAGCCCGCCAGATATGGACTTCATCCAGAGACAGAGTTAAGGAAGCAGGTGGTGGGTGCCACAAAACAATTTCTTGAACCACAGGTTCGGGATGCATGGATTTTGGATGCAAGGATTTTGGATTGGGCATCGGGCATCGGGCATCGGGCATCGGGCATTGGCCCTGGGCATTGGCTTTCCCCTAACACCTAAGCCCTAACACCTAAGCCCCAACACCTAACACCTTAAACCTAACACCTAACCCCTCACCCCTCACCCCTCACCCCTCACCCTGTTTTTCCAATCCTCGGTAACTCTAGCACAAAAATTTTCGCTCGCCTCTATCTCAGGTATCATTTAAGAACTGAAAGCCAAAAACTTTAATTTCAGATGAAATAACAGTGACCGGAGCGAGCCAACGTGCTGCTTAAAACACCCCTGTCCCTCACCCCTAACCCCTCACCCCGGTTTTCCAATTTTCGGTAATTTTAGCACAAAAATTTTCGCTCGCCTCTATCTCAGGTATCATTTCAGAGCTAAAAGCCAAAAACTTTAATTTCAGATGAGATAACAGCCCCCGTATCGAGCCAAAGTGCGGCTTTACAGAAACTTTAAAAAAGCCCTTGGGAGAAAGGGCCGGTGAAAGCCATATGCAATCATATTACCGAGCCAATTTCCCCGGGCATTTAACTATTTTTTAACAAAAAGTAAGTAAAGATTTGATGAAGCTCCGGTAGAAGTACGGCGAAGTCCTAGAGGGTGTGCCAGAATGAACTGAAGATTTCAGCAGTTCTTCAGAGTCGCTTTTGTAAGTAGGGCAGGGTTGAGAGAGTGTGTTTGTCACCCGCAGACATCTCCCCAGAACCCAGCCTCCAGTCCTGCTAAAGAAGTCAGCGCGAGCTGCCATTCGTGTGTCCGCGCCGGTACGGCTGATTTTGGCTTGTTGAGGCCAAATTTAAAATACAGCTGGGTGAGAAGGGCTTTTTCATTTTTTTAACCGCTTTGTTGGTTTAGGGTTATCTACTTAGCATACGGGGGAATTGGCCATATTTTAATGGCCGGTTGAGGAGCGCGACTAGGAAGTAGCGCAGGAAAACCCAGAAGAGCGAAAGAAAAGGCCGGCTCTCAAGCACTATCCTGAAGCCTGTAAGGGCGGGTAAACCCACAGTTCTGTCGGGAGCGAAGATTATCTGTTTGCCCCGCCCCTGCTGCGCCAGACGAGTTGCTTTTGGGCATCCATTTTCCTTGAGGTTTAAGAAACTTAATAAACAGCCATGGAAAACACCGCACTTGATGAATCCGTCGCCACAGGAAAGGCAGCGCTGGTCGCATGTAGGGGCGCGTCCCGCCACGCCCCAGCCAACACCGGCAGGTCGCAGGAGCTGCAGGCAAATCTTTCCTACTGGCGCTCCCAGCTGAGTGGCAGCCTTCCAGCACTGCAACTGCCCCTCCTCCCGGGCAGCCCCAGCGCTGACGAAAAGCCCGCCCGCAGGAGCGAAGCGTTGTGGCCCCTGAGATCGCTGGTGCTGCCGAACTCCTTGAGAGAGGCGCTGCAGGCGCTGGCGCTGCAGGAAGGAGCCAGCCTGTTCGAGATACTGCTAGCAGCATTCAAAACCTTGCTGCACCGCTACACCGGCACAGAAGACATCGCCGTCGGCTGCCTTCACCCTGGCACCGGCACCGCAGGGGCAAAGCCAATCGTACTCCCCCTGCGCACGCGCATCGACGGAAATCCCAGCTACCTCGAACTGCTGCATAGGGTGCTACAGGTAACATCTGCAGCAATCGCCCACAAGCTGCCCCTCGACACACTGCTAGAAGAACTGCAGCTGAGCCAAACGCCCCCCTTCCAGGTCATGTTTGGCTTCCAGAGCGTCCCACACGCTCCGGCACCTGAACTGCCAGAACTGAGCCTGCTCCCCAAAGATGGCGGCATCAAGACACAGAAACCCGACTTAAGCCTGTGGGTGACAGACACAGGACAGGAACTGATTGCCTTTTGCGAGTGCAGCCCTCCCACCAACGACACAGGCACACTCGCCCGCATGCTGGGGCACTTCCAGACCTTGCTAGAAGGAATCGCCGCCAATCCGGAACAGCGCATCGGGTTACTGCCGGTGCTGACAGGAGCCGAACGGCACCAGATACTTGTCGAGTGGAACAGCACCGGGACAGAAATACCCGATATCTGCACTCACCAGCTGTTTGAGGCGCAGGTGGAGCGAACCCCAGACGCCATTGCCGCCCTTTTTGAAGACGCAGAAGGCCGAGTCACCTCTTTACAGTACCGGCAGCTCAACGAGCGTGCGAACCAGCTAGCGCACCACTTGCAAGCCCTGGGTGTCGGGCCCGAGGTACTCGTCGGCATCTGCATCGAGCGATCGCTAGACATGCTCGTCGGGCTTCTCGGCATCCTCAAAGCCGGCGGCGCTTATCTGCCACTAGATCCCGCCTATCCCCAAGAGCGCCTGGCGTGGATGCTAGAAGACTCCGCCGCGCCGGTGATCCTCACTCAACAGCACCTGGTAGCCGCCCTCCCGAAACATCAGGCGCAAATCGTTTGCCCCGACGCCGACTGGAACGCAATTGCCCAACACAGCAAAGAAAAACCCCCGCTGCAGGCTCGCCCTTGCAACCGAGCCTACGCCATTTACACCTCCGGTTCCACCGGCAAGCCCAAAGGCGTGCAAATCCCCCACAGCGCTGTGGTCAACTTCCTGCAATCGATGCAGCGCCAACCGGGCTTAACCGGACAAGATATCCTGCTGTCCGTCACCACCCTGTCTTTCGACATTGCGGCGCTCGAACTTTTCCTGCCCCTCAGTGTCGGCGCTCGCGTGGCCATTGTCAGCCGCGACATTGCCTCCGACGGAAAACGCTTATTAGAAACACTGGCGAGCAGCGGCGCTACCGTCATGCAAGCCACCCCCGCTACTTGGCGGATGTTACTGCAAGCCGGCTGGAGGGGAAGCCCGCAGCTGAAAATCCTCTGCGGCGGCGAAAGCATGCCCAGAGAGCTGGCGAACCAGCTGCTATCCCGAAGCAAAGAACTCTGGAACGTCTACGGGCCCACCGAAACCACGATTTGGTCAACCGCGTGGCAAGTGCTGCCCGGGTCCCGGACAGTGCCGGTGGGGCGTCCGATTGCCAACACCGAGATTTATTTGCTCGACAAACACCTGCAACCCGTGCCGGTTGGGGTGCCCGGGGAGCTCTGCATTGGCGGTGCCGGTCTGTCGCGGGGCTATCTCAACCGCCCGGATTTGACGGCGGAGAAGTTTATTCCCAATCCTTTTTTGGAGCCGGGATTGGGGGATTTGGGGAGAGTGAGTCAGGGGGATAATTTTGGCAGCAATTGCTGTCAAATTTCAGGCGATGGCGTCACCGGCAGTGCGAGACTTTACAAAACCGGCGACTTAGCCCGCTATTTGCCCGACGGGACTATTGAGTGCCTCGGTCGAATTGACTCTCAGGTGAAGATTCGCGGCTACCGCATAGAGCTCGGAGAAATTGAAGCGGCGCTGGCGGCGCACCCGGGCGTGCGGCAGGCTGTAGTGACCGCCCGGGAAGACGTACCGGGCGACAAACGGCTTGTCGCCTATATCCTGCCGGCGTCACCTCCCGCATCCGCTGCAGCGCAGCTGGTACGGGAACTGCGAGCGCTGCTCAAAGAAAAGCTGCCGGCGTACATGGTGCCGAACGCCTTTGTCTTGCTCGAAGAAGTGCCGCTGACGCCCAACGGCAAAGTAGATCGCCGGGCACTGCCCTCCCCCGACATGCGAGTGGAGAGCGACAGCACCTTTGTAGCGCCTCGCAACCCAACTGAGCAAGCGATAGCTAACATTTTCGCGGAAGTCCTGGGGCTGGCAGCTGTGGGCGCAGACGACAACTTCTGGGAGCTGGGGGGGCACTCGCTGCACGCCACGCTCGTTATCTCCCGCCTGCGGGACACCTTCGGGATAGAGCTGCCGGTGCGCCGCTTGTTTGAAGCGCCTTCTGCCGCCAGTCTCGCCCCCGTGCTGGAAACAGCCCCGCATGTAGGGGAGGCCACGGGGGGCCGCCCCAGCCCAATCGCGCCGGTTTCGCGGAACCAGAAACTGCCCCTTTCTTTTGCCCAGCAAGGACTGTGGCTGCTCGACCGGCTCGAACCGGGCAACCCTTCCTATAACGAGCCGACAGCGATTCGCCTCCAGGGGGAGCTCAGCGTGCCGGCTCTGGAGCTAGCCTTGAGCGAAATTGTCAGGCGTCACGAAATCTGGCGCACCACCTTTGCGGAAGTTGACGGGGAGCCGGTTCAGGCGATCGCCCCCGCCCCCAGCATAAAACTGCCGGTGACAGACTTAGGGGCGATCCCAGAATCAGAGCGAGACGCCTCTGTCCGGCAGTACGCAGTCATGGACGTTCAGAAACCTTTTGACCTGAGTCGGAGTCCGCTGGTGCGCTTCTCGCTGCTGCGCCTGAGCGAAGAAGAGCATGTACTGATTCTCAGCACACACCACATTGTTTATGACGGGTGGTCGGTTGGAGTGCTGCTGCGGGAACTGGGGGCGCTGTACGAAGCTTTCTGTTTGGGCTTGCCCTCCCCCCTTCCGGAACTGCCGGTGCAGTTCGCCGACTTTGCCGTCTGGCAGCGCCGGCACACCGCAGAGGTGCTGGAATCGCAGCTCGCCTACTGGCGCTCTCAGCTGGGCGGCAGCCGGACCGTGCTCAACCTGCCTTTTGACCGCCCGCGACCGGCCAAACAGACCTTCCGGGCCCAAACCCAGCCCTTGGCGCTTTCCAAGAGTCTGTCCGAGGCGCTGAAAGCCCTCAGTGCCAGATCGGGCGTCACTCTCTTCATGACGCTGCTGGCGGCGTTCAACACATTGCTCTACCGCTATACGGGGGAAGAAGACATTTCCGTTGGCACTCCGGTTGCCAACCGCAACCGAGTCGAGAGTGAGGGCTTAATCGGATTTTTCACCAACACCTTGGTGATGCGCACCCAACTTGAGGGAAACTGCACGTTTATAGAGTTGCTGAATCGGGTTCGCGAGGTGGCTTTGGAAGCGTTCTCTCACCAAGAAGCGCCTTTCGAGAAACTGGTGGAAGAACTGCAGCCTTCCCGCAATCTCAGCCAGTCGCCACTGTTCCAGGTGATGTTTGTCCTCCAGAACGCGCCGGTGCCCGACGTGTCGGCTTTAACCGCCTCTGGAGGGAGCCTGAAGTTGGACGTGCTGAAGGTGCACAGCCTGACGGCGAAATTCGATTTGACGCTGGAACTCGAAGAGACGCCAAACGGAATCGAGGGCTGGTTTGACTGTAGCGCAGATTTATTTGACGCTCCCACCATCGCTCGCATCGCAGGGCATTTTCTCACCTTACTGGAAGGCATTGCTGCCAATCCAGAACAGCGCATCGGGTTACTGCCGGTGCTGACACCAGCCGAGCGCCAGCAGCTGTCGTCCTTGTGGAACGGCACCCAGACCGAAATTCCGGATGTTTGCGCCCACGAGCTATTTGAGGCGCAGGTGGAGCGGACGCCCGACGCCGTTGCGGTGATTTTTGAAGATGCAGAACGCCGAGTCGCATCTGTGCAGTACCGGCAGCTCAACGAGCGTGCGAACCAGCTAGCGCACTACTTGGGCTCTCTCGGTGTGGGGCCAGATACGATCGTCGGTCTGTATGTGGAGCGCTCCTTAGAAATGATAGTGGGAATGCTGGGAATTCTCAAAGCCGGTGGGGCTTACCTGCCTCTCGATCCGGCTTATTCAAAAGAGCGCCTCAACTTTATGCTCTCTGACGCCGGCGTGCCGGTGCTGCTGACTCAAAGCAAGCTGCGGGCGGAACTGCCGGCGGAGGGTGCCCGTGTGATATGTTTGGATACTGAATGGCAAACCGTCGAGAGGGAAAGTCAGGAAAATCCCCAGCCTAAGGCAACTGCAGACAGTCTAGCCTACGTTATTTACACGTCGGGATCTACCGGAAAGCCAAAAGGAGTGATGATTTCGCACCGCTCCTTGGTGAACTATACCGAACACGCCGGTGCCGAGTACGGCATTAGCCCGAGCGATCGCATCTTGCAGTTTGCCTCGATCAGTTTCGACGCCAGTGCCGAAGAAATCTACCCCTGCTTGACGCGGGGGGCGACGCTGTGCCTGCGGACAGATTCAATGCTCGACACAGTGTCGGGATTTTTGCAAAAGTGCGGCGAGTGGGGAATCACCGTGCTGGATTTGCCGACAGCATACTGGCACGAACTGACCGCAAGTCTGGAGGCGGAATCACTGGCATTGCCGCCAGGAGTGCGTTTGGCAATCATTGGCGGAGAAAAAGCAAGCGCCAAACGGCTCGCTATCTGGCGCAAGCACTGCCAGCCGGTGCGGCTGGTAAATACTTACGGGCCCACAGAAGCCACGATCGTAGCTGCTATGTGCGACTTGTCAGGGGAGAGTTCAGACGTTCCGCTGATTGGGCGTGCCGTTGGCAACGGGCTTTGTTGCGTGCTCGACCGGCACCTGCAACCCTTGCCGGTTGGGGTGCCCGGGGAGCTCTACATTGGCGGTGCTCTTTTGGCGCGAGGCTATCTCAACCGCCCGGATTTGACGGCGGAGAAGTTTATTCCCAATCCTTTTGTGGAGCCGGGATTGGGGGATTTGGGGAGAGTGAGTCAGGGGGATAATTTTGATGCGAATTGGCATCAAAATTCAGGCGATGGCCCTCACCCGACGGCAAGGCTTTACAAAACCGGCGACTTGGTGCGCTATCTTGCCGATGGCAATTTGGAATTTCTCGGTCGGGCGGACGATCAGGTGAAGATTCGCGGCTTCCGCATTGAGCTCGGAGAGATTGAAGCCGTGTTGCGCCAGCACCCTGCTGCCGGTGAGGTTGCGGTAACTGTTCGGGAAGACGCGCCCGGTGACAAACGGCTTGTCGCCTATGTGGTGCCGTCACCGGGCGTCGCTCAAGCAAAATTCCCGCTCGCTGAACTGCGCGGCTTCCTGAAACAGAAGCTGCCGCCCTATATGGTGCCCAGTGTTTTTGTGGTGCTGGAGAAGATGCCGGTGACGCCCAGCGGCAAGGTAGACCGGCGGGGGCTTCCGGCACCGGACACTCAAAAAGCGGATCTGGAAGGAATCGGGGCTGCGCCAAGCAACCCGGTTGAGGAAGCGGTTGCCGGCATCTTTGCGGAAGTCCTGGGGCTGGAGCAAGTTGGAGCCGGTCACAATTTCTTCGAGTTGGGAGGGCATTCGCTGATCGCAAGCCAAGTTGTTTCCCGGGTGCGCGACGATTTCGGGATTGAACTGCCCCTGCGCAGCCTGTTCGAGACGCCCACCGCCCGAGGGCTAGCCGCAGCCCTGCTGCAAGATCCAGCCAACCGATTGAAAGTTGAAAAAACTGCCCAACTGCTGCTGATTCTGGCGCAACTTTCCGATGAGGAAGTGCAAACCATGCTTGAGCAAAAAATTTCGCTGGGTAAAAAGGAGGTGTGCCTAATATGAGCGCTGCTGTCAAACGAACTTTCAAGCTTTCTCCGCAAAAGCGGGCGCTGCTGGAACTGCTGCTGGAAGAGCAGGGGGTGAGTTCTTCATCCGCACTGCGCATTCAACGCCGGCAAGATACCGGAACGCTTCCCCTGTCTTTTGCCCAGCAGCGGCTGTGGTTCCTCGACAAGCTGGAACCGGGCAGCCCCGTCTATAACCTCCCCACTGCTATTCGCCTCCAGGGGGCGCTTAACACAGAGGCGCTGACTCGCAGCATCAACGAAATCGTGCGGCGTCACGAAGCTTTGCGGACAGTCTTCGCTGCTGCAGACGGGGAGCCGTTCCAGGAGATCGCCCCAACCCTGACTGTACAGCTGCCGGTGGTGGATTTGCAGCATTTCCCTCCCGAACAGCGGCAAGTGGAAGCTCAGCGGCTGGCGCTGGAGGAGGCTCACCGGCCTTTTGACCTGGCCCAAGGCCCGCTGCTGCGCGCTGCGCTGCTGCGCGAGAGCGAAGAGGAACACCTTTTGGTGCTGACTTTGCACCACATTGTCTCTGATGCCTGGTCGCTCGACGTGCTGTTTCGGGAACTCGCAGCTCTGTACGAAGCGTTCTGTTTGGGGAAGCCATCCCCCCTCCCGGAACTGCCGGTGCAGTACGCGGATTTCGCGGTCTGGCAGCGACAGTGGCTCGCTGGTTCGGTGCTGGAGTCTCAGCTCTCCTACTGGCGCTCTCAACTGGGCGGCAGCCTGACGGCGCTGGAACTGCCTTGCGACTTCGCCCGACCGGCGGTGCGGGACTATCGGGGCGCTTCTCAATCTGCGGTACTGCCGGCGGAGTTAACCCGAGGGCTCAAGGCTCTTTCGCGTGACTGCGGCTGCACCCTGTTCATGACGCTGCTGGCGGCGTTCAAAACTCTGCTCTACCGCTATACGGGACTCGAAGACATAACCGTCGGCACTCCGATTGCCGGTCGCAACCTGGGGGAAATTGAGGGACTGATCGGGTTTTTCCTCAACACGCTGGCGCTGCGCACTCAGCTTTCTGGCAACCCCACTTTTCAAGAATTGCTCAAGCGGGTGCGTCTGGTGACTCTGGGAGCCTACGCCCACCAAGACTTGCCTTTCGAGAAGCTGGTGGAAGAACTGCAGCCGGAACGCTCGCTCAACCGGCACCCGCTGTTTGACATCATGCTCAATTTCTATACCGCACCGGGGCAGTCCTGTCAACTCCCCGGGCTCACTCTCAGTTTCCCAGACCTGCCAGAATTGGAGTCGAAATTCTCCATGACTCTCTATGTCGAGGATCTGGCGGGGGAACTGCACCTGAATTTGGTTTACCAGCAGGCTCTGTTTTCGGCTGAGCGCATGGCGTGCACGCTGACTCAGTTCCGCTATCTGCTGGAACAGGCTGTTGCCGATCCTCACAAACCTATCCGCTCTTACTCTCTGGTGACGCCGGAATCTTTGGCTTTACTTCCCAATCCGAGCGCTAATCTTGGGAAAAGCTTGTCCGATCTTCGCTTGCACCCCGCCGCCAACCTCATCGTGTCTCTGGCTTCCAGCATGCCGGCGAACCCAGCCGTCTGTCAAGGGGAACGCACCTGGAGTTACAGGGAATTGGCGGACAGCGCCTGTACCATAGCGCGGGCGCTCGTGCGCGGTGGCGTCAAGCGGGGAGACACTGTAGCGGTGTCTGGGGAGCGCAGCTTTGGGCTGATTGCCAGCATGACCGGCGTCCTGCTGAGCGGGGGGGTGCTGCTGACTCTCGACCCCAAGCTTCCCCTGCAGCGACAGCAGCTTATGCTCCGGGAAGCCAAAGCCAAGTGCCTGCTGTGCGCCGGCGACTCCGCCCCACAATATGAGGGTTTGCATTATACCCTATTAGTGCATCCTTGTCAAGGGTTAATTGTTGAAAATATCGAGGATTTTAACCCCGAACAGATCCCCTTGCCGGAAGTGTCGCCAGAAGACGCTGCCTACATCTTTTTTACCTCTGGCACCACCGGCACCCCCAAGGGAGTGCTGGGCGTCCACAAAGGATTGAGCCACTTCCTCAACTGGCAGCGGCAGACCTTTGGGGTTGGCCCCAACGACCGCAGCGGGCAATTGACCGGCCTTTCTTTCGATGTGGTGCTCCGGGATATTTTCCTGCCCTTAACCAGTGGGGCGACGCTTTGCTTGCCGGAAGCGGGAGCCGATCTGAGTGCCGGTCGCATTTTGCCCTGGCTGGAGAGAGAGCGGATTTCCGTGCTGCACACGGTTCCCACCCTGGCGCAGTCTTGGCTGGCGGGGGTGCCGGCGGGCGTCTCCCTGCGCAGCTTGCGCTTGTGCTTCTTTGCCGGCGAACCGCTTACGGACAACGTTGTCCGTAAATGGCGCGGGGCTTTCCCAGAAGCAGGTGTTATCGTCAACCTGTACGGTCCGACAGAAACAACGCTGGCGAAGTGCTTCCACCGGCTGAAAGCGGATCTTTTGCCGGGAGTGCAGCCGGTGGGCCAGCCCCTTCCGGACACCCAAGCCCTAGTGCTGGGGGACAATAACCAGCTCTGCGGCATTGGCGAGCCGGGGCAAATCGTTATCCGCACGCCATTCCGCAGTTTGGGCTACATTAACGCCACGGAAGAAAACCGGCAGCGATTTGTCAAAAATCCTTTCTCGGACGACGAGCGGGATTTGCTTTACTTCACCGGCGACCTGGGACGATACCGCCCAGATGGCACCCTAGAAATTTTAGGCCGAAACGACGGTCAAGTCAAGATTCGCGGGGTGCGCGTCGAGCCTGGGGAAATCCAGACCCTGCTCTGCCAGCACCCAGCCGTGCGGCAGGCTTTCGTCACCGCCCGCGAAGATGTGCCTGGAGAAAAGCGCTTAGTGGCTTATCTGGTGGCGGACTTAGCTGCGGACAGGGTGCCGCTGCAGAGCCGGTGCCGGGTGGAGTTCGGCAATAACCGTGCGGCAGATTTAACGGCAACGGATCTGTCCTCTCACGGCATCGGCGTGCGGGATGTGCCAGGCAGTTGGCAGGGCGGTTTGAGCGTCCGCGTCCGGTTGCAACTGCCCGGTGTTTCCGAAGCGTTGCGGTTTGAGGGAACGGTGGCGTGGCGGCACGGAAACGTCGCTGGGATTGCCTTCCAGACGACACCGGCGCTAGCCGCCCCCGTGCTGCAAGCCATGAAACACATCTCGCAAACGGAGGGATTTTCTGTTACCGACCTGCGCCGGGCCCATACAAGGGTGCCGCTGGGGACTCCGTGCTTGTGTTCATTCTCCGACGGCACAGCGGCAGAGGTGCGGGCGGAGAATATTTCTGCTGGCGGGGTTCGGTTAGCCGGCACTGCTGTGTGGGAGGAAGGGGAAACCGTCCGCCTGCAGTTGCAGCTACCGGGAGCGAGCGAGCCGGTGGCGGCGCAGGGGAAAGTGTGGTGGCATCACGAGAGTCAAGCAGGTGTCAAGTTCGAGCTCCCACCGGCACAGCAGGCTTTGATTGAGCGCTGCGTCGAACAGATAGTTGGCGTGCGGGGACTGTCGGTCGGGCATTTGCGCTCGTTCCTCAAGGAAAAGCTGCCGGCGTACATACTGCCAGAGGCGTTCGTGATGCTGGACGAAATTCCGCTGACGCCCAACGGCAAGGTGGACCGCCGCGCCCTGCCGGCACCTGCTGCAGAAGCCCGAGTTTCAGAAGCCACGTTTGCTGCGCCCTCTGATGAGCTGGAACTGCAGCTGGCGAAGATTTGGGAGTCGGTTCTGGGCGTGCGGAATGTCGGCGTCAAGGACAATTTCTTCGAGATTGGAGGGCACTCCCTGCTTGCGGTGCGGCTGTTCGCTCGCATCCGGGAGGTTTTCGGGCGCGACTTGCCCCTGGCTACCCTGTTCGGGGCACCGACAGTCGAGCAAATGGCTGCTATTCTGCGTCAGGAAGGGTGGGCAGCGCCGTGGGAGTCCCTGGTGCCGATTCAGCCGGCGGGCTGGAAACCGCCTCTGTTCTGCGTCCACGCCGTTGGGGGGAACGTCCTCTCCTACCGGGGGGTGGCGTCTTATCTCGGGGAAGACCAGCCGGTTTACGGGCTGCAAGCGCGGGGTTTGGATGGCAAAAGCGCCTTGGGGGGCGGGCACGGGGGCCCGCCCCTACAGGAGATGGCGGCTGATTACATCAAAGAGATGCGAACTGTCCAGCCGCAAGGGCCGTACATGCTGGCCGGTCACTCCAGCGGCGGTATCATCGCCTTCGAGATCGCGCAGCAGTTGGTGAGAGGGGGTGAGAAAGTGGGAATGGTTGCGTTGCTCGATACCGGCAGTACGCTGGCTTTGCTGACCAAGGAGGTGGAGATTCCGCCGCTGAGCTATCAGCTTTCTATTCACAAGTTGAATCTTTCACGGCTTGAACCGCGAGACAAGGTAATTTATATCTCCGATCGGGTGAAGTGGAAGATGCAAGGGCTGCTGCGGAAGATTGCTAAGAAGTTAGGGCACTCTACTAGCGAGCCTGAGTGGGAGGAACTCCCCGAACATTTCCTAGTGATAGAAGAGTTGAACCGGCAGGCGGTCAGGAATTATGTGCCGCAAGTTTATCCGGGCCGGCTGACCCTTTTCCGAGCCTTGGAGCGACCGACAGCGGAATACTACGATCCCTTACTTGGCTGGGGGGGATTGGCTGCCGGCGGTGTGGAGATCCAAGAGGTTCCGGGGCATCACGTTACTATGATGTTTGAACCGTATGTGCGGGTTCTGGCTGAAAAGTTGAAGGCGTGTTTGGAGAGGCTGCCGGTGGGAGATTGAGCCGGCGCACAGGGTACCGGACACCGGGCGCGGGGCGTCATGGCATGGGGGGTTGGGCGCAAGAATCAATCCCCCATCCAAAATCCAAAATCTAAAATCCGCGCATCCCCAATGGCCCACAACCGGTGGTAATCTCCCCTAGGGGAGGGTAAACTCTATAAGAGGAGAGAAAACAGAAAGCGAAAGAGGGAATAATTCCCGTTTGGCCCGACGCAGGCACGGCACTCGGAGAGCGCAATGCCGTAGGCGCTTTGCGCCGTGCGCTCTTAGCGCACCGCCACCGGCAGGCCAGAATTAACCAAATAGGGGGTACCACAGACCAATGCAATTGGAAGAGAGGGAAAAGTCAACCGTAATTTCACGGATAGCGGTCGCCATCGCAGCTACATTCACAGCCGAGCCGGTGGAGGAATCTCTCAGCTTTTGGCTCTCTGAGCTCGATATCCCCTGCAAAATAGAGTTTGCCCCCTACAGCCAAGTCTTCCAGCAACTGCTCGATCCCAGCAGCCTGCTCTCCCAAAACCAGAATGGCATCAATGCGATCTTGCTGCGAATGGAGGACTGGGAGCGCCATGAGGAAAGAGCCGGTTTGGGGCACCCCCTGCAGCCCGAAGTGACACACCGCATAGAAGGGAACCTGCGAGACCTGGTGACGGCTTTGAAGTCCCGGACTCAGCTTTCGGCAACGCCCCAGCTCGTCTGCTTCTGCCCGCCTTCCCCCGCTGCTGCGGCTGACGCCCACCGCCAAGCGTTCTACCAACAGATGGAGGAGCGGCTGAAGTTAGAATTAGACAGCCTCAGCGGCGTGTGCCTGGTGACTGCAGAGGAGGTGGCAGCCACCTATCCAGTTGCGCAATACTACGACCCACATACAGATGAGCTAGGTCACATCCCCTACACGCCGGCATACTTCACAGCACTCGGAACAGCAATCGCCCGAAAAATCGCTCGCCTGCTGGCACCGCCGCACAAAGTTATTTTGCTCGACTGCGACGGGACCTTGTGGAAGGGCGTGTGCGGAGAAGATGGGGCAGCCGGCATAGAAATCGACCCGCCCCGCCAAGCGCTGCAAGAATTTATGGTAGCGCAGCGCGACGCCGGCCTTCTGATCTGCCTGTGCAGCAAAAACAGCGAGCCAGATGTCTTCGAGGTGTTTGAGCGGCGTCGGGAAATGCCCCTCAAGCGCGAACACCTCGTATCTTGGCGCATTAACTGGCAGCCCAAGTCCGAAAACATCAAATCCCTAGCTGCGGAGCTAAACCTCAGTCCCGATAGCTTTATCTTCATAGATGACAGCCCCATTGAGTGCGCCGAAGTCCAAGCCAACTGTCCGGAAGTCCTCACCCTGCAGCTGCCGGCTTCTCCAGAAGAGATTCCCAGATTCCTCCAGCACGTCTGGGCGTTCGACTATTTAAAAGTCACAGAAGAAGACAAAAAGCGAACAGAGCGCTACCAGCAGAACGCACAGCGCGAACAATTGCTTTCCCGAGCGCCCACTCTGGAAAGTTTCCTGGAGAGCCTTAACTTAGAGATTCAAATCGCACCGATGGAACCCCATCAGATAGGGCGAGTTTCCCAGCTGACGCTGCGAACCAACCAGTTTAACTTTACCACAGTCAGGCGTTCTGAAAGCGAAATTCAACAGCTTAGCCAGTCAGGGATTGAGTGCCTCACATGCAACGTAAAAGATCGCTTTGGAGATTACGGCTTAGTCGGAGCAATCATTTTTTCAGCAGACTCTGACGCCATTATTGCAGACACATTCCTGCTCAGCTGCCGCGCCTTGGGCAGAGGTGCCGAACACCGGATGCTGGCAAAACTGGGAGAAATCGCTCTTGAGCGGGGACTGGGCAATGTCGAGCTTTCTTACATTCCCACCCAGAAAAACCAGCCGGCGCTCAATTTTCTTGACAGTGTGGCCGCGCCCCAAAAAGCCAAAAATTTCAAACAGCCCTTTGAGGGGGGCTTCTGCTACCGGTTACCCGCCTCGGTTGCTAATGCTGTCCGCTACCAGCCGGGAGGAGTTCGGTCGCAGGGGAACTCGGTCGAAATCCCCAAATCCCCCAATCCCGGCACCTTCAACCTCAAGCAACGAACACTGATTCGGATTGCCACAGAACTGTTCGATCCCGAACAGATTCTCGGGGCGATTGCATCGCAAAAGCGCCAAAAAAGACAGGAACTGGCAGGGGCGGGCCGGTCCCGCCCCTACTCCGAACCCCGGACGCCGGTTGAGCGAGTGCTGGCCAGCACCTGGGCGGCGGTTCTCGGCATCGAGCGGGTGGGAATTGAGGACAATTTCTTTGAGTTGGGCGGACACTCCCTGCTGCTAACCCAGCTGATTTCCAGGGTGCGCGAAACTTTTCAGGCGGAGCTGTCAATGCAGAGTTTCTTTGAAGCGCCGACTGTGGCGGGAATAGCCGAGAGACTAGCAGAAAGTCAAAACGGGCATGCAGACGCTAGTACTGTGGCAGAGCTGCTGATAATGGTCAGCCAGCTAACGGAAGAGGAAGCTAAAGCACTGCTCGAGCAGAAGCTAGCAGCGGCAGTACCGAGTGCAGCGACCGAGGGTGCAGGCGCAGCAGGCGTTGCGGCTCCGCAGGAGGAACTCCCACCCGAACCGAGCGGGGGGGAACAGCCGTTACCCCAGGGCTCTGAACCGTTCGCTCCTCCGGTCATTGGCGTTGAGGACTCACCGATTATATCCGGAACCAGGTGGCACTCACCAGCGGCTGAAGCGCCTTTAACTTACCGCACTGGGGATATTGAGCAGGTGCCAATCCGCCAGAATTCAGTATTGGTTTACTCCAGAACCAGCCGGTGCAGTCAAATTTTGAGCGCTGATGTCGCAGAACTTCTTTCTGAGTGCCGGCAGTTCAAAACGCTCGACGACCACGCACAGGATATCTGCCAAGCTCGAAATCTGCAAGAGGATAGCACAGAAGCGATAAAAAGTCAACTGACAAGGCTGGTCGAGGCCGGCTTTCTGATTTCCCAGCAGCAGCTGTTCGAGAAAGGCACAAGTAGGGGCGGGTTGGCAAACACTCTTCGTTTTGAAGCAAATATCTCGGGCGAACCGGCCCCAAAAGACGCATTGCCCGCCACCGGCTGCTCTATCGCCTCGGTTGGGATACTCACCTGCAACCGGCTGGAGGGATTGAAGCGCAGCCTGACGAGCTACATCGAAAACAGCAAGCAATACGGCAGGACCAATGACTTTGTGGTGATGGACGATTCGGCCAGCCCCCAGACGCGAGAAAGCTACAGGCGGCTGCTGCGGGAGGTTGCGGCTGAATATGGCGTGGAAATATTCTATGCCGGTTTGGAGGAAAAGACTGACTTTGCCAAAGCGCTGATTGAAAAGGGAGGCTTGCCGGCAGAAGTTGTTAACTTTGCCCTGTTCGATGTGGAAAAATCTGGGACGTCTGCCGGTGCGAACCGCAATGCGCTGACTCTGCACACCGCTGGCGACGCGATCTTCAGCGCCGATGACGATACGGTGTGCCGCTTGGTGGCGTCTCCAGAGTTGAGGGAAGGGTTGGAGTTTGCGCCGGGGTACGAGGCATCTGATATCTGGATTTTCCCCGACCGGCAAACCGCTCTGCAATCGGTTTCCTTCACTGAAGACGATAACCTCGCCCTCCACGAGCTGATGCTGGGAAAAACTGCCGGTGCGATTGCTGCCACATTTGGCCACACCGGCACGCCAGACTGCAACCGCGCGGACACTTCCTTGGTGCGCCGGTTGCAAGCCGGTGGCGGATCGGTGCTGGTGACATTCAGCGGACTGATTGGAGATTGTGGCTGGGGGGCACCTTTTGGCTACTGGAATGCGCCCTTGGGATATCTGTTACTCACAGGTCAGTCCCGCGAGCGATTAGTCCAGTCGGAATCCGACTACCGCTTGGCTTGTACCAGTCGCGACATCTTGCGAGTGGTGAGCACCCCCACCATTAGCGACGAAACCTTCGGCATGACTACCTTTGTGGGGCTGGACAACCGCATTCTGCTGCCGCCGTTCCTGCCGGTCAGGCGAGGGCAGGATTTAATCTTTGCCACCACCCTGGGCCAGTGCTTCCCGGACGCCTGCTTTGGCCACCTGCCGTGGGCCCTGCTGCACGAGCCGGTGGAAGCGCGGAAATTCTGGCCCGGTGAAATCTTCAGAACCGCCTCCGGCTTTGACACAGCTAAACTAATTGTAGAGTGTGTCAAATCCTGCTCCTTCGGACCCGGCCAGACCGGCGGAAAACAGAGACTTCGCTCCCTCGGCACCCACTTGACTGAATTGGGCTCTCTGCCGCTTGCCGACTTTGAAGAATTTGTGCGGCTGCAAGTGTGGCGCACCAGCCGTTCGTTTATCTCCTTAGCGGAAGAACAGCTGCAGCAGTGTCAGGAATCACCGGCCTTTTGGGCCAACGATGTCAAAAAATACCTGGATATTTTGTGCCAGTCTCTGACAAGAGACGATTATTTCGTTCCCCTTGACCTGCTTGCGGGACGCAGCACCAGCGAAGCGCGGGAACTGGCCCAGCGCTTAGTTCTCAAATTTGGCCAGCTGCTGTACTGGTGGCCCGATATGGTCGAAGTCGCCAAGAAATTGCGATCTCAAGGTCAAAGAGTGGCCACAAAGGAATTTTGAAGGATTTTGGATTTTGGATGTTGGATTTTGGATTGACTTAAAAATCTAAAATAAAAGTTAGGGCGCATCTCAGGAAAATAGTGTTAGAAGAAAGGTTAAAAATGGGTGAATCTATTAAAGATATTGCCGCTCTTTCTCCAACGAAGCGGGCGCTTTTTGAGTTGCTGCTGAAGGAAAAGGGACTGAATGTCGCAAAAATCCAAAAAATCCCTCGGGAGAGAGGTGCCCAATGTTTTCCCCTTTCCTTTGCCCAGCAGCGGCTGTGGTTTCTCGACCAATTGGAACCGGGAAATTCTGCATACAATGAGACAGCCGCCCTCCGCCTCCAGGGGGTGCTGAATGTGCCGGCTTTGGGGGCAAGCCTCAATGAAATTGTGCGCCGGCACGAAATCCTGCGGACGACCTTCGCCACTGTGGGAGGAGAGCCGGTTCAAATCATCAACAACTTTGACGAATGCGCATCGGGCATAGCGCATGGGGCAGCGATCACCGGGGATGGGGAAGATTTACAGCAATCCCCAATACCCAATGCCCAATGCCCAATGCCCAACTCTCTAACTCTGGAGATAGTAGACCTCAGACATATTCTCCAATACAGACGAGAGTCTGAGTTTTGGCAGCTGTCCGCCCAAAAGGCCCACCAGCCTTTTGACCTGACGAAAGGGCCCCTGATCAGGGCAACCCTGTTTCAGCTGGGCGAAACCGCAAGCGCAGCGGCGCAGCAGGAGCAACACGCACTGCTGCTAGTCGCTCATCACACGGTGAGCGACGGGTGGTCGAGTCGGGTGCTGGTTCGAGAGATGGCGGCACTTTATGAAGCTTACTGCGCCGGCATTCCCTCTCCCCTTCCCGAACTGCCAATACAGTACGCCGACTTTGCCGTGTGGCAGCGCCAGTGGCTCACCGGAGGGGGCGATGGCAAGGCGTCGCCCCTGCAGTCGCTGCTTTCCTACTGGAAGGAGCAGCTGGCTGGCGCTAGCCTCGTGCTGGAAGTGCCGGCCTCGCGCCCCCGACCGGCTGTGCTTTCCGGAAGGAGTGGACGCCACTCTTTGATGCTGTCGGAAAAGCTGAGCGAGTCCGTCAAAGCGCTGTCGCGCGAGTCTGGTGCCACTCTGTTTATGACCCTGCTGGCAGCCTTCGGGACCTTGCTCTACCGGCATACCGGGCAGGAAGATATTATTATCGGCTCTCCGAGTGCCGGTCGCAATCGGGCTGAAATCGAGCCGCTGATTGGATTTTTCATCAACACGCTGGTTTTGCGCACCAACCTCGGCGGAAATCCCAGCTTTAGGGAACTGCTGGGTCGGGTGCGCCCGGTTGCCCTCGGGGCTTTTGCCCACCAAGACATGCCCTTCGAGAAGCTGGTGGAGGAACTCCAGCCCCAGCGGGATTTGAGCCGCACGCCGCTGTTCCAAGTGTTTTTTAACCTGCTCAACTTGGAAGGCCCCTCGGCGCAAGGGCGCATCGAAATGGCCGGCGTTACCGCAGAAACCTTGCCGCGCCCCGAACAGGATTCCAAGTTCGATTTAACGCTGTACGCTCGAGAAAAAAAAGAGGGAATCGAGCTGGAATTTGTTTACAGTGCCGATTTGTTTGAACCGGCTCGCATGGCCGATATGCTGGCGCAATTCTCCATGCTGCTGGCTCAAATCGTTAAAAACCCCGATGAAAAAATCGCTCATTTCTCTCTGCTAACTCCCGCAGCTGCTGCCCTGTTGCCCGATCCCGCTCAACCCCTTGTTTCTGAATGGTTTGAGCCCGCTCACGCGCGGGTTTACCAACAGGCGAAGCGGGTTCCGGAACGCTTGGCAGTTGCGGACAAAACACAAGTATTGACATATTGGCAACTTGATGCTACGAGCAACCAAATTGCCAATTACCTGCTGTCGCACGGCATCGGCTGTGGCGACGCGGTTGCTATTTACGCGCACCGCAGCGCCCTGCTTGTTGTGGCGGTTCTCGGCATTCTCAAAGCCGGTGCCGCCTTCACGATCCTGGACGCAAATTATCCAGCTGAGCGTTTAATCGATTGCTTGGAAGCCGCTAGCCCGAAAGGCTGGCTGCAGATGGAAGCGGCTGGCCCACTCCCACCGGCATTAGAAGAATTTGTCGCCACTTCCTCATGGAGCTGCCGGCTGGCGCTCCCCCAAAAGGCAGCAGTTTGCCACAACCTGTTGAGAGACTATTCGACTGAAACCCCAGAAATAACAGTTGACCCGGATGACTTAGCTTATATTGCCTTTACCTCCGGCTCCACCGGCAAGCCAAAAGGAATTTTAGGAACCCACAGACCTATTTCCCATTTCTTGCAGTGGCACATACAGACGTTTAATCTCAATGAGTCAGACCGGTTCAGCATGCTGTCGGGGCTCTCTCACGATCCCTTGCTGCGGGATATCTTCACGCCGCTGTGGCTGGGCGGCACATTGCTCATCCCCGATCCAGACAGCATAGGAACTCCCGGCTGGCTGCTCGACTGGATGAAGCAGATGCAGATTAGCGTCGCTCACCTGACACCGGCAATGGGACAGCTTTTGAGCTTTGGGGTAGCAGAAAAGCCGGTGACAGAGGTCCCGCCAGGGGAGGGGGACAGGCGGGACGCCTGTCCTGCGGTTGTTTTGCGCTATGCCTTCTTTGGCGGAGATGTGTTAACGAGTCGCGATGTTGCCCGGATAAGAAAATTAGCTCCCAACGTCACCTGTGTTAATTTCTATGGAGCCACCGAAACCCCTCAGGCTATGGGCTATTATATTGTCCCCCACCAGGAAGCCGGGGAGCACGGGAGTCGGGGAGTGCGGGAGCGGGAGAGAAAGGAAGATTCCTCAATCGAAAATCGAATTCCCGTAGGAGTTGGAATTAGAGACGTTCAATTACTGGTTTTAAACGCTTCCGGGCAGTTGGCTGG
This sequence comes from Oscillatoria princeps RMCB-10, assembly GCA_019359235.1. Classification (GTDB taxonomy): domain Bacteria; phylum Cyanobacteriota; class Cyanobacteriia; order Cyanobacteriales; family Oscillatoriaceae; genus Oscillatoria; species Oscillatoria princeps. The sequence continues at coordinate 242,244 of JAHHHT010000007.1, forward strand.
GATTGGGGAACTGGGAGAGATTTATATTCGCACTCCCTACTTAGCCAAAGGATATCTGGGGGATGATGAGCTTTTGCAATCCCGTTTCCAAAGATTCGCTGGCAGAAATATTTCCCCGCCGCTCGCTGAATTGATGATACCTGCTGACGACCGGCTTTACAAAACGGGGGATCTTGGCCGGTACAATCTGGATGGAACAGTTGCGATTGCCGGTCGCGCCGACTCTCAGGTGAAAATCCGTGGCTTCCGCATTGAGCTGGGGGAAATCGCGGGGGCTTTGGCTCTTCACCCGGGTGTGTTGCAGTGTGCGGTTATCGCCCGCGAGGACGTACCGGGTGAGAAGCGCCTGGTGGCTTATGTCGTCGCCAACCCCGAGATGGGAGAAGTTTTGAGTCCTCCCCTGCGCAGCTTCCTGCGGGAGAAACTGCCGGACTACATGGTGCCCTCTGCCTTTGTGATCCTGGAAGCTTTGCCGCTGACGCCCAATGGCAAGCTAGACCGGCGGGCGCTGCCGGTGCCAGAACTTGTGCTCAAACAAGGGCAACCCGACCGGCTTGCTGCCGGTGCGGCACCCAAAGATATGCTGGAACGCCAGCTGACGGAGATTTGGGAGAAGGTTTTAGGCGTAAGCCCGATCAGCGTCACCGACAACTTCTTCGATTTGGGAGGGCACTCGCTGCTAGCCGTGAAGCTGTTCGCTCAAATCCTGGAGTCTTTGGGTAAAGCGCTTCCCCTGGCTACTCTGTTCTCCGCGCCAACGGTTGAGCAACTGGCGAATATTCTGCGCCAGGATGGGTGGTTGCCGGCTTGGAAGTCCCTGGTGCCGATTCAGACGGGCTCAATTAAAACACCTTTATTCTGCATACACGCGATTGGGGGCAACGTTTTGTCGTACCAGGGATTGGCGTCCTATCTGGGGGAAAACCAGCCGGTTTACGGGCTGCAAGCGCGGGGTCTGGATGGTCAGGAGGAACCGCACAGGCGGGTTGAAGACATGGCGGCTGACTACATCAAAGAGATCCGCACTGTCCAGCTTCACGGGCCTTATTTTCTGGCCGGCCACTCCCTAGGCGGCATCGTGGCTTTCGAGATCGCCCAACAGCTGGCAAAAGCCGGTGAGCGGGTGGCTCTGCTGGCGCTGTTTGATACCTTCAGTCCCATGCTGTTTAACAAGGAAACCCCTCCCTTCCGCTACCAGCTCTCTATTCACAAGCTGAACCTCTCACGGCTGAAACCAACAGAGCGGCTGAGCTACGTCACAGATCGGGTGAAGTGGAAGATTGAGGGGCTGCGCCAGAAGTTGACTGACAAGTTCTACTTGTGGTCTGGGCTTCCCAACCCGGATCTCATCCCCGAAATCTTCCGACTCGTAGAAGAAGCCAACCGGCAAGCTGTCAGAAATTATCTGCCGCAAGTCTATCCGGGGCGGGTGACTCTATTCCGCTCTATCGAAAGGCCCACTCGCAAGTATTACGACCCCCTTCTCGGTTGGGGAGAACTGGCTGCCGGTGGGGTGGAGGTTGTGGAGGTTCCCGGACATCACAAAACCCTGATTTTAGAACCCTATGTCCGCTTCCTGGCGGAAAAGTTGCGGGCTTGCTTGGATAAGGCCCAGGCGGAAGGTTGAGCCTGTAGGGTGCGTTAATAACGCACCCTACAAGTCAGGATGCCCCGGGCGAAATTTCACATAAATTTAAGATAATTTTCACGGCAGAGTGCGGAGTTTATGATAGAGTAGAAAGGTGAGAATCAGGATATTCAGCAGTCAAGATGGCGGACAGTTATGCTTCTCCAAAGAATCAGCCTCACGGCGCTCATCCCCCTTCTCGCCTCCGTCTCGACGCCTTTAGGGTTGAGCTTGCCGGTGCCCAGTGCGGGGGTGCCGGTGCTGGCGCAAACTCAAGGTGCCGGTAAGGCGGAAGCGGACGGGCTTTTGCAGCGAGGGGGGGAACAGTTGGATGCCGGTCAACCCTCAGCCGCACTGCAGTTTTTCCAGCAAGCACTGACTATCTATCGGGAAATCAAAGATCCTCAGGGAGAGGGGCAAGCTCTGCAAAAGCTAGGCAATACTTACCTGGTTCTGGGAGACTTGCCCAAGGCGATTGACTTCTACCAGCAGACTTTGACGGTGGCGCGGGAAATCCCCAACCGCCCGTTAGAATTGAAAGCCCTCTACTTTTTGGGAAAGGTTTATTCTCTCCAGGAAGATTACCCTAAAGCAATTGAGTCTTACCAGCAGAGTTTGACAGTCGTGCGGGAACTCAAAAACCCACGGCTGGAAATGCAAGTTTTATTTGAGCTGGCATTGGCTTACGGCGTTTTGGGAGACACGGCCAAAGCCATTGACGCTTATCAACAGAAATTGGCAATTGCGCGGCAACTCAACAACCGTCAAGAAGAGGCGAATACCCTAAACTCTCTGGGCGTTGTTTACCAAAATTCGGGAAACCAGACTAAAGCGATTGAATACTCTCAGCAGACTTTGGCGCTGGCGCAGGAAATTAAAAACCCTTTGCTGGAGGGGCAAGCTTTGGGAAATCTGGGCGACGCTTACGCTGCTCTGGGAGAACCTGAAAAAGCGATTGAGTTCTACCAGCAAAGTTTAGGACTGGCGCGACAGCTGAAAAACAGCGAGTTCAAAGAACTGGCTCTCCAGCTAGAATCAATCAATTTAGGCCAGCTGATAGTGGCTTACCAACTCCTCGGAGATTCCGCAAAAGCGATGGAATATATCCAGCAGGAATTGAGCTTGGCGCTGGAACTGAAAGACCGCCAGAGAGAGGGAAATGCGCTGAAGGATATGGCGGATATTTACCAAGAGATAGACGACTACACCAAAGCGATTGAATACTTGGAGCGGAGTTTGGCTATCGCCAGAGAAATTGATGATGTCCTTCTGGAGGTACAGTCTCTAAAGAGCTTAGGTTTAAACTACTTTTCGGTGGGGGAATTTGACAGAGCGCTGGAATATTCCCAGCATAATTTAGCGACTGTGCGCTCTTTCAACAGCAGTCACCCTTTGGAACAGGCTGTATCTGGGCAAGAAAGAAAAAAGAGGAATTACTTTCGCCAGCAGGAGGTGCTGGCTCTCCTAGAATTGGGAAATGCTTACCTTTTTGGAGCCGGAGAGTATAGCAAAGGGCTCGATTACTTCCAGCAAAGCTTGAAGCTGGCGCAGCAACTCAATTTTGCCGATGGGGAAGCTCTGGCTATTGAAAATTTAGGAACTGCCTACATTACTGTTGGAGACTATCGCCAAGCTATCCAGCACTACGAACAGTATTTGGAGAGCATGCGGCAAGACAAACGCCCGCAGTTTGAGTCACTAAATAGCCAGATAGAGGGTATAGTCATGCGATTTTTGGCGAGAGCTTACGCTGGGCTGGGAGAGCGCGATAAAGCGATTGAGTTGGCTCAACAGAGTTTAGCTGTTGCGCAGGAAAGCGAAAGCGTTTATAATAAAGCAACAGCTCTGGGCGAACTGGGCTATGTTCTGTTTATCACCGGCAATCTCCCGGAAGCGGAGAAAGCCATGCGCGAGGCTATTAATGGTTTTGAATCTGTGCGCTCTGCTTTGGGCGAAAAAGACGCCTACAAAGTTTCAATTTTTGACATCCAAGCTGAAACTTACCGGCTGCTGCAACAAGTGCTTGTCGCCCAGAACAAAACGAGTGAGGCGCTGGAAATTGCAGAGCGCGGTCGCGCCCGCGCTTTTGTGGAATTGCTGGCGAAGCAGCTCACCGGCAAGCCAGACGTAAGCGTTGCGGCGCAGCAGGAGCAACAGCCGGTAATTAAGCCGCCGAACCTGCAGGAAATTCAAGAAATAGCGAGGGAGAAAAAAGCCACCCTAGTGGAGTATTCAATTGCTTACGATCCGGCTCAATTTATTCTTCCTGGCCAGTTCAGAGGAATAAAACAAAATGCAGAATCATATCTTTACATTTGGGTTGTAAAGCCCACAGGTGAAATCGCTTTCCGGAAAGTTGACTTGACTGCAGACAAGCTAAGAAATACCGATTTAGCAAACCTAATTGCCAACAGCCGCCAATCGATGGGCGTCAGGGGGCGCGGCGGCGTTGTAGTGGAGCCTGATGAAACAAGCCAAGCGCAAAGCTTGCAGCAACTCCACAAATTGCTGATTGAACCGATTGCTGATTTGCTGCCGGCTGAACCTGGCGATCCGGTGATTTTCGTCCCGCAAGCATCCCTGTTCTTAGTTCCCTTCCCAGCGCTGCAAGACGCCACCGGCAAATACCTGATTGAAAAACACACCATCCTCACCGCACCCGCCATTCAAATACTGGATTTAACCCGCAAACAGCGGAATCTTGTAGAGACGCGATTCAGCGTTCTACAAAACCTGGTTGTCGGAAATCCCACCATGCCAAGTGTGCCACCGGCACCCGGAGAACCGGCGCAACAGCTAGTTTCTCTCCCCGGTGCGGAAAAGGAAGCTCAAGCTATCGCCCCTCTGCTGAAGACAGTAGCGCTTACCGGCAATCGAGCGACGAAAGCGGCAATTTTACCGCTGCTTTCCAAAGCGCGAATCATTCATTTCGCAACTCACGGGTTGCTGGATGACATTCGGGGAATTGGAAGTGCAATCGCCCTAGCGCCCTCTCCTAATGATAGCGGATTGCTCACCGCTGAAGAAATTCTGAAATTGCCCGAACAGGGGTCGCCCTTAAGCGCTGAATTAGTCGTTCTCAGCGCTTGCGACACAGGGAGAGGTCGGATTACCGGCGATGGCGTTGTGGGGCTATCTCGCTCCTTAATTACCGCCGGCGTTCCCAGCGTCATCGTCTCTTTGTGGTCAGTCTCCGACGACTCCACCGCTTTCCTGATGGCAGAATTTTATAAAAATTTGCAACAAAACCTTGACAAAGCCTCAGCCTTGCGTCAAGCTATGCTTGAAACAAAAAAACGATACTCTAACCCCGCTCAATGGGCTGCATTTACGCTGATTGGCGAAGCCAGGTAAGCTTCTTTACCTGACACCACGACCGGGTAAATTCCCCGATCGGTAGGGTGCCGTTACGAGCGAAACGCACCCGACAAATTGGTTTATAATGAATTCCAGGTAAACGGAAATTATATTATGTATAGCATCAAACGCCGCCAGTTTTTGCAATTTGCAGGCTCCGCTATCGCAACCCTAGGTTTAAGCCATCTGGATATTATCCGACAGGGCAATCGCTACGCCCGCGCTCTCGCGCCAGACACCAGCCGCAAACTGGCTTTGTTGGTGGGGATTAACGCTTACCCATTTGACAATGAATTGTCAGGCTGCGTTACGGATGTTGAAATGCAGAAAAACCTGCTAATTTACCGCTTTGGCTTTAATCCCAAAGACATCCTCGCCCTGACAGACAGTCAGGCTACCCGCCAGAACATACTAGCCGCTTTTGAAGAACATCTGATAAAGCAAGCCAAGCCAGGAGATGTCGCAGTATTTCACTACTCCGGGCACGGTTCCAGAGTAGCAGATCCGGAGTGCATTTATAAAGACAGAGAAGGCAATTGCCTCAACAGTACCTTTGTGCCCACTGACAACAACCTGTCGCTGAAAGCCCGCGAAAAGGGCGGAGAGGTGCCCGACATTACCGGACACACGCTTTGGCTGCTGATGTCAGCTTTGCAGACAGAAAACTTCACAGCAGTGCTGGATAGCTGTCATTCTGGCGGAGGCAAGCGCGGCAATTTGACGGTGCGCTCTATTGGTGGCGGCTCTCAACTCAAAGCTAACCAAGCTGAGATAGAATATCAGCAGCAGTGGCTGTCTAAATTGAATCTTTCACCACAGGAATATAAGCGACAATTGCAGGCTGGAGTTGCCAAAGGAGCGGTAATTGCCTCAGCCAGACTGGATCAGTTGGCTGCTGACGCCCCTTTCAGTGGCTTTAAAGCAGGGGCGTTTACCTATGTGATGACACAGTATATTTGGCAGCAAACGGGCAATGAGCCGTTAGAAAGTGCGGTTGCCAATATAGGGCGCAGCACGACTCAGATGTCTGCCGGTCAAAACCCAGAATATGAAGTCAAGGGCGCTAACAGTGAGGGGCAGCCTGTCTACTTCCAGAAGCTGCAAACTGCCCCAGCTGAAGCAACCATCACCGGGGGAGAGGGGGGCGAGGTGGAATTGTGGCTGGGAGGTATCAATTCATACAGTATCCGAACCTTTGATAAAGGGGCGATTTTGACGCTGGTAGACGCCAGCGGCAAAAAGCAAGGACTGGTGCGGATGGAATCTCGCAACGGATTAATCGGGCGAGCCAAACCAATAGAAAATACCAATATAGACGCGCTAAAACTGGGGGCGCTGCTGCAAGAGCGGGTGCGGGTAATTCCCGCTGATGTGACTTTAAGAATTGGTCTTGACCAGTCGCTGGGTAATGACAAAGCTGAAGCGGAAGCGGCGCTGCGCTTAATTAAGCAAGTGGAAGCTTTCCCCGCGCAGCAGGGAAAAGAGGTAGAATATCTTTTGGGTCGCATCACCTCGGATAACCGTCAATTTCAGACCAAACCAACTGAGGATATCCCCGCTCCTGGGAGTGCCGGTTTGTTCACACCGGCACTGGAACTGATTCCCGGATCTTTTGGCGCAGCAGGCGAGCCGGTGTCAGCTGCTGTTACCCGTCTCAAATCCAAATTTAAATCCCTGCTAGCAGCCCACCTTGTCAAGATGATTCTCAATCCCGCATCCTCGCAGCTAAATGTGGCTGCTACCATGAATCTTCCTGACAGTGAAATACTGGCTAGCACTTTCACCGTTCGCGGTGCGGCTGGCAAAACCGAAGCGCCTGCGCCACAGGGTAGGAACCCTTTCAAACAGCTGCCGGTGGGAACGCGGCTGCAGTTCCAAGTCACGAACAAAGAAAATCGCGACCTGCATGTATCCGTTTTGGTGATTGACCCAGAAGGGGAAATGACCGTGATTTTTCCTAATACCTGGACTGCCGCACAAGACGCTACCCTGGTAAAAGCAGGAGAAACTCTGCGAATTCCTGAACAGGGCAAAGATAGCTTCAAATTGACAGTGCAAAAACCTCTGGGAATAGTAGAGATATTAGTTCTTGCCAGCGGTACCCCCTTGGGGGAATCGCTAAAAGCACTGCAAGCAATTGCCGCACGCGGAGGACAAGCGCGGGGGAAACCAATGACGCTGGCGGATGAAGACCCCAAAATAGTGATAGACAGTTTGCTGGATGACCTTAACCGAGGCACTCGCGGCGGTGGCGTTGTTGCGGAACTCGATGAGAGTGTTCGCGGCGTCGATACAACCCAGCTGGCGGCTCTGTCAATTACCTTTGAGTCGGTTGAAAAGCCGAACGCCTAATCGATGGGATATTAACTGCGTTTTATGATACAATCTCTACCAGTTATTAGAGCATATCCCTTGGCATCTCCTGGACGTGTACTCATCTGCCAGCACCGCAGCTGCCACAAGCTGGGTGCTGCGAAGGTTCTAGCGGCTTTTCACGCTAACCCCGCTGCCGGTGTGACAGTCACCGGCAGCTCTTGCCTGGGACAGTGCGGCAATGGCCCGATGGTGCTGGTGCAGCCGGAGGAGGTTTGGTACAGCGGCGTTCACCCCGATGAGGTGCCGGGGGTTGTGCGCCGGCACCTCGTCGGGGGTGAGCCGGTAAAGTCGATGCTCTACCGCAAATTCCATCCCAATTAGGGGGCACAGGCGAGACGCCTGTGCTACGGATTTCTCGGGGAAAACGCAGATAGTTACCACCCATCTGCGTTCATCTGCGTTCATCTGCGGTTTAATTAACAGGATGTTTTCTCATAAAGTGGGCGGTTCCAAGAAGGGGAGATCAACGGTCTCACCCTCGCTTTCTCCCACCCGCACTTGCAAACCGGCACCCCCCGCCTTCGTGCGAATATACGCCAGACCAAACGGCCCTAGATCGGTTTCCGTATAACTTGTTAGCTTTCCAACTTTCTCCTCCCCTACTGTCACAACTGTTCCGGGGGAAGCCGGTGCGCTCAGCCGCACCCCCCAGAGGTGTTGCTTGACGCCTTTGTAGGTGTTCAGCCGGGCAATTGTCTCTTGACCGATGTAACAGCCTTTGCTATAAGAAATCGTGTGCGAGAGCCGCGCTTCTAGGGGGTTGTAATCTTCCGTGAGTTCCAAGTCGGGTGCCGGTCTTCCTTGCTCGATTCTCAACTGCTCCCAGCCTCGCTCGCTCAGGGGTGTCGCACCGGCTGCTGTTACAGTATTCCAAAGGGTTTCCGCGCTGCTCACCGGCAGAATTAAGGTATAGCCGGCCATCCCCAAACCATTCCCGACCGCCACCCGCACTTCCCCACCGGCAATGTTGAATAACTGATGGCTCCCATCGGGTTTCCCCACCATTTCCACAGCGCCGAGTTTCTCCAGCAAGGCGTGACTTTCTGGCCCAATTAAGCTGAATGCAGCGGTTTCGCCGGTGATATCTGTCAGCTGCACCCTGTCGGCAAAAAAGATGTAACGGTCGAGCCATTCCACGAGTTTTTGCCGGCGGTTGGGGGAGACGAGCAGCAGCACCGAGTCTTCTGTGATGTAAGCGGTCGCCAGGTCAATCGTGCGAGCCGTCGAGGTTACGAAAACGGTGTCGCAACCCTGTCGGGGCTTGAGGCTGTTGAAGTCGTTGGTGCTTTGGTTGTGCAAGAAGCGAAGCCGGTCCGCATCGGAGACCAGGATTCGCCCCCAGTGCGAGCGGTTCGCCACGGCTGCACTCTGTCGCGCTGCGCCAAGCGCTGCAGCTTCGTTTCCGTTCGATTCCTTCCCCAGTTCTGAGGCTGGGTGCTGCACTATCTCTTCCATAGTCTCTATCTTAATGTTGGCTAAAACGTGGGGCACTGCTCCATAATGGTAGCCTGAACTGACTTCCCTCACCTCTGACAGCGGAGGTTAGTTTTATGAACCGCAAAGACGCAGAGGCGCAGAGGGAAGACAGGGAGGGATCTCTGTGAGGTCGGCTGGCTTGTTTATCACTACTGTGGCGCTCTCCGTGGGGGACAGCGGAAGGTTAAACAGCAAGTTATTAAACGGAAATAGGAGTGCGCCCGATTTAATTCGCGGGCAAACCGGCAAATATCTGCTCTACAAGCTGTTTCGTCTTGGCATCGAGCCGGTTCCAATCCACATCGCCGGTTTCATCGATGAGACTGGTATCGATTTCAACTTCCACGCTTTCTGACTGGGCGTGCGAGAGACGGTAGTTGCTAAAGCATATCTGATAGCACAAATCCCAGAGGTCAAAGGTGAATTCTTTGTCTTGATGTTGCAGGCGGAGGTGATAGCCCGGATAGGGGGTTTGCACTTCCTGATAGGTGCCTTGCCAGACGGATTCTTCCAGCTGTTTGCGGATGTTGTCGATCAGGCGGATGAGAGCCGGCTGCATCAGAAGTTCAGCTTGCTGCCACGCGGCGGTATCTTTGATTTTTGGTTTCATTTGAATAGAGCTGTTTATAAATTCGGCAATTCCCGATTGTAACGTCAAATTGTATTTTGGCTTTATATGCAAACAAGATGTGGTTACCCGCTGGAGAGATATCTGAAACACTCTTGCGCCACCGTCCAGAGCCGGTGCTGACGCACGCTCGTTTCCAGCAGGAAGACAGAATCCTCCTTCGCCTGTGCGGCGGGCCCGCAGGCGGGCGCTAGGGCCAAGGATAGGGCCACACCGGCTATCAGCTGCCGGTGCAGTTTGTTGGTTTGTGTGGGGGTGGTTTGCATGCGATCCAAGCTCACAGAAGGAAAACAGCCCGATCGGATCGAATCCTCACCGGCTGTGCCCGGAGGCGTGCCGGTGTCCGCAGCGGGGGCTCTCAGGGCCCACGCCCAAGGGTGGCCTTTATTTTTTGCCCATCGTCCAAATGTTGCTGAACATCATCAGCAGCGCCCCTATCATAATGGCGATCGCCAGCCCGCCTGCAATCCAATCCAGCGACTGAGTGTTTTCCATTGAGATTTTTAGATGTAACCTACAGCGATTACCTTAGCCTACAGCAGGCTGGGTTAAGAACGCACCTGCAGATTAAGGGGGAAGCTCTGAGGACTGTCGGGGGTGCCGGTGGCGGGGTGATAGGGGTTGAGCGCTAGTTTCAATCCCGTTTCCTTTGATTCGCTGGCCAAAAATCTTCTCCTCCTGCCCCCTGCTGAAATCATTGTCGCATTCATTTGGGCTTCTTGGCACAACCGGGATGCTCCCGAGCGCTAGACTAGCGACAGCGACTTCCTGCAAATCGTCGTTAAAACCACACTTTAAATTGCAATGATCGTGTTTGATTTACATACCCTGTCGGAACTCTCCCGCACCCACTGCATCGCCATTTGTGCGTTTCTGGTGCCTGCCAATTTGCTGGTAACATTGCTAACCATCATTCTCACCGCACTGCGCCGCCCTCAAGTTCAGGTGTGGCGAGCGGCTGGATTTGCTGGCATCCTGGCTGCAGTGATGGTATTTCATGTATATACTTGGCTGAGCGTTGGGGTGATTATGGCTCCCACCTACATTTTGCTGTCTCTGGCAAGTACCTGTTTGGCCATTAATCTCTGGGCGAGCACCCATCCGCGCAGCATGGCGAGATTGCTCAGAGGCGCGTGATGGAAGCAATCGCCGGCACTTCTTCTGCGCCGGCAATGCTAAGGGCGCACCAACTGCGGAAATCCCCGCCGGCGGTCAATTGGGATGGCTGCCGGTGGGGTTTGATTGATGTGAAGTGACTTCTGAAAAGGATGAAAGATAGACTGATCGACTGGCTAAATCTGTTTTTAATGGCGGATGTATTCCTGGTGCTATTTAGTTTCGCGTGGCTTGCGGTTGCGGTTGCCGGTCGGGCGGCAAACGTGAGTCTCGGACTCGATTTGTGGTACAAGCTTTGGGAGCCGGTGTTTACCCCTGCGATTGGCATTCTCATGGCCGGCGCAATTATGAGCGGGATAATTAGCTGGGTTTCCAAGCGGCTGCAATCTAACTGATTGCCACTGTTTAGATGCCGGTGGGGCTGCACCCCTGCCGGCAACCCCCTTCCCGCGCCTGCCAATTAAAATAGAGTCAAGTCCCCTCAAACTTATCTGCCAGCTGCTATGACTTCTATTTCCCCAACACCGCCTAAGGTCGTCACCACCCTGCCAGACCACACCCAGCTACCAGAGTCCGACGGTACTTTTGTGAAAAACTTTCAGGAACACCCTCAAAGCAACCTCTTGACTAACTCCATCCGGCAGGTATTGCAGCAGATCCATCCTGACGGAGAATACTGCATCGGTCAAGATTGCGGTATCTATTGGCGTATGACTGACCCTCCAGAAAAAGGCGCTGAGGCACCCGATTGGTTTTACGTCCCCAACGTGCCACCCATGCTGGACGGTCAGGTGCGGCGTTCCTATGTTTTGTGGCAGGAATTCATCGCGCCGCTGATTGTGCTAGAATTTGTCTCGGGGGATGGATCAGAGGAGCGAGACACTACACCCATTACCGGCAAATTATGGGTGTACGAGCGGGCAATTCGCGTGCCTTTTTATGGTATATATGAAGTGAAAACAGCTCAAGTGGAAGTCTATCATCTGGTAGACGGTCGCTATCAGCGAGTGCCGGCAAATGAGCGGGGTCACTATCCCATTGATCCAATGGGTGTTGAGTTAGGTATCTGGCAAGGGCGATATGAAAATATGGAACTCCCTTGGTTGCGCTGGTGGGACAGTCAAGGCAATCTTTTGCTCACCGGCGATGAGCGATCTGAGCTAGAACGGCAACGAGCTGAGCGACTGGCAGAGCGATTGCGCCAGTTAGGGGTTAACCCGGATGATGTCTGATATCTGCGCCGGTTAATTAGCAACAATAACTCTTAGCCCGCGCAGGCGGGCTTTGTTTGTATAGCGGCAGAATTCATTCTGCCGTATGATTAGATAGACGACCCGTTTGGCTCAAATGCACTCATCCTGTATCCAAGCCTTTACTTGGACTCTCACACATTATTATGGCTCGCACTCCCCATCGCCCCACCCCGCTACATAAAACTTTACCAACCAGAGCCAATCCAGCCCACGCCAGGTGATACAATCCTCAAACATAGCTAGGGGTGCCCGAACAGCAGGGCTGAGATCACACCCTTAGAACCTGACACCGGGTAATACCGGCGGAGGGAAGCTGTTTATCGAGGAAACCAAACATGCGAGCAGAATGGGTCGCCAAGCGGCGCGGGCAGAGTAATGTCTCTCAAATGCACTACGCCCGTCAGGGAGTCATCACCGAGGAAATGGACTTTGTGGCGAAGCGGGAAAATCTGCCCGCCGATCTGATTCGGGAAGAAGTGGCGCGGGGGCGGATGATTATACCGGCCAACATCAACCACACCAACCTGGAACCGATGTGCATCGGCATCGCCTCGAAGTGCAAGGTGAACGCCAATATCGGCGCGTCTCCCACCTCCTCGAATATTGCCGAAGAAGTCGAGAAGCTGAAGCTGTCGGTGAAATACGGGGCCGATACCGTGATGGACTTGTCCACCGGCGGCGGCAACCTCGATGAAATCCGCACCGCGATTATCAACGCCTCGCCGGTCCCCATCGGCACGGTGCCGGTGTACCAAGCGCTGGAAAGCGTCTACGGCAGAATGGAAAACCTGACGCCGGATGACTTCCTCCACGTCATCGAGAAGCACGCCCAGCAGGGAGTGGATTACATGACCATCCACGCCGGCATCCTGATTGAGCACCTGCCCTTGGTGAAAACCCGCCTCACCGGCATCGTCTCTCGCGGCGGCGGCATTCTCGCCAAGTGGATGCTGCACCACCACAAGCAAAATCCCCTCCACACCCACTTCCGCGACATCATCGAAATCTTTAAGAAATATGATGTCTCCTTCAGCTTAGGGGATTCCCTGCGTCCGGGGTGCACCCACGACGCTTCGGACGAAGCCCAACTCGCCGAGCTCAAGACTTTGGGGCAACTGACTCGCAAGGCGTGGGAGCATGACGTGCAGGTGATGGTGGAAGGCCCCGGTCACGTGCCGATGGATCAAATCGAGTTCAATGTCAAGAAGCAGATGGAGGAGTGCTCGGAAGCGCCTTTCTACGTGCTTGGGCCCCTGGTGACGGACATTGCGCCCGGTTATGACCATATCACGTCCGCCATCGGGGCGGCAATGGCCGGCTGGTACGGCACGGCGATGCTTTGCTATGTGACGCCCAAGGAACACTTGGGGCTGCCCAATGCGGAAGACGTGCGCAATGGGCTGATTGCCTACAAGATTGCGGCGCACGCGGCGGACATTGCCCGCCACCGCCCGGGAGCTCGCGATCGCGATGACGAACTCTCCCGCGCCCGTTACAATTTCGACTGGAACCGGCAATTCGAGCTCGCCCTCGACCCAGATCGCGCCCGGGAATATCACGACGAAACGCTGCCGGCGGATATTTACAAAACCGCTGAATTCTGCTCGATGTGCGGGCCGAAATTCTGCCCGATGCAGACTAAGGTTGATGCCGATGCGCTGGCAGAACTGGAGAAGTTTCTGGCCAAAGAGCCGGTGACTCAAGGTTAATCGAGATAAGTAGGGTGTGTGCGCCCCGCGCACGCACCCCACAACTCACTTCCCAATACTCAAGCGGATCTATTTACAATAGTGAGATGCTCCCCTGGCAAATCGGACTGAAATATAGCGGTTATAATTGAGGTGTGATTTTTTTTAGAAACCGCCAAGACGCCACAGTACGCGGCGGCTTCCCGCAGGGGAGAGCGCCAAGAAAAGAAAAGGGAGAGGAGTTCACAAATGATTTATAAGTGCTGGAGATGTTTATCTGGAAGCCGGTGAAGCAGCTTTCGATGAAATGCGACTCAGCGCCAGAAAAGCTCATCCACTGCTATCTCAAAAACTGGCTGATGCCCAAACGCCTCGCACATGAATATCCACTTTCAATTCCCTGCGCACCGGCACCCCTACCGCCAACCCAATCGGCGGCAATTTTTCCATCTCAGCCTCTTCGCCGCCGCATCAGCGCTTTCCTGGGCTTGCACTCAGGGGGCGGCCAAAACCAGCAAGGCAAGTATCCTTGTTATAGGTGCCGGCATTGCCGGTTTAGCCGCCGCTCGCGAACTGCAATCTAAGGGCTTTCAAGTAACAGTTTTCGAGGGTCGCGACCGCACCGGCGGCAGAATCCACACCGACAGACACCTCGGTTTTCCCGCAGATTTGGGCGCATCTTGGATTCACGGTATCACAGGCAATCCCATTACAAAACTGGCGCGAGACTTCCAGGTTCGCATCGCTCCCACCGATTACGATAATCGGACAATTTACGGCACAGATGGCAAGTCTCTGGGAGACAGAGAAATTGAGAGATCCGAATCCTTATACGAGGAGATTATCAGCCAAGCGAAAGGACTGCGAAAAAATCTGGCAAAGGACATCTCAATCGCTGAAGCTGTCGAGCGCATCTTGCAGGGAGCAAACCTGACACCCCAACAAAGAATTATCCTCAACTGGCAACTCACTTCCAACGTAGTGGTGGAAACCGGCACGGATTTGCAAAATCTCTCCCTGATGGCTTATGATGAGGATGAGGCGTTTGGCGGGGATGACTATCTGTTTCCCGGCGGCTACGACGCAATCATCCAAGGATTGGCGAAAGGAATTGACATTCAGCTGCGGCAGAAAGTCACCGGCATTGAATATGGAAATAAGGGCGTTACGGTGAAAACTGAACGCGGCAGTTTTCAGGCGGATGCTGCTGTGATTACGTTGCCTCTTGGCGTTCTAAAATCAGGCTCGGTGACGTTCTCGCCCCCCCTCCCAGAGCGCAAACGCGCTGCTATCAGTCGCCTGAGTATGGGAGTGCTGAACAAGGTAGTTTTAAAGTTTCCTAAGATATTCTGGCCGGCAGATAATGATATGATAGGATATATCAGCCCGCAGTCAAAAGATTTCTCGGAGTTTGTCAATCTGCACCGGCACACGTCTGCGCAGGTGCTGGTAGCGCTGACGGGCGGGAGTTTTGCCCGCGAGCTGGAACAATTATCTGAGCGAGAGGTGGGAGAGCGGGTGATGAAGCTGCTGCGTCGCGCTCACGGGAATGGGATTCCCAATCCTGAAGCAATTCTAAGGACGCGATGGGCTGCTGACCCATTCTCTTTCGGTTCTTACTCGCAGATTCCTGTGGGGAGTTCCATCGGCGATCTGGAAGCGCTAGCAGAACCCGTTGCAGATCGCCTGTTTTTTGCCGGTGAAGCCACATCCCAAAACTATCCCAGCACAGTCCACGGCGCTTTTCTCTCTGGGATTCGGGAAGCAGAGCAGATCGGCAAGGGGTTTGCCGGCTAGAGGTGAACGTTATTCAGAAACCCGGTTTCTCAGCCACCAGCCCCCCAGAAACCGGGTTTCTGGGAAAACATTTGCCTCTGCTCCGAGAGATTTATTCAGAAACCCGGTTTCTCAGCCCCCCAGTGTCTGACGCCGGTGTTCCTGAATCTCGGGGATGGTAAACAGTGCCTGAAACTCCAAGCCCTCTTTCTGGTATAATTCCGCACCGCCTTGCTGCCGGTCTACCAGAGCAATGACTCGCTCGACAGTGTAACCGGCATCCCGCAGCCGGTTCACCGCTTTCAGGGCAGAGGTGCCGGTGGTGACGACATCTTCGAGCACCACCACCAGAGCCCCGGCGGGCAGTGTGGGCCCTTCAATGTATGCCTGCGTACCGTGTCCCTTAGGCTCTTTGCGGACAATCAGCGCCGGCACCGGCCTGTTTTCAAAAGCCGAAACCACACTGACCGCTGTTACAATCGGATCGGCTCCCAAAGTCAGCCCAGCCACGGCCTCCGTGTCCGCTGGCAGCTCCGACAGCAGCAGGCGACCGGTAGCCAAAGCACCTTGAGGGTGGAGCGTCACCAGCTTACCATTGATGTAGTAGGAGCTGCGCTGCCCGGAAGACAGCACAAAGTCCCCTTCTCGATAAGCCAGCTCGCAGAACAAATCCAGCAGTTGCCGGCGCAGCGCCGTTAAATCGGCAGTGGCCACGGAAATATCGCTCATTAACTCAGCACGAAACGTTAAGCCTTCCGCCATTGTGCCACGAGATGAGCTGAATAAGTCGGAATCAGCTAAGATAGTTAGAAAATTTGAGGAGTGCCGTCATGAGCGTGCGGTTAAAAAATCTGGCTGGTGTCTTGGGCGTGAGTGTGTCAACTCTTGCTGTTGCTTCTGCCATCCTGACTCAAGCTGCGCCCTCAAGCGCAGAGCCAAGGCAACCTGTACCGCTTCAAGAAGCCTTTAATGATGCTTTCTACGAAAACGCTGGAACATTTTTTCAGAATCGCTCTATCTACAGCCAAATCAACTGGATTTTAGGGCAAGGTTCGATTATCCGCAGCGGTTTTCCTGACAAGCAAATTGAGCGCGATGTCCGAGCGGTTCACAGTCTGTACGAAGCGGCACTCAACCAGCAAGTTGCCAGCGATCCGGTTATTCGGACTCCCGACTTGCCCAATCCCTACGACTCTTCGGTGATGATGATGCCACCGGCAAACTTCAACAGCCGGCCCTTGGGCGGCGAGTTAAATTTTGAAACCATACCCCTGCGGTAACGCAGATGTGGGGCATGGGGCATCATCGCATGGGGCATCATCGCATTCCCCTCGTTCCCAGGCGGAACCTGGGAACGCGATTCTGTGGGCTCCGCCCACTCTCTCCAAAAAGCAGATTAAAAATCTAACAGTTTAGTTTTTAAGGAGGGTGCGCAATGGATACAGAGAATAAAGCCAAGCGAGAAAAGCCCCTTGAAGTGCAATGCTTGAACTGTGGCAAAACGTTTTTAAAGAAGGTGAGTGAAATCCGAAAGTATTCCAACCACTTTTGCTCTCGAAGTTGTTCGGCCACTTATCGCAACGCTGCGGCCCCCAAAAGGAAGAAAAACCTGTCCGGTCAGTGCAAGAAGTGCGAGGCTGCCATCTCTCACAGAAATGTTTATTGCGCCAAGTGTCGGGATGCGCAAAAGATTGAGTCCAAAACGCTTGGTGAGGTGATTTGCAAAAGCAACCTGGCCAGCAGATATTGCCGAGTCAGGGAACACGCAAAAAGACTCTACGGCCACATAAAAGTCTGCGAATGGTGCGGCTATGACCGGCACGTTGAAATCTGCCATCTCAAGCCCGTGAGCGAATTCGACCTGTCCACGCCAGTTGTTGAAATCAACAGCAAATACAATATAGCAGTGCTTTGTCCGAACTGCCACTGGGAGGTGGACAACGATGGTTTGCTTCTGTTTTAGTTGCAAACAAAAAGTAATATCCCAGGCGGTAATCCTTGTGTAGCAAGGGTTAGCCTGGGATATAGCATCATGCGCTTTGCACTATTTTTACAAGTCGGCAGTGCAGGAGTTGAACCTGCCTAGGGCGAGTTATGAGCTCGCTGCCTAAACCGCTCGGCCAACTGCCGCTAGTTCCATAGTAGCGTACTAAAAATGGAATGTCAAGTATTTTTTTCCGAACCGGCCTGGAAATTTGCTTTGGCCTCAGGGTCAGGGGAGTGGGACTGGGGGAGCCGCTCGGGCCAACCCTGCTACCTGTTTTACTGTAACGCACCGAGAGGGCGGCTGTCAAGATGCCGGCAAAAAAAAATCTGGTGGACACCCCTGGGGTCAGTTTTCCCGAAGCCGGTGCTGAAACTTTGAAACTACAATAGACTTTACTGTCGAAGCTGCACCCGAGCGATTTGGTAACATCGTCACCCAACCCATGAGATTGAATGTAACGGTCATACTCACCTTCACTCTACTAGCCCTGATGTTTGGAGCCGGCGTAGTGAGTGCGAGCTGGGGGTTTACCTTGGGCCGAGAAGCCCTTAAAGGAATTACTCAGCCGGATGTGCGCCCTACGAGTAATGTAGGCTCCCGCAAGGGGAATCCGGCGGGCGGAAAAGAGATGGTCATTCTGAAGGAAGAGAACATCCTCAAAAGCGTCAAGCGCCAAATAGAAGGCAAGGAAGCCCAAAAGGATGAGAAATAAGGGTGAAGGATAAACGATGTGGGATGAAGGATTTTAGGCGGAAACCGACTGAGCGCCAAAATCCCTCACCCGCAGCTCTTGTCCCCCAACCCCGACGAAAAATCACGCCGGTGCATCTTTTGAGCCTTTTTTCTATTTGGTGGATGCTTGCTTCCGCAGTCGCTGTCTTGGCGGCTGATAACGATATGCTGAATCGAGCCCCGACCCCCCCCTCCCTAACCCCGACAGATATTTGGCTGCGCTTGCTATCGGTGTTCCTGCTGATTGCCATCAATGCCTTTTTTGTCACGGCTGAGTTTTCTATGGTGTCGGTGCGGCGAACCCGGATTAACCAGCTCGCCGATGCCGGTGACGCCCAAGCCAAAACCGTCCAGCAGTTGCAACGCAATATCGACCGGCTGCTCTCCACCACCCAGTTGGGGATTACCCTCTCCAGTCTGGCGCTGGGCTGGGTGGGAGAGAGTACAATGGCCGTGCTCGTAGCCGCTGCCACAGCCGGCCTGCCGCTGCCGCTGGCCATCAGAGAGACGATCGCCCACTCTCTAGCCATACCGGCGGCATTTTTGCTGGTAGCCTATTTGCAAATCGTTCTCGGCGAACTCTGTCCCAAGTCAGTGGCCATGCTGTACTCAGAGCAGCTGGCCCGGTTTCTAGGCCGGCCCAGTCTGGCCATTGCCCGTTTTTTCAACCCCTTCATCTGGATACTCAATCAATCGACCCGCTGGCTGCTGCGGCTGGCCGGCATTCGCTACACCGGCCAAAGCTGGCATCACCAAGTCACCCCCGAAGAGTTGCAGCTGATGATCGCCACCAGCAGCGAGTCCACCGGCTTAGAAGCAGAAGAGCGCCAGCTGCTCAACAACGTCTTCGAGTTTGGCGACGTAGCCGCAGGGGAAGTAATGGTTCCGCGCACCAGCATTTCCGCCCTTCCCAGAACCGCCACCTTCGAGATGCTGCTCAAAGAAGTAGTGGCCACCGGCCACTCCCGCTATCCCGTCAGAGGAGAATCCTTAGACGACATTCGCGGCATTATTGACTTCAAAGAGCTGGCCGAGCCCTTGTCCCGAGGCGCACTCACCCTGGAAACTCAGGTGCTGCCCTGGATGCGACCGGCCCAGTGTGTCCCCGAGTATCTGCCCCTGCGGGAACTGCTGCAGCTGATGCAGCGAACCCACACTTACATGGTGATGGTAGTAGATGAATTTGGCAGCACCGCCGGTTTAGTAACCCTTAACGATGTCGTTGCCGAAATCATTGGCAATAACTTCGAGCCGCCGGCCTTCACCCAAGAGTCGGGCGTGCAAATTTTAGACGAGCAGACCTTTCTAGTCCAGGCTCAGCTGAACCTCGAAGAAGTCAACGAGATGCTAAATCTAAACTTGCCCCTCACAGATGAATACCAAACTCTGGGCGGCTTCCTGATCTACCAGTTACAAAAAATCCCCACCCCTGGAGAAACATTGCAATATCAAACACTGGAGCTCACCGTCATTTCAGCTAAAGGGCCACGCTTGCACCAAATTCAGATCCACCGGCTGCAACCCGAGCCGGCTAGCGACGAGACAGCTCAACATGCAACATCCAGCCCAGCTGCTGAAGAGACTTTGCCCGCAGGTGAGCAGCCCCAGCGAGACAACCCACATACCGCCAAATAGTCCTCACCGGCTAAAGTAAACCCTTGTCTCTACAAGAGAATTGTAGAGACGCGACATGTGCTTGTCTCCACACCCGTTTTGGGCAGGCATATCATTTTTAGAACCGGGCAAAATTTGAGCTTTATAAAGTTGTAGGGGGTATAGCGGTTATATTTGATTTGTGAGAATTAGGGTTTAAATAAACCGCCAAGACGCCATAGACGCGCCAGCGGCTTCCCGCAGCTGCGGACGCGCCAAGAGCGCCAAGTCAAGAAAAGAGAGAGGATTTTACAAATCATTTAGAACAGGTATATACTTAATTATGTCTGCATACTGACCGTGCCCAAAGGCATTCCAATTCAAGCTCACTGAACACCTAGCTCGACCGGGTGCGGCAGGAGCAAATTTAACAAATTATTTCCAATTTGCCAGCGGAGAGTGGACTGTGAAACGGACGCTGGCGCTGCCCAGTGGGTGAGCGAGCCGAGCGGACAGCCGGTCAGTTGCCAGCAAGGGTGGGAGTGCCTCAGACAGATGAGATTCGTCTGGCTCCGACTTCAACACCAAGCTACTGAGCGAGAACAGTATAGCGAAGGAGCGGGAGCGAGTATATCAGCGCTGCCCTTATGCAAACAAACCAACGAGAGTTAATTCGGGGGTAGACGCCCTACAACGGTTAGCTGCCGGGGGAGAGAAGCTTAATTGCAGGTGCTTTAAATACTTTATTCAGTTTCTACCAATTTCCGCAGAACTGTGGTAGTATAGATATATAAAAGTTCAGCGCCATGCGCAAAAAAACGTCAAGCGCCCATTCAAGCGGACAGGAGACTTCAACTGTAACAGTGAGACTGTGGGGAAAAATATCGTTATAAAAGGCTACAGGTTATACAAATAGATGGACTCTTTGTGCGTTCTCCAGATTTGGCGGGACAAAGGCTTAAAAATCCCCGTTCTGGGGATTACGGCGGATATTCAGGAAAGGAACCGCCAGGAATGCCTAAATCTGGGAGCGATCAGGGTTATGAAAGCGGTTATTAAAAAAGTCCTCAACCCTGACGCACTCCGCCGGGGGATTCAGATAGCGCTCGGAGCGAAGGAGATTGCCCTATGATTTTGACATTAGACCAAATAGATGTTTGGCAGGAACTGATCAATATAGGGGTTGGGGAAGCTACTAGCACTCTGAATCAGATGCTGAACTCCCAGATTCACTTACAAGTTCCTTCTCTCAGCATACTGTCGCTCCAGGAAGCGAGACAAAAACTTAGCCGAGAAATCGGTAACGCTCAAGTTTCAGCAGTTAAGCTTGATTTTAGTGGCCCATTTACGGGAATCATACAGGTAGTTTTTCCAACCGATAGTGCGGCGAAGCTGGTAACAGTTATGCTCCTTGAAAGGCCAGAGTTTGACGATTTGGAAGCACTCAAAATAGGCACGCTTATCGAAGTCGGCAATATCCTCGTTAATTGCGTCGTTAGCACGATTAGTAATCAGCTGGAACAATCCTTTCAATATAGCCTGCCAGTCTACTTAGAAGAAACTCTTGACAGCATACTGCCAGCTGATGAATTTGAGGATAGCGATCTTGTCTTATTAGCCAAGGCTAGGTTCTCAACCGGGAAAATATTTATTTTTGCATATATATATATATATATATATATATATATATATGCAAAATATCCTGGATTGCGTTATGGCTATAAACAACGAGCGCCTACATACAAATATATCTATACTTAGATATAGAATCGAGTCGCTCACTGCTTTACTAGCGGCTCTGAAAGCCGAATTGGGGGTTGGCGTATGACCGTCACTAAAACAATCCAGGAAAAATTGGGTGTTTTAGACTTGATTCCCCTAGGCGAGTGCGTTCTGGACGTAAATTTTACTGTTCTGTATTGGAATAGCTGCCTTGAAGACTGGACAAAAATCTCCAGAAACGAGATCCTAGGCCACCCAATAGGTATATATTTTCCCGACTTGACTCAGCCCAAATACACTGTACGGTTCAGGGATATTTTTAAAGGCGGCCCCCCCGTTATCTTTTCCGCCCAGCTCCACCCAAATCTCATTCCCTCGCGCCGCCCGGACGGCAAATGGCGGATTCAGCACATCATAGTAACTCCTTTCCCGGCATTAGATGGAGCGGGAGTTTATGCGCTTTTGTCCATTCAGGACGTCACGGATATAACCGAACAGGTTCAAAAAAATAAAGCCCTGCAGGAGAGGGCTTGGGAAAAGGAAGTCTTGCAAAAACAAAACGCCACCCTCCAAAAGCAAGCCCAGCTCCTCGACCTCGCCCACGACAGCATCATGGTTCGCGACATGAGCGGCACAATTATCTTTTGGAACGGCGGTGCGTCAGATATGTATGGCTGGACAAAAGAAGAAGCCTTGGGAAAAAATGTCCGCACATTGCTGCAGACGCAATTTCCGAAGTCCCAGGAGGAGAGCGAAGTAGAATTGCTTCGCTGCGAGCACTGGGAAGGGGTACTCGCACATACGGCTCGCAACAGCCAAACCCTTACAGTAGAAAGCCGCTGGGCGTTGCAGCGGGACATTGACGGCGAGCCAGTCGCGGTTCTGCAAATCGACAGGGACATCACCCACCGCGTACAAGCAGAACAAGAACGAGACAAGTTGATAGAGATCCTGGAAGCCACTCCAGACTTCGTTTACTCCGCCAGCGTGGATGGAAAACTATTCTACTTAAACAAAGCCGCCCGCAAAATCCTTGGCTTTGGTGAAACCGAGGAAGTTTCCAACTGCTACATCCCCAGCCTCCACCCGCAATGGGCTTACGAGATTATCTCCAGCCAGGGGATTCCAGCCGCCATGCGAGACGGTAGCTGGGTGGGCGAAACCGCTCTTTTAAGCAGCGACGGACGAGAAATTCCGCTCTCGCAACTGATTGTCGCTCACAAAGGGCCAGATGGCAGCGTGAAAATGCTCTCCACCATTGCCCGCGACATTACCAAACAAAAACAAATCGAAGTAGCGGTGCGGGAAGCGGAGCGGCGCTGGCGCAACATGCTGGAAAAAGTGCGCTTATTCGTTGTGGGGCTGGATTGCAAAGGGGCAATCGAATACGCTAATCCCTTCTTTTTGGAAGTTGTTGGCTATGCCAAAGAAGAAGTTATCGGCTCTGACTGGTTGCAGACTTTCGTGCCGCCGGAACACAGAGATCCAAAAGAGGAAACCGACTTCCTAGAATTCCTGAGAAATGCATTTTCTACACCCACCCATGAGACGCTGATCACCAAAGATGGCCTAACCAGAACGGTGGCCTGGAAAAACACGCCGCAGCAAAATTTGCAAGGCGACGTAATTGGCATCATGAGCATTGGGGAAGATATTACGGAGCGGCGGGCTTTAGAACGAATGAAAGACGAATTCATCTCTGTTGTCAGCCACGAACTCCGCACCCCCCTGACTTGCATTCAGGGCTCCTTAGACCTGCTAGTGAGCGGTGTGGCAGACCCTCATCCTGAAAAGAAAAGACACCTGCTGGAAATTGCGGCGGGGAGTACCAAACGCCTGATCCGGATCGTCAACGACATCCTCGACCTGGAACGTTTGGAGTCAGGTAAGATTAAGCTGTTGAAACAGCTGGTGAGTGCTGCTGACCTGATGCAGCAAGCTGCCGAGCAGATACAGGTGATGGCGAAGGGAGCGGGAGTTACTTTGTGCGTTTCTTCCCACCCCCTCGAATTAGAAGCCGACTGCGACCGGATTATCCAGGTGCTGACAAATCTGCTCAGCAATGCTATTAAGTTTTCCCCGGCAGGTTCTACAGTTTGGCTGACTGTTGAAATGGGGAATGAGGAACGGGGAATGCAGAGCGGGGAAAAATCCAACCAAGGCACCGCGCCCGAAAGCGTGCGCCCCACTCTATTATTTCAAGTTAAAGACCAAGGGCGGGGCATTCCAGCAGACAAGCTGGAAAGTATTTTCGGGCGCTTTGAACAGGTTGACGTCTCCGATTCCCGCAAGAAAGGGGGAACGGGTTTAGGACTGGCTATTTGCCGCAGCATCGTCCTGCTGCACGGCGGACAGCTGTGGGTTGAGAGTGTGCTGGGTGAGGGCAGCACTTTTTACTTCACGCTGCCGGTGGGGGCTGCGGTCTGCTGACGGGAGGGGGGACAGGAGTCAAATCACCGGCAGGGACAAGCAACCGTAGGGCAGGCGTCCCGCCTGCCTTGAAAGGGAGGCAGAGCCTCCAGCGCCTCGTTTCCAAGCATTAAGGACAGGCAAGATGCCTGTCCTACGGGCTTGCGGCGTAGGGCAGGGGGTCTTTTAAGCCCAATTCTTCAAAGGCTGCTAGGCGCAACCGGCACGAGTCACAGACGCCACAAGCGACTTCACCACCGGCGTAGCAAGACCAAGTGTGCTCCCAGGGAACGCCCAACCGGTTGCCCAGTTGGATGATTTCGGTTTTCTTGAGGTCAATCAGCGGCGCGACAATTTCGACCGGCTCTCCCTCGCGCCCCTGTTTTGTTCCCAGGCGGTAGACTTCCTGCATGGCTTGCATGTAATCTGGCCGGCAGTCGGGATAGCCGGAGTAGTCCAAAGCGTTGACGCCGATATAAACCCGACCGGCACCGCTGACTTCGGCGTATGCTAGGGCAAAGCTGAGAAAAATTGTGTTGCGGGCGGGAACGTAAGTGATGGGAATGGTGCTGGCCATTTCTGCCAGGGAGCGCTCCTGCGGCAAGTCGAGTCGGTCGTCGGTGAGGGCGGAACCGCCCCACCGGCGCAAGTCAAACGCCACCACCTGATGTTCTGTTACACCGGCACTGCGGGCGATTTTTGCGGCTGAGTCCAGTTCGCGCCGGTGCCGCTGCTGGTAGTCAAAGGAAATGGCCAAGCACTCGCAGCCATCTGCCTTGGCTTGATACAGCACAGTGGAGGAGTCCAATCCCCCGGAGAGTAAAACAACTGCTTTCATTAACTGTTAAGTGAAATAGATAGTCGCTTCCCAGACATCGGTTGCCTTCTGGGTGGTGGTGGCTGACAGCAGACGGGGAGGCGGGACAAAGTAAACCCTGTCATGGGCCCGCCGCACTGCCGGTGCCGGCTCACCGGCTTCCCGCAGGGTACGGAACTGCCGCCAGCGCCCGGAGTGCTCTCCGCACTGCAGCACTGCGCCTGACATCTGGCACAGGACACCAAAATTGCCTAGCACATTTTTGTTGAAGTTTCTCGGATTGTAACACTTCTTTACACCCCGCCGCTGAAATCATGTAAATAAGTCTTTATACAGATAGGCGGTAGCTTCGCAAAGATTTTTTACACTCCTTTGGGAAGAGATTCGCTAAGCTGAGGGTAAGGCAAAAAGAGGTACATATATGGCGGCCATTTTTCAAGCTGAATCAAAACGCCCCGCATGGCAAACCGCTGTCATCTTTACGCTGGCCTTCTGGCTCAGCGCCACTGCTATTCTGGACTTTGTGTTCATGCCGGCTCTTTACTCAGCGGGGATGATGACCCAACCGGGGTTCGTTACAGCAGGATATTCGCTTTTCTGGGTGTTTAATCGCCTGGAGTTGCTGTGCGCCGGTCTGGCACTGACGGGGGCGCTGGTTCTTTACAGCACCCACTACGCTTCTGGCAATCAAGGTAGAACCGCAATTATCTTATCCGCATTACTGTTAACTGTTGCCTTGGTGGATACCTACGCACTCACCCCTTACATGAGCGCCCTGGGGCTGCAGCTGAACCTGTTCGATCCGGGTGCTGAAATTCCGGTGGCGATGAATCAAATGCACGGCAGTTACTGGGCATTGGAAGCTTTGAAGATCGCAGCGGCTGGCACCCTGCTGGCGCTGTTTTACCGGCAGCAAGCAGCTGTCAAATAGCAATCGAAGTGGGGTGCGTTTTTCCCGCACCTCACTAGCTCCAAGTAGGGTGCGCTCCCCAAGAGGGAACGCTACAACCGGGGGTTTCATCTCAATCTTGGGCTGACTCTGCGCTTGGCCAGAGCAGGCGCACGGCCATCACGGCGAAGCCGGTGGCTGCGAGGGCTTTCACCAACCTTGCCGGCAGCAGCTCCGCCGCACCAGCGCCAGCGATTACGCCCAGGAAGCTGGCCAGCAAAAGCGCGGCAGCTGTCCCCAAAAAGACGGCGCGGGGGGATTTGGAACTGCCGCCCAGGGCGATAGCCGCTAATTGGCTTTTGTCTCCTAATTCTGACAAAAACACCGTGATAAAGCTCAGTCCTAAAAGTTGCCAGTTCATCGGTTTTTAATTGCGAGTTAATAATGGCTGTCTCACCCAAGTCGTCGCTGGGAAGCCAGAGGGAAGAGGCCAGAAAAAAAAAAGCGGTCAGGGAAGAAGAATCCTTCGGGGGCGGCCACGGGGGGCCGCCCCTACAGGCCCTATGCCATTACATATCAGCTGCCCCAGCAAAAGAAACGCGGTTTCTTGTTGCTTCACTTTTTCTTGATAAATGACCTCTTAATGCAGGACATCCCACATCAGTGAGGCGGAGATGAAAAGCAAAATGAAGCCAGCTGATGTTTCCAGGGTTTTGGGCGACAGGCGCGACGCCAGCCACCGACCGAGGAGCACGCCTATCAAGCTGGTGGCGATTAAAGCTGACCCAGCGCCTAAAAACACGACCCAAGGGGAGTGGGATTCGGCTGCCATCAGCAGGGTGGCTATCTGGGTTTTATCTCCCATTTCCGCC
Organism: Oscillatoria princeps RMCB-10; assembly: GCA_019359235.1. GTDB lineage: Bacteria > Cyanobacteriota > Cyanobacteriia > Cyanobacteriales > Oscillatoriaceae > Oscillatoria > Oscillatoria princeps. The sequence goes on from JAHHHT010000007.1 coordinate 268,562, forward strand.
AGAAAGATGGTTAAAAAGGTGGAGGCGAACACTCCCGGGGCTCCTCTCCTGAGCTGCAATGCCTGTTCGCTCTCGTTCCGAGTGCCCTCTTTGTCAGAGGGTTGAGCTATCTGAGTTGCTGTGTCCTGCGCGTCGGGGCGGTCTTTTGGCTCTCGCTCGACTGACGGTTGAGCGGACTGGCAAGCTGGCTCGCGGTAGGGGAGGGTGGAAGTTTTCACAGGCACTGGGCTATACGCTGAGTGTTTTTCATATTCATTTCATTTTTATCACACTCCTGCCTGATTCTCAAATCGCACCGGCAAAGTAAGCCGTCAGAACCGCAGAACCGGCGGGAGGCTTGCCACCGACGGAGAGGTAAATTGTATAAATTTCGGTTAATTGCTCATAATTAATTTATCAGGCACACTCGGTAGGAGCGCCGTATAACGTGGCAATACAGCGACCCCATCGCCCCGAAAGAAAAAGCATTCAACCGAAAGTGCTGTGAGGCATCCCAGCAGGTGGGGAGCAGGGGGTGGGGCAAGGCGCTGGGAGCCGGTGCCGGGAGCCGGTGCCGGTTTGGCAAAAAATCCGGGCTTTTCCTGTTCCAGACGCGATTCCAGAAGGGATTCCAGACGCGCCACTGGCGTTCTGCAAGAGAAGCTAGGAGCTGGGCGCATGCTGTGGTAAATTTAGCGGACAGGAGATCACGGGCCAACTTCTCGGTTAAAGCGAATCATTTCCAGGCTTTGCTCGCCGTACATGTCCTCAATCTGCTGCCGGCAGCAGTCAATGGCAAAGTCGTTTAACTCCGAGGCATAAATGCCGTATAACTCTTGAAAGACATCGGCTTGCACCCGACAGAAGCGAGGGCGGTCTGGGTAGATGCGGCACTCTCGGGTGGTGCGGTCGAAATTCACGCACCAGCCATCCTCACCGACCATGCTCAGGTAAACCTCCAGCTGATCTGGAGATAAATACTCATCCAAGTCGGGACGCTCGTCGGGGTCGAGATAACAGCAGGCCCCACATTTCGTGCAGCGCCAAGTGGCCATCGTTGGGGATAGGGGTTAGGGGTTAGGGGTTAGGGGTTAAGGGTTAGGGGTTGAGATCCCTGTGGGAAAATCTCCAGCCTTCTGAGCTTAGCGGTTTTTAGCCGCCTGCGGGGGGCGCGACCGGGGGTAAGCTTATTGCATTTTATAGATTTTTGTAAAGTTCCTTAAAAGAAATGAGTGCCGGTCGGGTAAAATCGAAAACGGATTTTTCACCGCAGCTGTCAAGTCAGTTAGGTTAAATAGGAAGGAGAAATGGACTTTTTAACGAATTTTGTCGGCAACGCCAACTTGGAACCCATATTTCAGCTGACCTTCGTGGCGCTGATCATGCTTTCTGGCCCTGTGGTCATCTTTTTGCTGGCGGCTCGCGGCGGCGATATGTAGTCAGCTGCCTGGAATCTCTGGCTGCCGGCGGGCCTTTTCGGAAACTGGCCCTACAGACCGGCATGGAGCAGTCGCACCGGCGACTGTTTTTTTTTGGCAATCGGTGAGGGAACTGGCAGGTGGTTGTGAGAGGCTTTAGCCTGGAGCCCCTGTGCGAGCGGGTTCTTGTCGCTGTTCGCCGTGCTCACCCGCCACGGCGCACCGGGCTCTCTGTCCGACAGTCAGCCGCACGGGTGGCGATTCGCTTGACCTGCCAGCTTCGCGCCGGACAGAATCAGCCCTTGTAGCGCTGCTGTTTCCCGGAGTCTAAACAATTTGTTACATTTGAGGGAGAATTTGTTAGGGTATCTTTACGATCCAGTTTTGGGTGGATAATCCGCACGCTTACCTGTAGGAGCGCATCATTATGAGCCAACCCGCCTCACCTTCCCAAGCTTCAGAGCAGCCGTCCGAGGCAACTGCGCCACCACCTGTGCCGGTGTCAGCGGAACCCCAACCGACTTATGTGAAGTTGGCCATGCGCAACATGGTGCGCAAGCGGGGCACATCCCTGAAGCATTTCGCCCTCACCACCGCAGGGTTGCTGGCTGTTCTAGTCGGGCTGGCCTACTTAACTCGTTAAACGGGGAGCAATGCTGCATGGGAACCGCAAGGAAGCAAGTTGAAGTCAGTGTGCAGGACTGTTTCGAGGCGGACGAATCCGGCCAGTCTTTCGTGACGGCTTATACAGCAACACCCGCTGAAACCTGGCAGAGTTGGTTTTACCAGTGGCTAGAAATCCTGCATGCGGAGCTGCCACCGGCTCGGGCCATAGAACTGAGCCTGCGCCTGACCGGCGATGCTGAAATTCAAGCCCTCAACGCCCAGTACCGTCACCAGGACAAACCAACCGATGTGTTAGCTTTTGCTGCTTTGGAGGTACACTATCCTCAGCCGGTAGAGGAATTCGACGAAGAGCCTGTGTGTCTGGGTGATATCGCAATTTCGGTAGAGACGGCCAGCCGGCAAGCCCTCGCTCGGGGGCACAGCTTGGAGACTGAGCTGGCATGGCTGGCAGCCCACGGACTGCTGCATCTCTTGGGCTGGGACCACCCGGATTCTCAAAGCCTGACTCGCATGCTCAACCAGCAAGCAACTTTACTGCACGCAATTGGTCTATTGACTGAAGAGGAAATAGAAATGCAGTCGTAAGAGTGCGGGGTGCAGGAGTGGTTAGCAATATTACCGGTCTCAAGTGCGTTCATCTTACCCATTATGCAGTTAAATAAACGGCCTGTAACGTCGGCAACGGCTAAATCCTTCAGCAACAAGCCTTTATCTTCCAGTGTTCTGCCCATGACAAAAGACGGTTCGACAGCACCCCCAAATGGCGCGAGTCAGGTGGTGGAACGCAAGCGACTGCTCTCGTGGCGGGTTGCCCCCAACTTGTTCGTCAGTTTCAAATATGCCTGGGCCGGCCTCAGCTACGCCTTCAAAACCCAGCGGAACTTTCGCATCCACCTCGCAATAGGCGCTCTGGCCATTGGCCTGGGCGTTTTTTTGCACCTGCCGGCGGTGCAAATGGCGGTGATTGGGCTGACGATTGGGGCGGTGCTGGCGATGGAATTGCTGAATACGGCGATAGAATCGGTAGTTGACTTAACGGTTAAGCAGACTTACCACGAACTCGCTAAAATTGCAAAGGACTGTGCTGCTGGGGCAGTTCTGGTTTCCTCCCTAGCCGCTACGTTAGTGGCCGGCTCCCTGCTGCTGCCCCCACTGCTAGCCAAGGTTTCAGCAATTAGCTTTTAGCAATTAGCGAGCTCGCTGAAGCGGCGAGGGGGTCGGGCAATGGCGAATCGCTAAAGGAGTTTCAGCTTTGATTATTGTTATCGATAACTACGACAGCTTCACGTACAACCTGGTGCAGTATCTGGGAGAGCTGGGCGCTGAATTGCCGGTGGCGGCTGAAATTCAGGTTTACCGCAATGACCAAATCTCTCTGGAGGAGATCCGCGCCTCTGGGGCGGCTGGGGTTGTGATTTCCCCCGGTCCCAAACGCCCGGAAGATGCCGGCATTTCTCTCGATTTGATTAGAGTTCTGGGCCCGAAACTGCCGATTTTCGGCGTCTGCTTGGGGCATCAAAGCATTGGTCAAGTGTTTGGTGGCCAGATTGTCTCCGCCCCAGAACTCATGCACGGCAAAACCTCTCAGGTGCACCACACCGGCGTCGGGGTTTTCCGGGGATTGGAATCTCCCCTGACGGCTACCCGCTATCACAGTCTGGTGATTGACAGGCCAACTTGCCCCGAAGTGCTGGAAATTACCGCCTGGGTTGACGACGGCACCATTATGGGCGTGCGCCACCGGGACTACCCTCACATCGAAGGCGTGCAATTTCACCCAGAAAGTATTCTCACCAGTTCGGGGAAGCAATTGCTGCGGAACTTCCTAGAACAGCTGTAGGGAGACTTGTTAATTGTTGGCTGTTAATGGGCGGCTCGGTGGCGAGGGAGAATTAACAGTTGACTGTAAACTGAGAAATTTGATGATCAAGCGGCGACAGTTGATGCGCTACGTCCCGATGGGTGTGTGTGCGGCTCTAGCAACTAGCCTGAGTGCCGGCACTCAGCCATCGCGGGCGCAAACCAGTGACTCCCTTTCTGTTCAGTGGTTGGGTCACACTTGCTTTTTGTTTGCCGGTGGCGGACAGCGGGTACTGGCCAATCCCTTTAAACCTCAGGGCTGCACAGCGGGATATCGCGCTCCCGGTGTTAGTGCAGATTTGGTGCTGATTAGCTCTCAGCTGCTGGATGAAGGAGCGCTCGAAGTCGTCCCCGGAAATCCCAGGTTGCTCTACGAAGCCGGCGTTTATCAGCTGGGCGGGAAACAGGTCCAGGGCATTCAGATAGCCCACGATCGCGAGGGCGGGCGGCGATTTGGCATCAATGTGATTTGGAAATGGTCGCAAGGCGGCATTAATATTGTCCACTTGGGCGGAGCGGCTGCGCCGATTACCATCGAGCAAAAAATCCTCATAGGGCGTCCAGATTTGCTGCTGCTGCCGGTGGGCGGGAGTCCCAAAGCCTACACGCCTCAAGAAGCTGCGCAAGCGATGCAAGTCCTCAATCCCAAGATGGTCATTCCCACCCACTACCGCAGTGAAGCTGCTGATGCGAATAACTGCGATCTCGCCCCTCTGGAGCAATTCCTGAGTTTGGTTAATCAGGCTTCCATTCGCCCCATTAATAGTGATACCCTGACGCTCACTCCTGCTGATGTCCCCGCAGAGGGGCCGGTCATTTCTGTGTTGAGTTACAAGTTTTAGAAGTAGGGTGGGGTGCGTTAAGCTGTCGCTAACGCACCCTACAAGGGAATGCGGCTTTCAGGACTTTCTAAACGTCTTGAGCCTGCCGGCTGGAATTTCTACCAAGTAGTAGGTTACGGACGCCAGTAATGCGGACATGAGCAGCGTCGAGGTCAGCCTGAAATAGAAGGCTTCAACGGGAATCTCTGAGGTGAAAATAGGCGCTAGACTTCTATTAATAGGGACGTGCCAAATATAGATGCCATAGGACAGGTTTCCAAAAACTTCTAGAAGTCTTGAGGGATTTTTCAGACAGGCATCGAATGAGAGTCTTTCGGTTTGCTGAAATGCCCAGTAGGAACCCCCCGACTCAAAGGCAAAGATGAAGAAAGATGTCACCAGGGCTGCGATCGCCGGCAGCAGGAAAAACAAGGCGGTCGTCCTGACTCCACCGGCACGTCCTGGCAATCTCCAGAGTTCTTGGTGATAGATGTGATGGGCTGTGAGCAGATAGAGCGAGACGACTAGCGCAACCGCAAGTGTTTTTACAGGTAATTTAGGCAGTCTAAATTTCTTGAGGAAAGCGGGTGTGACGGCTTGAAGATAATCCCGCTGGCTGGTTTGAATCCAGGCATTGACTAGGAACCCCAACAAGAAGATATCCAGGTTTGTCAGGAGGGGGTTGTAGGAATATTTGAAATAGTACAAGCTCTTTTCGCCAATCTGGTTTCGCAGAGAGATCCAGACGGCAAGCCTCAAGCCAAAGGAGAAGAGGGCAATCCCACCGGCGGCTAAGATGACTTGCCGGGGTTTCTGCAAGCGAGATTTTAAAAAAGTGTAGATGAAAGGGACAATCAGGTAAAATTGCATTTCGGTGGAAATCGCCCAAAGGGTAATGTTGAAATCTCCGGGAGGCAAGACTTGATTGTAGGTAAAGGTGAGGAGTCGGATGAGAGTTGCCCAGTTTTCTGGCTTGAGGATGTGGGGGTAGACAAAGAGTGATAAGATTAAGATGGCGAAGTAGTAAAGGGGGCAAATTCTCAGGAGCCGGTTGCGCCAAAAGTTGAGAACACCTGGCACGTCGGCGGTGTAGCGACCGGTATAAAAAACTTTACCCATTAGGTAGCCGGAGAGCGCGAATAAAATCCAAACGCCTGCGAGTCCGTGGCTGAATAAGAGCCAGCTGAGGTCATGGTTTTTATAAATAATAGACTCTCTGGGGGCGGCGCAGTGGAAGGCGACTATCATCAAGCAGGCAAATCCCCGGAGAGCCAGAAGGGCATCTAGGCGATTGGTGGTGTTTTTGAAGGGTGCGGCTGGGAGGGGCGCTAGGTGTTGAGGCATTGGGGACGTTTTGAGTTACGCACTGTTTGCTACAATAGGGAACAGGCGAACATTTTGCAACCCGAGCCGGTGCTGCCGCCGCGCCAGCAGGGTGCGCCTTCGCCCGACACCGCGATGGCCACAGGTCGCGCCGGCTCGCTCACCCATTCCATCCCGCTCCCATCCCGCAATGACGCTCAGAAGAATTCCCTGCTGGAGCCCTCGTAGGGGCGGGCACGGGGGCACCGCCCCTACGGGGATTTCTCAAGTTTTTCATCCAAAAATAAAATTGGTATTACAGGAACCAGACACTCCGATTCAAAGAATAATCATCTCCCCACTCATCGGGGTATTAACAGGATTCAAATGGCTACTGAGATAGAACGCAAATTTTTAGTGAGGGGCGACGGATGGCGAGGGCTCGCTGAAGGCACATATTACTGCCAGGGATATATTCCCACAAAAGAAGGGCGAACAGTGCGAGTGCGAATTGCCGGCGAGCGCGGTTATTTAACTATTAAAGGAGCTACAGTGGGTAATACTAGAGCGGAATTTGAATACCCCATCCCAGTAGAAGACGCCCGAGAGATATTAGAGACTTTATGCGAGCGGCCTTATATTGAAAAGACGCGCCACAAAATTGTTGTTGGGAAGTTAACCTGGGAAGTGGATGAATTTGCTGGGGAAAATCAAGGGTTAATCTTAGCGGAAGTGGAACTTACCGAGGAAAATCAAGAAGTGGTTTTACCTGATTGGATAGAAAAGGAAGTATCGGGGGACGCACGATATTTTAATTCTAATTTAGCCAAAAATCCTTTCAAGCACTGGCAAAATAGCTAAGACAGCGGTTTTGAAGGGAATGAAGTAAGCTGTTAGGCTTTTAATCGGCTTGTTTGAGAAAGGAGGCAGAGCCTCCAGCGCCGCGTTCCCAGGCTCCGCCTGGGAACGAGGGGAATCCGTGCCAACCCAAAATTGCTATAATAGCGGGTGGTGGCACCCCCACCACCCGAGAAAGCAAAAGGTTAATTAAAGGAACTCAAGTTAAGCAGCGACAACCAAATCAACTTCATCAGTTCCTTCGGCATTCCCCTTACCGGATTTGATTTGTTTGCCATTAAGTTCCACAGCTAGGGGCGTGCCGTCTAAATTGATATTGTAGTCTGTGGCATCGCTGGTATAGCCGACGCTAGCGATCATGCTCCGGCCACTATCTTTATAGACAAAAGCCAGCATTTGATTTTTGTTCTTCTGGGTATCGTTGGCCCAAATGACCATATATTGTTGGTCTTGGTATTCAAAGACCTTGGGCGGACGAGTGGGAGTATAGCGACCGGCAGAACCAAAGCTCTTATCGAGGAAACCTTGCACGGAACTGGGCTCTACATTAACGTAAGCGACCTGGTTAGCAGAGAGTGCCCCAGCAGGAACTTGTTGGATAGCCTGCTGTTCGGGTTCCTCCGTTACAGATGCCCCTGCTACCTCCTCTTCTTGGCCCCGGTTGCGTAAATAATCACTGGCTAATTTAATGCCTATGCCGCCGGCAGCAGCGACTCCGGCTCCAATCAGGAGGTTGCGCAAATTAAAGCTCATTTAGTCTCCTTTAAGTTAACAAGGGTCAAAATCGATGATAGCATATTAGAGAATATTAGCAACAATAAGTAGGGGGTGCGGCCCATCAGCCAGCGAGGGGTGGCTGCACCCCGCACCGACCCACACGCAATAAACGCCGGCTCCCCCAGCCCCCCTTGCCATATCGGTAAAATCAGGAATTTTTAGCCGCCGCCCATTACCAACCCCAATCGCGCTCCCCTGGGGGGAAGGCTGCGGTCAAAGCAAAAAACAAATTTTTAGGTTTTTACTCTTGACTTTTGGCTTTGGTTTGGGTAAGGGGGAAAGTAATGGGTTGGGCTGGCTGGGGGGCGGAGGGCGGTTTTGGCGGCGACGAGGTTTCAATCCCGTTTCCTTTGATTCGCTGGCCAAAAATCTTCTCCTCCTACCCCCGGCTGAAATCATTGTCGCATTCATTTGGGCTTCTTTGCACAACCGGGATGCTCCCGTACCCATTACCGTCAGCTATGGGCCAGTCGGGCGCTTGCCGGGGCGAAAGAAAAGAGAATTCTTAAGCTAAAGTTTAGGTTGATACCTCTGTATCGCCTCGCCCGAAACCGCGATTGCCACAGGTCGCGTCTACTGGCTCACCTATTTCATCCCGCAACGATGTTCAGAAGAATCTCCCTGCTGGCGCTCACCCTGCTGCTGGCTGCTTGCAAAGATACTCCCCCACCGGCCCAACCCCTAGCCGCACCGCCTCCGCCGATGGTGCCCGATGTCCAGTGTTCTGGCACTCTTCCCGCGCCGGTGGCAGCAACCGACAGGCTGGAGAACTACCGGCTGGCGCAGGAGAAGGACTTTGTGGCATCCATTCGCCAGTACGAGCGGCAATCGAACAAGAAGCTGACTTGCAGCATCTTCACTGCTGACTTTAACGGTGATGGCTTGAAGGAATACGCCCTGTTGCTAGTCAACTCAAAGACGTCGGAGTTTCGGTTTGAGCTTCTGCTGAATCGGGGCACTGGGGACGCACCCTTTGGCACAGCCGCAGTCAGGAATTTCAAAGTCGTCACCAACCCAGATGGGGGCTTTATCTATACGGCGATGACATTCAAACCGGCAAAAGAACTCGGCCCAGCTTCTCGCAGCTATTTTCCGCTCAAGCCTGGGACACCCGAGCGGGAAAAGTTTGTCGCTACCCCGGCTCTCGAACTGTGGCGCTCGCCCACCAATTCAGATGGGGTGCCTAAAGATTTAAATCTCAGCACGATAGCATACTGTTCGGATGTTTTCTACTTTGTCGATGGCAAGCTGGAAACCGTCACCGTTTGCGACTGACTCGCACGCACAAGAAACCGGGTTTCTTTGAGAAACCCGGTTTCTCTCCCCTGGGAAACAAGAAACCGGGTTTCTTTGAGAAACCCGGTTTCTGCGCCCGGTTGCGAAACCGGCAGCCACAGGCTAGTCTTTCAGGTAAAACGCTTATCGGGAGACTGCCGCCTTGTTAAATCGCGCCGCCATACCACTGCTTGCGCTTCTCGTCCTGAGAGCCGGTGCTGCTACCGCTCAGCCCGACTCCAGAGCCCCAGCACCGGCAACGCCTCCCCCGGTCACCGAACTGTTGCCTGAGGATGTGGCGGCTGTCTTGCTGATTAACACCACCACAGAAGCCTGGGGCAGCTTAAACCGATTTAATCCCCTTCCTATAGAGTTTACCGGCCCGGGAACACTGCCGCTCCTGCCGCCGGGAATTAATTTCACCGCAGATGTCCAGCCCTGGGTGGGGGAGTGGGCGGCGCTGGCTGTGCTGGGCCCGCCGGCGGACGCCCAAATTCCCTGCAAAGGTGCCTGCGCCCTGATGCTGGTGCCGGTGACAGATGCCGCCGGCATGAACGCTTTTGTGGCCAAATTGCAAGAAAATCAGAGCGAAGCGCCGGTGGAGCGCGACTATAAGGGCGTCAAGATTTTGGAGTGGGCAGCTCCGCAACCCCTCCCCGACACTGAATCGCCGGAAACTGTCCCGGACCCCCCGGACGAAAGTCCGCCCGCGCCCGACGGCGAACCGGCACCCGAGTCGCGCGCCTCTGGGGATTTTGGATTGGGGATTTTGGATTTTGGATTGAAAAACTGGGCGTCAAGGGGTTTTCATGCCAATTTGGGATTGGCGATTTTGGATTTTGGATTGAAAAGCCGGGCGTCAAGGGCTTTTCAGCCAGGGGACAAGATAGGGCAGCCGGTGGCGGTAAAAAGCGCCTTGCAGGCAGAACCGGCAGAACCGGCAGAACCGGCAGAACCGGCAGAACCGGCACCGCCCAACCCCGGGCCGATGGGCCAGCGGGGTTTAGCGCTGGCGCTCTTGCCTGGATATCTAGTCGCCTCCACCGGCGGCGAAGCCCTAGAACAGTTGATAGACAGGCAAACTGCCGGCAAAAAACCCCTCGCCGAGACTGCCTGCTTCAAGCGCACCTTGGAGCAGCCGCAGTTTTCCCGCTCGCTGTTTGTGGGCTACAGCAATCTGGCAAAAGCAGCCAAGCTGAATTTTACAGAGCTGTCGGAACTGCCGGAGGGGGTGCCGGTTCCCTTAGCGCCGCTACAGCTGATCGCGCCGGCGCTGCAACAGATAGGAGAGACTTACGACACCCTACAGGTGTTTGTTGGGGTGCGAGCCGAAGGTCTGCACTCTCAGGCTCAAGCTTACTACAAAATTCCCCAGCCCCAGAACCTGCCGGTGGGGACGCCGGATGGGGAGCCCGTGGCCAACCGGCTGCCCGCCGCCACTTACCTGTCTTTCAGCAGCCGCAATCTCAAACAGCAGTGGGATAAAATCGTCCGTGCCGGTGGCGAGGAGGCGAAACCTTTGTGGGATGGGCTGCGCCGGTTCATCGGCAAGATCGCCGGCCTGGATCTGGACAGCGATATCCTCCCTTGGATGGATGGCGAGTACGCCCTGTTTTTGTTTCCCTCCAGCCAGGGCTTTTTCCCTTTTCTGGCGGAGCCGTTTAAAATTGGACTGGGTTTCACGGTGCGAACCAGCGACCGCCCTGCAGCGGAGAAAATGCTGGACAAGCTCAATGAGTTTGTCGGGACTTCATCGGGGGGTTCTTTGGCGATTACCAGCAGCCAGCTCGGCGCTCAACCCGTCAGCAGCTGGGAAATTCAGCAGCCGGGAGGGGCTCGCAGCATTTTTGCTCACGGCTGGGCGGATGGCAACACGCTTGTCCTCACCACCGGCACCGGTCCGATGTCCGCCCTCATTCCCCAGCCGAATCCGGCTTTGGGGAAAACTTATATCTTCCAAACCGCTACAGCCAGCTTGCCCTACCCCGGTAACGGTAACTTCTATCTCAACTGCGGGGCTGTGCTGTCGTTTGTCTACAGTGTTTTGCCGCCTGCAGGCAATTCTGAGGCGGGTAGCTTCATCAAGCGGCTGCTGGGAACGCTGCGCAGTCTGAGCGCTGTCAGTTCCTCAACGGCTGAAAAACAGCAGGCGGATGTTCTGCTGGTGCTCGCGCCGGTGAGGGAGCCATGAAAAATCAGGAGTTATGAGCTATGAATGATATAGCGTTTCTCATCCTTTGTGAGGTACTGAGAAACCCGGTTTCTTTAAGAAACCGGGTTTCTGGTCCATAGCTCATCCAAGAGCCGCTATAAGTTATACCAATGCCCGGATTTTATATTGGGGATTTTGGATTTAAAATCCAGACATCAAGGGGGTTTGGTCGGGCGGAAAAAATACTGTCTGTCTCAACTTTGTATTCGGACTGCAACTCATCCCTCAAAACTCTCTGCTGCAAGGGAACCCCACCCCCCAACTCCCTCCCCGCGTGCGGGCGGGGGGGAAAGAGAGGGGTGATTCTACCCACTGTGCAACGGTTTAAAAACTCATCCCTTACCAACAGTAATGCTCACCGAGATTAAAGATATTGCCTCTACCCTAGCGCCGCGCCTGATTGAGATTCGGCGTCACTTCCACAGCCACCCGGAACTGAGTGGCCAAGAGTACCAAACTGCAGCCTATGTTGCCGGGGTGCTGTCTTCGTGCGGCATCCGCGTGCGAGAAGGCGTGGGGAAAACCGGCGTTGTCGGGGAATTGCCGGGTGAAGGCACCGACAGCCGGCTGCTGGCTATTCGCACTGATATGGACGCTTTACCGATTGAGGAGGGCACCGGCTTGGAGTTCGCTTCCCGCAACCCGGGGGTGATGCACGCTTGTGGGCACGATATACACGCAACCGTCGGGTTGGGCGCGGCGATGGTGCTGGCTCAGCTGGGAGAGAAACTGCCGGGAACGGTGCGCTTTTTATTTCAGCCGGCGGAGGAAATTGCCCAAGGTGCTGGATGGATGGTGGAAGATGGGGCGATGGAAAATGTCTCGGCGATTTTGGGGGTTCACGTTTTCCCTTCGATTCCTGCCGGTTCAGTGGGCATCCGCCACGGGGCGCTGACGGCGGCGGCGGACGATCTTGAGATTTTTATTATCGGGGAATCCGGGCACGGGGCGCGCCCCCACGAGGCGATTGACGCTATTTGGATTGCGGCGCAAGTGATTACGACGTTGCAGCAGGCGATTAGCCGCACGCAGAATCCGCTGCGCCCGGTGGTGCTGACGATTGGACAAATCAGCGGCGGGCGGGCAGCGAATGTGATTGCGGACCGGGTGCGGCTGGTGGGAACTGTGCGATCGCTTCATCCTGAAACGAGTGCCGGTTTGCCTGACTGGATTGAGGGGATTGTTGCTCATGTCTGCAATGCTTACGGTGCTCGCTACGAGCTGAATTACAAGCGGGGGGTGCCTTCGGTGCAAAATGACCCGGCTCTGACTCAGCTGGTGGGGGAGGCGGCTGAGGAGGCTTGGGGGGGCGATCGCGTGCTGATTTTAATGGAGCCTTCTCTGGGTGCGGAAGATTTTTCGCTGTATTTGAAACACGCACCGGGGATGATGTTTCGTCTGGGGGTTGCCGGTCAGGACAGGCTGAATTATCCGCTGCACCATCCTTTATTTGATGTGGATGAGTCGGCGATTGTTACTGGTGTTGTGACTTTGGCTTATGCTGCTTGGAAGTATTGGCGTTTTTGAGATATAGCCTTTCTCATCCGAGGTGAGGTACTGAGAAACCCGGTTTCTTTAAGAAACCGGTTTTCTGGACATAGTTGATTCAGTGACTTTAGCTTATGCAGCTTGGAAGTATTGGCGTTTTTGAGACTGGCGGGAGGGGATGAGAGAGGATGGGACAGGCGGGACGCCTGTCCTACGTCGGGATGGGGCAGGCGGGACGCCTGTCCTGCGTCGGGGGTTATACCTAAAGATGGATGACGCGGCACCGGCATTTTGTTAGAGTGCGGATGGTTGCAAGGCGAGAAAACGTCTGAATTTATGGCTTCACCAACACCACTCCACGGGCTGGAACTGATCGACTGCGCTAAAGCTAATGCGCTGCAGGGAGTTGAAACTGCGGCAGAATTGTGTGGTTACGGTGAGGATATTAAGGCTTTTGAGCGGGAGTTACAGGAAGCAGGCGATCGAATCGGGGTTAAAATTAATGAGCTGAGCGATTTGATTACGGATCAGCACTCAGTCCGGCAAGCCGGTGGGATTGAGATTGCTCCGGATACGCCTACAGAATTGTAGGGCGCATGTTACTTTTGCTGGTTTCCAGGCGATTGGAAAGATGCTGTTGGCGAATTAATGATGGGGTTATACCCCCCGCGCCCGTGGAAGATTGCTTAATTGGTTGGAGAGAAGGAGGCAGTCACGATGAACTGCGCACACCGCCACCAATGAAAATTGTCCCCAGGGCGGGGCGAGCACGGGGGCATCGCCCCTACAAGACTATTTTCAAGTCAGAGCCTCCTTTCAGGCGTTCCCAGGCGGAGCCTGGGAACGAGGGATAACGAGGGATACGAGGCAACGAGGCACGAGGCAAAAGTAGGGGCGCGTCATGCCGTGCCCCTACCGCAGGACGCTACAGATTAATCCAGTTGCGGTTATCTTTGTTTGGCAAGTCTTCCATTTCTGGTGTGCCCCACACAGCCCCGAATGGATAAATATTGACGGGTACGTTGGCGCTCTGAATTGTTTCGATTAGCTGCGTACTTTGCAGCAGATCTTCGGGGGTGACGAACAGGGCTGCATCCCGGTTTAGGCACGCTTCTAGCGCGTAATCGTAGGCTTCGCGAATTGGTTCGCCGTACAATTCCTGATAGCTGAAATGCCGCCGGATCAGTTCGCCTCCCATTTGATACCACAGGCTGACTTGAGGGTTGGGCTGCACTTCCAGCACCAAAAACCGAGGGACAAACAGCGGTTCGGCGGATTGAAAAAGCCGGGGAGTGATGGGGCGGAATGAAACTACGGCCTTGCAAGCGCCCTTTGCTGCGCCTTTAGCGCTCAAGAGATAGAGTGCTAGTGGAGCATCGCCCGATTGATAAATTAGCTTGGCAGCGAAGCCAGTTGCTGTGCGCGTGTCTTTCGTCCCTTCTTCATCTAAGTAGGACGCATATTGCCCAAGCGCGATACAGCGAGCGGGATTTTCTGGGTTCGCTAATGCCAGCGCTTTGAGGGCATCCAATTTTGCTTGTTGGATGCCAGTGCTGCTGAAGCAATCGGGACGCTGCATCAGGGTTAAGGCTGGGATTTGCAGCAAGTGCGGTGTCATATCTCGGACTAGGCCACCGGATTCGGGGCTGTCGAAAAAGGGGCGATTTCCTACTCGTTTTGCCTCGGTATTCCACACCTGGATATACTCAACCGCGTACCCACCGCACAGGGCTTCAAAATCTACGCCGCCAAAAACTTTGGCTAAGTCGCCAAAGCGCAATGCCAGCATCAAGCGCAGAGTCGCTTTACCGAGGGGATAGTGGTCCATCAGCAGGACTTGCTGCGGGCAAATCTTTTCCACCAGTTGCAGCAAGGCGCGGGCGGATTCGCTATCTTTGATGCCCTTTTCGAGGATTACCCAGGATGTTTCTGGGTTGGCCAACAGCCCTGCTGCCTGAAGATTTTTCAGCATGGCCAGATAAACCACTGGGGGGAGGGCGGCATAGAAGATACGGTTGAACTTGCCATCGGGATCGAGTTCAGCTATCTTCTGCTGGAGTGGTTGAACACCTTCCTGGGTGCTGACGTTGGCGCAAACGAACTCCATCATGTTAGTGCAATCTTCAATCTGGGCATTCGCTTGCGGGTCGAAGCATTTCCCGAAGCCTTTCTCCTGGAGGATTTTTCGCACTTCATTGCGTGCGGCTTCAGTATTGCCAGGATCGGGAGACACCAGCAGGATTTTAGAACCTTTGGGGAATTTATCCTGCCGGAACAATTGGAATAGAATCGATAGCAGGGTCGTTTGGAAGAGGTTGCTGGTGAAACCGAATTGAGTCCAAATGACAGGTGTTATTGCGGCTGGGTGTTGAAAATGTGTTAGCATGGGTTTAGGTTTAGATACTGTGAACGTTCGCCTCGATTAAGTTCGAGGAAACGAAAGCTGGTCGGGGCGAGCTTCCTGCTGCTGTAGCAGAGAGCTTCAACCTCTCCCTCTCCCTCTCTCAAGGCTTGAGGGGGGATGCGGGTCACGGCAGCCTGTCCCGCAGAGCTCAGCGTTTCCTGCTACAATCAATCGTGAACTGGGTAGAGGGGAAGAACCACCAATCTTAGTTGGGGATCGGAAATACCTTCTGCACCCCCTTGCCAAAAGGGTGCCTGAGTGGTAGGCTTCTAGGTAGCCTGCCGGTGCGGGTTTCAAAAGACTGCTCTGGCCGGGAGCGGTTTTGGAGTGGCCCATGTCAGTTGTTTGGATCTTGGTCGAAGAGAGGTTGCAGATATGACATTTTCCTCAGCTCCCATCCTGTGTCCCAAATTAAACCAAGGTTGCCTGGAGTGTACGGTGGTGGCGAGGCAATGGGATATGGATAGACTCTTAACAGACCTGGCTCGGGCCAGAGGCAGGAAACTCCCACCCACTGAAACTTGTTGGCTTCATCTATTGCTTTATGGCTTTAGCCCAGAAGCAATCGCTCATAGATTGGTGAGGAGCAATATCAGCCCAGAGCTGACTAGAGGCATTTATAGATATGTTGAAGAGGTGACTGGGAAAGAAGTCAACAACTGGGCGCAAGTAAAACTTTATTTAGAAGAAAAGGGCTATAAAAAGGTTATTGTTTATATAGTTGTGAGAGGGCAGGATTTCCAAGAGCTTGAATCGAGGTTGAAACAACAAGCAGGCATAAGAGGTAGTATAGTTTTCGAGGAAGTAGAGTGATAAGGGGGTTAAACTGAAATGACCGATAGGGAAGGGAAAAAGGTGAGAATTAAAATGGAGGTTACCCAGGAAGAGTATGAAAAGATACTCGCTTTATTCCAATCGGGGGAGCTGGAAAAATTAGTTGGCCTTCCTATTTTGGAGGTGCGGTCGGAAGATGTACCTGCGGTTTGGGAGGCAACACCACCAGAATTAAAACCAGTGAAACCTCGCTGGAGCTTTATTCAGCTGACTGAGTGGTTCAACAACATCTTTGAAGAATATTGGGAGCCGAGAGAATTGTTACTGGCTCCTGCAGTTGCGGCTCGTTCCAGAGCAAGGGACGCGGGCCAACCAGAAGACAGCGTGGTGCGGGCTAAAGTGATAAACTTGGGAGAGGATCGGGTTGTGGCACTGGCTGTCCGGGTGGCACCGCCTGCGCCGGATGACACAGTTAATATCAGATTGGAGGTTTGGCCAACTGGCGAGGCCACTGAGCTGCCGGTGGGATTGCGGGTGACGGTACTGGACGAGTCGGGTGATAATGTTGATAACTTGGAGGTTGAAGCTAAAAGTGGGGATGACTTACTGGCACTGGCCTTGAGTGGCCCAAAAAATGTGCGGTTTAGTGTGAGACTGCAGCTGGGAGATGCTGAGAACACAGAAGATTTTTTGATTTAAGCTAAGGAGCACTTGGGTGGACAGCGATGGGAAAAAAGCTGGTTATTCTTAATCTGCCGATAGGGGGAAACTTTACGCTGGGGTTCCCAGTTCTGCTGCGGATTCGGGAGGATGGAGATCCGCAGGTGGATCTATTCCAGTGCGACGGCCAGTTGCCGGGAGCCAGCCAGCTTTATAATACTTTAAATGAATGGCTGCAAGTCTACAGGCAGCTGGTAAAGGGGAGGAATTCTGGGCGACTGCAATCCCAAGGAGTGACTAGCATTTCGATAGTTAACGATCGGGCAAAGACTTTGAGCCAGGAACTGAAGGATTGGCTCAGGTCTGGAAATACCGATTGGCAAACAGTCCGCGATCGTTTGCAGCAGCACTTGCAGCCAAAGGATGAGATTCGGGCGATCATTCAAACTCAGAACTCAGACCTGTGGCGACTTCCCTGGCCGGTGTGGGATTTGTTCAACCTTGGCAATTATGAGCGGGCAGAAATTGCCTTAAGTTTCCCAGAAGTTAGACCGCTAGACGTGACCTTTCGGGGGGAAAAACAGTCACAGATTAGAATCTTAGCCGTTTTCGGTAACAGCAACAATATTGACACCCAGTTTGACGAGAAGGTGATAAAAAGTTTGGAACAGCGCGGGGCCGTGATAACAACTTTACCACAGCCCAATCTCAAAGATTTGTTTGATGCGCTTTGGGATGCTAGAGGTTGGGATATTCTGTGCTTTGCTGGCCACAGTTCAAGCCAGGATGACGGTCAAGACGGTTGGCTTTTTATCAATGAGCTGCAGCGCTTGGGGATGAATGAGGCGAAACATGCTATGAAAGCCGCCATTGAGCGGGGGTTGCAGCTGGCCATTTTTAACTCTTGCGATGGCTTGGGGATAGCCTATCAGCTGGCCCAGCTGCAACTTCCTCAGAGTATTGTTATGCGAGAGCCTGTGCCGGATTCGGTAGCGAAAGACTTTTTGGAGTATTTTTTCCTGGAGTTTGCAAAAAATGGCCAGTCTCTTTATGCCTCGGTGCGGGAAGCGCGAAGACAGTTGGAACGCTGGGACAGACATTTGTTGGGTGCCAGTTGGCTGCCGGTAATATGCCAAAATACTGCTGTGATGCCGCCTACTTGGGAAGAATTACGCCGTCGCAGGAGCGAGCCTGGGACAGTAACTGCAGGTGGCAGTGGCCAGCCTGGTACAGTAACTGCAGGTGGTGTGATGTTCGAGCAGTTTTGGCAAAACACCGGAGCTGGTTTCTTGCAACTGCTTGCGGAGCTTCGCAATCGGCGCGATACTGAAGATGCGGACTTGAAAGGGGCGGTGGAAGAGATTGTCCAAGCTTGCCGAAATCTGGTAAATGCTCTGGAGAACAATCGCAGGGAGTCAAAGGTTCCCTCTGTAGAGGATATTTCAGAGCGCTTCAATCATGAGCGCGATTGGCAAACTGTCTACGGATTCTATCTGAAGGAGCTGCGCTCGGAGATTGAGGGGCGCTTGCAATCGATGGATGGGGTGCTGAACCAGTCCACAGATCGGGTAAAATCTGCCGTGACAGATGTGCTGGTTGGTGCGGGTCTGGGACGCTTGACGGAGGCGCGAGGGCCAGAGTTTCTGGAATTCATGGTAACGAGTGTCCCTGATGATCTGCAGCAATTGAAACGAGGGTTCCCAGAGCTTTCTGGCTTTAAGATGTCCTATAAGTTCAACTTCGATTACCGGATTCGCCCGCATCTGGATTCCCTCACACTCAACAGTGCCCCTGTTCAGATATCCACTTTCTATAATGCTGGGGAAATACATCAATGTCTGAAGATTGCCCTAAGAAAAACGCTTTATGATTGCCAGGAACCTTTGCAAGAGTTTTATTGTGAGCCAAATCAAATTGCATTGGCCTTGGTCGAAAGGTTTGTCGATCGGGTGTTCCGTGCCGAAGGAGTGAGGGATGAGTGGCAAATCTTTTGGGAAAACCTCTAAAGAGGACTGAAAAAAACGACCGCAAACCAACTTTGTAGATTTTTTTAGCTGGCTTGACAGTCTGAGGATAATTCGATGACACAGAACAACATACAAGAACTCAACATCACAATGCTTGGCCCCAGCGGGGTGGGCAAGACCAGTCTGCTGGCGGCTATGTACCAACAAGTCCAGGCTATCGGTAATCTGACACAACTCAAACCTAGTAAAGTAACCCAAGTGCGGCTTCACGATCGTTTGATGGAACTCCAGCAAATGGCCAACCAAATTGAATCCACGGGAACGACCGTGCGAACGACTGTGGCACCTCAATCTTTCATTTTCGAGCTCCAGAGGCCAAATAATCCCCCATTTTTGCGGCTGAAATTTCAGGACTATCCCGGTGGCTACCTTGCGGATGCTGAGTATAAAGGACAAGTTATTCAGTTTCTCAAGAATGCTAATACAGTGATTATTGCTATCGACGCGATTGCGCTTATGGAGTCGCGGGGGAAGTGGAACGAGCGCATCAATAAACCCGGGCAGATTGTCGAGCTTTTCCAAGAGGTTTACAAAGATTTAAATGAGCGCCGGCTTGTGATTCTTGCGCCAGTCAAGTGCGAGACGTACCTGCGACCGGGGACAGATCCTGGCAAGCTGCTGGCGAGCGTTGTAGATGGGTATGATGAATTGATTAATTTTTTCCAAACGCCTGAATTGCAGGACAAGGTGGCTGTAGTCGTAACGCCGGTTCAAACTGTGGGCTGTGTTGTTTTGACTGAGATCCAAGTGGTTGATGGAGAGCCGCAACAGTACAGGTTTCACAAAACTTTCCCCGGCGCGGCTTGCGCCCCACAAGATGGCGACCAGCCGCTGATGTACCTTTTGCGGTTCTTGCTGAAACTCTATATCGACAAGCAAGCCAGAGGGGGATTTGCTTGGCTGGTCAACTTGTTTGCGCAGAACGATCAGCTGGGGCGTGAGGTAAATGCTTTTGCAAATAACTGCAAAAAAGATACGCCCTTTGCTGTTCTGCAAGGGGATAATTTGCTAGAAGCTAAACTTTAAACAGGAGCCAAGTAGGGTAACAAATGTTAGACCGCTGACTCCCCTACACTCCTGTTCCGGAGAGGGGAAACGGACTTTCACTTTCCTACCCTTCCTTTTTTCTAGATCCCTCCGGCTCCCCTTCAAAAGAGAGGAAGAGTTTGGTTTTTGGTTAAGTTTATTTACGCCTATCTGCTAAGCTATGAATATTTACGTCCAGAGTCGCGGGTTTGAACAGGATTGTGACTACTGCTGGCTGCTGATTACTGAGGAGGATCAAAAACGGCAAGACCCTCCATGTTACCTGCAAATCGCTGATTTAATCGAGACTGAGGCTCCTTCTGTGGTTCTGATGCGATTGCCGCAGGGGGAATTGCTTTTGCTTCTGACTGGCATTGAGGCTTTGGGGCGCACGGATTTTTACAAACGCCAGATTCTTATCTCTGTCGCTTGGGTCGGTGAAGCCTCTGACGAACGCCTTTTGCGGGCAATAGCAGCTAGCGCTCTAGATGAAAAGAAGCGAAAATCCTTAACAGATAAAATTAATTGCGCCGTCACATCGGGCGGGCCATACGGCTTTCAGGTTTCGTTTCATGGGGTTCAGAAGATTTGTAAATCTTTTTTAAGAAGCGCCGCCAGAGGATTGACTGGGGACGCCCCTCCTGATATAACTAAGAAAACAAGCCGGAACTCGCCTGAGATGAAAAACGCGCTAGCTGAGGAACTCAAAACCTGTCGGTTGCCGGCAGGATATGGGCTGCTGGTCGCTGTCACGGGAATTCAGGAAGGCTCGGCTCTGCAGGCGGCTGGTGTTTGGCGAGGTCTGTCGAGTTTGGCAGATACGGATGATTGGCAGCTGTTTGACTGATTGGCCCAAAAATCGGAGAGGAATGTATGGCGCAGTATTTTATTCTAATCGATGGGAGTTTATCGATGAATTCTACAGACTCTCCCAACAGGGAGAGCCAGTGGGATTCCTTAAAAAATCGCGTCCCGGAGCAGATTTGCCAAATTTTGCAAATTCCCCTGGCCGGTGAGGGCGGGGAATTTAAGCTGAGATTTTTTAACGATTTTTTTGTCCGAGATACTGGAAAAATTTTTCCGCTGCATCCGGACAAGTCATCCCGAGAACTCCTCTCACAAATTTTGCAGGAAAATCCGCCGAAAGGAGCCACTTATCTCGCCCCAACCCTTAAGGAAGTATTAGAAGATTGCTCAGTCAGCTTGAATCCTGGCCTGAGTTCCCAGGCATTTGTAATTATCTACACAGACGGTCAGCTGGCTGACCGAAGTGAGTTTGTCAATCTGCTCTCAGATACATGCCGGCAACTCAACAGCCCAGACCCGCTCAAAATTGCGATGGTTGGGGTCGGGATTGACGATAGGAGTGAGGTTGGGCCAGAATTATATCAAAAGATTGCGCAAAACGGCTACAAGTTTAAAGATAGAGAGGGAAGGGATTGCAATATCTTTAAATTTCAGTTGCTGGAGCAAATTCCCGACATTGTGAATTTTCTTAACGATGTGTGAATTTTGATAGCGGGCGGGTTGACAGGGTGAGCGAGACAGCGCTACGGTTAAGTAGAAGTATAGATTTTGCCTAGTCGGCTTGTCAGCGGAGGGGGTGAGATTGTGTCCGATTGCATCAGTGTGGTATTATCCAGATTGCTCCCGCTCAGCAGCGGGAGTGAGAAACCCGCCCCTACAACGTCTTTAACGATCCCAAATCGCAGGCAACCGGGCATGATATAAGCTCCTAAGGGAGCAGTAGCGCCGGCCCAGATGTCGTCCACGAAGAAAGGGGGATGAAATCATTGAGCAGCTTAATGCTGATGCTCCATTCGCCGGGAGAGGAGGCGACGGTTATCTTCCTGCTGATGGCCATCCTTTACCTGATTGTATTTGCACCTACTCGGAAGCCGAGAACCCAGACAAATTTTAGTGTGGAGAGCAAAGATATGCCCATTAGTAATTACCGGGACAGGGTAATCGCCCCCCTGCCCGATCAGAAGGTGTTTCAAGAAAAGGATATCTCGTTCGCAGATATCTATGTGCGGCTGAATGTCAGAAGCGTGGTAAATGGCCAGATCGTTGGAGGCCCTCAGATCATTGACCCCTGGGTACAGGGTATGCTAAGGCAGGACGCTCAACAGAATAATGTGATGTTTATTCAAGGACCTGCCGGACGGGGGAAGAGTATCTTTTGTCGGATGTTTGCTGCTTCTTTGCTGAACGATCCGGATTTGGGTGCCGTCTGGACACCCGTGCTGATTCGGTTGCGGTATATCGATCAATTGATGGGAAATTTTCTAGATACTTTACGAAATGGAGTTCAAAAAGAAGTAGCGATAGCCAATGCGGACGGAGCTGATTTTACCACAGATGATGATAGCTGGTTTACGGGCAATAATCAAAATACTCGATTTTTGTTCCTGCTGGATGGCTTTGATGAGTTAGCGATGCAGGGGCGACCCAGTGACAGAATAAACCAGCTTATCCAGGACGTGGCGCAATATCAGGGAGATCCCCAAATAAATCCCATAGGGCATCGGTTTTTGATTACGGGGCGTCCGCTAGTTTTGCTGAATGCCGCCAACTTGCCAGCGAATCTAACCCGTGTGGAAATCCAGAACATGGATAACGCCCTTCGGAGTCAGTGGTTGCAGCAATGGTCAATAAAAGTAGGCCAGGAAAAAGCTGCTGGATTTGGATATTTTTTAACTCACTGTCCCCAGCGGGTGAATGAGTTAGCCCGAGAGCCTCTATTACTTTACGTTTTGGCATTGATGCACCGAAATTACAATCTGCTCGATCCCGGGTCTGGGGAGGAACTCGCCGGCGTCAAGGCAGAAATCAAAATTTATGAAGAATACTTGGATTGGGTGCTGACCAAACAGCGTCCGGGCGATCTCAACCCGACATTAACGAAACTGAAAGTAGGGGAGCTGAAGCTAGTCCTAGAAGAAGCTGCTCTTTGCGCAGTCCAGTCGGGCGGGGGATGTGCCTCGCTTGCGATGTTAGATAACCGCCTCCAGCAAAATCCAGTCTATAATAACATCACAGCCGCCCAGACTCAGCTATTCGGAGATAACCCTCTGATCGGTGGATTGGCGACTTTCTACATCCAGCCTGCTGTCCCTCAGCAAGGTTCAGTGGAGTTTCTCCACAGCAACTTCCGCGATTTTCTCTGTGCGAAGAAGCTGAAAACCTGCCTGGAAAAGTGGACACAACAGCCTGAAGGCCAAAATCTAGACCAGGACATCTATGATTTGCTAGGTTATGGTGGCCTGACACAAGAGACTGTCGATTACCTGATGGAACTGCTGGACAATAGTCAGGAATTTAACAAGGCAGACGTTTGGGGGAAGTGGCCTGCGGTGAAGCTGTTCAAGCACCTGAGAAGTTTCTATGAGTCCTGGGTCAGAGAAAAAACTGATGAGCAAATACCAGCAAGAAAATTGGCTGAGCAAAAGCAGCAGCAATTACAGCCCGGAATTCAGCGAAAAGCAGAACAGGTAGATGTGTTTGCGGAACTGAACGTGATGATTTTGCTGTTGGAGTTGCACCGATATGCTGAGCGAAAAGATAACCTGAGAGGTAAAATTGTCTTCTATCCCTGCGGACAAAACGGCATTCCAGGATTTGATAGCGTTCAATTGCGTCGCCTGATCGCATACAGCAACTTTAACTTGGGCAACTTGCAAGAATATACTTTCGCAAAGATAGTTGGGCCATTTCTCAGTGAAACCAGACTCAACGAGGCCAATCTCAGTGGCCTGGATCTCAGTGGTGCCAACCTCAGTAAAGCCAACCTTATTGACGCTGACCTCAGCAACGCAACTCTCACGGGTGCCACCCTCACTGACGCCTATCTCAATAGCGTAAATCTCAGCTACGCTACCCTTACAGGTGCAAACCTGAGCAACACAAATCTCAATGGTGCCATTCTCAAGAGTGCTGTCCTCACTAACGCTGACCTGAGCTGCGCCTATCTGGGGGGTGCCAACTTGAGAGACGCCGATCTGACTGGCGCAAAACTCCAGGACGCCATGCTCTGCAGCGTCGATTTTACTGGCGCAAATTTAAACAACATTCAATGGAATGATGCAACTAACCGGCTGGGCTGTCGAGGGCTGTAGAGGGCTGAATATGGCGCTTAATGTTCCTGCTAAATTGAGGCAAAGGTTGCAAGATATGGGGGTGAGAGAAAATAATTTACATCCGCCCCACACTCAGCCATTTTTGGGGAGATAATATTGGCAGTTGCGCTTATCGCCCGAAGGCCGGCTACCCTCTTAAAGTGGGACAATTTAGAGTCCACCTTCTTGTAGAGACGCGATTTATCGCCTCTCCCGATTAAGCGCCTCTCCCGATAAATCCCGTCTCCCCATTTATGGCGTCTGCCTGTTTCCGATTAAGTGGATAGCCCGAAAGAAATGGCTTGGCTAAAGCGCGTGTGTCGCAACTGCAAGCACCGGTTATAATTTCAAAAAAAATGGAGTCCCTAACCTATGACATTAATACTAGCTGGAGATGTGGGTCGCCTTAATACCCTGCGGCTGGTTGACACGGAAGCTAGACCACCCTTACAGAGGAGTTTCGAGAAAAATTACCGCAGCGCTGACTATGAAAATAGCGGTTTGCTTGCAATGGTACGGCAGTTTCTGCAAGACGCAGCTATGCCACCAAACTTAAGCGCTTCGTTACACAACCCTGCTGTTGCTAAAAAGGCTTGTTTCGCCCTGCCTTGTCCGATTATAAACAACACAGCCAACTTGACTTACAAGCTAAGGTGGCCCCAGATAGCTGCCGAACAACTGGCGCAGGCATTCCGATTCAACCAGATTGGATTAATCAACGATTTTGAAGCCGTTGGGTTTGGCGTCATTACCCTGGAGGAGTCGGATCTGCACACGTTACAACAGGGAAATCCTGGGAAGGGGAGTCCCCAGGAACGGAATCAAATTGCTATAATAGGAGCGGGTTCTGGACTGGGAGAAGCCTTTGTCATTAAGGATGCAATTAAAAAACCTGATGGGGTCGCCACTCCTATCGTCTGTGCGTCGGAAGGGGGGCATGCCGACTACGCTCCCTATTCGCAGTATGAAATAGATTTGTGGACATTTTTACAAAAGGATACCGACAGTTTGCACGTTGACATGGAGATGGTCATCTCCGGGAAGGGGATTCTGCAAATTTATCGGTTTTTGCGCGACGTTCGCCAGTTGTCCGAATCTCCAGACATGGCAAAAATTGTTAAGACTTGGGAGGAAGAAGCCAAGCTTGGGGTGAAGAGTCTCGACCCGGCAGCTGAAATAGCCAAAGCTGCTCTATTTAAACGCGATCCTCTCTGCGAAAAATCTATGCAGATATTCCTGAAAGCCTATGGGGCTGAAGCGGGCAATTTTGCTCTTAAACTCAAACCCTACGGTGGGCTTTATGTGGCAGGCAGCATCGCTCCCAGAATTCTACCGCTATTTAAGGGAGTGGATTTCCTCGATGCCTTTAATCAGAAAGGCAAGGTGGGCAAGAACCTGCTCCCAGATATACCCGTGCGTGTTGTTTTGAATCCCCAGGTAGGGCTAAAGGGCGCTGAGTATTATGCTGTTAACGTTCTGAATTGAGCACCGGCGTCAGCACCACCGGCATTAACCTAAAACGCGGGCATTAATTTGCAGATGCGCCGGTGGAGAGGCGCATCTGCCAACCCTAACAATGAAATCCGGTCAACTGAGAACACCAGACGGGAAACAGCCCATCCCTACATTTTAGTGGTAGCATAGTTAGCAGCGCCAATCAGCCCCACCGCTTCATTCATAACAACATACACCGGCACCTTTTCCATTACCGAACTCAACCGGCCCTTGTCCTTGAAAGCCTTTAAAAAGCCGCCCCCCTTCATCAGTTCGATATTTTTGGCTGCGATGCCACCGGCAATATATAAACCCCCGTAAGGCAGATTGTAGAGAGCGAGATTGCCCGCATCCGCCCCGTATGCTTCCATAAAGATTTGCATTGTGCGCTCACAGAGAAAACTGCTTTTCTGCGCCGCCGCTTTGGCAATCGCCTCCGCCGGATCGGGTGCGTTCAGAATATCACCCACTGGTTCTCCGGGAAATTTGCGGTCGCGCAAAAATTTGAAAATATCAACAATTGCCGGCCCCGAAAGCACTCGCTCTACGGAAACGTGAGATATATTATACCGCTCTTGCAAATAGAGCAACAGCTCAAATTCCCACTCAGTGCGAGCGGCAAAATCAGCATGGCCACCTTCGGAAGCCCCGACATTATAAGTGCCCCCCTCTCGCGTTACATACCCTTTTCCCAAACCAGTACCAGCACCGATGATAGCAAGAGGGGCATCTGGCTGAGGTTCTGCATTCTGTAAGATTTCCAGGTCTTGTGGGTCGCTTTCCTTTAAACTCTGAATGCCGTAACCGACCGCAGCGAAATCGTTAATCAAGCTCACCTTCTCGATTTCCAGTTCTTTCTGCAAGGCTTCCGCTTCTAGCCGTGGCCAATGTCCTAGATTGCTGATTTTCTCACAGGTGTTGTTGACCACCGGCCCCGCAACCGCAAAACAAGCTTTTGTGGGTGGTGTGTAGTTTTGTTTCTGACTGGCCTCTTTCAAAAAGTCCTCCACAATTTCCACCAAATTTTGAAACTTGCTACAGGCGTAAGTCTTTTCATAGAAAGGTTGCCGTGAGGCTGACCCATTTTCGACTCCCACCAAGCGCAGTCTCGTGTTTGTTCCGCCTATATCGCCTGCTAGTAATGACATCGGCTGCTTTCTCCTATTCTTTGTTAGTAGGGAGGATCTCAGTTTTGCAAAAAGCCCGACTCCAACTGCCGGTTGGGGAAATCCCACGTCTTTCCCTCTCCCCGTTTTTGGGACAGGCGAGACGCCTTTCCTACGGGTAAGGGATTCATTCTGGGGTTGGGGGCTGGGGTTCCGAGCTCGCTGCAAAAGTGAGACGCACTCTGCTAAGTTAAGTTTAATTGCTCAATTGAAATTTGTCTAGTTTGGCAACAGTTGCAGTAGCAGATTTTAACCGGCCTGTGGGCCACCAGTACCACCGGCGCGACGCCCCCACACCCGCCCGCCAGCAGGGGCGGCGATTGTGATCACCACCCCCACAGCGAGGGAGACTGACAGGTTTGTGGAACACCGGCGGCGCGTTGAGCACCAGTATGTAGAACGCCCAGTTGCGTCTCTACCAGTCGAGCTCCGAGCTCCATCGTTCGAGCTCTGAACTCCATCAGTCGAGCTCCGAGCTCCATCGTTCGAGCTCTGAGGTCCATCATCCGAGCTCTGAGCTCCATCGTTCGAGCTCTGAGCTCCATCGTTCGAGCTCTGAGCTCCATTGTTCGAGCTCTGAACTCCATCGTTCGAGCTCCGAGCTCCATCGTTCGAGCTCCGAGCTCCATCAGTCGAGCTCTGAGCTCCATCAGTCGAGCTTTTAGGTGAATCTTCTCGAAAACCCCACCTCTTTCTCCCTCTCCCCGTGCACGCGGAAGGGGGTTGGGGGGTGGGGTTCATCCCACCAATGCGCAACGCCTTTTTCTTACTCCCCCTCTCCCCTTGTGGGAGAGGGGGTTGGGGGGTGAGGGGGTATGTTTGCGGTAAGAAACCCGGTTTCTTAAAGAAACCGGGTTTCCCAGTACCCTCACCGGCGCACCATTCGCGCCAAAACATTGCGGGTGATTTGCTCAGCTGCTGGATTCAGGCGGGAGGGGCGCAATTTATCCGCATTATAATCGTCCAGCCCCCAACTCCACTGCATGGTGCCGGTGGCAAAAACAGTCGCACCGGCATCCGCAGTATAAACTGTCATGTCGCTGTAGCGAGTGGCACCCTCATATTGATAGGGCGAGTGACAGACGCGCACGGTATTTGCCGGCGCATTGCCAAACATCCGGTCAACTTCATAACCTAGCAATCCCGGCAATTTGTCCCCAGGTTGCAAGCCGGTGCCGGCAAGCAACCAGTCTGGCGCACCGGCATGGATAACCATATCCGCATCTACCTGAAATGTCTCGTACATCACCCCAATTAAAGCGTCTTCCGGGCGATTCACCCGTTTGTTGCGCCACCGCGCTGTAATGCGGGATTTGTCGCTAGTGTCGCGAACGCGGGCCAATGGATCTTTGGCAGCCATCTCTTTATAGCCTACAATAGTGCGGTTCAAGTCGCCGGTGATGCGGCTGGGTTCAAATCGGATTTGCCAGTAACAGCTATTGGCAGAGAAAAAGCCGAGACTGACACCTCTGTCGCGGGCGGCTTCCACATTGTGCCGCATCTCCCACGACCAATACTCGTCGTGCCCAACTGAGAGAAAGGCTTTCTGAGATAATAGCAATTTAGGGTTAAAATGAGTGTCCATATTCGTGGCGTAAGTAACATCGTAGCCTTCCCGTTCCAGCCACCGCACCATGTTGTATTCCCAGGCGGCGCTGGCGGCTCTTCTTTTCGGCTGGAGGTTGGTTAAGAACTCACCGGCACCCATACCGTATGCAGCCTGTCGGTTGGGACTGGCGGCGTAAGGCCGGTTGAAGGACACTTTGTAAGCTTGTTTGCCTTTGCTGTTCCAGCGGTAAAGGGATTTCCCGCCCCAATTATTATAAGCTTGAAAGGTGGTGACGCTAGATTGGAAGAGGATATCAGACGCCCGTTCGTCATCGCGCACCACAAAGATGATGTAACTTTGCTTGCCAGATTTGCCGGCAGTCAGTTTGGCTAAATAAATCCCACTCGCCCAGTCTGTTGGGTCAGCTGGGTTGTT
Organism: Oscillatoria princeps RMCB-10; assembly: GCA_019359235.1. Lineage (GTDB taxonomy): Bacteria > Cyanobacteriota > Cyanobacteriia > Cyanobacteriales > Oscillatoriaceae > Oscillatoria > Oscillatoria princeps. Next base: position 296,832 of record JAHHHT010000007.1, read on the forward strand.
GGGTACAGTGAGAATATAAGGGTCTTTCCAGTGGCACTCAATCAGTCCGGAGGCTTGCTCTTCGATGGGGGGCGGCTGCGGCGTGCCGGTGCGAACAATCGGGCCAGTGATCCGGCGTGCGCCGGTGCCATTATACCAGCCGGTGCGTAAAATTTCTATAGTATAATTCGGCTCGCGAGTATTGACAAAAAGCGCAATTTGTGAGCCGCGACTGACGCTCGTGAGGGAGGCGTAGCCTTCGATTTCGCGTTTGGTGGCGGGGTTGGTGAGGTGCCAGCTGGTGGTGCCGGCTTTTTGGTTTTCGGCGGCGGTGGGATTGGCCGGCTTGTTTTGCGAGAGTGCCGGTGGGCGGGAGAGAATGGGGGTGGCGACGCCGAGTAAGAAGGCTTTTAAGAGGGTTCTGCGGGTGGGGTTCATGGGATCGCAACAGCAGTCTGAGGGTAAACTCTTGATAAGAATACCAGAAAGCCGGTTTGTTTAAGAATACCAGAAAGCCGGTTTCTTAAAGAAACCGGGTTTCTTAACCCTCAGGAAGTCTTGGCAATAGGTAATCTCTGGGTCAGTCAGAGACTGGCAGTTATTGAACCGGAGTTGGGGCTGATGGGTCAATCAGAGATTGCAGGGCGGTGGGGTTGCCTGAATTAATCGCCCTAGCCCATGACTGGATTGTGCGACCGGCGTACAGGGTTCCAAGGACATTAGTTTTAAAGGTTTCAAGACTGGGCAAAACAATTCTGTCCATTTTAGCGAAATTTGTATCGAGACGGTAGGGAAAGCGTCCAGTTATTTGGCGAAGGCGTATTTGGCAGTCACGATCTGGGCGATATTCCTTCGCACTGTCTCCCCATGAATCAACCAGAGCGATTGCTTCGGCTAATTGCTCAGCTGTTCCTTGAAATATGTGACCGTGGCAGTTCGTTTGTTGAAGGTTGCGAGTGCGACTGCTGGTGTCCTCTGGCTCCATCACGACGTAGTAGGGCGGATTGTGGTAATGAGTGTCACGAGCCTTTGCCACATCAATCGCGTCGCCAATCCAAATATCGACAATTTTTGGCTGACCGGCAAGGACGTTTTCCAGCATCCAGCAAACCACCGCTACTTTTATCTGATTGGCTTGGAAGTGATTTTGGCTGTCCCGAAATCGAGCCGTTATCTCAGTAGATAATGGAAACCACGTCTTCACCTCAATTCCTGGCTGTATATCTGGCATACCGCTTAGGATTGCATCAGGAAAGCCCGGGTCTTGTCTTATCCACCGGCAGCCATCAGGCCAAATCTGTGTTTCGTTCAAATGTCGGGCGAGCGCATATTCGAGCAAATTGCCAATAATTGGCGATAGCTTACTAACAATCTTCGAGATTTCGACTGCTCCCTGGAGATCGCTGGGTCTGGACACAGTGAGAACATCTACTGTATGCCCCTTCAAGCCGAGCAGTGCGCTAGCTGCGATTTCTAGAGCCTCCCGATAGTCCACTTCTAATACCTTTGTTGCATAGCGGTTTCAAGTTCTTGGATGAAGTCAGCAAAGGAGATGCCAATTGCCTGACAAAATGCCCGGAGTTCAACAACATCGATGCGTCTCTCGCCCCGTTCGCATTTGCTGACGAAGGACTGCGTTTGTCCGAGACGCTCGGCGACTTGTTCCTGTGTGAGTCCTGCCGTTTTTCTGGCAGCCCGAAGGTGGCTCAGAAAAATGGCATACTCTTTTGTAAAAATTGACTTCTCCATCCGCGACCTCACCGAACACGGAAATGATATAGTCGGTTTCGCAATAGTCCAAAATCGACTATCGACGAGGAGATGGTAAAATTTGGCCAGAGTCAAACGAACCGTGCCTGAAATGCCCTACAGCACAGACAGCCAGGAAGTTTTTAACAGTCCGCAGGAAGAGTCATTGCCAGTCAGTTCCCCAGCGCCGGTGGCAGTGCCTGCGACTGCCATAGACTCCGTGCGGATCGAGATGGCTGACGCTGCTACCCGCTATTCATCGTGGGCTGCGCCAACAGTTATCGTGTCAGACGGTGCCTATGGATTGGGGCTTTTCCCCGGCGATCCGCCGACACCTGCCGGTCTGGCGGACTGGTACGCCCCTCACATCGCGGCATGGGCGCGTTACTCTCTACCGGAGACAACTTTATGGTTTTGGTGCAGTGAAATTGGCTGGGCTACCGTCCACCCACTACTAGCACAAAATGGCTGGCAATACCGCTCAGTTAATGTCTGGGATAAGGGCGTTGCCCACATCGCCGGCAATGTCAATAGCAAGACGATACGCCGCTTCCCTATCGTTACCGAAGTGTGCGTGCACTACGTTCGCAATGTCCAGCTACCTACTGGTGATGGTCAGTGGCTGCCAATGCCGCAGTGGCTGCGCCATGAGTGGCTTCGGAGTGGACTCATTCTGAGTAAAACTAACGAGGCGTGTGGCGTGAAAAATGCTGCAACGCGCAAATACTTCACTCAAGATCGTCTTTGGTACTTCCCACCGCCAGAAATGATGGAGCTTATTGTTACTTATGCCAACCGGCATGGCAAGCCAACGGAATGGCCGTACTTTTCAATTGATGGGAAATCACCAGTCACAGCAGAGCAGTGGTCGCGGATGCGAGCCAAGTGGAACCACGCTCACGGTGTCACAAATGTTTGGTCAGAACCGGCTGTTCGTGGTGCGGAACGCCTCAAGGACAAGCAGGCGAAGTGCGCTCACACCAACCAGAAGCCACTGCGCCTCATTGAAAGAATTATCCTTGCCACTAGCGATCCGGGCGATGTTGTGTGGGAGCCATTTGGGGGTCTGTGTTCGGCTGCTGTGGCTTCGCTGCGGAAAGGGCGTCGCTGCTACAGTGCGGAGAGCAACCCCGATTACTACCACCTGGCAAAAGCGCGGCTTGAACAGGAGTATTATATACGCGCCTCCTCTCTGTTTCCTGACCTCTCTTTTTAGTGTTTTGCCCGCGCCACAGTTCAGATGTTTTCAACTCTTCTGAACCCTATCCTCCTCTTAGCCAAGTGGAGATTAGTTTTGAATCACTCCCACCGGCAAACCTTCACCGTCTCATCCTGCGATCCGCTCACCAAAGTTTTCCCATCCGGACTGAACGCAACCGCCGCCACCCTCTCCGCGTGATCCTCAAGCGTTTGCAGCAGTTCGCCGGTGTGCGCATTCCACAACTTCACCGTCTTGTCCCCACTCCCACTCGCCAGCACTTTTCCGTCAGCACTAATCGCAACGCAATTCACCGCCAGTGAGTGACCTAACAAAATCCGCTGCACTTGTCCCGTCTTCAAATCCCACAGCTTCACACTCCCATCCTGACAGCCACTTGCCAGAACTTGTCCATCCGGACTCACAGCCACTGAAGAAACCTTCCCAGACGGCTCCACAAGCGCGTGCAGAAGTTCTCTCGTATCCAGACGCCGCACCTGAATTAAACCGGCTTCCTCCTTGTTCTCCGTACTTTCCGCCCTCGCCTTTCTGCCGGCACTCGCCAAAATCTGCCCGTCAGCACTGATAGCAACTGCATAAACCGCGTCCGGATACAAATCTTGCAGAATTTCCCCTTTCTGCAAATCCCATATCTCGATTGACCCCGTTTCATCTACCGGATCTTCCCCGCCACTGACCAGAATCTTGCCATCAGGGCTAATCGCCACCGCTGAAGCCCAACATGCAGTTTCCAGCGTGCGAATTTGCTGCCTAGTGCGCAAACTCCAAATTTCAATATCCGCATTCGCGCACGCCAGCGTCTCTCCATCCGGACTGATGGCAATTGAAGAAACCGCCATCGCTTCTGAGTGCATGGCGAGCGTGTGCAGCAGTTCGCCCGTCTCCAAATCCCAAAGCTTAATATTTTTGTAACAGCCGCTAGCGAGCAATTTGCCATCGCTGCTGATAGCGAGACAAGTCACAGCGCTCGCATGTCCCGTCAGAGTCTTCACACATCTAAACGACTTCCTGGGAAGTTTTGATGGCACCACCGACTCAATTATAATCGGCTGACGCCTTTTTTCACCCGTTTGCTCTTTTCGCTCCGGCGGGCTAATTTTCTCAGTCCCTTTTTCAGCTTCCCCAGGCGATTTGCTGCTGTGCGGGGGCGTTTCATGTCGCGCCCCCACGCCACCCGCGCTGGCGCTACCGGCTAACCTGTCAGCGGATTCCTGCAAAGAAGCCAACTGCACTTGCAGCTTAGCGATCGCTTCAGAAATAGAGGCGAGGTGAGGCTTCTCCAGTGAAGCGAACCGGCTTTGCATCTCCGATCGCACCGCTGCCAGTTTCTCAGAAAGCTTCCCGATTGCGGTTTCCACATCGCTCAAGTCAGCGGGTTGCGGGCCAATTGGCCGGTCGAGCCGCTGCTGAATTTTAGCGATCGCCCCCTTCAACTCTTCCAGCTGCTGCGGGGAATTTGCCTGCAAGGAATCCAAGCGCCGGTTGAACTGTTCGCTAAACCCCTCCTGCTGGCCGGTGGCTGATGCTATTCTTTGGGAGAGCTTCACTAGCGCCCCTTCCACCGGCGCGACGGATTGCGCCATAGCGCTCTGCTGCAGGCGAAGCTTCTCAATCTCTGATATCAGGCGCGCCAGATCCTCTCTGGTCACGAGATTTTCCGCGTTGCGGTTCAGGTGGGCGATTCCTTCGGTGACTCTTGCCAAAACCGCTCTCAACTCTTCAACCAGCTGTTCTGAAGCGGGTTGAGCAGCCACCGGCAAACTGTTCAAGCGGCGGTTTATCTCCTCGAGCTGAGCCGGCAGCAATTTGAGTGCCGGTGGGGTTTGATTTTCCCGTATCTGAACCCTGTCCCCCACAGAGGCGATCTGAAGCGTCTGCGCCGTCACTTCTGCTTGCAGTCCCGAGACGGTTTCCGACAGGTGGCCCAAAGCTTCTCGCACACTGGCCACCTCAGGGCTGGCCGGCAGGGCCAACAGTTGCCGGCGCAGGGATTCCAACTCTGCTGAGAGCTGCCGGTGCGTTCGGGCCATCTCAGCGGAAACACTTGGCCCGGGCAACTGTTCCAGACGCCGCCGGTTCACCAAGTTCAGCAACAGCGCCAGCGACACCGGCGTTGTCGCATAAATGAGCTGCTGCGACGTTACAGCAACTGCTGACCCCAGGACTGAGCCAGCGATGGAGAGATATTCAGCAATTTCTAGCCAGCTGCGGTTTTTCAACATTCCACATTTCCCAGCGGTGCCCTTTTTCCAGCCTCACGGTCAGCTGGTGGGCTGCCTGTCCATTTTATATTTTGCCACAGCTGAGCGGTCATTTATAGCGGTTCTCAGTTTGATGGATCTGTGGCCCATAAACCCGATTTCGCAGGGGCGGGCCCTTCCGCCCCTACCGAGTTTCTCCGCAGCACACTAATCTGAGAAACGCTATATAAAGAAAATCTAGATCCCCCCAACCCCCCTTAAAAAGGGGGGCTTAAGAGTTCCCCCCCCTTTTTAAGGGGGGGGGTTGGGGGGGGATCTTTTCCCGACTGGGCGCTGACTGGAATTTAATATTTACTTTATAAATCAGCTCTCAGGGGCGCGGATGAGCGCCGCTCCCACCGCTTTCGGCGCTCTCTGCGTTTATCTCCCGCAGCCATTTGTGATTTTAAATCCCTGTAAAAGGGGTTAAATCCCTGATAAGATAGTTATAAAAAAGCGTGACCCTTGCTAACAATTTAAACGAATCAGCCGGATTTGAAATCACTAGGACTTACGCAGAAACCGGGTTTCTGAACCAGCAGTGACTTCAAGCCCTCGTTCCCGAACCAGAAACCCGGTTTCGTCTCACAGTTGTGCGTAAGTCCCGATCGCCTGTTCAACCGGCTGTGGGGAGATGGCGGGATCGAGAATCAGGCACCCCGAACAGCACAGGATGCCGGTGGAATTGCCCTAAGGGCGTCCTGCCTTTTGCTCTCGCTCCTGTTTGAGCCGCTTGACCTCCTTGAGCAGGCGCTGCAGGTGCGGTTTGACAATCTCTTGATTCTTTTGCTCGAGCTGCTGGACGCGCCGGTGCAGGTCAGCTATTTGGGGGTGATCTGCAGCAGCTCGCGGTGCCGGTCCCCCTTGCAACTGGCTGGAGTTGGAGGAGTCATACCAGCGCTGCTGCCAGTCCGCAGTGGTGTTTTTCAGCTGGGCGATAGCTTCCCCGAGGAGTAAAAGCTGGACATTAATCTCTTCCCGGTCTTGTTCCGTGAGTGCGGTATTCTCCAGGCGCTGAGTCACGAAACGCACTTCCGAGAGCGCTTGGTAAATCGGACTGAGGTCAACCGGCGCTGCGGGAGAGAGAGCTTGCAGCTGTTGAGCCAGATACTGGCGGACTTCGACTGCTGCAGCGGCTGTGCTTTCTTGCAAGCTTTCCACGGAGCGGCGGATTTCAGCAATCTCGGTCCCGACTCCTGGGGAGTCAAACAGTTCTGGCGGTGGGGGGAATGGAAAGAACTCATCGTCGGTTGAGGCATCGAAGTTTGAGGTATTCTTGTTGGCGGCAGGTAATTCGGCTAGCTCGGCTTGTTGAGGGATGCGAGAGCGATTGACGAAATTGAGGAACAGTGCTATCGTGAGGGGAGCCGCCGCCAAGAAGACCTGCTGGGAGAATGCTGCCACAATCGAGCCGAGAGCGGAAACACCCAAGGCGGCGCACTCTGCCAGCTCTAGCCAGTCACGCCGTTTCGGGGTGTTGGTGGAAGTTGTCGGTGATGGTTCTTTCTTTTGCATTGTGTCACGTCTGGTAGGTGCCCTGCGGCTTTAAAGAAGCGATAGCGCTACCGCCCAACCCCCGACCCCCCCGGAGAGAGGCTCTCGGAAAATTTAGCCTTCAACACTTTTAACCGGCACTGCTGCGATTTGGCAAGAGCCCTGCCGCTCTGCGATGGATTCCGACAGCTTCGCCGCTGCAGAGAGCAACCCCTGCACCTGCTGCGGCTGCAGTTGGGCGTCAAGTTCTGTGACCAAGCTCTCTACCTGTGCGCTCAAGTCTGCGAGCGCCGCTTGCAGGGGGGCGGTGTCCGATTGCTCCTCCAGGTGCTTGACGTCCGCCACCAGGCGCTTGAGATACGGTTTGACAATCTCTCGATACTTCTGCTCGAGCTGCTCGATGCGCTGGCGCAGCTCGGATATCTCAAGCCGCACCGGCATTTGGGTTTCGGGTGCGGTTCGCTCGTCCGCCGGCGCAGTCTCCCGAACCCCGTCCGCTTGTGCCGGCTGCGCCACTTGCTGGTGCAGAGATTCAATTTCCTGATAGAGGCTGGCTCGAAGTGTGGCCATGTTAGCGTCTGTGCTGTCCCGCAACCGGACTATGGCTCGCCGGACGATGGCGAATTCCTGCTGAATCTGCTGGTTTTGCAGGGGGGAGGTGGGTTCAGCGAGCCGCTGCTGCACTCCAGCCCACAGGTTACTGAGTCTGAGCATTGACGCTTCGATATCCCTGATTCGCTCTGAGGGAGGGAGCGCCGCAATTGAGGCGCGGACAGATTCGATTTCTTCTCGCAGTTCCATATCTACCTGTGCGATGGCTGCGCCGGCTCCCAGGGCACTGGCCTTTGTCTGCTGCTCGAAGCGGTGCCGGTTGACCAGATTCAAAGACAGCGCCAGCGTCAGCGGAGTCGCCGCGTAAAGCATCTGGCCAGACAGCCCCGCGACGATGGTTCCCACAGCAGAGCCAATCACAGAAGCGTATTCTGCCAGCTCCAGTCCGTGACGCCGGTCGGGGTTGTTCTTCAATGCTTTGAGAGATTGTTCTTCGCTCACTGCAGCAATTTTTGGTGTCTGGGACACGATCATAATTCCTCACTCAAGATTGGCTGACATCTATCAGGGGTTTGAAGACAAAACGGGCGCTGTGATGTAAACTATAACTCGTGCGTACAAGGTGGTGCCTAAAAGATTCGGGAACCTCGCTTGCTGAGGCGCTGCCCCGCCCCAATTTGACAGGGGGAGTGGCCTCAACAGCAATGCCGGTCAGAGTAAAACGCGCCCGTCGGCGAGTTCCGCTGCTGTGTGGGGTTTTTCGTGGCTCGCACTCCCTGGAAGCGCAAAACGAAAAAACCTCGGTTAAGAAACCCGGTTCTCCAAGAAACCGGGTTTCTAGCTTTTGGGAGGTTAAGAAACCCGGTTTCTCCAAGAAACCGGGTTTCTGGCAGTTTCTGGCATTTCCCAAATCTGGATAGCCCAGACTCCCCACTGCCAACGCCGCGCAAACAGCTCGCCCGTTACCGCACCGGCACCAGCGTGCCTGCCTGATATTTGACTAAAGTAGAGTAAAGACCTGTATCGCTGTCAAATAGGAAAAAGATATGAGCTCATTTTTCAAGCAGTTTGCCCTTTATCTGAGTTTGCTTGCCATTGGCGGCGGTGCGGGGTTTTTGGGGAGTCGCTATGCCGACGGGGAGAATCGCGCCCTCCGCCCGCAAACGGTGCCGGTGGCGATCCGCTCTGTCGCCCCCGTCGGGTCGCCGGCACCCCAGATGGGACTTTCTGCCGGCAGCAACCCGAATTTCATTGCCGAGGCGGCGGAAAAAGTGGGCCCCTCTGTGGTGCGGATTGACTCGGCTCGCACGGTGGCCTCGAAAATTCCCCAAGCGTTTGACAATCCGCTGTTCCGGAAGTTCTTTGGCGAAGAGCAGCCCCAGCAAGAAGAGCAGGTCGAACGCGGCACCGGCTCGGGGTTCATTCTCAGTTCAGACGGGCAGCTGCTGACAAATGCCCACGTCGTCGATGGGGCGGATGTGGTGCAGGTGACGCTCAAGGATGGCCGGACATTTGACGGCAAGGTGCTGGGCGCAGATCCGCTCACCGATGTGGCTGTGGTGAAAATCGACGCCGAGGATTTGCCGGCGGTGCAGCTGGGCAACTCTGAAAATCTGGTGGCGGGGCAGTGGGCGATTGCGATTGGCAATCCTTTGGGTCTGGACAACACGGTTACGGTTGGCATTATCAGCGCTACCGGGCGCTCCAGTTCCGAGGTGGGCATCCCCGACAAGCGGGTTCGCTTCCTTCAAACCGATGCCGCCATCAACCCGGGCAATTCCGGTGGCCCGCTGTTAAACGACCGGGGAGAAGTGATTGGCGTCAATACCGCCATTCGCGCCAACGCTCAGGGGTTGGGTTTCGCCATTCCCATAGAAACCGCTAAGCGGATTGCTGACGAGCTGTTCGCATCAGGCCGCGCCGAACACCCCTACTTGGGAATTAAAATGGTAGAGCTAAGTCCGGAATTGCGAGAAGAAATTAATCAGCAGGCAAAAGGCAACTTTAAAATTACACAGGACAAAGGTGTGCTGATTCTGGGAGTCCAAGAGGGCTCGCCGGCACAGAAGGCCGGCGTGCGTGCGGGGGACATCATCCAAAGTATTGACAGCATAGAGATTCAAAAGACCGACGAAGTGCAGGAGCGCGTGGAAGCGAGCGCCGTGGGTGCCGTGCTGGAATTGGAAGTGAACCGCAACGGTGTGGCTCGCCGCCTGGAAGCGAGGCTCGGCGCTTTTCCAGTTGAGGGGGAAAAATAGGCTCCGAGCTGAGGGCGAATTGCTAATCGCTCTCAGTTTGCCCGCCGGTGGCTGAATCGCTCCACAGGGAGGCGCAAGCGCCCAGATTTTGATCCAGGTGCATGCGCTGTTCCATCTGGCGCAGAAAGTAGCCGGTCATCATCGCTGAAGCCAGCAACCCCGCCAGGTTTTCCCGGTTCGTGGTAATCTGAATGTCAAAGTTGTCCGAGGGCAGCATGCCTACCAGTCCCTGAACGTTATGAGTGATGATTTGCTTGATGTCAGGACTGACTGACTGGGCGACGCGGGCCAAAACCTCAGGGGGTTGGTGCTGCAGATAGTTCAGCAGCGGGTTGGCTTGGGTGTCTTGGGCGTCGGAGGTGCGAAAGTTAGGATTAAAAACCATGTAGCCTCTGATTATCTGGCTTGCTTACTTCGTATTTTAAACTACGCCGCCAGTCAATCAGTTATGAAAGCTACCGTCACTCCCCCCTCTTTTCGGGTGAAAAATCCACACCTCCAGGGGCTCTGACTTGAAAAGGTTTGTAGTAGGGCTTTAGCCCTACCGCCTCATCCGCAGTGGAGCAAGTTTTCTGATCTGGCGGTGTGCGCAGTTGTAGCGCCGCGCCCCCGCAGGAGCATCCCCTCGTTCCCAGGCTCCGCCTGGGAATGCCTGTTTGGAGGCTCTGCCTGCTTGGCCGAGGGGTATAACCCCTCATTAATTCGCCGCCAGTAGCCGGTACGGGGGAGGGGGAGAAAACAGAGGGGTTCATCCCACGCGCTCACAGAACACCGACGGTGCCGGTCAACCTTTATCTTTCTCACTTGCGGCTTCCTCCTTCTCTTCACTCTTCAGTGGCAATTGCAGTTCCAGCTGTTTGGGGAGCCGGTCTATCTGGAAATATTGATGAAACTTATCAGTCACCTGCAGCCAGTAAGACCGGCCATCGGTTTGCCGGCGTCTGCGCACAAAACCCTGTTCCAGCAGTTCCTGTACATGCTGGTAAGCGCCGGAACCCCGCAAGTCCACCAAGTCGGCTTGCGCCAGCGGGCCTTTCAGGGCGATCGCAGCCAGGGTTCGCAAGGCACCCAGCCCCAAGTCTACTGGAATCAAGGTCTGCACCAACTCCTGAAAGGAGTCGCGCAGTTGCAAGCAGTAGCCGGCAGGCGTCTCGACCACTTCTAAGGCGCTGTCGCGGTGGGCGTAGTCGCTCATCAGTTCGATGAGGGCAACTCTTGCGGCTTTTTTGTCGCAACCTGCATATTCGGCAATGTCGGACATTGACAGCGGCTTGCCTTTCAGGTAGAGAATGGCTTCAATTTTGCTAGCTAGACTTGGCATTTTAGATTTTAGATTTTAGATTTTAGATTTTAGATTTGCGGATGCGCTGTCAGTAGCTAATTTGGGCGTTTTTCAGGGTGACGGCGGCTGTCATGGCTGGTTGGGGAGTGGTATAATAATTATTATTGTAGCATGGAGGGGGGGGTTTGAACCGCCATAGACGCGCAAGCGGCTTCCCGCAGTGCAGAGCGCCAAGAGCGCCAAGGAAGAGGGGGGACAAGAAAAATGGGTGTTGTTGTTTGTGGGTGCGCTTTCATATCATGGCCAGTAGTGACGGTCTTGTAGAGACGCGATAAATCGCGTATCCGATAAATTGCGTATCCGATAAATTGCGCCTCCGATAAATTGCGTATCCGATAAATTGCGCCCACAGTTTTGAAAAATGCAACAGTATTTGATATAATGTAACAGATGAGTGAGGAAAGGTGAACTATAAAGTTGAGTTTAAGCCCAGAGCTATCAAAGATTTGCAATCTCTGCCGGGGGGAGTTCAGATCCGGATTGTGGCCAAAATTGAGGCGCTGCAAGACAATCTGACAGGTGACGTGAAACGGTTAACCAACTTTACCCCGGACTTTCGGCTGCGGGTAGGGGAATACCGAGTATTATTTGAAGTGGAAGGGGACCTCTTGGTCATCTACCGCATCAAGCATCGAAAAGATGCTTACTCTTAGAACCCAGTGGGGGAAGAACTATGTTCGAGCTACATCCTGAATTTTTAACGAAAAACGGCCAAAAGGAATTTGTGGTGTTAACCTATGAGGAATATTTGGCATTGCAAGAATTTCTTGCTGACATAGAAGACCTTATGGATTTGAGAGCTGCTAAGCAGGAGGAGGGGGATGCGCCTTCTGTATCGCTGGCAGAGGTTAAGAAAAGGCTCGGACTGTAACGGAAGCTGGCAATAACTGCGGTATTTGGGGAGAGGGAGCCGCCCTTCTCCCCTCGGCAATTCCTTTCTCACATTTTTGTGAGTGAACGTCAAGAAGTTTATGGTAGCATGGGGGGAGGGTTTGAACCGCCATAGACGCGCAAGCGGCTTCCCGCAGGGTAGACGCCAAGAGCGCCAATGAAGAGAGAAAGACAGATGGTGTTTCTGTGTTATGCTGGTATTTGTTAGGGTAAGTCAGCGGAAGAGAGAGGGTCATGCCATTTCAAGAGTATCTGAAGGCCATAGAAGCAAATCTGCAGTCCGGTCAAGCTACTGAACACACTCACCGGTCCGCACTTCAGGCGTTAATTGAGTCTCTATCTCCCGGAATCCGCGCCACCAATGAACCCAAGCGGAGTCAGTGCGGTGCGCCTGATTATATGATAGCGCGGGGTCAAGTGGTTCTGGGTTATGTGGAAGCAAAGGATGTGGGCAAGTCGCTGGATAAGGAAGAGCGCAGCGCTCAGATGGAACGCTATCTGAAAGGGTTTGCCAATCTGATTTTGACGGATTATCTTGAGTTTCGCTGGTACGTTGGAGGTGAGCTGCGTCTTGCAGCAAGGCTTGCTAAATTTGGCAGCAATAAAAAGCTCAAGCTAGAAGCCTCCGGGGTTGAGAGAGTGACTCAGTTACTGACTCAGTTTCTCAGCATGGAAGCTCCTGCAATTAGCAGTCCGAGGGAATTGGCTAAACGCATGGCGGCGCTGGCTCAGATAATTCGAGAGGCGATTGGACAAGCGTTTGCAGATGACGATAAAGGGGGGTCACTTCGGGGGCAATTGGAGTCTTTTCGCAAGGTGCTGTTGCGGGATTTGACTCAGGAACAGTTTGCGGATATGTACGCCCAGACGATATGTTATGGTATGTTTGCAGCTTGTTGCAATACTAAAGACCGTTCGCGATTTTCCCGCCGGGATGCGCCCTACGAATTGCCCAAGACTAATCCGTTCCTGCGGGATATGTTCGGTCACATTGCTGGGCCTAATTTAGACGAGCGAGTGGCTTGGGCGGTGGATGATTTGGCAGAAGTGCTGAAGCGGACTGAAATGGATGAGATTCTCCAAGATTTCGGCAAGCGCACCCGACAGGAAGACCCTGTTGTTCACTTTTACGAGACATTTTTGGCTGAGTATGACCCCAAAATGCGGGAAGCGCGGGGGGTTTATTATACGCCGGAGCCGGTGGTTTCTTATATTGTCCGCAGTGTTGACTGTCTTCTCAAAACGGAGTTTGGAATTAATAAAGGTTTGGCGGATGACAGCAAGATTTCTCCCCCCTCACCTCCGCCGGCTCTCTCCGGGAAAAAGGGGGGTTTGGGGAAAGCTGAGATGGAGACTCACAGGGTATTAATCCTTGACCCCGCTACGGGTACAGGTACGTTTTTACATGGGGTGATTGACCGCATTTATGAGTCTTTCAAGTCTAAGAAAGGAATGTGGTCAGGGTATGTGAGTCAGCACTTGTTACCCCGGCTGTTTGGCTTTGAGTTGCTGATGGCTCCCTATACGGTGGCGCACATGAAGTTGGGGCTGCAATTGAAAGAACTCGGCTGTGAGTTTGCAGAAGAGCAGCGATTGCAGATTTATCTGACAAATACGCTGCAAGAGGCGTTTCAGATTCCGCCGGCTGATGGGTTTACGAATTGGATTCGCGATGAGGCGGATAAAGCAAAAGATGTCAAGCAAAAAGCTCCTGTGATGGTGGTGCTGGGCAATCCTCCGTATTCGGGACATTCTGCAAATAGCGGGCTGACATGGATTGCGGATTTGCTGAGAGGAAAAGACCCTCTGACGGACTGTCCAACGGGAAACTACTTTGAAGTAGATGGGAAGCCGCTTGGGGAGAAAAACCCCAAATGGCTGAATGATGATTATGTTAAATTTATCCGGTTTGCGCAGTGGAAGATTGAACAAACCGGCTACGGAATCCTTGCCTTTGTTACCAATCACGGCTACCTCGACAATCCCACTTTTCGCGGAATGCGCCAAAGCTTGCTATCGACTTTTGACGATATCTATATACTGGACTTGCATGGCAACAGCAAGAAAAAAGAACGCTGTCCTGACGGTTCCAAGGATGAGAATGTTTTTGACATCCAGCAGGGGGTTGCTATCGGGATTTTTGTCAAGAAACCCCACTCCCAGGGGTTGAAGGGGGTTGCAACTGTCCGCCATGCTGATTTGTGGGGGGTGCGCGAGGTATATGAAGAGTCAAACAGCGCTCGCTGTCTCGTGGGGGGGAAATATCACTGGCTGTGGGAAAATGATATTTCTGCAACACAGTGGAAAACTCTGGCACCGCAGTCACCTTTTTACCTTTTTGTGCCGCTAGAGACTGACTTATTGGCAGAATATGAGGCGGGATGGAAAGTAACGGATATTTTTCCCGCCAACAGTGTGGGAATAGTTACCGCTAGGGATGCGCTGACTGTTCACTTTACTGAAGATGAACTCTGGAAAACTGTATCTGATTTCGCCAAGCTTCCCCCAGAAGAGGCGCGGTTGAAATACAATTTGGGCAAAGATGCGCAAGACTGGAAGGTTGATTTGGCTCAGAAGGATGTGAGAAGCCACCCTTTTTTAGAGACAAAAGAATCGGGGCCTTTTCCAGAGCTACTCGCACCTGTACTGTACCGTCCGTTTGACGTTCGCTACACCTATTATACGGGTAAACCTAGGGGTTTCTATTGCAGACCTCGCGCTGAGGTAATGCGCCACCTGCTGGCGGGGGAAAATTTAGCTTTGAGTACCAGCCGTTCGATTGAAACCGGCAGGGGGTGGGAGCATATTTTATGCAGCAGGCAAATTGTTCAGCACCACACTGTCTCTATCAAAGAGGTCAATTATCTTTTCCCTCTCTACCTCTATCCGGAAACCCAAGCTGAGAGAACTATGGGAATGGTGCGCCGGTGTAACCTCTCAGCAAAATTCATCGAGGAGTTCTCAGCGCGGTTAGGGATGGAATTTATTGCGGATGGCAAGGGCGATCGCAAACTGAGATTTGGGCCAGAGGATGTGTTTGATTATCTGTATGCGGTGTTTCATTCTCCCACCTACCGCAGTCGCTATGCGGAATTGCTCAAAATTGACTTTCCCCGCTTACCTTTGACTTCAATTCCTGATTTGTTCCGCACTCTCTGCAATCTGGGCAGTCAACTTGTTAAACTGCATCTAATGGAAGAGATGCTCGCGGAAATCACCGCTTATCCTGTGGCGGGGAATGACACTGTTGTTGCGGTGCGTTACACTGAACCAGGACAGGGTGCGGAACAGGGGCGCGTCTGGATTAACAAGACTCAATATTTTGAAGGCGTACCCTCAGAGGTTTGGAACTTCCATATTGGCGGCTATCAAGTCTGCGAGAAGTGGTTGAAAGACCGCAAAAACCGGCAATTGAGTTACGGGGAGTTAGAGCGCTATCAGCAGATAGTCTCTGTTTTTGCTGAAACGATTCGATTGATGGAGAAAATAGATACTGCTATAATTGAACAGGGCGGGTATCCAATTCAATAAGTAGGATTTTGGGACAGGCGAGACGCCTGTCCTACGTCCTAACCTAAATGGCTATTGCTATATCTGTTCATAATTGGGGATAGCCTCACCGGCAATCGCCGCATACAGCACATCTGGATCTAAATCAGCCCCATTGCGCCAAACTATAGTGCCGGCTTCAGAGCTCACCCGCACCTGAGTAAAATAAGACAGTTCCTTGAGCGGGGCGAAAATCCCTGAAAATTCGATTAACTGGCTCACATCCACTCCCCCCTCAATTCCATCTTCAAAGCGCAGGTGGAGATGATAACATTACAGGATTGTGGGGTGCGGCACAAGGGAGCGTAAGGCACCCCACTTATCTTATACTGCCAAGCTAAACTCCGCAATCCCCAGGATGACACCCCCTGTGGGGCTAAAGCCCTACTACAAACTTTGGGGCTGAAGCCCTACTGCAAACGGCGCACCGGCTGGCTCTCCCCTTGCGCCACCGGCAAATTGTGTCATCCTAGGAGCAGTCGTCTACCCATCTAGAGGTACATCCCATGACATGGACACCTTTGAGCCAGCGCATCGCCAGCCTTCCCCTCATCCTCGCCGGCCCAATGTTGCGGCGCACGGAGCCGGATTCTGTTACAGTTTGGGTTGCCCTCAAGGAACCCCGAGAAGTCACCCTCCGGGTGCACGCCACCGGCAGTAATGGCGAAACCGTCAGCGATGTGCTACTCTCTGGCACGCGCCCCACAGTAGCCCTGGGCAAATACCTGCACGTTGTCGCCGTCACCGCAGTGCCGGTGAGTGGGAACCGTCTCCAACCGGCACAAATGTGCGCCTACGACCTCGATTTCGGGGGAGTCAATCTCGCAGGCGCACTCAACTCAGAAGGCTTCCCCAACGCCACCGTTAGCTATTTCCAGCACGGTCTTCCCACTTTTTCTATGCCGCCGGCTGACTTGAACAACTTGCGAATTGTTCACGGTTCTTGTCGCAAGCCGCACGGAGGCGGTTCCGACGGGCTGGCAATACTGGATGACTTAATCGAGTATAACGCCAAACAGCCCAATTCCCGACCCCACCAGCTGTTTGTCTCCGGCGACCAAATTTATGGGGATGACGTTGCTGATGTGCTGCTGCACGGGCTGATAGATGCCGGTGACACCCTGCTGGGCTGGCAAGAAAAACTGCCGGTGGCGCAACACCCAACAGCCGGCTTTGAATACAAACACCCCAGCGATCTTTTACCTGGCAGCCGCAGCAATATAGCCGAAACCTCCGCCGGGCTGACTGCTATGCTGATCAACAAACCGGATAAGGCGAAAAGCCACCTGATGAGCTTGGGTGAATACTTCGCTATGTACCTCTTTGCGTGGTCGCCCGTGCTGTGGCAAAATGATTTCCCCAACGTTGGCGAGAATACCCCACAAGAGCCGAAGCTGGCAAAACTTTGGCATGAAGAAGTCACCGGGATTGAGGCGTTCGCTCGCGATGTGTGGAAAGTCCGGCGAGCCCTGGCAAATGTGCCCACATATACAATTTTTGACGACCACGATATCAGCGATGACTGGTACATGAATCGTGAGTGGTGCAACCGCGTGCTCAGCAAACCCCTGGGGCGGCGTGTCGTCCTCAACGGGTTGCTGGCGTATGCCGCTTTTCAGGCGTGGGGAAATACGCCCGAGCAGTTCCAAAACGGGCGGAACGGGGAGAAACTGCTGCAAGCTGCGAAAAAGTGGTCTGAGTCGGAAGGCAACGATGAGCCGGCAGTGGAGGAGATTGCCAAATATCTGGGAATTCCCGCCACAGATCCAGCAAACGGCAAGCCAAAGCTAAAACTCGACGGAGATTTTTTAATTTTGGATCGGGACTCTGCGGATGGCACGAAGCCGATCGTCTGGCACTATACGGTGAGGAGCTTCAAGCATGAAGTGATTGTACTCGACACGCGCACTTGGCGAGGCTACCCGCAAGGCGAGGACAAGGCGCTCGCTCCCCCAATGCTTATGAGTCCGACCGCTTTTCAGAGACAAATTCAGCAGCCCCTCTCACAAACCGGCTCCGCTAACATGGAGGTAACGATGGTGGTTGCTCCGACTAATCTGGTGAGTTTGTCCCTGATCGATATCGTGCAGCGCTGGACGATGATGCTGGGCAACGTTTTCCAGAGTGATGTCGGTGATTCCTGGAACTTGAACGAGGCCGGTTTCAGCCGGCTGATCGCCGAAGTCTTCAAGCAGCGCGAGCGCGTGGTACTGCTGTCGGGCGACATTCACTACGCCAGCGCTGTTCGCTTCAGCTACTGGTTCCGCCGGCATTTTGGCGACGCAAAATCAAACTCCGACTCCCCGTTGCAACCGCGCGTGCTGGCGCAGCTGACGGCGAGCGCTTTCAAAAATGCCGAGTTGCTGACGCAGATCGCTCAAACCAAGGCGAAATCTGCGGCGCAGGAGGGCCTGCAAACCTGGGCCGGCTGGAACGATCCGCCGCAAGTCATTGAAATTGCCAGAACAGCAGAACAGGTGCGGACACTCCATGTTGATGTCCCCAAAACCGGCCCGGTTTTGCTGCAAACTCAAGGCACCCGTGGAAATGGGCAAACAACTTGGGAAATCGCTGTCAAAGACAGCAACTCTCTCCCGGACTGGCGGTATAATATTGAGTGGGTGAACCGGGAAGCCTCTGTTCCTGCCGGCTGGCAGAAAAAGCCGGTGTCGCCGGTGCCACCGCCCACACTTTCCTTCGATAAGTTCGGAGACTCGACAGCCATGAAACTGTTGGGGGGTGTGGTGTCTGTCCTTATGCAGAATCAGTGGGTTCAAGAAGGTTCGGAAGTGGTGGGGCACAGCAACCTTGGCGTGGTATCATTCAACTGGTCGCAAAATGATGACGCCAAAACAGTCATCCAGGATATCTACTGGCGTGCGCCTTGGGAACCGGGGAGCACTGTTTACAGCCGGTATTCTGTCCCGCTGCGGCTAGACGCGCCGCCGCCACCACTCAAAGTCATTTCTTGATGAACCTCTACCTGGGCATCGATTTCGGCACTTCTGGCGCGCGCGCTGTCGCTATTGACAGCGCCGGCACCCCCCACGCGCAGGCGTCTTGCGCCTTTGAGGTGCCGGCGACCGGCACAGGCAAGATGCCTGTGCTGCAAGAGGGGGAGAGGGGTTTGCCGGCACTCTGGGAAACGGCCCTGTTTTCCCTGATCGAGCAAATCCCCCCGGAAGTGCGCCGGCAGCTCAGGGCGATCGCAATCGACGGCACCTCCTCCACTGTCTTGCTGTGCGGTTCCGACGGCGTGCCGGTGACTGAACCCCTGCTCTACAGCGATGCGCGGGGTGCGGAGGTGATGGAATCCCTGCGGGCGGTCGCACCTGCCAACCATACCGTGTTGAGCGCTACTTCCAGTCTGGCTAAATTGCTTTGGTGGGTGAAGTGTGGGGACGAGATTCAGCGCTCTACAACAGGAAAATATCTCCTGCACCAAGCAGATTGGCTGGGGTTTCTCCTGCACGGAAAATTGGGTGTCAGTGACTATCACAACGCCTTGAAGCTGGGTTACGATCCCGAAACCTTGCGCTATCCCGACTGGATTTACCAGATTGACTCTTTACCGCATTTGCCGGAAATTGTCAAGCCCGGGGAGCCGGTGGGGGAAGTGACGGCAGAAATTGCCAGTCGCTTTGGGTTGCGGCGGGATTGCGCCGTGTGCGCCGGCACCACTGACAGCATCGCCGCCTTTCTCGCTAGCGGTGCGGAATCACCCGGAGAGGCTGTAACTTCCCTCGGCTCCACCCTGGTGCTGAAGCTGCTCAGCCGCACCCGCGCCGATGACGCCCGCTACGGGATTTACAGCCACCGGCTCGGCGACTTGTGGCTGACAGGCGGCGCTTCCAACACCGGCGGCGCGGTGCTGCGGCAATTCTTTACCGATGCGGAGCTGGAAAGTCTCAGCCGGCACATCGACCCCGATCGGGAAAGTCCGCTTGATTACTACCCGCTAACGAAGCCGGGGGAGCGCTTCCCGATTAACGACTCGCAGCTGCAACCGCGACTGCAACCGCGCCCAGACGAGCCGGTGGAATTCCTGCACGGCTTGCTGGAAAGTATGGCGCGGATTGAGGCGCGGGGGTATCAGCTGTTGCGGGAGTTGGGCGCGACTGCTTTAACGCGGGTTTACACTGCGGGGGGCGGTGCGAAAAATCCGGCATGGCGGGGGATTCGGGAGCGCCATTTGGGGGTGCCGGTGAGTGTGCCGGTGCGTGTGGAGGCGGCTTACGGGAGTGCGCTTTTGGCGATGCGGGGGGTGGGGAATTGAACCCCCCGAAGTGCAACAGGCGTCTCGCCAAAAAAGGCGTAGCACAGGCGTCTCGCCTGTGCTCTTCCAACGAAGTGCAACATGCGTCTCGCCTGTGCTATTCCACCTTACGCACAAGTTAAGAAACCCGGTTTCTTCAAGAAACCGGGTTTCTGACTTCCCTTGCTATTCCACCTTCTGCACCGGCGCAGTTTTCGGATCGAGGATTTTTTGCACGCCGGCAAACTTAACCGCCAGAGACATTTTGCTCCCCGCCCCAAAAACGTGGGTGACTTCCCCCAACCCAAACGTTCCGTGAATCACCCGATCTCCCACTTTCCAATCGAGGGATTTTGGATTTTGGATTTTGGATTTTGGATTTTCCTGTTTCTGTGGCGACACCGGCATCTTGGCGGCGCGGGTCTTTGCCAAACTTCCCGTGAGAAACTCTTTCGGCAATTCCCCTAAAAACTCCGAAGGAGCCGCCAGCTGGCGATTTCCCCAAGTGCGGCGCTCCTTGGCGTGCGAAAGGAACAGCCGGTCTTGAGCGCGGGTAATCCCAACATAGCACAGCCGGCGCTCTTCTTCAACAGCTGCGGCGTCATCCATACTGCGGAAGTGGGGTAACAGCCCCTGCTCCATCCCCACCATAAACACGACGGGAAATTCTAGACCCTTCGCCGAGTGCAGCGTCATCAGTGTGACGCGGTTTTGCCCCTCTTCCAGGTTATCGACATCCGCCGTTAAAGCGGCGCTAGAGAGGAACTCTTGCAAAGTCGCACCGGCATTCTCTTCCTCATATTGCAGCACCGCGTTCACGAGTTCCTGGACATTAGCCAGCCGGTCTAGCGCTTCATCAGTGCCCCGGGTTTTCAGCTCTTGAATGTAACCCGACTCTTCCGCCACACCGGCAACAATTTCCGACGCGAGTGTGGGGTTTTCCTCATCCCCATTTTGCAATTTTTCCTGCCACCGGCAAATCATCTTAGCGAACTCAATTATCGGTTTAGCCGCCCGCCCCGCCAGAGTTTTCACCGAATCCTCCTCGCAGAGGATTTCCCACAGCGGCACATTTAGCTGCTTAGCGGCGGTCAGGAGCCGGTCAACAGTCGTGTCGCCAATCCCGCGCCGGGGCGTGTTGATAATTCGCACCAGACTGATCGTGTCAAAGGGGTTGACAATTAGCCGCAAATATGCTACAACATCCTTAACTTCCTTGCGGTCGTAGAACTTCAGCCCCCCCACCAATTTGTAAGGCACATTCCAGCGCACCATCGCCTCTTCAAACACCCGAGACTGGGCGTTGGTGCGGTAGAGAACCGCAAAACTGCCCCACTGCAATTCCTCGTTCTCGCGCACCATGTCCCGAATCTGGCTAGCCACAAACTCTGCTTCCTCCAGCTCGTCATCCGCACGGTGCAAATAAACCGGCTCCCCCTCGCCGCGCGTGGGGCGCAAGATTTTCTCAATCCGTTCCGTGTTGTTCTCAATCAGCTGGTTGGCGACTTCCAAAATTGTCTCAGTCGAGCGGTAATTTTCCTCCAGCTTCACCATCGTGCGCGTGTCGTCATCGGGCAAACCGTCGCCAAAGTCCTGCTGGAAATCCAGCAAAATCTTGAAGTCCGCCATCCGGAAGGAGTAAATGGCCTGGTCAACGTCGCCCACCACAAAAATAGAGCGATTCTGCCAGTTCTTAAAGGTTTGCGGGGATTCGTTGTTCGTCGCCAGCAGCCGCAGCAAGTCATACTGAACGCGGTTGGTGTCCTGATACTCATCCACCAAAATGTGGCAGAATTTTTGATGCCAGTAGCCCAGAACTGACTCGTTTTGCTTGAACAGCTCAACCGGCACTCTGATCAGCTCGTCGAAGTCGAGGGCGTTGTTTGCCGCGAGCGAGTCTTGGTAGCGGCTGTAAACGTCAGCAATAACCTTCCCCCGATAATTTGGCTGCTCCCGCTCGAAATCGCGGGGAGTCCAGCCCTGGTTTTTGGCGCTGCTAATCGCGTAGCGCACGGAACGCGGCTCAAACTTTTTGCTGTCCAGGTTCAGCTGGTTGACGACGATATCTTTAATAATTTTCTGGACATCATCTTCGTCAAGGATGGAAAAGTTGCTTTTCCACCGCCGACCTTTTTCGTCCTGGTATTTCTCGATATCGTAGCGGAGGATGCGGGCGCAGAGACTGTGGAACGTTCCCACCCACAGGGGTTTAATAATCGTTTTGTAGACGCGAGAGCGCAGTCTTGTCTGCTCGTGCTCTGCGAGCGCCTCCAAGGATTTGCCGTATTTTTCCAAAGCCAGTTGCCCGGCGAACAGCTTTTCAATTCTATCTTTCATTTCCCGCGCCGCCTTGTTGGTAAAAGTGACGGCGAGGATATTTTCAGGATCGACGCGGTGCGTGCGAATCAGGTTGGCAACCCGGTAGGTTAGGGCCCGCGTTTTGCCGGAGCCGGCTCCAGCAACCACAAGCAAGGGAGCGCAGAAATGCTCGACAGCTTGACGCTGGGAGGGATTGAGTTTGCTGAGAAAATCGGTATTTTGAGTCATGGCTAGCCCGAACGAGTGCAATCGTGTGTGGGGCGGACATCTGGCCCGCGCTATTAACCGGCAATCCTATTCTACCGAAACTCGGTGAGAGGGGATATTGAGTTTTGTTGCCCCAGACTCTCAGGGGAAATGGGCGCGTGTCCGCACAGCCGTTGCGCCCTGCGCCAAATTCCCATCCAGATCGCAATTGGCGTGCTCTGGAAAGCGGTAAGATGTTATGGATGGCCGGCTTGAATTCACTAAAATAGCACAGGCGAGATGAAAAGCTTTCCTCAAAGTAGCCAAACAGCACCTAAAATAAGGGGGTGGCAGCGTTCCCTGCAGCGTTTTTTCCAGCTGCCGGCGGTTGAGATTGCCACCGGCGCGCTGATTGTCCTGTCGGTGGCGCTAACAGCAGCCGGGCTGTCCTTGCGGGAAACTTCACCGGCACTCCCGGCGATCGAGCGCGCCAGTCAAACCATCACCGGGCTGTTTGTCGTGGAGCTGAGCTTGCGCTTTCTGGCAGAGCCGGTCAAATGGCATTTCTTCCGAGAATACTGGCTGGACATACTGGCGGTGGTGCCCCTGTTGCGGGTGTTCCGGTTCGCCCGCGCTCTCCGGTTGCTGCGCTTGCAGCGGGCATTGCGGTTCCTGGGCGCGCTCACCCGCTACGCTAGCGCTTTTCCGTACATATTTCGGCGCGGCGCGGCAGAATATTTCGTCGTTTTTGGACTGCTTTTGCTCACCATTCTGTTTGGCAGCATCGCCATCCTGGCGTTTGAGCGCCACAGCAACCCCGAGATCCGCACTGTGGGGGATGCGTTTTGGTTCAGCGTGTATTCCCTATTTGCCGGCGAGCCTGTTCCCGGACCGCCATCCACCTTGGGCGGGCGTCTGGTGGCTGTATTTGTCATCTTTATGAACGTCACCATTTTCGCCATGTTCACGGGTACAGTATCAGCGTTTATGGTAGAGCGACTGCGGACGGAGGGTAATGTCGTGGATTGGGACAAACTCAGAAATCACACCATTATTTGCGGCTGGAATAGAAAAGCCGAGATTATCGTGCGGGAGTATATCGCCGCCGGCAAAACTGCAGGGGCTCCCATCGTTGCCATCGCCCAATTAGATGAGCCGCCCTCTTTTGCCGATCCGAGTTTAAAGGCGCAGGTGCGGTTTATGAACGACGATTTTACCAAAATCAGCGCTCTAGAAAAAGCCGGCATCCGCCGCGCCCGCACCTGCATTATTCTCTCTGACAAGAGTCACGGACGCAGCGATCAAGACGCGGACGCCCGCACGATTCTGGCTGCTCTGACTGCAGAAAAGCTCAACCCAGCAGTTTACACCTGCGCCGAACTGATTAACCGCGAATACGGCTCTCACCTGGATTTGGGACATGTCAATGACTATGTGGTGAGTGAGGAGAACAGCGGTTTTATGCTAGCTCAAGCTGCGATGAATCGCGGGCTGATGAGCGTATTGTCGGAACTGCTCACCCATGAGCGGGGCAATCAGTTTTACCGGCTGCCGGTCAGCTCCCCCTGGGTTGGAAAAACTTTTATGGAGCTATTTGTGCATCTCAAGCAAACCCACAACGTCATCCTGGTTGCTGTCTGTGAAGCCACCGGCAGCTTTCACGTCAATCCTGGCGACTACACGTTTAAGGATGGAGACAGCGTTATTGCGATCTCCCGCCAAGAGATAAAATTCTGAAAACCGCGCGCACCCCCACATGCCGGCTCTCCCCAGAGGTGCGCCGAGAGGGCGTTTAGTTGGGCGACGCCCACTCACCTTCAAGCAGCCGGCTTGTCGAGTTGGGTTGCGAGCCGGTTTGAATGTGGTAAAATCTAAGCAGTTACAGCAGAAATACCATGACCGCACAACCAGACCGGCTTGAGAAGCTTCTAGAGCAACTGTTCACAGCAGTCGAACAGCTTCCTGAGACTTCAGATCGGCAAACTCAGACAGCTGAGCGTCAACAGCAGCCATTCAGCAATTTGGTCTTGGCTGAGCAAGCCCGGGCGATTGGGGAGCTTACCCGGGGTGCGCGGGAAGCTGTGGTGGCGTAACAGCGTGCTGCCTTTTGCGAGGACAGACCAGAGATATGCATATTATAAGCCGGAAAAAACTGCTTGATTTTTGCAAGCAACATGCTGACGCTCTCAGTCCTCTTGACGAGTGGTTCAGAACTGCTAAGAAAGCCAAATGGAAACACCTGGATGAGGTTCGTCAAGTTTATCCAAGTGCTGATGGGGTTGGAAATTTCACGGTTTTCAACATTAAAGGCAATGACTACCGCCTGATCGTAAGTATTGATTACGAAAGCCAGACAATTTTTGTAAAATATGTGCTAACACATGCGGATTACGACAAGGAGAAGTGGAAAAATGACCCTTACTTTTGATGGGATCGTTTACGGGGCGTTGCTAGCAGAGGTTCAGCCAAAGGTAATTACAAGCGAAGAAGAGAATGAGAGATATCTTGAGATTGTAGAAAAATTGATGGCTTGCCAAAATCGCACTCCCGAACAAAATGCCCTTTTGAAACTTTTGGTGACTCTGATTGAGGACTTTGAGGACGAACACTATCCGCTTCAGGCTTGAGCGATACAATTAAAGGAGTGAGACTGCCGGCGCAAGTGTGGCGAGCGCCCCCTGACCGGCATTCCGGTTAGTTGGGCGACGCCCACTCACCTTCAAGCAGCCGGCTTGTCGAGTTGGGTTGCGAGCCGGTTTGAACGCGGTAAAATCTAAGCAGTTACAGCAGTAGGCACTTAGGGCACGGACGTAGGACAGGCGTCTCGCCTGTCCCTATCCCTAACTAGCAAGTGAGATGCCCTGTCCTAAACTGACTGTCTGCTGCTATATAGCTGAAACACGATAACCGCACAATCAAACTGGCTTGACGCACGTCTATATCGACTGTTAACAGAGGAATCAAAATCCTAACAAATTACATTCAAGCGGAGATGCGCATGCGCCACCTATCAGTTGCTGGAGGACGGGACTTTTTACGGAGAAATTCCTGGCTTTCAAGGGGTATATGCCAATGCAGAAAGACTTGAAGCCTGCCGGGAATTGTTACAAGAAGTATTAGAAGGCTGGATTATTTTGGGATTGCGGTTGCAGCACTCACTCCCCGCTGCCGGTGGCATTGATTTGAACCCACAGCAGTAGGGTGCGTTCCGCAGAGCGGAACGCACCCTACTTACTACCCTGCGGGAAGCAGCTGGCGCGTCTTGGCGGTTCATTATTAAACCCCCGATCAATTCGCCAACACCGGCTCACCCAAAAATACCGGCAAAAAACTCAATCGCCTCCTTCAGCGCCCCAATAAACACATCAACCTCCTCGCGGGTGTTGTAAAAATACAAACTCGCCCGCGCCGTAGACTGAGCGCCCAAATACCGGTGCAGCGGTTGCGTGCAGTGGTGACCGGCACGAATCGCCACCCCCGCCTGATCCAAAATCGTAGACAGATCGTGCGGGTGCACCTCACCGGCAGTAAACGCCGCCAGCGCCGCCCTGCCGGTGCCATCCGCCGCCGGTTGCGGTCCGTAAAGCGTAATTTCAGGAATTTTCCGCAACTGCTCGAACAGATAAGCCGTCAGCTCGTGCTCGTAAGCTTCGATTTTATCCATCCCCACCTCCGTCAGGTAATCCACCGCCGCACCCAGCGCGATTGCCTCCGCAATTGCCGGCGTGCCCGCCTCAAACTTTGCCGGCACATCCGCATAAGTAGAATATTCCAAAAACACATCCGCAATCATCTCGCCCCCGCCCAAAAACGGAGGCATCGAGCGCAGCACCGGCAACTTCCCGTACAAGAAACCGATGCCGGTGGGAGCGCACATCTTGTGCCCAGAAGCCACCAGCCAGTCGCAGTCCATCTCCCGCACGTCAACCTGCATGTGCGGCACGCTCTGGCAGGCATCAATTAACACCTTCGCCCCATACTTGTGAGCCAGTTTCGCAATCTCCCGCACCGGATTAATGCAGCCCAAAGTATTAGAAACGTGAGCCACAGACACCAACTTCGTCTTATCGGAAAGCAGCAATTTAAACTGCTCCAGATTGAACTCCTGCGTCTCAGTCAGCTCAACAAACTTCAGCACCGCACCCGTCTTTTGCGCCACAATTTGCCAGGGAACCAAATTGCTGTGGTGCTCCATCACCGAGAGAATCACCTCATCCCCGCGCTGCAAATTATTCAGCCCCCAAGCGTAAGCCACCAAATTAATCGCCTCACTCGCATTGCGCGTGTAGACAATCTCCTGATGGGAAGCCGCATTCACAAACCGGCTTACTTTTTCCCGCGCCTCCTCGTATGCAGAAGTCGCCCGCGCACTGAGCGTGTGAGCGCCCCGGTGCACGTTGGAATTGTAATGTTCATAGTATTCCCGCAGCGTTTCCAACACCTGCAGCGGCTTTTGGGACGTGGCGGCATTGTCCAAATAAACCAAACGGTGCCCGTTAACTTCCTTCAGCAAAATCGGGAAGTCCGGACGGACTTTAGCAGCCAGAGTTTTTTCTTGAGTTAGTAAGGTCATTTCTACAACTTTGGATTGGAATCTCTCAGTTCCAGGCTTCGCCTGAGAACGCTTTTTCTATAGGCTCTCCCTCGCCTGTCCCAACTGGGGACGGAAGGCAGAGCCTTCCTGCCGGCATTCCCAGGCTCCGCCTGGGAACGAGGGATAAACTCCTCTCTTTTCTCCCCCTCCCCGTTCACGGGGAGGGGGTTGGGGGGTGGGGTTCCCTTGCCTTCAGCTATTCCCAACTGTCCATCCGGCAACCAACACACCGCGACAGCATCTTCCGCAGCGAATCTACCGGAATTTGACCGATCACCTCACCGGCAAACGAATCAATCAGCAGATTGCGAGCGTCAGCTGCATTTAACCCGCGACTTTGCAGGTAGAACACTTCCTCAGCATCCAGCTGGCTCACCGTAGCGCCGTGAGAGCACTTTACATTATCCGCAGTAATTTCCAACTGCGGCTTTGTATCCACACGCGCCTTAGGCGACAGCAGCAAATTCCGGCTCAGCTGAGCCGCATCAGTCAGTTGCGCCGCCTTCGGCACAAACACCTTGCCATTAAACACCGAATGAGCGCGGTCATCCACAATGCACTTGTGCAATTGCCGGCTCTTCCCGTGGGGGTGATTGAGCGCAATAACACTGTGAGTGTCCGCCATCTGTTCCCCGACAATCATCGTCAACCCGTTGAGCGTCGTTTCCGTTCCCTCGCCGGTTTGGAACACCTCCAAATTGTGCCGCGACAGTTTCGCCCCCAAACTGACAGCATAGCAAGTATAGCGGCTATTCCGGGCTTGCGCGACCGCATTCCTGCCAACGTGAAACGCCTCAGCGCCTTCTCGCTGAACCCGAATGTGAGTGACTGCAGCATTTTCCCCAGCCCAAATTTCCGTCACCGCATTCGTGAAATAAGAGCGAGCCGCCGGCTTGTCCGGACACCCCAGCCCAACAGTCGCGTAATGCTCAACCAGCGTCACCGAACTGCCGTGTTCCGCCACCACCAAACAGCGCGGCTGGACAATAAAAGACCCCTCACCGGCAGCCGAGACAAACAGCAAGTGAACCGGCGCAGCCACCGCCACATCTTTCGGCACCCACACCACCGCCGCATCCGTCAAACCGGCAGTATTGAGAGCCGCAAACACCTCCTCACCGCCAGGCTGCTTCCCCAAATACTCCTCAACCGGCACCGGCAGCTCGCCACCGAGCAAATTGCCCGCCAGCACCCCCGGTGGCAAACCCGCCACATCCGACAGGTGCGGCGCAAACACCCCATTCACGAACACCAGCCGGCTCTGCGCCGCCTCTGGCAAACTCAGCGCCGCCACCGACTCAGCC
This sequence comes from Oscillatoria princeps RMCB-10, assembly GCA_019359235.1. Classification (GTDB taxonomy): domain Bacteria; phylum Cyanobacteriota; class Cyanobacteriia; order Cyanobacteriales; family Oscillatoriaceae; genus Oscillatoria; species Oscillatoria princeps. The sequence continues at coordinate 324,763 of JAHHHT010000007.1, forward strand.
GGCACATCCACCGGCTCAGCCGCCTGCAAATTCAGGCGCAGCAGCTCCGAAAGGTCAGTAAACCGCCACTCCTCATCCCGCGTCGAAGGTATGGCCCGCTCGCTCGCCAAAGCCGCCGCCCGCGAGCGCAGCTCCTGCAGCCACCCCCACTTTTCATCCCCCAGCGAAACGCGCTCGCCAACCCGCGCCAACAGCCCCGCCAGATAAGCCGCCCGGTCAGGAGAAACCGGCTTCAACTCCGTACCAACAGCCTGAACACTCATCGCGCACCCACCTCAGCAGCTTCCTCTTCACGCACCCACTCATAACCCCGCGCTTCCAGCTCCAGCGCCAGTGCCTTCGTGCCGGTGAGGATAATCCGCCCGCCTTCCATCACATGCACATAATCCGGAACAATATAATTGAGCAACCGCTGGTAGTGAGTGATCGCCAGCATCGCATTCTCCGCCGTCGCCAGCTGATTCACCCCATTCGCCACAATCCTCAGAGCATCAATATCCAGCCCTGAATCCGTCTCATCCAAAATCGCCAACTTCGGCTCCAGCAGCGCCATTTGCAGGATCTCATTCCGCTTCTTCTCGCCGCCAGAAAACCCCTCATTCACACTCCGGCTCAAAAAAGCCGGGTCCATCTTGACAATTTCCAACTTCTCCTGTATCAACTCGTCAAAATCCAGCGCATCCAACTCCTCCAGCCCCTTCTGCTTGCGGTGCGAATTGTACGCCACACGCAAAAAATCCACATTCGTCACCCCCGGAATCTCCAGCGGATATTGGAAAGCCAGAAACACCCCAGCTCTCGCCCGTTCCTCCGCTGCCAGTTCCAGCAAATTTTCTCCCCGGTAAATCACCTCACCGCCCGTCACCGTGTAGTCAGGATGCCCCGCCAACACCTTAGAAAACGTACTCTTCCCAGAGCCATTCGGCCCCATTATAGCGTGGATTTCCCCTGCCTTAATCTCCAGGTTCAACCCCTTCAAAATCTCAATTCCATCCACCTCCGCTCTCAAATCGCGGACAGACAGAATAACCTCACTATTCTCAACAATCATCTCTCTCTTTCCTCTTCCTTGGCCTCTTGGCGGTTCAATTTAAAATATGAGGCAGAGCCGTAGGGGCGGGGCACCCACGGAGACCGCCCCGCGTTCCCAGGCGGAGCCTGGGAACGAGAGTACGTTCCATTTTACCCAACCGTCCCTTCCAACTTCAAACTCAGCAGCCGGTCAGCTTCCACAGCAAACTCCATCGGCAGCTTGTTGAACACATCCTTGCAGAACCCGCTGATAATCATCGACACAGCATCCTCTGCCGAAATCCCCCGCTGCTGGAAATAGAACAGCTGGTCTTCCCCAATTTTAGAGGTAGAAGCCTCGTGTTCCACCTTGCCGGTGTTGTTTTGCACCTGGATGTAGGGGAAAGTGTTCGCTTGGGCGCTATCCCCAATCAGCATGGAATCGCACTGGGAGTAGTTGCGTGCGCCGGCAGCCTTTGGCCCAATCTTCACCAAGCCGCGATAGCTATTCTGGGAGTGACCGGCAGAAATCCCCTTAGAAATAATCGTGCTGCGGGTGTTTTTCCCGACGTGCACCATTTTGGTGCCGGTGTCCGCTTGCTGGTAGTTGTTGGTTAAGGCAACCGAGTAGAACTCGCCCACCGAATTGTCTCCCACCAGCACGCAGCTGGGATACTTCCAGGTGATAGCGGAGCCTGTTTCTACTTGAGTCCAGGAAATCTTGGAGTTGACTCCCTGGCACAGCCCCCGCTTGGTGACAAAGTTGTAAATGCCACCTTTGCCCGTTTCGTCGCCGGCGTACCAGTTCTGCACCGTGGAGTATTTAATCTCCGCGCTGTCGAGGGCAACCAATTCTACCACGGCGGCGTGCAGCTGGTTGGTGTCGAACATCGGGGCGGTGCACCCTTCCAGGTAGGTGACGGAGCTGCCCTCTTCGGCGACAATCAGCGTGCGCTCGAACTGGCCGGTGTCGCCGGTGTTAATCCGGAAGTAGGTGGACAGATCCATCGGGCACTTGACGCCTTTGGGGATGTACACGAAGGAGCCATCGCTGAACACGGCTGAGTTGAGGGCGGCAAAATAATTGTCGCCCACCGGCACCACGCTCCCCAGGTACTTCTGCACCAACTCTGGGTGTTCTTGCAGCGCTTCCGAGATCGAGCAGAAGATCACGCCTTGTTTGGCCAGCTTTTCTTTAAAGGTGGTGGCCACCGATACGCTGTCGAAGATAGCGTCAACCGCCACATTGGAGAGGCGCTTCTGCTCGGAGAGCGGAATGCCCAGTTTCTCGAAGGTTTCCAGCAGAGCTGGGTCAACTTCCTCCAGGCTGTTGAGCTTTTGCTTCTTCTGTTTTGGCGCGGAGTAGTAAATGATATCCTGATAGTTTATTTTCGGATAGTTTACGTGGGCCCATGCCGGCTCTGTCATTTTCAGCCACTGCCGGTAGGCTCGCAGGCGGAATTCCAGCATGAACTCCGGCTCGTTTTTCTTAGAAGAAATCAGGCGGACGATGTCCTCATTCAGCCCGCGAGGGATGGTGTCGGCTTCAATGTCGGTGACAAAGCCGTATTTATAGGGCTGATTGACTAAGGTTTTAACTGTTGCGCTCATCGGTGTGTGTTCTCTCTCTCTCTAAGGTGGTTTCCGGCAGTGGGACAGCCGTCACCCTCCGATTCTCAAGAATAGCCTGAATCTTAGGAGCCAGTGCGCCTGCGTCAGGACTTTGGCGGCGCAGGTTGCGCCCCTGCGGGGCTGCCGGCGCGTTGCGCCCTCAGTATTGGCTGGTCGTGGCTCGTATTTGTTCAAAGGAGATTTGCTGCTCCTCGCCGGCAAACTCGCTGTCTGGCGTCAGGAACAGCATGCAGTGGCACTCCTTGCGCTCCCGCATGGGCACGCACGGACAATTCCAGAAGGCAGCCGCCACTTCGGCTTGTTTGTCTTCGTAGTGCCGGCACGGACACAGGGGCGAACCGTACTCGTCCTTGTGTCGGGCCAGCCCCTCAATCACAACCGCTGTGACGCTCAGATCCGAGCAGAAGTAAGTGCCGGTGCGCTTCGCGCAGGTTTCCGCGAAGTGCCGCATGGCTTCGAGGTTCTTGTCTGTGGCCTTTGTGGGGCGGTAGGATGCTGTCATGAGGCAGGATGGGAGAGCCAGCTAAATTGCGTCTATAATAAGTAAAACAACGCGCTTGTTGCTTTACCTCCATTGTAGGGTACTTTAGCAACCAGCATGTTGTCAAAGTCCGAAATAAATTTTTTGCGCTTTTTGGCTCACTCCGGGAAGACGATGGCCACCACTCAGCAACCTTCCACGAAACAAGACATCCTGCAATATCTGCTCAAGCAGGGTCAAGCAACCGCCCAGGAATTAGCGGAATCCCTCGACATTAGCCCGCAGGCGATTCGCCGCCACCTCAAAGACTTGGAGGCGGAGGAGCTGATCCGCTATCAAACGGTTCAGACCGGCATGGGACGCCCCCAGCACCTCTACGAGCTCACCACTGAGGGGCGGGAGCGCTTCCCCAATCGCTATCACGAGTTTGCCGTTTCTCTGCTGGACACCCTGACCGAAACCGTAGGGCGCGACCAAGTGGGCTCCATCCTGCGCAAGCAGTGGGAGCGCAAGGCGATGGAATACCGCGAGCTACTGGGAAATGGGCCTCTGCCAGAGCGAGTGGCCAAGTTGGTGGAGCTGCGCCGAGCTGAGGGGTACATGGCGGAATGGTATCCCCTGGAGCCTGAAGCTGCCGGTGGCCAAACCGTCCCCCGGCTGATGGTGGCTGAACACAACTGCGTGATTTCCCAGATTGCCGAGTCTTTCCCCAGAGTTTGCGACCACGAGCTGGAAATGTTTGCGGCGGCGCTGCAAGACTGCACCGTAGAGCGGACGCACTGGATTATTAACGGCGAACACCGCTGCGGCTATTTGATTCAGCCTCGCGGAGGGGAAAAATCTGCATGAAAGGTGTTGGGTTTTAGGTTTTAGCTGGCAGGTGTTAGAAAGTGTAAATGGTTAAGCCTGAGTGAGGGCCAGAAACCGGGTTTCTGCTGCACTCAAGCAGAATTTTACCGCTGACCCACCACAAGAAACCCGGTTTCTTGTGTCCCTGAAACCTGCTTCCCGCCTTCCCGCCAGACGCGCCGGCCCGACGCGACAAACCCCTGGCAAGAGCGCTCTGCCCCGCACCGGCATTTGCCAAATATAATTAACCGAATTTTATCATGACTGAACAGCAGCAACCCGCCCCGCAATTTTTAACTCTGGAAGAAGCAGCTGAGGTGGACAAAGCCCTGATGTCTTCCCGCGAGAAGTTTTCCACTCGGCTGGCAATTTATGCCTTGAGGTCGCTTAAGGAGATTGCTGGGAACACAGGTTTTGCTGTAGAAGAGGTGACACCGGCTCAGGTGAGAGCTTGGATAGAAAATGATAAAACCGTAAAGCGAGATAACGATATTGAAACCGGCTTTGAAAGATTTTTCACTCAATTGGTGCTGTCCTCTTTGAAGCCCTTAAAGCAGATTTCCCAAGAAGCCGGTGCGCCGGTTGAAGCGCTGACCGTTAAGCAAGTGGTAGCCTGGTTTGAAAAAGATGCCAAGCTCCGGCGAGAGCGGGAAGCCGGTGCCGCTCCCTGAACGCGGTAAGAGCCGGTTAAAGATTTAGGCTATCGCACACTGGAATGATCAGTTAGTAATTGTTAAGACAGCGACGGGTTAGAAACCGGGTTTCTTCTGTCCTCAAGCTGTGTTTTGCGGCTGACTCACCAAAAGAAACCCGGTTTCTTGTGACGGGTTAGAAACCGGGTTTCTTCTGTCCTCAAGCTGTGTTTTGCGGCTGACTCACCAAAAGAAACCCGGTTTCTTGTGACGGGTTAGAAACCGCGCTCAAGGGCCATTACTGCTGACTTTGGCCGACCGCACCCATCTCGATGAGCGCTTGCGGACATTGCCTGGTACTTAGAACCGCGACATGTCGCGTCTGCACTCGAACGATGGAGCAAGGGAACTCGAACGATGGAGCAAGGGAACTCGAACGATGGAGCAAGGGAACTCGAACGATGGAGCAAGGGAACTCGAACGATGGAGCAAGGGAGCTCGAACGATGGAGCAAGGGAACTCGAACGATGGAGCAAGGGAGCTCGCCTTGTAGAGACGCGACATGTCGCGTCTCTACATACTTAGATGTGAGTTTGAGAAGTGGGTAATGGACATCCACAAGCGACCGAGGGGATTAGAGGGGATGAGGGGAGTGGGAGGTGTGAGGGGGGTTGCCGGCGGCTTTTTTGTGCCGGCTGGTGCCAAAAGCCGAGATAACCCTTTAAGCTAGAAGAGTTGAGCCTGGAGAAATACTTGTGGATGCCATAAGATCGCGAGCCTGGGAACTAAAGCAAGATTTAATTGAATTTGTGCTGGAGGCGGAGGGAGAGTTGGCGGTCGCGCTGGAGGCGTATGTTGCCGGGCACACCAGCAAAGACCGCTCTGACATGACTCAGAGGGATATGGTGATTGACAGCTTTCTCACTGAGGGGAAAGTCGGGGAGAAGACGCCTCTGGAGCTGTATATAGAAAACCGGCCCGCTCTGTCAGAAACCGATCGCAATTTACTGCTCAGCTGGCAGCGCAGCTTCACCGGCTTATTTGCCGTCACCCAAATTCTGCCAGATGGCTTTGAGCTGATAAACTGGCTAACCGCCAAGCACTACACTGTCAAGCCCAATCCCGCTCTCAGCCCGGAGGAGATAGGGAAGCTTAAGGTGGGGGATATTTTACTGACGCGCATTGTGCCGGTGAGCGACACCTGCTGGATGTTTTCTGGCGCTTATTCGCCTATGGGGAATTTGGGCAAACCTAAACTGGCTGTGGCGATTGGGAATTTTAAGACTCAGTACAAGAACCACCTTTACAGCGACGCCCCAGACTTGCTAGAGTTAGCTTGGCAGTCGGTGGAGCGATATCACCGGGAATTCACTGACTTTTTCGGCAGCGATGAAGTGACGATGCCCGGATACCAGCTCAACAAGAAACTTGCTGAGTTTCAGCAAGCTGTAATGCAGAAGCGCCTGGCAGCTGCCGGCATCGATCAGTCAAAATCGCTGGCGGAACTGGCTGAAGAGGCTGGGGTTGAGTCAGCGGAAATTAAAGAAGCGGCAATGGCTGCCGGTGCGGACTCAAAAGCGGTGCAGCGGCTGTTTGACAGCAAGGAAAACAGCAAAATGGTGATGCCGAATGTTGAGCTGCCGGCTTCCCTGAAGAAAGCTGAACAGGTGACGGCGCTCGCCCATCCCCGCTGGGGGCAGGTGTTCCTGCCGACTTACAGCCGGTTCAAGACTTTGCTGGAAACGGAAGACGGGCAGGACCTAGAGCGGCAAAAACTGGTTCGCTCCTATCTGGAAAACCGCGAAATTCATGCCTTCATCTGGCACCGGCTCGCTCAGCAGTACCCAACCCAGTTAGAAAAGGTGTTGCGAGAGGTGTTGGGGCGTCCTGATTTCAGTCTTGAGAGGGATTTACACGCGCTCCTCAAGGAATTTAATAAACCTGACGAGCCAGAGCTGCCGGAAATCGCCAGCGTGCCGGTGCACTTGCACGATCTGTTTCTAGACGCTTTCGCCGAGGTGAATAAATCCCCCTCTAAGCCTAAGGGTAACAAAAAGCCAGTCAAGGGTTTTAAACGCTCTTGATCTAGATCGCTTTGGGGATGCTGAACTTCACCCCCCCACCCCGTAGGACAGGCGGGACGCCTGTCCCTACTTAAATTTATTTGCGCTCGCCTGCTTTCAGCCTTCGCTCTTAACATTATCTTTCTCTTTGCCAGTTGCCTGTTTTCAATCTTTCATGTTTTAATAGAAGTAGATAGGGCGGCGGGAGTAAGGTATCAGCACTGACATCTTCATAGAATCAGCGCCAGTGCCAGCAGCTAGGGTGTGAGATTTTCCCCAGATCGATGTGCGCCCGATGATAAATCGTTCCCCTCTCCTGCGCCCATCCTGCAGTGATTTAGCTTGCATTGGAGGGAGCATCACCGTGAAAAAACTTGTGACCGTCCTGCTTTCCCTTGGTTGGATTCTTCTGTCCGGCACCTCAGCCCTCGCCCAGGCAGAAAGACTCCGCGAAGTCAGTCAAGGCAATTCCAACCTTGCCTCCGACTTGAGACTTGACCGAGTGCAGCAGCCCAGACCGCTCATAGTGGCTGGACAGCCAGAGCCTTTTAAGGTTGCTATTGAGCGAGCCAATACCAATCTGGAGCGCAGGGGATTGAAAACGCCTGCCTCCCAAGCGTCACGAACTGGCGATCCCAAGCTGATAAAACCGGCGTGCGGGGACCCGTGCGTTCCCAGTTTTAGCCCTCAAAATCCGGTCTATGACCTCAACAATTCTGCCGACGGAGTTGGGGTGGTATGGCCAGTAAAGTTTTGAGCGCGGCAGGGTGCGCTATTAACGCACCCTGCGAAGAAAAATCATTCCCCACAAAGCAGCCTCGGTAACACCAATTTAATTTAATCCCGTGCGCTTTCTTGTAGTGCCGGTTACCTCGTTCCCAGCCTCAGGCTGGGAACGCCATCTTACCTCGTTCCCAGCCTCAGGCTGGGAACGCCATCTGTCTGCTCCGCCGACTTTATCTGAGAGAGGGTACACCGGCTCGACGCCTGTCGCACTTCCAGGGCAGGGGGTGCACAGGCTCGACGCCTGTGCTACGCCGTTTCGTTTTACCTCGTTCCCAGCCTCAAGCTGGGAACGCCATCTGGAGGCAGAGCCGACTTTATCTGAGAGAGGGCACACCGGCTCGACGCCTGTCGCACTTCCAGGCGTGGGGGTGCACAGGCTCGACGCCTGTCGCACTTCCAGGGAAGGGTTGCCGGTTTTTTTTTGAGGAGGGGCGATCGTTTTTGCGGCGGAAGTGGGAAATATATTTATGGCGGTTCTCAGTTTGATGTACTATGGCCCAGAAACCCGATTTCGTAGGGGCGGGTTCCTGTGCCCGCCCCTACCGAGTTTCTCCGTAGCACACTAATCTGAGAAACGCTATAGAGATGAGTGCCGGTTGAATTTTATGAGCGATTTCCCAGATTTTTCGGGTCAGGGCTATCAAGTGGTGCGCGAACTGGGTCACAATAGTCTCGGTGGGCGCGTCACTTTCCAGGCAACCCACTGTCAAAGGGGAGTGCCGGTGGTGATTAAGCAGTTCCAGTTTGCCCAGTTGGGGGCTAGCTGGGCGGAATACGAGGCTTTTGAGCAAGAAATTAAGGTGCTGCGCAGTCTCAACCATCCGGGCATCCCGCACTATCTCGATTCTTTCCAGACGCCGGATGGCTTCTGCATGGTGCAGGAGTACAAAGACGCGGAATGTTTGGCAACTCGCCGCAGCTTTTCTCCTCAGGAAATTAAGCAAATTGCTGTGGCGGTTTTAGAGATTTTGGTTTACCTGCAAAGTCAGAAACCGCCAGTTATCCACCGGGATATTAAGCCGGAAAATATCTTGGTGGATGATAAGATAAATGTTTATCTGGTGGATTTTGGCTTTGCCCGTACCGGCGGTGGGGAAGTCGCCGCCAGCAGTGTGGTGAAGGGAACTTTGGGGTTTATGCCGCCAGAGCAACTGTTCAACCGGCAGCTGACAGAAGCTTCCGATTTGTATGGGTTAGGGGCGGCGCTGATTTGCTCACTCACCGGCACTCATTCCGGTGAGATTGGGAATTTAATTGATGACAGCTATCGCATTCATTTCCAGCATTTGGTTCCGCCGCTGCAGCGGGGTTGGATGAACTGGCTGGAAAAAATGGTGGAGCCTAAACCGCAACAGCGCTATCCCAATGCGGCGGCGGCGCTTTTGGCGCTCAAGCCGGTGGATGTCAATAGCTTGCCAAAAGTGAGGTTGAGCAAAGAGAGTTTGGAATTTACCGCCTCAGAATTTGGAGAGAAAGTGACGCAAACTATCGGGGTGAGCAACCCGATTCCAGACACAGTGCTGGCGGGGAGGTGGGAAGTGGTTCCACATGTAAGCGATCCGCCGCACACGCCTTACGATCATGCTTGGATTTCGTTCCAGCCTATGAGGTTTGAGAGCAATCAGGCGGAGTGCAAAATTACGGTGGATACGAGCCGGTTGCGAGCCGGTGAGATTTACTCTCGCCAGATTATATTGCGCACCAATTCCGAGCCTGACACGCACGCGATTGATGTAAAAGTGCAGACGGCTCCCCTTCCCGAACCGCAAAAACCGGAGTATTTTTTGCTGGCTATGGTGTTCGCTGTGTTCTGCGGTGCAGGTTGTTGGCTGGGCTTTAACTCCCCGATTATTATATTCCCCGGTTTTATCGCTGCGTTTGCGGCTGTGGATCAGATTTTGATGGCGAGCGCGGCTGGGGTTGAGGTTGATTGGGTTAAGGTTATGGTTGTGGCTTTATTAGGTCAGTTCGTTGTGGCGGCGGTTTTTGGTGTTTTTTCAGCGGGTTGGGATGTTGGCTTGCTGGTTGGAGGTGTGATTGGTGCTTTGTATGGCGCAGGTAGTGGCGCTCGTCCAGATCGTCCTATTGTGCTTGGTAAAGTAGTGATGAGTATGAGGAATTTATCGGTTTTGCTTTGTCTAGTTATGTTTCTGGTGTTTGTGTCGATATTTTTGTTGATGCCTGATATAAAGATTTTATTGCTTATGATGATAGCTGGAATTGCAGCTGTTTGTCTTTTCCTTACGGCTGCGAGTAACAAGCTGATACAAAGAGGCTTTCAGGAAATAACGGCTGCCAAACTACCACTACTTACTGCCGGATTTGGCGTTGCCTTAGGAGCCTTGTATCCGCTGATTTTAATTATGTACGACAACTACCTGCCTTATACCCTCTATCATGGCAAGCTATCTGAATTAGCTAACATCATCTTCATCAATATTGCTGCTGTAGCAGGAGCGCTTGCTGCTGTAGCAGTAACGGGCGTTCCCTTAATCTATGGACTTATTTACCAGCCGTTTAAGCGCGGGAGACTGATTGCTAAATATCGCCGGGATGAGCTACATTTGATTAAGCCATAAGTTGTGGTAAAACTTTCACCCCTTCCCGCCCGTACAAATAAGTTGTAGGGTGCGTTCCCTCTCA
>JAHHHT010000018.1 GCA_019359235.1 Oscillatoria princeps RMCB-10
CCAGATTGCGACTTGAGCGGCTCTTGGCCGTCCCGTCAGGGGTACTTGACACTTTCGGGTGAAAATTTGTTGCCCATTGGGCAACAAATTTTTCCTGACCTGGGCGGCGTCAATAAACCGACAGGCTCTCCGTCTCGCTATGCCCCACTTGTCCGGGCAGTAAGCCTTTCTCCACAAATTGAGGACTGGTGCCAGATTGCGACTTGAGCGGCTCTTGGCCGTCCCGTCAGGGGTACTTGACACTTTCGGGTGAAAATTTGTTGCCCATTGGGCAACAAATTTTTCCTGACCTGGGCGGCGTCAATAAACCGACAGGCTATGGATCAGGTTATGGACAGGCGTCTCGCCTGTCCCACGTCGGGACATCTGTCTCAGATGTCCGGCGTCGGGGCGTTACACCGGCTGCAGCTGCTTGACTTTCCCTTCCAGGGATTTGATCAGCGAGTCGAACGGCTGGATGAATTTCACAATCCCGTCTTCCAGCAGTTCTGTCATCACATCATCGAGATTGATGCCCAGCTGGGTCAGGGTTTCCACTAGCTGGTACGCTTCTTCCACGCCGGTTTCGATGCGGCTGGCCAGGTGGCAGTGGTCGGCGCAGGCTTCAATGGTTGCCGGCGGCATGGTGTTGACGGTATCGGGTCCGATGAGTTCGTCAACGTAGAGCACGTCGCTGTATTCGGGGTTTTTGGTGCTGGTGGACGCCCACAGCAGTCGCTGGACTTTGGCCCCTTTGGCGGCTAGGGCTTGCCAGCGCTCGCTCTGAATAATCTCTTTATATTTCTGGTAGGCGATTTTAGCGTTGGCGATCGCATACTTGCCTTTGAGCTGCTTGAGCTGGGCTTTCTTTTCTGGATCGCCGGTGGCGGCAATCATCTTGTCAAGCTGGGCGTCAACGTTGCTGTCGATGCGGCTGATGAAGAAGCTGGCGACGGAAGCGATGTTGGAGATGTCTTCCCCGCGAGCGGCGCGAGCTTCCAGACCCCGGATGTAAGCCCAGGCTGTGTCTACATAGCTCTGCACGGAGAACAGCAGGGTGATATTGACGTTGATTCCTTCGCTGATCACTCGCTCGACTGCCGGCAAGCCTTCGGCGGTGCCGGGGATTTTAATCATCACGTTGTCGCGGCCTATTTCTTGGTAGTAGCGCAGAGCTTCCCGAATGGTGTTTTCGGTATCGCGGGCCAAATTGGGCGGCACTTCAATGCTGACGTATCCGTCCAGCCCGCCGGTTTCGTCATAGACGCCGCGCAGGATGTCGCAGGCGTTGCGAATGTCTTCAAACACCAGCGATTCGTAAATTTCTTGAACGGATTTGCCGGCGCGGATGCCTGTTTCGATATCGGTGTCGTAGATGACATTGCCGGCGATGGCTTTTTCAAAAATGGCTGGGTTGGAGGTGATTCCCACAACTCCCCGGCTGGCAATCAGCTCTTTGAGTTCCCCGGACTGGATAATATTGCGGCTCAAATTATCCATCCAGATGCTCTGACCGTATTCTTTTTCAATCTGCAACAGAAGATTGTCTGCCATAGTTGTGTTCAGTTAAGTTATACAATTTGGGGTCAGTAGGGCGGTAACCACACGGAGACTGCCCTAATAAATGAGGTGGGAAGTCACTGCTCGCTGATTACTTTGTGAGGCTGACTGTTTTTTCCTCGGCTCGCTCGCGAATGAAGGACTCGACGAGAGACACATCGTCTTTGCTGCCGATGAGCAGGGGGGTGCGGGTGTGGAGTTTGTCTGGCACGACGTCCAAGATATCTTGGATGCCGGTGCTGGCCCGTCCGCCGGCTTGCTCAATCAAAAAGGCCAAAGGAGCCGTTTCGTAGAGCAGGCGCAATTTGCCTTCCGGTTTTTTCACCGTACCGGGGTACAGGAACACGCCGCCTTGTAAGAGGATGCGGTGGAAGTCTCCCACCAAAGCCCCGCCATAGCGAGCGGTGTAGCCTTCATGGCGGTGGACGTAGCGGATGTAGTCCCGGATTGATTCGTCCCACTGCCAGAAGTTGCCTTCGTTGACGCTGTAAATGGAACCGTGGTCGGGAACCCGGATGTTTTCGTTGGACAGGATAAACTCGCCCAGGCTGGGGTCGAGGGTGAAGGAATGCACTCCTTTGCCTATGGAATAGACGAGCATGGTACTGGGCCCGTAGAGGATGTAGCCGGCGGCGATTTGCTTGCGCCCGTGCTGCAGCAGGTCGAGGGCTGCGCCATCCTCATCCGTACCTTCTTGCTGGCGAATCGAGAAGATGGAGCCCAGATTGAGATTGATATCGAGGTTGGAAGAGCCATCTATGGGGTCATAGAGCAGGGTGTAGCGTCCAATGGGGCAGTTTTCGGGAATGTAGTAGGGTTTTTCCATTTCCTCGGACGCCAGCCGACAGACCAGCCCGCTTTGCTTGAAGACGGAGATAAACACCTCATTGGCGTAGACGTCCATCTTTTTGACGGATTCTCCCTGCACGTTCACCTCGCCGGTGAATCCCAGCACGCCTTCGAGCAACCCAGCCCGGCTGAGGCGGCGAGAAATCAGCTTGGCCGCTAGGGCAATGCGATTCATCAGGGCGCTCAAGTCCTGAGCGTCAGCTGAGAAGCTTTGGAGTTGCTGCAGGACGTGACGGGACAGGGTGGTGCAATCCCGATCCAGGGCGTGTTCCGACGATGCCGGCTGAGAATTGTCTGCCATTGTTTTATCCTCCCTGTCGATGGTCGCGCTGGTTTTGGAGGGGAACCGCCGCCGGTCGCTCCGCAAGCGCAGGGCTGCTCTGCCGGTCGTCCCTCACTTACTATCTTAGGGAGCTATTTTCTATAGGGGCGATTAATTTTATGCGAACTAAAGAATGTTCGGGATTTTCCTTGAGTATCTTTGCTTATCCAGGCAAAAGCAGAAGTTGAGCGACTTTTCAACCCTCTTAATGCTTGGATTGTGCGATGTGCGTGCCGATTTTGCATGGGGTGCCTCACCCCCTCTAAGTGCGGGAGCGAGCGGAGGGATCGTTCGGAGGTGGGTTTTTCACATTTTGGGCTTTTTGAAGCCGGGGGAGCTGGCGTCGCTGCGGTGGGAAAAGCAGGAATTGACGAAAATATAAGGGTTTTAGCAACTGGGTGCCACCGGCTGCAGGGGCTGCCGGCATGAACGCCCCGGGCTAATGACCCTGAGCCCCTGCTTGAATAAAAAACCCGCCCCTGTAAGGGCGGGGGGATGGGGAGGAGAAATTTTCATCGCTGGCAAGCACCGATGGCTGCGCCGCTGCAGCCGCTCTGTGCGCGTTCGGAGAGTGTTTGCAATCAACTTGTGAGGGCGGCCAGAAACCGGGTTTCTTGGGCTAGGTGCCTTAAATATCAGTTTCCCCACCAAGAGAAACCCGGTTTCTCACCCCTGGCAGACTTAAGAATTACTTGATAAACAGGGGCTCAAAGCACAGTCCCTGTTCATTCAGGGACGGGCGTCAATTCCGGCGATTCCCGCCGCACTTTTTTCTAGAGTAGCAACTCCAGCCGGCCCAGACAGAGTCTGGGCTTACTCTGTCTGGTGCCTGCTGGATAGTTGCAGATGGTAATTCCGTTTTGTTGGGTGTCTTTTAGTGCGGCTCTCAGGAGCCGCTGGTGGCAAGCCTGCAGAGGCTCGCGCTCGCCTAGATCGCCCTAGAAGTTTTTGCGACGGCTGGGGCCATTATCTTCTTTTGGTCTCGCCTTATTCACCTTCAGCTGCCGCCCCATCCATTCCGCGCCGTCTAATTCTGAAATGGCGGTATCTTCATGAGCGTCGTCTGACATTTCAACAAATGCAAAGCCTCGCAGCCGCCCGGTTTCTCGGTCTGTCGGCAATACGACTCGTTTTACCGGGCCGTATTCTGCAAATATTGCTTTTAAGTCTTCTTCGGTGGCTTGGTAAGACAGGTTTCCAACGTAAATGGTCATGTGGGTCACGAAATCTGAACGATCGACTGAAGTTCAGAGGCACAGACGAAACTCTTGCCTTTGCGGGTCAGGCAAAGTCTTGGCTGTCTGATTCACCTCGGGCTGAATTTTAAAACTTGGCCCCCACTCAAGGCGGCAGCGGCTGCTTCAACTCAACCCGTGCGTGATAGAACTGAACTTATTTGTGTCCTATGATAACTTGTAAATTTGATTTCGATCGCCGCTCCGCGCTACAATCTTCTGGCTCGCTCAGCAGTTCCTCAGCCCGCCGGCAATACACTACATCTAGGGGATGTCGGATTTTTTTTACCCCACTGCTGGAGTGCAGGGGCGGCCCCAGTCCGGAAGTCCGGGGAATGGCGGTGTGTTTCAATCCCGTGAAACAATCCCGTTGCCGGGATTCAGCGGGCCAAAAATATCTTCTCCTGCCGCCTGCTGAAATGATTATAGCGGTTCTCAGTTGGATGAACTACGGCCTGTTCCCCGGTTTCTTAAAGAAACCGGGGTTCCCGGTACCTCACAAAGGATGAGAAACGCTATATCGCATTGATTTCGGCTTCTTTGCATGCAGCGGGATGCTCCCGCGCCTGTCACAGGTCTGGCACAGCTTTGGGTGCCGGCTTCCCCGCCCCCAAACTTTATGTTTTTGGGCCGTCCCCGCCCCTACCTGGCAGGGTTGGGGTGTGCTGGGGGACACCCCGAGCGCACAACAGCAATGCAACCGGAGATCGTGTAAATCCCGGTTGCGGGACTGAAATGGCCCTGCCCCAAGCGGTCTTCAGCCGGACTGAACCTCAGTCAATGGCAATGGACTGAGGGCCACTCCTGCTGCCGCCGTTGCTGTCGTCGCCATACCCGGAAGTCTGGGAGGGAGTGCCGGCTTGCCGGTCGAGCCAGTTTTTAACTGGGTCGTCGGAGAGGTTGAGCCGGAGGATACCCGAGAAGAAGCCGCCCAGGAAGGCAACGGGATACTGGGTGAGTTCTTTGAAAACTGGGCTCAGTTCATCTAGGAACATTCAGAGTCTCCTGCTTGAAGCCGGTTTGCTGTCATCTGGTATCCTAGCGCGTCTGGGCGCAGGCTGGCTGTGGGGGTGCCGGTGGGCCTATTCCGGTTTTGGGTCGGGGAAGGGACATTTATTTTTCACGGGACTTACGCACAACTGCGAAAGAAACAGGGTTTCTGGTTCTGGAACGAGGGCTGACAGTCTTGACTGCTGGTTCAGAAACCCGGTTTCTGCGCAAGTCCTATTTCACCGGCTCGCTGTCCGGTGGGCGACCGGCATGAATCTATCCCTAAAATTATCCCATAACTAATCAAAATCCCCAAGGGATATCCTTGGGGATTTTCTACTGTTTTCGCTGCTTACGAACTCGGAGCCTGTTCGGGCAACAGGCACTTGTCGGAATCGCAACCGGCAGGCCCAAATTCTGCCAATTCACCTGTTAGCGTAGCGGCTCCGTAGGAGCAGTCGTAGCGACTCAAAGCCGCATGAAAATCCTCCGTCCGCCGCTGCTTTAAAACCTCCTTCACAAGCAGGTTATACTGCTCCTTACTTACTGGCTCGAAGGGCAAGCGCGGGAATGTTTGATGGTCGTCGAACCGCGCCAGAAGTGCGGCAGAAATATACCCTTCATCATCTCGCACAGCTTCATAAATCCGCGCTCCCAAAGCTTCTATTTCGTTTTCGCGCAGCTCGATAGTCGCCGAAGTATTGTGCCGCACATAGAATTTCTGGACTTGCATGTAAAAGTCCATTTGGGCCAGCGCGGAGAACTTGCCGATCTCAATGTCATCCGCCCCGGGCAAATCAGCCCAGGGTACGGCGACGGGGATTTCCACCAGCCATTCTTGGCATCGGGGATCGAAAGCGTCATTCAAAAGATTCCCTTTTTCATCTTTGTCAGACTGAGAGGGAATGACGCTGTAACCGTAGTCAATGCAAGCCAGCGCTACCGGGTCATTTTTCCGGAAAGTAATGCGACGGATAAAACGTTGCGCTTTTGGCGGGTGCCATCCCGGAGACGCACTGGTGAGCAGGGATTTTGTTCCGGATGGCTGCACCGTTGTGCAGCGATTCGGGCGTTTCAATCCGTGCCGGTCGCAGTAATCCCACACGGTGCGGTGCACAGTGTCTTTCCACCGGCTCAGGTATTCCTGCTCTTGGCGCTTAAACTCCAGCCCCTCTGGGGTTGCTGGTCGCCCTTCCGCCCACCAGCGCAACCAGTCTGCGCCGAAAGCATTGACGAAGAAGTCGAACAAGCCGGTGAAGGACACTCCCACAATGGGGTCTAGTTCGCGACTGTACTGGTAGCGGGGCTCGATAAATTTGTGGTTCAGCAGCACGGCTACAGACAGTGCGCCGGCGGTGAAAGCCTCCTCCTGTTCTCTGTAATTGTGTGGGTCAATTTGGTTGAGGTGGATCTCCGAAAGGTTACAGTGGAAGTTTGCGCCTATGATTTCCAGTTTTGTTACCCTAAAGGCTTTTTATCCTTTAGCTCTACAGGTTCCTTTTCCCTGCAGCTCGGCGTACATTTTCTTCCCGAAAGGGAAGCCCCGCACTCTTGGAGCTACACCAAAGGTGTAGGAGAACTTGACTCGGATTTTATTCTTTGCAAATTGTGTCTTTGTTAGCGCTATTTTAATTGTTTCTTCAGAAACTGTCTGTAAGCGTTGCGGCTCCGCAGGAGCAACGATGTAAGCCGCAGCATTTAGCAGGGGCTGCATTCGGTCGCGGACACGCTACCTGTTCCTGAACTCACACAATTTTACAAAGGTTCACCCTCTACGCTCTACGGTGGTAAAGGCTTTTTAGTTCCTCTACTTACCTCGGAGTTAACCTCTCAGTTTTCTCCGATTTTGCGAGGTTTTTAACGTGAGGCAAATTATTTACCACACGGGTTGAGCCCGACACGAGCAAGCCGGTGTTCCAGCTCATCAGCCGCCATGTTGGGATAGTGTTCCTGCAACCACTGTCTGGCACATCCTCGATCGTAAGCGTTCAAAAATTCAGCTTTCAGTGCTGGCGAACCGAGCAAATCGCAGTTAGCCCTAGCCACTGCTTCACCGGCCCACTGGATCGCACCCTCGCCACTGTAATACTGCTTTCGCACCGCCTCGACGCACTCTTCCTCTGTGGGTTTATAATGAAATATTCTGGTGTGGTTAGCCATGCGAAGCGAGTCGCGCTCTGGGTCAATCCGCCAGTTGCCATTTTCATCCTGCTGCCAGAGATTATTCTTGGCATTTGCCCCCAGTGTGTCCTCAGAATGGAACTGGCGCATGCCGGCAGACCGGCGAATATTGCCGGCGACGATACAGACAGCCGCTTCATCAATCAGCAGACAGCATTCAACTGAATTCAACTGCCGGCCAACTGCTTTATTAAGTATAGCAGCGCAGCGCTGGTAAAGTTCTGGCAATTTCACAGGATTTGCCACACCCCCAAAGCCTTTCAGAGGCTCACCGGCAGCCCGAACATCGCTGAGGTCAACGAAAACCTGAACCTCTCCAGAAAACCGCTCATCTGTGGACAGTTCCAGCAGGGCTTGATAGCACCCCACCCAGCCTTGACGGCTGTCGCCCACACAGATGCGCACCCGCTCCTGCGGAGCCGCTACGCTAACGCCGCCCTCTATCTGGACTTCTGTCAGCTCTCGGCGCAAGTGAGCTGGGGTGGAGCCAATCGCACCTCCGACGGTTACGTTGAGGCGATTGCGAATGGCTGGGAGTTGGCTGGTGTAGCGGGGTTCCAGCACTGCGCCGGTGCCGCAGCCCATCATGGCCAGATCCATCAGCAGCCCAAAGGCTCGCCAGTCGGTAATGTTTGTGGAGGAGCAGTTGTACGCGCCTGAGAAGTTCTCTTGTTGCTCGATCCACTCGTTACCCCCCACCCACAGCCACCGCCCAGAGGAAAGGGCTTTCAGCTGGCGCTGCATCCGGTACAGCAGGTCAGCTTCTTCGGGGGTGAGCTTGCCGAGTTTGGCCAGCCCCCGCACGGTGCGCTGGGACACCTGCTCCCACGTCTCGCGACCGGCACTCGTGCGCCGGCTGTATGTCCTGAAGAATACCGGGTTGGCTGCCGGTGCTGTTTCTGGAAAGTCCCCAGTCTGGCGTATTCGCTCCAGTTCTTGAACCATCGGTGATGTCTCGCTGTTTTTGAACCGATCCCCACTGTAAGCGATTTTAGATATAGCGGTCAAACCTTGAAAAACGAGTCATTTTGCACTATAACTAGAGATTGCCTGATTCTAGCCGCCGCCGCGCCGCACCCCGCCGGCGCAACCGCAGGGAGATTGCCCCAGTTTCACCGGCAGCGCTGCGCAGTTCGCGGAAGCACCTCTATTACAGGTTGACAACAATAGATTGTCCGGGGTGAGGGCGGGTAGCTGATAGCGGTTTTCAGTTGGATGAAGTACGACCCAGAAACCCGGTTTCTTAAAGAAACCGGGTTTCTGGCTACCTCACAAAGGATGAAAAACGCTATGAAGCCAAGGGTGGGTAAATTAAGGTGGGGTGTGGGCTTGTGGGCAACACCGTGTTAGGGCATTATAGAGAAATACTGTTGAGGGTGCCGGTTGTGCCTGCGGGCGGAGCCGCACATTTATAGCAGATTCCAACTGAGTGAGGTACAGATATTGAGCCCCCCCTTACCCCCCCTTAAAAAGGGGGGGAAAAGTAGAGCAACCTTTTTTTAGGGGGGGTGGGGGTATCGAACCGCACTCCACGCAAGTAAAAACTGCTATAATGGTACAGGTAATTTTTCCAAAAAAGGAGTAATTAGGCCAGGATGACCCAAATACCGCCGCCATGCCAAAATCTGCGAGAGCAGGTAGACAGTCTGCTGGGACTTTTGAGCCAAGAGCCGTCTTTGAGAGCGCTAAATACCCCGGCGCTCAGAACCTCTTTCAAAAAGGCGATTGACCCGCGATTCGAGATTGTTTTTGCCGGAACTTTCAGTGCCGGCAAGTCGATGCTGATCAATGCTTTGTTAGGGCGAAACCTTCTCTACAGCGATATAGGTCACGCCACCGGCACCGAATGCTACATCGAGTACGCCCAATCGCACCAAGAACGAGTCGAACTCACATTTTTAAGTGAAGCGGAGATTTTCCAAAAGGCCAAAGCCCTGTGCGACAGCTTGGGGATAGCAGCAGTTGATATCAGAAAGCCAGAAGCCATTGAAAAGTGCCGGCAAGAGTGCAAAAATAAGATTCAGGCTGCCGGCGGTGAAGCCAGATCGAAGGAAGCAAAGCAAGCCAAGGCGCTGATTCTTTTGCTAGACGGTTTTCAAGGCAACCGCCAGCACATTCGCCCCACTGAAAACGCTACCTATCAGATGGAAGAGTTGGGTCTTTCCTTCGATCGAGCGGCTGATTACGCTCGCTATGGCTCCAACAGCGGCGCTCTCAAACGGATTAAATACTGCCTTCATCACCGGCTCTTGGAAGATGGAAACGTCCTGGTTGACTTGCCAGGAATTGACGCACCCGTGCAGGAAGATGCCGAGCTGGCTTATCGCAAAGTTCAAGACGAAAGCAGCTCTGCAGTTGTGTGCCTCCTCAAGGCTGACTGTGAGGGGGTGATGGCACCAGAAGAGACTAGACTCCTGGAAACAATACGCAACAACCCTAGCATCCAAGATCGGGTTTTCTACGTTTTTAACCGCATCGACACAACCTGGCGGTTTGCCAAACTTCAACAAAGGCTAGATGAACTCATAGATCGCGACTTCAGCGATACGCCCAGAGGATACTATCTAACCAGCGGTTTGTTGGGTTTTTTGGGCAGCTTGGTCAAAAATACAGATTCAAGCACCCGCTGGGGACTGGATACCATCTTTAAAGACGAGTTAGGGGCAGAGGGCAATAACACCCCACAATTCGTCTTGGCATTCAATGACTACTGTCTTTTTTCCAATAAGCTTCCCCGTGAGAAGTTTCCGAATATTATACGTCATGCCGGCGAACCGGAAAATGAAACCTATGTGCGGATTCTCCATGAATACAAGTCTGAACTGCTTGACCAGCTGATACAAGACAGCCGCATTCAGGAATTCAGTGAGGCCATCAATAGCTATCTGACCGCGAATAAGCGCCCAGAACTCTACGCTCACCTGGCAAAAGAACTCAGCAAACCTTGCTTTAGGCTGTGCGAACATTATCTGGAGGCTCGCCGCCAGCTAAAAAGCCAACCTGATAATATTCAGGAGACGATCGAGCGGGAGCTGGCACAGGTGAGCCAAGATATACAGGAGGTGGGAGAAGCCTTCTACCAGCACATGGAAGCTGAAATTGAGCGAGTGGTGGTGAACAGCTGCCAAGATTTTCAGTACGATTTTGGCTACCTGCAGAAGGAGATGAAACGCCGCCTGGACGAGCTGATAAAAAACTTCTCTATTTTGGATGCTTTCGGAAGAGTTTGCAGCTATCACCGGCACGTTACAGCTCCCCTGGCGTCGGTTTTGGGTGAGGGATTCTATAATATAGGCCAGGAGTTAGAAAATGTGTTGGCTGAGGAATCCCAAACATTGGTCGCTCGCTTTTTCCCGCGCCTGGTTAAGCGGGTGCGCAACAAAGAATACTACCCCAAACTTTGGAATTTGTTAGGGGATGATTGCGGAATTGTGCGCTCCCTTCAGACGGTAGAGAAACAAATAACAGATGGACTCAAGGTTCTGGTGAGTGCGGAGTGCGTGTTCTATGTCCTGGAAAGCCCCAGCCTTTATACTGAAGATGGGGTGTTCTATTTCTGCGAGCGTCTAGACCTTTACCCGAAAGAGAAAGTCTGGATGTATCAGTTTCGCGAAACTTTGCGGGAAGCTTCCCTGAGCCGAGATGTGCAGCGCATGGTGAAAGCGGAACCGGCTATCCGCCAACTGTTGCAGATTGATTTTGACTCTAAAGTTGACCTGACAGTAAACACGACGTTCCGCCCAAAACTTGTTAAAATGCTGAAAGAGTACCTGCTGTCAGTGGGGGAGCAGCAGCGCCAACTGATTTGGCAGCAGTCGGATCGGGCCCGCGCCAATCTGCGGCAAGCCATAGAAAACAAGGCTCAGAAGAAAATAGACGAGCGGAACCGGAACTTGCAAGAAGTTGAGGAAAAGATTGCCGAGTATAACCGAGCGTCTGCCGGCATCAATAGCTGCTTAGAGGCTGTGAAATTAGGGGAGGAAAAGCTGCCGGCAATATCTGAAGGTGATGCGAGCGGGACAGCAATTGTGATTGCGGAATCCGCTTTCGGTGCCAATTTGCCGGTGCCACCAGGAACCCGCTCGGGCAAATTCCAGCGCGGACAGCTGGTGGAGGGGACAATTAGTGGCTTCCAGGAGGATGGTATAATTGTGGATGTCAGCGGTACTAAAGGGGTGCTTCACATCAGGCAGGTGAGCCAAGAGAGTGTGGAATCTCTGGAGGAGCTGTTTGAGACTGGTCAGTTGCTGAAGGCGATTTGTACGGGTTTTTATCTAAATGGGAGCATTTCTCTGTCTACTAAGGTCTTGGAAAAGTATCCCGGAGAAATCCTGAAGGAGATGACCAAGGTGATGGCTGAGGCGGAGGAACGCGCCCCAGAAGCGGCTCAAAAACTGCTGAGTTCATAAGTCTTTAGGAGGTATGGCCAGACGCCACCGGCGTTCGTCTGGGAGGGGTGTGGTTTTAGAATTTCTCCTATAGCGTGCCTCAATCAGTTTAGATCCCCCCCTACCCCCCCTTAAAAAGGGGGGGGACTTTTGACCCCCTTGTAGGGCGGTGACCACACGGAGACTGCCCCTTGGGGGGAAGGACGCGCAACGCGAGCCCGCTAGCTTACGGATTTTATTGACAGACAGCCTCTAAAATGTACTTGATATCAACAGAGGATTAGCAATGAGAACCTCACCCTTAATCGCAGCACTTGGCTGCTTGAGCACCTTATTTATGAGTGCCGCAACTAGCTCTGCCGCACTGGCACAGCAAACCGGCACTCAACTCAGACCGGCTCAAGTGCAGCTTCTACAGTCTCTCGGCATGAAAATTGCTGTCCCCACTTATATCCCAGCTGGATTTGAGATTACCATCCTGCGGGCGGAAATCCTTCCGGGCGGTGCCGGCGGCACGCCTCGATATATTATGTTCTACAGAGACTCGAATAATTCCTGCTTTGCGATTGAAGCGACCGGCGGGGCGGGGAGAAACCCGGAACTGGAATCCAGCTTACCTGTCAACTCTCGGTTTTTTGGCAGCAGTTACAAGCTGAATTACGGGAAGTCCGCAAAAGCGGCCAACTCCCGCAGCTATATGTTTTCTGACTGGATGGAAAGGGATGGCAACTTTTATCGGTTTGCCGGCACCTCTGAGGAGGTTACCCCCGCCAGTTCTAAATCGGCTTGCAAGAACATCAGCCCGGAAGAGGCTGTCCGGGTCACGGAGTCGCTAGAATATTTTAATCCTTAATGATATAATATTTTGAGACTTAATGATTGGGTGCGTTGCGGCTGACGCCGTAACGCACCCAACTAGATATCTTAATCAGGTTCAAATTTGCATGCCTCTCGCTCTTTGGCGAACGCCCTTAGCCCGCGCCCTTTATCGCAATCGCAGCCTCCTGTACGCCCGCTACTTGCAACTGGCGACTGTTGGGAATGACGGCAAACCGGCGAACCGAACTGTTGTTTTTCGCGGCTTTATCGGCGACACCAACCAGCTGAAATTCGTCACAGACGCCCGCAGCGAGAAAGCCGGTCAAATTGACAGCAATCCCTGGGGGGAAGCTTGCTGGTATTTTCCGAAAACGCGGGAGCAATTTCGGATTTCGGGGATGCTGAGCCTGGTGCGAAATACTGAGCCGGACTCAGAACTGCAAAAAGCCCGCCAGAGTGCTTGGCAGGAAATCTCTGAGGGGGCACGAGCGCAATTTGCTTGGCCAGAGCCGGGTAAACCGAGAGGGGATGCGGGTGCTTTTGCGCTGGTCCCACCGGCAGACACAGAGCCTTTACCGCATTTTTGCCTGCTGCTGCTTGTGCCGGCAGTTGTGGATCATCTGGAGTTGCGAGGCGATCCCCAAAATCGCTGCATCTACCGGCTCGACAGCGAGGGTGGTTGGGAAGTCCAACCGGTGAACCCCTGACAAGAAATATGTTTTCCCGAAAATCTGCGTTTATCCTTGTACTTCTGCGGTTTAAATAAACGGCAGTCTGTGAAATCTAGTAATTTTATGAACCGCAGAGGACGCCGAGGCGCAGAGGGAGGATAAGAGAGGCTATAGATAGGGGGTGGGAACGAGGGTTGACAGCAGCAGGCGATTTACTATGATTAGATAGAGTTGGCCACACATCTCTCATGGCTTACGTCCCGTTACGAAAAGCAGTCGAATTTCTCGGACTGCACCCAAAGACTCTCAGGAAGTACGCCGATGAAGGCAAAATCAAAAGCATCCGCACGCCATCGGGGCAGCGCCTCTTCGACATCGCAGGGGTGGGAGGGGATTGAGCTCCAGCTACCACTATTTGCTACTGCCGAGTCAGCTCAGCAAAACAGAAAGACGACCTCTCCCGTCAAGCCGAGTTCATGCCAGAGCGCTACCCCGGAGCCGAAGTCATCCAGGATATCGGCTCAGGACTCAACTTTAGGCGAAAAGGACTGCAAGCCTTACTGGTCAGACTTATGCGCGGAGATCAGCTCACAGTTGTGGTTGCCTGCCGTGACAGGCTGTGCCGGTTTGGATTCGAGCTGTTTGACTTCATGGTCGGGCAAAACGGTGGGCAACTCCTGGTTCTCAGCCAACCTGCTCACTGCCGGGAATCCGAACTCACATCGGATAGCGAAGCGGGACGCGATAGCGTCCCTCTTCTCGCCATCCTCCATGTCTTCAGCTGCCGCATGCATGGGCGATTGCGATACCGCAAGGAAATCTCGAAAGATCCGGATATTCCCAAGCCCTAGCCAAAGATCACTTTTAAGACAATGGTTTGGCGTGTCCAGACACACCTACAACCAAACCATCAAGCACCTCCAAGAGCCAGGCACAAAAGCGAAGTGGATGGCTGTCGCTCCTCTTATCATGGGAGCGCTGCCCGAATGGGCGAAGCCAGTGCCATACCAAATCAAAAAAATCGCCGTCAAGGACGCCTGTACCGCTGTTCGGGAAGCCAAACGAGGCTTTGCAAAAGATGGCCAGTTCCGCAAGTGCAGGTTTCGCAGCCGCAGGGACAGGCGGCAGACAGTCTTTATCCCAAAGTCTGCAATCAGCGAGCGCGGCATCTATCACACACTTTTGGGAGAGATGCGCCTTGCCGAACCACTCCCACCAGATTTCAGCGATGGCCGTTTGACGATGGCCTATGGGGAGTATTACCTGATTTGCTCCCAGGAAGTGCATCCGCACCAGTCCGAAAACCAAGGGCGGGCGGTTGCCTTAGATCCCGGTGTCCGAACATTCATGACCTTCTTTTCCGAATCGTCCTGTGGCTGGATTGGCAGTGACGCTAACCTGCGAATCCAGAAGCTCTGCTTTAAGCTCGACCGCCTTGTCTCAAAAACAGCTTTCGCCAAGTCCGGCCAAAAGCGGCGCTTCAGGAAAGCTGCTGACCGCATCCGCTGCAAAGTGCAGCACTTGGTCAAAGAGCTGCACCACAAGACGGCCAAGTTCCTCGTCGAAAATTTTGACTTAATCTTCCTGCCCAGCTTTGAGCCGTCTCAGATGGTGAGCAAGTCTAAGCGAAAAATCAAATCTAAGACTGTGCGCCTGATGCTTACCCTCTCTCACTATGCTTTCAAGAAACACCTGGAGTGGAAAGCTTGGGAGGCAGGTAAGATCCTCCTATCCGATATCAATGAAGCCTACACCTCTAAGACTGTCTCTTGGACTGGGGAGGTTGTTAAAATCGGCGGGGCGAGAGTTATTAAGTCCAAAATCGACGGTCGGGTCATGGACAGGGATCTAAACGGTGCTCGCGGGATCTTCCTGCGGGCATTGGTTGATACGCCTTGGCTGAGAGCTAGACTCCCAGCTTATGTATTTGGTGGCAATTGGTAGCAATTTCCAGCAAAAATGTATCGGTATATGTGTGACCGGCTAGATGCCAGCGCCATCTAAGAAATCCTGAATTTGCTTGTCGCGGATGCGGCACTTGGGGCCGATGTCTGCGGGGGAAGTCGCAGGGGAAGCATCCAAGAGTGCCGGTGCGGTGGGGGCGGGGCGGTCGAATGGGACAACAGCGGGGACAAGAGCCGGCTGGCGTTTTAGGGTTTGGACTTGTTCTTCGAGGGCCTCAATGCGGTCGAGCAAGGCGCGGATGGCGTTGGCTTCGGAATCGGGGAGCTGGCCGTGTTCCAGGGGGTTGACGCGGACGCCGGAGCGATATAGAATGCGACCGGGGATACCGACTACGGTGCAGTCGGAAGGGACATCGCGGAGGACGACGGAACCGGCACCGATGCGGACATTGTTGCCGATGTGGATATTGCCGAGTACCTTGGCACCGGCACCGACGACGACATTTTCGCCGAGGGTGGGGTGACGCTTGCCACTTTCCTTGCCGGTGCCGCCGAGGGTGACTCCCTGGTAGATGAGGGCGTAGTCTCCGACAATGGCGGTTTCTCCGATGACAACGCCCATGCCGTGGTCAATAAACACGCCCTTGCCGATTGCAGCGCCGGGGTGAATTTCGATGCCGGTCAGGAAGCGAGAAAAGTAGGAGATCAGGCGGGGGATGAAGGGAATTCCCAGGAGGTGCAGCCTGTGGGCGAGCCGGTGGAACAGCAACGCCTGCAGGCCCGGGTAGCAAAACAGAACCTCTAGCCAGTTGCGAGCGGCTGGATCGCGGTCGAAGATGATGCGGAAGTCGGCAACAAGAGTATTCAGCAAGGGAGGATACCCACTTTTGGCAAAACAGACCACTGATTATTTTACCGCTGTTGCTGCCGGTGCCTGTGTGCCAATCTGCTCTGTTGTGGCGCGTCAAGGAAAGCGGCCCGGAGTTGGAGCGCGTCACGAGGGCGAGTGTTACAGTGGGTTAAGCTGGGTTACGGCTGCACCACGGTCAGCTTGTAATCCACGCTCGGGCCCGGTTCAATGGAGCCAACCCAGACGCTGTATGGACCGGCTTTCCAGTCAGAGTCTTCAATGCTGGCATCTTTATTCTTGCCGGTATCGTCGCCGCAGCGAACAACTCCGCCGGGCCCAATGATGGCCAGGGTTGTGTCTTTACGTTTGCTGTCAACTTGGACTCTCAGGCGAGGGAAGTCTTTCTCCAAGACGAGAACCAAATCGGGGGCGCTGTCAGCAAAGCCCAAACAGGGGTTGCCGTGGCGATCTCTGTTGGCCACAATGGCAGGCAGGGATGTGGAGCCACTGGTGTAGCCGGTGACAGCCGCCGCTGAGGGTGGAAAGCCCGGTGCGAGGCTGAGCTTACCAAAAATTGGCTTTTCTGCAAGAGCCGGTATGGCGCTCACTGCCGTCACCGCAGCCAGGAAACAGCCGTATTTGAACCGCCGCAGGGTGCGCATAAATATCCCCCCACTATCTCCTAAAAATCTCAGACGTTTACTTTCTGTCTCCTCTCAGGGGAGAATTCAGAGCGTGCTAATTCAGTGGTAGCAAGGGATGGCGAGTTCAATGGGGGGTGAGTGACAATTTTATTTCTGCCACACACACTTGATACAGTTTCAACGCCGCGTTTGGGTTTGGGTTGTGAGAGAGTCTCTGGCGATCTTGACGGTGATGATTTTTGGCGGCTGGCTGCTGATTAAAGCTTTCGTTTTCCTGCCGCTGGACTCGCTCAACTTGTTGGGGCTGCCAACATGGCTGAGTCTGACCGTTTTATTGGTGGTGTTTTTCTGGTTTTTTGGGGAGTGAGAGCAAATCCGGACTGTTACTATTTTATGGGCGGGCAAAAAGGGGAGAATCTTGCAGAGCGCCGAATCGCGTCTTGCGCTCGGTGGCAGGACGCGCTGACGCGCTCGGGGGCGGGGGAGAACTTTTTATCCTTCTTGCTTGTGGCTTGTTCCTTCCTTCTCGGTTACAAGTGGGGGTACTCTTTGAGAATCAGCAAGCAATTGCCCTGGCCATCACTGTGCGTGTAATTCAGACAATCTGATATTTCCCGCATGAGTTTCAGACCGCGCCCTCCCTCATCATCGGCATCCACTTGCGGCGGCATATTTCTGAGGCGCTGGTCTAAATCAAAGGGCTGTCCGCGATCCCAAATGCGTATTTCTAATCGCTGGGGGAAAATTATTACCTCGATCTCGACCGGCACTTCAGGGGGTTTACCTTTGTGGGCGTGCCGGACAGCGTTGGTAAATCCCTCCGCCAGGGCTAACTGGCACTGCATCCAAATATATTTGGGAACTGGAGGGTGGTTAAATTGGTCGAACCATGCTAGAACTTTGGAGAGAGCGCTGATGTCTGTCTTGACTTGAATGTCCGCTTTTTGGAGGAAGGGCAAGTTGCCGCAATCATTTAATTTCATGGGCTCGTGATAAAAGTAGGAAAGGCCGAGTGGGGGAGTAATAAATTCAAGCTAAACCGAGCGAAATGCATGCCAGGGCGCTGGCTTCTATTAAACTATAAATGGAGCGCTGAAGCTTCAGCCGGTCGGGGCGCGCAAGGCTTGCGGGTTCAGTTTCCAGTCGGGCCTGCTGGCGGGCCCGAGGCCCGGGCTGGCGGCAGGAGCGGGCTCGTGCTAACCTGTAAATGGCCCGCTGGCGAGGGCTCGATGTAAAAAAATCGTAATCAAAGGGTGAGTGATTTATTGAGAGTAAATACTGGAGGCTGCTGAGCGCAATTGTTTCTGGCGATCGCAAATCGTCCCAGTGGACTCAGCTGCGAGCCGGGTGGCGACAGGGGCAGGAGTGACTGGGATGAAGCGCAACGTTTTGTTATAAAGTTTAACATTTTTCCAAGGGCGAGAGCTGTTATGTCGGAGGTTATATGACGGGTTGGCCACGGCTTTTTGAAGCGCCCCCACTTTCTGTAAACTCTATCAAGTAAATCTCCTGTTCATTTTTGAAATCTTAGGCTATTATCGACTTTTAAGCGGCTCCCTTGCAGTTGCTTTACTATATGACTCAAATTCTAGTGATTGATGATGACCCTACGATTCGGCTGGTGCTGACTAAAGCGCTGCAAAAGCAGGGTTATAAGGTGACAGTGGCCACCAATGGGCAAGAAGGCATTGAGCAGGCGCAGCGGTTGCGACCGGCCTTAATAATCAGTGACTGGATGATGCCCCTGATGGATGGGCTTCAGGTGTGCCGGTGGGTGAAGGCGAATCCAGAGCTGTCAGCGACATTTTTCATTTTGCTGACGGCGCGGGGCGAAATCGAGGATCGGGTGATAGGGCTGGATACCGGCGCGGATGAATTTCTCTCAAAGCCGATTGAGATAAATGAGCTGAACGCACGGGTGCGAGCGGGGCTGCGGATACACCAGCTGAATCAAGATTTGCAAAAGCTCAATCAAGATTTGCAAAGCAAACAGAAAATTTTGGAGGCGGACTTGGCTGATGCGGCGGACTACGTGCAGTCGCTGCTACCATCGACCTTCGAGGGAGAGCCGGTGAGTGTCAAGGCGAAGTTTATTCCCTCCAAACAGCTGGGGGGCGATTGCTTTGACTACTACTGGCTCGATCCAGATCGTTTGGTGATTTACCTGCTGGATGTGGCGGGACATGGTGTGGGACCGGCACTGCTCTCAGTTTTGGTGCTCAACCTGCTGCGCTCGCGCTCGCTGCCCGACACCAATTTTTCTCACCCCAATGAAGTCCTCTACGCCCTGAATCAGTATTTCCAGCTGAATCACCAGCGGTCTGCCTACGTTGACAAATACTTCACAATCTGGTATGGGGTGTATCACCGAGTCAAGCGGCGGCTGGTTTATGCCAGCGCGGGCCACCCACCGGCAGTGTTGCTCTCCGGTAAACCGCCAGCCAGCACCCAGGTGAAAAAGCTGAAAACACCGGGCTTGCCGATTGGCATGTTTCCTGAAGCCGAATATATATGTGATTCCTGCGATATTGACACCTCCAGCACTTTATACGTCTTTAGTGATGGCGTTTACGAAATTAACCAACCTGACGGCACGCTGTGGGGCATGGATGCCTTCATCGACCTGACGGCGCAGTGCAGGCAGACACAGACTGCCGATGTAGAGAACCTCTTAAATTCGATTCGGAAAGTCAGCTCAAAAGACACGTTTGACGACGATCTTTCCCTGCTGCAAATCAATTTCGGTTAGCGGCTCTCATAAAGGGACGTTGGGAGAAATTTGAATGAGGAATTGTGAATAATTAAGAATTATCAATTCAAAATTCCCTATTCAAACTTATACAGTTAATCAGGCCCAAAGTCCCTTAATTTGCTGACATAACCTTCTTTTTAAATTCATCCTGATTGGAAAAAATCTGAAAGACGCGATCCATACTCGTCAGCTCAAACAGCATCTTGACTTGAGCGTTGATCGAGCAGATAATCAGCTTGCTGCCGGCAGAGCGCACTGCTTTGAGTGCTGCCACCAGACCCCCCAAACCAGAACTGTCAATGAAGGTGACATCCTTCAGATCGATTAATACGATATCCGCTCCCTGGGTAAGAATGCCGTCAATCTCTTTGCGCACTAGAGTGGCCTTCGTACCGTCTAAAAGGCCAGCGGGTTGAAGAACTTTCACAACAGGACTCATAGATTTCTGCGTTCGTGAGTGAATCTGCAATGGGCAGTTGGGCTAGTCTGTCCCCGGCTGAACCTGAATTGGCTGCCGGTTTGGGGAGAGCCGGTAGGAATTGCTCTCGTTGCTGGATGATAGCAATCAACTGTTTCTCAGGTAAAGCCAAAGGATGCACCCCTATTTGGCAACTATACCTCACATTGATGGAGTTTAACGAATCGCGGGCTGGGACGCTGGCGCTACAGCAGTGTGCCACCGCAAGGCAAGCCGGCACTCACCGGCACCCCTGACTCCGCCACGCCCTTTCGGGACTTTCCGCCGCCCAGTCTCTGGGGTGGGGATGCGGGTGCAAAGGAGCGTGGGGCTGTGACGCCGTGGGGACATCGGGTGCCGGTGCCGGCAGCTGTTGAGTGGGGACGGGACATGTCGCGTCCCCACACCGTCTGGACCGTCATCCCGGACTGCCGGTGCCGCACGTGCCTCTTACAGTATAATAGTGAAAATTCTGGCAAAATGGCCGCTGGCGTCAGCGACCGACCGGCAATCGAGGCATCTACCAGCGCAGATAAAGAACATCCAAGGGGGGTGAAACATTTTCCCGCCCCCAAATCCTAGTGCCAAACCACTGAAAAAGACGGTGAGTCAAGCGGAAAAAGCGCTGCTTCTTCTTCCAGAAGCGTCTCAAGTCTCGCACCGGCTACCCAGCGGCTCCCACATCCGCTTTTCGGCGAGTCATTTCTTTCCAAACGACTCCCTTTTCCCACAAGACTAAACTTGTCTTATAATGACAGAGACACCCGTCTCTGGTAAATGCCAGACAATTACGATGGACTGGATTAACATTTTAGGATTGACAGCGGCCACTCTAACAACGGGCGCTTTTGTTCCGCAAGTAATGAAAACCTGGAAAAGCCGCAAGGCCAAAGATGTATCTTTAGAAATGCTGGTACTGTTCTGCACCGGCAGCTTCTTGTGGCTAGTCTACGGCGTTTTCATTAAGTCTGTTCCTGTAGCTCTAGCCAACCTGATTACCTTGATGCTGAATCTCACAATTTTATGGCTAAAACTTAAATATAAATAAGCCAGCGCTGCTGCCTCTACCCGAGAGATTGAGGCTGGATTATCCTCCTCCAGACGTATTTACGGCAAGAACTTGAGACAGGGTGCTCGTCTGTATCTGCGCCGCCCAACATTGAGAGGAGGGGGAGCCTGTATATTTGCGTTCCCAGCCTCAGGCTGGGAGCGATAAAAGTAGGGGCACCCCTTGCCGGTGCCCGGAAAAAAGATAAAATTGCAGATAGACCTGTAAAGCATGCAATGCCAACTCATCTGTGACGGCTGACGTATTTTCTGCTGAGCGACTTCTATTCACACCGGCAACCCCGGATGCCGGTGCGGTGCCCACTATTTTTGCGTTTCCCAACGAGTACAGCGTTGGCATAACCAGCCTCGGCTATCAAGTGGTGTGGGCAACTTTAGCCGTGCGCCCCGATGTGCGTGCCAGCCGGCTGTTTGCAGACACCCGCGAGCAACTGCCGGCATCTCCAGAATTAGTGGGATTTTCCATATCATGGGAACTGGATTATGTCAATATCCTCAGCCTGCTGGAATTCCTAGAAATTCCGATTCGGGCGGCGAATAGGAGGGAGAGCCATCCGATTGTATTCGGTGGGGGGCCGGTTTTGACGGCCAACCCAGAACCTTTCGCAGATTTCTTTGATGTTATTTTGCTGGGAGATGGGGAAACCCTGCTGGGAGATTTCATCGAAGCTTACAAGCAAGTCCGCAACGCCGGCAGGCAAACCCAGCTGCGGCATCTCGCACAAGTGCCGGGAGTTTATGTTCCCAGCCTTTATGAGGTAAAATATCACAGTCCGGATGGGGCTATCAAATCGATTGCGCCGGCATTAGCTGAGGTTCCGGCGCAGGTGCAAAAGCAAACTTACCGGGGCAATATTCTCTCTGCTTCAACGGTGGTGACAGCAAAAGCGGCTTGGGAAAACATCTACATGGTGGAAGTGGTGCGCAGCTGTCCGGAAATGTGCCGGTTCTGTTTGGCGAGCTATCTGACTCTGCCGTTTAGAACGGCGAGTTTGGAAGCTTCTCTTATTCCTGCAATTGAGCGGGGGCTGCAAGTCACTGACCGGCTGGGTTTGCTGGGCGCGTCTGTTACCCAGCACCCAGAATTTGACACCTTGCTGGATTATTTGAGCCAGCCAAAGTATGACGGCGTGCGGCTGAGTTTAGCGTCGGTGCGGACAAATACCGTCACCGAGAAGTTAGCGCAAACTCTGGCTAAGCGAGATACGCGCTCGCTGACTATTGCTGTGGAGACAGGTTCCGAAAGACTGCGGGAAATCATCAACAAAAAACTCACTAATGATGAGATTATCGGAGCTGCTGTTAATGCCAAAGCCGGCGGTTTAAGCGGGCTGAAGCTTTACGGAATGGTGGGCGTGCCCGGTGAGGATACGACAGATATTGAGCAGACAGTGACGATGATGCGAGACATTAAAAAAGCCGCGCCGGGATTGCGCTTGACGCTGGGCTGCAGCACTTTTGTGCCGAAGGCTCACACGCCGTTTCAGTGGTTTGGGGTGAACCGGGAGGCGGAAAAGCGGCTGAAGTTCCTGGAAAAGCAATTGCGGCGGGAGGGTGCCGATTTCCGCCCCGAAAGTTACAATTGGTCAGTGATTCAGGCATTACTTTCCAGGGGCGACCGGCGGCTGTCTCACCTGTTAGAATTAGTGCGGCACTACGGCGACTCTGTGGGCAGTTACCGGCGGGCTTTCAAAGAGCTGCGCGGCAAAGTGCCCGAGATGGATTTTTATGTGCACGAGAAC
The DNA here is from genome assembly GCA_019359235.1 of Oscillatoria princeps RMCB-10. Taxonomy (GTDB): domain Bacteria; phylum Cyanobacteriota; class Cyanobacteriia; order Cyanobacteriales; family Oscillatoriaceae; genus Oscillatoria; species Oscillatoria princeps. Next base: position 22,412 of record JAHHHT010000018.1, read on the forward strand.
TGGTCATTAGAGCGAGTTTTGCCTTGGAGCCACTTGCAAGGACCCCTGCCTGCCGCTACCCTGCAAAAGCACCTAGCTGCAGCCACGGCTCTTTTTCCCCAGTAAGATCGCGCCGGCGCTTCGGCGCTGGCAAACTGGCTGCTGTCCAATACGGCAGATTAGGAGAGGGGGAGCGGGGGAGAGTCGCTTGATTGTACCATCTGTCCCGGCTTAAGTGAGCAGCCCCCGGCACCCAATAATTAAGAAATATTGAGCGCCCGATAAAAATAGCTGTTCGATGGGTAAAATTGAGAGCAAAGAGTTGAGGGCGCTGCTCCCTCATTTCTGCGGAACACCATCCCTGAGTTAAAGGCGGATCGAGGTATGGCACTGGCAAAACGGGAAATGAATTGCATGCGGGCCATGAAGATGGCCCTATTGAGTGCGGGGGCGTGTTTGCTGTTCGCCCCTTCGGTAAAGGCTGTTGGACTAACGGGGGGCGCTGCCGGTGTTGGGGCGGCTTTCAAGGAGGCGGCAGAAACGGGCAATTTTGAGCCGGCGGCGTCGGGGATTTCACCGAATAGCCGACCGGTGTTGCTGGCTGACGCGATTTGCGGATATCGTTCAGGATCGGTTCGCTGGTTCGAGACAGCGAACTACCGGATATATATTTGCCAAAGTAATGAGACGGGGGTGCGGACTTACGTCGGTTTGGAAAAGGGAAATGAAGCGAATAGTAACGTGACTCTGCCGCTCGAAAGTGCTGAGGATGACACTTATGTTGCGGTTAACGGGGATGTCCGCTACACTGTCAACTCCCAAGAGCTAGTGGTCACTCAGAATGGCGAGGTCATTGGCAGGGAAGAGGTGCTCAAATCGGGAATCTAGTAAGTCGTCCGAAGTGGGGTGAGTTTAAGGAGCGTTGCCAGCGACTGCTGGGAATGCAAATCCAGTGGGCTGCTGGCTCGTTGAATTAGCTGGTAAAAATCTAAAATCGGGATGCTGCACTTTAAACGTTCTGTATTAATTAATGCGCCGGTGGAAGTCGTCTGGAATTTCCACGAAAGACCGGACATTCTGAAAATTCTCACGCCCCCCTGGCAGCCGGTGCAAATCGTGCGCCGCGAGGGGGGGCTTGAGGTGGGGGCTATTTCGGAATTTCGCCTTTGGTTGGGGCCATTTCCCGTGCGGTGGGTGGCGCGTCACACCGCCTGCGAAAAAAACCGGCTGTTTGCTGACGAACAGGTGGAAGGCCCAATGGTTAGCTGGACGCACCGGCATTTATTTGCTGAGGAAAATGGCCAAACCAAGCTGACGGATGCCATCGATTTCGGCTTACCCGGTGGGTGGCTGGCTGAGCTTTTCCTCAGCATGTGGGTGCTGTCGCGGCTGGAAGAGATGTTTCGCTACCGGCACGAGGTCACGAAACGGGAGTGCGAGCGAGATTAATCAGTGCTGGAGACCGGCTTGCCGGTGGATTTGAGATTGGCTGCCGGTGCCGGTATGACCTCTTGATGACATCTTGTGAGAGAATCTTTAAAGCTGCCGCCGTATAATTGGTAGCCAGTGATTAGGAGAACGACAAAAATGCCAGCATCTAAACTGCCTGACGGTCCCCAGACTCTACCGTTGCTGCAGACGCTCAAGTGGATGGCCAAGCCCCTGGAATATATGGAAGACTGCGCCCAACGCTACGGTGATATCTTCACCCTGCGGATTGGCCCAACTTTTATTCCTCAAGTATTCATTAGCAACCCCCAGCTGATTCAGGAGATTTTTACCGCCGATCCAAAACAGCTAGACTCTGGTGAGGCAGCCGGTGTTCGCTCGCCTTTGCTAGGGCGGCAATCACTGCTTGCCCTCGACGGTGAACCCCACCAGCGCCAGCGAAAGCTGCTGACACCTCCCTTGCATGGGGAGCGGATGCGGGCATACGGGCAACTGATTGGTGACATCACTCTCGCAGTGACTGGCGGATGGAAGATTGGCGAACCCTTTTCAGTCCTTCCGTCCATGCAAGCGATTTCCTTCCGGGTGATTTTGAAAGCTGTATTTGGTCTAGAGGACGGGCAGCGTTACGAACAGATAGAGCAACTCCTGATTGCCATACTGAATCCAAAAAACCCTTTATTTATGGCATCCGCGCTGTTTTTTCCATTACTGCAACGAGATTTAGGCCCGTGGAGTCCGTGGGTAAAGTTCCTGCGTTTGCGGCAGCAACTTGACGAACTCATCTACGCCGAGATTCAGGAGCGCCGGGAGAAACCAGAGCCATCTCGCACTGATATCCTGTCTTTGATGATGGCAGCTCGCGATGAGGCGGGGGAGCCGATGACAGATGTGGAATTGCGCGATGAGTTGCTCACTCTCTTGGTGGCGGGTCACGAGACTACCGCGACTTCTTTGGCATGGGCTTTCTACTGGATTCACCGCCTGCCGCAGGTGCGTGAGAAACTGCTGCAAGAGCTGGATACTCTCGGCGAAAATCCCGATCCGAACGCCATTTTCCGACTGCCCTATTTGAATGCTGTCTGCTCTGAAACGCTGCGCATTTACCCGGTGGCAATGCTGGCATTAAATCGACTGGTCAAATCACCGCTACAGGTCGCGGGCTACCAGTTAGATCCGGGGACTCTGGTGGTTCCCTGTATTTATCTTACCCATCATCGCTCAGATTTATATCCCGAGCCGAAGCAATTTAAGCCAGAGCGGTTTCTAGAGCGTCAATTTGCTCCGCATGAGTATTTGCCGTTTGGAGGGGGCAACCGCCGCTGTATTGGCATGGCCTTTGCCCTGTTTGAGATGAAACTGGTTCTAGCCACAGTGCTGTCTCGCACTCAAATGGAACTGGCAGATAGTAAGCCGGTGCAGCCGGTGCGCCGGCGCTTCCTGTTGGGACCGGCAGATGGTGTCCGGATGGTGGTGACGGGGATGCGCTCTCAAAATGAGCGAATCCTCCAAACTAGCTCTAGTTCAGCTTGAAAACTGCGATTCATTAGTTCTCAGGACGGGCTTGCCGGTGGATATCACCTGTTCGATAATATCAGCAGCGCGAGAAACTCCACCGGCTCGCCGAATCGCTTCTTGCAGCCGGGTGGCATTCTTTTTGTAAGAATCTTCCAACCGCACCAGCTGTGGAGAAGTTCGCAGCTGGGAACCGGCAGCTGGTGTGCGGATGGTGGGGAGAGGAATGCGCCCTCAAAATCAGCGAATCCTCCAGACTAGCTCTCGTTCAGCTTGAAGAGTGCTCGCCGGTGCTGGGATGGCTGAATGGGCGAAAGCGCCTTTCCCTCAATTCTTCATTTCTTCCAACCCACTGCTTCACAGCGAGCCCGGGCGTAAAAAGCATCGGGATGTTCGCCCCATGACTTAAAAGCAGCGCTCATCTCTTCAAGTTCTGTCTGAGTAGCCCAACCCTGTTCGCGGATCACACCGGTGATATGAGGCTGCAAAATGAAGTCTGCCCAAAACTCACCGACTTGAACCTCTACCTCAGACGTTGCATAGTAATCAAAAGACGCGGAAGCTTTAATGTCAACAAAACCAGACTCGCGCAGTAAAGCCCGATGAGTCCTTCCTAAAAACGGATTAGCGCCATTATGCTGCAAGACGCTGTAAATTAGCTCCCAAGAGCGATCTAGTATTGGGTTAGAGGGTGTGCAGATATCAGCAGCGACGTCGCTATCGCGGACTCCGACGAAGCCGCCGGATTTTAACACCCGATGTACTTCAGCGAGAGCCTTGTGGGTGTCACTTAGATGGTACAGGACAGCATGTACAAAAACAGCGTCAAACGAGCCTTCGGAAAAGGGCAGTTCGTAGATATTGCCGGCCACAAACCGGACGTTCTTAACCCCCCTTTCCAAAGCAAGCGCCCTTCCCACTTCAAATTGACTTGACTCTAGATCGATACCAATCACTTCGCTGGGAGCGACAACCTCGGCAAAATCGACCGTCATAGAGCCGGGACCGCACCCGCAGTCCAGCAGCGTCATTCCGGAGCGCAAGTAGGGCAGAAAAAAGGCAGCCTCTCTGGTCGCTTTTCGCCCGCTTAGTCCTTGAATAATCCGGGAACCATAGCCTCCTGAATAGCGTTCCTTCTCAACAGAAACGGTTTCAGTATGTTGAAGTATATTTTTTGTGTGTGCCACAGTTATCCTCCTTCATTTTCCAAACCTTATGCTGACAGTTACCGCGCCCTACAGTCTACTCCGGCATTAGGCATCCGGCGCTGTGGTCATCGATTATTGCGAAACTTCTTTGCAGAAGTATTTCAGCAATATCCGACTTGACGGTGGCATTAGTTATTGCTCCCGTACTGCGAATATCCTGGGTTAGCCATTCGGGCGTAATTGCCTCTGGCCCACAAGGTATTTTCAGATTAGTCATCGCTTGTCGTCCCCATAATATCACACATTCTCATTTGAGAGAGTAGCTTTTTTAGCAGTATACTCCTAAAGTCGCACCCCGGCACTGCTGTAACCCACAAAATTTTACTGCAAAAAGCCGGTTACAGCAACTGTAACGGCGGTGCGAGAGCGTCCAGCTCCAGAATCCGGCACTCTTTATCACTGTTGCGCAACTCCTGTTTTAATTCCCTCTCAAAACCGGCTTGCCGGTAGATATCACCTGTTCGATAACATCAGCAGCGCGACTCACCCCGCCGGCGAGCCGAATCGCTTCTTGCAGCCTAATGGCATTCTTTTTGTAAGAATCTTCCCCCAGCACCTGCTGTATAGCAGTTCGCAGCTTGGGAACGCTTAACTTTTTCAACGGCACAAACTCCCCAGCCCCTGTCCACGCGATCCGCGCTGCCACTCCCGGCTGGTCGTTGGCAATGGGAATTGCCACCATCGGCACCCCATTGCTGAGAGATTCCAGAGTCGTATTCAACCCCGCATGCGTAATCGTGAGCCGGGCTTTTTGCAGCAGTTCCAATTGCGGCGCATACCCAACAACCAGGGGATTTCCAGGCAATCCTTGCAGCGATTCTGGGGGAGTTGAACCCCCCAGAGAAATCACCAACTGGACATCTAACCCAACACACGCCTCAGCCATTGATTTGAAAATCCTCAGCAGGCGATTTTGCAGAGTTCCCATCGAAGCGTAAATCAGCGGTTGCCCGGTCAACTTTTCAAACGGGAAAGATACCGGTTCCCGACTGGCTGGGTTGTGGTAAGGGCCGGTGAAATGGAAGCACTCCGGCAAATGCTGCCTCGGGAATTCAAACTCCGCAGGCTGCTGACTCAACTGTGCCAGTTTGGAAAAGACTTGGCTGGGGTGAGAGTAGGGGGGCAACTTCCACTGCTGGCGATACTCGTTCACAAACTGCACAATGGGTTGCGTGAAGCGATTGAGTAACCCGTAACAGGCTCGGTTGCGCAGACGCGCCCACCAGACTGGATTGTAACTCCAAGATGTGAAAAACGGCGGAACGCTGTCCTCTTGATTAATCATCAGGGCGCTGCACACGGTAATAAAGGGAATTCCCAGGAAGTCCGCAACAGTCTCGCCCCCTGATGTAACTTGGTCTACCAGCAAGGCTTCCACACCGGCTGCCTTCAGCGCTTTTGGGGCGTCTCGCAATAGCAGAGCGGCACTCTCCCGCACCAGACTTATGGTATACCGCAAAGCAGCCAACCCGCTCAGTTTCCCCAGCTTGGCCAGCGATTCTGCCGTAAACCCCGCCGGACACTCAGACTCTCCAATCGCCCAGAATTCCAATCCCGCTGCTTCTGTCTTTGCGCGAGCATCGAGCATTCCGAATAGGGTGACGCGATGACCGCGCAGTTTCAGCTCGCGCCCTAACGTTGTCATCGGGTTGAGGTGGCCGGTTGTGGTGGGACAGAAAAGGCCAAAATGCGTCATGGGAAAGTCCTGAAATAGAGAGAAGTGTGAGAAAGAGGGAATTTTTTAGGATTTTAACCCAAAGTTGGTACTTAAGGAGGCAGTCGCTTCGGAACTGCGTACATCGTCACCCATGAAAATTGTCCCCGGGGCGGGGCGAGCTGGTAGGGCTAAAGCCCAACTACAAACATTTTCAAGTCAGATCCTGTAGGGGCGGGTCAGAGTGCCCGCCCCGTTCCCAGGCTGTAGGGGCGGGTCAGAGTGCCCGCCCTGGAAGGAGGGGACTTGGGTTATTTAACTCTGAAATTCGCACACCGGCGCTCCTCTACCCCACAAAATTTTACTGCAAAAGGTCGGTAACAACAACTGTAACTGCGGAGCGTTCGCCTTCCAGAGGTGCGATGGTAGAAAGCACACATTCTTAAGTCTTCTTTAAATTGTGGCACACACCGGCTCGCCGCAGCTAGCATAGAGCTAAGCGCCACCGGTCGCCCACTGGACACCTGAAAATTCAGGAGGTAACTACCTATGCCCACCGCAGCACGCTCAGGCTCCACATTAGGGGGCTTATACGTCCAATCCCCATCGGGCCAGAAACTGGTTTTCCCCCTCAAACATACCGAAGTGCTGGCCAAAATCGCCGGCAACCTGTCCCGATGCGAAGTGCGGCAAACCTTTGAAAATCCCTTCACCGATCCCTTAGAAGCCGTCTATATCTTCCCACTGCCGGATGAAGCCGCAGTGGATGACATGGAAATCAAAATCGGCGACCGCATTATCAAAGGCAGCATCAAAAAACGCGAAGAAGCCAAACAAATCTACGAACAAGCCAAACGCCAAGGGCGCACCGCCGGTTTGCTCGAACAAGAGCGCGATAATATATTCACACAATCTCTCGCCAATATCAAGCCCGGAGAGCAAATCGACGTTATCATCCGCTACACCGACAGCCTGAAATTTGAAGGCGGCGATTACGAATTCGTCTTCCCAATGGTGGTGGGCACGCGCTATATCCCCGGTACGCCAATTGACAGCACCGGCGATACTGACCAAGTGCCCGACGCCTCCCGCATCAGTCCGCCGGTTGTGCCGCCAGAAACTCGCTCTCGCCACGATATCGGCGTTACCGTGGAAATAAATGCCGGCGTGCCGGTTTCGGATGTCCGCTCAACTTCCCACCAGATTCGCATTGAGCGCAAGGGGAAAATCGTGCGGGTGAAGTTGGGAGGCGAAGACACAATTCCTAACAAAGATTTAATTCTTCGCTATCGGGTTGCAGGTGACAAAACCCAAGCCACTGTGCTAACCGAAGCCGACGATCGAGGCGGTCATTTCGCCCTTTATCTTATCCCAGCTTTGGAATACCGCAGCAATGAGATTGTGCCCAAAGATGTCGTCTTCCTGATGGATACCTCCGGCTCCCAAGCTGGCGATCCGCTGCGGAAATCCCAAGAACTGATGCGGCGGTTCATCAGCGGGCTGAATCCAGACGACACCTTTACTATTATAGACTTTGCCAGTACGGCACGGCAACTCTCTGCCCACCCATTGCCAAATACTCCGCAAAATCGCACTCAGGCAATTAATTACATCAATAGCCTGCAAGCCAATGGCGGCACGGAATTGCTCAATGGCATTCGTGCCGTGCTGAATTTCCCACCGGCACAGGCTGGACGCCTGCGGAGTGTTGTGCTGCTAACAGATGGCTACATTGGCAACGACAATGAAATTCTAGCCGAAGTGCAGCGCCACCTGAAAGAAGGCAATCGCCTCTACAGTTTCGGTGTGGGCAGTTCCGTCAACCGCTTCTTGCTCAATCGCATCGCAGAAATCGGGCGGGGAACCTGCCAAGTCGTCCGCCAAGACGAACCCACGGTGGAAGTCGCCGAGAAATTCTTCCGCCAGATTAACAATCCCGTGCTGGCGAACATTAAAATCAGCTGGGAAGGCGAGGGGGAAGCGCCGGTGATTTACCCCTCAACGCTGCCTGACTTGTTTGCCGAACAGCCGCTGGTTTTGTTTGGGCGTAAAGAAGACCGCACTGCCGGCAATATTCGCATCACCGGCATGGCGGGCGGTAAGAAGCGATACAAAATTTTCAGCCTTAATTTTAAGGGTGCTGGCAATCCCGCCATCGCCCAACTTTGGGGACGCCAGCGGATTAAAGACTTGATGAATCAAATGTTTGCCGGGGAAAAGAAATCTCTGGTAGAGGCGGTAACAGATACGGCTTTGACTTATCAGTTACTGTCGCAATACACGGCTTTTGTGGCTGTCAGTGAAGAAGTGCGGGTAGATCCGGAAGGCGAGCGCGTCTCGGTGCAAGTGCCGGTGGAAATGCCCGAAGGCGTCAGCTATGAGGGAATTTTTGGTGCCGCGCCGGCAAACCAGCCGGTTTTTAGCTCAGTTATGTCACCGCAATTTATGACAGGATCGCGAGGTGATGAGATAGCAGGTCGTGGGATATCAGCACCTGCGCCGCAAGCGCACCAAGATGAAGAGGAAGAGTTCGGAAATTTGTCGGCTGGTGCTGCTTATGTGCCCGAATTCCTGCAGCGGCGGCGAGAGAAAGAGGAGGAAGCGAAATATGTGGAACAGAATCTGATCTTAGACCCCTGCGCCCTAGAAGATGTAGAGATCGGCGAGGCGGCGGGCGGCGACGACGACGGCATGAACCTGGACTGTGCCCTGGCGGAAGCGGAGTCGGCTCCGATTGTCAGGACAGTGAACCAAATCCTGGCGCGAGCGCTCACCGACGGGGTGTCGGACATCCATATCGAGCCGCAAGAAGAGTTTCTGCGGATTCGCATGCGCAAGGATGGGGTGCTGCAGGAATATCTAAGACTGCCTAAAAAGATTGTCAACCCGCTGGTGTCGCGCTTCAAAATTCTGGCAGACCTGGACATTGCGGAGCGGCGGAAAGCCCAAGACGGTCGCATCCGGCGTATCTTCCAGGGACGCACAGTGGACTTCCTGGTGAACTGTTTGCCCAGCCGCTACGGCGAGAAGATATGTATCAAGGTATTGGATCCGCTCACAGTTTACCCTGAAGCCAATCCCCACCTGCAAGTTGTCAGCATCACCGGCTTGGATGAAGCGATAGCGGCTTTATTAACACAATACCTGCAAAATGTCAAGCTACCTGCCGGTTTTAGCGGTGAAATTGTCTTGGAGTTGCCGGTGCAAAATGGTCGCGTGGGGCGGATTGTTTTGGATGACGAAGCCTCGACGCTAGATGCGCCAGAGCTGCTCGATCCGATTAAGCGAGTTTTGCTCAGCTGGAAAGTGCCTTCGGGTGTTGCCGGCACGGTGCGCATCACCTTGCGGATTAACCCGTAGCCGGTAGTTGCAGAAACCCGGGGCGTGAGCATCCCGATTATGTAGGGGCGAAGCATTCGGGCGAATAATCTCTCCGTCAAAACCAGCAATTGATAATCCGAATGCGAAAGCCCTCACCAGGGTAGTTTCAAAAACGGGATGCTCCCCCCGGGGCGGGGCGGTCTCCGTGGGTGCCACCGGCACTACAACCGGATAAAAAGCGCGTACTTCATCAACTGAAAACCGCTATATTTTCGTTCCCAGCTTGAGCTGGTAACGAGGGAAAAGCTGTAGGGGCGGCCCCCCGTGGCCGCCCTCCTGACACCAGTGCCCCCCGTGGCCGCCCCGACGCCGCGCGGCTACCACACGGAGACTGCCCCCACAAGGCGGTTTAAACTTCCCCACCGGCTTCAATCACCGGCTTCCGCAGGCAGAGATAAACCAGCGGGCCAAAAAGAGGAATCAGCGAAACAGTCCAGAAAAGTGCGGGATTTTTGATACCCCGTCTCGCCATATCATCTCCCAGCAGCGCAGGAAAAAGCGCAGACAGCATGCAGAAATCCAAACTCATCACATGAATAAACCGGCTCGTTTGCCACTGCCCAATAAAATCGCCCCAGTCGCCATTTACCAACCCGTAAGCAACCAAACCTGCAGCGCCCAAAATCAGGAAAATGCCGGTGATGCGGGAATCTAAAACCTTGAGGAAAACATTTTTATTCCCGGAAAATTGCGGGTTGGGTTGGCGCAGCGCCAAATAGGGCAGCAGGGCAAAAGCACCCACCGCGAACGACGCCGCCGCAAATGGCCAAGCCGGCAGCTTCTGCCCCCTGCCATCAGCAAACAGCACGCAGCTGTAAATGATTGGCCAGACGCCCATGATATTGAACAGGGCGACGATTAGGGGGTTGATGCCTTGCCAGTTGCCGGTGGAAAGATTTTGAATCAGCGCCCAAGTATCAGGCCGGTCGGGTGGTGCGAGGAGAAAGGCATAGGAGACAAACCCAACCCACAGCAATCCAAATCCTATTTTTCTGACCATGTTAATAATTTTAGATTTTAGATTTTAGATTTTAGATTTTAGATGCGTTAGGAATCCAAAACCTAGAATCTATAACAGTATTCACTTAGGTTAGGACAATAGGACAGGCGAGACGCCTGTCCTACGCCTTATATCCATAGGGTACTGATGTCCGTTCCCTATGTGGCTAGTGCTATAAAATATAAAATCGGGCTTAACTCAGGGCGTCCGAGAGATAATCCGCTGCGGCTTCCACCATTGCGATAGCATTTTCATACACCATCCGGGTGGGGCCCAAAACACCCACACTGCCCACCGGCACGGAACCCCGCCGGTAGCTGGCAGAAATCAGGGTGCAGGTGCGGATCGGTTGCAAAGGATTCTCCGCGCCAATCCGCACATTCACCCGCTTGCCGGCGGTTTCGGATGGCGGCGGTTCAGAAATCAGTGGCCACAACTGGTCTTGCTCCTCTTCCAGCAGCTGCATCAGGGTCTGGACTTGGTTGAGTTCGGAAAATTCCGGCTGTCGCAGCACTTCCGCCACACCGCTAATCAGAATGCGAGTCGTAGCAGGCGTCTGGCGGCGGGTCAAGTCGGCCAGCAGCGCTCTCAAGAAATCGGCATAGCGCTGAAATTGCCGGTCGAGTTCGCTCAAGTCCAGCTGGGACAGTTCCGCCAGGGGGCGCTCGCGCAGCTGGCTGTTCAAAAAGTTGGAGAGGATCTGCAGTTCGCGCTCCACCAGTTCTGGTTCGGGCTGCTCGCTGTCTGCCGGTGTGGGGAGTTCCATCAAAACCGACTGGGTTTCGTAGGAATCTGTGACCGCAACCAGCATCACCCGTCCTCGATCCAGCAAAACCAGCTGCAGGTGGCGCAGGCGACTGGTGCTGGTTTGGGGCATGGTGATCAGGGTAATATAGCCGCTGAGGGTGGAGAGGAGTTGAGCCGCACCGCGCAGCAAGGCTTCCAAACTGGTTTCTTCCCAGTGGAGCCGGTCGCGCAGGACGTTCTCCAGGTTGCGTGTCAGCACCTCGGAAGGCGCGAGCAGCTGGTCAACGTACACGCGGTAGCCAGAGTCGGAGGGCACCCGACCGGCAGAGGTGTGGGGTTGATAGAGCAATCCTGCTTTTTCTAAATAGCTCAAGCAAGAGCGAATGGTGGCTGGGCTGACACTGAGGTTGTACTCCTCGAGCAAAGCTTTTGAGCCTACCGGCTCCGCAGTCGCAATATAGTGCCGCACCGTTGCCCACAGGATATGTTGCTGTCGGTTATTGAGATTTACTTGCACAGACATTGGCGCAGACGCTCTCATTTAATAGAGGTTTAAAACAATTACAATCTTTGATTCAAATGATAGTTAAAAAAACCCGCCCCAGCTAGCTGCCAGGGGGCATATCGCTCCGGGGAGGCCGGCAGCGCGATATATACAGGGGGATGCAGCCGGTGGGGGAGAGGCGGATAGGGTGAGGGCGTTGGGGCGAGTGAGGAATCTTTCCCCAGTCCCCTCTTGCCAGTCCCCAGTCTTTTTTTCGGGGGTGAGGGGGAGATTTGTGCTACCATATTTCTGCTTTGCTGCAATAAATATATAGGGAGCCAGACACGGGTTCAGCAAGCGCATAACTGACTGAACCGGCGGCGCGTTATAGCAAGATACCAGATATTGCAGTTTGGCACTTAATTGATTTCTACTGCGGTAGCAAAAGCAACCAACTCCTGCCAGCTTGAGAGACGTTAAGTTTACCGCTCCTGAATTCGCGCTTTTTAATTGCATAGTTTTTATCCTCCCGCCACTGAAGTTGCGTGAGTTTATGAAGCGCACGAGCGCCAAGGGGCAGAGGGAGGAGAAGAGGATATCCCGTTAGATGTAGCTATGCAAATTATATGCCTGGTATCAGTATCGGGGAACTGACGGATCGACCAGGATAGAGTAGGCATCGATTCCCCCCACCACATTTCTAACATGGGTGAAGCCCTGATACAGCAACCACTGGCACATCTGGGCGGAGCGGACGCCGTGGTGGCACAGGACAATGGTTTCGGCGTGCGGGTCGAAGCGGGCCGAAATTTGGCCAGACCATTCGGCAAATTGACTCAGGGGCAGGTTTTCAAAGCCCTGGAGGTGAGCGAGGGCAAGTTCGTAGGGCTCCCGCACATCCAGCAGCTGCAGGCTGCCGGTGGGCTCTGGCCCAAGCCGGCTGGCCAGTTCCTCAACGCTAATCTGGGGGATGGATTGACTGGAAAATTGAGCGGTCATCAGGTTCACGGGTCAATAAAAGACTGTGAAAACCAGTTTAGAATCAATCCCCACCGGCACGCTAGCTATTTCTGATGGGCATTGGGCGTGGGGGATTGGGTTAATTATCAACTTTTCTCCTAACCCCTAACCCCTAACCCCTAACCCCTGGCCCTTGGGCATTGGGCATTGGGCATTGGGTCAATTATCACTGACCTCCTGAAACCTGCGCCCTAATCCCCAGGTGTTGGGTGTTAGGTGGTAGACCTAACCCCTCACCCCTAATCCCTAACCCCTAACCCCTGACCCCTGACCCCTGACCCCTGACCCCTGATCCCTAACCCCTAATCCCTAACCCCTCACTCCTCACCCCTGACCCCTAATCCCTACCCCCTAACCCCTATGTACTGCGCGTCACGCACCCTACTTCCAGGGGGTTGCTACCTTAACTTGAGGCGGAAGACAAATTAATACAAATTAATTATAAAAAATTCACTTAATTTTATAAGGCTGGGTAAATTAAAACGCAGCACTCCCCCTGGGAAATCTTCCCCAGACTTGAGCGCCGCTTTTTTTAATATGGAGTTTAACGCGCAACTATTCAAGCGTGGTTATCCAAAAATTTCTTAATTTCAGCTGACAGGGGAACCCACCTCCACCTCTGCCAAGTCTTTCTGTTTAGAGGTGGTGGTGTAGATATCAATCATTCGTTCCAATTGCTGCACGCGCGGGCGGTTGGTAACGATCGAAGAGAAATCCGGCATTTCTTGCCAGCAGTGCGAGCAGAACCAATACACACCACTGTGACGAGCGTGACGGAGTAACTGACCGGAGCAACAAGGACAAGGATTCATAATATTTTAAAACCAGCTACTTTTTCAAAGGGGGTTTCCCAGCGAGTGGGGGTGAGGCGATCGACAGAGCGAGGATAGGCTTGCCCCTAACAACCAGTCAACTCAGCAACTGACCTGGGTGGGGCTGATTTTTATCCGAGCCGGCGTTCCTTGGGGACGTAGAACTTATCAGCCTGGGTGAGAAGGAGGACGATCAGCAATTGGACTCCCCAAGGTGCTAAGGCAAAGCCCCAAAAGAAACACACGACCGCAGTTAAGGCAGCAAGAGTGAAGGGGATGTCGTGAGAAGACCGTAAATAAACGCAGACGGCTAAGAAAGCGACAGTCAGCAAAATGACGTAAGAAGAGGGCAACATGATCGTCTCCAAGTGCGCTTGCTAGGGGGCGGTACTGAGCTGCTTGTGTTTCCAGACTAGCTCTCAAGTGTGAAGAACTCGTGAAGACGCAAAACTTTTTTTCTAACTCTTACCTGAGGAGTACACCCGGCACTCCTTGGCCCTCTGAGAGCCGGATGCTGGGTGTGGCAAATGTCAAATTTGGCGCGAGGTGAGTGAGGGGCGGGCACCGGCAGGGGGTACTCCTACCGGCTACCGGCGCTCAAGGTGGGCCACCGGCTCTGTGAAAAAGCCCCCCCTATTCTCTGGAACGGCAGGGGTTGGTCGAGTTGCAGCTCGGGCTTTGTCACGCCAGGGCACTGGGCACGCTCGCATAGGGCACAGGGCATAGGCCATCGGGCATAGGGCCAATATTCCCTTTCCCTTGCAGGGGCGGGTCGATCAATATCTTCTTGTACCGCTACCGTTTGTAGCTGGGCTTTAGCCCCACCGGTGCGCGCACTTGCCTTGTTGTTACGAACGCTTAATACGACGAGATGGCCGGCGCTGAGTTCCAAATATATATATAAAGGTGAGTGCTGCCGCCTTAGCCCTGCCCCAGGGAGCACTTAATTAGGGGGATGGAATATTCCTCTATACCATAAATAGCCTCTGGGGGGTATTCCGGAGGGGGCTGTATGGTTTTGGCCACTTCCAGGGCTTCGCGGTATCGCTGCAAGGCGCGGGCGTATTCCCCCGCTTCCGCATCCTTTTGAGCCATCGCCCTCAACGCCCGGATTTTGACCTCCTTTGACTGGAGAGCGCCGGCGAACTCCAAAGCCTCAGTGTATTTGCCGGCGGCGACATACTCTTCGGCGATTTTCAGCAAAGCCGGCTGTTTCCAATATTCATTCTTAATCGAGTTAGCCAGCTCCACAGCCAAGTCGAACCTGCCGGCGGCAGCGTATTCACCGGCAAGCGGCGACAGCAGATCGTCGTGCGCTGCCAAAGTTTTAGCCAGCCGCACAGCCCGGTCGAACTCCCCCAGGGCCACATACCTGCTCGCTATCGCAGCTCTCGCTGCGACTTGGTGAATTTCATCCTTAATCCTATTCGTTTCCCCCACCAGCCGGTCGAGTTGGGCCACTGTGGCGTGCTTCCCTATCCCAGCCAGCGCCGTGCCTTTGTAATAGTCATCCTTAATACTATTAGCCAGGCGCACCGCTGCGTCGAACTGACCGCTCCGGGCGTACTCACCGGCTATCTGCGCCAGCGCCAGAGGTTTGTTGTTTTCATCCTTAATCGTTCCAGCCAGTTGCGCGGCTCTGTCAAATTGACTGGCGGCGGCGTACTCGGTGGCAATTTCTACCAGCGCTGCTGTGCCTTGCAGCTCTCCAAAGGTTTTCGCCAGCTGCAAAGCGCGAGAAAAAGTCCGCTCAGCTTGCTGCCGGTCGCCGGCGGCGGCATACTGGCGGGCGACTCTAGCCACTAACTCGGCTTTATATCTTTCCTCGTACTTAATGCGCTCAACCAGCTGCAGGGCTTTGTCGTACTGACCGGCTGCAGATAGCAAACCGGCGATTTCAATCAGCGTCTCCTGCTGAGAGTACGTCATCGAGTCGTCCAGTTTTTCAGTCAGCTCGATGGCTTTCTCGAACTGTCCCGCTTTGGCGTAAGCGAGCGCGATTTCCGCCCACTGACGGGACTCGTTGCTGACTGTATCGTAGGTATTAAACGCCTGATGGGGGTATACGCCGAGGGGTGGGACGCGAAGGAAGCAGGAGAGAGGTATGCCCCTGAGTTTCGGCTCACTTTGAGCGGTTTGTGCGATTTGCGCCTGCGCCGGCTCCTTTGCCAGAAGTGGCTTGGCTTGTTGAGCGGCGCGGTCGCAGCCGGTGAGCAGAACGATTCCCAGGAAGCCGGTCGCGAGGAAGGATGAAGATTTTATCATCGCTGTGCAGCGGGCCCTTTTAAGTAGTTACTGCGTTGACTATAGCGGTTTTCAGTTAGATGAAGTACGCCCCAGAAACCCGGTTTCTTAAAGAAACCGGGTTTCTCAGCACCTCACAAAGGATGAAAAACGCTATAACTTCATTTTTAACTTGAAAGCAGCATTTTGAGGGAATATTTCCAGACCGGCAGCCGGCAGGCGGCGCATTCAGCCCGAAGCGGCAGTCCGGAGTTGGCTCTTCCCGCCACCACCCCGGTTCGGCTTGCGCCGGCGAGCGCACATTTTCTTCTTTACCTTTAATTATGCCCCAGAAACCCGGTTTCTTTAATAAACCGGGTTTCTTCGCACCTCACAAAGGATGAAACCCGCTCTAATTATTGACTCAACCCTTCCGCATTCCGCACCGCCTCACTCCCGACATTAATAAATAAAGTAATCAAACGTAAAAAAACGCTTTGGGGAGCGATCAAAACTCTCCTTGGCAGCTATCTTGACGAGAGGACTGACTTTTGGAGTAGCGCCGGTCGAGGGTTGCTTCAATCGCCTCCGCTCGGGCGAAAATCTCGGCGGCTTTCTGGGCTTGGGAAGCGGCTTGATACTGATCGGCTAGATCCTGCAACACGCTGACTTTGGAATAGCTATCCTCCAGACTTTCAGCAATCTGCACGGCTTGCGCTATAATTGCCACCGCTTTCTTGTCTTGTCCCGCTTCGGCATACCGGTCAGCTATCTGCGACAGGGCTTCAGCTTTGTGCCGGTCACTCCCGATGGTTTGAGCCACTTGCAGGGCTTTCTCGTACTGTCTGGCTGCGGCATATTCACCGGCGATTTCCGACAGCGCCTCGGCTTTGAGATAGCCGCCATTAATGCGAGCCGCCACTTGCAAAGCCCGGTCGTGCTGTTTGGCCCCGGCATATCGGATAGCGATTTCCGAGAATATTTGGGCTTTGTGCCACTCAGACTCTACGGATTCAGCCACCTGGAAAGCTCGATCTAGAAACTCACCGGCTTGTTGGGGCTGTTCCGCTGTGGCATATTCATTAATTATATCGGACAGGGCACTAGCTTTGTCAAGGGGGTTGGGAATGGTTTGCGCCACTTGCAGCGCTTGGATGTACTGTTGCGCTTCCGCATATTGAGTAGCTATTTCCGACAGCGCCCATGCTTTAATATTATCATTCCCCATGCTTTCAGCTGCCTTTTGGGCGCGGGCTAGAGTTTGGGCGGCTTTCTGAGTTTGTCCCGCTTTGAGATATTCGCCGGCTTTATCCGACAGCGCCCAGACTTGGCGCTCGCCGGTTGGCTGGAACGAAAAGGCTGTGTCGCTCTGCGCCGCTAAGGCTGTGGAGCTTTTGCAGATGGGAGTCAGCAGGAGGGCGAGGGCGAGGATTCCCAGTTTCGGGAAGCTTCTGGGGTTTTGGCGAGTCGCGCTTCGGCTCTTCAGGGGTGTGGCGAGCGCACTGAGAAAGGTGATGAGGGATCGCACTGTTATGGGGGAGTAACTTAATTTGCTGAGACATCAGTGTTTACATGACGGGTTCTTTAAATTCAGGAAGAGAAACACTTTTTTTTAGGCGTTTCACATTCGTGGGATGAACCCCTCCCCCAACCCCCTCCCCGCGCACGGGGAGGGGGCTAGTAGATCCAGTAGCAGTAGGGTGCGTTCCCAGAGGGAACGCACCTAAAAAGCCTATTTACCAACAAAAGTGGGATGCTTGGCGCTTGTGCGGCTGTCAGGCTTTTGGAGTTGAAGAAGGTGCGGTGTCTGGAAAGGCGTTCCCTCCGGCAAACCAACCAATAAACTTCTTAAAGAAACCTGGTTTCTCAGCTAGGGGATTAAGAAAAATTTTAAAATACTACCCGGCACAGTGCGTCGTATAATATTGCAGATACCTGTCAAGCCAAGCTGTCCCTGATGGCTTGCCGGTGAGGCGCTCTCAAAAACCGCTCAATACAAACATTGACGTCAGGGAAATCTAGAGGTAGAGTATTAAGATGAAATGGAAACTCCTTCAAAAGCCGACCGGCTGGATACCTCCAGTCAAAACTATTCTGAATTGGGGATTTATGCTGGCGGCGGTTACAGCTAGCCTGTGTTCTCTAACCGGCTACCTGGGAGAACTGCACTTCTTGCTAGAACTCACCTCCCATTTTAAAGTGCAATATCTGGGGATTGGGTTCTGCACCTTGTTTTTCTTTTTGATGGCCCGCAAAAAGGCTTGGTGCTTGGTCAGTCTATTCTGCATTGCGATAAACTTGCTTGAGGTGGTGCCGTGGTATCTGCCCCAGCCGGCAAGTGCTGGTGAGACAGTCACCCAGCTGCGACTTTTGCAGTCCAATGTCTTAACCTCCAACCGGCAGTATTATAAGGTGATATCGCTGGTGAGGAAAGAAAAACCCGATGTGGCTGTTTTTATAGAGGTGAGCAAGTCTTGGGCGAAAGAGTTAGAAGTTTTGCGGGAGAGTTTTCCCTATGTTTTCCTGAACCAAGATGGCGATTATTTTGGAACAGCAATCTATAGCAAGCTGCCGCTGGCGAACAAATCAATTAAAGATTTAGGAGGGGGGCGTAAAACTATAATGGCGGAGGTGACGATTCAAGGGCAACTTGTTTCACTTCTGGCGTCTCATCCAAATATTCCCACAGGGCGATCTGGTTTTAAGCAGCGGAACAAACAGCTATCTGAACTGGGTAATTATGTGGTAAAATTTAAAAACCCGGTGGTGATGGTGGGGGATTTTAACACAACGATGTGGTCGCCGCATTACAAGAAGTTTGTCGGGAAGGCGGGACTGCGGAATGCGCGGGCCGGTTTTGGCACTCTCCCAACATGGCCGACTTTCTTTCCCCTGCTGTACATTCCGATTGACCACTGTCTGGTGAGTCCGGAGATTGAGGTTGTGAAGATTCGCCGGGGGCGGGAGGTAGGCTCGGATCACTTGCCATTAATCGCGGATTTGGCTATTACTAGAAAAGCCGAATCTAACTGATCGGCTGCAGGTGTGGGTGCCCGGGCAGTTAAGCTGTTACGCGCCGACAGATCCTCGTTCCCAGGCGGAGCCTGGGAACGAGGGAATTCCTTTTTTGTAGCACAGGCGTCTCGCCTGTGCCTCGCCTGTTCCTCGCCTGTGCCTCGCCTGTGCCTCGCCTGTGCCTCGCCTGTGCCTGAAAAATATCTCTGGGACAGGCATCTTGCCTGTCCTACAAGAGATGGATTTACAAAAATGGCCTGCTCCCGTGCTGTGGAAAAGAGGTAAGCGCCCCTACTGTTAAAATCTGAAAATAGCTTTATAATAGAAATGGAACACTTTTAAAAACATAGAGCGATGAAACGCATTGTTTTAATTACTGGATTTGAATCATTCAACGCCGGCTTGTACCGCCAAGTGGCTCAGCTGGCTCAACAGCGCTGCCCAGAACTGGATATTCGGGTGTTTAGCGATCGGGACTTGGCCAGCAAGCCAGCGGAGATAGAAGCCGCACTCGCAGACGCCCAAGTCTTTTTTGCCAGTCTTATATTTGACTACGACCAAGTTCTGTGGCTGCGCAAAAGGGTTGAGCACATCCCCATCCGTCTGGTGTTCGAGTCGGCGCTGGAGTTGATGAGCCTGACTCAGCTGGGCGGTTTCAAAATGGGGGACAAGCCTAAGGGAATGCCCAAGCCGGTGAAGTTCATTCTCGACAAGTTCAGCAATGGGCGAGAGGAAGACCGGCTGGCTGGTTATATCAGCTTTTTGAAAGTTGGGCCGAAACTGCTGAAATATGTGCCGGTGCAAAAAGTTCAAGATTTGCGCAACTGGCTGATTGTCTACGGGTACTGGAATGCCGGCGGGCCCGAAAATGTGGCGGCGATGTTCTGGACTCTGGCGGAGAAATATCTGGGGCTGAAGGTGGGAGAGATTCCTGCGCCGGTGTCAGCTCCAAATATGGGTTTGCTGCATCCGGAATATGGCAGTTATTTTGAATCGCCGCGCCAGTATCTGGAGTGGCACCGGCAGGCGAAGCCAGAAAGCAAAGATTGGCCGGTTGTGGGGATTTTGCTCTATCGCAAACACGTTATCACAAAACAGCCTTATATTCCCCAGCTAATACGCTACTTTGAGAAAGCTGGACTGGTGCCGGTGCCAGTTTTTATTAATGGTGTCGAGGGGCATGTGGCGGTGCGGGATTGGATGACAGCTGCTGGTGAGCGGGAGCAGCGCCTGCAGGGGAATATTGAAACGCCCTCACTGTCGAAAGAAGCGGTAGAAGTGGACGCTATTGTTTCCACAATTGGCTTTCCGCTGGTGGGCGGGCCGGCAGGCACGATGGAAGCGGGCCGGCAGACGGAAATTGCCAAAGCAATCCTCTCTGCTAAGAATGTACCTTATATTGTTGCCGCACCGCTACTGATTCAGGATATTCACTCCTGGACGCGCAAAGGTGTGGGGGGATTGCAAAGTGTTGTCTTGTATGCTTTGCCGGAATTGGATGGGGCGATAGATCCGGTGCCTCTCGGCGGTTTGGTGGGAGAAGATATCTATCTGGTTCCGGAACGGGTGAAGCGTCTGACTGGGCGGATTAAACGCTGGATTGAACTGCGGAAAACACCGCCGGCTGAGCGCCGAATTGCGGTGATTCTGTATGGATTCCCGCCCGGTTACGGTGCGGCAGGCACGGCGGCGCTGCTGAATGTGCCGCGCTCGCTTCTCAAGTTTCTTCAGGCGCTGAAAGAGCAAGGATACACGGTGGGAGATTTGCCGGAAGATGGGGAAGAATTAATCCGCCGCGTCAAAGAAGCAGACGAAGCCTACCCCATCCCCTCATCCCCAAATCCCGGCTCCCAACCTTCAACTGTTAATGCCAAAACCCTTGACAAATGGCTGGGTTATTTGCTAATATCTCGCATCGAGAAGCACTGGAAATCGCTCACCGGCACGGGCATCAAAACTTATGGGGATGAATTCCAGATTGGCGGCGTTCAGCTGGGCAATATCTGGATTGGCGTGCAGCCGCCGCTGGGGATTGCCGGCGATCCGATGCGGCTGATGTTCGAGCGGGACTTGACGCCGCACCCGCAATATGCTGCCTTTTACAAGTGGCTGCAAAACGAGTTTCAAGCTGATGCGCTGGTTCACTTCGGGATGCACGGCACGGTGGAGTGGTTGCCCGGTTCTCCGCTGGGCAATACCGGCTATTCTTGGCCAGATATTCTGCTGGTAGATTTGCCGCATCTATATATATATGCAGCCAACAATCCCTCGGAATCTATTCTAGCAAAGCGGCGGGGTTATGGGGTGATAATTTCTCACAATGTACCGCCATACGGTCGGGCTGGACTGTACAAGGAATTGGTGGTGCTGCGGGATTTGATTGCGGAGTATCGGGAAGATCCGCAGAAGAATTACGCGCTCAAGGAGGCGATTTGCAAGAAGATTGGGGACACGGGGCTGGAGGCGGACTGTCCGTTTGAGGAGGCTCGCCGGCTGGGAATTGCTTTCACTCCTGAAAATGTGCGGATGTTTAGTAATGATGCCTTTAACCGCTATCTTGTCAAGCTGTATGAATACCTGCAAGTGGTTGAGCAGCGCCTGTTTTCATCTGGGCTGCACACGCTGGGCGAAGTGCCGGGAGAAGAGGAGTTGAAATCTTACCTTGAGGCTTATTTTGGGGAAGAATTCGCAGCCGACGTTGGGAGTGAGGACTTTAGTCCTACATCCGGTAAAGAATCCGCCGCCAACATCCGCAACCTGCTGATGCAAACGGCGGATGAAATAACCAACCTGCTGCGGGGGCTGAATGGGGAGTATATACCACCGGCACCGGGGGGCGATTTGTTGCGCGACGGTCCGGGTGTGTTGCCGACGGGGCGAAATATTCACGCTTTAGATCCCTACCGCATGCCCTCACCGGCTGCTTACGAGCGCGGGCGTGAAATTGCTCAGAAAATTATCGCGCAGCACTTGCAAGAACACGGGCATTATCCGGAAACGGTGGCGGTGATGGTGTGGGGGCTGGATGCGATTAAAACCAAGGGGGAATCTCTGGGGATTCTGCTGGAATTGGTGGGTGCTGAACCTGTGAAAGAGGGAACGGGGCGAATTGTTCGCTACGAGCTGAAACCTTTGGCAGAGGTTGGGCATCCCCGGATTGATGTGCTGGCAAATCTTTCTGGGATTTTCCGGGACAGTTTTTTGAATATTATAGAGTTGCTGGACGATTTGTTCTTGCGGGCGGCTGAGGCGGATGAGTCGGTGGAGCGGAATTTTATCCGCAAGCACGCTTTGGCGCTGAAGGCGGAAGGTGTGGAGAATCCTTCGGCGCGGCTGTTTTCTAATCCTGCGGGCGATTTTGGTTCAATGGTGAACGAGCAAGTTGTGGATGGCAATTGGGAGTCGGGGGATGAGTTGGGGGATACTTGGCAAAACCGCAATGCTTTTAGCTACGGGCGCAAAGATAAGGGCGAAGCGCGACGGGAAGTTCTGAATCAGCTGTTGCAAACGAGTGAGCGCATTGTGCAGGAAATCGACTCGGTTGAGTACGGTTTGACGGACATTCAAGAGTATTATGCCAACACCGGCGGGTTGAAGCGTGCGGCTGAGAAGCAGCGAGGTGAGAAGGTGAGCGCCAGTTTTGTGGAGAGTTTTTCTAAAGATACGACGCCGCGCAAGTTAGAAGACTTGCTGCGTTTGGAATACCGCACGAAGTTGCTGAATCCCAAATGGGCGACAGCGATGGTGAATCAAGGGAGTGGCGGCGCTTATGAAATCTCGCAGCGGATGACAGCGCTGATTGGCTGGGGAGGTACGGCTGATTTTACGGATTCTTGGGTTTACGATCAAGCGGCTGACACTTATGCGTTAGATCCTGAAATGGCGAAGAAGTTGCGAGAGGCGAATCCGGAGGCGTTCCGCAATATTGTGGGGCGGATGTTAGAAGCGAACGGGCGGGGTTTCTGGGAACCCGATGCTGATAAGTTGGAGAAGCTGCGGGAACTTTACGATCTAACGGATGAGGAGCTTGAAGGCGTGACGGTGGGATAAGGGAGGGCAGTGTGTGGCGTTTCTCGATTAAATGAGGTACACTGAGCGTACTGGCGGTGAGCGCATCCGGCAAAAAATATTTGGGTCAAACCCGTAAGGGCGAAGCATCCGGTGAGAAACGTTTTCTATAAAATGTATCAGTTATCGCCCGGATGCTTCGCCCCTACCCGCCCGGATGCTTCGCCCTTCCCGCCCCTACTGTACCTGACTAAACTGAAAACCGCTATATATGATAAACTCAGTGATTGAGAAAGAAATTTTCGCTGAGCTGGAGAAGTTACATTGGCCAAGGACATGACCGCTTACCCAGTCAGCACGCTGGTCAATAATCCGAGTAACGATAGCGATGAGTGCGTCAGCAGCCTCTAACTGCCCATTTGGCAATTTGGCAGCTCGCACAACTCCCTCAGTGACATTATTATATTGAGTACACAAATTCCGAATCTTTAGGGCACCCCCCCGCAGCGGGTGCCCTCTTTATTGGCGGCTCAAACTCCGTCTTTACCAACCGGCGATGGGAAAGCCACCCCCTCCCCAGGACAGATAAGCCAAATTTTCCTCTATCTAAAGTAAGATAGTTCTGCGCCAGAGCCGGTGTTTCCAGCGTCCGGCAGAAAAAGCAGCGACAGCAAGCAGGTGTCAGCCACTCCAGTTTTATCGCCAATAGTGCTGCTCAGTCAAGTCGCGTTCCTGTACCGCACAGTTCCGCAAAAATTTGCAAAATTTGCAAAAATTTTCTGACAGAGGAACTGCCAGGGGCACCAATCTGTCAAAATTGAGGAGAAGAATAGGGCGAATCCTTTAACCCACCGGCAATGCTGCTACAAGACGCGCGAGACTTTCAAATTCTGTTTCTATCCCTGTTCCTGATCTTGGGTATCGGGACAAGGGACTGGACGCTGCGACCTGACTTGATGCTGGTTGTGATGGCAACCAGCTTGGGGACTCAGTGGCTAGCAGCATCATTCTGGCCTATTTTCACACAAAAGCTGCGAAATCTGCTGGCAAAACAACAGAGTTGCCCACATGAAACTGAATTAGCTAACCCTTTGGCTTGGCATTCCCTCAAGAGTGCCGGCATCACGGCTTTAGGTCTTTGCCTGCTGCTGCGCTGCGACCATTATACCACAATGGCAATCGCCGGCTCTCTGGCAATTTTGAGCAAATTTGTGTTTCAAACCCGCAGCAAGCATTTCTTCAATCCCGCTAATTTTGGCATCATTGCAGCCCTCACTCTGACGCCCGATGCCTGGGTTTCGCCCGGACAGTGGGGGGATGATTGGTGGTATGCGCTGTTATTTGCCGGCACCGGCGGGACAATCTTGAAACGGGTGGGCCGGTGGGACACAACCGCTGCTTTTTTAGGCTGTTACGCTATACTCGAAGCAATTCGCAATTTCTGGCTCGGCTGGACATGGGATGTTTTTGCCCACCGGCTGATGAGCGGGTCACTGCTGCTGTTTGCCCTATTTATGATCACCGATCCCCGCTCGATTCCAAATGCCCGGACAAGCCGGTTAATCTGGGCTGGGTGCGTCGCTGTCTTAACCTTTATCCTGCGCAATCAATTCTTCGTTCCCACAGCAGTCTTCTGGGCGCTGTTTGCCCTCTCACCCCTGACCGTCCTTTTGGACTTCATCTGGTCATCCCCCAGATTTTCCTGGTCCCCCGCAGATATTTCCGCCCACCCACTTACCTTGAAGAGGTTTCCATGAAGCAGTTTCGCATTTTGAAAACCCTGATAGTCGCTTTCGCAGCCTTTCTTTGCTTCGCTCCTAATGCCTGGGGCTTTTGCGGCTTCTATGTCGCAAAAGCCGATACCAAACTTTACAACCAAGCGTCTCAAGTCATTCTCGCCCGTGATGGCAGCCGCACTATCTTAACGATGGCGAATGACTATCAAGGAGATGTCAAAGACTTTGCGCTTGTCGTGCCGGTTCCTGTGGTGCTAAAGCAAGAGCAGGTTCGCGTTGGCGATCCCAAAATTATTGAGCGGCTGGATGCCTTCAGTGCGCCCCGACTGGTAGAATATTTTGACGGAAACCCTTGCGACGCTGCCAGAAACTACGGTCCATTATTAGAGAGTGCAGAGGCACCCACAGCCGGCGCAAGAGGTGGCCGAGACGACCGCAGTTTGGGCGTCACTGTAGAAGCTCGCTTCACGGTCGGAGAATATGATATCGTAATTCTCAGCGCTAAGGAATCTGACGGTTTGGAAACTTGGCTGCAGCGAAACGGCTACCGGATTCCGCAGGGCGCGTCGCCGCTGCTTCGCCCCTACATCCGGCAAAACATGAAATTCTTTGTTGCCAAAGTCAATCTGGCAGAATTTGAAAAAGCCGGCTATCAATTCCTGCGCCCCCTCCAGATGGCTTACGAATCGCCCAAATTCATGCTCCCGATTCGCTTGGGCATGATTAACGCTACGGCGGCGCAAGACCTGATTGTCTATATCCTGTTGCCTAAAGGTCAAGCGGAAATTGCCAACTACCGGACAGTGAATGTTCCCTCGGATGCTGAGATACCCCTATTCGTCAAAAGCGAGTTTGGCAATTTCTATAAGGCGATGTTCCAAACTTCTTACGTCCGGGAAGGGAAAAAGGTGGCATTTCTCGAATATGCGTGGGATATGGGCAGCTGCGATCCTTGCTCTGCTGACCCCCTCAATCCAGAAGAACTCCGGAAAGCCGGCGTTTTTTGGCTCACCCCATCTTCCTCCAGCAGTGTCTTTATCACCCGCCTCCACGTCCGCTATACGCGGGACAAATTCCCCGAAGATTTGATGTTTCAAGAAACGTCCAACCAGCAATCTTTTCAGGGTCGCTATGTCCTGCGCCATCCCTTTACCGGCAATATGCAGTGTGAAGCTGGACGGCAATATAAAAGAGCTTTGCCTCAACGATTTGAAGAGGAAGCGCAGACGCTCGCCAAACTTACCGGCTGGAAGATTCAGGATATCCGCAAAAAAATGAATCTCGCGCAAAACGAGACGGCTCCTTTTTGGAGAAATATTTGGCCTTGACATGCCGCAGGGTGCGTTTTAAACGCACCCTGGCTCTCAAGTGGTAAGAAACCGGGTTTCTTTGGGCTATAAAGAAACCCGGTTTCTGGTATTGCTGCCGGTCACTCTTCAAGCTTTGCGGATAAATTGGTGCCATCGCTATCGTCAGCAGGCTCAATCTCAGCGAATATCTCTTGCCCGAGTGCGGGTGCCGGTGCTGGCTTGTGATTCTGGGTCACTTCTGAAAATTGCTTAGCCATAGACATGAAATCCGAAGGGATCATAATCACCGTTGTCGTGTTATTTTCCGCCCCAATTTCTGTGAGCATTTGCAGCCGGCGCAATTCTAACGCCGCAGGATTTGCCATAATATTTTGAGAGGCTTGCGCTAACTTAATTGAAGCCTCTTGCTCCGCCGCCGCTTTAATCAAGCGGGCGCGTTTTTCCCGCCAGGCTTCCGCTTCCTTGGCCATTGCCCGCTGCATTGTCGGCGGAATTTCCACATCTTTCATTTCCACCCGCTCGATTACAACGCCCCAAGGCTCGGTGATTTCATCCACAATCTCTTGCACTTTGTCGTTGATTTTATCCCGGTTTTGCAAGATGTCATCCAGGATGTTTTGCCCCACGACGTTGCGCAGCGTCGTGAGGGCAATTTGATAAACAGCCATTTCGTAATTCTCGACCTTGTTAATCGCCTTAACCGGGTCAAGAATCCGGTAGTAGAGGACGGCATTTACCTTAATAGTTACGCTGTCTGCGGTGACGGTTTCTTGGGGCTCAATATTCACCGTCTTGGTGCGGACATCCACTTGAGTCTTTTGGTCTACCCAGGGAATAATCCAGTACAGCCCTGGCCCCCTGACGCCAGCGCTCCTCCCCAGGCGGAAGATGACGCCCCGCTGATATTCCCGGTCAATTTTAACTCCTGAAATTGCCAAGAACAAGATAAACGCTACAAAATAGCCTGACAGTGCTCCCATATGTGGCTCAGTTTAACTCAACTGATTCTATTATAGCGGTTCTCAGTTGTATCGAGGACGCCCCAGAAACCCGGTTTCTTTAAGAAACCGGGTTTCTCAGTACCTCACAAAGGATGAGAAACGCTATATAAACCGCGCTGCCGGTGAGCGTCTCGCGCAACCAGTGCGAGGCGGTGGGGCTAAAGCCCAACTACAAACGGGGGTCATTTACACAAGAAACCCGGTTTCTGGCAACCTCGCTATTTTAACCTATCAGCGAATTCGTCACTATCCGCACCACTCCCAACTCCCCTAATCTCTGGAAAACCGGCTTACTGTCCACTGTCCAAGCCACAATATCCACTCCCCGCTCTCGACTCGCTTCCATCAGAGAAGGATTCTCCAGCAAAACATTATACTCGCTAATCATCACAGTATTACCGGCACCGGCTGCCTTCTCCAACTGCGCTCGGTACGCCTCAACATTCGCAACAATATAACCCAGCGCCATATCCCCGCACCGAACCCGAACCCGCTCCACAAACTCCTCATTAAAAGACGAAACAACGCACCGCTTTCCCCAACCCTCACCCTTGAGAGTCTTGACAAATTCATCCACTCCTGCATCTGACCAAACGCAGTGCGGCTTCACATCCAGATAGATAAACTTCTTAATCTCCTTCATGGCACCCAAGGCTTCCCTCAAGGTGGGAATCCGCTCACCGGCAAACCGCTCGCTAAACCACGCACCGGCATCCAGCGCCTTCAGCTGCAAGAGCGTTTTCTCCCTGACAGAGCCGGCAGTGCCGGTCGTCTTGTCCAGTGTGGCGTCGTGGATAACAACCGGCACCCCATCTGCGGAGAGCTGCACGTCGAACTCAATAGAATCCGCTCCGTGCTGCAGCGCCGCAGAAAAAGCCGCCAAAGTATTCTCAGGCGCGATGGCAGAAAACCCCCGATGCGCGATAATCTCAAAGTTCATTGCTACTAGACGTTTGCTTCGATTTGCTCTATACTTAACTCAAGTTGCAACTTTTGGAGGCAGAGCCTCCAAAGCGGCGTTCCCAGGCAGAGCCAGGGAACGAGGGGACGAGGGGACTTAAACCCAACTTAAACTGGCACGGATTCCCATTTTTATACAAGCCTAGCAGAAGCCAAGGCATTTTGCAAGAAAGGAAACGAAATTTAACAAGCCCGATTGTAAGATTAAAGATTATGAACGAGTGCGTTCCGAACGAAACCGCCATCCGCGCCGCCTTAAAAAAAATCTGGGGGTACGACGATTTCAGACCGCCCCAAGGTGAAATCATCCGCAGTTTGCTGCAAAAGCGAGACACCCTAACCGTACTGCCCACCGGCGGCGGCAAATCCATCTGCTTTCAATTGCCCGCCTTGTTGCAAACCGGACTGACGCTAGTCGTCTCCCCCCTAGTAGCCCTGATGGAAAATCAAGTGGGAGAATTGCGAGAGCGGCAACTGCCGGCTGCCCTCCTGCACAGCGAATTGCCCAGCCTGCAGCGCAAGCAGACGCTCCAAGCGCTGCAGCGCAACTCGTTGCGCTTGCTGTACCTCTCGCCGGAAACCTTGCTCTCGCAGCCGGTGTGGGAGTGCCTCTGTGCTCCCGGACTGGCTGTAACCGGCATGATTCTGGATGAAGCGCACTGTCTGGTGCAGTGGGGCGAGACATTTCGCCCAGCATACCGGCGGCTGGGTGCGGTGCGACCGGCTTTACTGCAATCCAAACCCCCCGGAACTCAGATAGCAATCGCCGCCTTCACCGCCACAGCGGACCCGCAAGCTTTGCAAACCATCCAAAACGTCTTGCAGCTGCAGCAGCCAGAAGTCTTTCGCATCAATCCCTATCGCCCCAACCTGCACCTGCGGGTGAAGATTGCCTGGACGCCAAGAGGACGCCGGCAGCAGCTGTTAAAATTTATCCAAGCCTTCCCCAGTCAAGCCGGTTTAGTCTACGCCCGCACCCGGCGAGACACGGAAACCCTGGCGCAGTGGCTTGCAGGGCAAGGTTATGCCACCGCCGCCTACCACGCCGGCTTGAGTCCAGAGCAGCGGCGAAACCTGGAAGCCAGCTGGCTGAGCGGAAAAATCCAATTTGTCGTCTGCACCTCCGCTTTCGGGATGGGGATCAACAAGCCAGACGTGCGCTGGGTGGCTCACTTCCAAGTGCCGGCGCTGCTGTCTGAATACGTGCAAGAAGTGGGTCGTGCCGGTCGGGATGGCTTGCCGGCAGAAGCCTTAACCCTGGTCAGCGAACCCACCGGCTGGCTCGATCCAGAAGACAAGCAAAGGCGGCAATTTTTTGAAGACAAGCAGCAAGCGCAGTACCGGAAAGCGCTGCAGCTGGCTGAGAAACTGCCGGCACAAGGGGAAGTTAGTGCCGTGGCGCGGAAGTTTCCCGACGGTGCGATCGCCCTGTCTCTCCTGCACAGTGCCGGTCGGCTGAATTGGCGCGATCCTTTCCGGTACGCGATAAACCCGTCTGAGCGAGCCGGTTCCACTGCTGGGGCTAACACCGGCGCAACCGCTCAAATGACACAATATCTCGCGACTCGCCAGTGCCGGTGGCAGTTCTTATTGCAAGCTTTTGGCTTTGCCGGTGAGGCGAAGTCCCTTGGCTGCGGTCACTGCGATAATTGCAGCAGGGTGCGTTATCGCAATGGACAGTCAGTTTAGTACCTTGGAGATTGGGACAGGCGAGACGCCTGTCCTACGAGGTATATTTCTCGTTCCTAGCCTCAAGCTGGAAGGGCTGTCGGCTCTGCAGACGGATTCCGCGCCGGTTTGGTTAATCGGATCTGTCGCAAGCGATTATTAAGAATAGTGTGTGCGATGCGAGTGAATAACGCACCCTCTGTTCATAAACTTTTTTAAACTTTTCTAAATAAGTGTAAGTTTATATTGCAAAATACCCTGAGTCCCCTCACCGGCAAGGGTAGCGGGGGGGAGCAAGACATTTTTAAGATGGGCCAAAAGCGAGAGATAGCTGGAATCAGCTGCTGGTTCTGCATAATTCGCTACTGAATCTTTGGAAATTTCCAAGCTAACCTATTAAAAATAGGTTAAGCGTTCATTATCTTTTGAGAAATACCAGCGCCGAAATGTCCCAGATAAAAGTAGCGGGGCAAGATGTGGGTCAGCAGAAGTGCGATCAGCACGCACCTTGCGAGCACGCTGCCACTCTGTTGGCCCTTTTAGATCACTCCTCAGACGGCATATTTATCGTGGATGTTGAGCCAGAAGCGGCAGCATCACCGGGTCACGGTGCGGCTTTGTGGCCAGTTCCCGATTTTCGCTTTGCTGCCGCCAATCGGGCAGCGCGAGAAATGCTCTCAATAGCCACCGGCAGTGTGTTCGGCTTGCGGCTGCGCGATTGCCTGAATGCCCGCAACGCCGGCACCATTTGGCTGCACCTCTCCCGCTGCCAAAAGCAGCGCCAGCCAATTGAATGCCAAGCATCCTTTGACAGAAGTGCCGGCAAAACCGGCAGCCGCTATACCGGATCGAGGCACATTGCAATCCGACTCAAGCCGGTGGAAGCTCAAGACGGCAGCATTTGCAAAATTATCGGCTTGTGCCAGGACCTGACAGAGCGCCGGCGAGTGGAAGCAGAAGCCAGGCTGCTGCAAACCGTCACCCTGGCGATTGCCGAAGCGGAGGATTTTCAGAGCGCCCTGAGCGTCGCTCTGCGCCACTGTTGCGAAGCCACCGGCTGGGACTTTGGAGAAGCCTGGATTCCCAGCCCGGATGCCGGCGTGCTCAAATGCAGCCCGGCTTGGTACAGCAGCCCCCACCTTTGTAGGGGCGGGCTCACCCGAAATATTGGCCACACAACTCAGGGTGTTGATAAACCCGCCCCCTGCGGGGGAAAGTGGGGGAATGGACGCCCCTCACCCCTGGATCAATTTAGGAAAGCAAGCGAGACGCTAACCTTTGCCCCGGGTGTCGGTTTGCCCGGGCGGGTCTGGTTAACCAAACAGCCCCAAAAGATGAAAATCGGGGAGCCGCATGTTTCGGCGCAGCCAGAGACAATCATTCTGCGGGCGCTCTTGGCGGCAGAGTGCGGTTTCGGAGCGGGCTTGGGAATTCCCATCACTGCCGGCGACCGAGTGGTGGCAGTGCTGGTGTTTTTCATGCTTGAACCCCGCGAACAGGACAGGCGACTGGTGGAGCTGGTTTCTGCGGTGGCGGCGCAACTGGGCGAGCTGATGCAGCGCAAGCAGGCGGAAGCCGCACTGCAGGAGAGCGAGCGAAAACTCGCTCACCTGATAGACTCACTTCCGGGTATTGTCTTTTCTTGTGCCAGCGACCCCGAATGGTCGCTGACATATCTGAGCGAAGGAGTATTGGCGCTAACGGGATATACCAGCTCTGAACTCGTCGGGAAAAGTCGGCTGGTTTCGTATAACGACCTCACCCATCCGGAAGATTTGCCAAAAGTTCTGCAAGCCATTCAGACGGCAATCGCCAGCAAACAGCCTTATGTGGTGGAGTATCGCATGCGCACCAAATCTGGCCAAGAAAAATGGCTGTGGGAGAAAGGCAGCGGCGTGTTTGACGACACCGGCAATCTGCTTGGAATAGAAGGATTCATCACCGACATCACGGGGCGCGTCAAGGCAGAAGAGGCGTTAAGGCAAGCCGAACAGAAATATCGCAGCATTTTTGAAAATGCCGTTGAGGGGATTTTCCAGACCACACCCGACGGGCATTACCTGACAGCCAACCCGATGCTGGCTCGCATCTATGGCTATGACTCACCCGCCGAGCTGATATCAACCCTGACCGACATCCAGCGCCAGCTGTACGCTGACCCCAACCGGCGGGTGCAGTTCATGCGCCTGTTGCAGGAGCGCGATGCCGTTTGGGACTTCGAGTCTGAGGTTTATCGCAAAGATGGCAGCGTCATTTGGATTTCTGAGAGCGCCCGCGCCATTCGGGACGCCAGCGGTCAGCTGCTGGGGTATGAAGGCACAGTGGCAAACATTACCGGGCGCAAGCAAGCGGAAATCGAACTCCACAAACGCGACAGCCTGCTCTCTGGGGCGGCTGAGGCGATGAATCACTTGCTCACCGACACCAACCACCGGTCAGCGGTGAGCAAGGCCCTGGCCACCTTGGGGGCAGCAGCCGGTGCGGATCGGGTCTGCATCTGGGAGTGCCACGCCGGTGCGGGAACCGGGAAGCCAACCGCCAGCCTGCTGTTTGAGTGGGTGCTCGATGGCAACGACCTGATGGGGATGGTTTCTTGGCTGCCGCCGGCTTTTCCGCCGGCAGACGAAACAAGCGATTGGGAAGAGGGGAGAGGATTTTCCTACGCCCAGTGCGCAGTGCCTGAGGCCAAGTTTGCGATTCCGGATTCTATGCTGGCACTTCTGTCTCGCGGGCTGCCGGTCAGTGGCTGTGTGCCCTGTGGGGATGGCAGCATCTCGGTGCTGCTTGTGCCGGTGCGGCTGGAAAATGAATTTTGGGGCTATATCAGCTTCGAGGACCGCTTGGCAGAGCGCCGGTGGCACAAAAGCGAAGAGTCGATTTTGGTTGCCCTCGCCGCCAGTATCGGCGGTGCCCTGGAGCGCCACCGCACTGAGGAAAAGATCCGGCACCAAGCCTGTCACGACCGGCTCACCGGCTTGCCCAACCGGCAGATATTGGACAGCCGGCTGCCGGTGGCCATAGAGGGAACCCGCTTGCGGCAGAACATGCTGGGGGTAATGTTTCTGGATTTAGACCGCTTCAAAATTATCAACGACACTCTCGGGCACCCAGTCGGCGACCGGCTGTTGCAAAATGCTGCCTTGCGCCTGAGAAGCTGTTTGCGAGAGGGCGACACCATTGTCCGCTGGGGCGGGGATGAATTTATCCTGCTGTTGCCTCACCTGAGCTGCGCCGAGGATGCCGCCCAAATTGCCGGGCGAATCATCGAGACTCTCGCCCCTGCTTTTGAAATAGAGGGGCACCAGCTGTATGTCACCAGCAGCATTGGCATTTCCCTTTACCCCCGCGATGGGAAAGATGCCGAAACCTTAATTAAAAATGCAGATACAGCGCTGTACCGGGCAAAAGAGCAGGGGCGAAATAACTACCAGCTGTACAGCCCGGAGATGAATGAGGGGGGGAGTGAGCTGCTGAGTTTGGACAACAGCCTGCACCGAGCTCTAGAGCGCGGCGAGTTTCAGGTTTACTACCAGCCCCAGTTCGACACGGACACTGGCCAAATCACCCGCATGGAAGCCCTCTTGCGCTGGGCGCACCCAGAGCGCGGGCTGATTTTACCGGAAGCGTTTATTCCTTTGGCGGAAGAAAATGGCTTGATTGTGCCCCTGGGCAAGTGGGTGCTGCAGACCGCCTGCGCCCAAAATAAAGCTTGGATCGATGCCGGCTTAGCCTGTGTGCGCGTGGGGGTGAATCTCTCGGCTCGACAGTTCCAGCAGCCGGATTTGGTGGAAATGGTGGCGCAGGTCTTGCAGGAGACGGGTTTGGAGCCCCAGTACCTGGAGCTGGAAATTACGGAAACGACAGCGATGGGAGATGTCGAGTTTACCTGCGCCACGATCGACCAGCTGCAAAGGATGGGCATCTCTATTTCAATGGATGACTTTGGGATTGGCTACGCCTCGCTCAGCTATCTGAAAAAATTTCCTTTCCACACGCTTAAAATTGATAGAGCTTTTGTGCGGGACATGACGGCTAATGCCACTGACGCCGCCATTGTTAAGGCCATCATCGCTCTGGGAGCAGCCCTGGATCTGAGCGTGGTTGCCGAAGGCATCGAAACAGAAGCCCAGCGGGATTTGTTGCGCAGCCTTCAGTGCCGGGAAATGCAAGGCTACCTGTTCAGCCCACCCCTCAGCGCCGCCGAAGCCACCCACATACTGAGCTCCCCCTCCGGGCATCTTCACGAGAACTTCACATTTCGGCGCTAAATTGCTGTATACAGTCCGAGCGGAGTCGTGAAATTCTTGGTTCTTCAAAAAAAAAAGGATGAGATTCCACCACACCTGCCTGGAGATAGATTTTGGCTGGAGTTTTGTCAGTCAGCAGTGCGTCTACTGAGTTTTGAGGTAAAGTTACGGACAGTGCGTTTAATTACACTTCAAAAAAAAATCGCCCTTAACTCCTACATTTCTAAACAAGACAGTGGCAGTCAGCTCCTATTTAGGATACTGCCTATCCGGAAATAAGATTAATGCCGGCTGGTGGCTAAAATCGGCTGACTATCATGTCCGCAGCTTGTGTTTCCTACCGCCCTCGAATAACCTGCAATTCTCTTGGGCCGAGAAACCGGCCAAGGGCAGCAGCCACCCTCACTACCCCGCGACCGAGTTCCAGAGCTCCCCCGCCCCCCGCTATCCAAAAACGAGGGTTTCCCCGCCCCCTCTTTCCCCGGTTTCTGGGATTGCCCTCACCGGCTCTGCAGCAGAGGTGCCGGTTTTTCCTCTCCCCCTCAATCCTGCGTAAGAATGCCCAATCGAACATGATAGTATTTATGCGGGGGGAGCGCTTCAGGGCTGTTAGAATATTAAACTTATTAAATTTTCAGAAATAAAACTCTGCAATTTTTATGTTAAAATTGAGGTAAATATAAGTGTGGGGGTTTCAGCTCTTCTCCCTAATGTCGTTTAACAATTCAGCCTAAAAAACTCTAATGTGGTAGCTGCCGTGAAGCCAAATATCAAAATCTCAACAAAGTCTGTTAACAGAGATATTTTAAGACTCAATACCTCTCCTGAATTGGAGTCACCGCCCTCTGGGTGCCATCAGGGCGACGGGATGCTGCGGGAGAGCGAAGAAAGCTTTCGCCAATTGGCTGAGGCTATCTTTAAAGGGTTCGCGATCCACGACCGGGGAATAATTTTAGAGGCCAACCAAAACCTGGCCCAGATGTTTGGGTGGGATCTCCCTGAAATTCTTGGCAGGCACCTACAAGAAATGATAGCACCGGCCAGTCGCGATGTCATTTTGCAAAATCTTCTTTCAGAATCTGAAGAACCATTAGAAGCTACAGGTCTGAGAAAAGACGGCTCGACCTTCCCCTTTGAAATCTGCGGCAAAGCCATCTGGTTCGAGGGGCGCAGAGTCAAGATGTGCGCTGTGCGCGACATCAGCCAGCGCGTGCGATCCCGGGACGAACTGGAGCGCGATCTCTCTCTGCTGCGAGCGGCACTCGAATCAGCAGGCGACGGCATCCTGACTGTTGACAGAGCCGGCAAGATAGTGCAGTGCAATCGCAAGTCAGTCGAGATGTGGCGGATTCCGGAATCCGCACTCGGGCTTTTGGAGATCAGCCAAGTGCGGGCATTTATCCTAGAGCAATTAAAAGAGCCGGAAACTTTTATCGCCAGCCTCACAAAAGCGGAAGCCCAACCGGAACACGAGGAAAACACCACTTGCGAATTAAAGGACGGTCGAGTTTTCGAGTGTTCTTCTCTCCCCCTGCGCTCGGGCGGAGAAATTGTTGGCAGAGTCATTAGCTTTCGGGAGATCACCGAGCGCGTGCGGGCAGAAGAAGAGTTGCGCAAGCTCAAAGAGCGTTTCGATCTACTCGCACGGGCAACAAATGATGTCCTGTGGGACTGGGATATGTTGGCGAATCAGATAGAGTGGGGCGAAGGCACCCAAACGCTTTTTGGCTACAGCGTCAGTGAAATTGCTACCAGTTGGGAATCCTGGTTGGAATTGCTCCATCCCTCCGACCGGCAGGGAGTGATTTCCAGCTTTCAGACTGCGCTCGACAGTGGCGAACAATTCCGGTCTGGTGAGTGCCGCTTTCGCCGCGCTGACGGTTCTTATGCCTTTGTCTGGAACCGCTGCGCGATCGTCCGCGACGCGATGGGTGTGCCGGTGCGTGCGCTGGGGTCAATCACAGATATCACCCAGCGCAAGCAGGCAGAGGAGCAGTTGCTGCAGTCACAGCAAATGTTGCAGTGGGTGATAGATAACATCCCGCAATACATTTTCTGGAAAGACAGGAATTCAGTTTATTTAGGCTGCAATCGAAACTTCGCGCAAATAGCAGGTTTTAACTCTCCGGCAGAGCTAATCGGACTGACGGACTGCGACTTGCCCTGGAAAAAGGAGGAATCTGATTTTTTCCGGGAGTGTGACGCTCGCGTCATGGAAAGGGATACGCCTGAGTGTCACATTACTGAACCCTTGCGGCGAGCGGATGGCAAGCAAGCTTTGGTAGATACAAACAAAATCCCGCTCCGCGATTTAGAAGGAAATGTTGTGGGACTTCTCGGCATGTTTGAAGACATCACCCACCGGGTGCAAACCGAGGAAATCATTCGTTATCAAGCCAATTACGATATGTTAACCGGCTTGCCCAACCGGATGCTGTTCAGCCAGCGCCTCCAAAGCGCCTTAGCCAGTGCGCGAGACAGCCAAAGGATGCTGGCTGTGATGTTTCTAGATTTGGATCGCTTCAAGACGATCAACGACACCCTCAGTCACGATGTGGGCGACCGGCTGTTGCAAGGTGTTGCTGGGCGAATCGCAGACTGTCTGCGCAAACATGACACCCTAGCTCGCTGGGGCGGCGATGAATTCACCCTGCTGCTGCCGGAAATCTGCTCGGCAGAGGATGTGGCTAAAATTGCCGAGAGAATCCAAGCCGCCTTAAAGCCAGCGTTTCATTTAAAGGGGCATCACCTTCACATTTCTAGTAGCATGGGGATCGCTCTTTATCCGGATGCCGGTGCTGATGCCGAAACGCTGCTCAAAAATGCCGATGCTGCTTTATATTGCGCCAAGGAACAGCGGGCTAAATACCAGTTTTACATGCCGGCGATAAACTCTCAAGCCTCTGAGTTGCTGGCTTTGGAAAATAGCCTGCATCAAGCTTTAAAACGGGAAGAATTTGTGGTATACTACCAGCCGCAAGTGAACGCACAAACCGGCTCGATCACCGGCATGGAAGCGCTGGTGCGCTGGCAGCACCCGGAATGGGGGCTGGTTTCCCCTGCTAAGTTTATTCCTCTGGCAGAAGAAACCGGCTTGATTGTGCCGCTGGGGGAGTGGGTGCTGCAGAGGGCAGCCGCCCAAAATAAAGCTTGGCAGGAAGCGGGTCTGCCGCCGGTGCGCGTGGCGGTGAATCTCTCCGCCAGACAGTTTTTGCAACCGGATTTAGTGGCAGTGGTGGCGCAAATCTTGCAGGCGACAGGTTTGCCCCCGCAGTGCTTGGAGTTGGAAATTACCGAAACAGTTGCGATGCGGGATGCGGAATTTACCAGCATTATGCTGGCTGAGTTGCGCCAGATGGGGGCGCACCTGTCAATGGATGACTTTGGAACGGGTTACGCTTCGCTCAGCTATCTCAAAAAATTCCCGTTTCACACGCTTAAAATCGACCGGAGCTTTGTGAGCGAGCTGGCGGCGAATCCAAAGGATGCCGCTATTGTCAGTGCCATCATCGCTCTGGGACAGGGGCTGAATCTGCGCGTGCTGGCGGAAGGCGTCGAAACAGAAGCGCAGCGGGATTTATTGCGCTCGCTCGACTGCAAAGAAATGCAGGGCTACCTGTTCAGCAAGCCTCTCCCCGCAGCCGAAGCCACCCAGCTGCTGCGACACTCTGTGTGTGGCAATTTCCTGTGAGATGAAGTTCTGTTGAATATCTCGGAATGGGGGCATTGGGCATTGGGCATGGGGCTTATGGCATTGGGCGTTGGGCTTATGGCATTATCCCTCGTTTATCCCTCGTTCCCAGGCTCTGC
Source organism: Oscillatoria princeps RMCB-10 (assembly GCA_019359235.1). Lineage (GTDB taxonomy): Bacteria > Cyanobacteriota > Cyanobacteriia > Cyanobacteriales > Oscillatoriaceae > Oscillatoria > Oscillatoria princeps. The sequence goes on from JAHHHT010000018.1 coordinate 59,639, forward strand.
CTGGGAAAGAGTGAATTACACAGCTATTCCACAAAGGAGGCAGAGCCTCCATAAGAGCGTTCCCAGGCTCTGCCTGGGAACGAGTGAACGAGTGATTCATGGATTTCCTGCAATGTGCAGGTTAAAAGTATCAGGACAGGAGGGGAAATGTTTCATTTTTCGGGTTTTGGCAGCGCCCATATCTTGAGGGTTTGGTCGGGACTGCCGCTGATCAGGGTTTGGCCATCGGGGCTGATGGCAACTGCGGTAACGTGCGTGCCATGTCCCGAGAAGGTGCCCAACTCGCTGCCGGTTTTGAGATTCCAAAGCTTGATGCTGTCAGCGCCACTGGCGAGGAGCTTGCCGTCGGGACTGATGGCGAGGGATCTCACCCAGCCGGCATATCCTCTGAGGGTTTTGCGCAGTTTGCCTGTTTTCAGATCCCAAAGCTTGATGGTGCTGTCAGCGCTGCCGCTGGCGAGAGTTTTTCCATCTGGACTGATGGCGAGGGACAGAACCGCACCGGCATGTCCGGAAAGGGTGCTTCTGACTCTGCCGGTGTTCAGATTCCAAATTTTCACCGTCTTGTCGTCACTGGCGCTGGCCAGGAGCTGGCCGTCCGGGCTGATGGCCAGGGCATTCACGGGGCCGGCATGGGCCGCAATGGTGAGCAGCCGCTGCCCAGTAGGCAGACTCCATATCCTGACTGTCCTGTCCTCACTGCCGCTGACCAGGGTCTGGCCATCCGGGCTGATGGCCACTGCCCTGACGGCGGCGGTGTGCGCCGGAATGGTGAGCATGCGGAACAGTCCGTCAAGACTCCAAAGCCTGACGGTTTTGTCATCACTGCCACTGGCGAGGATTTGGCCATCGGAGCTGATGGCCAGGGATCTCACCCAGCTGCTGTGCCCGACGAAGGTGTGCAGCAGTTTGCCGGTGCCCTGATCCCAAAGTCTGATGGTGCCAAAGCTGGCGCTGGCGAAGCTCAGTCCCGATCCTTTTTTGGAGGGAGCTGGTATCGGGTTAACGGCGATCGCACTGACAGAACCGGCTTGTCCGTTTATGCTTCTTTGCAGCAAGCGACTCCCCGGCAAGCTGGCGATCACCTGGATGGGATTGGCGGGGAAGTATCCGTAGCGGAAATAGGCATAAAGTTGCGTTCCTGTCAACCCCAGCAGCAGCGCCGCAGAGCCGGCAACTAATAAATCTTTTTTAGACTTGGCCCGCTTGGACTGAGATCGCCGCAACTTGGAGCCGGTTGTTTTTTGCCTGCCGGTTGAGTTTTGGCCGCTGGTGGGAATACCTGAGAGCCCGCCGCTGCCGGTGCTGTGCCGGCGGAAGGCGAATCCCGAGTTGGCCCCGGACGAATGCCCCTGGGTGGGGTCAGTTTCCGCAAGGCACTGCAAAATCATCTGGGCATTTTGAGGCCGGTTGCCGGGAAAGGGAGCCATCAGGTAATCAATCACATCTGCCACGTCCGGCTCGATTTGCGGGGCGTGATCTCGCCAAATCAGCTTGCCGGTGCGGGGGTTTTCTGGAAAGGCTGTGGGGGGCTGGCCGGTCGCTAAGTAGACAAAGGTGCGCCCCAGGGCGTAGAAATCGGATTGCGGCACAGCTTTGCCATTGATTTGTTCCGGCGGCGTGTAGCCCGGTGAGACTATCCCGGTGACGTTTTGCCCCTGCCCGACTTTGGCGAGATAGGTTCCCGTAACTTCACGGGCCGCGCCAAAGTCAATCAGCACAAACTGTCCGTCAGGTCGGCGCATGATGTTGAGCGGCTTGATATCCCGGTGGAAAAATTGCTGCTGGTGGACTTTATCTAGAATTTCTACTAATTGTTTTAAGCAGTTAAGGGCTTCCTCTTGCTTGAGCGGTTTCTTGTCCCGCTCTTTCATCCACTCTTCGAGATTTGAGCCGGTGATTTTCTCCATCACCAGGCAGTGCAGCGGCTCTTTGAAGTTGGCCGGTAAAAAGGTAAAGTAGCCATCTGGGTCAACTTTGGGAATCCCTGGATGGATTAGCCGGCTCAAGACGCTGGCTTCTTGCTGAAACAGCTCTACGGCCTTAGGATGGTGTTTGTAGAGAACTTTCAAGACTTTCAGAGTGCCCCGGTCGTTCGCTTCAAAGGTTCTGCCAAAGCCGCCGCCGCCGAGGGGTCTCACCACCCGGTAGCGCCCTTGCACGAGCAACTCTGAGCCGCAGTGGCGACAAACATCCCTGTGACTGTTTGACAGGTCAGAAGGATTTGGGCATTTGGGATTGAGGCAATAACTCACGGAAGCTCGCTCACCCGATTCAGACGACAGGCTCAAGACCACTATAGCTTGGAGTGCGAGCAGCATCACTACAGGGTGTGTGTTTTTTGTGTGTTTGTTTCAATCCCGTTTCCACGATTGAGCTGACGGAAATTTTTTGCGCCGCCGCACTCCCAAATTTATTATACCCCCCTCTGCCCTCGCCCTCACCATCGCCTTAAAAAGGATCTGGGGGTGCGACGAGGGAAATAAAGCCGGCACGCTCCCGCAGCGCTTTGCATTGCGCTGCGCGACGGGCCACTGGGCATGGGGCATGGGGCATGGGGTACTGGGGATTGGGGCATGGGTTACGGATTTCAGGACACCTAACCCCTGACCCCTCATCCCCCTACCCCCTAACCCCTGATCCCCCTAACCCCTGATCCCCAACCCTACTTCTTGGCCACGAAAGTGCCGGCTATCATATCGTGCAGCGCCCGCTTCTTGGGAGTCAAGCCGGCCAGGACGAACCCCAGCAGCAACATCGCCCCTGAAATCGTTTTGCTCCAGTACCGCCGGTTCGCCCGCTGCCATGAAATCCGCTGGCCATTGGCGTCCGTCACCACTATCCCCACATACATTTTCCCCAGAGTTGCTTGTTTTGGCGAGCTCTCCAGTAAGGTAAAATACAGCCATTTCACCCCCATCCCTAACAGAACCACACCCAGGATTACTGAAGGCTCTTCCCCAAAAAACTTCCAGCGAAACAGAATCGTCAACATCGCTATCAGCAGCCCGATAAACCCCCCTACTGTCCCCAAAGCTGTGAGCGTTGCGGCATTCAAGAATACGTCTAAGCCTTGCAAGCTGCCATCCGTTAGGTTAGACTTATAATTTAGTAAAAATCCGCTAATAGCCGCCGCCGCGACTGTGACAGTGCCAGTGTCTGTGAGAGATGCCGTAAAGCGCCGCCAAAATCCAGCATAGACAGGGGCTGCCGGTGGCAGATTTCCCCCAGAATGGGGAGATAGCTGAGAGAAACTGCGCTCAATATCTGCCAGACGCTGTAAAATGATTAGAGAAGTTTGAGGCCGGCTTGCTGGCAGCAAAGCCATCAGGTCATCAATTAAATTAGCCACCGGCGCGGAAATTTGAGGGGCGCTGTTTCGCCAGAGCAGCTTTCCTGTGGCAGAGTCTGCCGGCAAGTCAGTGGGAGGCTTGCCGGTGATCAAATAAACAAACGTGCGCCCGAGGGCGAAAAAATCAGATTGGGGCACGGCTTGCCCGCTGGCTTGTTCGGCTGGGGTGAAGCCGGCTGAAAAAATCTGCGTGACCTTGGGCCCGCCCCCGATAATGGTAGCGGTAATTTCCCTAGCGGTGCCAAAGTCAATTAACACCAGCTTCCCCCCTGACTCCTCTTGGTAAGGGGGAGAGTTGCGCAACATAATATTAGCCGGTTTGATGTCGCGATGGAAATAATTTTGCTTGTGAACTTGACCTAAGATTTCCGCGAGTTGCTTTAACCAATCGAGCGCCACTGCTTCCGTGACCGGTTGATTGTTTCGCCGGCACATCCACTCCTCTAAATTTATCCCCTCAATTTTTTCCATCACCAAGCAGTGCGCCGGCTGCTGGCTGTTTCTGGGGGAAAAGGTGAAGTAGCCGTCGGGAGCTACTTTGGGGATGCCCGGATGATTCAGCCGGCTCATCACCCGCGCTTCTTGCTGAAACAGGGATACGGCTTTCGGCTGATTGAGGGAGAGGAGTTTCAAGACTTTGGGGGTGCCGGAATCGCTGACTTCATAGGTTTTGGCAAAACCGCCCTCGCCCAGGAGGCGCAGGACGCGATAGCGCCCTGACAGCAGCAATTGGGAGCCGCAGGTTTGGCAAAAGAGCAGATTGTCTGGGTTTTGGCGTTTTGGGCAGTTGGGGTTGATGCAGTAGCTCATGGGTGCCGGTGGGATGGCTGTATTCCCAATATAGGATGGGGATTCACCCGAGAGGCGGTTTCTTCAAATCGCGCCGGCACCGCGAAAGCCCGCCAAAGCGGGCTCAATAGGGGGGAGCGTTCCTCTGCTGTCGGGTGGGGGATGGGTTGCCGGTGGGCCGGTGAACTGTGTCCTCAGGACATCGCGCCCCTCCCCCAGCTGTTCCGAACTCGACCGATGGCTCGCCGCGACATTCATGCGTTCCTACAGGCCGGTGGAGCTTGGATCTCGACCGGTAGAGCTTGCAGCTCGACACTTGTAGAGACGGGACAGATTCCTCAATTGGGTGCTGTAATACCTGTTCAATCTCAGCTGGTTCTGTGAGTTACGAAGATGAAGAACCATTTCCAGAATCGGTTCTATAGCGCGTCTAAATCATTTAGGCATCATCGCATCATCGCATCATCGCATCATCGGATTTTGGATTTTGGATGGGGGATTGATTGCTTCTTCCCCATGCCCCATGCGCTACGCCCTATGCGCCATGCCCCATGCCCTATGCCCCATGCCCTATGCCCTATGCCCATACCGGATCGGTTGAGATTTGAGATCGCTCCCAAATCCCAAATCCCCTCCCGGGACTAGCCGATGCTCTCAATCACCGGATGGAAGAAGAAAGCCAATCCCAAAACCGTATAGGCAGCCAGCAGGAGAGTGCCTTCCAGCCAGTCAGACCGGCCATCGGAACTGACGGAATTGGCAATCAGCACCGACACCGCCACCGCCACCAGTTCAAACGGATTGAAATCCAGATCCATCGGCTGGCCGAAGGCCCAGCCGGCCAGAACCAGCACCGGCGCGACAAACAGGGCAATTTGCAAGCTCGAACCCACCGCCACCGACACAGACAGATCCATCTTATTCTTCATGGCCACTGTCACAGCGGTAGCGTGTTCGGCGGCGTTGCCAATAATCGGGACGAGGATGACGCCGGTGAACAGCGCCGTCAGACCCAGACGCGCCGTCGCTTCTTCCAGGGTGTCCACAAGCAACTCTGACTCAATCGCCACCATCACGGTGCAAACAAACAGCACCCCAACCCACAGCCACAGATTGGTTTTGCCTTCAACCTCATCCGGTGCCAGGTTCGCCTCAGCCAGCTCTTCGTTGGCCTCCTCTGCCACACCGACATCGTAGAGATAGGTGTGAGTCTTCATAGAAAACAGCAGCGTCAGCCCGTAGACCAAAATTAACACCACAGCCACAGCGCTCGAAAGCGTCTGCATGGTGACTTCACTAATCCCATTGGAGGTGACATCCACTGCGGTTGGCAGCAGAATGGCAATCACAGCCAGATTCATTGACGAAGCGTTCGTTCTGGCCACAATCGGCTGAAAGGTCTGCTCCTTGTAGCGCAAGCCGCCCAAAAGCATCGACAAGCCCATCACCAAGAGCAAGTTGCCGATGATCGAGCCGATGATACTGGCTTTGACGACATCAATGACTCCGGCTTTGAGCGCCACCAGACCGATAATCAGTTCCGTAGCGTTGCCAAAGGTAGCATTTAACAGCCCCCCCAGGGAAGGGCCAACGACGACGGCGATTTCTTCCGTGGCGCTGCCCATCCAGGCGGCCAGGGGGATAATGGCCAGTGCGGAGAGGACAAACACCGACAGCGATCCCCACTCCAAGAAGTGGGCGGCAATGGAAATCGGGACAAACAGCAGCAGGACTAAAAATATTTTGTTCGCTGACATTCAGGTTTTTCAGATGAGACTGAAATTTCAGTTTAGCCAAGCTGGCAGTCTTTGCCGAGGGCGCTGCGGAACTTGCGCCACCAGAGTTTCGCACAGCCGCTGCGACCGCCAGTGCCTTCCATGCAAAATTTCAACCAATCCGTTGTATTTTTTGCAACACAATTTTTGATTCTGCCTTGCGGTTGATGAAAGTTTTGTGCGAAACTGACAAGCAGTTGAAAACATGAGCCTGACGCGCCGGTGAGAGCGGGTATTAATACTGTGCGTCCCCGCCGCACCGGCTGCCAGCACTCCCGATGCTCCAGACGGGAAATTTCGCGGCGTCGCCGACCCCTAATTGCCAGACAGCACAGCGCTCAGGACAGCGCGAGCGGGCTTTCTCACCCTCTGGTGCTAAACGGATTCGACCGGCTTTGATGGCCAACCGCAGGCAAGACAGCTTGCCGGCTGAGCCTAAATACATTTAGTTTGCAATGCAAAAGTTAAGATTTTGGGCGCTTGTAAAGAAACTTCTGGCAAAAAAAGTCAGGGTGAGCGCAAATTAAATGGCTAACGCTTGGCGCGTCAATCCAGCAGTCTGTCTAGCCGGCAGGCAAATTCTATTTATCGACTTGGATTTGGTAATATGACAGCAACTTCCGATACCGCGTCTTTTGGTTCTGCTGCCCAAGGTGAAATCACGGGCGCACTTGAGGGGGCTCCCGACCGGCTAGAAACGCCAAAAGACGCGCCTGAAAGCGATCCCCTGCAGGCAGCCACCGGCGTTTACGTCACCATACACGGACATTTCTACCAGCCGCCGCGCGAAAATCCCTACCTGGACGCGATTGAGCGCCAGCCTTCTGCGGCACCCTTCCACGACTGGAACGAAAGGATTGACCACGAATGCTATCGCCCGAATGCCTTTGCGCGGGTGCTCAATGACCGGGGCGAACTCGTGGGAATCGTTAACAACTATGAGTATCTCAGCTTTAATATCGGGCCGACACTGATGTCGTGGCTGGAACGCTACGATGTGGAAGTTTATCAGCGGATTCTCGACGCTGACCGCAAAAGCTGCCAGCGCCTGAACGGTCACGGCAATGCTATCGCGCAGGTTTACAACCACATCATCATGCCCCTGGCTAACGAGCGGGACAAGCACACCCAAATTCGCTGGGGCAAGGAAGATTTCCGCTCCCGGTTTGGCCGAGATCCCGAAGGCATGTGGCTGGCGGAAACCGCTGTGGACTATCCCACCCTGGAGGCGCTAGTCGCGGAGGGGATTAAGTTCATCATCCTGGCTCCTTACCAAGCTCAGCGCTGCCGCCCTGTACCCTGGCATGCCAGTAACGGGGAGGGCGATCCGGAATGGTGCGAAGTGGGCGGGGGGCAAATCGATGCCACCCGACCCTATCGCTGTTTCTTGCCCGGTGGCGATCGGGAGCGGGACTATATCGACATCTTTTTCTACGATGGCCCGATTTCGCGGGACATGGGCTTTAACGATGTCCTCGACAGCTCGCACAACTTGGCGGGGCGCATCGGTATGGCGGTGCGCGGGGATAACCGGCCCTGCCAGCTGATTGCTGCGGCGACGGATGGGGAAACTTTTGGCCACCACAAGCGCGGTAAGGAGAAATGCCTCGCCTACGCCTTGACGCAAGAGTTTGCCCAGCGCGGCTGGACGGTGACCAACTTTGCCCATTACCTGAGCCTCCACCCTCCGACTTGGGAAGTGGAACTCAAGCCGGTGACTGCTTGGAGTTGCTTTCACGGAGTCAGCCGGTGGGAAGATGACTGCGGTTGCGGCTCGATCGGCGGCGGCTGGCACCAAAAATGGCGTCGCCCGCTGCGGACGGCGCTCGACTGGCTGCGCGACCAGTTGATTGAGGTTTGTGAAGATGCCGGTCGCCGGCTGTTCCGCAATCCCTGGCTGGCGCGGGATGAGTACATCCAGGTGATCCGCGACCGCTCTCTGGAAAATGTTGAGGGCTTCCTCGCCCGCCACGCCTCGCACCAGCTGTCGCCGGCAGAGCAGGTGGACGCCCTGCGCCTGCTGGAAATGCAGCGCCAAGCGCTGCTGATGTATACGAGCTGCGGCTGGTTTTTTGAGGAGCTGTCGCGCCCGGAGGGGGTGCAGATTCTCCGCTACGCCGCCCGGGCGCTGGAACTTGCCGGTGAAGTCGCCGGCGTGCAGCTGGAAAAGCAATTTGTGGAGCTGCTGGCTTTTGCCCCCAGCAATGTTGAGCTTTACAGGGATGGGGCAGCGGTGTACCGGCATCTGGTGCTCACCTCCCAGGTTGGCTTCGAGCAAGTGGCGGCGCACTACGCTATCAGTTCGCTGTTCACCACCTATCTGCCGATACAGCGGGTGTACTGCTACACCGCCCACCAGCTGGATTACCAGCTCCAGCGCATGGGCCCTCTCACCGTGGCCGTTGGGCAGCTGCAGCTGATTTCGGAAATTACCCAGGAGAATGCCCAGTACGTTTTTGCCGTTTTGCATCTGGGGGGCTGGGATTTCCACTGCTGCATCCAGCCTTTCAGTGGTCGCCGGTCTTACACGCAAATTAAAGATCGCCTGTTTGAAGCGCTGCAAGAGGCTTCTGCAGCTCATGCGATTCTGGCAATGGTGCAGCTGTTTGGGGAGCAGTCCTACAGCTTGCGCGATTTGTTCGCTGAGGAGCGCCACCGCATCATGCAGCTGCTCAGCCAGGAAACGCTGATCCGGGTGGAGCAGCTTTACACTCAGGTCTACCGGGACAATTACGGCATTTTGATGGGGTTCCACCGCGACGAGCTGCCGGCACCGCAAGAGTTGCAAGTGGCTGCTGAGATTGCTCTGGGACACCGCTGCCTGACTTCGGTGCGGGAATTATACCATGAAATCAGCGATTTGTCAAAAGATGACGGGCGTGCGGGGCTGGGCCATTTGGCTGAGCTGGAAGCGGTGGCCACGGAAGCGAAGCATCTGCGGGCTAAGCTGAATGTGCCGGAAGCTAAGGAAACCCTGGAGCAGCTGATTTTGCGCTCGCTCTGGCACCTGCTGCGGGATGGGTGCGCCGCGACGTTTGAGGCGCTCCTCGACCGCATCGAGCGGATGATTGAGGTGGGATGCCAGCTGAACCTGCAGCTGAACCTAGAACGGGCGCAGGAACTGTACTGCCAGCAGCTGCGCAGCGAAATTGTGCCCGAATACTTGCAGTCGGAGAGCGTCGGTCTGCGCCAGCTGCTGCTGCTGGGGCAAAAGTTAGCTGTGGATGTCAGCGCTTGGCTGAACCGGCTGCCGGTTTAGCGGCGCAAGAGTGGCTCTCGGTGGCCAGCACCTGCCGGTGAGGACACGGCTTCCGCCGCGCTCGCTGGCAGGAATTTGACAGCTAATGGTTGTCTTGGGAGTGAACCGCCAAGACGCCAAGGACGCCAAGAAGGAAGAAGAAAGAGGAAGAGTTCACCCCCTCTGGTGTCTCGTCAATAGTTGCGAGTTGCGATGTCTTGCCATTCCAGCACCACCGGCAGCGGAACTCGCACCGTTAGGGACTGATTTTGCCCCAAAGGCAGCGAGAGCCGCACCGGCGAATTTTTTGGCAGCTGTGGCAATATCTCCAAGAGGTTCCACTCACCGACATTGGCAGCCGGTGCGCCGGCAAGGAATCTATCTGTAGCGGTGAATACTTCACCGTTAGCCGCTGTAATTTGTAACGGCTGCGGGTGAGTGAACTCAGCAACACCGGGAAATCCCACCAAGCGCAAATTGACGCTCTCTTTCTCACCTGCTTTCACCCGTTTAAATAGCACCACCTGCCAGGATTTGCCCGTCTCGTCTCGCAAGGTGTGCCGGGATCGCACTAATATCTGCCCCGGCGCTTCTTCCATCTGACTCACCGCTGCAACCGCAGGTGATTGATTGCCCAAACCCACGCACAGCCACAGAATTAATCCGCACATGAACAAAGATAATATCTTCCGCAAGTTACACCGCATGAGGGCTAAGATTTTTTCCTATTATAATATTTTATCCTGCATTTACTTGCGGGGTAGGGGCGAGTTGATCAATACTCTGAGCTGCGCCGTAAATATCTCTGGACTAACCCGCCCCTATAGTTTTTAGGGGGCGGGTGTATCAATACTGCGTAACTGAGCGCCGCAAGAAGATTGCGGTATTGCCAAGGGGGTCAGCTGGCAAATATAGCGTTTCTCAGTTGGGTGAACTATGGCCGAGAAACCCGGTTTTTTTTACAAACCGGGTTTCTCAGTACCTCACTAATATGAGAGCCGCTAGAAAATATCTAATCTACTTGACCCCCAACACCTGCCTAGGGCGCTAAATGTACGGATACATGAGGAGTTAGACCCAGCTTAATATCAACGGTAATCCCTTTCAGCGCTTGTATCTTTAATCGCTGTTGCAGATCCTTGGTGATCAGCAAGCCGTTGAGGACGAGCGCCAAAAGCTTGTTGCTTTGATTGTCGGCTATCAATTTTTGAACAGCTTCCTTGTTAATCCGCTCGACGGAACCAACTAGGGAGGTTTGAATCTCTGGCACGAGTCCCATCTCTACTTTAAAGCTCCCCACACTCAGGCCCAAACTTTCTGCCAAGGGGAGAATGTTTTGGTATTCTTCCAGCACCGCATTGAATTGTTCTTGTGCGGCTGCTGAAATTTCTGTCACTTGCTCTTGCAGTTGACCCTTAACTTCTTGGGCCTTATCTTTGACACTTTGGATCGGGTTGCTTAACTTTTTGATGTCCACGATTGCCTCGAAGGATATAGTTTTTTTATTTAACCACTTTAGTGCGCCCGCAACAATAAAGAAAATATGAAATAACCGAGGGTTAGCTTCGAGAGGTCAAAATACGGCTCCCCAACTGTGGGGAGTTCTTGGCCAGTTCTCTTGAAGAGAGGCGATTTATTGCGTCTCCGCCTCGACTTCTGCGCGGTGGCCAGAAAAACGACCGGTTCTAAAACTGCTGAAATAGCTGCTGGAGCGCCGGCTGCCATTTGACCGGCAGCGCTGGAATCGCCATCCCGTCTGGCGGAGTGGCGACTGTCACAAGCTGGGTTTGTGGCAGCGCAGTTGCGGTCGTGCCAGTATTCCACACCATTTTCGCTCTTGCTGGCTCTATGGCGGCGACCGGCACTCTCCCGGCGCTCCAGCAACTTGAAAAGTTAGTAGTTTAACGCTCTCTCTTGCGCGAGTTGAATGTCTTTATCCACAGACAAGTTATATACCTCTATCACCTCCTGCAAATTCACACCATCGTGAGATTGCACTACTATCTGCACGTCCTCACATGCTTCCACATAGAGGGGGTAATCTTCATCGCTGAAGGTATTGCAGACGACTATCAAGTGGGTAGCTCCTTGAGCTAGCCCCTCATCAAACCATATGCTGAGGTCATCCTTGGTTGTTATCATTCCGCTCATAAAACCCTGAATTTTTTTTCAAAACAGCAGCATATTGAAAACGCAGACCGATCCGTGCTGTTTGCGGCTTTTCCGTTCTGGCGGGCATCTCGCCAGAAAAGCCTGTCCTTTCGGACTCCCCATCAAGAGCGCTACTTCCTGAGAGGGCGGCTCAGCTCGGCTGTCATCTGTTGTGATTTTTCTACTCAGGAAAGGTAGGGGCAACCAAGGCGGGATTGCGCGTACCCGCTGCGTGCGTGCCATTAGTTGTGCGGTGCCGCTCACAGGCGCAAGCAGCCTCCTTTGTAGAAGGTTTTTTCGTTGACTCTTTTGTCGTTGAGAAGGTCAGTCAGGGACTGTCGGGGCGGGTGACGAGATTTTTACCGCGCAGTTCAGAGTGGGGATAAACCCGCCCCCATCCCGCGCTCGCCGGCCCAAAGTCTGAAGAATGTTGGAATGTTGGATTCCCTCACCTTCTGGCACTCCCGGACTCCCGCGCATCGGGTTAAGAACTACTGACCTTAACCGTTTTTGGCAGACGGCTCAATTATACACCCTCTTCCTTTTACTGATAAACGGTTTTGGTTAACCGCTCAAAAATTTCACAAAGTTTTCGCATTTTAGGGGGTGCTGGCGGCTGCACCCCTCTCACTCAAGAGACTGGTATCAAACTTTGGAAACAGCGATCACCCTCAGTTGTCTGCTGCGGTAAGACAGGGCTTTGGGTTGGAGTAAAACTCTCAGGAGCAGCCAAAGCGACTGTAAATCACCGGGTGTCTCCAGGCGCTTCCACTGACCGGGACGGCAGAATAACATCTCCACTAACTGCCGGTACTGGCATTGGCTCACCCCCTCAAACGTCACCCGCACCGTGGGAAATTCCCCCTCGGTGCCGGTGTGAGAAATCCGTCCTTGCAGCTGCAATGCTTCTTCCATAATTTCCAGCGTCACCAAAAGCGGTTCGCCGGCACCTGTGGGAATACCCTTGGATAGGATCGCTTCCGCCCCCACTTCAGAAATCGCAGTCGTCACGCCCCAAAAAGTCTGGCCGGCACAGTCTAGCCGCACGGTACGCCGCAAGTCAAACCATTCCGAGATGTCTGGTTTGGGTGCGTCGAGCTGGCTGAGCACGGCGACCGAGATTATCAGCAGGTTGTAAGCACTCCAAATCAAACCCGCATTTATCCATGTGGGGAGCACAGCCATTTCCGGCCAAGCCGGCACTTGTCCGCCTAAAATCCGCCACACTCCTAAAGCTGTGGCTGCCAGCAAAACGAGCAGTGGCAATCCGGAAGTCCAGTTGAAGGAAAAGCGATCTTTCGATATTCCTTTTGGCGTTACTTTAAATCCCTTAGTGAAAGGATTCAGCATCACTTGAATTACAGTTATCGCCAGGGGTATACAGTGTGCGCTATCGTACATGTCCGAGAGAAAAAGGGAGCGCGAACGCTGGGTTAACCAAGAGTATCCTGCCAAATAGACCAGATAGTAAGGCAAGAAGAAATACAGCAGTTCTGCCAGGGTTGCCCGCACGGGGATAGCGCCCAACAGCGAATAGACTAGGGGCGCAAACAGAAAGGCGGCGCGGGAGAGGAGAGCAAAGCGACTGAGTAACCCTTCTAAATAAGCCAGCCGCTCTAGGGGGCTTAGTCCCGGAATTCTTAGCGGATTGTCATCAAGAAAAAATGCCTGAAGCGTGCCCTGGGTCCACCGCAACCGCTGGGCGAGCTGGGTTGCCATATCTTCAGTAGCCAAGCCAGCACTTAATTTTTCATCCAAATAAATCAGCTGGTAGCCTCGGGCAGAGATGCGAATGCCGGTGAAATAGTCCTCACAGACTGAATCGGTGACGAAGCCGCCAATTTCTTCTAGGGCGCTGCGCCTGACGACAAAGGAAGTCCCCGTACAGACAGCGCCACCAGCACCGTCGCGACTTGGCTGAATAAGCCGGTAAAACATCTCTTCTTCCGGAAGAATGAAGTTTTCTAAGCCCAAGTTGCGGGCGACAGGCTCGAAGGTATAATAACTTTGCGGCGTCTGAATCAGGCCAACTTTATCATCTTGAAAAAAACCCGCAGTCCGCCTGATAAAGTTATTAGTAGGAATAAAGTCCGCATCAAAAACAGCAATCAGTTCGCCACTGGTTTTGGCGAGCGCGTGGTTTAAATTTCCCGCTTTGGCGTGCTGGTTGTCCGGTCGCGTCAGGTACTCACAGCCCAGTTCTTCCGCTAGCTGCTTCATTTCCGGACGCCGCGTGTCATCCAGAAGATAAATTTTTTTCCGGGTCCAGTCTAAAGCTTGACAGCCTATAATCGTGCGCCGCAAAAGAAAAGCATCTTCATTATAAGTCGGGATAAAAATATCAACCGATGGCGCAACTCCCCCCCTATTGACAGCTAGCTCTAGCCGGTCTGCCTCGCTGTGCCGGTCTTTGAGTGTCACTACTAAACACAGCTGGATGAGGGTCATCAGTACCGTCACCATTTCTAGGAAAAATAACCCCAGACTGAAGACGCCATTGAGTGGGGTGGCGAGATTCAGGGTTGAAAGCGCCCGCCACAGGACATAGCGAATGGTGAGCGCTAGCATTATCCCCACCACCATAAACCCCGACGCCGTCCGGGGCTTAGGGGAAATTTTCGTGAGAGCTAAGGCGATCAGAAAAAGTGCGCCGGCGAATGCTAGTAAATATTCGGCGGCAATCTGCGGCGCTTGCAGAAACAGGGGCGGGTTTTCTTGCCAGACATGCAACTGGGCAAAAATATGACTAATTCTTCTTTCCCCTGCAAACCACGCCCCTGCAGTGCCGCTGGCCAAGATCGCAGTGGCCAGCGTGACTAGGGTTGCGACTTGTAGCTTTTGTCTTTTCCCGGGGTGAGGGTTCTCCAAGCTTTGGCTGCTAAACTCTGAATTTGTCATCGATACGTTGCCTGACAGGTATGGGTTTGCCGTCGGCGGAGTCAGAAAAAAGGGTTCTTCTGCCGCCGAAGTCTATCTAACTCCTGCCCATTTTACATTTATTGGCAATTTTTGCCAACCCCAGTTGATTCCCCTAGAGGGAGTCAGCGTCAATGACTTGTGTCCGAGGCACAGATGAAATTTCTCTTTTAAATGGATGCTGTTCTTGGTTGCATCAGGAGAGCAAGGCCGGCATGGCAGGCACAAATATAGTGCCCTAGTGCCGCAAATTAAACGCCACCTTTGGCGCAAGCCCCCTTGCGTGCGGGCAAATAGCTGCGCAATGCTACAACTCGGAGGGTGCGCTTCCAGAGCGGAACACAACTCATATCATGTCCGGTAGCACCGTTGTTGTACTGATATCATGAACGGTTGCGACGGCATTGTAGAGAGACGCGATAAACCCTTGTCTCCACAAGAGTTTTCCAATAAGGATGCCACCGGACTTGATATCATTAAAGCAGATTCGAGCCCAAGTCTGGTATGGAACTCAGGGCATCCTCGCCAAGCGGCGGCGATTCCAGCAGCTTTCGCGCGTGGGATTGCAACAGAAGGACAAGCGGCGCACCTGCACCGCCGGCATCCCAGAATCCTCCAAACTCAGGCACTGCAGGAATTTGGCATTTTGGCAACACGAGGGGAAACTTTTGAGAGACGGTGGTAAAACGGGCGTCAAGCCAGGTGGGGCACCTCTAACAGCTGGCGGCGCACAAGCCAGACCCACAGCGCATTGAAAGCCCCCCGAAAAATTGGAGATTTGTTTCTCGCAAGGGACAGTAGATTATGCCACAGAGCCCCTACGCCACCGTTGCCTATCTAGTCAACCAATACCCGAAAGTGAGTCACAGCTTCATCCGGCGAGAGATTGCCGGTCTGGAAACTCACGGCATTCGGGTGGAGCGCTTTTCTATCCGTTACGGCGGCGCTAATCTGGCTGACGAAGCGGATCAAGCTGAACTGCAAAAAACTCGTGCTGTCTTGGGGGTGGGGATAGCCGGCTTGCTGCGGGGCGTCCTGCGCACCGCCACAACCAGACCGGTTCGCTTCCTAAAAGCACTGTGGCTGGCGCTCAAGATTGGCTGGCGCTCAGATCGGGGCGTGGCGCTGCACTTGGCTTACCTGGCTGAGGCGTGCGTTCTGCGGCGCTGGCTCTCAGATGCCGGTGCGGACCACCTTCACGCCCACTTCGGAACCAATTCGGCGGCGGTAGCCATGCTGGTGAGGGAGCTTGGCGGTCCGCCTTACAGCTTCACGATTCACGGTCCGGAAGAGTTTGACAAACCCCAATTTCTGGCTTTGCGAGAAAAAGTCGAGCGGGCTTCTTTTGCGGTCACAGTCAGTGAATTCGGTCGCAGCCAACTTTACCGGTGGTGCAATTATAAGGAGTGGTCAAAAATTCACATCATCCACTGCGGTGTGGACGAGCAATTTCTGGCTGCGCCGCACACCCCTGTGCCGGCTGCGCCGCGCCTGGTGTCTGTGGGCCGGCTTGACGTGCAGAAGGGCTATCCCATTTTATTGGAAGCAGCGAGCCGGCTGGCAGCCTCTGGCTTGCAGTTTCAACTGGTGCTGGTCGGCGATGGCCCGATGCGAGCCGAACTGGAAGCTCAAATCGCACGGCTCGGTCTGCAAAAGCGCGTCGAAATCCTCGGTTGGGCGAGCGGGGAGCGGGTGCGTCAGGAGATTCTGGCGGCGCGGGCGATGGTACTGCCCAGTCTCGCTGAAGGTTTGCCGGTGGTGCTGATGGAGGCGCTGGCGCTGGGGCGTCCGGCTATGAGCACCTGTATCGCCGGCATTCCTGAATTAATCGAGCCTGGTGTGACCGGCTGGCTGGTGCCGGCGGGTTCGGTGGACGCGCTGGCGGATGCCATGTGTGCCGCTTGCTCCGAGCCGGTGGAAAAGCTAGAGCAAATGGGCAAAAGGGGGGCTTTTCGTGTCGCTAAACAGCACAATGCCTCTGTGGAGGCTGGAAAATTAGCGGCGCTGTTTCGGGCAAGGATCGCTCAGGCGCAGTACCTGCCGGTCGAGGAGCAGGCTGCCCCTGAAACTGGCGCAACATCCGAAGGTAAATTTGCAACATTTTAGAAACCGGGTTTCTCGAAGAAACCCGGTTTCTGACCGGGCACAGAGGTTTCATTCAATCCAAAATCCAAAATCCTTGCATCCAAAATGCTTTTACTGGTTGATACCGTCCTGTTTGCGCTCGCCCTCGGGCTGCTGGTTCCCAGTGCGGTCCTGTTCGCGGAGTGCGCTGCGGCGCTACTGCCGGCAGCTCGTCAGCAGTCGGATTGCGAAACACCCCAGCCCCGGGTGGCTGTATTAGTGCCGGCGCACAATGAGGAAGCTGCGATCCGAAAAACAGTTGAGACGCTGCAGGCGGAATTGAAAACAGGCGACCGGCTGGCGGTGATCGCAGATAATTGCAGCGACCGAACGGCAGCAGTTGCTCGTGAGGCTCTGGCGACAGTCGTGGAACGGCGGGATGCGTCGCGTCGGGGGAAGGGCTACGCTTTGGACTGCGGTTTGCGGTTTCTGGAAGCCGATCCGCCGGCTGCGGTGGTGGTGGTGGATGCCGACTGTACTGTAGAGCGAGGAGCAGTTGAGCGTCTGGCGCGGATGGCGGTGGCTAAAGGAAGGCCGGTTCAGGGGACATACCTGCTGGAGGTGCCGCCCAGTCCTCAGGCGCGGGATTTGGTTTCGGCGCTGGCGTTTTTGGTGAAGAATTTAGTCCGTCCCCGGGGGCTTGACAGATTGGGGCTGCCATGCTTGCTCACCGGCACGGGAATGGCTTTTCCGTGGGCGGTGATTCGCTCTGCTTCTTTAGCCACCGGCAACATTGTAGAGGACATGCAGCTGGGTTTGGATCTGGCGATAGCCGGTCACCCGCCGGTGTTTGCCCCGGAGGCGAGAGTGACCGGGAGTCTCCCCAAACAGGAGCCGGCGGCAAAAAGTCAAAGAACGCGATGGGAGCACGGTCACATAGAAACGCTGCTCAAGCAAGTGCCCCGACTGCTCAGAGAAGCCTTTCGTCAAAAGCGATTCGATTTGCTGGCGCTGGCGCTGGATTTGTGCGTGCCGCCCCTTTCTTTGCTGGTGATGCTGTGGGGGGCCTGCACTGCAGCGGCCATTTTTGCTGGGGTGTGGGGGGCGTCACCGGTGCCTGCCTGCTTGCTAGCCGGCGGCGGGATGCTGATTTTCTTCTCGATTGTGACAGCTTGGGCGTTCTTTGGCCGAGCGGCGCTGCCGGTGCGGGCGCTGGCGGCTGTTCCGCTGTATTTGCTGTGGAAAATTCCGCTCTACCTGGCTTTTCTGGTTCGGCGTCAAACCGAGTGGGTGCGAACAGAACGCGACACCTGAGAACTGTTGATAAAGCGGCGGCACTCGCGCTCTTCATGCCGGCATCCAGCTTGATGATATCAAATTCCGGCATGATGCCTGGAAGAACCCCACCCCCCAACCCCCTCCCCGCAAGCGGGGAGGGGGAGCCGGAGAAATTTCACCCTATTATCTCATAGGGAAGGGGGGGAATCTTCTTGCCCTTCCCCCCTCGCTTTTCCGTCTTCAGGGGGATGATTTCTTCCAAGCAAGTGCCTAAGCTTGATAAAGATGGGGCCACTACCTATTTCGTCGGAGAAGGAAAGGTCAAGACAAGCGCCGAAATTATTCGATCATAAAAATTTAATTTTAGGAAACTTTCAATGTCGAGAGCTTTAGATATTGCGCAACCTTCAACAGCCATTGAAGCGCGGCGTTCCTGGCTGACGTCTGGCTGGCTATATCTAATGTTGGGGATTTTCCTAAATGGCCTTATTTGGGGGATAGCTATTGTGGCAATGAAAAAACAAGCCCCCAACTATACAGCGCAGTGGTCTTTACATCTTCCCCCGTCCAAGTCGGGAGTTGATGTCAACTTGCCGGGAGTAGGTCTAGCCTCATCTGGTGGCGAGCTGGCGGGGTACAGTCAGCGGTTAGATCCGCGAGAGAACTACCAGTACCTAGCCAATAGCCCATCAGTTTTGTCGGCTGCTGCTAGGGCGGTCGGTCTGCCGGCAGAAAAATTTGGCAAACCAAAAATCACCTTGGTGCCGAATACTACAATCATGGAGTTTCAGATTAGCGGCAGCACTCCTGAAGAATCTTATAAAAAAGCGCTGGCACTCAATCAAGCGTTAATCAAACAGGTGGATTTACTCAGCGCTAAAGAATCGCAGCGGCAAAAGGAGGAAACTCGAGCTGTTCTGCGCTCGGCTCAGGAAAAGTTTAAAGCCGCGCAAGAGCGCCTGTCGCAGTATAAGGCTACCTCAATTTTGAATAACTCTGACCAAATAGACAAAGTGGCAGATAACATTGAGGAGTTGCGCAAGGAAAGGTCGGAACTGTTAGGAGAGCAGGAGCAAGCCGCTCGCCGCCTGCAGCTGCTGTCTGCTAATCTGGGGATGTCGCCCCAACAAGCCGTTGATGCCTTGACTATCCAAGGAGATCAAATCTTTCAAGAGTATTTAAAAAAGTACAGTGAAGCCAGCGGGAACATTTTAACCTTAATAGCAAAATGGACGCCGGCTTCCCCTATGGTTATAGCTGAAAAAACTAAGCAGTCAGCGGCTCGCGCGGCTTTAATGGAGCGGGGGAATCTGATTCTGGCGAAGCCGGTGGAGCCAGAGGTTTTGGATTTTCTGACCCTGACCGTCAGTGGGGGTGCTTCTGGAGAGCGCTCGAATCTGTTCCAGCAGTTAATAACCGTACAGGGAGAGGCGCAGGGAATAAGGGCCAAGGCTGAAACGCTAAGCCAGCAAATTGCCGAGCAAGAAACCCGCCTCAAGCTCTTAACTAAGGAACAGCCTACCTTAGATAGCCTAGATCAAGAGGTGCAAGTGGCTCAAGCGATCTTTAGTTCCACGGTGGCGAAATTAAACTTGAGCCAGCCGGAGACTTCTGCTGCTTATCCACCGTTACAAATGCTAGCGGAGCCTGGCTTGCCAGATGCTCCCAGCGGTTCTAAGAAAAAATTCATATTAATGGGCGCAGCCGGGGCGTCTCTTGCCTTGACACCGGCTCTCGTGTTATTCTGGTTGAGTAAAAAAGGAATGATTAAGCTGTTTCCACCCGAAGAATAGGTTTTTTCCGTATTGAATTGGGTTGCAAGCGGGAGTGGGGAATTTTGTGCGCGACAGGGGGATGAAACATCCTAGGGAAGATTTTCACTCACTTGTGAGCTGCTCGGACAAGGCGCGGGCCAGGGCCCAGTGTTCGGGCCGGCCTGCGATTTTAGAGCGAATCCTGTCTGAAGGCAACACCGGCTCCGCTCCCGGCTGGTGGACAGTCGCCCCCAGTCGCTGGCTGAGGGCCCACATGACGTGCCGGGGGCATTTGCCGGCAGTGGCGTCCGAGGCGATACTCTCTAGGTCTGTTGGTCGTCCTAAGGCCAAATGGTAGTTCACAGGATTCTCCTTTGTGCGTTTTATTTGTTTTTCTCTATGGTCTTGGCTGTGACAAGTACAAGTGTGGGAAAAGTCATAACATTTCGCTGAAATCTCTGAATTCGGAGCTTTCAGCAACTTTTACCCGAAATCGGTGGGGGTGTGTTCTGCGCTTCACGCACCCGACTCTTTAGGTAATTTTCAGAAGGGAAGCGTGCCTGCCCCGGTTTCTGGCTCCTTCACTTTTTCGTTATAAACACTCTCTAAGCGTGCTAGTTGCTCCCCTGATGTTTGCCCCAGTAGCCCATACCGCCCCCCCCTCGCAGCTCGAGGTTGGCTTGCAAAAAGACCAGCAAGTCTGCTAGAAAGGCGATCGCGGCCACAGGAAGCCGGAGTGCGGCTTTCAGCGGGGGGTGGTGCCGGAGACTTTGGAACCGGCGGAACAGAAAAGGCCGGGGGATGACCCACCAGCCCTTTTCCGACAGGGCTTTCTCAATCAGTTGGGGCAGCCACAGGGGATCTTGCTGGTTGCGGCGCTCGATCAGCTTTCCGGCGTCCAGCTGCGGATTGCAGTTCGCCCACAGGTCGCTGTAGAGGAAGGCGTTAATCGTGCTGCTGGCAACCAGCCACCGCTCGTGGCGCAGGAGGCGATTCAGGTCGGTGTAAGCCTCGAAGACGTGCGAGGCGGATCTGGCGAGAACGATCCGCTCAAAAACCTCCGGCGATGTGAACCGGTCGGTGAGAATCATGGCCCGGAGGAAGCCGTCTTCCACCGGCAAGCCGGTGGGCATCCAGATGCGGCGCAACACGGCGGCGCGACCGCAGTAAAGCTGGCCGCAGATGGCCGGTGCGCTGCCAGAGGAGGACGCCGAAACCGAAACCGAAAGCCGCTCCACCGGGCTGTTGCTCTTCTTGAGCGCTACGTCCTTGACTGGCGTGTCCACGGAAACCCACCCCTCGGGCGCAGTCTCCAAAGCGCCAATCATATTGCGGAGGGTGTGGGGTTCGAGGAACTGGATGTCAGCGTCCATCAGGAAAAGGTAGTCGGCGGCAGGGTCAGAGAACTGGTGAACGTACAGGTTCCAAGCGTTGCTCTTTCCCGGCTGTTCGACCTCGCAGACTCGCCAGCGGACACCGGGGTGAGGGCACCGGCTCACAAACTCCTCGAGTGTGGCGCGAGCAACCTCTGCGTTTTCGTCGGTGCAGCCGTTGGGCGCAACCACAACTTCGATAGCCTTGCAGGCGTTAGGCTCGCTGAACAGGCTCTGCTGGAATAGGGACTGCAGCGTCCTGCTGATTGAAAGGCATTCGTTGTGGGCGAGTATGCCAATGCTGACAGTTAACTCCATATTTTCTGTGAAATAGTGTCGGTTGCTGGCAGATTGCGACAAGCGAGCGCTACAAGCGAGCGCATCATGTTTTGTACTCGATGATTCTGCTCTTAGCGCCCAGTAGCTGACCCTGTAAAAATGCCAGCGATCCTCCTAGCTGGGGGAACTTGCCCAGAACGCAGGAGAGGGCGTATAGGGCGGCGAGATCGGGGGGGATGTTTTGGCGGCGCAGGTTAATGAAGATGCGGAAGGCTAGCAGGGGGTAGCCGGTGAGCAGCAACAGGCTCAAGCCGTGTGTTAGCCATGCCATCCCCAAGGCGATCGCCGGCAAGACTAACCCCCAGAACCAAATACTGCGGCTTTCTCTGACCCAGTGGCGCTCCGGTTCGCCTCCGTGCAGCCAAGTTCCCTCGGCGTAGGCGTGACCGGCGCGGACAGCACGCTTCCACCACTGGCCCAAACGAGTCATTTGGGCGTCGTGCAGGGTCATTTCGGCATCGACGCGCAGAATTTTCCACCCTTTTTGTCTCAGTCTGACGCACAGTTCTGGCTCCTCACCGGCAATCAAAGCCGGATTGAACCCGCCGGCTTGTTGGAAGGCTTCTGCGCGCATCGTGACATCGCCGCCGCAGGATTTGGTATCGCCAACCTGCGTCTCCCACTCCAGATCGCAAAGCCGGTTGTAGATAGATAAGTCGGGGTTTCGCTCGCGCCGGCGACCGCAAACGGCGGCGGCGTCAGGTCTGGCGTCGAGTTCGCGCATTGCGCGTTCTATCCACCCCTCAACAATCTGGCAGTCGCCATCAACAAATTGCACAAATTCAATTTGTGGGTCGGCTCCCAGCAGGCGGGCGAAGCCGGCATTGCGAGCGCGAGCGGCTGTAAATGGTGTGGATAGGTCAAGATTAACCACATCTACCCCGAGGGAGCGAGCTAATTCAACACTGCCGTCTGTTGAACCGGAATCGACATAGATGACTTTAGCCACCTTCCCGATTGCCGAGAGCAGGCACTGGCGCAGGCGCTGGCCTTCATTACGTCCGATAGCAACTAATCCGACTCGCTTCACAGGTTTTCCCTCATTCCAAATCCTCAACTCCAAACTACTTCCCTAAGGAAAAAATTCTGGCGATCTTGTGGTAAGGGATGAGTTCTGCCCTAGCGCAGCCATCCCACCAGCAAGGGTTTTTATCAATAAATTCCAGCAGCGCATTGTATTTAGGCGATCCGTTTTGTTGAGCGTACTCCAGAGCCCCCCAGCTCCCCCATTTACCGGGCAGCCCTATATTGGAAAAGTGCATAAAGAGAGTCCCACCGGCTGTTTTCCAGTCATTCAGTAACTGGGTGTAGATGCCGTACATTTCCGGACGCCTGTTCAGTTCGATAAAGAATTTTGTAAGTTTCTCGTTATTCTCTACCCCTAGAGAGCCGGTGATATGCTGCCCCCCTTCGTAAGCCACTAATGTTAGACCTTTTTCTCTGGCCACCTTTAAGTGATAGGTAAAGTTGCTATAAGTCTCTGGCAGGCTATCTTTGGAACCGGCCAGTAAACCCCCCTCTTTTAATTGCTGAAAGGCTTTGCCAAAACCCCCATCTGGGTCAGTCAACCAAGACTCTACTGTGCTGGAATGTTCAGGCGCACCCAAGCCGCCACTAAAATATCCCGCTATGGCATAAGCGTCAATCCCGTGCTGGTAGCAAGGTTGATTCCCTTCGGCCACCCAGTACGAGCATTCTAAAGGGTAATTTTCTAACCCTTTCCATGCTGTTTGAGTCCCCATCACGCACACGACGCGATTTTTTTGATTGCCGAATGCGCTTTTCCAGATATCGCACATCTGAGCGGTGCGCATACCGTACCATTGCATGAAAGCATCTGCTTTATCCTGTCCCCACCTATCTTTACCTTGTTGCAAGGCATAATGAGCTTGTTTAAATTGCCAATTCCAAACCTCATTAGAAAACTCTACATAAACTTTTAGATTTGATTTTAAAGTATCTTTTACCAGCTGGGCGAAGTTACTCATATATTCATCATTTGCCATGTGGGGCATATTAAACCACGGGTCAGCCTCCATGCGATTGGCTAGCTCAACCATGATTTCAACTGGCACTCCTCCGCCGTAGGCATAGGAGGCGTTTTCTACTTTTGGTCTTTTCGCCCACTCACTTTGCTCGGAATTATTTATCTGCATCCAGTCCATAAAACGAAGCGCCCTAAACTTCTTAATCTTTTCTAGAAAATCCGGGCTAAATAATTCCGACTGGTAGTTTTTTTCTTGAGGGGCTGGAACGACCCGAATGTTGCGGATATAATTTCCCGTTTTATTGGGGTCGGTGGAGGTAATTATCAGGTGGATGCCGGTGGGAGAGGGCGTGACATCAATCACATCCCTTCCTGGGGTTGAAGCGGCCTGATTTTTCTGAGCGTCAAAGTTGTATTCTATAGTGCCTTCTCCATCATACAGAACCACATACTGCCCTCCTGGATAGCGCTCGTTATCGAGCAGGATTGTGCGGGCGCGAGTGTACTCAGGAGGAGCTTCAGGAGCCGGTAGGGACTTAACCCAGCCCTGTTCGTCTAAGTCCAGTTTATCGGATTCATTAGTATCCCAAGAACCGCTACACCCAGGCTCTCCGGATGCGCACTGAGTAATCCATCTTCTAGAAGATTTAAAGGCGTCCACAAAAGGCATTTCTGTTGACCAGTCTGCAATACCTGTCAGGTTAGTGCCTAAGGGTGAGTCGCTATTAAGGGGGTTATTTATCCAAACGGCATTCCCTAATTGTCTTGCCCAACTAGAAAAATCGTTAATGTTTGCTAAACTGTGAGAGATTAAAGCCAAAGCTAAAGCCAATACAAAAGCAGTCCCAGCCTGCCGGAATACCGCCTTTATTTTAGGCATTTTCAATCGAAAAAGATTGTAACTCATAAAACCTACCTTTTTGGCTGACTGACAAAATTCAGAAAACACATCTTTGGCTGGCCTTTGCCAGTGCCTATGCCGGCCCGAAGAAGACCTGCTGGCTAACCTGCCCAACAATCCGCGCAATTATTCAGTGCAGTCACCTCCCTATTCTTCTGGCTCTTGAATAGGCGCAACGAACCTCCAGATAGATAGGTCGGTTTCTGCGTCTACCAGAAAACTGTTCCAATCTTTCCAATCTAATTATGCCTCCCCAGCTGGTGAGCGTGTTGCCATGTTGGCAGAATTTTTTTTTGGCCCGACCAACTGCGGCGCTCGCCACTGCGGATAGATTTGAGAAGTTGGCGGCTAGGGTCCCACCAGCGGTGAACTTTCTCACGGGTCCAATCCGGTTCTGTGGCATAAACTTGTGGGGAAATCATCGATTCAAAACGGATCGAGATAATTTTTAGATTTGAAAATTTTTGCGGGTATACCAACTGCCGTGTGCCCGGGAGGCACGTCCGACAGCACCACAGCGTTGGCCCCGATATTCGCATCATCTCCGATAGTGACATTGCCAAGGATTTTCGCACCGGCACCCACATTGACGCGAGCGCCCAATTTCGGCGCGTCGAACGGGCGGTGCAAGTAGCGGTTTCCCAGGGTGACTCCCTGGCGGATAATACTGTCGTCTCCAATACAGCAATTGCCGTGAATAACGATCGCCCCCTGGTGCTCAACAATCACGCGGCGACCGAGCTGAACCGTGTAAGGTAAATCAATCCCGTAGACGTTGCGGACTTTTCGATACAAAGTGCGGTAGAGAATGCTGAAGGGAGATCGCAGGAGTTTGGGCTCGATTCCCATTCTCCAGACACCAAAACGCTGAATGGCAACCGCCCGAAATCCCGGTTTAGTCCAGTCGCGTCCGTGAGAAACCCAGTCTTCTTTAATCTGTTCCCAGAGTTGCCGCAGGGTAAGGGGTTTGAAATCGCTCAAATTGCACCTCCTTTAAGGAATATGCTGTTGCGGAGGAAATCGCCGAGGAGTTTTGGCGGATCGTTATCCGGTTTGCCTTGAAGCAGCCGGCGAACCCTCCACAAAGCAAAACCGGAAGCCCAAGCGGCATCCGCTAAAGCTGCGTACAGCCAGCCGTAGTTTTTGAGAAAATATCGCCGCCTTGAATCAAACCAGTAACCGGGAAGGCGTTTGGGTGGGCGCTTAGTGTCGGTGACGCCTGAACTTTGCCCGACTAAGTGCACAACCCGACTTTCAGGTACGTACCAGCAATTCCAGCCGGCGTTTTTAGCCTGCAGGCAAAAGTCCATTTCTTCATAATACATGAAATATCCCTCATCCAGCAAACCAATCGCCTCAAATACCTCGCGGCGGACGATCATGCTTGCCCCAGCCACCCAGTCAGTTTGACAGGGAAGTTGGGAAACGGGAGGCGCAACCGCCCACTTCGATAATAAGTTCGACACCACTCCCAAACGCAAACCGCCATCGAGCTCGCTCAGCACAGTCTGAAAGCGAAAAGCTGACTGCTGCGGAGTGCCGTCGGGCTCTTCCAGGCGGCTGCCGGCAATCCCCACATCCGGATGTTCATCCATGAAATCTGCCAGTGCTTTTAGGGCACCGGGGCGAACAATGGTGTCTGGGTTGAGTAGCAGAAAATAGGCCGGTGGGTTGGCTGACTGCAGCGCCAAGCGGATGGCGGTGTTGTTGCCGAAAGCGTATCCGCCGTTGCGATCTAATGGCATCAGCGTCGCCCACTCACCCCAGCCCTCGGTTTCAATCGCGGCTGCAATTTTTTCAACCGAACCATCGCCGGAAGCGTTGTCGGTGACGGCAACGCGAGTGCCAGGTAGCGATTGAACTTCATCTACTAAGGAGCGCAAGCAGTCAATCGTCAGACTGGGCGTGCGGTAGTTAAGAATGACTGCGAGCAGACGAGTTGGGGGACTGCACTGAATCGCACCAGACATAGCGCTAGCACCCACTTCTTGGTTTTGCGCCACAGTTCTCGAATTTAAATTCATGACTCGGTTTCCCTTTGATTATTTGTTCTGTTAAACTTTCCGATTGCTAGCCAGCCGATCAGTTCAGATCGCAAAACTTTTTTATGACTGGCCGGTAGGAAACGGTTGGCTCTGCAGAAGAGATGAACGTTCCTCAATCGATTTATGGCGGTCATATTCAAGGTCGAGCGAAGAGCCCTTTGAAGGCGAGCTTTCCCAAACAGGAGCGCTCACTTCTGACACTTCCGGTGGATTGCCGTAGAAGTGCGAGACTCGTAATTTAATGAGTTGGGGCTCTATTTCGGGAGCGAAGCTACCCTCGCGGCGGTTAATCAGATCCGCCCAAGGGAGGGTTTGAGTTTTGGCGTGCAATTTTTTTACAAAGTCTTCGACGCGACCGATGGGTTGAGCGGGAACGCCAGCGACGATGTTTCCTTCAGCGACGTCCTTAGTGACGACGGCACCGGCAGCGACGATGGCGTTTGGGCCGATGGTGACTTCCGGGAGAATGATAGCGTTGAAACCGATGAAGACATGATCGCGGATGTCAATCTTGCCGACGGAATCGAGCTTGACATTGTAGGCGCGGTTGAGCATGGCGATCGAACCATCGTGACCGATGAGGGTGCAGGAGGAAAAGTGGACGTTATGGCCGATGCGGACGTAGGCGGGGTCAGTGAAAACGGTTGTCGGGAGAATGCTGCAGTGTTCGCCAATCGAGTAAAAATTGCCGTGGCGGCGGAGATATTCGACGTATTCTTCTCCCCTCGGCTGGCAGAGCAGGCGGTAGAGTCTGGAGAATTTGCCGTAACGCATGGCGAGCCGGCGGACGATTTTCTTAAAAAGAGATACCATAAGTCCTCCCTGTGCGGCGGCGTCTGGGCAAGCGTCTCGCTTTACAGTTGCGCAGTTGCGCACTTTTGAAATCCAGCAAGCTTGGCAGACGCACCCCGGTTTTGTCGCTTTGTTAGCCAGCACCAGCTGCTCTGAATCTAATTTGCCTGCTGTTTAGGCCGCATCCCTCTCAAGTGAGATTTTTAGCCGGCCTCCTCACAGTGCTGAGGCGCTGTCTGCCACGACAAGCTGTCGGGGAACTCGCGGTGCGCCGGCTAGTTCGGTTCCATGCTGACCTCTGCATCGCCGGCAGCGAGAGCCAACATTTTTTCTCGCTGTGCGGCTTTTAAGCGCCGGCGCTCAGTTTTGGTCTGTAAAAACCCTACTAATCCCCCGCACGCGAGCTGATAAGCCGGGTTTCCCATTGCATTGATCATATTGTCAAACATATATAAAATTAAAAGGACTGCCAGACTAGCCGCTGGTGCGAGGTTGGGGTCAGACCACTTTCTGGCCGGATAGCGCCTGCAGAAGACTGCCGGTGGAACTAACAGCACTGCCATCAGGCTAGCTAGACCGACTGTGCCTTGGTTGCCAAACACGATAATCCACAAGCTGTCGGTGACTGCGATATCCTTTCCATTTTCGTCATATATACGGGCTCGCCCCCATCCGCCCCACCCGAAAATCGGGCTCTGCCGCGCTTTTTCCGAGAGGATATTTTCATTGTCAAATCTAAACTTTAAAGAGTCGGCCCTTTCCTGATTGCTCGTAAGCGCGGAAACGTAGACAGCTTGCTGGCCATCCCAGACTCCCGAGGCTCGCACCGATGCGAATAGCACCAAAGATACAATCAGGAACAGCACCAGGAAACAAGTGCGAAACCATCTGGTCGAGAAAAGCAGGCCAATCCCGAGGATCAGCAAAAACAGCGCTCCGGTGGCTTTCAAAATTACAGTTGTCACCAGCAAAACAGGCACAAGCCAACTCAGCGGCACGCCCCAGAGTCGCTCGATCGCGCCAGTTCTCCACAGCCAAACACCCATCAGCGAGGCTGCCATCATCCACAGCCCAACCATCAGACCGTGCTCCATGAACACCGTAGGGCGATACCCTCCGGCACGCATCGTTTGGCTGAAGTCAGCGCGGGCGTGGAAGCCGTATAACATCCGGTGCAACTGCGGGCTGATGCGCATCTCTAGCAGGCATAAGGGAATGTAAACGAGCCCGCCGGCAAAAATGCCAACCGCCAGCTGGCGCAGCCCGCCGAGGTCACTGAGATATATCCTGCCTATCAAGTAAGGTAGCCCCCAGGCTACAAATTGCGCAAAAACAGCTGACACTCCATCGTATGGGCCCAGACCATTAGTGATTGACGAAGCGAAAGGGCAGAGGCAAAAGACTAACATCGGCAGGTCGAGCCAGCTCGGGCGAAACGAAAAACAGCGCCTTAATTTGAAAAGCAAAGTGGCCATAAAAACACCGTAGGAACAAGCAGTCACCTTGGTGTAGTCTGGAATGCCCGGTAGCGAATACGATGCCACCGGCAGGAAGAGCCACGCCACCACGAAACTTGCAATAACCGCCCGCCGCTCCGGCAACAGCATAAACAGATAGAAAACTACCGGCAGCCAGCCCAACATGACAACAGGCACGAGAAATGTCATAGTCTAATCATCAGCTAAGATCATGTGGCGCTTGCGAACTGTGAAAGTGACCGTGTTGCCGGCGTTCTATGGCCATCTCCAGTGCCGCCTCGAACTGATCTGTAGCCTCATCCCAGCTGTAACTCGTGGCTTTAGCATAGGCCGCATCAGACATCGCCCGCCACTCGCCATCAGAGATCCTGCAGATCCGCTCGATAGCCGCAGCCATATCCGAAGAATCTTCGGGTTTCACAAGTATCCCAGCACCGCCACTCAAAAGTTCCGGAGCCGCTCCTGCCGGTGTTCCAATCACAGGGGTGCGACAGGCCATAGCTTCCAGAATCGGTAAACCAAACCCTTCGATACGTGTTCCAAACAGCCACGCATCGCACTGGCTGTAGATTTCTTTCAGCTTGTGATCAGGGGCGCGTAAGGTATAGCTTGCTTCTGCAGGCAGCGGCAGAGCTGGTGAAACCGGCACGTTACCGCAGGCAATCAAGCGCAGATTTGGGATAGCTTCCCGGGCGATGCGGTAAGCCTGGATGCTTATGTCGCAGCCCTTGTTGTAAAACGTGGTGTAAGTCATACCCACAGTCGGGATCGACTGTTTTGTGCGAGAGGGCGCGTGGAATTTCTCTGTTTCTACGCTGTTTGGAATCAGCGCTAAGGGCGATTGATGGAATCGTTTTTCCAGCAGCTCCCGAAGCCAACTGGCAATTACGATTTTTGCAATCGGCAAACGGCAGGTGGCATCGACGCGCTCAGCGGAACCGCCCCAAACCTCGTAGTCCTGCATGAAATGCACTTTCACCCCTTTGGACGGCTTCAGACGCCACACCCACTCGGCAGTTTCCCACCAAGTTGCTACAACTGCGTCGGCATCAGGCACATCAGCATCGGTGATAGGACGCCAGCGATCGATAACTCGGTGTTCAACACCCACACCGTCCAAGTGCGACGGTTGCTTCCCCGCTACAGAAATCCAACCCTGACCCCGTAGCAGAGACTTCACTTGTTGGCGTAAACCGGGAGGTTTTTCGGGCGTAGAGATGACAGTCACTTTATGGCCCCGTTTTTTGAGACGACCGGCATAGATCGCCACCACGCGAATCCCCCCGGAAAAACTGACATTGGGAAGAACAAATGTAATTTTCATCAGCTTCTACTCCTCTCACAAAAAATATTTATGGAGCATATAAAAACCGACATCTTGTTCAGGGAACTTACTCCTTGCCTGCCGGTTTGACAGCCAGCCTGTTGCAGGTCTGAGCGAGCGCCGAAAGTATCCCCACACGCGGCTGCTTGTAACCGGCTCGACGCTCCCGCCCCCGCACTACTCATCAATAAACCCTTCGCAGACTTCATCGAAACCAGTATTTTCCTTTGATAAACTACTTGACAGATATTGCACGCACCAGCCCACTGACAGGCAGGTCAAAACCTGCAGCCCAACGACATGCTAACACAATAGCGAGCAATGCTAAAAGCAGTGCGGTTGCCTTTATGTCCTGTTTTACGCAAGTCAGCTTCTCGCGCCAAAGACCAAAAATTATTGCCCCATAAAACGGAAGGTCATTGAGCGCAACTACCAGAACAGCTCCCGGAAGCCCCATCAGGGAGAACCCCACCGGCAATCCGATGATAACGAACAAAAATTTCAACTGGTTCCCCAAGGCAGGATAGCTCGGCTTGCCAACAGCAAAAAGCGCCGGATCGATTGTCTGGGTGAGAACGCGCGGCCAAATGCCCAGGGCCAATACCGGCAGCATCCAGCCGGCCTGAATGTACCTTTTGTCATACAGTACCGCAATCAGGATATCCCCGAAGCTGACCGCTATCGTCAAGACCAGTGCCATTGCCATCAGAACAGGCTTGCGGTTCTTTTGAATCTTGGCGCGAAAAGTTTCGCGAGGAAGGTCGGCTAGCTTTGAAAAAGCCGGAAAAATCACCTTACTGCTGAGCGCCCCTAAAACATTGCGCGGCATGTCAGAGAGCGTAAAGGCAATGCCATAAACACCCAGCATCTCAAATGAGATTAATTTCCCCAGAATTACCCGGTCTGCTTGATCTGCCAGAAATGTGACAGCCGTCGAAAGGAAGATCCACTTACCAAAAGAAAAGATGCTTTTGGCTGCCTCTCGATCCCAAACAAAGCGGTTCGGCGGTCGGCCATTCAACTGGTGGCTCCACACCATCCGCACCACATCCGACACCAGCCCTCCTGCGACGATCGCCCAGATGCTTGGACTGAACCAAGCCCAGACAATCATTACCGCAATGGAGACAATCTGCCCCCCCAACTCAAAAATTGCCAGCTGACCAACGAGCATGTGCCGGTTGAGCGTGAACAGCGCGGTGGAGGTAAACCCGGAAATAATCGTGCTCAGACCCACCACCGGGAGCAACAACTTTAGCTGGGGCTCTCCGTAGAAATCGGCAACCGGCTTTGCCAGCAAAAGGCAACCAAACCACAGACAAAAACCGCGAATCACCTGCAATGTCCAGGCGGTATTCAGAAAATCTGGGTCGTCCCCGCGCTTATTCTGGATAATGCTCGGACCGATGCCAATGTCTGAGAACAGGTGCAAACCAACTATGAAGACAGAGATCAGGGCCATGAGGCCGAACAATTTTGGCTCCAGCAAACGAGTCAGGATCAGGTTACTGCCGAATCGCAGAATCTGACTTGCCCCATAGCCGGCCAAAGTCCAGATAGTCCCTTGGATGGCAAGCTTTTTAAGTGATAGCGTTGCTTCGGTTTTCATAACTCCTGCATTCACTCCCCAGCACCCTTGAGCGCAAATTTACCCGCCCGCAACACCAAACGGCAGTGCCGGTCAAGTCGCTAATCAACAAAAACTAACCGGCTGTTAGTTTTTCCCCACTCCTCAAGCCTTAGCGCAGCTGTCTTACTAAAATGCTCAACTTTCTTTGAATCGGATTGAGCCGGCTCACCTGGGCGGGGTGTCAGCCAGCAGCGGTATGAAAGCCGTTTCAATCGTGCCAATTCCTCGCTATCTCCCGACCTATTTTCAATAAATAAGCTACTTATAATCTAATTTGCATAGCTTGCAAGCAGTATCTCCCTAAAGAGTGATTTTATGCCGGCCTGCTAAACGACAGTTCAGCAGGCAGACATAAATGAACCCGCTCCCACTAAATCAATCAAAAACCAATCCCGCCAGACTGTGTTGCCATTTTGGCAAGCCTTTATAAAATTTACATATCTAAATTGGAGCGGGCTCACCTGCAGAGTTGAGCCCGCTCCAGCTGGATCACTCCCTGTGCGCTAAACAGCGGCAGCGAGCGCTCAGAGGTCATTTATAAAGAAAAAGTGATGTCTGACTTAAAAGCGGTTTCTCACCAGCGCCTTTCCAGCCAAAGCGCTTGAGTGCGTGCGCCTGCGGTGGGCTGCTTGGGCGGTGCGGGGCGTCTCCCTGTGCTGAACGCCGATTCAGCTCGGTTGCTGTGAGAGGCGGGTGACGCGCTCAGTCGAGGAACTTGAAAAAAACCGGCGCACCGCAGCCCTAGCGAGCAGTTCAATAGCAAACGGAATGCCTTGGATAAGATACCGTTTCCCCAGTCGCCCGGGCTCTTGAAGCAGACGGTGCAGCCACTCCAAGCCCGCCTGCTGCACCCACACCGGAGCCCGCTGAACATCACCGCTCAGGAAGCTGAAGCTGATCCCCACACCCAGCCACCAAGCCTGAGGCAGTTTGTCCCGCAGCTGTTCGATCAGCAATTCTTGTTTTGGACTTCCCAGAGCCACATACACGATATCGGGTTTGGCACAAACCACTGCCGCCACTAGCATCTCCCACTGGGGCTCATTGTTTTCAAACCCCATCTGCGGGTAAAAGGTGCCGGCAATCTTCAGCTCGGGGTAGCGCCCCTGCAGCTCAAAAGCCGCCGCCTCTGCTGTGCCCGGGTTGCCGCCCAGCAAAAAGATTGATTTGCATCGATTGGCAGCCTGTGCGCTCAAACTCCAAATCAGGTTTGAACCGGCAACCCTCTGTGGCAGTGGCGTCCCCTGCAGCCGGCAAGCCCACACCAGCGGCATGCCGTCGGCCACAAAAAGAGTTGCTTTCGAGTACAGATCCCTGCAATCCGGCTGCTGTAAGAACTTCCGCAGCAAGTCCAGGTTCATGGTCACCACCCAGCCGCCACGGCTGGCATCAAGCTCATCCAGGATGTGACAGACACACCGCTCCTCCGTGATGGCGTGCAACCGGGCTCCAGAAAGCCGCACCACCAAATCTTCTAACCGATTTAGGGATTGCTCGTCGCCGGGGGGTTCGGCTGCAGGAAGTCCGCCCCGGGATTCTGCCTGCGGGTGGCCAGATGTCCCGTCATGCGCCAAGGGCGAT
Organism: Oscillatoria princeps RMCB-10; assembly: GCA_019359235.1. Taxonomy (GTDB): domain Bacteria; phylum Cyanobacteriota; class Cyanobacteriia; order Cyanobacteriales; family Oscillatoriaceae; genus Oscillatoria; species Oscillatoria princeps. The sequence goes on from JAHHHT010000018.1 coordinate 92,406, forward strand.
ACGGCAGCGCTTTCGCTTCTCTCCCCATCACTCTCCAGTTGCCCTCGGCCCGCTAGCACTGCCTCCTCCAATGAAATCGATTGCAGCCCCAGCGAGCTGGCTTGAAAAGCTTTTACATATCGCAACATAATCGGTTCGGGTTTTAAGTAGTTTCACTTATTTTATATTAAATTGTTGGAACTCAGCTTCATAAATCCGTCATTTTACGTAGGAGTCAGTGAGGGCGCACAGCCTCCCGGCTCTCAAAGTCTGAGAGCCTTTTGCCGCAGGCAATAGGAATTACGCTGGATTACTTTATCTTTAAAAACTTCAGGGAACCGGCGACTTCGCAAGGCGGTTCGGAAGGCGCAAGGCGGAAGGCGTCCCCACCACTGCTCCCAACCCCTATCTTCCCTTATACCGCTTCACTTTTTATTTGCTATCTGCAGCAGGGTAAAGGGAGAGTAGGGGGCTGAAAAGGAAGAGGTGAGGGGGGAAATTCCCTCTCTCCCTCTCTCCCTCCCTCTCAAGACTTGCAAGCACTCTCCCACTCTCCCCAAATCTGAAAAACCTACCTTTCTCAGGAGGGAGGCTGGGGGAGAAACTCTCTTTCTTCGTCTTTCTACCTTTAGCGGGAAAAACAGGAAATTATAAAAAGTAATTAAACAGAAAAAAGACAAGTGTCAGCGAACCGGCCCTTCCTCAAAAAGTCAGTCAGCCTCAGGCTGTAACGACCTGCGCCCCTTGACAGCTGTTCTAAGCGGGATGCACGCCTCCTCTGCCCTCCCTGAGACTGATCCCCGTTCATCCTAAAGGGGTAGGGAGCGGCTGCCTGACGCCCGCAGAAGGCAGGGAACGAGCTTGAGAAAGGGAGCATCCCACTCAAGCAAAAATATTACCCGAGGGAGGAGCGGGGGAGCCGGACGCGGGCGCAGAGGAAAAGCCGGGATTTTTGCCCTTTAGTTCGGTTGATTGGCCAAATCGGTACGCACTAGAAATTGCTCGCCAAGGGAGAGGTCAGCAGCACCCAGCTCTTGCAAAAACATATCTTTCGCGGTAAAACTGCTGAGTAAATCTGTGTGCGTAGCGCCAAGGGGCGAACCCCAAAGCTATCGCCCCGGCTGATGTCACCAGCCGGGGCGATAGCCCGCTTGGCACTGCCGCACCGAAAGTTCTCCCCTTTACAGTTAAACAGCAGCCTCAGGACTGCCAGACTCCCCCCAAGGCAAAGATACTCGCCAATAATCTTTCTTTAGAATGAGGACACAGGAGCGATAAAATGCGAAGATATTACAACAACTCAATTGTGATAGGCTGTGTCGCTAGCCCTCTGATTCCATGAATCATTTGTCTGTTCTTCCTAATAAAACTGATTGCATTCTCGTCGTGGATGACTCTCCAGATAATGTCTTGCTGATTCAGACAATTCTGGAAGAAGAGGGATACGAAATTATCACCGCCGAGAATGGCAGTTCCGCCTTAGCCCAGATTCAGAAGTCCCCACCAGATTTGGTGCTGCTCGACGTGATGATGCCGGGGATGGATGGCTACGAGGTGACTCGGCGCATCCGTGAAAATACTAAATTGCCGTTCATACCCATTTTGCTGATCACAGCCTATGACCAGTCCAGCCTGGTGCAGGGATTGGACATGGGGGCAGATGACTTCATCCGCAAGCCGGTGGAGCTCGATGAACTGCTGGCGCGGGTGCGCTCCCTTCTCAGGCTCAAGCACAGCATTGACGAGCGCGACCAGATGGCCCGCCTGCGAGAGGATTTTGTCTCTCGCCTCACCCACGACTTGCGCACGCCCCTAGTCGCGGCAGATAAAATGATTGGCTTGCTGCAGGGGGGCGCTATGGGAGAAATCTCGCCGGCTTGCTCGGAAGCGCTCACCACTATGGCTCGCAGCAACCAAAACCTGCTGAAAATGGTGAATACCCTGCTGGAAGTCTACCGCTATGAAGCAGGTCGCAAGAGCCTCAACTTTTTTCCCGTTGACCTGCGCGAGCTGATCTGTGAGGTGGCCGAAGAACTGGCTCCCTTAGCTAACGCCAAAGGTCTGTCTCTGAAATTAGACCTGGCTGAGAGTGCGGGCAATTGCAATGGCAAAACCGGCACCGCAGTCGGAGATCGCCTGGAACTCCACCGGCTGATCACCAACTTGGTGGGAAATGCCATCCAATTCACAGATGCCGGTGTCGTGGAAATCCGCCTGAAAGCTGCGCCTGCCCCCCCAGCCGCTCACCTCACCGACAGGAATATTCCCTGGGTAGCCATTGAGGTAGAAGATACTGGACCGGGCATCGGCGCGGCAGATCGGGAGCGGATATTTGAACGCTTCCTTCAGGGGAACCACAAACGCTCGGGCAGTGGTTTGGGGCTGCACCTGTCTCGCCAAATTGTGGAAGCCCATCAAGGAACCATCGAGGTGATGTCTGAGTTGGGTAAAGGCAGCGTGTTCGCTGTCCGCTTGCCAACTAAGCAGGTTGCCTAGCGGGGCTGGCTCTGGATAAACGCTTTCAGCGCTGCTTGAGTCTGGCTGGGAATCTCTGTTGCCAGGCGCACCGGAAATGCCGGTGTGGAAGCGTACTGGGCGTACTCTGGCGTCAGAAAAATTCCGTACTGGGCAGCATCGGACGTCATTTGCGCTGCCATCGCCAGAACGGTGGCTTTGACATAGTTGCGAATGTCAGCCGCTTGCTCGCCGACCACTTCACCGCCCGTCAGCGCCGTACTCGCTCTGCGAGCCTGATCGCCAGTAGTGCTGGGATCTTTAACGCTCAGATGGGTGCCTCCAATCACACCGGCAAGCCATTTGGGAGAGGGCAGTTTGGCAAAACCGGCAATCTGTTCGGCGATCGCAGGGGTTGTCTTATCTGCAGAGCCGGCCACCATTAGCACCGGCACCCGCACCTGGCTCAAGCCGGTTTCCCCAAACAGCAGCGAGGTGGTTGGATTGAGGGCGACGGCGCTTTTGATGCGGGGATCGCCCAGCCGGTAGCGGTCTTCCGGAAGTCCGCCGGCAACGCACTGCAGCCCCTCCCCCAAACTTAAGGCAACTAAATTTCTCTGACAGCGCTGTTTCAAGCCGGCAAGCTGCAACTCCCCACCGGCAGCCGACAGCACTGTCCCACCCCCCATCGAATACCCGACCGCCATCACTCTATCCGCTGCCAGTTTGCCCTGGAGTGGGCCGGCTGTTTTGTTGAGTTTCTCCAGTTCGTCAAGGACAAAACTGATATCTTTGGGGCGCTCCAAAAACTCCTGCGGCTGAATCCCCGGTCCCTTGCCGGCGGCTGCCAAATCCACCTGAGTCTGGTTGCTGCCCGGATGTTCCAGGGCGACCGCCACATAGCCGTGAGACGCCAGATGCTCTGCCAGATAGCGCATGTCGGAACGCACAGACCCCATCCCGTGGGAGAAGACCGCCACCGGCTTGGCGCTTGTAGCCGCCGCTGACCAGTAAATATCAACCGGAATGGTGCGCTGGCGCTGGGAATCATTCAAAGTTAAGGTGAGCACCCGCACCTCGGCAGGACCGGGTTTGCTGGGGTCAAAAGGCAAAGTGAGCGCCGGTTTCTGGGGAGCAAGTTGGGGGGCAATCGCCGCCATAAACCGCTGCGTTTGCCAAAAAGACGTGTTCAAGTTTCCCATCACCTCAAACGCCTTCCCCAAATCAATATTCAGGCGCTGACTGGGATAGGCTTCTATAAAGTTGAGTACCGACAGCCCTTCTGGTGCCTTCGCCCCCAGAACCAGTGCCGCTCTCAGCGCTTGCACTCCCGCTGTGTCCCGTCGGGGTGTCACCGCAGCCAGGTCTGAAAGAATGGCAGTGCCAATCCGAGTGTTGAGCAATTTGCTGACCGTGACAACTCCCAGGGGGACTTTCACCCTAAGTGCTCCTAAAACTGCGCTGCGCTGTTGAGAAGACAGCCGTCTCGCGTAACCGTCAAGAGCGTCAGGAACTGTGCCGGTGTCAGCAACAGTTCGCAGATCGGCAACAGAGATTGATTCCGCCAAAGGGCCAAAGCGAATCACAACCGTTTCAGCGGCTTGTGCCGGTGCCCTCACTCCGCCCAGCTGTGTGATGGCAATAGCACAGAGAAAGCCGGCAATTCTCGACAGCCCTTTTAAGCTTGAGCGCATAAATATTCTTGCTGATTGCTGCTACGGGTTTACAGGCAATTTTCAAGTCCCGTATCGGGCAATCAGTCGATTTTTCCAGACTGTCAGCGGATTCTCATATAGCGGCTCTCAGTTGGGTGAACTGCGGCCCATAAACCCTGTTTCTTAAAGAAACCGGGTTTCTCAGTACCTCACTAATAGGAGAAACGCTATATCAGCTCTGATAACTGCAAGCGCGCAGACCGGCACTCTGAATTATAGCGGGCAAGCATCTGGGTGGAGTACAGTCTGGAGATCCCCCCAAACCCCCCTTAAAAAGGGGGGCTTTGAGAATGCTCCCCCCCTTTTTAAGGGGGGGCTAGGGGGGGATCTAATATCTGTACCTCACTCGGTTGAAATCTGCTATAGCAATGCCCCACGCCCCACGCCCCACGCCCCACGCCCAGTCCGCAATGGCTCGGCAAGATGCCGGCGCTACCTGGGGGCGGGTTTATTAATATTCTGAGTTATGTCCCAAAGATTTCGGGTGAGCCCCGCCCCTACTTAAGATTCCATAAATTTTAAATGAGTGACTGGGGCCTTAGCCCCATTACTGAAAGCGACTACCCACCCTTATTATGGGTAATTTTGCAAGTAAATTATTTGGGCACTATCTATCTCAACCGGCGTTTCTAAATACAATCTTAGGAGTTCAATATTCACCTCCCACAGCTGCGCGAATAGCGGCGGCGAAGCTCCCCCGTCTGAGGATTCAGATTCTAGAATATGCAAGCCGGCCACTTTAGCGGATACGATGTGGTACTTAGCGCCCCATTTGAATTTAAAATAGACGGACTTGTGGTGAATGTCTTGGCTGCTTCTTATTCCTGCCCGGTAAAACGCTAGTTTTATATCTAGCATATTCCAATCATTTTTCTTAGCCCTCATAGCCAGTGCGGAGTTAGATTTTCTAAGGGGTGAAATAATTTGGTAAGTTCGCGGGTGAGGTGCGCCAATTGGGCTCCCTTTCGGGCTGTTTTTCGCGCCGGCCCACCGGCAGGGCGGGGGTTGGGTGGCAGTTCGCAGCTGTAGCGGGGATAGCAATGATGCTGTTGGCGAATTAATGGGGGATTATACCCCCCCGCAGCAAGCGGAATATCGCTTAATTGGTTGGAGAGAAGGAGGCAGAGCCTCCTTTCAGGCGTTCCCAGGCAGAGCCTGGGAACGAGGGGAAACAGCTGAAAGTCAAAAGAAACTCGGTAACAGAGATTTCAAGACCGGCGCGACCGGATCTGTTTTTGCCCCGCCCGCACTGGCCCGTTGCGGTGGCGAGTGTTCCCAGACACCCCTCTGGCGGCTGACGAGTGCGGGAGAGTAGCGACTTTGCCGAGCAACGGTTCGCCCGTCGCCCTCAAAGAGGTAATTTTTTACCCCCACAGAGAGGTGCAGGCGGAGCGTTTTATTGATCAGGATGCGAACGCTGGCCATCTTTAGGGGGTGCTCCAGATGTATTCAGGTACGAAGCCGCCGGTGTGCCCGTGTCGCCACCCGTACCAGTCGCGGGCACTTTCGGCGCTGCGGCGCTTGCCCTTGAAGCGGATGGGTTCCAAGCGCAGTTCCAGAAACTGCTCGTGGGTGGACGTTTGCAGCCACACTCGCCGGTTGCCGACGGGTTCGGTAAAGGATTTTCTCAGCAGGAAGACAATGCCTTTTCTGGCGTGCTGGTAGCCCATTTGCACGAAGAAATCGACGATGGGCCTGCCGGTTTTTTCGCCCGGGGGCGGGGCGGAGTGCAGCGGTGGGTTGCCGATCGCCCAGTCAAAGCCGCCGGTGCTGCGCTCTATCCACTTCCACGACTCTCGCAGAGTCATGTCTAAGTGAAAATCAGCCTGCCGGTGGGAATCGATGTCGTTGGTAACAACGCAAAGCCGGCTGGAGAATTCTTTGATTACTTTGGCAATGGCGCTGTCTCCACTGGCTGGATCTAGAATCACGTCTCCCGATTCTAGCGGCAGCCTTTGCAGGAGTTCTGCTGTTGCCCATTCAGGAGTTGGGTACAAGCCGAGAGTTCGTGGCGGCTTTATATTCTTTAATCGCTCCGTCATACCCATTCACCCATTTTTGGAATTGCCTGGCAGAAAAGCATCTGGCGTTTGGCCAATACGCTTTGGCACCGATTGCCCCCCTGGCCCCTGGCGGGGAAGGAGGGTGAGGAGGCTGCCTTGGGCAGGTTTCTCACTCACTCAGGGGCGAAGGGCTGTTCGCCCGGGGCGAAGGGCCCTCAGCCCCGGGTGCCGGCGGGCCTAACTTGCTAAAAACTTTATGTTTTCTTCACTTTTCTCCCTAAGAAGGAAGAAGCAAGAAAGAAGAAACGTTCACCCCCTCACCCCATTACCCCCTCACCCGATCGCCCCGTCCCCCCATCACCCCCTCGCCCCATCTCCCCCTACCCCTCCGTCCTCCTGGGCCAAATCCCAAATCTGAAAAACCAGCCCCCGAAAGGGCTTGGGAGGAGGCGCGGGATCATTGCGGAGACTAGAAAGAGAGGGCGGGCGTGCTAGCCCGCCCTACAACAGAGTATTCCTGAGAAGTAGATGCACCCCCTAGCAGGGGTCACTTCCCTCTACCCATAACACTTGCAGGCGGTGAAAATCAATCTGGGGTGCGTCGGGAGTTTTGGAAGCCGATTTTTCCCCAGATCGTTAAAAATAGAAAAAGGGTGCATTGCGTCATGTTTGCGGATTTAATTCTATTCAGCCTTGCTCCTCGGCCAGCGCTCGTTCAACCTGCTGTTAGCCTCGTAGAGCCAGCCTCTCCAGAGGTTCTCACAGCCCAACAGTGCAGCGAAGTCAGCCGATGGTACGCTTGGACATCAGAATGCGGCGGCCAATCCACATGTTGCAAGCTCTTCATTGCCTGCGCGGATGGAACAGTGGTCTCTCAAATAGTAGACTCATCCAACTGCGGCTAGAGGCTCTTTTACTAAAAACCACCCTGAAGCTGCTATCATCAGCCCTACTGCTGGTAAATTTTATGCCTAAAGAACAATCGCCAGAGGCTCGGCTCAATGCCATCTTGCAGGAACAGCAGAGATTAGTCCACGAACTAAAGGACGCCACCCCTGCCAGAAAATTCCAAATCCAGGCGGAGATTGTAGCTCTGTCCGAAGAACAGGCACAATTGCTTCAGGAGGCTGGAGCAGTCAACTGCTTCATCTATGCGAGCTCTAGCACGCGAGGAACCGGCTGGATAGAAGAGGAGCGTAACTATGATGGCTCAGTTCGACAGTATCGCTACGGGTACTATCGAAACGGAAGAAGCAATCGCCGCTACGTCCCCAAACACGCCGTGCAGGACGTGATACGGATGATTGCCTCAAAGGCTTCGCCCAACGCGATTCTGGAGTTCCTGGAGCGGACAAGGACGCGGATACCGGCCTCTGCCTTCAGGCGGGCTGGGTTTTCCAACTACCAGGATTCCGGGAATTAGCCTTTTATATCAAGTCCGGTTAATAAATCAGTCTTTGTGGTGGGCGTGGCCCACCCTTTTTTAGCTGTAGCGACGCCGGAAGCGGGGGTCGAAGTGGTGCTTTTTTTGCTGGTTGCACCGGCTGCACAGGGTTTGCAGGTTGCTGAGGTCGTTGGCTCCACCGGCTGCCAGGGGGATAATGTGGTCAATGGTGAGGTCTGCCTCTCGGTGGGTTTGGCCACAGCTTTGGCAGTGGTAAGAATCTCGCTCGAAGACATATTTCCGAACTGCAGGGGGAATGGGGATGCGAGGGGTTTTGCTCATGGACGTGCCGGTGGTGTTTGGTAGGGGAAGGGATATCTCCTATTTTCCACCCACGCCGGCTCGCTAGGGAATAGGTTCCCGGGACAAGAGCAGCGGGCGTGCATCATCGGACGCTAGGGGCAAGATTTTTGTTTCCGACAGGTTTTTCTGGACAGGCGGGACGGGGACAGGCGGGACGCCTGTCCTACGCCAGAGGGGACTTTGGGACAGGCGGGATGCCGGTTCTACGTCCTTACGTCCTTTGAAGACGTAGGCGCAGGCGTCTCGCCTGCGCACACACCACGCGAAAGAGGATTTTGGCACCGGCGTTCTGGCCGGTCCTCAGGGGACAGGCGGGACGCCTGTCCTACGTCCTAGAAGACGTAGGCGCAGGCGTCGCGCTTACGCGCCGCTTCGCTAACGCCTGCGCACACCACGCCACAAAGGATTTTGGCACCGGCGTTCTGGCCGGTGCTGGGCCATTCTCGTTCTCAGGGGACAGGCGGGACGCCTGTCCTACGCCAAACCGGCTCAACACCTAAACTCAAAACTCCATCCCCCCACCGGCATCGGGCATTTATTGGTTCTCCTCGTTTATCATCCGCCGGATGTCATCGAGGGGCGATTCGGGAGCGCTGGGTTCTGGAGGTTCGCTGGGTTCTGGAGCGTCAGTGCCAACCTCTAGAGTAACTTTAATTCTGAATTTTACTTTTCGCCAACTCGGATAACCTGGCTTTAATAATTCACAATCTGCGCCCTCACCAAACAATATTAAAGCACTTTCTTGATTGTCCAATATCTGGAAAATATTTTTTATATTAACGCCCTGATTTCTCAAGTCGTTATAGAGTTGAGAAGCCAAGTTTGTGCCACACGCTTTCTTCAGGGCTTGCCTGAGTTTTTCCACCTTGAAGGTGTCATCTCCAAATGATAACACATCGCCATCACAAAGGTCTATCGGCTTAAACTCATCGGTCATATCAATCCCTTTCATATAAATTGTCCTCCTAACTATTCTCAGCCATCAGGAGACGGATGTCAATCCTGCAGGGTGCGAAGCGCACCGGCACCGGCAGCATCTAATAGCAGATTTCACCCGAGTGAGGTACAGATATTAGATCCCCCCCTAGCCCCCCCTTAAAAAGGGGGGGGACATTTCAAAGCCCCCCTTTTTAAGGGGGGTTTGGGGGGATCTCCAGACTGTACTCCACCCAGATGCAAACCGCTATTAAAACCGAGACTGGGGACAGGCGGGATGCCGGTGCTCAGGGGACAGGCGGGACGCCTGTCCTACGCCAAAAAGGATTTTGGGACAGGCGAGACGCCTGTCCTACGTCACCTTGGCGCTCTTGGCGTCTTGGCGGTTCAAATCATTCCCACTTTCCCCCCATCCAAACTCCCCAAATCAACCGGCTCAACAGCCAAACTCAAATCCCCATCCAAATCAACCACCGGCAGCAGATAGCGATTTAAGAGCATCGCCCGCAAACAGCCATTAACCCCAGCCACCGCCTCATTATAAACATCAACTTTCTGCTGCAATTCCCCTAGGCGCTGCTGGTTCCGCTCAAGCTGCTCCTGCGCCTCCTTTTCCAGCGTCTTCTCCAAATGAGCGCGAGCGCGACTGTACTGCTGCAAGATAACCTCCTCTTGCTCCTTCGCCACCGGCAGCAAGTGAGTTTTGAGCGTCTGATTCACCGTCTGGCGAAAAGTGCTCTGAATGGTCTGCTTCACCTTCGGCTCAAAATCCAACTTCAGCAGCTGGCGAATTGCCGGCTCCGCATCCGCCATGCTGGCGCAATCGTAGCTCTGAGAGGTTTGCTGCAAGACTTGGCGAAACTGGTAAATTGAAAAGGTGCCCTCATCGTAAAAACGCGGACTTTCGCGCACAAACCGGTCGCACTCCGTACTCGCCGCAGCGCGAATTGCGAGCTGCACTTGCGCTTCCACCCGCTTGAAGGCTTGCTCAACCCCGGCATCGCTGCCGGCTAACCGGCACAGTTCGCGATAATAATCCTGGCGGCGCACCCGATCTGTCAAATAAGCAAAGAAATTGGCAATCACTCGCTGCGCCTCAGCCGCCAACACTTCTTCTAGCTCATTGGCTAAATAATAAAACGCCTCCACTAAAATCGCCAGCAGGGGCGCAGTAGAATTGCGCGGGTGGCTTAAAGTCGCCTGCCGGTAAGCTGACTCAACCGAGAAGGTATTCAGCAATTCATCGGTGCGGGAAACCATCTTGACTTTGAGCTTGCGGAAGTCTTCCTCGAAGCTGGCGCACTGATTGGTGACAGCCTGATTGACTTCCTGGCTGATGTGTTCAGTTAAAGCTGCGCCAATTTGTCGCAATTCCTGATTCAGCTGCTCCATGCGCCGCGATTTGACGCCTTCAATATTGACCGGCTGGCTCTGCAAGTCGCGGTATTGTTCCAGGTAGTGCCGGCTGATAGCGAGACACACCGGCTGCAAGTCATTGGCGAGCGCCTCAAACAGCTGCGGGCGCTTTTCTTCGGTGAGGTAGCGGGTGATGCCGGTGCGAAATTCCTCAATGCCGCTATCTGAAATCAGCTGCTCAATCAGCGGCGCACCCCACTCGGCGAGAATGCGGACGTAGTTCTCATTGGGGGTTTCGTAGCTGTTGACAGAAATCCGGAATTTGCTGGGAAGTTTGCGGGAAGTGCCGCAATAGTTATTAAAGGCATAGACGAACTGGGGGGTTTCTTCTTCTCCGCCTAAACCTTTGACGCTCTCGGCAAACAGAGAATCCAGTCCAAAGCGCTCGCGCCCGCTGGTTTGTTGAATCTGACTGCCCCAGAATCCCAGCAATCCGCTGGTTTTATAAACGCGGCTGCTGTCGCGGAACTGGGTATTAATCAAATCGTCCAGCCGCTGGCGCAACTGGCTGCTGTACCAAGTGGCGTCAATGCGGTTGAAGACATAAAATACGCGGTCGCGAATGCCGGGATTGTCGCGCATCTTTTCGAGAAGTTCGGTTTCTTCGGTGGTCATGTCTCCTTCGGATGCCGGTTTGAGAACGCAGACCACAGCTGAGGTTTCTGGGTCTTCAATTTTGCGATAGGTCAGTTCGGCGTCTTTCTTCACCGGCGCGTCAATTCCCGGCATGTCAATCAGGGCGTTGCCATCTCGCAGCAGCGGGTGGTGGCAGTAATATTCAATGCGCTTCAAAACAGCGCTGTTGCTCCCCCGACGGGCGTAACCGGCAGCTTCTTTGAGATTGGAGAAGTTGAACTGCTCCATCGAAAAGGTGTTATTATTAGTAGTGCCGATGCGCTCGCGATTGGCGGCAAAACCTTCTAGCAAAAGCAGCAGCGCATTCGCCTGCTTAGCCCGGTCGGATTTGCTCTCGCCGCCTTCCATCTTGACAATGGTTTGGCATCCCTGGCGCAGCAGGTCAATCACTTCGGGGTCAAGATTTGGCGCACCGGCTAATCCCAGGCGCTTGCACAGAGCGACGGCTTGCTCTTTAATTTCGGCTTCACTGAGAAAGGTGAGGACGACTCGTTCTTTGTCGGGTTCGGCATATTCGATATAGCATTCCGTGCCGGTGGCGTGACCTTCGGCGCTGTAGAGCAATTCGCGCCCTAGCAAGGCGTTGATGAGCATAGATTTGCCGGCACTGAACGCGCCGGCGAAGACAATTTCAAATTTGGGAGAAATTGCTTTTTTCAGGGAAGACTGGACAGCACTGAGGTCTTGGGAGCGTAAAGACGGCTCTTGATGCAGCAGCTGGAGGAGACAGTCAACCTGTTCTTGCAAATTTTGGCACTGCGGAAGCAATTGGTTCATGGGTGGTGTGGGAAAGAACGATAAATAGCGTTCATTCTAGTTTCTCACAACCGGCACCCTGTAGAGCCGGTGCGTAAAATATGCTGTGTGGGGTGCGTTCCGGGGGAACGCACCCTACTGCTGCGCAATTAAGCCCGCGCAGGCGGGCTTTGTTTGTCTAGCGGCAGAATTTATTCTGCCGTCCGAATTTATTTGGACAATGTACTTTTGGCTAACGGCGCAGGCGTTGGGCTAGCACCGGCAACACCCGTGGCAATTCCAAACAGCTGGGTGTTATCCATAACCTCAGCAACCCGCTGACTGTTGACGCCCCAGGCATAAACCGGCACATTGGCACCCGTGTGATCTTTGGCGGACCAAGAGACAGCCGGCACGTTTCCCTGACCGCTATTTTTCAGTACCTTCAAACCGCCGGTTTCGTGGTCAGCGGTGACGATAATCAGGGTGTCGTTGCGTTTCTGCGCCCAGTTGAGAGCCACCTGTACCGCCTGGGAAAACTCGACCGTTTCTTTAACTTGGCGCTGGATGTTGTGTTCATGGCCGGCGTGGTCAATCTTTCCCCCCTCTACCATCAAAAAAAACCCGTCCCGGTCATTATCCAAAATCGCCAGAGCCGTCTGAGTCATTTCCGAGAGATGCGGCAATTTTCCGAGTCCGTCGTGTTCGTAAGGCAGATGAGTTTTGCCGAACTGACCGGAGACTCGCGTGGCGGTTTCGGTGTTCAGCGCTTGCAGCTGCGAACGGTCAGTAACTACTGTGTAGCCGGCTGACTGCGCTGCTGCGGGTGACATCCCAGCGCCTCCGCCGCCAAACAGAACCGCCGGACGAGTTTGGGTGAGGTAATCGCTAGCAATTTCAGCTTGGGTTTTTCTGCTGGATTCATGGGCACCGAATGCAGCCGGTGTGGCGTGAGTCATCTCAGTTGTGGTGACTAAACCGGCGCTTTTTCCGCGCTCTTGGAAATACTGCAAAAGGGTTTTCAGTTCCTTGCCATCGCCGGGAATCGCCATGCTAATCGTGCCGTTGTTCACTTTAACACCCGTGGCGATTGCTGTTCCACCGGCAGCTGAGTCCGTCACTTCGCTGTCAGCGGAGCGCGTTGTCATTTCAGCTTTATGGGGAAACGCCTCAAAGGAGAGAGTTCCTGGTTTGCCGGTGGCGTATATCCCAGCGGCTTTAACTTCTTCAACCCCCATGCCATCCCCGATGAAGATGATGACGTTTTTGGGCGCTGCTTTCATCGCACAGGAAACGCAGGCAAGTTGACACAGCGCCAGTGCAGTTAGTTTCTTTAGCATTCTTCTCTCCCCGTTCCTATTCTCAAGTTTTCGGGTGCGTAACACTTTGTCAGCTGAGCGACTGTAGCAGCCAAGGGCGGCTACAACCGCAGGGAAACCGCTGCTCATCAGACAAAACCTGCCGGCGCTGGTTTTTATCGCGCCCGCATTTCTCAGGCGTTGATAGCAGCTTCCTTGCCGCTCACTTTTATCATATAATAAGTTTCGCGAGCGGGCTAAAAATTCATCTCTTTCTTAAATAAAAGTTGCAAAAATTTGCAAAAAGCAACAACTTGCAAAGCCTCCCGCAGGGCGTTCCCAGGCGGAATGAGGAATTGGAGGCGGAGGCTCCCGCAGGGCTTTCCCAGGCACAGCCTGGGATGCGCCTGCACTTTAGAAGCCCGCGCAGGCGGGCTTTGTTTGTATAGCGGCAGAATTTATTCTGCCGCTATATTCTGCCGCTATACGTTTTCAAATAAAAGTCACCCTCCTCCCCTCAAAAAACCCTGCCGGCAGCTCCTGACCACGCCCCTCCTCAGTATTCTTAAACAGCACCGTAAAAGCACCGGCACCGAGCCGGTCTTGAGGCCATATCCGGTAACAGGGCGTGGATGTCAAGTGAGATTGATAAGCTGCTAAATGCTCAACAAGCACCGGCTGAAAGTGGGGGAATCTTTCCAAAAACCACTGACAAACACCCTCATTCTCTTCCGGCGAATAGGTGCAGGTCATGTAGGCGAGATAGCCTTGCGGTGCGACGATCTGAGCGGAATTGGCCAAAATTCTTTTCTGCCGGTTGGCATTCTTGTTAAGATTAACTGGGTGAAAGCATCCCGGGGCTTTGCCACCTTTGGCTAGTAAAGACTGACCGCTGCAAGGAGCGTCAACCGTGACAACTTGGGCAGTTTGTGGTATAATTTCAGCCAGGACTTGGGAGTCGAGGCTGAGAACAGCTGCCGGCTGCACTTGGCAGCGCTTTAAATTAGAAATCAGCATGCCGGTGCGCTTGCCAATCACCTCGTTAGAGAGCAACAGTTGAGGCTGCAAGGCTTTCCAAGCGAAGAGACTTTTACCTCCCGGCGCGGCGCAGATATCAAGAATTAAATTAACCGGCGGCGAGACGGACAGGAGGGAAGAAGCGGCAAAGACAGACGAGAAGTCCAGACAGTAGAAATAGCCGCTATCATGCAGGGGGTGCTGGCCCGGTTTTGCGCCCAGAGAGAGCCGGTCAACAAATGCGGGTTGCCACGGGAAGGGTGGCTCTACTTCAAAGGGCAAAGTTGCCGGTTTTTCTCGCCGCCAGAGGATGCAGGGATTAAACGGCTGGGGGTGAACCAAGGCACCAACAAATTGGTCTTGTGCGGCTGAATCTGCAAACAGCTGCCGGCTGAGTTTCATTAATAGATTGGAAGGTTTTTCCATGAGGCTATTATGGGACAGGCTTTTCGGCCTGTCCTACGAGATATATCCGTAGGGCAGGCGTCTCGCCTGCCCTAAATGCTTTCCGTAGCCTGGGAACGAAAGAACGAGAGAAGGTTTCACGCTGAAGGAGTCACCGGCACAGAATTTGCCTTAACTCTCGCCTGCGCCTCTCGCCTCTGCGCCATTAGCTTGGGTTTGAGGTAAAGATTTTCGATGAGAGCGGAAGCGCCGGCAAACCAAGGCGGGACAATCAGCGCCCCAATAATCCCCAAAACCTGTACGCCACCAATCACCGCCAAAAGCTGGTAAAGGGGGTGAATACCCACAGAAGTTCCCACCAGCAAAGGATCGAGGACGTAAGTTTCTAGATTCTGGATGATTACAAATAGAATTAAAACCCAGAGGAACAGCCAACCACCTTTGGAAATCGCCACAATCAGCGCCGGCACTGCGCCCAAAATCGGGCCTAAAAACGGGATTAAATTGGTGACACCGGCAATTGCCCCCAAACCAATAGCAAAATCCGGCATTCCCAAAACGCTCAAACCGACTGCAGTCGCCAAACCCAAAACCGCCGAAACCAGCACGCGCCCGCGAATATAGCCTCCCATGCGCAGGCTCACCGGCAGCACTTGCGCCTCCAGACGGTCCTCCCAAGGTTGGGGAAACAGCCGCACGACACTTTTAATCAGCGTGCGACTGTCCGCCACCATGTAGCCAGAAAGCAAAATAGCAAAAATCAGACTGAAAAATCCGCCCACAATTCCGCGCGTGATCCCGTAAGAGCGCAGGAGTAGCTGTTGAGTGGAGCGAATTACCCAGCCGGTGAGCGCCTGGGTGTTGAAGAACTGATTCACTAACTCTGGCGGCGTGTTATCCAGGCGGCTAGCCAAACCTTCAGCCAGAGCTCGCAAAGCCTCCGCGTACACCGGCACCTGGCGGATAAGGCGGTCGATTTGCTCGATCGCCGCAGGACCAATTAACAAACCCACGCCGGTGAAGCCGCCCAACAGCAGCAGATAAGTCAAGATAGCCGCCACCCAGCGGGGGAGGCGAAAAGTTTCCGCCCAGTTAACCACCGGCGCAATCGAAGCCGCCAGCACCACAGCAATCATCAGAGTCACCAGCAGACTGCGCAACTGCCACAGCAGCACCAGCAGCAAGCCGGTGGCCAGAATCACCGCGACGCTGGAAATAGAAATGGTAATTCTCTGTTCGGACATGATTTTTAATCCGACTGTCTCCCAAAAGAAAATCCCCTATTTTGACAATCGCAGGGGAACTCGGCTGCGGGCGAGAAAGATTTTCCCCGCCAGCGCTGTCCCGCGAGGGCGTGGGGTTTACAGAGTAAGCATCCCACTTTTGTAATCTTACCCTGAAGGGTGGTTTCAGACAAACAAAGCCTGCCAAAAGCAGGTTCTATAGCCCGCGCAGGCGGGCTTGGTTTGTATAGCCGCGATTTGAATCGCCAGGTTTCTTGCAAAAACGGGATGCTCCCTTTACATAGTTCTGTGGCGTGGCGAAAGCGGAATTTCAATGATGAACTCTGTCCCCTGACCGGGGGCTGAAATACATTTTAATTGACCGCCGTGTTTTTCCACAACAATCTGATAGCTGATAGACAATCCCAGACCGGTGCCGGTGCCCACGGGTTTGGTTGTGAAAAAGGGGTCAAACACCCGCCGGCGCACCGGCTCACTCATGCCAGGGCCATTGTCAGCAATGCGAATCGCAACATGGGACGGTCTGATGGGGCATGGGGCATCGGGCATGGGGCATTCTATCTCGGGCGTGGGGCACTGTATCTCGGGCACTGGTGATTTTTCTTCTTGCCCATCCCCTATTGAAGTGCGAATCCAAATAGTAGGGCACAGGGCATGGCCCCAGGCGCATGGGATATCTTCTTCCCCACGCCCAATGCCCCATGCCCCATGACCATCTTCCAAAGCATCAATCGCATTGCTGAGGATATTCATAAAGACTTGATTGAGTTGGCCGGCATAGCACTCCACCTGCGGCAGTTTTCCGTACTCTTTAATGACTTGAATTGCTTTTGTGTCATCGGCATCTTGCCCTCGACGTCCTCGTTCCCCTGCTCCCGCCTGGGAATACAGCCGGTGCTGCAAAATCAGCAAGGTGCTGTCAATCCCAGAATGAATGTCAACCGGCTTCATCTCGGCTTCATCCAGGCGGGAGAAGTTGCGGAGCGAAAGGACAATCTGGCGGATGCGGTCAGCCCCAACCTTCATCGACTCCAGCAGTTTAGGCAAATCTTCCTGAAGGAATTCCAGTTCTATATCCTCGATTTCATCTGCAATTTCAGGTGCAGGATTGGGGTAAGTCTGCTGGTAGAGATCAATCAGCCGCAGCAAGTCTCGGGCATAATCATTCGCGTGGGTGAGATTCCCGTAGATGAAGTTGACCGGATTGTTGATTTCATGAGCCACCCCAGCAACTAGCTCACCGAGAGCCGACATTTTTTCGGTTTGAATCAGCTGAGTCTGGGCCTGTTGCAACTCTTGTAGCGCTTGGTTCAGGCGCTGATTTTTTTCTTGCAACTCCAGGGTTCTCTCCTCGACTTTCACCTCCAGAGTCCGGCTGTAATTCTCCAATTGCTGGTGGGCCGTTTCTAAATGGGCGTAGAGGCGAGCGTTTTCCAGCGAGATAGCAGCTTGGGAAGCCAGGAGTTTCAAAACTTCCAGCCGGTCGGGAGTAAAAGCGCCGGCAGTCAGGTTATTCTCGAAGTAAAAGAAGCCGGTGAGTTTTCCCTGACAGACAATCGGTACGCACAAGACGGACTTGGGTTGGTTTTGGAGGACATAGGGATCTGCCGTAAAGAGTCCTTCCCGAGCCGCATTATTTAAAACCACACTTTTCTGAGTCCTTTGCGCGTAATTGAGAACCGCCACCGGCACAGCCTGAGAAATCTCAACCGCCGGGGATTGCCACACGGCAATCTCGTTTGCGTCAACCTCCCCAGAGGCTTCTATCGCCAGATTGCCGTCGCGCTTCAGGATGAGCGAGCCTTTTTGTGCGCCGGCATTCTCAATCGAGATTTTCATCAACTTGTCCAGCAGCCGGCTCAGGACGATTTCACCGGAGATGGCAAGGGATGCTTTCATCACTGTAGCCAAATCCAGAAATCCTGAATCACTGCCACTCGTGGTGGTTGTTGTGCGGTGGATGTCAGTGGCTGTGCTTTTTTGGGCGGCAATTCTAGAGAAGAACTGTGGGTATCGCGCCTCCAGATCCTTGACTTTGGCAATCGCTCCCCAGCGAATATAGGCATAGTAGGACTCTAGAAGATAAAACCTGCCCATATTTTCTTGCCCGCGAGCCACATGAAACTCCCCAGCCAGCTCACAGGCGAGCGCTTCTTCTTGGATGTATCCCTCTTTCCGGGCTCCTGTTATAGCTTTCTCATAAAGGGCGGTCGCTTTCTCAATTTGACCCAGCACTCGCGCTCTTTCTGCGCTCACTAAGTCACACTTATGCTGGAAATTTGCTGGAGCGTGTTCCGCCCTGACTTTCATTTGTTTCTGGTGCGAGGCCACTTTTCTCAGATAGCGCTTTCTCGTCTGGGAATCAGCCCGAGCGCAGTTCCCCAAGAGCGCCAGAGAAGAGTAGAACTTGTACTCCAACACCTCTAGCATGCCGGTGCAGCCTTTTTCGTATTTTTCCCCAAACTCGGCTGCTGCAACAGCCTCAGCGTATTGTTGAAACAAAACCAGGAGTAAAGTTTTGCAACAGTAAGTGCAAAAGCATAAGAACATGTTACTGTTCGCCGCCCAAACCGGCAGCATTTCTGATTCATTCAGGCTTTCCCCCACCAGCCTGCAGGGATCGGCAGATTGGCCCAGCAGGTTCAGAACCATTTGCCTCCCTATCTTGCCCCAGCAAATATGAAACTCCAGCTGCAGCTTCACCATCATCTCCAGATACTGCTGCTGCTTATGATTGACCGATTCCAGATGCTCCCCGACAAAAAACAGGTGGCTGCCATAATGGAGGGCGCTGTAAAAAGCATATTCTAAATCTCCCGTTTCAAGCCCCCTTTGAATATTCTCCTGCAAAGGCTCTAGAGTTTCTCTGACAGGTTCTTTACAGTGCCGGATTCCAGCGTTAAACAGGTTAATAACTTTAGCCTTGAGTTCGGGGGCGTTAAATTGATCCAGCACCCTCAAAGACAGTTCCCCGTAGCGATACCCCGACTCGATGTCGCTGTTCCCCTCACACAAAAGGCTGGCGTACAAACAATAGACATAAGCAGCCGGCGGCGAATTTCCATATTTAACAGACAGGTGAGCCGTCGTAAAGATAAGCAGCGCCAACAGATCCGGATTCGTTTGATAAGCCGCAGAAATCGCCTGGTTTAAAATCCGCATGGCCGCGATTTGAGAGGGGTCGGTCATCACCGGCAGGGAAGCTAAATCCTCAATCCGTTTGACTTTCAAGGCCAGTTCTTCCCGAAGCCGAGCGGCGCAAGCCCTCATTTCCTGCCGGCTGGCAGGCAGGTGAATGCCGAGCATCTCCAAAACTTCCCGAGCCGTCTCTATTGCTGCGTGCGGCTGGCTCTGAGACACATAAAACTGGATTTGCAGCTCATAGACTTTGACCTTTTCCAAAAGCGCTTTGGCTTTTTGCAGGACTTCCAGTGACAGCTGTTTCGCCCGCTGGAAGTTGGCATTTAAATATTCTGCTTCCACCGCTTCTACATAAAGTGCCAGCGCCGTGTCGTACTGAGTCTGCCAGCAATCTGCCCCTAGCAGCCCCAAACCCACATTCAGATACCTGGCTGCAGCTTCATAAGCCGCCGCCGCCTTGGCTTTCTGACCGGCTAGCAGATTAAGGCTTGCCAGCTCATTTTTTTCCGCCTCACCGGCAATCAAATCCGTGCCGACATTCAGCTGGTTCACCAGCGCAAAGATATTTTCTTTTCGCTCTTCTGGCGCAGTATTTTCCAGCAGCCGTTTCCCGATCTTCAGGTGAGTTGCTTTTTTCTCCGATTCCGGAATCAGAGAGTAGGCGGCTTGCTGCACCCGGTCGTGCAAAAATTTGTAGCCAACTTTGACCTCACGAACCGCAAGAGCCGCCGCCGACTCCTCACCGAACACCAGCGGAATTTTGTAGGAATTGCTCAGGGGCAAAATCAAGCCTGCCTGCAGTGCGTCCCACAGATTGGCAGCCGTAACAGCGGCTGACTCCTCACTCACAATTGCCAGAACGTCTAAGTTAAACTGGCTGCCAACACAAGCCGCCAGTTTTAAGACATTCTGCGTTTTCACCGGCAGCTTTTGAATATTTCTGGCAATCAGCTCAACGACGTTATAATCTTGTATCCCGCAGGCTTGAATTTTCTCAATGTCCCACTGCCAGCTGCCGGTGCCGGTGTCATAAACCAGCAGGCTTTCAGAGTGCAGCGTTTTCAGCAGCTGAGTCAAGAAGAAGGGATTGCCTTGGGTTTTATTAAAAACCAACTCCCCTAGCGTATCTGAGCGTCTCTTACTCTCCTCTCCCTTGATGGGAGAGGGGTTGGGGGTGAGGGTGTTCCGGGGTGAGGGGGCGACGGTTTCCCCCAAAGTCTCCGCAACTAATTGGCTGACGTGGCTCAGTTCCAAAGCCCCGAGAGTGATATTACTCACCGCAGCGCCGGCAGCTTGAATCTTCTCAATCGTGTGAATCAGGGGATGCGCTGCACTGACTTCGTTATCCCGATACGCCCCGATCGTCAGCAGATATTGGCTGTCAGAGTCCGCCACAAGCAGCTGGATTAACTTCAAAGACGCTGCATCCGCCCACTGCAAATCGTCTAGGAAGAGAACCAGGGGGTGTTCTGGCTGGCAAAACACATGGATGAACTGTTGAAACACCCGATTAAATCGGTTTTGAGTTTCAGATGGCCCCAGTTGCGGGACAGCCGGCAACTCCCCGACAATCAGTTCCACTTCCGGAATAACCTCAGCGATCACCTGGCCATTTTCTCCGAGAGCCTCTAAGAGCTTCTCTCTCCAGACCGCTATCTTTTGAGCACTTTCGGTGAGCAGCTGGCGCACCAAATCCTGGAAAGCCTCAATCAGGGCAGCATAAGGAATATTCCGCTTGAACTGGTCAAACTTGCCGGCGATAAAATACCCCCGCTTAGCCACAATCGGTTTGTGAACTTCACTCACCACCGAAGTCTTGCCAATCCCCGAGTAACCGCTCACGAGCATCATCTCGGTTGCCCCACCCGCCACCCTCTCAAAGGCATCCATTAGGGTTCGCACCTCGCGCTCGCGCCCGTAGAGCTTTTGCGGGATTAGCAGTTGGCTCCCCCTATCGTACCTCCCCGGAGCGAAATTTTCAATTTTCCCGGCAGATTGCAGCTGAACCAGACAAGTTTCCAGGTCAACTTTCAGTCCCAGAGCGCTTTGATATCTGTCTTCAGCTGTCTTGGCTAATAACTTCATCACAATATCCGAAACCGCCTGAGGAATCTCCCCAACTTCACACGGCGGCACCGGCATCTTAGCAATATGGCAGTGCACCAATTCCATCGGGTCGGTGGCAGGACAAGGCAGCTGCCCCGTCAGCATTTCATATAACGTGACCCCCAAGGAATAAAAATCGCTGCGGCAGTCCACCGACCGATTCATCCTGCCGGTTTGCTCTGGCGACATGTAGGCGAGGGTGCCTTCTATCAAGCTGGGATTGCTAATCCTCGGGTTTTCCACAGACAGCCGCGACGCAATGCTAAAGTCCGTTATTTTTACTTCTCCTGTTTCCGGCTTTAGGATGATATTTGAAGGTTTAATATCCTTGTGAATTATCGGAATTTTATGCAGCTCTCTTAGCGTTTCTGTCAGGAAAATTGCGAGCCGCAAAACCTCCCGCACTTTAAATTTTATCCCGGCCATCGCCTGTTTCAGTGACTGGCCCCCAAAATCTTCTAATATCAGAGCGAACCCATTCCGATATTTCTCCAAGCTGTAGGCTTTCACAATCCCCGGACAGTCAAGCGGATGAGCGATGTTATATTCTTGCCGCAAGCGGGTTATCTCTTCCAGGGTGGGATACTCGGATTGAAGGACTTTAACGATAACTGGCTTGCCATCGCGCTCTCTAATCCCCCGATAAATAACAGTCCCCACCCCCCTCTGAATTTCTTCTGCGATCTTGTATCCTGAAAGTGCGAGCATTTCCTGGGTTCTCCCTAGAGGTTTTATAAATCTGTCAGGGTGCGGGCCTGTCAGTTCCAACAAGGGAGCCTGCTTTCCGGGGAATTCAGAGTCTAGCCCCATACCGGAATGGCTCTCCTGTAGTTAAAGTTACACTTTTCCCCACTCACGAAAGGCACCGGCATACTGCTGAGCTTCAGCAATCCCTTGCTCCTTAAATTAATAGCCTACCACTTCTCTACGATTCTCTTGATGAAAGTATAAAATCTTTACAAACTAAGGGGTTAAGATGTTATAGCGGTTCTCAGTTGGATGAACTCTGGCCCAGAAACCCGGTTTCTTAAAGAAACCGGGTTTCTCAGTACCTCACTAATATGAGAAACGCTATATCTCGATCTCCCCCCTCAGATTTGTCAGCCCACCAGTCCGAGGAGAGTGGGTGCGGATGTCAAAAAGCCGCCCTGACAGACAGGGCAGCATTTTTTTGCCGGGATGCCCTCAGGAAGAGTGCCCGCTAGTGGCAGCTACCTGCTGCCTAGTTGCGAACCCAGCGCGTCACCCCACCGGCTCCATCAATGAGGGTAATCCCCTGGGTTTGCAACTCGTTGCGAATGCGGTCAGCTTCGGCAAAGTTTTTCGCCTTGCGAGCGGCTTGTCGCTGCTGGATCAGCGCTTCAATCTCCGCATCGCTAATCCCACCGGCACCTGACGCCTGCTCGGATGGCTGCGCCTCCAAACCCAACACCTGCGCCAGCCGAACCAGCGTGTTCCACTGCAGCTCCAGCACCGCCGGCGGCGTCTGCGTTTTCCCCTCATGCACGAGGATATTCCCCTCCCGGCGCAACTCCTTTGCCAGCTCAAACAGCACGGCTAGAGCCCCCGGCGTATTAAAGTCATTATCCATCGCCGCCTGGAAACGCTCCACCTGTTCAGGGATTAAACTCTCCCCGGCTTTCTCCCAGCCCAGCTGCTTACCATATTCGCCCCCAAAAAGCAACCCCTCTTTGAGAGTATTCCAGCCATTTTGGGCGGCGGCGAGCGCCTCGCCGGTAAAATCAATGGGCTTGCGGTACTGAGCCGTCAGAACAAACAGCCGCAGCGCCATTGGATCTGGCCCATTCGGCGCATCCAAAAGCTGCCGGATAGTGGTGAAGTTGCCCAGCGACTTAGACATCTTTTCGCCGCCCACGTTCACCATGCCGTTGTGCAGCCAGTAACGGGCCAGAGGCTTGCCGGTGACCGCTTCCGACTGGGCAATTTCATTTTCGTGGTGGGGGAAAATCAAATCCGCGCCCCCCATGTGGATGTCGATGCTTTCCCCCAAACCGTCGCGCACCATCGCCGAACACTCAATGTGCCATCCCGGACGACCGGCACCCCAAGGCGACTCCCAAGCCGGTTCCCCCTCTTTAGCCGCCTTCCACAAAGCAAAATCAAACGGATCTTGTTTTTTCTGGTCGTCTGGGTCTTCCGCACCCACCCGACCGCTAGCACCGGCTTGCATGTCGGAGAGCCGGCGTCCGGAGAGCTTGCCGTATTCGGGGAACCGGCGCACCGAGTAATAGACATCACCGGCTGCTGGGTAGGCGTAGCCCTTGTTTTCCAGCTCGCCGATCAGCCGCTTAATGCCATCAAGGGTGTGAGTGGCGCGGGGATACAGATCCGCTTCCAGCACATTTAGCCGCTGCATGTCCTCAAAATAGGTTTGGGTGTAGCGTTCCGCCACCTCCTGCATCGACGAGCCCTCTTGCCGAGCGCGGTTGAGAATTTTGTCGTCAATATCGGTAAAATTCTGAACGTAGCGCACCATGAAGCCGCGCCACAGGAGATACCGGCGCACCGTATCCCACACGATATAAGAGCGGGCGTGGCCCAAGTGGCAGTAGTCGTACACCGTCACCCCACAGCAATACATGCGCACCTTGCCGGGTTCGAGCGGCTCAAAGGGTTCCTCGCGACGGGTCAGGGTGTTGTACAGTGTGAGGGCCATAGTAAAGCAATGGTGAAATGAGATCGGCAATAATGAGGGTAGCAGGGATGCCAGCCAACATCCATGCGTGCCGGTGTTTCTCTTTATTTAAGGCTATCCTCGCATTTTCTGACGTTTTTGAGCGACGCTATGCAAGCAGCAAGTACCTCCTCCGCCCCCTCCCAGGTCATGGAAGCCCCCAAACATGGCCTGCCGGTGACGATTATTACCGGCTTCCTCGGGAGCGGCAAGACAACCCTACTCAACCACATCCTCACCAATCAGGAGGGAGTGAAGACAGCTGTTCTGGTGAACGAGTTTGGTGAAATCGGCATCGACAACGAGCTGATCGTCGCCAGCGGCGATGACATGGTGGAGCTGAGCAACGGCTGCATCTGCTGCACCATCAACAACGATTTGCTCAATGCGGTCTACAAAGTCTTGGAGCGCCCGGACAAAGTGGACTACATGGTTGTGGAAACCACCGGCCTTGCTGACCCCCTGCCGGTGGCTCTGACCTTTTTAGGCACGGAACTGCGCGACCTCACCCGCCTGGATTCGATCATCACCGTGGTGGACTCGTCGAATTACAGCCTCGACCTGTTTAACAGCCAAGCGGCTTACAGCCAGATTTACTACGGCGACATCATTTTGCTCAACAAGGTGGATCTGGTGGATGAAGCCGACGCGGATCTGCTGGAAGTCAAGATTCGCGATATCAAGTCAGGTGCCAGAATTCTGCGCACGACACAGGCGCAAGTGCCCCTGGCACTGGTTCTCAGCGTCGGTTTGTTTGAGTCTGACCGCTATTTCCAAACGGAAGCGCCGGCAAAAGACCACGACCACGACCACGACCACGACCATAACCGCGCCCATGACCGCGCCCATGACCACGCTGAGTGCGACCACGACCACGGCCATTGCGCCCATGACCATGACCATGACCACGACCACGACCACGAGCATCACCACCACCACGAGCATCACTCCCATCACCTGGAAAATGACGGGTTCATTTCTGTTTCTTTCCAGAGCGACCGGCCCTTGGCGATTAAAAAGTTCCAGAATTTCTTAGACAATCAGCTGCCCGCGAATGTCTTCCGCGCCAAAGGGATTCTCTGGTTTGATGAAAGTCCGAAGCGTCACATTTTCCACCTGTGCGGCAAGCGCTTCACCATTGACGATGAGGAGTGGAAAGGTCAGCCGAAAACCCAGATTGTTCTGATTGGGCAAAATTTGGAACGCGAAAAGTTGCTAGCGCAGATCCATGAATGTGTCTGTCTGCCGGCACGCGAGAAGCCCAAGGGGTTCGGGAAGTAACCTGCATTTAGGACGCTCAAGCGACGCTAGCACACGCAGATAAACGCAGATAGCACAAAGTGAAATCTGCGTGGGTCTGCGTCGCTCGCGGCTTGCAATTTTGGATTGGGGATTGAGGAAGTAAATCTAAAATCTAAAATTTAAAATCTAAAATCTAAAATCTAAAATCGCCATGCGAGTCGTTGTTCAGCGGGTTAAATCTTCTCAAGTTACGGTTGGGGGTCAAGTGGTTGGCCAAATTAGTCGGGGGCTGAACTTGCTGGTGGGAATTGCCGGCACGGATACAGAGGCGGAGCTGGACTGGATGGCTCGCAAGTGCTTGGAACTGCGTTTGTTTCCGGGGGAAGCCGGTGGTGAGAGTCGCTGGGATAAATCGGTTCAAGAAATCGGGGGGGAGCTGTTAGTGGTGAGCCAGTTTACCCTTTACGGGGACTGTCGCAAAGGGCGGCGACCCTCTTTTGACAGATCGGCGGCACCCGAAACCGCCAAACAGCTTTACGAACAATTCATAAGCAAATTGCGGCAGAGCGGTTTGCGGGTGGAAACCGGCTCTTTTGGAGCCATGATGCAAGTCACTATCGAAAACGATGGTCCCGTTACCCTGCTGCTAGAGAGAGAGGCTAGCTAGAGGAGTTCTAAATGATTAGTGAGAGCCTCTCTGTTTTCTTTTCTTGGCGCTTTTGGCTGAGGCGCGGGTTATTAAAAAAATAATTTTCACAAATCAATTATAACCGCTACAGAGCGCCGTTACCACCGCAGGACAGGCGTCTCGCCTGAGGGTTAAAGGGACTCGAGGCTCTTGATATGCTCCCACCAGCGATTGAGGGGAAAATAAACAACCGGTGCCCAGAGGCTGCTGAGGATAGCAGAGGAGAGGGCAATCAGCTGGTGGCGGGTCCAAATTTCAGCCAGGGTGTTATATCCGAAAAGGCTAAACTGAAGAGCGGTGACCGTCTCTGCCAGGACAGTCATGCCAAACACAATCAGGGACACGGAAATAAAATCTTCATGGACATAGCGGTCTTTCTGCAAGCGAGCGGTCAAAATGCCAACCAGAGCGAGGCTGAGAGCGTGGGTGGGATGGGGAGCGGTCATGCCGTCTTGGAGCAGCCCCAAAGCCACCCCGGCTGCGGCTCCTTGAAAGGCTGTGCGCTTAACACTCCATGCCACCACCCAGATTAACAGCCAGTTGGGCGCAATGCCCAGCAGTGTCATTCCGGGAAAGCGAGTTGGCAACAGCAGCAAGCACAAGAACGCAGAGCCAACCGCTACCAGCGCATTGACCAGCTGACGGTTCTGGGCGCTCCAGCGAGACAGTTTGCTCAAAGAGTTAGTTCTGATTGCTGCTGTTTGTCTCATCTTGGCGCTGCTGTGGAGAGATATCTGTCTCAGGGATTGGCTTATTTGGGGATACAACCACCCACTCCAAGGCGTTCACCGGCGCAGAAAGCTCTACGATCGCCTCAGGAGCGGGACTTTTGCTAAGATTCACTGACTCTATACGTCCGACGGGAATGCCGGGGAGAAACAGCTGAGAGACGGGCGAAGTGGCAACCACATCACCCCGGCGGACATCTGGAACTTTATCAAAAAACTCCATCACAGCTCGGTTGGCTCCCTGTCCCCGCATAAAACCCATGTTGCGGCTGCGGCTGACTGTTACCCCGACGCGAGAAGACGGGTCGCTGATCAGCAGGACGCGGCTGGTGCGGTCTGTGACGGCGTCTACCAGACCGATTAAACCGCCCGGGCCGGTGACAATATAACCCTTCTTTATGCCATCAGACCTGCCGCGCCCCAAGGTCACTTGCTGCCACCAGTGGTCGGCAGACCGGCCCACAACGGGTGCGACGATGCCTTGGTCCCGATTGGCCGAAACGTACCCCAGTAGCTTTTTGAGCTCTTGGTTTTGCTTTTCCAGTTCGACTAACCGCTCGTCTACTGCGAGCATGCGGGCTTTTTGCCGCTGTTCTTCTAGAGTGGGACTCGACTCGAAAGGACGGGTTACTGCCCGGAAGACCTCAAAGATAATTGAACCTTGGTTCTGCTGCACCGCGACAGCCGCACCGATGGCCAGAACCGCCAGTGCAACTTGTAAGCCATGCCGATCCCACCAGCGACGCAATGTGTACATAAAGGGTTGAAAGTTTTGAGTTCTGAGTTGTGAGTGAGTTTTCAGGCTCGTCCGGCGGGAAGTTGGAAATCGGTTTTTTTTTATTGAACACTCAAGACTCAAAACTGGTTACATATTTCGCGAGCGACCGCTGAACACGCGCTCCAGCTGTTTGAAGTTTTCCAGCACGCGACCTGTTCCGAGCACGACGCAGCTGAGCGGGTCGGCGGCGACGTGGGTGACAATGCCGGTTTCGTGGCTGATCAGGGTGTCTAGCCCCTTCAATAAAGCGCCGCCTCCCGCTAGCATGATGCCCCGGTCGATAATGTCGGATGCCAGTTCAGGGGGGGTTCGCTCTAGGGTGCGCTTCACCGCTTCCACAATCACGGCCAGGGGTTCGGCCATGCTCTCGCGAATTTCTGGCCCTTTAATGGTGACGGTTCTGGGCAGACCTGAGAGCAGGTGCAAGCCGCGCACGTCCATACTGGCATCATCGCCATCTTGCGTTGGGTAGGCCGAACCGAGCTGAATTTTGATCTCCTCAGAGGTTCGCTCCCCAATCACCAGGTTGTGGACTTTTTTCATGTACTGGACGATAGCTTCGTTGAGCTCGTCCCCGGCGATCCGCACTGATTCGCTCAGGACGGTTCCTTGCAAGCTGAGAACGGCCACTTCTGTGGTGCCGCCGCCAATATCGACGATCAGGTTGCCGGTTGGCTCTGCCACCGGCAGCCCCGCACCAATGGCGGCAGCCACCGGCTCGTCGATCAGGTACACATCTCTGGCACCGGCCTGAGCGGCAGCTTCCATCACCGCCCGCCGCTCTACCCCTGTTACCCCTGAGGGGATGCCAATCACAATCCGGGGGGAAACGAGGGTTCGGCCTTCATGCACCCGCCGGATAAAATGCTTGAGCATCAGTTCGGCTGTGTCAAAATCGGCGATCACCCCATCGCGCAGGGGGCGGAGGGCTACCACGTTGCCGGGGGTGCGGCCTAGCATTTTTTTGGCGTCTTCTCCCACCGCCAGCGGCACTTTTTCGTTTTGGTCAATGGCCACTACAGAGGGTTCTTGGAGAACAATACCTTTACCGGACACATAGACTAGGGTGTTGGCGGTACCGAGATCGATACCCATGTCCCGGGATAAAGAAAAGCGATTGAAAAGACCCACAGGTTTTTACGCCCCCACAATCAAATGCTTCTGTCTGCAACTATAGTGTAGCCGTGCTGGATTCTATTACGTTTTTTATCCGGAGTCCAGTCAGAGGGAGAAATTCATTGGGCCCGACAGGCCCTGGCAGCCACACCGTATAATCCTGGCAGCCGGCTGCCGAATCCGGCTATAATTAAGGCTTGCTTAAATTTTGCGGCGCTCGCACGCAGGTCACTGCCCCATCTGGCGAGGGCGTCTGATTGCTGTCCCCAACGACACCGACAGGCGCGTCGATTTACCAGGGGAGGAGCCATCTTTGGCCGCCCTTGTCGCTATCATCATTATGAACAGTGCATCAGCACTCAGCACTGAAGAGCATTATGAGTCTCAATGTCGTAACCTTAGTGGGCCGTGTGGGCCAAGACCCTGATGTCAAGTATTTCGAGTCAGGCACCGTTAAGTGTCGGTTGACTCTGGCTGTAGACCGCCGGACTCGCAACAGTGATGAGCCTGACTGGTTCAGTTTGGAACTGTGGGGCAAAACGGCAGAAGTTGCTGCCAACTACGTCCGCAAGGGCAGTTTGATAGGGGTTCAAGGTTCGTTGAAGTTCGATCGCTGGCAAGACCGCAATAGCGGCGTCAAGCGCTCGACACCAATCATTAAAGTTGATCGACTGGATCTGCTGGGTTCCAAACGGGATTCAGACCCTAATGCGGCCAATTATAGCAGCGGCGGTGGCTACAGCGGCGGGGAGTTCTAGCTTTTTTACTGTTGGGCGTGCCAGCCCGCGCCCTAGCTGACCCGCTTTCGACCGGCGTCAAACCGCCCAGCAGTCCTGTTAAAATTTACCTCCCGCACTCTAGGACACTCACCGATGGCTTATTGGCTGTTAAAAAGTGAGCCGCAGGATTATTCCTACGCTCAGCTGGAAACAGATGGCACGGGAATTTGGGATGGTGTGAGCAATCCGCTGGCCCTCAAGCATCTGCGGGCGACGCTCCCTGGCGACTTGGCGCTTTTTTACCACACCGGCAGTCAGCGCCAGGTGGTTGGTATTGCTGAGCTGATCTCTCCACCCTACCCCGATCCCAATCTCAATGACCCCAAACGGGTGGTGGTCGATGTGCGACCGGTGCGCCGGCTCCCCCAACCTGTCACCCTGACCCAAATGAAGGCAAATGGCCATTTTGAAGGGTTCGATTTGCTCCGCCTCTCTCGCCTTTCTGTGGTGCCGGTGTCTCCTGAACACTGGCGGCGAATTCTCTATCTGGCGGGTGAGTGGCAGAGCGGGCAGTTTTACCACTGAACCGCGCCTGAGCCACAGGACGCGGCTGCTTCCCGCTCTCCCAGAGCGCCAAGGGAAGAGGGGAAAGAGTCAGAGGTTTAGTCTTTTAGCACATAAAGGCGTCTTTGTCTAGGAGCGGTAAATAAATTTACTGGCTTGCAACTGTGCCGGCATCCCCAATTTGCGGATGGGCTTTTAGAATTGTCTGATACAGACAAGTTCTGGCGGCGTTCCAGACGCCGTTGAGATTATGCCTTACCAGTTATCAGCTACCAAACTGCAGAGTCTAAAGCGGTGTCCGCAAGCCTATTATTTCCGCTACGAGCGCGGGATTAAGCCCCCAAGTTTCTCCAAGTCAGATGCGCTGGGAACTGCTCTGCACCAGGCTTTGGCTAAGATTTACTGGAACTGGCACTACTTGGAGGCAAAACCAGGGAGAGATTGGATTGACTTCTGCTGGAGTGAACAGCAGAAAAAGCTGGATGATTCCCAAATTTATGAGGGTTTGGAAATTCTCAGGTTCTCTTATAGCCGTTTTATTGCCAGTCTGCCGGCTCTCCACAAACCTGTGGCTGTGTGAGGGAAAATTCAAGGAAGTCTGCCGGTTGAGAATTTGGAGTTTTATCTATCTGGGCGCTACGACCGGCTGGATTGGCTGGATGACGGTCTGGAGTTGATTGACTATAAATCTAATAAGGTGGTCAAGCCACCCGAGCCAGATGTGGTTGACCTGCAACTTGGCTTGTACTATCTGGCGCTGGAACAGAAATACGGGCAAAGTCTGAAGCAGCTGAGTTTAATCTATCTGCGCACCGGCGAAAAATTCTGCTTTGACGCCAGCCCCGAACACAAGGAAATGGCGGAGGAAACTATCGCTGAAATCGCCCTGCGGCTGCGGGAGGAGTCCGACTGGGAACCGGCACCGGGGGAGCAATGCGCAAAATGTTATTATGCCCGCTATTGCCCCGCTGTTCAAGATCAGCCGCAACCTTTGCCTGCTGATGCTAAGCCTCGGAAAGCGTTGCAGCTGTTACTGGATTTTTAGAGAGTGTTTATAACGAAAAGTGAACAAGACAGAAACCGGGTTGATTGGTGGGCCATCACAGAGCAGTTAACCCAGCAAAAGAAACCCGGTTTCTCATCCCTGCTGGGTTTTTAGCTGCTGGGGGCTGGCGTTGCGCACTTTATTATTATAAACTAAAAGCAGAGAACTGACAAGTGACAACTCACAACTCATTAATATGGTCAACCGCTGGCGAACTGGTTTAATTTCGGGTTGCTTGTCCGCTTTGGCTTGGATGGCGACTGCACCGGCAGTGCCGGTGAGGGCAGGTCTTTTTGATGGCCCTGTTGACCGGCTGCCGGTGGAAGAACGTCTTGCTTTGCGCAATGGCAAGACTGTTGTCACCGGCGAAGAAGGGAACTATGTGGGCAAGGTGCTGGTGCCGGCAACGCCTGATGTGGTTTGGTCGGTGCTGACGGATTACGAGAGTTTTCCTAAGTTTCTGCCGAATGTTGTTTCCAGTAAAATTATGGAAGCGAATGGCAATCGCAAAGTTGTGGAGCAGGTGAGCGAGCGACAGGTATTTCTGGTGAGTGTGACTTCGCGGGTGCGCACCGAGAATACCGAAACAGAGAAACAGCGGATTGATTTTCGCTTGGTGGATGGGGATTTAAAAGAGTTGCAAGGTTCCTGGCTCATTGAGCCGGTTTCTGAGATTCCAGGGAGAGAGCCGGCACAGGTGCTGATTACGCAAGAGGTGCGGGCTAAACCGAAGGGGGGAACTCCTGAGGGGATTTTCTATGATATATTTAAAGGTGCGATTGAGGGGAACTTAAAGGCGATTCAGAAGGAGGTCAATAAGCGCTCGGCGAAGTGATGCCTGCCGTGCCGGTGGGCGCGAAAGGCTCTATGCCTTAGTAGGGTGCGTTCCGCAAAGCGGAACGCACCCTACGCCTCTTCTTCCAAACAGAGTTCACACCGGCAGCGGAGGAGTGCCGGTGGGGATGCAGCGGGGAACAGCCGGCTGTCTCAGCCAACTGTTACCTCAGAGGGTTCCGCCGCTTCTGCAGGACTTTCCTGTTCCGACTCACAAACAGTAACAGTTAGCTTTAATCCCAAAGCGTTCAGCCACTCTCCCAGACTGTAAATGGCATCACTTCCTTTTTTAGACAGCACCTCATCTAACTTTTCCAAGTGCTGCTTAGCTTCCTCTTCAGACAGAATTGGCTGGCCAATTGCCTCGAAGACATCTTTGAGTGCCGCCTCAAGCAGGTCAGGTTCCGGGTCTTTTTCTTCCAAGATCGCCGTGATGTAGCCAGCCGAGTATTTGGTATCTTTGAGATTTTGAATCTTAAAGGGGTGGTACGGTAAACTTCTAGGCATTGTCTTGACTCCTGTAATCTGTCCAGTATTCTTGAGCCTTGCGGATGTCCTGATCTTGAGTGCTTTTATCCCCGCCACAGAGGAGAAGGACAATAGATGACCCCAGTTGTCCAAAATAGATTCGGTAGCCTGGGCCAGAGTTAATCCTCAATTCAAACACCCCTTCTCCCACTGAACGACAGTCTCCCAGATTGCCGCGACTCACTCTGTCAAACCGCGCCTCAATCTTGACTTTGGCGTTGGCATCCCGGAGGGAATAAAACCACTCATCGAAAGGAACTCTGCCATCAGGCGTAATGTAACGTTGAATTTCCCTGGGTTGTGTTGCCATGATTTTATTCTAGCTGCTCTCCCAATGATCCCGGCGATGCGGCAGCACAGACGAGACGCCAGACGCCTGGAAGTCGTACAGGCATCCCGCCTGTCCCGAATCCGGACGTAGCACAGGCGGGACGCCTGTCCCCGCCTGTCCCTGAAGGTATTCAGTTTGAGTGCATATTTGCCTGACTCCTGATCAACCGCTGCACGCTCACCAGCGCCCGATTCAACTCATAATTCCGCCGCTCAGGATTCTCCAAATACGCCTGCTGCTCCTCTTCAATCATCATCACATCCTGGCGCACCAAACCGTCCAGCAACTTCTGTGCCGAACCAAACAAACTGTCTTTCACAAACCGGCGAAACCCCACCGGCAGCTTGTGCAATCGCCAAAACGCATTCAGTGAGGTAAAATGGATGAGATACGCACGAGTCTCCTTCTCGCTCACCGGACAAATCAGGCAGTAAATCTTGAAATCCTTCCCCAATGTTGACATCCAGTGCGGGTAAATGTAGCTGACATCCAAGGGTTCCGGGTGCAGCCGGCGCAACGCCGGAAAGAACAGCTGCGTTATTGACCAAATCTTGTCAATCCTGTAATAGCTTTGCGCCTGATAGTGGGCGTCCACGCGACTGTCGTCTTCGCGGATATCTTGCAGCACCGGCTCCGCCCAAGCTTGCCAATCCTGATGCAAATGCCCGTGATACATATCCATCAGGTTCTCAACCAGGTACGAATAGTGAGCTTGGCAGCTAATCGTTGAAACCGTGGCAATATAATTGAGGTGTTCCCACTCCGGTACGCCCAGTGGTGCAACCAAATCAGCACCGGCATCCCCAGGAAACAGCCAGATAAAACCGTCTCGCTCCCGCACCGGTACGGCGCGAATCTTGCAGCTCGGCAATTTCTGGTTCGCTTCCAGATAAGGGACTTCCGCGCACTCGCCACTTGACTTAAACTTCCATCCGTGGTAAGCGCATTCCAATTCATCCCCCTTGACGCAACCGTGACTGAGTTTAACCTGCCGGTGAGGGCAGCGATCTTCCAAGGCGTGGGCAGTGCCGGTGCTGTCTCGAAACAAAACAATCGGCTGATTCCACAGCACGACGCCCACCGGCTGGGCTTTCACCTCAGCGCTGCGAGCGACAGCATACCAGTGATTCAAATTAATCCCCAGCTGACGGATATCCCGGTGCTGGGTGAGTGCGTCAGAAGAAAACATCAGCTTAGCAACCTTTACGACAGTGAAAATTAAAACTTAATATCCCGGCGAATGGAATGAGACTGTTGGCGAATCGGTGAGGGGTTAGACCTCTGGCTAGTTTGCCAGGTTCCTGGCTCAAGATACTGCGACAGACTTTCGCCCGCCTACCCTGCGGGAAGGGCTTCGCCCAACGCGGGCGTATAGTGGAGCGAGAATCTCAAAATCTGCCCGGGTTTTTTGCAGGAAAGACGAGGAAAGGGGGGGGACGAAAGCTTCCCAGAAAGCTCCCCTCCCCGTTCACGGGGAGGGGTTGGGGGTGGGGTAAGACCCCACATCAATTCGCCAACAGCTTCATGGAATTCGCGGCTACACAAACGAAGTCCGCCTGCGCGGACTAAAAAAGAGTAAAATTCTTAAAACCCGCGCAGGCGGGTTTTGTTTGTATAGCCGCGATTTCAATCGCCTGGAGCTTAAGTTGACACCGATGACAACCGTTCGCCCCTAATGCGCGGTTCGGTTACATCTGCGGTTTCATATCAAATCTGCAAGACCCCCTCTGGATTAACCGACAGCAGGGTTCGCCTCTGCAACCCCTCGCGGAGGAGAATCTCATTTGCCGCCAGCAACCCGCTGCTGACTGCCCTTTCCATCAAACCGCAGGGAAACGGCATCTTCACCCAGTCACCGGCAAACATGAGATTGGGAACGCCGGTGCTGGTTGCCGGTCGATCTGCATAGCTTCCGGGTGGATACCCAGAGAAATTCTTTTGGTTCACCAGTTCCTGGTGCAGGATATTCGCTTCTTTCAGCGCCGGCACAATCTCGTACAGCTCCTCTTCAAATGTCGCCAGTAAGGCTTCCTGCGTGGGAAATTCCTTCTCTTTGTAGCAGTATGCGTGCAACTCCACCACGCTGCCGCCGGTTTTCTTGTGCCACTCGATAAATTGCTCCTGAATCCGGTGGTAAAGCGTGATGCTGTCTGTCAGCCGGTAGCCCGATATCGAGGTAAACCAGCTTTGCTCCCACTCAAAATCGCGGTCAAACCAGAAGCGAGCAACGGCAAATGGATCTGCTATCGCTAATTTTTCCACCTGTGCGCTAACACCGGCTACATCGCCCGTCATCCGCTTAAACAGCTGTTGGGCACCGGGCACGTCGGTGGCAAAAACGTAGTAATCCGCCCTAAGTGTCTCCCCTGTTTCTCCTTCCCCGCTAGCAGCGAGTGCTGGGGTGGGGCTGCTCGCAAGGGAAAGCTGCAACTCGCCTGACTGCTGCTGAATCACTTTGAAGCGCGGTAAATCGCGCTCTGCCGGCCCTCTCACCACCTTGCCGGAAGCGTCGAAAACCGCACCGTGGCAGGGACAGTGAAATTGGCCATCCGCTCTCATCCCGACAGTGCAGCCCTGGTGGGTGCAGGTGAGGGAAATGGCTTCCTTCCCCCCATCGGCAACAGCGAACACTTGATCGCCGGCACCGTAATATTGTAGAGACGGGACATCTGGCGTCTCGGCTTCCAGTGCCGGGTTGCGCTTCACCCAAAAGGGAACAGAACTGCCGGCACTGCCGGTGTAGTAGCTCAGGGAGTCAATCCGCCCGTCGCGCCAGTCAATGTTGCTCACCGTCGCGCCGGTGACAATCAAGCCACCGGCACCCTGAATTGCCCGAGCCACCGGCTGCACCAGAGACGTGCCCATATCCTGGCGCGTGCCGTTAAAAGCCAGCCCCTCGGGATTGCCAAAAAAATAGAAGTGGAAAAACTGCATCAGCTCCCCGACACTCATCCGGTCTGGCGCATTCAGGCTAGACTTGGCAAAGGGGAGGAAGTACAAGTCATACAGCCCTTGGGGGAAATCCCGCTCAACCCACTCAGCAACCGAGATATCGTCGAGACGCTGGTAGCTTTTCTGGGGGTGGAAGCCGGTAATCGCCCGGAAGACTTGCCAGTGTGCCGGTTTGGTGAGATCGATTCCCCAGCGCAGCCGGTTGGGAGACGCCACAGCCAAGTCAACAATATTCCAGGGAAACGCCGAACTGCTGGGGCGAAACACCTCTGGCTGGTACTTGTTCTCCCGGAAGATAACCGAGTAGAACTTGAGATCGACAAAATTTTCCCCGATGCCCAGTTCCGCCACCAGGCTCTTGAGGTTGTAATATTGGGGAAAAAAGCCGTGGAAGCCATGCTCCATCATAAACCGCTCGCCCGCAACCTCGATAGGCCAGCTGGCGATTTTGCCCCCCAGCTGGGGTGCTTTTTCCAGCAGCGTCACGCTGAAACCGCGCTGGCTGAGTTCATAAGCGCAAGCCAGCCCAGCCAGCCCGCCCCCAACAACAGCAACGCTGATTGGGCGGTTGGCAAAGCGGGGCAAATCCAGGGTGTCTTGCTGAAAAACGGCTGGCTGGGGTTTGCTGAACCGGGAGTATCCCAGCAACCCGCCGGCAGCACCGACACCAAACATTTTAAATAGAGTGCGTCGGGAGATTGGTTGCGAAAGCGCGTACCGTGATAATTGACTCATGAACTAATCAGCTAACTCCTCACACGATGAAATACTGGCGTGAAACCATAGCAGTAGCGCAGCGCATTCTGATTGAACTGTTGCGGCGGCGGCGCAGCCTGATTTTTTGGTGTATTTTTCCAATTTCTGTCCTGTTGCTCAACGGGTTTATTTTGGCAGAACGCGCCAAGCTGTCAATGGACAAGGCTTTTGAAAGCGCCGCACCTTCCACTTTAGTGGGTGCCGCGCTGTTTTTCAGCTGCCTGGGTGGCAGCGTGGCAACCGTGGTGGCTGAACGAGAGCAGCAAACCCTCAAGCGCCTGTTTATCTCCCCTCTCAGTGGCACGTCGTACTTTTTAGGCATTTTTCTCGCTCACAGCTGCATTGGCATCGGTCAAGCGCTCCTGATATACACAATCGCGGCATTTTGGCAAGCCCAATTTCAGGGTTCTCTCCTGCTGGGAGGGCTGATTGTCTTACTCAGTATAATTTCTTATGTGGGTGTGGGTTTTGTTTTGGGCACGCAGTTTGCCCGCCGAACTGAGGACGTGAACGCCTTGGTGGCGGCGTTTGGGGTGCCCCTGCTGATTCTGGGGGGTGCGTTTCTGCCGGCGTCACTGTTTCCTGAGACGCTGCTGGAAATTGCTAAGTTCAATCCGATCTATCACATGAATGAGGCGCTGCTGGGGGTGGCTGCCGGTGGTAAGGAGTTGGCGGATATTGAGTCGCACTTCCGGTTTTTGTGCTGGTTCGCTGTGTTTATGGTTGCCGGTGGGTGGCTCTCCTACCGGCGCATGTTGAGCGCTGAAAGGAGGCTATAAGCAGAGAACCGGCATTCTGCACAGGGAGGCTCCGTCTCCCAACAGGCGTTCTCGGGCTGGTGCTTGGGAACTCTAGCGGTTATAATTGAGTTGTGAAAATTATTTTTTTTTACCGCCAAGACGCGCCTGTGCGCCAAGTCAAGAAAATAAAGAGGATTTCACAAATCATTTCTAACTGCTATAGAGAAAGCTTGCCTACGATAGAAGTACCTAAAACTAACAACTAACAACTTCTTCATGCTGCGAATTGAAAAACTGTGGAAGTCTTACGAAGAGCGACAAGTCCTTCAGAATTTGTCGCTGCACATCCAGGCGGGCGAGATTTACGGATTGCTGGGCCCGAATGGGGCCGGGAAAACGACTACTATCAATATTCTCTGCAATTTGCTGGAGGCGGATGGCGGCAAAATCACCATCAACAATCAGCCCCTGTCTAAGGCGACAAAATCGCTAATTGGTGTCGCGCCGCAGGAGAATTTGCTCTATAAAAGTTTGTCTTGTGAGGAAAATCTCAATTTTTATGCTAAAATA
The DNA here is from genome assembly GCA_019359235.1 of Oscillatoria princeps RMCB-10. Classification (GTDB taxonomy): domain Bacteria; phylum Cyanobacteriota; class Cyanobacteriia; order Cyanobacteriales; family Oscillatoriaceae; genus Oscillatoria; species Oscillatoria princeps. The sequence goes on from JAHHHT010000018.1 coordinate 129,524, forward strand.
TATGGCTTGAATGGCAAGCGCCGGAAGGAACAGGTGCGGGCTTGTCTGGAGGCTGTTGGGCTGGCAGATAGGGCGAAAAGTCCGGTGGAAACGCTCAGCGGGGGGATGCAGCGCCGGCTGAATATCGCAGTGGCGCTGGTGCACCAGCCAAAGTTAGTGATTTTGGACGAACCGACGACTGGGTTGGATATTGAAGCGCGTTACGAGATTTGGGATTTAATCCGCCGGCTGAAAAGTCAGGGGATTACGGTTCTGCTGACCACTCATTTATTAGATGAAGCGGAGCGCCTCTGTCAGAGAATTGGGATTCTCAAACGAGGTCGCATTATGGCTGAGGGGAGTTTGGAGGAGTTGCGGAAAAGGATTCCAGCGGCGGAAATTGTGGTGGTGCAAACGCCGGATGAGGGGGCTGCTATTGCTCGGGCGCGTCAGTGTGGGTTCGCTCACCGGCGCTATGGGAGCGATCTGGCTTTTTGGCTGCCAAAAGCGCTGGAGTTGAAGGAAGTGCTCGCCTGTTTTGATGGGGTGACTCTGGATTCTATTTCTCGGATGCCGGTGCGTTTGGAGCATATCTATGTGGAGGTGACGCTGGGCGGGAGCTGAGAAACCGTAAGAAACCGGGTTTCTGAATAAATCTTTCGGCTCAGAGGCAAAATTTGTCGCAGAAACCCGGTTTCTGGGGGCTTCTGGGGGTTTCTGGCGGGGCTGAGAAACTGGGTTTCTGAATAAATATAGCGTTTCTCAGTTGGATGGACTATGGCCCAGAAACCCGGAAGGGGCGGGCACGGGGACCCGCCCCTACGAAACCGGGTTTCTCAGTACCTCACTAATATGAGAAACGCTATATTTCGGCTCTGTAGCAAAGTTTGTCGCAGAAACCCGGTTTCTGAGGTTGCCTCACCTATTTTTGTTTTAGCACCAGCAAAGTAATATCATCGTACACCTTTTGCTCGCCAATATGCTGGAACAGGCTCTCAATCACCGCCTGCTTGATTTCTGCAGCTGAGCGCTGCCAGTTGCGGCTAACAACTTCCAGGAGGCGCTCGATGCCGTATTGCACTCTCTCCATATTTTCAGCTTCGGTAATCCCATCCGTGTAGAGCACAACCCCATCCCCCGGATTCAAGGACACCTGATATTGACTCACAAAATCAGCCACCTCAGACACCAGCCCAATGGGGAACCCTAAATCCACCGTATCAATCAGCTCGGCAACGCCGCCAAAGCGCACCACGATTGCCTGTTCGTGCTGTCCGCTCAAGCGCACAACTCCCTGAGAGTAGTCTAGCAAAGACAGGGTAAGGTTTTTATCGGAATCCATCCGCCCCATGTTGCAGTAAATCGTCTGGTTAATCGCCTGAAGGAATTTCGCCGGGTCGGTTTCGCTATCGGAAAACAGGGTTCGCACTGCCGTTTGCACCATCAGCATCACCACCCCACTTTCTAACCCGTGTCCCGTCACGTCGCCGATGGCAATTTTAACTTGTCCGTCCTGTTGCAGCACGTCGTAGTAGTCGCCGCCAACTTCGGCTGCCGGTTCCATAAAGCCGGCAATCTCTAATCCCGGTATTTCATTCAGTTCCGACTCCTTCGGGAGCAGCATCAGTTGCAGTTTTCGCGCCACGTCTAGCTCAGCGCTCATCCGGAAATTTTCAGCTTTGAGCCGCTCGTTGAGGAGAGTAATTTCCCGGTTGGCAGCGGCGAGTTGAGCGGTGCGCTCCTCCACTTTTTGTTCCAGGGTGCGGTACAGCAGAGCCTTTTCAATGGAAATGGCGGCTTGGCAGGAAAGGATTTTTAAGACTTCCAGCCGGTCGGCGGTAAATGCGCCTGCGGTGAGGTTGTTTTCTAGATACAGAATGCCGGTGAATCTGCCCTGATTGATCGCCGGCACGCACAAGACAGATTTGGGTTGGTGCTGGATGATGTAGGGATCAGCCGCAAAAGTGGTGTCAGCCGTGGCATCATAAATTACCAGGGCTTCTCGGGTGCGCGAGACATAGTTGATCGGGCTGGCGGGAACCTCCTGGCTGCCGGCAAGCGGCTGAGATTGCAGGCTGCACGACAGACCGCTACACTGGATTTCAATTTCCCAGTGACCTGCTTTTTGCAAAATCAGAGCGGATTTAGTGGCACCGGCATTTTCCATCACCACTCGCATCAACGTTGAGAGCAGCTGGTCGAGGATAATTTCTCCAGAGATAGCTTGAGACGCTTTCATTACTGTTGCCAAGTCCAGAGCGGCGGAACTTCCTTTGCCGGTGGCGGTGCTGGTGCTGGCGGTCATCTGGGCAAGTGTCTCGCCGGTTCGGCAGCTTGTTTCCCTGTTGAGGATAGGGGCGAGTAATTGGGGATAGCGCTGTTCTAAGCTCTCTACTTTGGCGGTTGCTCCCCAGCGAGCGTAGCAGTAATAGGCGTCAGCCATATAGGTTCGGGCAATTTTCTCTTTTCCCCACGCCAGATAGAATTTGGCGGCTAGCTCCAGAGCGAGGGCTTCTTCTTGGATGTAGTCCTGCGCTTTGGCACCCTCTATGGCGCGATCGTAATACTCCATCGCCTCGATATTTTGACCCAGCACCCGGCATCTCTCAGCTTCAACTAGATGAAATTTATGGGTGAAGTTCTCAGGCGCGTGAGCCGCCCATTCCTGCATCTTTGACTGATTGGCCGCCACCTTTTGCAGCCAGTCATCTCGCTGCGCTTTGGCAACATCACCCCACATCCCCAACCGCGCCAGCGAATCGTAAAAATGCCAGATAGGAACGGCTATCAGTGCTGTCGCCGCGTCTAAATACTGGGCTGCAATTTCAGCATTTCGCACGGCTTGAGGGATGGTTTGAAATAAAAAGCATAGAATCAGCTTATTCAGGTACAAGTAGTAAATTGCGCTTCGATCGTTCCCCTTTTCTATTTGCGATAGCAGTGCGGATTGGCTGGACCCCTCCCCCGCAAAACAGCAGAGATTGTCAGAACTCCCCCGCAAGGTAAGGACTGCCTGCCGGTAGATTTCATTCCACTTCACAGCGGTTTCTTGCTTGAGCTGACCGGCAGCGTAACTGATGGCTGCCATCTCCCGCTCCAACTCCGCCAGCTCCTTGCCGGTGAAATAGGAATGATAGCATTTATAGAATCCGCAATAAGAAGCGTATTCTATCTCGCCGGTTTCCCGTCCGATTTCATAGCCAAACTGCAAAGTTTTTAAGGTTTGCCGGACGTGTTCTTTCCAAGGTCTGATATGGGCTTCAACTACAACGATTGATTTAGCCTTGAGTTCGGACGCATTGAAGCGAGACAGTATGCTGTAAGCCCACTTGCCAAATTGATAGCCGGCGTCAATGGTTTGGCTGTCGCCGCACAAAATAATCCCGTAACATGAATAAGCGTGGGCGGAAGCGGGAGCGTTGCCATAATGAATAGATAAATTAACCTGGGCGCACACAATCAGGGGAAACAGTTCAGGAGCGGCTTGAAAGGTAGCAGAAGCGATACTCGACAGGATGCGCATGGCTGCTAACTTTTCAGGAGCCGCCATTGCCGGCAAAGCGCTTAAGTCCTCGACCGCACTGTGCCGCCAAGAAGAAGCGGTTTCCTCCAGGAAACGCTGAATGTCCAACTTCGCCGGCTTTTCGGGAAGGCTCACCCCCAACAGCTTCAGAACTTCCAGCCCCATCTTAATCGCTTCCAATTGCCTGGTCTGCGCTATAGAGGCGCTGATCTTGACTTCATAAATTTTCACCTTGTCCAGCACCGTTTTGGCGCAATTTTGCACCGCACCGGCCAATCTCTCCATCTTCTCTAAGTCAGCGCTGAGATAAGCCACCTCGCAGGCTTCTACATGCAGTGATAGCGCCAGTTCATAATTGGTTTGCCAGCTAGAAGCCCCGAGGATTTCCCTGCCGGCAGTTAAATACTTGAGGGCAGCAGCGTGCGCAGTTGAAAGCTTAGCTTTACGCCCCGCCATCAGATTCAGCTGCGCGAGTTCTTCTCGCTCTGCCGGTTCGGCGAGTAACTCTGCCCCAATATTCAACTGATTGACAATATCAAAAATCTTCTCTTCTCGCTCCTCAACAGGCGTATCTCTCAACAGCAGCTGCCCAATTTTCAGGTGAGTGGCCTGTTTCCGGTCTTCGGGAATCAGAAAATAAGCCGCTTGCTGCACTCGGTCGTGCAGGAACTTGTAAGGAACGGATAGCTCTGACACCCGCGCTACGTCAGCCGATTCGGAGTCCTGAAAAAACTTGTAAACTTCCCCGATAGGAATCACCAACCCCTCTTGCAAAGCTCTCCACAGGTCAGCCGCCGTCTCCGCCGGGCTTTTTTCTCGCACGACCGCCAGCGTCGCTAGATCAAATTGGTTGCCAATACAGGCCGCCAGTTTCAACACTTCCTGGGTGTCTTCCGGCAGTTTTTGCAACTGAAGCGCCATAAACTCAACCACATCATCGGTCACCAAGCTCGCCCTGACTTTGGCAATATCGCACTGCCAGTAGCCGCAGCTAAAGTCGTAGAAAATTTGTCCCTCTTGGTGCAATGATTTGAGAAACTGATTCGTAAAAAAGGGGTTGCCTTGCGTTTTACGCAGCACCAGTTCAGTCAGGGTAAGCGCCCGCTCTGGAGGGCAAGTCAGGGTGTCGGCAATCAGCCGGTTCAGGTTGGGCTTATCCAGGGGTGCTAGCATAATTTGACTGACTGTCGCAGCGGTTTTTCTAATTTCATCTAGCGCCATAATCAGCGGGTGAGCGGGAGAAACCTCGTTATCCCGATAGGCTCCTACCAGCAGCAGATTGCCGAAGTCTGTCTCAGTCATTAATAATTGAATCAGCTTCAGAGAGGCGGAGTCCGCCCACTGCAAGTCATCCAGAAAAATCACCAGAGGGTGATCTTTGGTAGCGAACACCCGGATGAATTTCCCAAAAACCAGATTGAAGCGATTTTGGGCTGCGCCACCGTCCAGTTCTGGCACCGGCGGCTGCTCGCCGACAATCCGCTCCAGCTCGGGAATGACATCAATAATTACCTGTCCGCTCTCTCTCAGTGCCTCCAATATATTAGCTTTCCACTCCGCCACAGAAGCGGCGCTTTCCGTCAGCAGTTGCCGCACCAGAGTCTGGAAGGCTTGCACCAAAGCTGAAAAGGGAATATTGCGCTTGAACTGGTCAAATTTACCAGAAATGAAGTACCCCCGCTGCCGCACAATGGGTTTGTGGACTTCATTCACCGCTGCTGTCTTGCCAATCCCAGAAAATCCAGCCACCAGCATCATTTCCTGAGCTCCTTGGCTGACTCGCTCAAAGGCGGCTAGCAACGCCGCCACTTCCGCTTCCCTTCCGTAGAGCTTTTCAGGTATTATAAAGCGGTCAGAAATATCTCGCTGTCCTAAAGGGAAAGGTGAAATGCTGCCCAACTTTTCCCATTGCCGCTTGCATATTTCCAAGTCGTACCGGATTCCAAACGCACTCTGATAGCGCGATTCCGGGGTTTTTTCCATCAATTTCACGATCGTGTCGCTCACCACCTGAGGAATGGCGGGATTCACTTCGACTGGGGGAGCTGGTTGGCGAGCGATGTGGCTGTGAACTAGCTCCATCGGGTCGTTAGACTGGAAAGGTAACTGCCCTGTCAGCAATTCGTAGAATGTCACCCCCAGCGAGTAGAAATCGGTGCGGTAGTCAATCCCCCGATTCATCCGCCCCGTCTGTTCTGGAGACATATAAGCGAGAGTCCCTTCCAGCACGTTGGGGCTTTGAATTTCTTGGCTCTCTCTGGGCAAAAGGGAAGCGATGCTGAAGTCAATCAGTTTTACTTGCTTGGTTTGGGGGTGAATCAGGATATTCTGGGGCTTGATATCTTTGTGAATCACCCGGTTGTGGTAGAGCCCTTCCAGAGTTTGGACAGCAGAAATAGCGATCGGAAAAAACTCGCCGAGCCTCAATGGCTTGCCGCCGGCATACTCATTCAGCGAAATTCCCCCAAAGTCTTCCATCACCAGGGCAAAACCATTGCCGCAGTTTTCCAGGGCGACCGGCTGGACAATTCCCGGCAAGTCGAGGTTTTTGCCAATCGCGTACTGATTCCGGAACTGCACCAGTTCGCTGAATGTGGGATACTCAGACTTGAGGAATTTAAGCACAACGGGTTTTCGATCTGAGGAGCGCAGCCCTCGATAAACTGCGGTTCTAGAACCCTGAGAAATTTGAGTGAGAATCTGGTAGCCGGGAATCGCGATCACAGTTGGGTACTCCAAGAGAGGGGGTTGCTCAAACAGACCATCGCACCGCTATCGGGCCGTCCCGCCCCCATTTTTGGCGGGGTGACATCTGAATGATTTACAGCACCCCGGGCACTCACCCGCTGTTAAAAGAGGTGACAGCTGGAACCCTGAGCGCGTCATCCTGGAAGCTGCCGGCAGGCAGAAAGCGCGTTCAGTCAACCCTGCCTCGGGGCCGCACCCCGGGAACATTTTTGTTACCAGCAACATCATACCTCAGTTTCCAGAAAGTATGGCTTGCCCTCGCTGGCGGCTCGCCCCTGAAAAAGAAAAACCGGGCGGCTTCTCAGCCACCCGGCAATTGATTTTAGATTTTAGATTTTTTAGATTCTCCCTTCCCCCCCGAAATTCGGGGGGGAAGGTAGAATGCGGGCATCCAAAATTGGATTAGACAGCCACAGTCACCTTCTGAGTCACGACTTTCAGCTCGCCCTTGGCATACTTGGCGGCATACTCATCCAGAGACACTTGCTTGATCTTGCTGGCATTGCCTGCCGTGCCAAACTGCTGGTAGCGATCTGAGCACACCTTTTGCATGTACTTGATAGAAGGCTTCAGGAAGTGACGGGGGTCAAATTCCTTGGTATCTTTGGCCAGGGCTTCCCGGACTGCAGCGGTGATCGCCAGACGGTTGTCGGTGTCGATATTCACCTTGCGCACGCCGCTCTTGATGCCTTTTTGGATTTCTTCCACCGGCACGCCGTAGGTTTCGGGGATGGCACCGCCGTACTGGTTAATCAGAGCGATCAGATCTTCCGGGACAGAGGAGGAACCGTGCATCACCAAGTGGGTGTTGGGCAAGCGGCGGTGAATTTCTTCGATGCGGCTGATGGCCAGGATTTCGCCGGTCGGCTTGCGGGTGAACTTGTAAGCGCCGTGGCTGGTGCCGATGGCCACTGCCAGAGCGTCCACTTGGGTTTGCTCCACGAAGTCAACGGCTTGGTCGGGATCGGTGAGCAGTTGGGAGTGATCCAGCTTGCCTTCAAAACCGTGACCGTCTTCCGCTTCACCCATGCCGGTTTCCAGAGAGCCCAGGCAGCCCAGTTCGCCTTCAACGCTAGCGCCGACTGCGTGGGCCACTTTCACCACTTCGCTGGTGACTCTGACGTTGTACTCGTAGCTGGCTGGACTCTTGGCATCGGCTTCCAGGGAGCCGTCCATCATCACGCTGGTGAAACCGTTGCGAATGGCAGAGTAGCAGGTTGCCGGTTCATTGCCATGATCTTGGTGCATGACAATGGGGATGTGGGGGTAGGTTTCCACCGCAGCCAGAATCAGGTGGCGCAGGAAGTTTTCGCCCGCATACTTGCGAGCGCCACGGGAAGCTTGCAGGATAACGGGGCTGTTGGTTTCATGGGCAGCCTGCATGATGGCTTGGATCTGCTCCATGTTGTTGACGTTGTAAGCAGGGATGCCGTAGCCGTTCTCAGCCGCGTGATCCAGCAGCAGCCGCATAGGTACAAGCGCCATAGATGATCCTCCTAAGTTCTTGGTGTTGGTCAGCCAGTTGGGTCTGTACAAGCCGAATTCTTAGGATAATCTTAAGTTATTTTTCGACGCTTAGCGCACTGTGTCTAAAAATTAAAAAATTTTCGCCGCTGCCGGCAAGAGAGGGCCACCCAACCCGCCCTCTCCTCAATTTCGTTTGAATACTTTCTATTTGGGACAGCTTGGCAGCAAGCGGGCGCTAGCACTTCATGGCAAGTAATTAACCGGAATTTATCTCCGGTGCCCTCGCTCTAGCTACATTAAAAAGCTGTTGGGCTACGCTGAACTTACAAACCTTTGGGCTAAAGCCCAACTACAAACTTTGGGCTAAAGCCCAACTACAAACTTTGGGCTAAAGCCCAACTACAAACTTTGGGCTAAAGCCCAACTACAAACGGCTGCCGGCAACTGCGCCATTGCCCCATGCCCCATGCCCCATGCTCAGTCCCCTTGAAATATGGGTCGCCCGGGATTCGAACCCGGAACTAATCGGTTAAAAGCCGAGTACTCTACCTTTGAGTTAGCGACCCTGGTGCATTTGTATTCCGCACACAGTTAATCATACTAGCACGGGTACATAGAAGCGTCAAGGGGTTTTTTAGAAAAATTTTGCGCTGATGCGCACCAGGGTCTGGAGAGTGGCTCCGGGTTCCAAGCGAATCAGGTGCATGCCGGTGTTGAGGGCGTTGCGGGGGGCGCTCCAGGGTTCCAGACAGTAGAAGTCTCTGTCCCGGAGCGTCCAGAAGACCACAGTGGAGTAGATGGAGTGATAGCTGAGGGTGAGGCGCAACTGGCGGCTGCGGTCGGTGACAGTCGCCGCCAAGCCGGTCAGCTGGCAAAAGGCGAAATCAATTTCGTCCTCGCTGAAGTCAAAGGTGCCGGTGAAGGGATGGGTGGTCTGGGTTCTTTGATTGGTGTACTGGACAGCCGGGATCTCAAAGTTCAGCTGGCTCTTGTCGGGAACCAAAAAGTAGGGGTGCAAGCCGGTGGAAAAGGGCATCGGCTCAGCTGAGTGATTGGTGTAGCGCTGGACAATTTCCAAAACGTTGCCCTTGATCTCGTAGGTGAAGGCCAGTTTGAAGTCAAACGGATAAACAGCGCGTGTGATCTCGTTGCTTTCCAGAACCACAGTAATGCCGGCGCACTCTTGCGTCACCCGATCTCTGACTTCCCAGGGCAGATCGCGGGCGAAGCCGTGCTGTTTGAGTTTGTGCGTCTGGCCATTGTGAGTGTAGGTGCTGTCTGGCAAATTGCCGCAGATAGGAAACAGAATCGGAATTCCACCCCGGACGCTCAACTCTGGGTGGGCAAACCGCTCTCTGTCCATGTAGAGGATGTCCCGACCCTGTACCGTCCAGCCGGTGATGATCCCACCCCGCTCTGGAACGACCTCCAGCACCGACTCAGCTGCCGAGTCGGTGAGCAAGTAGGTTTTGTATTGCTGCTGCTTGACTGAGATCGCAAACACAGTGGTTAGTGGTTAGTGGTTAGTGGTTAGTGGTTGGTGGCGGCGGCGACGGTGGCACCAGGCACCTGGCATGAGGCAGTGGGAATCGGGCCTGGGGGGGAGGGCAAAAAGAAAACTCCTTCCCCTGTTGCTGCTTGCTTGTTGCTTCTTCTGATGGCCCATTCCCCATGCCCCATGCCCTGCCAGCCCAGTCTATGCTAGCACCGGCAGTTGAATCGCCTTATTGCGGCCAGTGCGCCTGGAACTGGACACTGTGAAGGATGGGGACGGAGTTGCTGGCAGCTGACTTTGGTGTGCCGGTAAGGGAGGGGTGGTGGGCAAGGGTTCTTTGATAAACGAGTCCTTGGTAAAGGGGTCACTTTTGCCCTCGTCAGCCGGGCCTGACTGCGGTAAAGAGTCTTGCTCTTTCCCATTCAGGGGCTTTTCAGCGTCCTTTAAGTTGTTTTTCAGAATCATATCGGGGGGAAACACCGGCATTTGGATCTGCTGGGTGTCGAACGGCACCGGACTGTCAGCCGGCGCGGCGAAACTGGGAGATGCCGGTGACGCCTCAGGGGAAACGGCAGTGTCCGCTGACGAGTTGCGGCGAGTGTTGAGGATCGCCGGTGATTTCATAGGCCGGTCGAAAATGTGGGAAATCTCCTGAATGTGGTTGAGAATGCTCTCCCCGCGTTCCCCCTTAACCACCTTTGGCTGGTACTGCCTCACCTCCACCGGCAGGAACTCCACCTTCATTTTTCTCCCTTTGAGAGACACCTTCAACACCGCCGTGTCGTAGTCGCTGCGGGAATTGCCGCCGAAGATAAAGTTCCCCAGCGAGTAGGCAATCGGTCGCCCCTTGTAAATTTCCGCACCCTGCAGCACGTGGGGGTGATGGCCAACTACCACGTCCGCCCCTTGGTCAATGGTGAACTTCGCCAATTCCCTCTGCCAGTCTTCTGGATATTCTGCCAGCTCCACACCCCAGTGGTAATTGACAATAATCCAGTCTACCTGATTGCGAATCGCCTTTATATCCTCAGCGATCTGATCTTCGATCAGGGGATTCGTGCCGGCTGTCCCTTTGTCTGCGGGGTGATAGCTGGGGTCATAATAACCCAGGTAGGCAATCCGCTGCCCCTTGACCTCGATAATTTCTGGGCGTCGCGCTTCTTTGATGTCCCGACCGGCACCCACATAGCGAATCCCAGCCTTGTCCAGGGTTTCCAGGGTTTCCTTGAGTCCGTCCGCCTCATAGTCCATCGTGTGGTTGTTGGCCAGGTTGACGATATCCACACCGCCTGCGGTCAAGAACTCGACGGATTTCGGATCGGCTTTGAAGTTAAAAGATTTGCCCGGTCGCATCGTGGTGGCACCGGTGAGGGGATTTTCCAGGTTAACCATCGCCACATCTGCTTTGCGGTACTCCTCCAGTTGGGAGAAGGCCCATTTGTAATCGCTGCCGGCCACATCTGCAAACGAGTCCGAGAGGGTGACATCCCCGGCAAACATCAGAGTCACCACCGGGTCTTCGGGGTTAATCGCCGGATTGAGGTACTTCACCGGCACCGTTTCTAAGGCAGCCTTAACTTCTTTGGGGCGAATGGGATGGCTCAGTATCGTCGCCGCCGGTGTTGGGATGGGGGTGGAAGCCAGTTTGGCAGAGAGGGTGCTGCTGTAAGTAAACCAGCAGCCCAAGATAAAGGATGTGACTGCTGTCCCCACCACCAGCAGGGTGCGCAGCATCTTAAAGGTGTCCCCGGAAGCCTGCTGCCTGGTGTGGGCCCGCTTTGGCTGCACCGGCACCTTGGGGCGCTGCTGGTTGGCAGGGGTGACAATGCGGACTGACTGCTTCCAGAGAATATCTGAGTGTCCAGCCAGACGGGCCATGATGCTCACGCCGTCTATAACGTCTGAGTTGAGCCTCCAAATCTGGTGACAGATTGATTTGACGATGGTTTCGCGCGACTGTCCCTGTTGCAGCTCGACTAAGATTTGCAGGCATCCCGCCCGAGCGTCTTCTACGCGGGCTATTATCCCTTGGGGCAGCAGGTGGGTGTTAATCCAGTAGGCAAGCGCTCGGTAATTGCCCCCCCGCGCTAAATCCACTACGGACGGTTCCAGAACACCGTACATACTCGTCATCCTGTTCGCTCCTCCACACGCGCTAAGCTTGCAATTGCAATCAAATTGAAGTTTATCTCAGTTTTCTGCTGCCGGAACGCATTGCCCTCAGGGCAGTTCTGTGGGATTTCTCATCCCTGGAAAGCCGAGAGCGGTCTTCCTTGTGTCCAAAGCACCAGTCCCCAACTCCAGCCCGAAACCCCTCTGCCAGCCCTGCTTTTTCACAGGGATGCTGCCGGCGCATGCCGTACAGGCGCATGGGCCGGCGCATGCCGTACAGGCGGGACGCCTGTCCTACGTCCGCGCCAGAGGGGGCTTCCCAGGTGGGCTGGCAAAAGCCCAGCGCCATTTGTCTTGGCCACCGGCTTGACTCGCGCCAGTCACGCCGGCAGCCCTGCGAGCGAATTTATAAAGTTTCTGTAAAATTTCGCCAAACCTTTGCAGGATAAGCTTTGCAGGTCTTTGGGGGCGAGGGGGAGCCTGAGAGCTGAAACTCTAACTCTCAAAGACGCGCACAGGTCTTAAGGTTTACTTTATAAATCAGCTCTCAGAGAAGCCATCGCGGCCCGTTTCCGCTTACTCAGTATTGGTGCAGTTTGTCAGTGATTTTTATCACCTTCACTGAGTCTTTACGATCGCGGTGGCGGCGGATCTAGATCGGTGCGCTGGCGGGGAAAATGGTGAATAGTAGAGACGGGAATTAACACGCTAAGGATGCTTGAGGTGTTATGATTCGCACCCTGGTACAGTCTGCATTTACAACGGGTTGCCTCAGCGTCGAGTCTGAGGGACTCATCCGCCAGGTACTCGCCGTCAAGGGGTATCGCTCAGAAGATGTAGAGGCGCTGGCTAGCCTTTGCCAAGCCCTCAATGCCGGTTACATTCAGCGCGAAGGGCGGTGGGGAGTGTTGGAGGCTCCCCGTCCGCTGTGCGTATAATTACTCGCAATCGCGGGTTCATCCGGAACAAAGGATGGCTGGCTCTAAAGCCGGGCTTGCTGGCCACTGCCCGGACACTCATCGGCAGCAGCTGCGGGAATGCCGGTGTGAGCGCAGGTCAAATGTCTCCCAACTGGGCGCGGGAGCCGGTTTGTGCTGGCGCATCCTTAACGCCGAACCGAGTCCGTTTGCAGTTGGGCTTTAGCCCTATCGTTTGTAGTTGAGCTTTAGCCCTACCGGGAGAGTGCGATTAAAGCGAAGAGTGAAAATTTCTCCCCCCCATTCCCCCCTCCCCACAAGCCGGCATCGGGACGCACCGGCAGAAATGGTAGGATGAGCGGGTGACTTAATTACTAAGCGGAAAGATTTCGATGGCAACTGCGATCTCCTATCCCAATGCGCCAGATTTGTCTGCGGATGACTATCTGGCAGTTGGCTTGGCCACTTGCTTTATCAAAGAAGATGGCGAAGTCCATCAAGTGAAAGTTGTAGAGCCTATCCCTTCGGCAGCTCTGGAAGCGATTGTGAAAGGCATTCCCACGTCTTATCAAATGGCTTGCGGCACCACCCTGGGGGCGGTGCTGGCCGGCGACACCCCGCAACTGCCGGCTGACTTCCCAGCTGAGGCGCAGTTTTGCGATGAGTTTTCCTTCCGCGCCTTCTCCGCCGCACGCACCTACAAGATTCGCCCTCAAGCTCAATCCCACGTTCCTCTGGGAAGCAAGCGCGATGATTTTCATTACTCCCTGGAACGCAAGCGGGTGCTGAATTCTCAGCGGATTGTCAAAACGGAAGATAATGTGAAGCAGCACGAATACACCCACAAGGTTCTCTGAGTTTGCTGTGCCGGTTCTCCCCTCCCCCCTCAGGGAGGGTTAATCTTTTCTGGGAATAATATTGGGGATTTAAGGGAAGCCGGGATTAGGGGATTTGGGGATGTTTTTAGGGAATTTTTCCCCTCGTTCCGGGGCAGATCCTGGGAACGGGGCGGGCACGGGGGCACCGCCCCTACAGGCTCTGGCTCACTGCTTCCTTTCGACGTCATGCAGCATTATTAGCCTAACAGCTTATCACACAATTCCGGGAACTTTTTGATAGATTGAGGCAATCGGACACCTAAAGTCCACACAGGCAAAGTAAACTTCATCGCCGGTTCCGTAAGTTTGAGAAACCCAAATCCCGGATTCGTTGAGGCGAAAACACTCGACTCTCATCTCGGTTTGGCTGAGTAGCACATATTCCCGCAGCGTTGATAGGGTTTGGTAGTCGGCAAATTTGTTGCCTCTGTCGAAAGCTGCTGTGCGGGGAGATAAGACCTCAATCACTAAGGACGGGTACAGGATAAAGTCTTCAGTATTATTTGTATCCCGCTCGTCACAAGTCACAGACACATCTGGATAGTAATAGCAATCAGCTACCTCAAGTCGGACTTTCATATCTGAGGATAGAACGATGCAGTCGGTGTTATCGAGATGATTTCCCAACCGCCTGACTAAGTTACAAGCCAGAATGACATGAGGGTTCTTTGCGCCCACCATTGCGTAGACGTGTCCGCGCCGGTACTCATGTTTGATGGGACTTACCCGCTCACCTTCTAGGTAATCTTCTGGGGAGATGTAGAACTTATTTGGGCTGGCAATCATTTGGAAAAGCTCCTGCTGACTTGATTTGGCTGTATTATACCATAACCCAAGTTGCCACCTAGAAGTCTAAGCATCTAGATCCCCCCAAACCCCCCTTAAAAAGGGGGGCTTTGAGCATTTCCCCCCCTTTTTAAGGGGGGGCTAGGGGGGGATCTCACCTGACTCACTGGTAAGTAGCAACTTGGGTTATTATACCATACTTCTCGGCGTTCGGTTGCGGGAGCATCCCGTTAGGGTATAGCAGTAGGCAGTTAGGTTACGGCGTAGGACAGGCGTCTCGCCTGTCCCAGAGACCTGGAGGCTCGGCGGACGCCGTACCTACGCCTATACTTCGTATCCCGGTGTCCCAAACTGACTGTCTATTGCTATAGTGGCAAATCTGAATTTTACTGATTTTAATATTGCGGGAGATTAGGTACTGGTATGATAGGAAATTGATGCAGGGTAAGAGATGAATCTTACCCAGTTTGTCGCTCTCTAATTTTCCCCGGGCTGAATGTCTGCCGCTCGCGCAGCCTCAACCAATTGAGATAGGATTTGTCGAATCGCGATCAGTTCTGGAGGCGGGGTCTTCAGAAATTCCGCACGGCTGGCTTTAATGAAAGCGTTATAAGCGGCAACCGCTGCTAATAATCTCTTTGGATCGACTTTATCTCCTCGAAAAAGTCCCAGTAAGCTTTTGGCTAATTGCAGAACAATTGTTTCCTCAGATCCCCCTTTGGCTAAAGCGCTCAGCAGTGGGTTTAGGCGGGAATCTTCAAACAAGGACTTGTTTGTCGGATCGCCGGTTAAAAGAAGCGCTAATTGCTGCTGAACAGATGCTGGGATATTACTGCTGGGGTTTGAGGTGTCGTTGCCCTGATTCCCAGTTCCACCGCCGCCAGGATTCTGATTCTCATCCCCCTTAGGGGTGGGTGATGTTCCTGGTTCCATTGAAGGAGCCTCTGGAGGAATTTGTGTGGGTGTCGGTTTTGGCTGTGGGGTTTCCTGTGGGGTTTCCTGTTGGGTTTCCTCTGGGAATACCGGTGGGGGTATCGGTTGGGGTTCCTCTGGGAATGCCGGTGGGGGTATCGGTTGGGGTTCCTCGGGAGTTGGACTGGGAGTTGGACTGGGAGTTGGAGTTGGACTGGGACTGGGGCTGGGAGTTGGTTTCTGTTCCTCGTCAGGAAAGTCAGGCGGATCTACGATGGTGATATCTGAACCATTATTACCACAATCTGAACAATTCGACTGTCCCCTACTTGGGAATGGCGGTGCTGTCAGCAGCATCACAGAGGCACCGGCAAACCCCAGACTTAAACTCAGTGCAATACTTTGAACCTTCATAACTGTAGTGGAGTCAACCTGCTTGTAAATAGAACAAAACCTTGAATCCGCACTTAGCCTGAATGCGAAACCGGGTTTACTGTCCCAGAGAAACCCGGTTGCTAAGACTAAAAACCGAAAGAATAGCTATAACCGACACTCAGCCTGAACCGGGCACCATCTCCAGCATTGCCGGTAATGTCCTCAAAACTTGGCGTCACGACAAGCGGAACGTTCCGGAAGGGAACGACAGAAACGCCTAAGGCCAAATCTTGCCCCGTCCATTCAGCGATTGCAGAAACAGGTCTGGCTACCCGCACAGCCACACTGCCAAACACATTGACAGCGCTGACGTCATTTTTGAAGTCTTCTTCAGAGCGAAACCGACCGTTTCCCAATCCCAAGGAGACTGTGATTCGGCTGAAGGGTTCTGCAGTATTTTGTTTCAGCCGGAAAACTTTGCTGACGACACCGTAAGCGCTGGTTCCTGCATCGGTAAAACCCCAGACAATGGCATTTTCGATGCCGGCTGCGACGGCAAAATCTTCTGGCAGCTGCCGGTGGACTTTAAAGCTGATGGCACCGCGATGCGCAAAACCGTCATCGTCGCTTCTATTGTTGAACAGGTCGAGAACTGTTACCGTTGTTTGCAAACCCACGCTCTTTTGAGGATTTCCCAAACCAAACCCTGCCGAAATGCCCCCATCCGACGAGTCAGTCTCGCGGGTTCGGCCTTGAAAACTAGCTCCTGCGAAAGTTTGCCCCCGCCTGCTACCGAAACCCGTAGGTGTTATCAGACTAGATCCCGGTGCCACACCAGGAGTTACCCTTCGCCTTTTTTGGGGAACTGGAATTTCTATGCTGGGTGGCAAGGGAAGCAGCCACTGCTGTTCGAGATTCCTTCTTTCCTGGGGCGAAATGGGTTCGGGAAGGGGAGGCTCTGCCGGAGTCACCTGTTGCGCTACCGGCGAGCCGGTGTCTGCGAGTTGCAGCGCAACCCCGTGATTCTCAAGAGTGTGGGGTATATTGGCCAAATTGGTATCCTCTTCCAGGACTTCCTCTGCAGAAGAAATTGGAGCCAGAGGAGGGATGGGGTTAGCACCACCGGCTGTGCTGTGCAGGACCCCAATTCCCAAGATGGAGCTAAGAATGAAAATCCGGCTTAGCTCTGGTTTCACTACTTCTTGCCTCCCAACCCTGACTGAGAGTCATCTAATTCTTCCATCTGTTTGAGGATTTCTATAACTTCCTGAGTTTCCTGAGCGTCCGGATTAATTTCCAGTGCCTTTTCAAAGGCGGCTCGGGCTTCTTGATAGCGGTTTTCTGCAACCAGCGTCAATCCGCGTGCCGCCCAAGCAGCTGCGTCTTTACTGTTGTTTTCAATCGCTCGGTCGAAGGTAGAGAGCGCGTCTTGGCGTCGCATCATGCCAAAGAATGCAAAGGCTCGCCGGTGCCAAGCACTAGCATCGTCTGGCTTAATTTCAAGCGCTCTGTCTAAGGCTTCCGGTGCTTGCTGACTGTCTTGTAAGATTTTCCCAAGCACCTCGCCTCGTTGCAGGAAAGCAGTGTACAAGTTGGGCTGAATCTGAATCGCCCTGTCATAAGCAGCCGCTGCTTCGTCCAGGCGTCCCATTTTCGCGAGCGCCTCGCCTTGGTGAATCCAGGCATACGGATAATTACCATTGATTGACAGCGACTTTTCAAAGGATTTGAAAGCCTGTTCAGTAGCGCCATTTTTCAGGAGCACTAGCCCGCGCAAATCCCAAGCCACAAAGTCCTGTTCTTTAACCTCTTCTTTGACCTGAATCACTTTTTCAAAGGCTGCTATGGCTTCGGGGTATCGCTCCAATTTGGACAGCATCAAGCCTTTGTAACGCCAGACAGTCGCATAAAAGTCCAGCTTGGCAGCCAGCTCTTTCTTCTTTTTATCGCCCTCGCTTTCGGGAGCATTCTTGTACTCTTGAAGCGCCCTCTCGTAGTCAACCAGATCAATGCTTCTATCGTAAGATTCAATCGCGGCCTCTAATTTCCCTAAGTCAGCCTGCACGTTCCCTCGCGCGTACCACGCTTGATAGAACTCCGGCGCTTTTTCAACGGCTTTATCGTAAGCAGCGACGGCGTTTTCCATCAATTTTACCGCTCGCGGGTTGCCGGCGTCATTATAAAGGCTAGATAGCCGCCAAAGTTCATTGCCATAATTCACCCACTCTTTCGCGTCGTCAGATTTTTCCCTTGCCGGCGGCTGGGGGATCAAAGATTCCACGGAAGCAATTATGTCTGACTCTGTTAATTTGACAGGAGGGGTATTTTCTTTTGTGAGTTGCAGCGCTATCCCTTGCTGCGGGGCCAGAGTCAGGAAGGTTTTGATCGGGATGCCCATACTGTACCCCAACCTGAGGGGGAACTCATTTGAACCACTTTCTTTTTGCGAGAGTATTTCTCCTTCTGACTGTCCGTGAATCCCAATCAATCGTCCATTTACATCTAAAATAGGCCCGCCACTCATTCCCGGGTAAGTAATGGAGGTGTACAGCAGTTCATACCCCTCATCCACAGATTTTTTGGCCAGCGCCGGCGCGAGGGTCTCATCTATGCGCAGCCCCGGATGAAACACCCGCCGCTCTCCAGCTGGCCACCCAGACACAAAAACGACGTCTGATTTCCCAAATTGCGAGAGCAGGTCATAATCCCCTAAAGTTGCGACTCGGTAATCTCGCTCGCTGGTGAACTGCAAAAGTGCTAAGTCAACCCCAGGCAGTTGTTTTACCGTACTGTAGTCCAGTTTATATTCGCTGCCATCACTGGGCTTTATCCAATATTCAGTAGAGAGTTTCTTAACCACATGATAAGCAGTCAGGACGTAGTAAGTGTTGCCCTCTCTGGCAATAATCACTCCCGAACCAGAGTTAGACCGCGAATCTATGGGCTCGATTAAAACCGTAATTTGCTGGGACAGATTTTCCAGCTCTTTTGCCGTTAAGGCAAAGGCCATTTGAGGGCTAATGATGGCGGCAGTTGCTGCCGCCCCAATCAGCGCTGCAGGAAGTCCATAGGGAAATCTCATAATTGCACCTCAGATTGCTAGCGTTCACCACATGGGGTTGGCATTTTGACTGGACGGGTGGGGAGCGATGTTTGGCTGTGTGGGGCTGCCGGTGGAGAGCGCCGGGGATTGCGTTTCTGGCACCAGATTTATCTGGCTGGCGTCAGTGACCGGCTGAATCCAGAAGCCCTCAGTGCTTAAAACCGCCGGCGCTGCTGTTTCTGGCACAGGATTTTCCCGATTGGGAGCAGCAGGGGCTGAGATACCGTTGCGGTTTGGGATGGCTGCTGCCGGCATTTCTAGCCAAGGATTGGGCTGAATTACAAAACCGTCGCTGGTTAAGTTGCCATTTGACACGCTGACTGCCGGTTCAGAAAAACTGTCTGGCGCTGCAACTTGCGGCAAACTTACGGGGGAATTGAGAGAAGGAAGCCCTAAATTAGCGGCTAATCGCACAAATGTTCCCACAGGAATTGCCCAGCTCGACCGGCTCATTACCTCCCGCGTCGCTTGGCAAGGCTTGGAACCATCGGCAAACACATACGGATCGCCCCACAGGGGATAAGCGTGCATGCCATTTACGCCCACAACCTGACCTTTACTGTTGAGCACCGGCCCCCCACTCATGCCCTTTTGGATGTCGTTGGTGTACCCGATCTGATATCCTCTCGGGATGGCTTTATCGGGTAACAGGGAAATCTGGCCGGCTGTCACCACAAACCCGCTCCCTCCAGACCCACTGGCACCAAAGGGGAACCCAGCAGCAACCACTGGCTCGCCCACCGCCACACTCGATAAACTTCCTAGAGATGCCAGGGTGTAGTTCTCAGCACTGCTGAACTGCAACAGGGCCAAATCGTTCCCCTTAAAGGAAACAGTTTTCAACACCTCGGCTTCATAACTCCGACCGTCTGGCGTCTGGATGCGATAGGGTGCCCCTGATGTCAGTACATGTTCGTTCGTCAAAACGGTATAAACCTGTGCTTGGCGCTGAATCAGAATCCCCGAACCATTGCTATTTCCGGACAGCACTTTCACCGTAATCGATTGGGCCAGCTTCGCCAGCTGCTCTGCGCTCGCAGTCGTTTTCTGGGGTGTCCTCTCAGCCGCCTGGGATTGAGATAAAACCGGCACTGAAACGCATTCATTTACCGCTTGTCCGGGCAGAGCGACAAAAACGCTCCCCAGACAGGCAACTCCCATCAGCAAGCCACACTTCATCATTGCTGTCACTTTAATTCTCTTTGGTTGTAAGGGGAATTTATCAAACTCTTCGTTCCCCCGCCAAGGGGGCGGGCCACTGGCCCGCCCTCAACGGTCGGGGAGGACGCTCAGTGCCTACCACGTTCTGCCGCTTCCGGGATTGCTCGGTTGTGCTGCAGGTGATGTCACGCTGGGCGCAGATGCCGGTTCAGCTGGCTGAGCGACGGGGGCGCTAGGGGCGCTACTGTCTTCTCCCGCATTTATCTGATTTGCCTCAACCGTTCGAGCTGAGCTGAGGACAGCCTTCATGTCAATAGAGGTTGAATCGGATTCATACAGGGGAGCTGCCGCCGCACCCATATTCTGGATGTCAAAGATCGCTTGCAAGGTTCGACTGGCATCCGTTCCCGGCTTCAGGGTGAACAAAATACTGCTGCAGGGCCCGTTGCTGGCGCTGGTAACGCACACCACCGGCTGGCCATTTTTTACCCCTGTCGTGATATAATTCAAGGTGCCGTTGTTATAGGCGCTCTGGAACCGGCTGGTTACTTCCAGGCAGCGTCGCATCGGCGTGTAGCCGGAATCGCTGAAATGATCGGAAACCCAGTTGATGATTGGAACCACTCCCCGTGGCGTGCGGGCGTAGGTCACTGCCACGCCAGCATTAGGGCCATTCACCCAAACACCGCATTGGAAAGTGGTATTTTGAGCTTGGCTGGGTCGCTGCAAGGAGGCGGTGGCACCGATGGCCAGCGCTGCTGCTGTTAAAATGGTTGTTAGGGATTGCAATTTCATGGCAGAATACTGTCCCAGTAAATAAAAAGAGGGTCAATTTCTGGCTGACAGCCGGAAAATTTCCCCGGCGTATCGAGTTAAACTCGATACGCCGGGGAAAAATTTTTTTTTTGAAAAATTTAATATTTTGTAATATTGAGGGTCAACCTGCAGAACCGGGCCAACACGCACCTTACCACAGGCAGTGTAATTAGCTACAAAACAGATGGATTTTACTGGGATTGAGATCGGGGACAGAGGGAGCGGGACGCCGTGGGGGCAGTTGCCGGTGGGTGGCCCATTGTGCCCGCCCCCAGTCCCGGGGGCTGCGGTTCACACACAAATCCCCAGTCATGCCTAGGGGTAGGGTGCGTTCCCTCGCACGGGAACGCACCTCCATCGGTGCCGGTGGGATAGGGAACGCACCCTACGAGGGGTAGGGTGCGTTCCCTCGCACGGGAACGCACCTCTATCGATGCCGGTGGGATAGGGAACGCACCCTACTGCTAACTATCACCCAGCCGCCGCAATCAATTTAGACAGCGCCGCCTGAATGGCGAGCAATTCAGAGGGTGGGCTAGACAAAAACTCTGCATTACTAGCGTCAATCATAGCATTATAAGCGCGAATTGCGGCTAATAACTTAGCTGGAGTTATCTTACGCCCCCTTAACAAACCTACTAAACTGTCCAATAAATTTTGCACAGCAGTAGCCGGCGGTGCTCCTGGGGCAGAAGTGAGAGAATTTGCCACGGCGCTAACGCTAGAGCCCAGCTCAGCATTCGCCGTCAGGATATTGAAGACAGCAGTCTGTGCCGGTGCGGAAATAGAGCCGCCTGTAACGGCACTTATGCTGCCGGCGCTCAGCTGGGTGCTGACAGTCGCAGCGGCTTGGTTGACACTTGCTTGGGCGCTAGCGCCGCCTGTAAATACGGTTTCGGTTCCCCCCGCTCCAGTTGTTGTGGTGAAAGCTCCACCGGCAATATCGCTCGTTGTGGGAATTGGGCCGGTAATATCTGACTGGTTGCCATTTTGAGCCGGTGCGGGCGATGCTGTCTGCAAAACCATCAGGAAAGCCCCTAAAGCCAACCCGGCATTCAAATGAGCGGAAAAAAATTTGACCCTCACAGTTTTTTCTCCTTCATAAAACTGACAAATTTGCTCTCGTGCTCTCGTGCTCTCGTTCCCAGGCTCCGCCTGGGAACGCAAGTGAGAGGATCTGCCTCCTCAATCCCTAGGAGTAGGGTGCGTTCCCCTTGGGAACGCACCCTACTGGGGGAGGTGGGAGAAGTTATCGCCCAAAGGTAAAGTTATACCCGACACCGAGAATAAAACGGGCACCATCACCGGCATTGTCGGTAATATCGGCAATAGCTGGGGTGATAACCAGCGGAACATTCCGGAAGGGTACAATAGAAGCGCCTATGGTCAAATCTTGACCCGTCCAGTCGGCAATTAGAGACACCGGCTCAGCCACGCGCAACCCGACACTCCCAAATACACCAATAGAGTCTTCGTCATTGTTGATGTCATCTTCCGAGCGGAAACGACCGCCTCCTATGCCCACAGATGCGGTCAGCTGGCTGAAGGGTTCCCTTGGGTTCTCTCGCAGCGGGAAAATTTTACTCACCACACCGTAAACGCTGCTGCCGGCATCCGTATCGCCCCAGATAATCGCATTCTCCACCCCCACAGCAACCGCAAAGTTTTGCGGGAGCACGCGGTGCGCCTTGAAGCTGATACCTCCACGCTCGAAAGAATCGTCGCCAAACAGGCTGTAAACCCCAGCAGTCACTTCCACACCCACTACTTTTTGGGCGTCTCCCAATCCAATCCCCAGGGAAATGCTGCCATCGGCGTCGTCAGTATAGCGCGTTCTTTCTTGAAAGCCAGCTCCCAGAAAACCCCGACCCCAACTCGCGCCGAAAGCTGTGGGCGAACCGGAACTGGAACCCGGTGTGGCGACAGCGCTAACGGTTGGCGCTTGCAGGGTTGCCGGCTCTCGGAGTCGAAACCGCTGGCGCAAGACTTCAGCCGTTTCTGTGGGTTGCGGTCTGGGCGGTATCGGGGGTTGTGGCTGTTGCGCCACCGGCGGCTGGTAGCCGATAATATACTGGGTGGCAATGTCTGAGGCTGGAAGTGCCGGCGCTGTTCCCGCGCTGACTAAAGCTTGGTAGATAAACGCTGCCACTTCCGCCCGGGTGGCTATCTGGTTAGGATTGAGAAACGCGACACTCGGATAATTCACAACCAGGCGATTTTCGGTGGCGGCGGCGATGCTGTTGATGGCGTAACTGGCAATTTGACCGGCATCCTGAAAAGAGCCGGTTACAATCGCTCTCGGGTCAGTTCGTGCCGTCAAATTCAGCCCGGTTGCCAGAGAGACTAGAACTTGAGCCCGAGGGATATTTTGATCGGGCTGGAAAATCCGGTTCGGATAGCCTTCTAAAAACCCGATGCTGTAGGCTTCCTGAATGGCAGTGTAACCCCAGTAAAATCTGGGCACATCGTCGAATTCAATGGCGCTGCGAATGGAATTTCTCGGAAAAGCTTTGCGAACCATCGCCGCAAACTGCGCCCGCGTTACTGGTTCGTCCGGGCGGAAGGTGCCGTCGGGAAACCCGCGAATAATATCCCGCGCTGCTAGAGCTTGGATGAAGCTTTGCGCCCAGTGCCCTGTGACGTCAGGAAATATAATGCCTTGAGCTATTTCTGGTGCCGGTTGCGGTAAAATCGGGTTAGCGGAGTGCGCGCTTTTTTGTAGCAGCAGCGCTGACTGTGCTGCTGTGGGAGGCGGTGCCGGCTCCCAGGAAACTTTTCCCAATTCGGCGGGCTGTTGGTTCATTTCTGCCGGCTGCAATTCAGCCGTGCCGGCGTCAGCGGGTTGCGCCTGTGCCGGTGGGGATGTCTGGAATGGCGGCGAATCAGTTGCTGCTGGGGTTTCCGAGGCGCTCGAAGGCGGTGCTATTTCGGCGGCAAGAACTGCCGGTGCCGGGGCGGAAGCCGGTTGCAATTCAGCTGCAGCAGGCAGCCAGCTAGGAAACGGGCTCGCCTCAGCCGGCGCGGTACTGGGTGCCGGCTGCAGGGAAATTGCCGTCGCTCTAGGTGCCACACCGGCTGCAGCGGGTGCCGGTGCTTCTGGGGTGGGTGTCTCACCCATTTGGGGTCTGGGCGTCACAGCAGTTACAGGGTTGGCGTAGCTAGCTGTATTGTATAAGACAGCACTGCTTAACAGGGAACTAATCAAAAGGCTGGCTCTGGGTTTTGCTTGTTTCATGGCTCCATTCATCTCACTCCTCACACTGAGATTGGGCAAATTCTGAAAATCTATTTGATAGTAAACCAATTTGTCACGTTTATACCTATCTTGGGCGCAGTAATTCGTAGGGTGCGTTCCCTATCCCACCCTTCCCGATTGAGGTGCCTTCCCTGAGAGGGAACGCACCCTACCCCCGGCTGTTGCGCATCCGCCTGGAAACGAGGGTGGCTCCCCTTCCCCGCACACCGTTTATACATATCTTGGGCGCAGTAACTGGCAGGGTGCGTTCCCTATCCCACCGTTCCCGATTGAGGTGTCTTCCCTGAGAGGGAACGCACCCTACCCCTTCTCCAATCACCAAAGCGGCTGTTGTGCCGGTGGCTGTTGCTGGGGAGGGGGAACCGGCTGGGGCTGTGGCGGTTGCGCCGGCAAGGGAGTTGTGGCCGGCGCTGAGGATTCTGGGAGGGGGGTTGCTGGAGTGGCTGCCGGTGGCTGGCTTTGGGAGGCTGTCCCATCCAGGTATTCCTTCAGCTTGTCTCGCAACTGCCGAGCGTTGGAGCTGGGATCGATTTTCAGGACTTCTTCATAGGCTGCGAGCGCTTCTGGGAACCTTTTCCAATATGTTAGTACCAGAGCTTTTCCATAGTAAGCTTGTTCCAATTTAGGATTGATTTCCAGAGCTGTGTTATAGGCTAATTCTGCTTGTTCTACCCAACCTGCTCTCCACATCATATTTCCTTTATTCGCCAAGGATAGTGCGGTTGTTTTTTCTGTATTTAAATCGTAAAAAAGTCCTACATACAGATCGCCTATTTGGTCTGGGGTCATTGGCTTGGCCGGAGAAGTTTCTACGAGCCAGCCGTCCATAATTCCTGCTGGCGTTGTTCTGTTTAAAAAGGTGCTGATAGGAATGGCAACACTAAATCCAATATTAACACGAATCTTCTTCCCACTGGACTCTTCGTACACAGCCTTTCCTTCATTTTGTCCGTGAACACCAATCACTCGCCCCTCGGTATCTAACACCGGCCCGCCGCTCATGCCCCCATAAGTGATGCTGGTATAAAGCAGGTCGTAACCCATATCAGGAGGAAATATCTTCAGGAAAGGTTCCATATCCTTGGGTATAACTTTCCCAACGCTGAAATAGCGCTCGCGCTTGCGCTCGCCGGTTAATTTTGGATCGGGCCATCCCGATGCAAAAATAAACTGCTCTCCTGTCAAATCGTAATTGCCCAGTGTGGCCACTCTGTAATTTTTGTCGCTGGTGAATTTAAAAACCGCCAAGTCCACACCTGGAAGTTTTTTGACTGTGCTGTTGTCTATCGAATATTCCTTGCCGTCATGGGTAACAACTTTCAACTCATAAGGTCTCTGGCATCCCTCCGGATCTAGATCTTCGTTTGGCTTGTCGGCACACACCACATGATTAGCTGTGAGGACTGAGTAAGTGTTCCCCTCTCTGGCCAAAATTGACCCTGAACCGTTACCTTTCGCTTGGCCAGCCAATGTCTCAGGAATTAGAACGGTAATTTCTTTGGCAATTTGCTCAACTTCAGCCGTATTAAATGCTGCAGCCACTTGCGGCTGCACTATAACGATTGCCGCTCCGATGAGCGCTGCCGGCAGTCCATAATAAAATCTCATTATCTACTCCTCTAAGAGACTGAACGCTACAGTCAGCAACGCCCCGGCGCTGTGCGGGTAAAAAAGTTTTCCTTCGCCACTCAAAGAGCATTGCCCTTTCAGCCGCCTTGGGATAAAATCTCAAGGTCGGGGGGTTCAACGATATACTATTATAACAGAGATTCTCAAAATTAGAGAGGCTGTACCTTTAATTTTGACCGAGCTTCCTCATGCGCACCGGCTCTTTGGCGAGGGGCGAATTTCCTCTCGCCCGGTTAAAATAGCCAGTCGCTACCGCTTGGCGGTGAGTCGGGCTGTGAGGAAGGCAAATCTGGCCCTCGTGTGGCACCGGCCTGTTGCGGGCTGGGGGAAGGTATTTCCTCTGCGGGTGCTGTTTGCAGGAAATCGTTCATATCGACAGCACCGCTTTCTGGCTCATCTGCTGAACTTTCCAGCAGCGGGCCGGCAGCTCCTTTGCGGACGCCCCGCAGGTGTTGCAGGACTTGGGTGGCATCCTGCTGATACCTGAGGGTAAATAAGGCGATCTGGCAGTCGCCCCCCAAGGCGCTGGTGGTGCAGATGACGGGTTGGCCATCTGCAATGCCGGCGTTGATGTAATTGAGAATCCCCTGCCGGTATGCCTCTTGGAAATTGGCACTCGTCTCCAAACAGCGCTGGTAGGGGGTTTTTTCCGCCTCCCGGAAAAACCACATGATGACTGGAACCCGCACCAGACGCCCGTAGCGCTGCACAATCGCATAGGTGGTTGGGGTGCCGGCACCGTTGGGCTGGCACACAAATTTGGGCAAGGCTTGCCCCCAACTGGGCGGGGGGAGGGTGGCGGTCGCCCCCAGGACTAGCCCGACTGCCGCCAGAATAGCTGTCAGTGACCGCAGTTTCATAGTATTATTGAGTTTGCTAGGAGTGAAAATCTGTGCGAAAAAGCAAATCTTCTCCTCTTTAATCCTAACTTCCCCCAAAAGTGCCGGTGAAAAGTTGGAAACAGTTTTTAGTAAAGTTTTGTTACTATTCTGAGTGCAATTCTGCAGGAAAAGGCCGGTAGAAAGACCCCTGACTGTTAACTCTAAAGCAGGGTGTTCGCGCTTGGGGGCGCTCCCGAACCTCGCCCAGACCGGCAATCGCACGAGCAGCCGGCAACTTCAGCTGGGTGTTGAGTGGCTCCTAGGAGGATGCCGGTTAAAAGCCGGGGCACCGAGCCGTCAAAAAAAAGCATCCACGCATATCTTTACAGATTTTAGTTGCTGTGCGGGTGGAACTTTGAGACGACGGGCGTGCGGCATGCCGGCGCTCTCTACCAGCACAGAGTGCCGGTAGAGATTCTTTGCGCCGGAAGGGCGCTGCAGCAGAGCGCCCTTCCGCTGCTGCCGGTGCCCTGCGGAAGCGGCCACCCGGGCAGCGCTGGCAGTGCCCAGCGGGCAGCAGAAGCTGGCTTTAAGAGAAATTTTGGTTAAATAGTTATAATTTGCCGGTTGCCTGGCCAAGCTCGCCCTTGCCCCTGGGGAGCGGTTGCGGCTTGCCGGCGAAAGTGTCCGCCCGGTGCGCCGAGAAAAATTAATTAGAAGCAATCAAACGAACATCATGCTACCAGATAGCGGCAGTGGCAGGGGCGGCGAGCGTCGGGGCCCTGATCGCTGTGAAATTTTTGTCTGAAAACCTGCGGGATGGAACCTATCGAGGTGGTGTAACAGCGATCGCTCTGTGCGGTGATTTGTGTCACTGACAGCGACCATAATTTGAAGATAATACGTGAAAAGACCCGATATTCACCGGCGGCGGGTTGCCATTCTCCGGGCGGCATCTCAGCAGATATACTGCGCGTTCAGGACGAAAGCCGAATAACCAACTGACCAAACGCCCTTCTCAAGGGAAAAACGCCGGAACTGGTGCGGAGGCTTGTCACGGCACGGACTGGAGCCGTATTGGAGTTAAGTCCCCAATCGGGCAAAATTACCCCTGTCACATTTCAGGGACATTGGGCATCACGCAAAAGGGCATCATCGCATCACGCAAAAGGGCATTGGGGTAGGGGCAGCCCTTGTGGCCCCTCTCGGCAGGGGCAGCCCTTTAGGGGATATAGCTGTACCGTTTCAAACGGAGAAGCGATCTGATTTACGTTTTATTAGTTATTATTAGGAGTAGCTCTGTAGAAGTAAAGGCGGTAAAAAAAAGAAAATGAATTAAACGGAATTTATATAAATAGGAGAGATCCTCCAGATAGAGGAACTGAAACCAGACTGTACGGGCGCTCAATGGAGGCACAGCCCTGGAAAAATGGCACCGATAGCAAGGAGGCGGGGAAATCTTGTGAAAAAGCTGTTGAATTCAAGCCGGACGGTCTGCCAATCTGGAATAATCTCGGCAATGGGATGGCGGAAAGCGGTGCGGGCGGTCTCAAGCCGGCTGCTATCAGGCGCTCTCGTGGCGGAGGTGGGCCACAAGCATGCGCGGGGTGCCGGTGTGACGAAGCGATGTCCCGCAGGGACAGGCGTCCGCCCGCTCGTCCCGATATTTGGTATAACAAGGCTTGCTGTGCGCCCGCTCATGTCTCGCAGGCCATTCAAACCTGCAACGTCCGGTCGGCACAGGTGCAGCCGTCGATCGAGAGCGAGCCAAAACTGACTCAGATTTTGATGTGATTCGAGAAAATCAGCTTTTCAATGAATTGAGGCACAGGTCAAAGTTCCATGAAGATAAAGAATCAAGTTGCCTTCGCACTCTCAACCCTGCTGCTGTCTGTGGGGGCTGCCACAGTGCAAGCGCAGTCTAATGCGCCAACTGCCCGTCCCCCTGCAGCGGCTTCGCCCAAACCCGCGCCCTCTCCCAACCCACCCCTGTCGCAGCCGGAGCGGCAGGAACTGCAACAGCGGCGAGAAATCGACCGGATTCGAGAGCAAGTCCAAAAGGAAGTGAACCGCTCCTTTGGCTTCACGACTGGCCTTTTGAACGCGCTGCTGTTTCTTCTGATCCTGTTTCCCATCGCAGGAATTATCAGCCTTTGGCTGTTGCGGCGGAGTTTGGCCACTCAGATCAAGGGTGAGGTGAAACAAGAACTTGTTCCCGAGTTAAAAACAGAGATCCAGAAGGCAATCGGGCCAGGACTGTCAAGCGCGGCAGAGGTTCCTCATCCGCCACAGCCAAACATGTCAGGGGAAAATATCGCCCAATTAAAAGAGCTGATCTCGATGGCTATGGCCACTCAAAATGTGATCTCAGAGGCTCGCCACACCCTGGAAGAGTCCCTGAACGCTCAAACTAAAACAGGCGACCTGTTGAAAAATGTTTTTGAGCAGTATTCCCAGCAAGGAAACGAGTTTTTGCTGGAAGGGCGTTATGAGGATGCGATTGAGTTTTATAACAAAGCGATTCAATCCAATCCTGAAGACTTTAAGTCTTGGTGTGCCAAAGGCGTTGTTCTCACAAAAATGCAGCGCTTCGACGAAGCAATCCAAGCTTTTAATCAAGCCCTGCGCATTAATTCTGACTGCGCTGACGCTTGGTATGAAAAGGCTCGCTGCTACGCAGTGCAAGGCAATATTGAGTCTGCAGTAGAAAACCTGAAAAGGGCCATCAAAATCAATCCAGAAAAAAGAGAAATTGCCAAAAAGACCTCGGATTTTGAGGTAATTCACGACAATGAGTGGTTCCAAGAGCTGATGGCTGAATCGGCGAAATGACCGAAGCGGTTTAAGTGCCGGCAAGTGAGGTAAAAGGCAGGCATGCCAAAGCGATTTTTTTTCTGGCATGCCTTTTATTTTTCACCTACTTTGACGCTCTAGCTCCCCAGAGCCGAGTTCTGCCAGCGCCGCCTGAAGGGATGATGTGAAACTTTTAACCTGTTCGAGAGTGACCTCTGCTTCACCGCCAACAAAGAGGCTGCTGGCTTCTTCATGGCTCCTCCCTAAATTGACCATAAAGCGAATGCCAAACTCTCCGTCGGTTGGCGAGCGCACCTCTCCAGAGGAAGCCTGAACCTGAAAGCCGAGTTCCCAAGTGACCAACGTATCAGATTCGCTATCCGGATCGGTTTGCAAACGGGCGATGTGCCGGTTTAAATACATTACAAGTTCTGGCAAATCGCTGACAGCAAGAAACGTTGGTGCGGACTTCACCGATACCTCGCACAGGCGGGGGTCCGAGCGGAATTCGACAACCGCATCAATATATTTTTTCTGGGAGTCCACGCTTTTCAAATCGAACCAGATTTGATAGCCGTCGGTTTCAATAAAGCATTGCCCGCTCATTTTTTCTCCTGCTTCATGTTCTGGTTAGCTTTCGGTGAGGGATGAAACGTTACCCCACTTATAGCGTTTCTCATATTAGTGAGGTACTGAGAACCCCGGTTTCTTTAAGAAACCGGGGTTCTGGGCCGTAGTTCATCCAACTGAGAACCGCTATATATATTTGGGTTAAAACCGTGTCTTCGCCCCAGGTTATCCAGTTCGGGCTTCTTAAGATACCGGCTCGCCGTAACAATTCCTTACTCCCCCTCAATGACAATATTATACCTTCTCGTTCTTCCCCTTGTCCGCTGGATGTACACTGTAGCTCCATCCCTTTGTGTGGTCTAGTGCGCAGTACAGTTGTCTATGATATCGTCTGCTAAATCGAATGGCGCTTTAAAGCCGTGACGCACCAGGCTTTCTTGCGCGTGTTATGTAAGTATTCGTCCCCTGGGGGTGACGCTCATCGCTTTTTCTCTCGCTCCCGTTTTTTTTACTAAAAAGGGCGCGGCGCAGCCGCTACCCCTTGTGGGGGTATCGTCTTGCCGGCACTGCAATAGAGATCACAAATACTTGCGCAACAGCAAAGCCAACTTTTCCTTGGTCGCCGCCGGCACTTTGTCCAAAGACGTGAGAATCGCATACTTGAGCGCCGAATGGGCGTCGGACGCTGGTGGGTTCTCATTCAGACGCCGCACCGTTTCCTGAATCACCTTTTGAGCGCTGACCCCATTGCGCTGCAGGTTGGCCAGCACCATATCCACCGTCACGCTGTCATGTTCTGGGTGCCAGCAGTCGTAATCCGTCACCAAGGCTAAGGTGGCGTAAGCAATTTCCGCCTCCCGGGCTAGCTTTGCCTCCGTCAAATTCGTCATGCCAATCACCGACGCGCCCCAGCTGCGATAAAGATTCGACTCCGCCTTAGTGGAAAATGCCGGTCCTTCCATGCAGACATAGGTGCCGCCTCGGTGCAGGGTGACATCTGGCAGTTGCAAACTCTCCACCGCCTCCGCCAGCAAGCCCGCCAGCCGGTGGCACACGGGGTCGCCAAAAGCAATGTGAGCCACAATCCCATCCCCGAAAAAGGTGGAAACCCGATTTTTGGTGCGGTCAATAAACTGATCCGGCACCACCATGTCCAGAGGCTTTACCTCTTCCTTGAGAGATCCCACCGCAGATGCCGAGATCAAATACTCCACCCCCAGACTCTTCATGGCGTAGATATTCGCCCGAAACGGCAGCTCCGTGGGCAAAAAAGCGTGGTTGCGCCCGTGGCGGGCCAGGAAAGCCACCCGCGTCCCCTCCAAAGTTCCCAAAATCAAGTTATCCGAAGGCGGGCCAAAAGGCGTGTCAACTCCCACCTCTTCCACATCCTTGAGGGCGTCCATCTTGTAGAGTCCGCTGCCACCGATGATGCCAATCTTTACTTGAGCCATTTTCTCTACCTTCTAGCTTGCTCTTGCGCCAAGCTATTGTACCGGTAAATCAGGCAGCATCTGGTGTTTTGCGCAATCTGCTCTCGGGCAGAAATCCCTTAAGGGGTAAGCGACACCTTATCTAGAATAGGACACGCAGAAACCGGGTTTCTGAACCAGAAGTCAAGACTATCAGCCCTCGTTGCAGAACCAGAAACCCGGTTTCGTCTCACAGTTGTGCGTAAGTCCCGTAGAAGTGAGATGTCAGTGACAAGCATCACTGCCAGCGTAAAAAAATGTCACACTCCCTCTATGCCGGCAATCACTTCTCAGCTTTACAGAAATTTAAATAATAGAAACACGGCGTTCTGTTGTAAATTTTGAGTTTCTAGAGACCGATGCAAGCTCAGGCCACTTTCCCCAAACTCTCAGTCGAAACAATCGTTGAGCGGATCTTGGCATTTCGCCAAATCACGCGCATTGACCAGCGTCTGCTCATGACGGCACTCCTCTCTAAGGACTCATTTAACGACAATGAGCAGAGCCAAATTAACCTGGTGTTCGACCGTCTGCAACGGGGATTGATTAGGGTTGTAGATTGAGTCCAGAGGCGACATTGAGGTCGGAGGGAACGCCTGCCCTACGGATATCCTTTGCAGGACAGGCATCTTGCCTGTCCCAATGTCCTTGCACTGACTGTCCTTTGCTATAGCTGAAAGAACTGCAATTCTTTTTTGCATTAAAATTGCGTTATTAACCCGCAAAAACAGGCGCAGCGTTTTGCAAAAAAGCTCATTCGCTGCGCCTAAATTATACATTTTAAATGCATAATTTTTTAGCGCTTTGGGGTGGGCCAGGGAAGCGTCCGGTCTTGGGCGAGTTGCTTGGCGACAGCTTCTGCCCCAAAACGGTTGAGATGGCTGGGGTCTGCAAAATAGTCATTCTGGCTGAGCCACCGGCCCGACAAGTCGCGGAAGATAAATCCCTCTTGCTGGGCGAGGCGCTGCATGCGATCCTGGAATTCTCGCTCACATTGGAGCCGCAGCGGATCTAAATACTCCTTAGTCAGGGGCAGGTTAACCACAACCAGGGGAATATTTTGGGACTTGGCCACATCCACGACAGAGAGCAGGGCAACAGATTGCTCCCCTTCCAGACTGAAAGACGCATAGTCGCCGTCGTACTCACCCGGAACTCTCGGAAAGCGGTCATAGTAAGTAGCGGGATTGAAGCGGGTGGATATGGGGTTAAACCCAGTCAGCGCCACGTCCCTCTCAGACAGGCCGATTTTTGCCGCTGCCGGCTTCGGATCGGGCTGTCCCCCAGCTGCTATTCGCTCAGCTAAGCTTCCCCTAAAAAACGGGCCCGGAGAAAATGAAGAGAAATCTATCGGAAATGATGTCGCGCTATCCCGGGCCTGCTGATAGTTGGCCACCAGAGAAAAGCGAGCGGTGCCAGTGGCAGAGTTGCCCGGTGCTGCCGGCACTTGCGGGCGGAAATTGATCGGGTCTATTATCGGGCGACCCGGCTCGGGGCTGGCTGGGACTGCCGGCTCGGGGCTGGCTGGGACTGCCGGCTCGGGGGGGGCTGCCGGACCCGGCTCGACCAGGGTGGCTGGGGCTGCCGGCTCGACGAGGGTGGCTGGGGCTGCCGGCTCGGGGCGGCTACCGGGTGGCTGCAGGGCGGGACGAATTCCCCCGGACAAGCGCTGGTAGCCGGGGGAAGCGACGATGGCCTTGTAGGTTCGGTCGGCACGACCGCTGTTAAAGGCACGCACCCCATCCGCCCACACAATCATTCGCGGCAACTGTTCTGGCGTCAAGATTTCCCGCAGCAGCAGATCGATGACTTGAGCTGTCGCCCCATTAATGCCAAAGTTAAAAATTTTCAGATCCGCATATCCGTTAGAAGCCAAACCGTCCCGCAAAATGACCGGATCTACACCCTGCAAAGACCTAGAACTGCCCACAATCAGGATATCTGGTGGCCCGTAAACTTCCAAATACCGCAGGTACAGCTCCAGTTGTTTGTCTAGCAGGGTGCTCCCAAGGGTGGGATAAGAAAATATTGGTGCGCCGGCACCCTCGGACGCTTGTCTTGCACCAGCTGCCGGTGTGTTGGGCTGTAGCTCCAACAGCTGTGCACCCGCCAGCTTAATGACTGCAATCCAGGCAGGGAGAAGCGCTAAACAGAATATCCATCTGTTCATTGGCTGTACTGCTCAATCCTCACACAACAACCAAAAACCACTGTACGTCATTCCCGACTCATCCGGCTGCACCAGCAAAAAGTGCAATCCCTGACTCAACTGCTTGCGCTGTTCGTAACTCGCTGCAGCCGCCGCCACTTCCCGATCCTCAAAGGTGGCCACAACCCACCGGTCTGCCAGTCCGGCTTCTAGTACCAGCCCGTCGGGCGCACCGGCAGCATAATTGAGCGCCGCAGGGCGGGCGTCCTGCAGCCATCTAGCCAGTCGCATCGACTGACGCCCGCCATCGATCGCCACTCCCGGCACCGGCACCCCTGAGGCTAGCCCCAAATTCATAGGCAAAAGAGATTCTGGCATTTCCAGCACAGGGATGGGGCGACCGGCAAACGCCTCCTCAATGTCGCCGGCTTTCAGTGTGGCAAAGCGCCAGCGTTCCCCCCACAGCTTTTCTGGCAGGGGCACCGGCGGCGCAAAGTCAATTGCCAGGGGATCGTAACGTTCGCCGGTATATTCGCTCATGCTGCGATAGTCCTCCGCCCGCTCCCGCAACCACTGCTTGAGGGTGCCGGTGCGCCGCTGCGGCTGCACCGGCACGCCCAGTCTTTTCCCCGCCACCTCGATTAAGCTCAGCGACTGGGGGCGGAATACCTGGATCGCATCTGGCAGGTTCTGACTGTCAAACCCCGAGAGCAACTCCGCCTCTCGGGGGGAGGCAGCGCCGGCGGCTTGCTGCAGCTGGGTTGCCAGCCAGCCTGCATTCGCTTCCGACTGCGGGCACAGGGCGCTGTACCTGAACGTGCCGGTGGAGTCGCAGATCAGCAACTCCCACAACTGCCGTCCCGCTTCGTCCTTGAGAGGACGCCGGTAAAAATCAGCTTGCCAAACGCGCATCTTGTCGTACCTACAGTTAGCTTAAGCATACGATAGGATGGCTCCGCTGGCACCGGCTCTCCCAGCCGGGGCGGGAGCGCCATCTGTTAGTGGCTCTCCCTAAAATCCGCTTCCCTGATACATATCTTCACATTTCTCTGTGCGGATTTCTCGTATTTCCGAGCCCCTTCCCGGGGATGAAGAGTGCTGCATGACATTTGCAAAAATCTATCTTATATTAGATGAAAATCTGGCAGCTCAGAAAAAAGCCCGCCGGCACCCCTTGCGGGACACTTTCACCTTAACAGCCTCTGCCTTGCTTTGAGAGGGAGAGGGGGACAGGGGGAGAATATCCAGATAGAACCAACGGTTCCGGTTCAAGCGGGCAGCCGGCACCCAACCGCTAAAAATTTTCGCCTGGAATTTAGGGAACACAGATGACAGAGCAGATTAGGCCCAGAAGTCAACGCCCTTGAAACCTCAACCGTTTGCCAGCTGAAATGTCCAACTTGTCCTACAACTCAAGGAATAACCCGAGAGAACCTGGGAGGGGGCTTACCTGTTGCTGAAAGAGTTCCAAAAGCTGGTAGATGAGAATCCCTGGATCGCCCACATAGAACTGTCAAACTGGGGAGAAATCTTCTTAAACCCAGAAATCTATGATATCATGGAGTGCGCCTACAGAAAAAGTGTGGCGCTGACCGCCAGCAATGGGGCCAACTTGAATACGGTTAAGGAAAAAGTCCTGGAAGGTCTGGTCAAATTCAAGTTGCGGCACATCACCTGCTCTATCGATGGGGCGAGCCAAGAAACCTACAGCATTTATCGCGTCGGGGGGAATTTTGAGCGCGTCATTGAAAACATCAAAATAATCAACCACTACAAAGAGAAGTACCAATCCCTCTTCCCGCTGCTGAGGTGGCAGTTTGTGGCCTTTGGCCATAACGATCATGAAATCGAAACCGCCCGCAAGCTGGCTGAAAGCTTAAATATGAAATTTTGGCTGAAGCTGAACGTCTATGAAGAGTTTTCGCCGGTGAAAAATGAAGAGTTAGTCAGGAAAGAAAGCGGGTTGGGCGTTGCCAGTCGCAGCGAGTATTACGAAAAATACGGGTCAGGCTACCTGCAAGACATAATTTGCCGGCAGCTGTGGCTGAAGCCCCAAATCAATTGGGATGGCAGGATTTTGGGCTGCTGCTACAATTACTGGGGTGACTTTGGCAATGCTTTTTAATCAGGGTTGGAGAATGGATTGAACGGTGATAAGATTAATTATGCCCGACAAATGCTTCTGGGTAAGGCAGAAGCTAAGGAGGGGATTCCGTGCACGACCTGCGACCGGTACAAAGCCATGCAGAAAAATGGCAGCTGGTTAAAAGAGAGTGATGTCACGGCGAAGACACCGGCTCTCAAGAAAATGGCTTACGGTTTAGCTGAGAGTTTAGGGCTGGTAAGAGTGGGAGTGTGGCTGACAAACAGGTCGCAGTTCTTCGCTGAGCGGTACGAGAAGTCCGCTAACTTGTAGGGGGAATACCAGTGGGGGAGGGGCGACCCCCATCAGATATAGCGGTTTTCAGTTGGATGAAGTAGCGCCAAGAAACCCGGTTTCTTAAAGAAACCGGGTTTCTCAGTACCTCACTAATATGAAAAACGCTCTAAATTCACCGGCAAGCACGCCGCACTGAGATGGGAGCGGGTTCCCCTCTACCCTTGAGCCGGTCGGTCGGGGTCAGTCCCCAACTCCCGCAGTCGCCGGTGCGGGTTCCAAGGGGAGCACCCTGCGGGCCATCACCGCCGGCGCGCCAACGACCCATTTGGAAGCATTCCCGCACCCCGGGGGTGCCTTGATTGTCCGCAGCGCACCCGACCAGAGGAATTCCCCAACTCAGGGATTTCATCCGCTCGAAAAGTTCTGGCGAGGGTTGAGTGCCATCTGCAAAAGCGAACACTTTAATGCCTTGCAAGGGGTTTTTCAACCGCCCATTAACGCCAATCAGCCGGCCTTTACTATCTACTATTGGCCCGCCGCTCATGCCATTTTCAATGTCGTTGGTGTAGCCAAGCCGGTATCCTCCAGACAGGGCTTGTTCCGACAGCATTTCTACCTGACCGGCGGTCAGTCGAAAAGCCTTCAGCCCCCAGTCGCGGGTGTTCTCTACCGTCGCGGAATTCATCCATTGCCAATTCGGGAACCCCGCCGCATACACTCGCTCGCCAACAGAGAGCGCCTGAGAATCTGCTATCTGGGCGACGCGATAAGACAAGTCGCTGCTAAATTGCACCAGCGCTAAATCTAGCTCTCCAAAATGCTCGGAGGGCAGCAACTTGCCCGAGTGTTCTCGCCCATCTTCGGTCAAAACTGTATAGCGACTGTCTTGGGTGCGCTCCACGACATGATGATTGGTCAGCACTGTATAAATCTGACCCTGACGCTCAACAATCACCCCAGAACCGGCACCAGGATTGGTTAAAATCCGCACCGTCATTTGTCGGGCCATTTCGGGCACACTCCCCCCCACCGGCATCGCGCACTCTCGCCCCGGTGCCGGTTCGCATGCCGGTGCGACCGGCATCTCAGCTGGGGCGGGGCTGGGCGCTGGGGCTGGCGATTCCCCGCCCACAAGGAGCGTTACAGTTAATAGTGAGCAAAACCACATGGAAATAAAGGAGAAAGGGCTGGATCTGGTTTTTCGATTATCGAGTCCTTTTGGGCTACCGTCTATTCAGCCAAGGCGGAGCGAAACTCTCCCCCCTCTCGCCCAGACGGGATTCCTCCGCAGGAAAGAGGAAAGCCAGAATCATTGCGCCTTCTTCTTTCCGCCTTCTCAAAGGAATTCTCCCCCTTCCGCCGCCCGGCTGGGTGAGGGTTCGCAAAAGCCAGACGCTGATTTTTACTGACCGCTCCCTCCCACAAACCATAACGCCGGATCGGGCTGCAATTTTTGCTCCAATTCTGCCAGCGAGACAGAAGCTTCTTCCCCATCATCAGAAGATTCTAGAAGTGGACTCCCACTCGTCGCACTGGCGCTGCCAAAGCTGAGCACTGCTTCGAGCGCTTTCTGCGGGTTCTTGGCATTGTCGCCGGTGAGCGTTAAGAGCATATTATTATTGCTGCAGGTTTCCGAGCCGCTCACCAAACACACCACAGCGGCACTGTTTACCGTACCGACGGTGAACTTCAAGTCCGCCCAGGAGGCGATCCCCTTGGCAACTATCATGTTGTTCAAGCGCTCCGTAACCTCTTGACAGCGCCTCTCTGGCGTAAATGTTTCTCCGCTCGTTTCTATGGCGCGGCTCCAATTCACCAAAGGCTGCGGGCTGGTATTATTCTCCCGAAAGGCGACCGTTGCGAAGCTACTCCCCTCTGCCTTGAGGCAGCTAAAGTACGGTGCCCTTGGATTGGCAGGCGTTCCCTGCGCCACTGAGACGGTTTCCCGCTCTTTGCCATTGCTGGCGAAGGTATTGTTTCCCATATCCGGCTGGGCTTGCCCTAGGGACACTATCCCATAGTCAGTGTTATTTTCGATAGTATTGCCCCGCAAAACTGGACGGGCTTTCTGCGTCACCACCACCCCCGACCGATTGCCGCGTATCTGGTTGTTCTCCACTAATACGGTTGATGTCCCGCCAATCGCCAGACCGAACCCCGTATTCTCGAAACTGTTCTCCCGGATTTCCCCTTGAGCTTGCCCGGCTACCGCAATCCCGTTGCCGGTGTTATTGCGAAAGATATTCTTTTCAATTCTGGGGGCTGCACTCCCCGCCACAAAAACCCCTTCCCGGTTATTGCTGACAAAGGTACTCTCCCGAATCGCCGGATTGCTGTCCTCCACCCAAATGCCGGTGCCTCGCGTGTTGCGATTGGTAATCGTAACTCCTATAATTTGACTGTTCGGCGCTGCCACAACGGTGACATTTTGCATGGAAAAGACGGGGCTGCGATAGTCGCCGCCGCCGACAATCTCAACTCCCTGACCCTTTTGGCCTTCATTTCCCTTGAGTGTCACTCCAGCTTTCAGCTGAATCGGAAATGTCTCGCTTGTGTACTGCCCCGGAGCGAGCTGGATCACCGTCCCAGAATTGGCTTGTTGCAGGGCGTAGCCAATCGTGCGAAAGGCACTTCCCTGACTTTGGCCGGCACCCGCTGAGTCTGCGCCCGACTGCGGGTTAACATAAACAGTGCCTTGCTGCGCGACCGCCTGTTGCGGTAAAATATCAATCTGGTATTTAACCGCTCCCTCACCCACCGCCACACTGGCTCGGTCTGCCAGCAAGGCAGCGCCAGAAAAAGCCAAAGTGGCTGCTAAAATTCGATAAATATCGGCGGATTTCATGGCTGTCACTACAATATTTGCCCGGATATTGCGATTATAAATTGCAATGTCCGGGCGGGACTAAATTTTTACAAAACTTTACAATTCCGGTTTTTATAGCAGTTCTAAATGATTGGCGCAACCGCTGGTGGCCCAGAACCCCGGTTTCTTTAAGAAACCGGGGTTCTGAAATTTACACGAAGGTTATTGACGCCCTATAGCAGCCAGAACCATTAGCGGAGGAGCTTTTGTAGAAGGCGGAATCGCGTCCGCTCGCCTTTGACAGAAGAGAAGCTCTTGTAGAAGGCGGAATCGCGTCTTGTTACCTCTGACACTATCGCGTCCAATCGCTTCTGACAGCGGGGGAGCTCTTGCAGAGCGCCGAATCGCGTCTTGCGGCCTCGGAGAGCGGGGGGAATTTTAAAAAGCAATTCAACGTAATTTATATTTTTTATACCGGGCTGTGCCTGCAAACTTGAAGTAAAAAGGGCAGGTTTAATACCTGCCCTCCCTAAAAATCCGGATATTTAGTAACGATTGCACCGGCACGCTTGGGGTGCGAGGGGAACGCACCCCAGTGCAGCGGCGGGGGGCCAGAAACCCGGTTTCTTTGAGAAACCGGGTTTCTCCCCCTACACCGGCATGGCGGCTAAGATCGGTTTGAGATTGACTGTGCTGCCTGGGGCATACACTTGAACCACATAATCCGCAATCATCCGGTCAGTATTGAACAGGGGCGAATTGGTCTTGATCGACTCCTTCATCATCTTGATCCAGCCGGCGGGAATCCCATTCTGATCTCGGTCATAGAAGAGGGGGACGATCTCCTCTTCGAGCAGCCGGTAGAGAGATTCCGCATCGATGCGATCTTGCAACTCCTGATCGCTGGTGTGGGCGTCTTCGCCGATAGCCCAGCCATTGAGAGCCTTGCCTTTGGCATCTGTCTTGTAGCCCTCGCACCACCAGCCATCTAGAACGCTGCAATTGAGACCGCCATTGAAGCAGACTTTTTCACCGCTGGTTCCCGAAGCTTCCAGAGGGCGGCGGGGGTTATTCAGCCAGACATCCACACCTTGCACCAGTTTTTGGCCGGTGTAGATATCGTAATCTTCAATAAACGCCACCCGCTTGAGAATCGACGGGTGCTTGCACCACTCCATCAGCCGCTGGATAATCCGCTTGCCCTCTTCATCGCGGGGGTGAGACTTGCCGGCGAAGATGATCTGTACCGGACGATCGGCATTGCCGAAAATCTTCAGCGCCCGCTCCGCATCCCGGATCAGCAGGTGTCCGCGCTTGTAAGGGCTGAAGCGCCGCGCAAACCCAATGGTGAGCACATTCGGGTCTAGCAGTTCCTCTGCAGCGTCGGTGAACTCCTGCGATTCGCCGCGACGCTGCCGCGCCAGCTTGACTTTAGCGCGGGTGTATGCTATGAGCCGCTCCTTGAGAACTTGGTGACGCCACCAGATTTCCTGATCGGGAATCGCATCTACCTTCGCCCACATCTTCGGGTCAGCGAGATGGCTTTGCCAGTCCGCCCCCAGGTATTCCGCGTAGAGGTCGCTGAGCAGGGGAGCCGTCCATGTCGGGGCGTGGACGCCATTGGTGATGTGGCCAATGGGCACTTTGTTTTCGGGCCGGTCTGGATAGAGGATAGTCCACATCTTGCGGGAAACCTGACCGTGGAGTTCGCTGACGCCGTTGGCTGTCCGGCACAGGCGCAGGGCCAAAACCGTCATGCCGAAGGGCTCCCAGGGGTCGCCGAGCCGGCGGGCACCCAGAGCCAGGAACTGCTCGCGAGACAGGCCCAGTTGCGGCCAGTAGTGGGCGAAGAACGAGTCCATCAGGTCAGACGAGAAAACGTCGTGACCGGCAGGCACTGGCGTGTGGGTGGTGAAGGCGCAGCGGGAGCGCACGTCCGCTTCAATATCGTAGAAAGACTTGCCGGTCTTGGCAATGTCGTTTCGGGCCACTTCCAGGGTGCAAAAAGCCGCGTGGCCTTCATTGAGGTGATAGACACTCGGCTCAATCCCCAGCGCTTGCAGGACCCGCACGCCGCCAATCCCCAGCACCACTTCCTGAGCGATGCGGGTTTCTTGGTTCCCGCCGTAGAGGTGTCCCGTCAGCCAGCGGTCAATGGGGTCATTGTCCTCGCGGTCTGTATCCATCAGGTAGAGCGGCACGCGACCCACCTGGGCCCGCCAGATTTGCACCTTCACCCACCGCTGGCGGATTTCCAGTTCTACGATCAGGGGTGCCCCTTTCTCGTCGGCGATCAACTCCAGGGGCATGTTCTCGAAGTGATTGTCGAGGTAGAATTCTTCCTGCCAGCCGGCGCGGTTGAGGCGCTGGCGGAAGTAACCCTGGCGGTACAGCAGCCCCACGCCCACCATCGGCACGCCCAGATCGGAGGCGGACTTGAGGTGGTCGCCGGCCAAAATCCCCAAACCGCCGGAGTACACCGGCAGCGATTCGTGGATGCCAAATTCGGCGCAGAAATAGGCTACCGGGTGCTCCCGAGTAATGTCGGGCGCGACGCGACTCGCCCAGGTCTGGCCCAACGACATGTAGCTGTCAAACTGTGCCGCGAGAGCTTTGACCTGCTTGATATAGAAGGGGTCTTCCGTCAGCTGGGTCAAGCGCTCGTTAGAAGCCGACTTCAGAATAGCCACTGGGTTGTGGTCGCAGCGATCCCACTCATCGGGATTAATCTGCCGGAACAGCGAAACCCGGTCGGTTGTCCAGCTCCACCAATAGTTGTATGCCAAGTCTGCCAATCGCTTTAGGGGAAGGGGCAATTTCTGGGCCAGCTTTTCGGCAGCTGTAATAACACGCTCTTTTGTCATAGGACTCAATCACTCTCAATACTCTGGCTGTTCACTGATTTCGATGAAGGCACTGGCTTGACGCGCCCGGACTAACCGGAAGCGGCCAGCACGGGTCGCCGGCTCTGAGAGCGCCTTCAGAAAACCCAATCCAGCTGACTGAATTTTAGATTTACAGGATTTAAAGGAGGTCGCGGGATTTTTTTACATTCTTTCAAGCTTTCCCAAGTTACCTCTGCTAAGGGCTCGCAAAAATTCTTACTATTTTTCGTGACTGCCCGCTTAAACTCTGCGTTCGCGGGCGGCACAGTTTGTCCTGTATCGAGCGTTTCCCCCCTCCTGTTGGTGCGGCGCGGCACGGATGCCCGCGCCCGCAAGGATTTTGAGGGCTTAATTTATCCCTGTCCGAAGCTTGGCTCTAGCTCCCCTGAAGCCCTCAACCCCCGCGAAGGAGCCAGGGGCACGTCCCTTGGACGGTGAGAGCGGCAGGCACTCGTGCCTGCTTCTCCGCCGGGGCGGCTGGCAAATCGCGCTGCCGGTGAGCCATAATTTTGTAGAGCTATTCAAAAATCGGCGCTGTTAGAACCTGGACTCCTATGAATCCTGCCCTGTCACAATTCGGCACTCAGATGTCCCACCTGACCGGGGTGCGGGCGATTATGAAAGACATTATTGAAACCCTGCGCTCCGGTAGCGGGCAGGAGTTTATCAATTTGAGTGCCGGCAACCCGGTAATTTTGCCTGAGGTGGAGCGGCTGTGGCGGGATTGCACGGCAGAACTCCTGGCTAGCTCGGAGTATGGCGAGGTGGTTTGCCGGTACGGGTCGTCTCAGGGATACCAGCCGCTGATTGACGCGATTGTCGCGGATTTCAATCGCCGGTACGGGTTGAATTTAACCGAGCGCAACGTCCTGATTACCCCCGGCAGTCAAGCCCTCTACTTCTACGCCGCCAATGCCTTTGGAGGATACACCAGCAGCGGCCAGCTCAAACAAATTGTCCTGCCCCTCAGTCCCGACTACACCGGCTACGGCGGCGTCACCTTGGTGCCAGAGGCCCTGTTGGCGTACAAACCGGCCCTGGACATCGACGCGCCCAACCACCGCTTTAAATATCGCCCCGACTTCAGCCAGCTGGCGATTGATGAAAACACCGGCTGCGTGATTTTCTCCCGCCCCTGCAACCCCACCGGCAATGTCCTCACTGACGATGAGGTGAAAAAAATTGCCGCTCTCGCTGCGCCATACGACGTGCCGGTGATCGTTGACTCCGCCTACGCCCCTCCCTTCCCGGCGCTCAACTTCACGGAGATGACGCCGGTGTTCGGCGGCAATAT
This sequence comes from Oscillatoria princeps RMCB-10, assembly GCA_019359235.1. Classification (GTDB taxonomy): domain Bacteria; phylum Cyanobacteriota; class Cyanobacteriia; order Cyanobacteriales; family Oscillatoriaceae; genus Oscillatoria; species Oscillatoria princeps. The sequence continues at coordinate 171,848 of JAHHHT010000018.1, forward strand.
CTTGCACGGCATCAGCTTGTCCAAGGCTGGCCTCCCCGGAGAGCGGATTGGCATCGCCATCGGACACGAGCGGCTGATTCAGGTGCTGGAATCTTTCCAGACCAATTTGTGCATTCACTCGCCGCGCTACGGACAAGCGATCGCTGCCCGCGCGATCGCCTCTGGGGCTCTGGCTGACATTGCCGAGCGGGTGATTCGCCCCTACTACCAGAGCAAGTTTACTGTTGTGGAGAGCACCCTCGACGGAGCTATGCCCCAGAACCTGCCCTGGTTGCTGCATCGCGGCGAAGGGGCGATCTTTGCTTGGCTGTGGTTGCAGGATCTGCCGGTCAGCGACTGGGATTTCTACCAGCAGCTCAAGCAGGTGGGGGTAATTGTGGTTCCCGGGAGTTCTTTCTTCCCCGGTTTGCGCGAAGATTGGCCGCACAAGCACCAGTGCGTCCGCATCAGCCTCACCGCTAGCGACGGGGAAATTGAAACCGGCATGCAGCGCTTGGCAAAGGTTGTCGAGCAAGTTTACCTGCAGTCAGCTGTTAGCGGTTAGCCCGGATAATATCCGGCTGTGTGCTTGTCAGACGGCAGAATGAATTCGGGCGCTATACAAACTTTCGCCCGCCTGCGCGGGCTAAGATTTTCCCGGCAGACACTATTTTAAAATCCGGTTAATCACAACAAATAAAATACCTGGCCTGCGCTCTCTCTCAGATGGAGAGGGAAGATTTGGTGGTGATGCTGAATTGGGACTGTTCAAAAAGATGAGAGAGGATTTTATTGGCCGCGAGCCGGTCACAAAAAACAATGACAAATGACAATTGGCTAGAAATAGGCAAAATTGTGGCACCTCAAGGTTTGGATGGTGAGGTGCGGGTTTATCCGAGTTCTGATTTTCCGGAACGGTTTTTGGAGCCGGGACGCCGGTGGTTGCGGCGCACCGGCGCTGGGGAACCGCAGCCGGTTGAGTTGCTCGGCGGGCGGTATATCCCTGGGAAGGGGCTGTATGTGCTGCAACTGGCCGGCATTGAGCACCGCAACCAGGCAGAAGCTCTGGCGGGAGCCACCCTGCTGGTGCCAGAAACTGACCGCCCTGCTTTGGAGGAAGATGAATATCACGTCCGGGATTTGCTCGGTTTGGAAGTGTTCAACCAGCTGACCGGCGAGTTGATCGGCACGGTTGTGGATGTTATCCCCGCCGGCAATGATTTGCTGGAGGTGAAGCTCAAGGAGTCACTGCAGCCGGTTCCCCCTGCTGGGGAAGACGCCCCACCGGCACCGGGGGGTAAAGGGCGCAAACCCAAGCGAAAACCAGCCGCACCGGCAACGGTGCTGATTCCGTTTGTCAAGGAGATTGTGCCGGTGGTGGACTTGCAAGCCGGTCGGGTTGAGGTTGCGCCGCCTGCCGGTTTGCTGGAAAGTAATTTGTGAGCCGCTTTCCTTGAAAGTCGGCTGCACCGGCAGATGGCATTCCCAGCCTGTAGCCGCAGGCTTCCCGTAAGGGTGGCTGGGAACGAGAGATAGAGATGGATAGTGTAGATTCAATGCGCCATAGCTTATCTTCTGTCTTTAACGGTCTATAGGACGCCCTATGGAGAGGTTAGCAGGACCTTTGGCCCGATCGTCATTTCCCTGATTGGGAGTCGGGGGAACCTGGATGAAGATAGTCTGGTTGGGGTTATTGGGATTGATTAGCTGAACTGTGCCGCTGAAGATATCATTTTTTTCGTTGCCACTTCCGTTATATTGAAAACGTCCGCTGATGGGGGTGCGCACACCATTGATGATCACGAAGCTCCCATTTTGCATGGTCAGGTTGCCTCTCTGGGGAGTGGAGCTTTGCTGGGTGTCGGTGAATGTCAGGCTAGCGCTGCCATCATTGCTGATAAAAGTGCCTTGCAGGAAATCACTCCTGTCGGAGTTAATGCCTACTTCGAGAATGCCCCGGCTGGGGTTTTCTAGACTGGGGCTGTCTGCGGTTCTCGACAGGGGCTGCAGGCGGACACTGGGGGTGTTCTGCACAGGGTCGCCCGATAAGGCGTTATCCGCACCATTGATTGCGGAGTCGAGAAAGTCTCCAAATCCAAATCTGGGCCTTCTTTCTTCCTCAAAAAAACCGGGTCTGGGTCGAATTTTGCCGGTTTGGCCTGCTGGTTTAGCCTGCGCGGTTTGCCCAACCGGCGAAACAGCTTCCCCAGCGCTGGCGACAGGGGCAACAGCAATGCTGAGACAGCAGCTAGCTACAGGCAACAGCACTCCCAAAAGGCGCTGCGAATAAAACCCCTGTGGGATTTTTTTGTGAGTCTTCATAAAATCTCCCTCTGTTAGAACCGGAAAGTCGTGCGAACTGTGCCGACATAGATGGTATTGTTATCCTCGTAGTTGCCGGGATGCGTGACTAGGAAGAAACCGGGGGTGATGCTGAGATTGTCACTGACTTTGAAGCGATAGAAGGCTTCCAGGTGAAGTGAGAAGGCATCGCCCCCGGGCAGGCCGGTAGATGCGGAGAAGTCATCATATTCGACTAGGCTGAGGGGCTGCCCTACTATTATACCCAGTAAGTCTCCCCGGCGTCCAAAGATGTCGGGAAATCCTAGAGAAGCTGCCCAGGTGGTGCTGGCGGCGAAAGCGTCGGTTTTTTCAGCATAAGTGGCGGCAACCCCACCCCAGGTGGCGAAGTGGAATTTGGGGCTGATGCGCCATTGCAAGCCGGCACCCAAAGCATAGATGTTGGAGCGCTGGTTAATGAACCCGGAAGCGTCAGCAGCGCCGCTTCCTGTAAAGGTGTTTAACCGGCCATTAGGGGAGGAACCGTAGATAGCGGTGAGATTCGCCAGGGCATTATTGCCTAATAATAAGAGCAGCTCGCCGCCGGCTACCCAAGTGTCTTTGCCAAAGACAAACCCCTGTCCTGAATCGCTACCGTTTCTGGCTCCATAAGCGAGTTGCAAGCGCAAGCCCCTGCTCAGCAGCCAGTCCATGCCAATGCCGGCATCTAAATCGCCAATTTTGAAGATGGCGTTGGCTTCCCCAAATCGGGAAATCGCTCCTCGCCCGTTGTCAAAGAAGGGGGAATTGGCAGTTAAGACGCTGCTGAGGCTGAAGCCTGCCGGTCTGATCGTGAAGACGACGCGATCGTTAAAGGCTGGAAAGCGATAATCGAGGGCTGATAGCTGGAATTGGTTGCCGGTATCGGCTTGGAATGAGAGCAATGCCGTGTAGGTGTTGAGGACGCTTGGCTCGGCAAAGCCGCGCCCGCTGAAATTACCCGCTGCTAGTTCTATGCGCAGCAAGTCTTTGCCGGTGAATGTGGTCGCCGTTTGCAATCTTGTCAGCTGGGTGAACACTGCGTTGTTGTTGCCATCTCCTGGGGGTGCGCCTCCCCTGGGTTTGGAAAGTCCCAGAATGACTTCTCCCCCAAAGACTGTGCTGGAGTTGGTAAAGCGATTGGCTTCCAATTCTGAGGTGCGGGCTTCCAGGGAAGTCACCCGGTTGGCTACGGTTGCTAATTCGGAGGCAAATTGTTCTTGCAGCTGTTGCAAAACTGTTAAGTCTTGTTTGGTTACTTTGTCTGACAGGTCGGGGGTTTTTGAGGCGATAAGTTGGTTAATTTTGTCTATACAAGCGTTTAACCCAGCGGCAAATTCATAGCGAGTCATGGCGCGGTTTCCCCGGAATGTGCCATCCGGATATCCTGCTACGCACCCGTAGCGCTCTACCAGGTTTTGCAATGCCTGAAATGCCCAGTCTGTCGGCTGTACGTCTGAGAGTTGGGAGACGGATGTCACCTGCTCCATCGCGTCTGTGGCGAAATTCTCAACCTTGTTTCCCACATTTATCTGTTCTTCTGGAGTGGGCGCGATCCGCTCGCCGGTGTTGAGCGAGGTGCTGCCGGCAATTACTGCTGCCGGTTCTGGCAGCATTGCCGAGCTTATTCCTGAGGTGTCTGGGGATATTTCGCTGGATTTTTGGCTGGTTGAGATAGCCCCACGCTTGAAGAATGGGGATTTTTTAAGCTGTTCTCTGTTTGGCTGAAATTGCCCTTTCCCTGACTCGGCAGGCAACTGCACTAAGTGTGTCACGTCTCTTGTAGCGCCGCCATCTTGCCTGTCAGGATCTTTCGCCCATGCCGCTGGGGCGGCACATATAAATGCTGTCACTCCTGACAGGAGTAACAAAACTTTTATGCCCACAATAATCCCTCACACTTAAAAGTCTTAAGGTGTTTGCTTGCGTCCTCTTGCAAGACTGCTCAATAGGCCGATCGCCCTGGGTGCTGGCCCGAGCGATCTTTGGCTGAAATCATTTTATATCATGGATGTCTGTATGTACACTGTCAAGAACTTTCAGCTATTTTAAACTTTTTTTAATAAAAAGACAGGCCCACTCAGCACTTTCTCAGCTGGGGCCTTAAATTTGAGATTTTGTGTTTTTTATATCGTGTTGGTAATTTGCAATTCGGAAACGTTAGTCCCGCTTTCCTGTGAGAACTGGATGGCTAATGGCCAAACTGGGCCTGTGTTCTGGCCCACCGGCTCAGTGGGAGAAGAAAAAATCATCCAGAATAAAGGGGGCATTGGAGTAAAAGACAACCTTGGCGATCGGGGTGCCTGTCACTTCTAGGCGGTGATGGGGTAGGGGTTTGGGCAGCTCACCGGCGGGTGAAATAACGTAGTTAGCGTCGGTGTTAATCTCTCGAAGCCGGTTCCCGTCAGCGTCAAAAGCGGCTAGCACGACCGGTTTGGTGCCAATCACGAAGGCACCGGCTCTGCTGGCGGGACGGGGAAAATAGGCTGTGATGCCGGTCTGGTTGACGAGGGGCATCAGCACCTGAGAGGCTGAGGGTGGCACAAAAGCGGGGTTGGATGGCTGGAGGGCAATCGCACCCTCAAACCGCACGCCCGAGCTGGCGTACTGGTCACTCAGCTGCTCAAAACCCTTCAAATTCTCAAAATCCAGCTGGATGAATGCAGGCTGCGCCGGCGGCATCTGGCGGAAGCCTTCTGCGAAACCAAAGTCCCGGATTAAGTCAGGCGCGGGAGCCGACAGGCTGTTTGGAATAGATATGGATTCTATAAAAGACACTGGAAAAGCCCCATTTAAGTATTATCACGTAGATATTGCTACCTTAAACCCTTCTACAATCCGTGTCAATATCGTTTCGGGCTGAATAGCAATTCTTTAATGCTGACATCTGTAGTTTTACACAAACTTCACACACCGTCCGGACAGAAGGAGGAACTTTCGGAGGGAAGCCGCCAGTGGGATAGAGAGGGGATGCCGGGGGAGGAGTTGCGAAGAAATGTAACAGATAAGCTGGGAGATGGGGCACACGGCATTGGGCGTGGGGCGTGGGGCATTGGGCGCGCTCGCACGCTCCCATTGGATTAATTATCAGCGTTTCTCCTAACCCCTAACTCCCAACTCCTAACCCCTAACCCCTAACCCGTGGAGTCCTAGACCAAGGGCAGCAAAATCTCAAATTCCGTGCCGGTGGCGGGTTGCTGCTCTCCTGCTTTGGGGGTATTTCCTTCGGTTACGCTGCGGGTTAGGGTTCTTGAGGGGTGTCGCGACAGGGAATCGGCTCCCGGGAAAGAGTTGCGCGAACCGGCTTCAAAGACGCTGCGGGAGCGCAAATAAAACTGTCCCCCGTGCTTGGCGGTTACGATCCAGTAACTCAGCGCCAGACTGGTTTCCTTCTCCGCCCGTCTCTGTGTGGAGAAAGAGGCCAAAATCAGCTGCTGCTGCTGGGGAGACATGCCAGGACCGTTGTCTGCAATCCGAATTGAGACGGCGCGAGACTCAAGCCCATCTGGTGCGGCGGTGCCCAGAGAGCAAACACGGGTAGTGATTTCAATGCGAGGCTTTTGCGTCCTTTCGGGTGGCGAATAGCTCAGCCCTGTATCCCTGAACTCTGCGGCAAATTTTTGATTGAGCGACTGGTTGATTAAGGCATCAATAGCATTGCTGAGGATATTCATAAACACTTGGCTGAGCTGGCTAGCGTAGCAAGTCACCGGCGGCAGGTGGCCGTAATTTTTCACAATGTCAATTTCGCCGGTGAGGCGGCTTTTGAGCAGCAGCAGGACGCTGTCAATGCAGGCGTGCAAGTCCGCCGGCTTGGGATAAACTTCATCGATATGGCAGAAGTTTTGCAGGCTGGTGACAAATTTTTTTAACCGCTCCGCTCCCGTGCGGATACTGCCGAGGGTGCGGGGCAAGTCTTGCTGCAAGAAATCAAATTCAATCTCTTCTTTGAGCGCTGCAATCTCTGCCGGCACAGCGGGCAGGAGTTTTTCGTAAGCCTCAACCAACTGCACCAAGCCCTCGCTATAAGTTGAGACGTAGGTGAGGTTGCCCCAGATAAAGCCCACTGGGTCTAAAATTTCGTGAGCCACGCCGTCTACCAGACGCCCCAAGCTGGCCATTTTCTCGCTTTGAATCATCTGGGCTTGCATGTGTTCCAGTTGCACCTGTGTTTCGATGCCTCGGATTTGCCAGTAGGCAATGTTCAACTCGTGGACATTTAACAATTGATAAGTCTGGGGCTGATTTAAGACGACGACGGGTTCCCCCAACAGTTCAGGGGAGCGCCTGAGCGCCTGTCGCGCCGCCGCTACGATTGGCGTGCTCTCGGGAAGCACTAAAATCTCAGTGCGAGCGTAGCTGTAGAGAACGCTCAGCGGTTCATTCAAAAACAGCTCTAGCCCGCGGGGGCGCAGCAAGTATTCCAGCAGTCGCTGCCGCGATATCGCGCCGGCAAACGCTCCTCGCTCCACCAGGATGGCTCCGGGGAGCAAGGGATATTTTTCAAACACTTGGGCGACGTCAGCGCCCCGACAGCTTAACTCGACCTGAAAATCGTACAGCGGCAGTTCCTGGAGGGTAGACTCCAAACGGAGGTCTTGATTGCTCCCCTCGGATAAAGACGGCTGCGGCAAGGCAGAACCAAATTCCTTTGGCACAGGGTATCAGCAACACTTCAGCTACTCACTAAGCCTACCATTTCCTTTCTCTCGTGCCTCAGGCCGGCACAATTGGCCCCCTACCGCCCCCTACAGCTCGGGAGTGCCTGTCAGCCGGCCCGCACGAGGGCAGGGCGCGTGTGGGGCGCGGAATGCTTAATAATAGTGTTTCCGCTTGTATGTTACTTTAAATTACGCTGGCGGCTCCGAGTTGGGGGCGGGCGGGCCAGGTCACAGGCCAGAAAGGGCCAGAAACCTGGGTTCTTAAATAAACCAGGTTTCTTGATGTTGTTTCTGGATGTTCCATTTGTTTTTGCCGGCCCGCTCAGAAACTGCAGTCAATTTGGCCCCCGCCTGACAATTAAAAACTCTACAAGCGGAATTCATATAATTTATTTTCGCTGCGCTAATCCGTCACCCTCGCTCGTTGCAAAGAAGGAGCCGCCGGCTGGTGCGGGTTGCCAGGGATAAGGGGTTTTTTCGCACGCTTGAGCGAGAAAGCCAAGGGCTGCCGGTTCAACCGGCTGAAATTGGCAAGAGAATTTCAAACTCGGTGCCGGTGGCGGGTTGCGAGTCCGCTATCGAGCGCAGATTCAAGAAACCGCTGTGCTTTTCGGTGACGATTTGATGACTGATGGCCAATCCCAAACCTGTGCCCTTGCCGACCGGCTTGGTGGTGAAGAACATTTCAAAAATGCGCTGCTGAATTGCTGGCGGGATGCCAGGGCCATTATCCGCAATCCGGATGGACACCCAGCTCTCATCGGAACCGGCTGTCACACCAGCCGGTGGGGAACACACTTGCGTGGCTATCTCAATGTGGGCTTTCCAAGTTGAGCCTGCCGGTTGCGACTCGGCTTTATCCATCAAGGCGTCAATCGCATTGCTGAGCAGGTTCATAAACACCTGGCTCAGCTGCCCGGAATAGCACCTCACCGGCGGCAGTTCCCCATAGTTTTTCACCACTTCAATGCTGTATTTGAGCCGGTTGCGCAAAATCAACAGGGTGCTGTCAATACATTCATGGATGTCAGCAGGCTTGCGATTTGTCTCATCCATGTGGGAGAAGTTTTGCAGGCTGCCGACGATCTGGGTTAATCGCTCCGCGCTCACCTTGATACTTCCCACCACTTTTGGCAAATCATCCCGCAAATATTCCAAGTCAATTTCTTCTTTTATTTCAGCAATTATCCGAGATTCCTCCGCCACTTCTTCTTGGTAAACTGACAGGAGTTCAATCAGGTCTTTACAGTAGTTGGACAGAAATCCAATATTGCCCCCAATACAGTTGACTGGATTCCTGATCTCGTGAGCCACCCCAGCCACCATCCGCCCCAAGCTGGCCATTTTTTCTGTTTGAATCATCTGGGCTTTGGTTTGCTCGTTCAGCAACCGAGAGGTCAGTTCGTGAATGTGGGACTGCGCGACCAGCAATTGATGGGCGTCCAAGAGTTTGTAAACCTGATTTTCAAACTCTACCACGATCGGTTCGTATAGGGCTTCCGGCTCTCGCTGCAAAGACCGGCGAGCGGCCATTACAATTAAGGTGTGAGCGGGGAAGACCAAAATATCGATTTCGGCAAAGCGATATAAAGTTTTAATCGGTCTCCTCGTAAACAGCTCCACTCCGTAAGGGCGGCTGAGATGTTCCAAAAATCGCCGCCGGGAAATCATGCCGGCTAACTTACCCTGTTCCATCAAGATAACTCCCGGCAGCAGCGGATTTTCTGCAAAAGCCTTCGCTAGTTCTTTCCCCAGATGCTCCGATTCAACCTGAGAGTCGTGCAGCATCAGCTCTTGGAGCGTTGACTCCAAGCGTAACTCTAGAGGGCCAACATTGAGACTCCCCCCCATGACTGATAGCTCGCTAGAAACTTGATTCATTGCTAACATGACTGGTAACCCCTTGACGTTTCTTTGGCCTTGTTTGCCGCAACATTTTATTATCCCTCTTTAAATTTAAATTTAAAAGAGTTGTGATAATTCTTTACTATTTAACGCCCACCTAACTGGAACTTAACCTCCCATTAACCCAGCCGAAGTTTTATATACCATTTGACGAGTGGAGAGGGCGTGTTTTTTAGGGAGAGCCGTCAAGTAAAAAGGTATCATTCTTCCGCTCCCCGATGCTGCAGTACCGGCTACATGGGGCATAGATGGGGCTGCCGGCTCGCACGCTTAAGAAGTGGGGGCACTGTCCCACACCTGCCACTCTGCAGTAGGTTGCAGGAGAGAGCTGGAGGAAGGTGCCATTGCGTCGGCGTAGCGCAGGCAATCGCGCCCGCCTTGCTTGGCCTGATACAGGGCCCGATCGGCTGCCGCAATCAGCTCCCCTGGTGAGGTGTCGCAGTCGGGAATCGTGCAGGAGACGCCCAAACTCAATGTGACGGTGCCGGCTGCGGTTGATTTGGGGTGAGGCAGTTGCAGAGCTCGGACTGCCGAGCGGATGGCTTCGGCCACACAGAGGCCACCGTGAGCGTCGGTGTTGGGCAAAATCGCGGCAAATTCTTCGCCTCCGTAGCGGGCGACTAAATCGGCTGGACGCCTGACGGCGGTGCTGATAGCACCGGCAACCCGCCGCAAACACTCGTCACCGGCAATATGACCGTAAGTGTCGTTGTAGCGCTTGAAAAAGTCCACATCGCAGAGAATCAGGGACAGCGGTTCTCCCTCGCGCCTCAGCCGCCGCCACTCTTGCTCGAGGTACTGATCGAACTTGCGCCGGTTGGCCACTTCGGTGAGGCCATCTGAGGTGGCTAGGCGCTGCAGTTCTTGGTTTGCTGCCTCCAGCTGCTGGTAGAGGTCTTTGAGCAATTTTGTGGCCAGTTGGTGAATCTGTGACTGAGCCACCAGTAATTGGTGTGCGTCCAATAATCTGTAATCGCAAGGTGTCATTTTAATGACAAGCGGCTCGTAGAGTAACTCAGCGGGCCGGTGCAAAGATTGCCGCGCCGCCTCGACGATTAAAATTTCCTTGGGGAAAATCAAAATCTCAGCCTGGGCAAAGCGATACAGGGAGGTCAGAGGTCTTTGCAAAAACAGTTCCAGTCCGTAGGGTCGGCTGAGGTGTTCCAAAAAGCGCCGCCGGGAAATCATGCCGGCAAATCCTCCCTGTTCCGTGAGAATCACGCCACACAGCAGCGGATTTTCTTGAAACCTGCGAGCGACTTCCCTGCCTGGATGGTAAGATTCAACCTGACACTCGAAAAGGGGCAGTTCTTGAAGCGTAGACTCTAAATCGAGGCTTTGAGGACAGCCCACTAAGAGAGGTGGAGTTGTTAAATCGGAGCGGGGGCCACTTAACATAAACAGTAAGGTGGTTTGAATAGTTGGCTGCATACCATAAACAGTAACGGAAGTTTACGTTATTCTACTCGAAAAGCACACCGGCTCTCTCCCAGGGAGCCTGCCATTTTTGCTAAAAAATTCGCAGCTTCGCCGCAGAGATCCTTCGAGTTCAAACGCTATAGCGAGGGAGCTTGTTCCCAAACAAACTCCGAAAAGCCGGCGGTTTAGCCGAAGCGCCGGCGGAGAAGATCGCTCTGGGCGGCTGGCGGAAAGGAAGAGCCAGAATTTCTGGCCCTCAGTCCGGTACTGTTGCCAAATAGGTACGCACCCTATCCTCCTAACATCTTAACACAACGATTTGAATTTATTTTCAAAAGGGGGCTTTGTCATCGAAATAGCTAATACTTTGTTTGGTTAATTTTTGTGAAATATTATTTAAATAGTGATAATTAAATCTTAAATTAGCTTTAACCATTTATTAACCAAAAATCCCTTTCTGACAGGTGCTTTAAGAGAACGCACTGACAGGTGCCTGCAACAAGAATTGGCAGCAGTGGCACCTGTAAAGGTCTGTGTCGGGTCTGGCGGTGTGCGGTTCTGTTCAGTCAGAAATAATACTGGGACTTGCGGAGGCAACTGCAGACGGGTTCAGTAAATTTAGGGAGGCTCCGGGCGAGTTGTGCGGCAGATGGAGAAGGCCGAGGGGGGTTCAAAAACGGCCTCTCCTCTGAACCTGCTCTGCCTCTCGATTCGGCGGAGGGGGGACACCGGCTTTTGATGGCCGGCGGGACGTGCGGGAGGCGACTGCGCCACAGGACAGAGCTTCCCCGCCGCACCGTTGAGTGCCGTACCGGCTTTCTTCGTGCGGCGCACGACCGGCTCGCTCCCTGACGGGGTGGGATTTGGCGCGGATTTTTCTGTAAGCTGCTGTTAGATCAGATTGCAAATGAGTCAGGCACAGATGTTGATCCCCCCCTTACCCCCCCTTAAAAAAGGGGGGAGAAGAAGTTAGCCCCCCTTGTAGGGGCAGGCCCCCGTGCCTGCCCGTTGGGGGGATCGAACCGCACTCCTCAAGTGAAAACCGCTGTCTGGCAAATGGCTAGACAGAGCATCAAAGTAACGCTCCTCACACCAACCCGCATGAATCAACTCAACCAGGCTTTTACGATCTTCTTAAGTTTGTTAGTGGAAGCGATCCCCTTCCTGCTGCTGGGCGTTTTGTTTTCAGGTTTGCTGCTGCTGTTTGTCGATGAACGCTTCCTGATCCAAAAGCTGCCCCGCAACCCGCTGCTGGGGGCTTTAGTCGGCAGTTCGATGGGCGTTTTGTTTCCGGTGTGCGAGTGCGGTAACGTGCCGGTGGCGCGGCGGTTGCTGATGCAGGGGGTGCCGGCATCGGTGGCGGTTGGGTTTTTACTGGCTGCGCCGACAATCAACCCGATAGTAATTTGGTCAACCTGGACTGCGTTTCGCGACCAGCCGGAGATCGTGGTGCTGCGGGTTGTATTTTCCCTGGCGACAGCCACTATCGTTGGCTGGGTGTTCAGCGCTCAGGCTGACTTGCGCCCCCTGCTGCAACCGGCTGTGGCTCGCGCCATCCCGAGCTATTCCCCCCCCAAACCCCAGCCTGCCGGTGGGGCTGAGCCGCCGTCGCTGCTGTTGCAGTCGGGTACGTTTTTGCTGGGCGAACCGGGAGCGCCGGTGCGCCTCGACCCATCGGTGCTGCAGGCCACTTCGCTCCAGAGCCGCAGCGCCAAGAAACCTCTGCCAGACAAGCTGCGGCTGTTGCTGGACAATACAGTGCAGGAGCTGCGGGAGTTGGGCGCGGTGTTAGTGATGGGGAGCGCAATCGCCGCCATTGTTCAAGTAGGCGCTCCCCGCGACCTGATCCTCTCGCTGGGCCAGGGGCCGGTGACTTCTATTGTTGCTATGCTGGTTCTGGCAGCAGTCGTCTCCATCTGTTCGACGGTGGATTCATTTTTCGCCCTTTCTTTTGCTTCCACCTTTACCAGCGGTTCCCTGCTGGCTTTCTTGGTGTTTGGGCCGATGATTGACCTCAAAGGCGTTGGTCTGATGATGTTGATTTTCAAGAGAAAGGCTGTGTTTTACTTGTTCGCTCTTGCCGCTCAGCTGACTTTTTTGCTGACCCTCGCTCTCAATTTGCATTTCAGTTAAGTGGGTGAGCGAGATTAAAGAAGTAGGGTGCGTTCGCCCCAAGAAGAACTGCGGTACAGAGTGCGAGGGCGATGCCGAACGCACCCCACAAAGTGCGTGCGCAGGGGGCGTTTGGCTTCAGGAGAACCGCAGTGCAGCAAAGTAGGGTGCGTTCCGCTTAAGGAGAAGCACCTCACAGCGAGGGGGATGGCGTTCAGGATAACCGCAGTACAGCAAAGTAGGGTGCGTTCGGCTTGGGGAGAAGCACCTCACACAGTGCGAGGGGGATACCGAACGCACCCTACAAAGTGCAAAGGAAAGAGAGTGCGAGAGTAAATATAGAACCTGTGTGCGCTGATGAAACCGACTGAAAGCTCAAACAAAGATAATAACTTTTTACTGCCCTGGCTGGATGTTTTTGCCATCGGAGCCTGGGGCGTTTTGCTGGTTAAATACTGGCTCACGGACAAGTTATACCTGCTGATTCACCCGAATTATTTTTGGCTGGTGGTCGCTGCAGGTTTTGTCTTGATAGGCATCAGCACTTTGAGGGCGCTGCAACTCCTCCGGCGACTGGGAAAATTTTCCTCTGCGCCGGTCAGTCCCACCGGCGGGCATATCAGTTTGTTTCCCCCCGGTTTGGGCAGTGTTTTGCTGCTGGGAACAGCGATTCTGGGTATAGCGATTACGCCCCAGGTTTTTGCCAGCCAAACGGCACTCGACCGGGGAGTGACGGACATTTTATCTGTGACGCGACCGCAACCGCAAGCGTTTCGCACCGCCACCCGCCCTGAGGATCGCTCGCTCATTGACTGGGTGCGGACGTTAAATGTCTATCCCGAACCAGATGACCACACCGGCCAAAAAGTGAAAGTGCAGGGATTTGTCATCCATCCTCCCAACTTGCCCGAGCAATACCTGCTAGTGGCTCGATTTGTCCTCACCTGCTGCGCTGCAGACGCTTATCCGGTGGGGCTGCCGGTGAAGTTGCCCCAAAACCGCACTGCTTATCCCCCCGACACCTGGCTGGAAATCGAAGGTCAGATGATTACTGAAACGCTGGCGAACAAGCGCCAACTCACGATCGAAGCCAGTTCCCTCAAGCAGATTCCAAAACCCAAGAATCCCTACGAGTATTAGTGTTTCAAGCCGGTTGGGCTGAAGCCCTACTACGAACCTTTGGGCTGAAGCCCTACTACGAACCTTTGGGCTGAAGCCCTACTACGAACCTTTGGGCTAAAGCCCTACTACGAACTTTGGGCTAAAGCCCTACTACGAACTTTGGGCTAAAGCCCTACTACGAACTTTGGGCTAAAGCCCTACTACGAACTTTGGGCTAAAGCCCTACTACGAACTTTGGGCTAAAGCCCTACTACGAACT
>JAHHHT010000022.1 GCA_019359235.1 Oscillatoria princeps RMCB-10
TTGGGCTAAAGCCCTACTACAAACTTTGGGCTAAAGCCCTACTACGAACTTTGGGCTAAAGCCCTACTACGAACTTTGGGCTAAAGCCCTACTACAAACTTTGGGCTAAAGCCCTACTACAAACTTTGGGCTAAAGCCCTACTACAAACTTTGGGCTAAAGCCCTACTACAAACTTTGGGCTAAAGCCCTACTACGAACTTTGGGCTAAAGCCCTACTACAAACGAAACGCTAGTGGGTTTGTGACCGCAACCCGGTCTGGCGCTTCTTTCGGGCGCTACACAGCTTTCCCTGGCTCGAACAAAAAGAACCCTGTAGGGACTAGGGGGGAGCCTGGGAACGAGAGAAAACGAAAGGCAATCGCTAATGAAACAGCCAAGTGGTAAAGCAATATTTTTTCCCTTCCCTTACCGGCAGGGATTGATGAGGATGGGTGTAGTAAGACGGAAACACCAAGACACTGCCACTTTGGGGCTTTACTTTCAAATTTTGCCGGTCAAATAAAGTCTCTCCTCCTTCAAAATCCTCATTCAGGTAGCCTACAATACTGATATCCCTGATTGGTATTTCATTGGCGGCTTCTTTAAGCCGGCTGTCCAGCAGTAAGTTATCAATATGGCGCTTGTATAATTGTCCTTTTTGATAGCGGAGGATGGAGCAAGTTTCGACGTGTTTAAATAGGATACCGTAGTGCTGGTAAAGCATGTTTTGAATGACCGCAACCGCACCAAGCAACAGCTCATTGGTGGAGTCCAAAAGGGAGCTGCCCTCTAGCCGCAGCTGCTGATTATTGCGAAGCTGTGGGTCTGCGGTTTCCAGCGCAATTCCGGCTTGAGCAAACTGGGCGCACTCGGCAATCTGGATGATATGGTCACACAGGGAGGAATTGAGCAGTCGCTCGACTAGAAAGATTTCATTACCTAAATCTGTCAGAGAGGGTTCTACCATGAGTGAGAGCGATTTACGAAGTGAAATTTTAGATTTTAGAGGGGGTGTGCGAATGTATAATAAATTAGAAACTCCCGCTCTTGGCAACTCACTGAAGAATGAATGAGCGGGCAACCCCTGGCGAGCCAGCCCTTAAATTGACCGGCAAGTCAAACCGAGAAACAGCAAAACACAGGACAGTTCACGGGCGGGAGGGGATCGCCTGGTCAAATGCTAGCGCTGTCCGCTAGGCTAATAAAGCAGTACCCAAATTCTAAGCTTTCAAGCCGATGTCAAGCTCAGATGTAACTTCCAAGCAGTTTTTCCAACCGCTCGACCGCGCGGCCATTTTGCTGATACTGGTGCTGAGCGTGCTAATAGGGCTGCTTTTGTGGCAAGGCGACCAGACGGTGCCCCGCGTGCGGGACTTCAGCTGGGCAAATAAACAAGTGGGAGCCTCGGATACGCGCTTCATCCTCACCTTCAGCCGCCCGATGGATCGCACCAGTGTGGAAGAGAACCTGCGCATAGAGCCGCCCCTGCCCGGTAAGATAAGCTGGGCTGGGCGTCGGATGGCCTATACGCTGACTGCGCCGCCGGCCTATGGCACCGCCTACAAGCTACAGTTGCAAAAGGCGCGAGATATGTACAGCTTTGGCAGTGGCAAGAAAGTGCAAATTGAGCCTTTCACCGGCCAGTTTAGCAGCCGCGACCGCGCCTTTGTCTATCTCGGCGTTGAGGGAAACGAAGCGGGAAGGTTAATGCTGGTGAATGTCACACAAGGGCAGAAACCGGTCCCCCTGACCCCGCCAGAGCTGGTGGTCATGGAATTTGAGCCATATCCTGATGGGGACCGGATTCTATTTTCAGCTGAAAACCGCTCGGAGTTTGGTAAAGGCTCCTTTGACGCGCGGCTGTACGCGGTGACCACCGGCATTCACCCGAACTCCCCGGAAAAATCCGGCTCGCGCCCCGAAAAGGCCGGTAAAATTGAGCGGATTTTAGACAGCGCCGACTACCAGAACCTGAGATTTGACCTGTCGCCGGATGGCAAGACAATCGCCGTGCAGCGGGTGAGCAGGAAAAATCCGGGCAAAGATTTTGGCATCTGGATAATTCAGCCGCCCGCCGCGCCGAGGCGTTTGGAAACGCAACCGGGGGGCGAGTTTCTGATTGCGCCAGATAATAATTCTATGGCGATTGCCCAAGGACAAGGGGTGGCGATTCTGCCGCTGCAACCGCAGGAGGAATCCCAGGCAAAACCGCTGGATTTTCTGCCGAAGTTTGGCCGGCTGCTCAGCTTTGCCAAGGATAATTCTGCGGCGGCAATGGTGCAATTTAACCAGGATTACACCCGCTCGCTGTTTTTGGTGACTAACCGAGGCGTGCAGAAAGAACTCCTGCGCACCACCGGCTCGATTATCAGCGCCCAGTTCGACGCTGGTGGCGCAACTGTCTATTGCTTGCTGACGCAGTTGCTCAAAGGTGAGCAATACCAGGAAGAACCTTATATCGCGGCGATTGATCTCAAGACTGCTAAAGTGACGCCGCTGGTTGTTCTCCCGCAGCAGCGGGACATACAAATGAGTCTGGCACCGGACGGTTTGGCGATTTTGTTCGACCAGCTGGTCATCGACCGGCAAAACAAGTCGCAAACCATCGGTCCGCGCACCTCTGCGGGGGAAACGGTTACAACCAGTCGCATGTGGCTGCTGCCGCTGGTGCCGCCTGGGGAAAATGCCGGCACCCCCACGCAGCCGGAGCAGCTGCCCTTTGTCGGTGTCCGCCCTCGCTGGCTGCCTTGATCAGCGCGGGAGCGCTATCGATGCCGGTTGCAGTGGTAGGGGCGGATTCACCCGCAATGATTATAGCACAACGAAGGATCTCAGTAAACCCGCCCCCACTTTGCATGTTGCTAGGGGCGGGCTCACCCGAAATTATTATAGCGAGCGCGAAGGATGTTAGTAAACCCGCCCCCACTTTGCTTGCAGACCTTGAATCGGGTCTGGGAGCTGGGGGGAAAAAATTAACACTTCCCATGCCGGCGGAAGTGATATAATCAGTTGTGAGCTGTTGGTTCTTTGTTCGCAGACCTTCGCTCTAAGAAGGGCGCTGGGGCGTTACGAGGTCTGCAAGCCGGTTAAAAAAAGAAACGGTACTGAGAAACCCGGTTTCTTAAAGAAACCGGGTTTCAAAGGGCGTACTTCATCCAACTGAAACCCGCTACAGATTTGCCGTGACGCACTTTCATGGCTTTATTACCGCCTGAGACAATTGGGGTTTTTTATATCTACCTGCTTATTGAACATCTCGACATATAAAATCCCTAGAGGTGATTTATGCGATTTCGCGACCTGCATTACTTGCAGGATATTCTCATCTCTGCCAGACTGGCTTTTAGCTATGTATCCGGGCATACATGGACAAGATTTTTGCAGGACACCCAATTGCAAGATTCTGTGCTTCGCCGGCTAGAAATTATGGGCAAGGCGGAGCGACGCCTTTCTGAAGAAACTCGCATCCACCTGTCTAATATTCCCTTTGTCTTGATGCGCAACCGGATTTTCCAAGAGTATGATAAAGTGGATTTAAGCGACGTTTGGGATGTCATTCATCAGGATTTGCCGGGCTTGATTGCGCAACTGGAAAAAGTTGTCCTGTCGCACGAGAAGTCGTGAGAGGAAAAGAGCCCCCGGCACGCTGAACGCAGGGGCGGGTTTGCCGCGCCGGCACGCCCGATTTCTGCTGTCTGACCAGCTAAATTATTGTAGCACATTGCGGTTTGTCAAGGTGCCGGTGGCAAGTTTGTTTTGGATTTTGGAGGCAAGTATTTTGGATTTAAAAAGGGCAGTAAAGCCTTTTCAGCCAGAGTTAAAATACTATGTCTCTCCACTTGGTAGAAGCTGTTACGATTTTAATCGGCTGATTGGAGAAAGGGAGGCGGAGCCTCCTGAGTTCGTTCCCAGGCGGAGCCTGGGAACGAGGAATCATATCTCAGGGATTTTATGAGACTTGGGAGAGGGAAGCTTCCCTGAGGCAAGCGGGATTCCTCTACTTCCATCCTTGCTAAAGTGGTAGCCGTATCCGCCAGATACAGGGCGATAGTCGCTCTTTTGTCGGGGTCTTTTTCTTGCCACAGGTTAGTGGCATAGATCATTACAATATTGCGGTATTCTCTTAAGGATTCTGAATCGTTCGCGTCAGTCATAGTTTTAGATGTCGGTCATATCAAAGGGCAGGTGCTGAACGAAAACTCTGAGGAGTTGTCTTTCAGGATATAGATACACAAACCTCACCTATAGCAATTCATTTGCCAACAGAGTTACCTCTTGACTGGCTTCTGGTGGGCTGACTGATTCATGGAAGGCAACGGCGGTGTGCTGACCGGGAGGCATGTTGGGGAACTGAGCCTAAGCATACCGCAAGTTAACCGGCTTCCGGTCAACAACGGTGCCATCCTGCCTCAGGATTGCCAGGAAGGCAACTCCTTCTACAGAAGTCATGGCATTCTCGTTCTGGTTGCGAATTGTAATAAAAATGTCTGACATGGCTCTATTATAAGGCAAGATAGCCGGCGCTTTTCCCTTGAGCGGGGGTAGGGGCGGGTGGGAGCATGTCACTTTTGCGAGTTTCCTGGCGAGCGCGTTCCTCACGCAAGGGCAGACTTTCCCCCGCCTGCGCCGGCTAATTGTACGAACGCGCCCGTCGCGTCCCCACACGAGTCCGGATTCAAAAGTGACACGCTTCCGGGCGGGTTCATGCAAGAAATAGCGGTTCTCAGTTGGATGAACTATGGCCCAGAAACCCTGTTTCTTTAACAATACCTTCGCCAATTCAGCTGAGGTTGCTACCAGGGTAAACGCATCAAAATTCAAGTAAGAATTCAGGTCAAGGATGAAAGAGTAACCAAACTTGACAGCAAATATAGCAGTAGCCACTTAGGGCACGGACGTAGGACAGGGGTAGCTGTAGCGTAGCGGCTCCGCAGGAGCTACCGCGCAGCCCGCACGGAACGGCCTGTCCGCCCCCCTGCGCCTTCCTGGACGTTGCACAGGCGTCTCGCCTGTGCCCGCCCCGCTGACAACCAACATTTAAAACGCACAATCTCCCTATCGTCCCAACTGGCGGCGCAAATTAGCCAGCCGCTGTCTCGCCTTCAGGTGATTGGGAGTAACTCTCAGCGCTCGGTCATAAGAATTGATCGCGTCTTCGTAGCGTTTCAGCTGCTCTAGCGCCACACCCCGGTTGTACCACGCATTAGAAGGGCTGGTATCCATTCCCCACTCCCCCCTGCTTTGCAAGGCTTTGTCATAAGCTTCTATCGCATTTTCGTACTGTTCCAACTGCAATAAAGCTGTAGCGCGATTGTACCAGGCCAGGGCAAATTGCGGATTGATGCCAGTCGCTTTGTCAAAAGCTGCCAGCGCTTCTTCTTTGCGCCCCAACTTCCACAGCGCCGAACCTTTGTGACTCCAAGCGGCTTCAAGGGTTTCCCCGCCCCACTCATTATTCACTTGAATCGCCTTGTCAAACGCCTGCGCCGCCTCTTCGTTGCGGTTCATGTCCCTGAGCACGACGCCTCGCTGGAACCAAGCCAGAGAGTAATCGCCCTTGAGATCCGTAGCTTTCTGCAAAGCGGCAATCGCGGCGTCATACCGGCTCAATTCTCGGAGCATCGCCCCTTTGCCCGCCAGAGCCGCAGCTGAATCCGGCTTGAGGCTGAGAGCCTGCTCGTAAATGGCCAGCGCTTGTTCGTACTGTTTCCTGCTCGCCAGATACCGCCCTCGGTTCAGCAACTGCAGCAAATCCCCAGACTCTGAAGCTGCCGGCTTGTCGGGAGTTGCCGGCTCGGGTTTGACGGGAGTAGTTGGGGTATTCTGAGCCGGTGCCGGCTTGTCGGGAGCTGCCGGCTCGGGTTTGACGGGAGTAGTTGGGGTATTCTGAGCCGGTGCCGGCTTGTCGGGAGCTGCCGGCTCGGGTTTGACGGGAGTAGTTGGGGTATTCTGAGCCGGTGCCGGCTTGTCGGGAGTTGCCGGCTCGGGTTTAGCGGGCGTTTCTGGGGTGTTCTGAGCCGGTGCCGGTTTGTCTGAAGCTGCCGGCTCTGGCTTGGCGGGCGTTTCTGGGGTATTCTGAGCCGGTTTGTCTGAAGCCGCCGGCTCTGGCTTTGCCTGCGCTGCGGCGTCATTGCCCTCAGCCCAAACCGGCACTTGAACGCCAATGCTAACAGCGGCAGTAATAATAGAGACCCATTTGAGAGTGCGCTTCATAGGACTATATCTATAAGAGTCAGTGCCACCGCAATTGTAACAGTGGGTCAACTTTCGCGATATACCCTCGTTCCCGGGCTGCTGCCGAAGCTCTCGGTGGTGGCAAGGTTCTAAACTAGATTAACCTGCCTCCCCCGCTTTTGGGGCGCGGGTTTCGAGCGCCCCAAAAGCCGCCGGTGCCAGACGGGTGAGACACTCCACCGGCAATTACAGCCAATCCAGATAGACTGGGGATGACGGACGGCAACCTTTTACGGATTTTTTCTATCAGGTGTTCTACCGCTACCGCCACCGGCACTGCCCTCACACCGTGTCCCCAACTCATACAGCAGGGTGCGTTTTGAACGCACCGCGCAGCTTGCTGCCGGTGCTGAATTTTGCCTGAGTCGTATCAGAGCTATCCGCTATCGCTAACCTGCCCTAAGGGCCAAAATGCAAGTCAAGGAGCTTCTCGATCGCTATCAACAGGGAGAGCGGAATTTTTCCCACATTGACCTCGCCGGTGCCAGCCTGAGCGGGGCGAATCTGCGCAATATCGACCTGACCGGCTCCGATCTGTGCGGTGCCAACCTCAGCTGGGCATCGATTACCCACAGCCAGCTTACCGGCGCAATCCTGCGCCGCGCCGATCTCCGCAGCGCAGCGCTCACCGGCAGCAATCTCAACCAAGCCATATTGAGTGGCGCAAATCTCAGCAAAGTGGATTTGCGGATGGCTTCCCTGCAGGAAGCCGACCTCAACTGGGCCGTTCTGCAAGAAGCCGACCTCACCGGCTGCGATCTCACCGGCTCCAAGCTCGACCAAATCAATCTGGAAAGGGCAAAACTCAACGGTGCCCAGCTGTTGCGGGCGGAATTGATGGAAGCCAATTTGCGGCGAGCCAGCCTCACCGGTGCCAACCTGACGGGTGCCAATCTGCGGGAGAGCCACATGGAAGAAGCTTCCATGCGAGAAGCGATCTTAATTGGAGCCAACCTGATTGAAGCTAACCTCAGCGGTGTCAATCTGCGTCTGGCAAATCTCAGTCAGGCGGACTTGCACCGGGTGGTTCTCACCGGCGCGGACTTGAGCGAAGCGACGCTCGACAGCGCGGACTTGAGTCGAGCCAACCTCACGGGAGCCTACCTGCTGAAAACCAGCTTCAAAAACTCCCATTTACTGCGAGCCAACCTGCAAGATGCCTACCTGTTGCGCTCAGACTTAACAGAGGCTTCTTTGCGGGGAGCGGATTTGCGGCGGGCGGACTTGAGTGGGGCGTATCTGAGAGACGCCACCTTGAGTGAAGCTGATTTGAGAGACGCCTATTTACTGGAGAGCCGGCTGATCCGCACCAATCTCGATGGCGCGAAAATGACCGGCTGCTGCACCCACAACTGGCACCTGGAGGAAGTCGATTTCTCAAAGGTGGACTGCCGGTACGTCTTTACTGACTTCAACTACGCCACCAAAAGCCCCAAGGAACGCTACCCAGCCGGTCGGGATTTTGAGCCTGGAGAGTTGGGCCGGCACCGGCAAGTCAAGGAGTCAATCGTAGAAGTTTCGTTCAAAGAAGCTCCCAACTGGCAGGCTTTAGTGTTTGCGCTGGCTCAAGTGGAGCTGGAAAGCCACGAACTCACCCTGACGGTGCAGTCGTTTGAATCCAGGGAGGATGGCTATTTGCTGCAGTTGAAGGCGAACCATGTTGTCAACGCCAAACTTGTGGCGGGGCGGATTTTGCAGCTTTACCCGGAGGTGCTGCGGCGCTTTAACTCCCGCCGGTTGGACATCTTTCGCCTGCTCAACATCTCAGGGCTGCTGAACAATTCCGCGCCCTCATCAGCGCCCGCCCCTCAGCCACCGCCCTTCCCGCCGTCGCGAGAGCAACCGACATCGGGGAAGCGGCTGCAGGTGTATCAAGAGGTGGTGCGCCAGATTCAATATATCCTCGCCAACCAAGCGCCGGAGCAATTTGTAGAAAGCGTG
Organism: Oscillatoria princeps RMCB-10; assembly: GCA_019359235.1. Classification (GTDB taxonomy): domain Bacteria; phylum Cyanobacteriota; class Cyanobacteriia; order Cyanobacteriales; family Oscillatoriaceae; genus Oscillatoria; species Oscillatoria princeps. The sequence goes on from JAHHHT010000022.1 coordinate 8,156, forward strand.
CAGCGGTTGCTGGAATACCTGAAAAGCCAGGGGATTTCCACCGAAGAACTTCAGAAAAAAGCGATTGTTCAGGTGATAGCCCACAGAGCGAAGCAAGATCGGGCCTTCGGAGAAAATCTGGTGCGCTGGCAGAAAACAGCCACAGAATCTGCTCGTTTATCAATGGTGGGGGAAGCAATTTGGTTGGCGCTCACACTGCAGGGTTAGGGGTTAGGGGTTAGGGGTTAGGGGTTAGAGGTTAGGGTTAGGTGGCAAGTTCGCGGACATTATTAAGGATAATATGGCGGCCTCCAGAAACCGGGTTTCTTAAAGAAACCCGGTTTCTTGATGTTCCGTTTATTTTTGCCGGCCTACCCCTACCCAGTCCAGATCAGATGTTGCGCATTTAATTTGCGTCACTCCTCTCTACAAATATCTCCCTTTATCTCACTTTAACAGACCTCTGTAGGCTCCGCCCCTGCCTGCAACAAGCAGATTAAAAGCATAACAGCTCCTCTAGCATTTTTTCCTGTGGCTGAAAAGGCTTTCCTGCCGTTTTGTGCAATCCAAAATCCGGGCATCCAAAATCCAAAATTCGTATTAGCTCCTGCCACCGTGAAACCTCAAACCGCACCAGAGCACCAGAGAACCCCCTCAATCGTCATTAGAGTTAATCAGCCAGACGCGATTTAAGTGGCAGCGTCACCGTCACTGCAGTGCCTGCTCCCACTTCCGAGTCTAGGGCAATTTTGCCGCCGTGCAAATCCACACACCGTTTAACAATTGCTAGCCCCAATCCTGTACCGGGGAGCGTGCCGACATTGCTGCCCCGGCTGAAGGCATTAAACAGTTTCCCCAAGTCGGCTGGGGGAATGCCAATGCCGCAGTCAGAAATGCGGAAAATAGCGGCATCGCTTTCCCAAGTCAGTTCCAACCGCACAGAGCCACCGTTGGCAGAATATTTGATGGCATTAGAGAGCAAATTGGTCAAGATTTGCCGCAGGAGTTTTTCATCGAGTGCGGCGCGGGGAAGGGTGCTCTCCGGTGAGTGGTGGCAAACAAAAATGATTTGGTGCTGGGGACTGGCTGTGAGTTGGGCTTCCGCCACCAAATGCCGGCAAAATGCTTCTAGATCCAGTGGGGCGGGTTTGAAGGTGAGTTTTCCGGCTTCGGCTTGGCTGATGCACAGCATGTCGCCCACCAAATCGTTGAGGTGCTGAGCGGCGGCTTGAATGCGGTGGAGGTGTTCGAGTTTTTTCTCCTCGCTCCACTGGTTGCCGTAATATTCCAGCAATTCAGCAGACGACAAAATGGCGGTCAGGGGGTTGCGGTACTCGTGGGACACCATGCTGACAATGCGGGATTTGAGGTCAGAGAGCTCTTTTTCTCTCTGCAGCGCCTTGAGAATTTCTGCCTCCGCCTGCCGTTCTTGCAGCAGCCGGCGCACGCGCAGCCGCAGCACCGCCCAGTGGATGGGCTTGGTGATGTAATCGGTGGCACCGACCTCGAAGGCTCGATCTACCGACTTTTCGTCTTCCAGGCTAGTAATCATCAGCACCGGCGTGCGGCTGCTGCTGTCAGTGGCTTGCAATTTGCTGCAGCAGGTAAAGCCATCCATCACCGGCATCTTGGCATCCAGCAGCACCATATCCGGGTTGAGAAGCGCGTAGGCATCTATTGCTTCGGCACCGTCACTGGCTTCGGCAACCTGATACCCTTCTTGTTCCATCGCCCGGCGCAGGATCTTCCGCGTCGTCCTGTCATCGTCCACTATCAGGATCAGGGGCGTATTTTTCTGGAAGGCGGTGATGTTCATGTTTGCCACTTGCGGTCATTTCTATTATGGCCCCAGGAAGGCCGCACCTTGGGCCGCTGGAGGTAGCTTAATCTCTGGGCGCTCCCCAGGCTGTCACGCTCCTAATTTTCCTCTTTATTGCGCGTGCTATTCACTCGAAATTGCTCTAAAAGTCGTTTGACTCGCACGAGAATCCCCTCCTTTTCTTCTCGCCCTTATTCATTCTCTCCTCGCCCGCGCTTCACGCGCCTCGCCTCCGCTCTTTTCTAAAAAAACTATAAACAGCAATTTAAATGTACAACTTTGCATTTTTTTCCCGCAGTTCCCATGCGGCGTGGAAATTCCGGGTCAGGCAACCTAATATTCAATTCGGATGATTAATTATTATAACCTGGCGGGGGGAATTAGCAATGCCCGGTGCCCGGTGCCCGGTGCCCAGTGCCCCATTTTTAATTTTCAATGGTGAACTGTTTGAGCTGCTCGCTGGCAAACTCGCGCACCTTGTCATCGGGGTCGTGGGCTAGCCGGTCTTGCAGCAGGGGCTGCGTTTCGGGGTGGTGAGGGTAATGCTGGACAATTCCCACAAGTGCCTTGAGCCGGGGGTTGTCTTCAAAATCATACTGGCGCTCAAACGACTGGGTGACAGCGCAGCGATACAAAAATTCAAACATGCCGGAGGTTTGCGACCAGCGCAGCGCTAATTGCTCCAGAGCCCACGACCGCACGCTCTCATCACTCTCGAACTGAGCCAGATTTTTCAGCAAGGGCAAGAGGGCGGGGTCATGCGGCCACCTCTCGGCCAGGGCCCGCACGGCTGTCCTTCGCAGGCAGTCGCTCTCACCCAACTGAGCGAGAGTTTTCAGCAAGGGCAAGGTGTCAGGCTCATCTGGCCACCCCTCAGCTAGGGCCACGGTGTCGCCCGCACATAATCGCTGTCATCCAACTGCGCTAGGGTTTTCAGCAGCGGCAAAATGTTGGGGTCAGCCGGCCAGCATTTGGCCAATTGCGCCACAGCCGTGACTCGGACGCTCTCAGAGGTATCGGCTCTCACCAAAGCTACCAGCAGGGGCAAGGTGTCGGGGTCATTTGGCCAGCCTTGGGCCAATTGTACGGCAGCCGTCACCCGCACTTCCCAGTGTTCCGATGAACTCCCCAGGATCTTGAGCAGGGGCAAAGTGTCGGGGTGGTCTTTCCAGTGGGTGGCGATGGCTCTGACGGCTTTGATGGCAATCCAAGATTCGCTGCGACCTGCCAAACTTTCTAGCCGGTCGAGGGCGCGGTTGGCTGCGGCGGCGGTGGGGTGGCGGTTTCTCACTTCACCGAGGCACTCAGCTGCTAAAAACACGTTGGCGAACTCTTCTGAAAAGCCGCTTTCTTCGAGCAGGCCGTCAATCAGAACGGCGGCAAATCTGGCATCAATGGTGCCGGCAATCAGGCGCAGCACTTCATGCCAAGCTGGGTCGCGCCAGTGCTGCGCAAAAACTTCCCGCTTCAGGTCTTCAATCGTAAGAGTCTGCTTTTCCTTAAACTGCCAGACGAAATACCAGGCGCAGAAATATTCCAAAAAGGTGCGGTGCACGAAGGCGTAGTAATCCGCACGCCCAGTGGCACAAAATAAAATTGCGCTCGCGCAGCTGCTCAATAATTAACTTGGCAGCCCTTCTGGGATTGCTGACCTCCAGGGTTTTCAAATAGCGAGTGAAGATATTTTCCAGGTCGTCTGCATGAATCAGGTTGCCGGCCAGTCCTTGGGGGGCGGCTTGCATGTGATAGGCTACTTGGCGCAGCATCTCCTGTTTTTCCCGGCGGTCGATGGTGTCGCTCGCCACCGGCAAATCTCTTTCCACGTCCCAGTTTTCCAGCAGCACCTGCGAAGCCTGGCTGTAGAGTTCGGCGCGATTGCGGGGCAGTTCCTGATTGCGGTTGAGAATTGCCATCATCGTCAGCAGCAGCGGGTTGCCGGCGAGTTCGCCTATCGCCGGTGAAGACTCAATGGCAGCTTGCAAGCGAGCGAGCTTGCGCTGTTTTTCTGTCTCGTCGCCAATCGCTAGCCGGTGCCATTTTTGCAAAAATTCGCGGATTTGTTCGGGGGAGAGGTCTTGCAGGGTAAAGTGCCGGAACTGAGCGTCCCGCAGGGGTTGCGACTTGTAGCCAATGATCCGAGAGGTCACCATCACCCGCACTTTGGGGTAGTCCGTGGTGAAGCGGACAATCTCCCTGATCGCGGCACCTCTGGTGTCTCGGTCAAAGACTTCATCGAGTCCGTCGAAGATGACAAAGGCATTGCCGGCCATCAGCTGCTGGTGAAGCTGCTGCCGGTTGAGCCGGCAGATAACGCGACTGCCTTGATGGTAAAAGTCCAGGAAGTCTTTGGGGAGGTTGCGGTCGCGGGTGTAGTTGCGCAGCTCGATCAGCAGCGGAATCGTGTTGCTGGGTTTTTCCGCCCAGTTGAGAGCGAGGTACTGAGCCAAGGTAGACTTTCCGGAACCGGGATCGCCCAAAATCACTGTGTGCTGGCAGCTCGGATCGCTGAGGATTTCCAGCACTGAGCGGACGGACTTCTCGGCGGGCCGAAATGAAAGCTTTTGCGGCAGCTCAATTTCTCGGTCGCGCTCCAGTTGCTCGTCGAGCAAGTCCGCAACTCTTAGCCGTTTTTGATGCTCTTTGGGGATGTCTCTCACCGGCAGCCCTTCGCGGGCGTTCTGCGGCACGAACATCTGCCACAATCGCAGCTTGTATTCGTAAGCGTCTGTCGATAGGGCGTCTAAGTTGAGGTGCCCGTAAACTTTGCGGATGCTCTCTCGATACTGCTGCAGGTCAAAATTCGGCACGAGCCCAGCCAGTTCTTCGGCGCTGCGCCGGATGGCTTCGAGATTTTGCGAGTCCAGGATGCTGCGCAACTCCTCAGATTCTCTGAGCAGGGCTTTGACTTTTCTGAGATACTGCTTGCCGATGGCTTCCCAGTCAAACTGGGAAGGCAGGGGCGGCAACCCCAGATTCTCCCAAGTTTTCGCAAGCCCAGCAGTGTCTAGCGCTTTGCAGTCTTCCTTAAAAGCGGTGCCTAATATTTTTTTGACCGATTTGGCGTAAATGAACTGATTTAAGGCTTTTTTGTACTGCTTGAGGTCTGCCGGAGAGCACCCCCAAGTCTCCAGTTCCTCCTGTAGCAGCCTCAGGAATTCCTTGAGGGCGCGACCCGCCGCCACATTCAATTCATACTTGCTGGCCAGGGTGGCTAGATTGCTGATGCAGTCACAAAAAAGGTCACTGGCGTAGTCTTCCAGTCTCCCTTGCGCCAGTCCGAGGAGGATGTCTTGAAAGACAAACCCCGTCAGTTCTTTTACTCCCCAGGCAACTAACCAGTCTACCATGTTGCAATGCCTGAAAGCTTATAGCAATCTATGATAGTCCGCACAGAGCGCGGGGGCGCACCGGCATCGGGAGGCCGCCGGCAGCACCGAGCCTCCCGATGCCCCCTGCCGAACAGCCTTGCAAGGCTGCCGGTTTTTTCTCTCCCCCTCTCCCGTAAACCCCTCTTTCCCGACCCTGATATTTTTGTCCATCTGGAACCCTCCCCAACTGACCTGTCCCCTCCGCTCCGGCCCCCTCTATTTTCCGGATGTAAAGTTTTCCTTTAACCAGCGGTCACAAGTCATACACTATAATAAAAGCATTAATTTTAAAGAAAAAACTGGGCATTGTTTTTAAAACAAATAAAACGGATAGACGGGAGGGCGTCCCCGGAGGGAGGGGGCTGGCGAGAGCAGGTTTTTTCTGCAAGTCTTCAGGAGCCGGCGGGCCTGAGCAGCTCAAACCTCGATATTCACGTCAATTCTCCCCCAGCGCCCCACGCCCAGAGGGGGTGCCCAGCCCCCTGTTCAGAACCCCCTTCCTGCAAAACTCACTCCCGAAAAGGGTGCACAATTCTACTTTCTCAGTGTCGCAGCCCACTTTCTCGGCAATTTTCGCTCGCCCGCGCACGGCTTTTTCACGCTCTGAGTCTGACAATATTTTAAGTTATGGTAGTATGGGACAGTCTCTATACACGGCTGCTAACCCCCCTCTCATTTAAGGAATAGCTAACAAAAAGTTACTTTTCGTTGCGCTAAACTCCTGACACGAGTTCCAATCTCGTGCCGGTAGGTTAAGATAGTTGACCGCTAGGTTCCTCGCCGATAATTTTCTAAAATGCTGGATAAACGACTGTGCGGGGAGGCTATTTCCCTCACGGTTGCGTAGATTGCTGCCAGGGCTTCACCTGGCGAAAGCCATCGGTCTGACGAATCTTTCTTGCCCATTTGTTAGAGCAAGGTTGTGGACATGGCCCCTGCCAAGATTCTTGTCGTTGATGACGACCCGGCAATCCGGAATTTAATCCATCGCTTTTTGAGCAAGCAAAACTATGAAGTGGAGTCTGCAGAGGACGGTAAGAGCGCCCTAGAGCTGTTTGAGCACCTGAATCCCGATCTGGTGATTCTGGATGTCAACTTGCCGGACACCACCGGCTACCAGCTCTGTCAAGAAATGCAGCAGCGCACCGGCGTGTTTGTCCTGATGCTGACCAGCCGCACGGACGAAGCTGACATTATCCAGGGCTTTTCCCAAGGTGCGGATGACTACATCACCAAGCCGTTCCGTCTGGTTGAGCTCGCCGCTAGAGTGGCGGCGATTTTGAAGCGCCGGCGGATCGTCACCGCCAACGAACTGCAAACCCTCACTTTCGGCGGGCTGTACATCGATCCGGTGCGCCGCGAGGTAATGCTCAACAGTGAGATGGTGCCCTTAACCGCCCTCGAATTTGATTTGCTGTATTTTTTGGCCAGCCACCCCAATCGGGTTTGGCGCAGAACTGAACTGCTGCAACAAGTCTGGGACTACGACTATGTCGGCGACCAGCGGGTGGTGGACGTGCATATTGGCCAAATTCGCCGCAAGATTGAACCCGATGCCACCCAGCCTTCCCTGATTCAAACTGTTCGCGGCGTCGGCTACAAGTTCGAGCTACCGGCCACTTCTGGGACCTCTAAGGCGTGAGGGAGCCAGCACGGCGCAGGCTTTGGCTGAAACCCCGCCAGCCAGCACCAGCCCCGACTTGCCCCCTGAAGCCGTCAGGCGTCTGTCCGGGGTGTGACGATTAGATAATTGAATCGCCGGACATTCCCTGACATTTCTCCCAGTGGCCGGCTGCTGTATGACATATCACTTGCGCGGGCTAGCTGCTGGCGCAGCCGCTGCGAAGCACGCAGCGGCTCCGCAGGAGCGCTTTTGCTTCGGGTCACCGGCACCCTCACCTTCAGAGACTGTTTCTAAATAATTGTTAAGGCCGCCAGGGGTTGAGAAACCGGGTTTCTTTTGCTGGGTCAAGTGATATGTAATGGCCCAAAGCCACAAGAAACCCGGTTTCTGGCTCCTTCACTTTTCTTTAGAAACAGTCTCTCACGCGGGCGTGTGTGTGACAATTTGATAAGACGCAATCAATGACTGAAAAATTCTGATATAATCTGATTGGGGTGCGGCCAAAATAACTCTCGTGAAAGTCGCAGAAAGGCATTACATAGATAGACAGCACCGATTTTTCCTTTCCTTGGATGAGTTATCCTTTAAGTCCAAGAACTTGTATAACTTGTCGGCATACTACATGAGGCGGGGGCGGGTTTATGACAATCCTGAGCTGTGTCACAAGGATTTCGGGCGAACCCGCCCCTACAATCGAGGTGCCATCTGAGTGACCGCCTGACCCTCAAAGAGCTTTATGCGGTACTGAAACCGACAGAAGCGTATAAAGCCTTACCAGCTAAGGTAAGCAATCAGATTATTAAGCAGGTTATTCACGATGGGTCGGCGTGTCAAGAGGCAACACTTGCATACCTAGACGACAGCAGCAAGTTCCAAGGGCAACCTCAAATTCCTAAATACAAGCATAAAACTTGTGGCCGCAATCTGGTACGATAATCAATCTATAGGTCAGAGAGGGAAACACAAGAATAGCGGATTGTTGCGCCTGTCCCAAACTAACATAGTTGTTCAGACACGAGTTCTGGATGTCGTAGAGGTGCGGCGCAGTACCCAGAGTGGCCTCTGACGTTATTGAGGTGGTCTATGAAAAGCCTGCGACTCTTGCTCAGCTGAACCCCCGGCTGGTAGCTGGAATATATTTGGGGATTGACAATCAGGCGGCATTAGTGTCAAACTTTCCCCGGTTTTGTGCCGATTTTAGTGGGCGGCGATCGCCTGAAGTCTATCAATCAGGGCTATAACAAGAAGGTGGCTGTTCTTAAATCTTGCGTTACAGGGAAAATGTCAAACTAGCAAGCGGATACAGCAGATTACTTTTAAGCGCAATAAACAAGTTGATGACTATTTGCACAAAGCCAGTCGCTTCATTGTAGACTGCTTGGTAGAGTCGCAAATAGGCCAGCGAGTTATCGGAAAAAATCCTGAGGGTCAGCCAGAAGTCGATTTGGGTAAAAAGAGCCACCAGAGTTTCGTTTATATTCCCCATGCTAGACTCATCGAAATGATTACTTATAAAGCTGAAATCGCTGGTATTAAGGTGGCTGTTACCGATGATTCCTATACCAGTAAAACTTCCTTTCTTGATTTGGGCTGGCGCGAAAAGCGTGAGTCTTATCAGGGCAAAAGGGTCAAGAGAGGGCTGTTTAGATCCAGCAATGGTGCGCTAATTAATGCGGACGGTAACGGAGCTTTTAACATAATCCGAAAAGTCAGCGGAAACGAGCCTTTTAATCAGGTTACGCTCCGTGTGGGAGGTGGCAAGCAGTTTCACCTGTACGGGTTTCTCCCGTGCGAAAAACAACCCTGAAAGTTAGGTAATGTCGCGCATTGTCCCGCTTTTGGTGAACTGTTTGTCCAGTTTCTCTTCCCGGCCACACGTCCGGGCCCGCACCTGCTCCAGCCCTGATTGGATATTCTCAGTTTCGGTTGAATACTTTTATTTTGGCGGCAGGTCGCAGTGCTGTCGTCTCGCCTGCCGTCTGGCTTTTATGCTCGTAAGCCAGTGTTTATTCAATAAGCAACAAGCCGTATATTAGAGGAGTTTTGCCGGCCCTCCCTGACGCGGCTCCGGCAGCCGCAGTCAGGAGGCCGCGCTGCGAGCGAAAACAAATTAATTAACCGGACAAAAGCCTAAAACATCTGAGTCCGTGGCGCTGTCAGGAATCTTACCTGTATATTAAATTTACTCAAGTTGCTACCTGCAAGTCATTGCATCCAGATCCCCCCTTTCCCCCCCTTAAAAAGGGGGGCGCAAGAGATTGTCCCCCCCCTTTTGAAGGGGGGGCTAGGGGGGGATCTCCACGCTCGTACTGCGTGCGTAGCAACTTGGGTTAAATTCAACTTGGCAGCCGGTGAAATAAAGACTGGGCAGACAGCAGTTAAAAAAAGTGATTAACCGGAGTGAAGGCGGCGCGAGTTGCTAACCCCGGCGGGGAGGGGGCGCAGGGATTGCCCACAGAAAAGCGATGCCGGTGCCGGTGCCATTACAATGGATCGCATCTGCTCTGCGCAGAGCAAGCGGTGTTGTCGTGAGAGATTATGTCGATTATCGTGGCTGATGACCTGAGCAAGGTCTATCCGGTGGCGGTCAAGGAACCGGGGCTCAAGGGGACGTTGCGCCACTTCCTGCGCCGCACTTACCGCCAGGTGCGGGCAGTTCAGGGGGTTTCCTTTGAAATTGAACCCGGCGAGGTGGTGGGATTTTTGGGGCCAAACGGTGCCGGAAAAACCACGACCCTGAAAATGCTCACCGGCCTGATCTATCCTTCTGCCGGTCGGGTGCGGGTGGCAGAACAGGTCCCTTTCCGGCGGGAGGCTTCGTTTTTGCAAAAAATTACCCTGGTGATGGGGCAAAAGCAGCAGCTGATTTGGGACTTGCCGGTGCTCGACTCCCTGAGGATCAATGCTGCTGTCTACGGCATCCCCGACAAAGAGTACCGCCGGCGTGTCAGTCTCCTGACAGAAATGCTCTCCCTGGAAAACAAGCTCAATGTGCCGGTGCGCAAGCTTTCCCTCGGTGAGCGCATGAAGGCAGAGCTGATGGCGGCGCTGCTCCACCAGCCCCAAGTGCTGTTTCTGGACGAGCCAACCCTGGGACTGGATGTCAACGCCCAGGTGGCGGTGCGGGAATTCCTGCGCGAGTACAACCAGCGCTACGGGGCGACAGTGCTGCTGACTAGCCACTACATGGCAGACATCACCGCTCTGTGCCGGCGGGTTATTTTAATCCACGAGGGTCAGCTCGTTTACGACGGCAGTTTGGACTTGTTGCTAGAGCGCTTCTCCCCCTACCGGGAAGTTCAGGTGGAACTCGCCCACCCCCTGCCGGTGCAGACCCTGCAGGCTAGCTCCCTGCTGTCTTCCTACGGGGAAGTGGAATCGGTGGATGGCCAGTCGGTGCGTCTCCTGGTGCAGCGCGAGTCGCTGACCGGCACGCTGACAAGGATTCTCGCGGAGTTAGAGGTGCTGGACTTGAAGGTGACAGACCCGCCGGTGGAAGAAGTGATTGGCCGGGTATTCCGCACCGGCGCGGTTTCGTGACAGGCTTTACGCTTGTACAGTATTTTTATAACCTCGTTCCGGGGCAGAGCCCCGGAACACAAAGGAGGCTCTGCCTCTTGTTGTTCAGCGCTTCCGGTTTAACCGCGATCCAGGGCCGGCAGCGAGAGACAATAGAAAAGTATTCAAGCGTAAATAATATGAGTCGATTTTTCAGAATTGCCAAAACCTTGCTGGTGACTTATTACGCATACATGCTGGAATATCGAGCCGAGCTGTTTTTGTGGGCGCTGTCGGGCTCGCTGCCGCTGATCCTGATGGGCATTTGGATGCAGGCGGCGCAAGGTGGGCGGTTTGGGTGGGAGCCGGTGGAGTTTGCCCGCTATTTCCTGGCAGTTTTTATCGTCCGCCAGTTTAACGCAGTTTGGGTGATATGGGAGTTTGAGAAAGAAGTTGTGCAGGGGAAGCTGTCGCCGAAGCTGCTGCAGCCGATAGATCCAGTTTGGCACCACATCACCTCCCACATTTCCGAACGGTTTGCCCGCTTGCCGTTCATTGTGGGGCTGGTGCTGCTGTTTTTTGCCCTGTATCCCCAGTCCTTTTGGCTGCCGAATCCGGGGCAGTTTTTGCTGTTTGTGCTGGTGGCGGTGCTGGCATTTTTCCTGCGCTTTCTCATCCAGTACACCTTTGCTATGTTCGCGTTCTGGATGGAGCGAGCGAACGCTATTGAGCAAATCTGGCTTCTGTTTTACCTGTTTCTCTCTGGCGTAGTTGCCCCGCTGGAAGTTTTCCCCGAGCCGGTGCGCCAGGTGGTGCTGTGGATGCCGTTTTCCTATCTGGTTCATTTTCCTGCAGCGCTGCTGGTGGGGCTGCCGGTGGATGTGGGGCGGGGGCTGCCGGTGATGCTGGGTTGGGGGGTGCTGTTCTTTCTTTTGAACCGGTGGTTGTGGCGGCGGGGGTTGAAGCACTATTCGGGGATGGGAGCCTAGGGAGCGCCGGGCGACAGGTGGGGGGTGTGGCCCGTACAGTTCTGGGGAAAGACAGTGGGGGGATTGCCGGTGCCGGTCGGCTGGGAGGGGCGAGGGCGCTGGAGAGCGAATCTGGATCGATACCCAGTTCTCGCAGTCTGGCGGCTAGCTGTTGCGCTCGCCGGCGCTCAAGCTCGAGCATAGATTCTGCCCGCTCAAGCCCCTCCTGTAGCTGCTCAGCTTGCTGGCGCAACTGCTCTATCACTTCTTCTGGCACCGGGTATCTGTTCCCGCTGCCTGAGCAATACTGCTCAGATGATTCTGGCGCAGCCTCTGGAATTAAAACCCCTTTTAGCCCCGCATGCAAAAACAAAATTGCTTTGATTCGATTCCCGCATTGACAGCCCATAACGGTAGCTAAATATACAAAAAAACCGCTCTTAAAAATGGCTAAATCTAAATAAGATAACTGAGACAGAGGCGGTGCAAAAATTCAATGACAGCCAAAAAAAACCTCGTTGTTATCGGCAACGGCATGGTAGGGCACAAGTTCCTAGAGCTGATGGTCAGCAAAGGAGCGGCGCAGAATTGGAACTTAATTACCTTCTGTGAAGAACCTCGTGTCGCCTACGACCGCGTTAATCTGAGCGGCTACTTCGCAGGCAAAACGGCGGGAGATTTATCTCTAGTTGAACCTGGGTTTTATCAAGAAAACGGTATTCAAATCCATATTGGCGATCGAGCAGTTGCTCTCAACCGGCAGAAAAAAATCGTTGAGTCAGCCAATGGTTTAAAAATCGCCTACGACAAGGCTGTCCTCGCCACCGGCTCCTATCCCTTTGTGCCCCCCATCAAGGGAAATAACGCCACCGGCACTTTCGTTTACCGCACAATTGAAGACCTGGAAAAAATAGCCGCTTACGCTAAAAACTGTAAAGTTGGCGCAGTTGTTGGCGGCGGGTTGCTGGGGCTGGAAGCAGCAAGCGCCATCAAAAATATGGGACTGACTGCCCATGTGGTTGAGTTCGCCCCCCGGCTGATGCCGGTGCAAATTGACGGTGCTGGCGGCGCTATTCTCCGCAGCCAGATAGAAGCGCTAGGAGTTTCGGTTCACACCAGCAAACACACTACGGAAATTGTAACCGAAAACGGCAAAGTTGTCAAGATGCTGTTTGCCGACGGTTCCGAGTTGGAAACAGATATAATCGTGTTTTCCGCTGGGATTCGCCCCCGCGACGAACTCGCTAGAGCCTGCGGGCTGGCGGTAGGCGAGCGCGGCGGCATCGTTATCAGTGAATCCTGTCAAACTTCAGATCCCGATATTTACGCGATTGGAGAATGCGCACTCTATCAAAATCAAATCTACGGCTTAGTCGCTCCCGGGTATGCAATGGCTGGCGTAGCAGCGGATATATTGAGCGATACAGCGACGAATACTTTTACCGGCGCGGATATGTCCACCAAACTCAAGCTTTTGGGGGTGGATGTGGCCAGTTTCGGCGATGGATTCGCAAAGACTCCGGGAGCTAGAGAAATTTCCCTGACAGATACAGTTCAGGGGGTTTACAAAAAACTGGTTCTCAATGAAGATGGCAGCCGGCTTTTGGGCGGCATTCTCGTCGGGGATGCTTCCGCTTACGGCACTTTGCTGCAATTTGTGAAAACCGGCACGACTCTGCCACCCTATCCAGAAGATTTGCTGCTGCCGGCACGCGAAGGAAAGCCGGCATCTGCTATAATGGGAGTGACCGGCTTGCCGGATACCGCCCAGATTTGCTCGTGCAATAATGTCAGCAAGGGACAAATTTGCGATGCGATTCGCGAGCACAGCCTCACCGACGTAGCCAGCGTCAAGAAATGCACGAAAGCCGGCACGGGTTGCGGCGGTTGCGTGCCCCTGGTGACGGATCTCTTCAAGGCTGAGATGAAGAAAGCCGGTGTGGCGGTGAAGAATCACCTCTGCGAGCACTTCGCCCATTCCCGCCAAGAGCTCTATCATTTGCTGCGAGTCAACCGGATTCGCACCTTCGACGAGGTGATTCAAAAATTTGGCAAAGGACTGGGCTGCGAAATTTGCAAGCCGGCTGTGGCTTCCATGCTCGCTTCCACTTGGAATGAGCATGTTTTAGATGCGCCCCACGTCAGTTTGCAAGATACCAACGATTACTTCCTGGCTAACATTCAGCGGGATGGCACGTATTCGGTGGTGCCGCGAGTGCCGGGGGGCGAGATTACGCCCGACCAGCTGATTGCTTTAGGGGAAATTGCCAAAGAGTTCGGACTTTACAGCAAAATCACCGGCGGACAGCGGATTGATTTGTTTGGTGCCCGCGTGGAGCAATTGCCTCATATTTGGCGGCGGCTGGCAGATGCCGGCTTTGAATCCGGACACGCTTATGGCAAGGCGCTGCGCACGGTGAAATCTTGCGTTGGCAGTACGTGGTGCCGGTTTGGGGTGCAGGATTCTACGAGTCTGGCGATTGAGATAGAACTGCGCTATCGCGGTTTGCGAGCCCCCCACAAATTGAAGTCTGCTGTTTCTGGCTGCACGCGGGAGTGCGCTGAAGCTCAAAGCAAGGATTTTGGGATAATTGCCACAGAAAAAGGCTGGAATCTTTATGTTTGCGGAAACGGCGGTATGAAGCCGCAACATGCGGTGCTGCTAGCGGCGGATATAGATAAGGAAACGCTGATTAAGTATTTGGATCGGTTCTTGGTTTTCTATATTCGCACGGCTGACCGGCTGGAGCGCACGGCGACTTGGCTCAACAAGCTCGAAGGCGGGCTCGACTACCTGAAGGGGGTGATTGTTGAGGATTCCCTGGGCATTGGCGCTGAGTTGGAAGCGCAGATGGAGCACCATGTCGCGACCTATCAGTGCGAGTGGAAGGCGACGATTGACGATCCGGAGAAGCTCCAGCGGTTCCGCCACTTTGTGAATTCCGATCTGTCCGATCCGAATATTGTCTGGGTGGAGGAGCGGGGTCAAAAACGCCCCGCATTGGAGCACGAAAAGCGCACGCCTGCGCCCTCGGTGACGTAGCACAGGCGGAGACGCCGGCGCACCGTTTGTAGTTGGGCTTTAGCCCTACCGTTTGTAGTTGGGCTTTAGCCCTACCGTTTGTAGTTGGGCTTTAGCCCTACCGCCTCCCTGGAAGTGCAACAGGCGTCTCGGCGGCGCACCGCCTTCGGGGCGGCAGAATTGGGCAAAGAGCCAGACGCTTGTGGCACACTGGTGGGACAGGCATCTTACCCGCACTCTGGGAGGATGCCGGCACCACAAGAAATGGACAAAGCGATGAAGCTCTACTACATCACCCTCAGCAGCTCCGAAGAAGCCCGTAAGGTGAGTCGCGCCTTACTTGAGGAACAGCTGGCTGTCTGCACTAACTGGTTTCCGATCAATTCTGTTTACCGCTGGGAAGGCAAGATTGTCGAACAAACAGAAATTGTGCTGATTGTCAAGACTCAGGATGGCTATCGCGAAGAACTCCACCGGGCGATCGGCGAACAGATTGACTATACGAATACCATCGCAGAAATTTCTGTAGAGTCCATCAATCAGGATTTTCTCGAATGGCTGGACGCCGAGGTGCCGGCTGTCCCTCAGAAAAAGCGACCGGAAAAGTTTATTCCAGTTTTGACTGATGAGGGCTGATTTCCCTGAGCTAAACGCCAGCCGGTCAAACCGACAGATTTAAACGCTCAAAAAAAAGGAAGAAAACATGGTTCAAGCATTACCGGTTCGCGATTCAGTTGCAGCGTGGGTGGATGTCTGCCCGCTGTCCGCAATCCTGCCCAATACGGGGGTTTGCGCCCTGGTAGAAGGCCAGCAGGTGGCCATTTTCCGAGTGGGAGACGGGACAGAGCTTTACGCTCTCAGCAATCGCGATCCGTTTAGCAAGGCGTTTGTGCTGTCGCGGGGAATTGTGGGCGACCGCAATGGCATTCCCAAAGTTGCTTCGCCAGTTTACAAGCATAATTTCAGCTTGCTGACAGGAACGTGCCTGGATGATGAAACGGTTAAAATCCCGACTTTTCCGGTTCGGGTTGCAGGGAGCCTGGTTCAGGTAGGTATTGGCTAGCTGCCGTAAAGGAAAACATCTTCTTTTTGAAAAAGACAGAACCTTCTAACCCCCTTCCCTTTTAGGGAGGGGGTAAATATTTATAGGTAGTGCGTTATAAGTAGTGATTGAATGAACCGCAGAGACACAGAGGGCGCAGAGGAAGAATAAGGAGAAGAAGAGTGTTTGTTAGGAGGTAATTTTACTTGTTGTTTAGCGCTAGCTAATTATATACAATCGTGTCAATTTTATCGCGCGGTATTTGACTTAAATCTATAATGGCGGACGCACGGGACTAAGTATCTCAGGGGCTTTTTCCTTTAGGTTAGCTTTCCAGTCGCGCAATTAAACCCCGCCTGCGGCGAGACGCGCTACTGACTCGCCCCATCCCCCATTGCAGCGCGGGTGCGGGGTATTTCGGGGTGAAAGTGACCCATTCACCCCCGCACCGCAACAGAGGGGACTCGGATCGCCCCACCGCTGACAGGAGGTGTCACAGGAGGTGGCGCGACGAAATAGGTTTTTGCTCCTAGGCTACAATCTTATGTACACCGCACCACCGCACACCGCCCATGATTAAAGCTAACCCACGCGCTGACAAAACTTTTCCCCTGGATGACAGGGGCGAACCCCTGTCTCAGGAGATAGACGACCTCCACCACCAGCACCCTCACTCACACGATCATTCCGCTCACACTCACGTTCACAGCGAGGAGTCGCTGCGACGCCTTGTCAACCGGCTGTCTCGCATCGAGGGACACATCCGGGGCATTAAAACAATGGTGCAAGAGAGCCAACCCTGTCCGGATGTCCTAGTCCAGATTGCTGCAGTCCGGGGCGCACTCGACCGCGTGGCGAGGATTATTTTGGACGAGCATTTAAGTCAGTGCATCGCTCGCGCTGCCAAAGCGGGAAATATTGAAGATGAAATCGAAGAGTTAAAAGCCGCCCTCGACCGATTTTTACCCCGCGAAAAGAAACTTGACAGAAGTGACAAGTGAATTATCTCGCTCTCAGGCTAACTCAGTCACAAGAAACCGGGTTTCTTAAAGAAACCCGGTTTCTGGCTCAGTTCCAATTTCCAATCAGCGTAAACGCCGACCAGAAATAGGGGTGGGACACCTTAATCTTCCCTTGCGCCGCAATTTCGCGGGGGAGAGGGATAACCTGCCGGTCAGATCCGCGCAGCTGACCGCCCTCCAGTTGCACTTGTCCTCTCAGCATGGCCAGCTGCGCTTGTCTGAGCGCCTCTGCTTTGTTCCCCGTCACACTCAACTGCGTGTAAAACTCATTCATCAGCGCCAAGGTGCCGGCGTCGCTGATGTACCACAGACTTGCCAGCGCGGATTTTACACCGGCATTAACCGTTAACCCAGCAAATCCCAATTCCGCTTGCTCATCTCCCAGTGCCGTCCTGCAGGCGCTCATAACCAGCAGTTCCACCGGCGCGGTGTTCGCCGCATTCCAGCCCAATTCTTGTGACAGTCTCCTGAGTTCAAGCATATTCACTTTTTTGTTCCAAAACTGGATGTAGGAATTGCTCAACTCTCCTGTCCGGAATTCCCCGTGAGTGGCTAGGTGAATAATATTAAAGTGCTGCTGCCGGTTCAGCACCTTGAAATTCTCCAGAGTAAACTGTTCGTTGAGGAACCTTTGCCCGCGCCAAGCCCCACTCATGATTTCAGATAGCTCCACCGGCACGGCTGGTAAGGGATTTTGGTCTTTAAATTCCGAAGCCCCCATCGCCAAAACTTGCGAGTTCCTCAAATCCACATAGCGGGTGTCCGTCAGCCCAAAGCTGGGAATCAGTGCTACGCCGTATTTTTCGATGAGAAACTGTTTGCCGTCGTGCAAAGCCGCCAGCGGCATGGAGCGCAACCCAGAATCCATCACAAACACTACAATATCTACTTTATTGGCTTGCAGTTCTGGCTCTATTGGCGAGACAATCCACTGATACAGCTGTTGGGCGGACTTTAAATAGCTGGTGGTCGCACTTTTGACAGGATTGGTGACTTCTTGGCGAAACTCTCTGGCAACTTTGTTTACCGTTTTGCGAGCAACCGGCACGACTTTGCGAATCGATGGGTCGTTAACTCCCTCGGTTAGCGTCCCTGGATTCTGCGGAAAAATCGTCAGGGAATCTAGCCTGTTTTCCAGGGCGATAATGTAGGTGATTACTGCCTTTTTTCCGGTCGCTTGGTAGAGAGTGAAGAGCGCCTTACCTATCTCGTCAATTGTCGGCGCTTTACCGTATAAACGTATGGCGAGTTGGGCGCTAAATTCTACCGCTTGCGCTTCTTCCACCGTTTGGACGGCTTCACCAGTCTCTCCCGCTCGCACAATCGCCTCAAAACCCGCCCGGTCAACTTCACTCCCTCCGCTTGTACCAGCGGTTCCAGATGTTTCAGCTGTTCCAGAAACGCTATCCGTTGGGTCAGAAGTCTGCGCCGCATTTGTCTTGGCTGTATTCGGCGTCTCTCCGCTGACCGGCGGTGTTGCAGAGAGGGGCTCCGGTGGGGCGGGACTCTCTGGCTCCGTTATAACAGTAGTCGTGTCCGGCACATTCGGGAAGCCATCGGACTGGTTGCCGGTTTGGTTGAGAGCCGGTCTGGCTGACAGCAAAATCAGCAGCAAAGCCAAACTGAAATTGACGCTAAACTTGAATAACTTCATGGTTTTTAATTTTATCTGAAAGAAAATCCGTAGCCAATCCCCAGAATGAATCGGGCACCGTCACCGGCATTATTCGTGATATCTGTCACCGCCGGCGTGATGACTAGCGGCAGGTTCCGAAATGGCACAAAGGAGACTGCCAGGGTCAAATCCTGACCCGTCCACTCGGCGATTGCACTCACAGGTTCAGCCACTCGCACAGCAACGCTGCCGAAACCGCCAATTGAACCGATATCTTTATTTATATCCAACTCTGAGCGGAACTGTCCGCTGCCAATGCCAGCCGAAACAAAAAGCCGGCTGAAAGGTTTTGCCGTGCTTTCTTGCAGGCGAAACATCTTGGTGACGGCACCGTAAACGCTGCTGCCGGCATCGGTTTCCCCCCAGACAATCGCATTCTGCCAGCCGAGGGCAACGGCAAAATCATCGGGAAGGGCGCGGTGCAGCTTGAAACTGACTCCGCCCCGATCTCCAAAACTGTCTGACAGATTGAAAATCGTCACCCCCACATCTAAACCCACTGCTTCCCGAGAGTCGCCAAATCCCATGCCATAGGCAATCGCTCCATCCGATTTATCAGTATAGCGAGTCCGCCCTTGAAACCCAACTCCAACCCCCGCACTCCCCCACGATTTGCCGTAAGCTGATGGGGTAACAGAAGTAATGCCGGGAGATGCGATCAGTCGCTGGCGCTGCTGGCGGTTTCTCGACGGGCGCAGGGGAACTCTTTCCGGTAGAAATTGCTGCTCTCCGGGTGTGGCGGGTTCCGGCGCTAGCGTGGGTGGCGAACCGGCACCCTCCGCGATTGCCGGCGGTGCGGCTGCTGTGTCGCCAGATCCTGCCTCACCGAACTGCGCCTGGGGTGCCGGCATTAACAATTCAGCGCGGTTCGCCGTCTGGGGAGGTGCCGGCAATTCAACCGCTAAGCCCGCAGTAGCACCCAAATTTTTTCTGACATTTTTCTTGAGGAAGCCACTCAAAGCAACCCCGTTTCTCGCGCTTGGGGATGGCGGTTGTGGCGGAAAAATAGGGGCTGCAAACACTGCTGCCGGTGGCCCGGTTGTGGGGCTTTTCTCACTGATGGGCGCTGCGCACTCCGCAGCAGCCGGACAGTCAGGATTAGCCAGCTGAGCGCGGCAGGTTTGAGCAGCGGTAACGGTAACAGCGATCCCTGCCAGACTGGACATCGCCAGCTGGGAAACAACTATTAAAGCCGAAACCCTATAATGAGCCGGTGAGCCATTGGCGAACTCCCGAATAGATTTCCCTGACACTATCATGCTGCCTGAAACTCCTGCCTGTCGATTTTAGAAAAGCATATTTTAGAGCCTAGCTTCCTTGACAACTGCTACAATACCTGTTCGACTTTTCCCTATTTTGGCGCTTTTAATCCTACCACACCGAGAGCGCGAATTTGCTCTTCTGGGATGGAAAATAAGCTGTTAAACTTTTAATATGCCTGTCTGTTGAGAGGGGGCAGCAGCCCCCCAGAGGATCGTTCCCAGCATGAGCTGGGAACGAGGGGAACGAGGGGAAACGAGGGGAACGGGGCTAAAGCCCAACTACAAACGGCATCCCGCTAAAGTGGCCAATCGCCCGACGCCCTTGGGCCCACCTGCCAGCAGCCTGCCGGTGGCGAAACCGTAATAATAGAACAAGCAGTCGCTAGCCGGTCGCCGGTCGGGTGCGGCTGCGCCAAGCCATCTCAACCTTAGCGGAAACAAAGACCATGAAACTCTTTGGCTGTTGCTTAAAACTGATTCGCAAAAGCTTCGGCTTGCTGTTCGTCCTTCTCGGAAGCATTCCCACCTTCCTGATCCCTGGCATTGGGCTATTCCTCGGTTTGCCCTTCCTGCTCATTGGTGCCATTTTGCTAGGGTGCTGATCCCGCACAGTCGGGCCCACCGGCTGCCGGTAGCCCCTTAAAAACGTTTAGAGCCTAGCCGGTGGGGCTAGGCTCTTTAGTTACGAACGATAGATTTATCAACGAGTCAAACAAAAACGACTACTGGATCGAGTGCAAACAATCAACAACTAGGGTGGACAATGTACTCAGGGACTCTCGACAGGGGACACCGGGTCTAAGCCCATCATCAAGAAGAACTGGTTTTCCATCACTCCTTTTTGCTCTGGACTGCTTTTCAACACTCTGGTTGGTGTCCACTATTAAATTAACACAGCCCTCTGGAATGCGAGCGATTCCTTTACAAAATTTTACATGACGCCGGCTTGACGGTCGAGTGAGCGAGCGCTGCCGATCAGTCCGCCCGAAAACTCCAGTGGGTTCAGTCAGCGATGACCGAACCCACTAGACGAAGGTTTTATAACTCAACTAGCAAAGCTGGGGTTTCCCAGAAAGAACAAGTAAAAACGGTTCGAGTGCAAACAATCAACAACTAGGGTGGACAGTGTGTTCTTGGACTCTCGACAGGGGACACCGGGTCTAAGCCCATCATCAAGAAGAACTGGTTTTCTTTCACTCCTTATTTGCTCTGGACTGCTGTTCAACACTCTGGTTGGTGTCCACTATTAAAGTAACACAGCCTTTGGGAATGCGAGCGATTCCTTTACAAAATTTTACATGACGCCGGCTTGACGGTCGAATAAGCGAGCTATGCGGAGGAATCCGCCCGAAAACTCCAGTGGGTTCAGTCAGCGATGACCGAACCCACTAGACGAAGATTCTGTGATTCAACGAGTTAAGCTGGGGTTTCCCAGAAAGAACAAATAAAAACGGTTCGAGTGCAAACAATCAACAACTAGGGTGGACAATGTGCGCTAGGACTCTCGACAGGGGACACCGGGTCTAAGCCCATCATCAAGAAGAACTGGTTTTCTTTCACTCCTTTTTGCTCTGGACTGCTTTTCAACACTCTGGTTGGTGTCCACTATTAAAGTAACACAGCCTTTGGGAATGCGAGCGATTCCTTTACAAAATTTTACATGACGCCGGCTTGACGGTCGAATAAGCGAGCTATGCGGAGGAATCCGCCCGAAAACTCCAGTGGGTTCAGTCAGCGATGACCGAACCCACTAGACGAAGATTCTGTGATTCAACGAGTTAAGCTGGGGTTTCCCAGAAAGGACAAATAAAAACGACTGGTGATTTCGAGTGTGGACAATCTACAACTAGGGTGGACAATGTGCTCAGGGACTCTCGACAGGGGACACCGGGTCTAAGCCCATCATCAAGAAGAACTGGTTTTCTTTCACTCCTTTTTGCTCTGGACTGCTGTTTAACACTCTGGTTGGTGTCCACTATTAAAGTAACACAGCCTTTGGGAATGCGAGCGATTCCTTTACAAAATTTTACATGACGCCGGCTTGACGGTCGAGTGAGCGAGCTATGCGGAGGAATCCGCCCGAAAATTCTAAGGGTCCAGTCAGGATGACCGGACCCACTAGACGAAAGTTATCTGATTCAAAGAGTTTAGTTGGGTTTGCGAAAAAGAACAGTTAACTACTAGGGTGGACAGATATTGCAGCTTCGCCTCTAACTTGTTCGCATTGTCTTTCCGGACTTTGGTTTGGCTGCGCCCCTTCGGGGCCTCTAGCCACTTTTTGCTATGCTAGTTAAGGTTCCACTGCCTCGGGCTTGGACAGGAGACACCGGGTCGCAGCCCACAGATGCTTGTTTCAACCGTTTTATTCATCTTTCGGGTGCCTACTATCAAGTTATCACAGCGTTTTTTGACCGGCAACCCCTTTTTACCAAGATTTACTCTTATTTACATTCAGCAATATTTGCCTTACATAGCTTTACGATTGGCCGGCCTCATCTGCGGGACGGGGGGGCGAGGGGGCGGCGGAGCGAGACGGGAGGCACGCACCGCGCACCGGCAGCGAGTGTAACAATAGAAACACATCGATCCATACAGTTGTCTTGGCACACCTATGCCTCCCACAGCCCAGTCCCTCACCGGCAGCCAAATCAGACAAAAATTCCTCGACTTCTTTGCCGAACGGGGACACAAAGTGCTGCCTTCCGCCTCCCTAGTCCCGGAAGATCCCACCGTCCTGCTCACCATCGCCGGCATGCTGCCCTTCAAACCCATCTTCCTGGGACAGCGAACCCCCGAATTCCGCCGCGCCACCACCTCCCAAAAGTGCGTCCGCACCAACGACATCGAAAACGTCGGGCGCACCGCCCGCCACCACACCTTCTTCGAGATGCTGGGCAACTTCAGCTTTGGCGACTACTTCAAAGAGCAAGCCATCGCCTGGGGCTGGGAACTGTCCACACAAGTCTTCGGTTTGCCCCCAGAACGCCTCGTCGTCAGCGTCTTCAGAGAAGATGACGAAGCCTACAGCATCTGGAGAGACAAAATCGGCGTCCCAGAACCCCGCATCAAGCGCATGGGCGAAGAGGACAACTTCTGGGCCTCTGGGCCCACCGGCCCCTGCGGACCGTGCTCCGAACTCTATTACGACTTCCACCCCGAACGCGGCGACGAAAGCATCGACCTGGAAGACGGCAGCCGGTTCATCGAGTTCTACAACCTCGTCTTCATGCAGTACAACCGGGATGCTGCCGGCAACCTCACCCCCCTGCAAAACAAGAACATCGACACCGGCATGGGCCTAGAGCGCATGGCCCAAATCCTCCAGCGCCTCCCCAACAACTACGAAACCGACCTGATTTTCCCGATCGTCAAAACCGCCGCCGAAATGGCCGGCACCGACTACGCCCAATCCGACGAAAAAACCAAAATCTCCCTGAAAGTGATCGGCGATCACATTCGCGCCGTCGTCCATATGATAGCCGACGACATCCGCGCCTCCAACATCGGGCGAGGTTACGTCCTGCGCCGGCTGGTGCGCCGCGTCGTGCGCCACGGACGCCTGATCGGCATTCCAGGTCTGTTTACCGCACAGCTGGCAGAAACCGCCATCGCCCTCGCCGAATCCGCCTACCCCAACGTCCGCAACCAAGAAGCCGCAATCAAAGCCGAACTCGATCGCGAAGAAACCCGCTTCCTGAAAACCTTAGAGCGCGGCGAGAAACTCGTGGCCGAAATTCTCGCCAAAAAGCCAGAGCAAATTTCTGGAGTCGATGCCTTTACCCTGTACGACACCTACGGCTTCCCCCTGGAACTGACACAGGAAATCGCCGCCGAACAGGGGCTCACCGTGGATGTGGCCGGTTTCGACGCCGAAATGAAAAAGCAAGTCGAAAGAGCCAAAGAAGCCCACGAAACCATCGACCTCACCGTGCAGGGTTCCCTCGACCAACTCGCCGAGCACATCCACTCCACCGAGTTTGTCGGCTACAGCGAACTGTCCGCCAGCGCCCGCGTTCAAGTGCTGCTGCTGGATGGCCAACCGGCAGAAGAAGCGGAAGCCGGCACAGCAGTCCGGGCTGTTCTCGACCGAACCCCCTTCTATGCCGAATCCGGGGGGCAAATTGGAGATCGGGGCTACCTCTGTGGGGATAACCTGCTGGTTCGCATTGAAGATGTCAAGAAAGAATCGGATTTCTTTGTCCACTTCGGGCGCGTCGAGCGCGGTGTCCTGCGTGCCGGCGATCCCGTCACCGCCGTCACTGACCAATCTTGCCGGCGTCGCGTTCAAGCCAACCACACCGCCACCCACCTGCTGCAAGCGGCGCTGAAAAAGATTGTCTCAGACTCCATTTCTCAAGCCGGCTCTCTCGTCGCCTTTGACCGGCTGCGCTTTGACTTCAACTGTCCCCGCCCCCTCACCGCCCTTGAGCTGGAGCAAGTTGAGGAGCAGGTCAACAGCTGGATCGCTGAAGGCGCAACCGCACAAATTGCCGAGATGCCCTTAACTGACGCGAAGGCGAAGGGCGCAATCGCTATGTTCGGGGAAAAGTACGCCGATGTGGTGCGGGTGGTGGATTACCCCGGCGTCTCGATGGAACTGTGCGGCGGGACTCATGTGGGCAACACCGCTGAGATTGGCGCGTTCAAGATTATTTCCGAAACCGGCGTGGCGTCGGGGGTGCGGCGGATTGAAGCGGTTGCCGGCCCATCTGTACTCGACTACCTCAACGTCCGCGATAAAGTAGTGAGGGAACTCAGCGACCGGTTTAAAGTCAAGCCAGAAGAAATCCCCGATCGGATCGCCAGCTTGCAAGCGGAACTGAAAGCCGCTCAAAAACAGCTGGAAGCGGTTAAGGCAGAATTGGCGATGGCAAAATCAGACCAGTTGCTGGCAAAAGCTGAGCCGGTTGGCGATTTCAAAATTATCGTCGCTCAACTGGAAGATGTGGGCGCTGAAGCCCTGAAGACAGCTGCTGAGCGACTGCTGCAAAAGCTGGGCAATGGCGCTGTCGTGCTCGGGTCAGTCCCCGAACCGGAAAAGGTGAATTTTATAGCATGTTTTAGTGCGGATGTCAACAAGAAAGGGCTGCAAGCTGGGAAATTTATCGGCGGAATCGCCAAAATCTGCGGCGGCGGTGGTGGCGGGCGACCCAACATGGCGCAAGCCGGCGGGCGCGATCCCAGCAAGTTGAAAGACGCCTTGGAAAGCGCTCGCACTCAGCTGCTTGAAGGTTTGCGGTAGGTGTGCCGGTAGAAGCACCCTCGTTCCGGGGGCAGTCTCCGTGTGGCAGCCGCGCGGTGTCAGGGCGGCCACGGGGGGCCGCCCCTACAGGTTCGCAGTTGGGCTTTAGCCCAAAGGTTCCCCTCGTTCCCAGGCGGAGCCTGGGAACGCACTCCTAGAGGATCTGCCTCGTTTTCACCCTCTTTTTCCTGTTTCCCCTCCTCGCTCCCAAAGTGCTCCCGGGAACAAAAAATCGAAAAAAAACATCTAAAATTGCAAATCGCGTTATGCCTAGATTTGAACCCTACACCCTCCACATGCAAATTAACCGCATGTTTGCGGAAGGTCAGTCATTTTTCGCCCCGATAAAGGTGCAGGATTGGCTGCGGGAGCGCAATCAAGATCCAGCAAACTACGAGATTGTTTTCCACCAAAAGCCCGCTCCCCCCGGTTCCGGCAGAATCATCGATATCGACATTGAGCTGCGGCGTAAAGACGGACAGCCGGTTGACCCCTGGCTGCAAGAAGAAGTCAACCGCCACGCTTGAGAGCTCAAGAAACCGGGTTTCTTGCACCGAAGCCACAAGAAACCGGGTTTTTAAAAGAAACCCGGTTTCTGGCCCCATCCATGCTGAACCTTTATCTGATAAGAGTATTATGAAAGTTGGCGCAATAAAGCCATCAAATCGTGTCTGGGTTATAGTCTCCGCCGGCTACTTCGCGTTTCTCTTCTTCCTCATGGTTTCAGCGGATATCGGAAACTTACCCATTGCGCTAATCCAGCGCTCTCCTTATGATAAAGGGGCGCATTTTATTTTATACGGAATTGCTTCTTACCTCAGCCATCGAGCCCTAGGCCGGCGCATGATGGCTTTGGGCAATTATCCCATTCCGCTGGGGCCATTTCTGTTTAGCGCTATCACGATATTTGAAGAAATGTTGCAATCAGTTTTGCCCAACCGCTCCGCAAGTCTGGAAGACCTGGCTGCTAGCCTGTTCGGCATAGTGCTGTTCTACTGTGGCGGAGAAATTTGGGAGCGTCAAAGGCGCTCCTGAAGCGAGATGACTGGAATATAGCGTTTCTATTTGAGCTGTGAGAGGGGAGAAACCCGGTTTCTTTGAGAAACCGGGTTTCTGGCCCTCTTGAACGGGGATTTTTTGGGGAGCCGGTGGGGAATGCGCCCCCCACCGGCTAAAATAGTAGGGATTGGATGAAAAAGCCGCAATCTAGACAGCTTATGACCACAGCCGCACCGGTAAAAACTCAGTACGAAGTCATTATTGGTCTGGAAACCCACTGTCAGCTCAGCACCGCCACCAAGATTTTCTGTAACTGCTCGACGGAGTTTGGAACTCCCCCAAACACCAATATCTGTCCCGTCTGCATGGGAATGCCCGGGGTGCTGCCGGTGCTGAATCGAATGGTGCTGGAATACGCCGTGAAAGCCGCTCTGGCGCTCAACTGCGAAATCGCTCCCCACAGCAAGTTTGACCGGAAGCAGTATTTTTATCCGGACTTGCCGAAAAATTATCAAATCTCCCAGTACGACTTGCCGATCGCTAAGGGCGGCTGGCTGGAAATTGAGCTGGTTGACGAGGCGGGGAACCCGACGCGCAAAAAAATTGGCATCACGCGCCTGCACATGGAGGAAGATGCCGGCAAGCTGGTGCACGCCGGCAGCGATCGCCTCTCCGGTTCCGCCTACTCTCTGGTGGACTTCAACCGCACCGGCGTCCCCCTGGTGGAAATTGTCTCGGAACCGGACATCCGCTCTGGGGCGGAAGCGGCTGAGTACGCCCAAGAACTGCGCCGCATCCTGCGCTATCTCGGTGTCAGCGATGGGAACATGCAGGAAGGTTCGCTGCGCTGCGACGTGAATATCTCCGTGCGCCCGGTTGGGGAAGAGAAGTTTGGCACTAAGGTGGAGATTAAGAATATGAACTCTTTTAGTGCTATCCAGCGGGCGATTGAGTACGAAATCGACCGGCAAATTAAAGCCATTGAAGCCGGTGAGCGGATTGTGCAGGAAACTCGGCTGTGGGAAGAAGGCAGCCAGCGCACGATCAGCATGCGCAGCAAGGAAGGCTCTAGCGATTACCGCTACTTCCCGGAACCGGATTTGCCGGCGGTGGAGGTGTCCGCTAGCCTGCAGCAGCAGTGGAAGGCCCAACTGCCAGAACTGCCGGCGTCGAAGCGCCACCGCTACGAAAGCGAGTTGGGCCTTTCTGCCTACGACGCCCGGGTGCTGACAGACGACCGGCAAGTGGCGGAGTATTTTGAAGCGGTGGTGGCGCAGGGTGCCAATCCCAAGCAAGCCGGTAACTGGGTGATGGGCGATATCGCGGCTTATCTCAAGGAGAATAAACTCGGCATCGGGGAAATTGCCCTGACGCCGGCAACTCTGACGGAACTGATTTCTCTGATAGACGCCGGCACCATTAGCGGCAAAATCGCTAAGGACATCCTGCCCGAACTGCTGGCTAAGGGCGGATCTGCCAAGGAACTCGTGGAGAGCAAGGGGCTGATCCAAATCTCCGACACCGGCGCTTTGGAAAAAATTATTGATGGGGTTCTGGCGGCGAGCCCGAAGGAGCTGGAGCAGTACCGCGCCGGTAAAACCAAGCTGCTGGGCTTCTTTGTCGGACAGGTGATGAAGCAAACGGGCGGGCGGGCTGATCCGAAGCTGACTAACCAGCTGCTGGCGAGCAAGCTGAACGGTTAGCCCCCAAGCCCCCTGTTCTGTCAGGGTTTCTTGACACAAAGGCGGAATTGGGGGTTACACCCCACATCCCCAAAATAGTATATTGTGATATGTAGATGCACCCTGATGGCAGGGAGAGTCACCCGACTCTCCCTTTTTTTGTGACTGGGCATGGGGCATGGGGCATGGGGGCAGCGGCTTGTGCGGGGCATGGGGCAGCGGGCGATGGGATCAGCTCACCCAACTGCCCTTGGCTATTTTGTGAACAATTCGCACACATTTCTTACTTCCGGTAGAAAGCATATATACAAAACCCGTCTAAAGTCGGATATTTGTAAAAACCTTTCTTTCGGATATCCCTAAATTTGAGGGGTTTGCCTCCCCGAGGCACCCAGTCTGGGGCAGATGTCCAGTGGACACTGACCAAATTTCAGCCTGTGGTGGGGGAGATTTTGTGAACAATTGGCACACATTCCTGACTTCCGGTAGAAAACATATATACAAAAACCGTCTAAAGCCGGGTATTTGTAAAAACCTTTCTTTCGGATATCTATAAATTTGAGGGGCCCTGGCGTCCCGCAAATACCTGGCATGGGGCTTCCAGTGCGAGCGTGCCCAGTGCCCAGTGCCCCATGCCCCATGCGAGCGTGCCCTGGGATGATAAAGAAGAAATAAGGAATGAACAGTGTCCCGGAGGTGGCTTGATATAATCGCCTCTCGGTCAGACTGAAGGCTTTAGGAAAGAATATGGCAGATTGGCAGGAAATTTCAGGTGGTGTGACAGCGCCGAGAGGGTATCGGGCGGCTGGGATTGTGGCGGGGCTGAAGCCTTCGGGGCTTCCGGATTTGGCGCTGATCGTCTCAGAGGTGGATGCGATCGCAGCGGGTGTGTTCACCACCTCGCAAGTGCGGGCGGCGTGCGTGGACTACTGCCGGCAGCGTCTGGAAGCGAAAGCTAGCGCCCGCGCTATCTTGTGCAATGCCGGTCAAGCTAACGCCGCCACCGGCGCTCAAGGCTGGGAAGACGCCCTCGAATCCGCCCAGTTGCTGGGGGAAGCGCTGAATATTCCCCCGGAATCGGTGCTGCTGGCGTCCACCGGCGTGATTGGTCACCGGATTAAGATGGAGGCGCTGCGGGCGGGGATTCCCCGAGTGGTGGCGGAGGCGTCGGAAACGGGGGGCGACGCGGCGGCGAAGGCGATCTGCACGACGGATTTAGTGACGAAATCGATTGCGCTGGAAACGCAGTTTGGCGATCGCCCGGTGCGCGTCGGCGGGATGTGCAAGGGTTCGGGGATGATTCACCCGAATATGGCGACGATGCTAGCGTTTGTCACTTGCGATGCGGCGGTGTCCCCTCATTTGTGGCAGGATATGCTGCGGCGGGCGGCTGATAAGAGTTTCAACCAGGTGACGGTGGATGGGGATACGAGTACGAATGATTCGCTGATTGGTTTGGCTAATGGGCTGTCTCGCACGCCGGCAATTACGGAAATGGGTGCGGAGGCGGAAAAGCTGGAGGCGATGCTGACGGCAGTTTGCCAGCATTTGGCGAAGGCGATCGCGCGAGATGGGGAAGGGGCGACGTGCTTGCTTGAGGTGCGGGTTGCCGGTGCTAAGGATGATGCGGCGGCGCGTCAGGTGGCGCGGACGATTGCCGGTTCGTCTCTGCTGAAGTCGGCGATTTTTGGGCGCGATCCCAACTGGGGGCGGATTGCGGCGGCTGCAGGGCGTGCCGGTGTCCTCTTCGATCAGGAAAACCTGCGCATTCAGCTGGGGGATTTCTTGCTGATGGAGAATGGGCAACCCCTGCAGTTCGACCGGCAGGCGGCGAGTCAGTATATGAAGAAGGCGGCGGCGGGGGCGTATCTGAAAGAGGATACGGTGCTGATTTCGGTCAGCATTGGCAATGGTGCCGGCACTGGTGCCGCTTGGGGCTGCGACCTCAGCTATGACTATGTGAAGATTAACGCTGAGTATACGACTTGATGGGCGTTGGGGCATGGGGCGTTGGGCATGGGGCATGGGGTATGGGGCATTGGCTTTCCCCTAACCCCTAACCCCAAATCCCCAAATCCCCAAATCCCCAAATCCCGGCCCAAATCCCCACCGGTCAATTTTGGATGCCCGGATGCGTGGATTGGGCATTGGCTTTTCCCTAACCCCTAGCCCCTAACCCCCAACCTGATACGGTAGGGCCGGCTTTGCTGGCCCTATTTTGGGTTTTCGGGCCACTCTGGCTAGAATTTATGGGGGTAATAAATTATCTAGCGAGTCTAAATCATTCGCGCAATTCCTGTAGAGGCAATCCCTTTGTGGTTGCCCCCTCCTGTGCGAGGAAGGGACTTTCACAGAACTCATTTACACTCGCTATATCAGAGTTAAAAAAATGGAAAATAATTTATGGGGGTAATAAATTCGGGGCGCGAAAAGGGCGTCCCAGGGGGATCTTGGCCAATTCGCACGCAAATACAAGCTCTGGGGAGTGGCCGGCACGCGCTCGTTTTGTGAGGTTATTGGGTCAATCAATTCCTGTGCCAGCAATGTCCTTCAGGCTCTCGCCTGGCGGGGCCAGAAAAAAATTTCCTCACCCCCTTGACGGTTGCCAAGACCTTCCTTATAATGGGGGAAGATACAAAAAGAGCGCCGCAACAGCTCCTAGGCTGGGACAGCGCTCAAGTCAAAATACAAATAACTAAGGACAACTGTAGCATGAAAAGGAAAGAGCGTCAACAAGCTGTTCAGCTAGAACTGTTCGCCCCCCCGGTTGCGCCGGCAGGCACCCCAGAGCCATTAGCGCCGCAAAGCTTGCCGGCGCAATCCCCGCGCAAGCCCCGCCGAGAGCCGGTGCAGCTGGATTTGTTCGCCCCCCAGGTTGCGCCGGCAGGCACCTCAGCCCCAACAGTAGAGTTGGATGTGCCAGCCGTTGCGGTTGCAGGTTCAGACGCCGGCGCGGCGCAGTTGGAGGTGCCGGTGGAACTGGAAACGAGTTCAACCGCAGCCAGTGCGCAGTCAGATGTGCCGGTGGAAGCACAAGCAGGTTCAGATGCCGGTGATCAGCAGTCAGATGTGCCGGTGGAAGCAGAAGCTCGCACAAAAGCCCCTGCAGTGAAGCCTGTCAGTCAAAAGCAATCCCGTAAAAAGCAATCCCCAGATCGACCGGCGGTTTCCCCACAGGCGCAGCAGTCTCCAGAGGAGATTGTGGTTCCCTATGCCGGTGTTGCAAGTAAGAGCGAGCAATCCCCAGACAAGCCGGTGGTTAAGTGCCACATCCGCATCGAGAAGATTGGCGTCACGAAGCGGGGGAATACGCCTTATATAGTATATCACACGCAATATGGAAAGTGCTGCACATTTCTGTCGCGCGAGTATTTTTGGCAGTCACTGCTCAACCTGTTTGGGATTAAGCAGCAGCGTTTTGACAGTGTGACGGGGTTTGCGGTAACTGAGAGCAGTGTTGCCTTGCTGGAGGGAGAGAAGCGACACACCATTGCCGGTGATGAGTTGCGGGCGTTTCTGGCGCGGCAAAATCAAATGGCGCTGGATGGGTTGGAAGTGACATTGGAACAGAAGAAGGTGTCTGTGTGGAATCCCGCTAGCCGGCGGGTTCATGTGGTGACTTCTCAGGGATGCAATTGCGAGGATGCGATGTACAGCAAGCAGATTTGCAAGCATCAAATTGCCGCTCACTTGCATTTGCAGAAGTTGGGGTGGGGTTTGCTGGAGGGGTATTTGGCGCTGGATTACAGTTCGATGCCTACTGAGCAATTGATGGTGCTGGGGGCGGAATGTATGGCGGATTTGGGTTGGTAGTATAGAGCACAGTAGGGTGCGTTCCACCGGCACGGCACCTCGCCCAGACGCCTTACCCGCAATGCGGAACGCACCCGACAGCACTGCAAGCGGGGGGCGGGTTTAGTGCAATCCGGCGCGCTCGTCTCAGGGATTGCCGGTGAACCCGCCCCTATAGCAGGCGGGGGGTGCAGCACATCGCCCCACCAGTGTGCAACACCGGCAGCTCTGTGGCATAATCAGTCCCAAGCGTTGCGGAGTGGTGAGGGATGGTTTGGGCAACAGGGCACAGCTTGCAGGGCGGGCGGTACGTCATCGAACAAGTTTTGGGACAAGGTGGCTTCGGGATTACCTATAAAGCGCAGCCCCAGCTTCTCAAACAGCCGGTTGTGATTAAAACGATCAATGAGAGTTTGAGAGATGACCCAGAATATGATAAGTATGTGAGGCGATTCATCGAGGAAGGGCGGCAAATGGAAAACCTGTCTGAAAAGCAGCATCCTAATATTGTGCGCGTCAGGGATTTGTTTCAAGAGGGAGGTACATACTGTCTAGTGATGGATTTTGTAGCGGGGGAGAGTTTGTGGGATCTGGTGCAGCGGCGGGGGGCGTTACCGGAATGGGAAGCGGTGGATTATGTGCGACAAATTGGGGAAGCCCTAATGGTGGTGCACGCGGCGGGGCTTGTGCATCGGGACGCTCACCCCGGTAATATAATGGTGCAGAGTGATGGCAAGGCGGTTTTAATTGATTTTGGCATTGCTGGGGAAATTTTTCCTGCTGTGAATAGTTCCATGCATCCTGCCAATCGAGCTTTTGCCCCTTACGAGCAGATAGACGGCGTTCGAGAGCCGGCGGTAGATATTTACTGTCTGGCGGCTTCTCTCTATTATGCCATAACGGGTCAGCTTCCGGCATCTTCTTTAAAGCGCAAGCTGAACAATGTGCGATTAGTTCCGCCGAAGCAACTAGCTGAGGGTATCGGGGATGAGTTGAATCGGGCGATTCTCAAGGGGATGGAGTTGGAAGCGGAGAAACGCCCCCAGTCGATGCGGGAATGGTTGAAGTTGTTGGAATCGGCGAATCGCACTCAGCCGGTGTCCCCACCGCCAGGGAGAAATAAGCCGGTTGTCAAACAGGGGCTAAGAGTTATCCCTTGGTTGTGGTTAGCAGCAGTTTTGTTAAGTTACACTATTTTCGGCTTCTGCTTAGCACATGAGTTAGTGGTTTGGGCTTTGGCTTTGGTTTTGGCTTGGGCTTTGGCTTGGGCTTTGGCTGGGGCTTTGGCTGGGGCTTTGGCTTGGGCTTTGGATTTGGCTGGGGCTTTGGCTGGGGCTTTGGCTTGGGCTTCGGCTTGGGCTTTGGCTTCGACTTTGGCTTCGGCTTTGGCTTCGACTTTGGCTTCGGCTTTGGCTTTGGCTTCGGCTTTGGCTTTGGCTTTGGCTTTGGCTTTGGCTTGGGGTTTGGCTTTGGCTTTGGCTTCGGCTTTGGCTTTGGCTTTGGCTTCGGCTTTGGCTTTGGCTGAAGAGCAGCTGCTAAAATCCTTCACCCGATTTCACACCTTTCTGATTGTGACTGGAACCTCTTGGTTAGGACTGGGGTTTGGGTTGTTGGTGTATCAGATATTTCCGGTATTTCAGTAAGACAGTAGGGTGCGTTCCGCCAATACAACACATCGCCCATACGCCGCAATGTCAATGCGGAACGCACCCGACAGCACTGCAGGCGGGGGGCGGGTTTAGTACAATCCGGCGCTGTGTCTCAAAGATTTCGGGTGAACCCGCCCCTACAGAAGGCGGGGGGCGGATTTAACACTACTTTTCTGAAGTCCGCGAAGGCGGACTTCGTTTGTCGCAGTGAGTTTCAAGAAGCTGTTGGCGAATTGATGTGGGGTCTTACACCCTAGGCTTTCTTTTGGGGGTGGGTTTTTGGGTTTGTTTGTGGGTAGCGCTAGGGGCACCGGCGTTGCATGAGCGGATGTAATCTTTTCCCTGAGTCCCACAAATGGTCGCGCTCATGCTTCGCCCCTACATCGGACTTGTGTAGGGGCTTTCGCATTGGCGGGACAAGCTTTGGGACACCACCCGATATCTTCATTCGCCAATGCTTCGCCCTCTTCGAGCGAACAGCGAAAAGGTCTAACCCCTCACCGATTCGCCAACAGTCTCTTTCAATCGCCTGGGATCTAATCAGCAAAGTGCGTTCCGCCAATACGACATATCCCCAATACACCGGCAATGTCAATGCGAAACGCACCCGGCAGCACTGCAGGCGGGGGGCGGGTTTAGTACAATCCTGCGCTGTGTCTCAAAGATTTCGGGTGAACCCGCCCCTACAGAAGGCGGGGGGCGGATTTAACACTACTTCTCTGAAGTCCGCGCAGGCGGACTTCGTTTGTCGCAGTGAGTTTCAATCGCCAGGGATCTAATCAGCAAGGTGCGTTCCCCCTATACGACACATCGCCAATACACCGGCAATGCGGAACACACCCCACAGCTAGGATTCAACAGCTTCGTACTCAGCTAGCAACTTAGCAAACTTTCGACGAGTCCACAGAATTGCATGATCGTGGGATTCCTGGAGATTATCCACATAAATCCGCACCACCATATCCTCGCAGAAACGCACTGCTTCCAAACCCTCAGATTCTGGGATATAGTTACGGGCAATGCGACGATCTCCTGCTTGACGCTCCCAAATTTCTCTCATCTTAGCAGCCTTCACTCCAAACAAACCCAGGTAAACATAATCCGTCCACCGGGCAAACTCTATGGGTTTGCAACCGAGAGAGTCCAACAGGTCAGTGTAATCATTGCGGATAGGGATACCCCGGCGTCGCGATTCCAGCCAGCGAGTCAGATTTCGGCTGTCTTTGGGCAGGTATCCGCCCTTGACAGCAGCGTACACATCGGCGTAGAAGCCCTTAATCGCAAACCAGGTGAGGAAGTCCACAACCTTCGCGATTGTAGCTTTAGAGATACGGCCAGGGTGCTTGATCACGTCAGCCACCAAAGCAACCCAGTCTGAGGCTTCCAGCACCATATAGGTGTTCCCGTCCGCCGGCGAAAAAATCTCAAGCACATTGAAAGTCTTGCCAGAAGGGAGTTTCAGGCTGTGAGCGCCATTTTGCTCAAGCACCCATCCAGAAAGCGTACTGTTGTGGATTCCCACATACTTCTCTATCATGCGGAACCCCAGCCCCACGGTGGGCTGGCCTTGGCCCAAACCGTTGGGATCGATGACAATCACCTCAAAGTCCCTGGACTCGTAGGTCAGCTTGATGCGTTGCCCCGGTTGCGCTACAATTTTACTCATTCAGACCTCCTTGGTCTGTGAAAAGATATTGATCCAAGCTTCCCAGAGGTAGTAACTCTGGCGAAGCTCATTTTTTTGCATTATACCCTCCAATGGAGCGCCTTTCACCTGAAAGTCCCCAGAAATGCCCTCAGCGCATTGCGGTGGTTGGCACAACCGGCTCTGGCAAAACAGCCCTAGCCCGTCAACTAGCACATTGCCTTACAATTCCCCATATCGAACTCGATGCTATCCACTGGGAACCCAATTGGACAGAAATCCCAACTCCCCTCTTCCGAGAGCGCCTAGCACCGGCACTCAGCGGAAACAGCTGGGTTGTGGATGGCAATTACAGCCAAGTGCGAGACATCATCTGGAGTCGCGCTGACACAGTAGTGTGGCTCGACTATCCCTTGCCGGTGGTCCTGCACCGGCTCGTGCGGCGCACATTTCGGCGCGTGGTGGCGCGAGAGCAACTCTGGAATGGAAACCGCGAGACACTGGCAACAACCTTCAGCCGCGATTCCGTCGTGCTGTGGGCAATTCAGACACACCCCCAAAGGCGAAAAGAATTCCCCATCCTCCTCAAGCAACCTGAATACGCCCATCTCACCGCAATTCACCTGCGCTCCCCAAAAGCCGCGCAAGACTGGCTCTCACGGCTAAAACCCTAAAAAACTCTCTCCCCTCCCTCCCCCCCTCCCTCCCTTAGCGCACAATAGAAGAAAACCCACCCAGCACACCCGCCATGCTACAACAGCTCATCTCCTCCCGCCGGCTCCTCAAAGCCCAACTCCTGCAATTCTTAGGACTCCCCGAAACCTCCAAAGAAAACAAAGAAACCCTCATCCCCCAAATCCTCACCCTCCTCGAAACAGACGCCGCCGAAAAAGAAAGATTCCTCGAAACCTTCAAAAGCGAACTCGCCGTCGAGCCGGTGGAATTAGAAGAACTTCTCGGCTGCACCCAAACCGAACGCAAGCGGTGGATAAAAGAAGGCAAACTCCCCGTCCTCGAATACCGCTATTTCCGCCAGTCCGGAACCAATTTGCAATACCCCGTCCACGACCGGCGCTTTGTATTGAGCTTATCCCAAGCCGGCATTCAGCAGTGGCGCGAAGAGCACCAAGCCCGCATCAAGCAGAACCGGCACACCGGCTCCCAAGCTGCTGCGAAAAGTCGCAAAGAAAATCAGAGAGCCAGACAAGATTTTGTCTCAGCTTGGGATAGAATACAGACAGAGTGGCTGCAAAAAAGCTCTCCCGAAATTTCTGCTGCCCTCCAGCTAGCCTACTGGACAGTCTGGGCGTCTCGCTGGGCGAAAGAAAACCAGCTCAAGAGAGAGAGAGCGCTCAAACACGCTGAGCTTTACAGCCGGCGCAAAGAGGAGTGGTACGAGCGCAAGAATCAAGCCGTCGAGTTCCTCTCCAAAACTCCCTGCGCCACACTCTCCTTCTACCGCCCCGAATACCCCGATAAAATCACTCTCCGCCTCTGCGACGAACACTGTGAGATGATGTGGGACTTATCTTGCTTTGACAAATGGGAGTTTCTCTCTTATAATAAGAGTTCTGTGCTAAACTGCCCCGACTGCCTGTACCGTGAGGAGGAAGATTACTATTCCCTCTACTACTTGCAGATAAAAACAGAGCGGGTTCCAGAGTTTAGCTTCTCCTTCCACACGCCCTACCCGATTGGCAAACAATTTTGGCCAAGCCCCAAAAGCCTGCCGAAACTAGAGCATGTAGAGGAAGATGGGCTTTTCCGGTTTGGCAGACCTTTGCTGGAGCAGGAGAAAATCATTCACAGAGAAAAGGATGTTTTAGCTAACTTTGAGAGGGCGCTTGCCGGTGCCAAAGGCTGCTTGCCGGTGTGGGGTTTATAGGAGACTGAGAAACCCGGTTTCTTTAAGAAACCGGGTTTCTGGGGCGGACTTCATCCAAGTGAGATCCGTTATATAATTGATTGGCCAAATTTATGTTTTAAAATTTAACCCAAAAATCTCAAATCGAGATGAAATTCCTGCAATACACCTTACTGGCGCTGACTTATTTGGGGTTGGGGCTGGGATACATTCCCAGCCTGCGCCTCAACCGCGCCGGCATTGCTTTGGTGGGAGCCGGCTTTATCATCGCTTCCGGCGCGATCAACCTCAAAGAAGCTTGGCTAGCCATAGATCCGGGCATCATCATCTTCTTGCTCTCGATGATGATTGTCAATGCCAGTCTTGCCGGCTCCGGTTTCTTTCAGCTCGCCCTGGAATTCATCACCGGCATCACCAAAAGCCCCTTCGGCTTGCTCGTCGCCCTCACCTTCGGGAGCGGCTTCCTGTCGGCGCTGTTTCTCAACGACACCATCGCCATCCTCCTGACACCGCTGACTGTCACCCTGACGCGATCGCTCTCCCTCAACCCGATTCCCTACCTGCTCGCCTTGGCGGGTGGGACCAACCTCGGCTCTGTAGCAACCGTGAGCGGGAACCCGCAAAACTTGCTGATCGGTTCTTTTTCCGGGATTGGCTACCTGGATTTTGCCAGGGCGCTGACGCCGGTTGCCTTATTCAGCTTGTGCGTGCAGGTGGGGTGGCTGTGCTGGCTTTACCCGGAGGTGCGATCGCTGCAACCTTACCCCAGCCGCGAGCCGGCGCGCTACCGGCTCTTCAAACCGCTGCTGCTGAAAAGCCTTGCTGTCACCGGCGCTCTGCTGGTGGCTTTTTTAGCCGGCGCACCCCTGGCGGAATCCGCCTGGGTAGCCGCCAGTTTGCTGCTGCTGAGCCGGCGGGTGAAGGCGCAGCGGCTGTTGGGGGCGGTGGATTGGAACTTGCTGGTGATGTTTGCCGGCTTGTTCGTCATTACCGAAGCGACTGAGCGACTGGGATTGCTGCGCGGGTTCGCCGGCTTCACCGGCACGCCTGCAGGGCTGCTGGGGGTGACAGTGGTGCTGTCGAATTTGATCTCCAACGTGCCGGCGGTGCTGGTTTTGCAGCCGCTTATCCCCCACGGCGACACGCAGGCGTGGCTGCTGCTGGCGGCGGCGTCTACCCTCGCCGGCAATCTGACGCTGCTGGGTTCGGTGGCGAATTTGATTGTCGCTGAAGCGGTGACGCGACAGGGTTACCTGCTGTCTTTCCGCGAGCATTTGCGGTTTGGCTTACCGCTGACTTTGGTGACTTTGGCGATTGCTTATTTGTGGATTTACTGATGGCGGTGTGCCGGTGGGGGAAAGGGTGTAGAGCCGGTGGGACCGCACCGCGCGCCGATATTACTATAGGGAGCATCCCCGTTGTGCAAATCTGCCCAAATGAATGCGACAATGATTTCAGCAGGGGGTAGGAGCGGATGATTTTTGGCCAGCTGAATCCTGGAAACGGGATTGAAACTATAACGATAGCGTGCCGCAGACCGGCCCACTGCTCCCTCTTGACAGCCAGCACCCGCTCAATCTCTTCCGGGAATTCCCGCTTGTACAGCCGGCGCTGCTCCTTAAACGCCTGACTCACCGCCCCCAAAGATTTGCGGTCGGAGCACCGCTGAATCGTTTCAATAAACCCGTCCGCCCACCGGCGACACAACCGCTTCCTGGCAAAATACCCATCTCTGCGCTCAATCGCGTGCTCAATCGCCACTCGCGCCCATGCGCTGTGCCGGTAGCGCTTCAGCCCCGACCGCATCCCCAAACGCACCGCTTTCCAGGTTTCCCAGTCCGCAATCTCGCCCATCGCCTTCACCAGGCGCTTAATCGTCGCCTCAAACTGCCAGTACCCGACAAACCTGCCACCCATCCCCTTAATCGAGACGAGCAAGCGCCCCTTGTACTCCCTCCAGCCGATAATTTTATTCACCGCCACCTTTATCACCTTAGCAATCTCTACCTTGCCAATCAGCCGGTTGAGGAAGCCGGCGTCTACCAGAGTTTGCCAATCCCAACGAGTTTTCATACCACCCTGACTCCTTTTCTATAATTTGCTGCTGGATCAAATGCATTAGCAGTCCCGTTTCCTTTTGTTAGTGAGTCAAGGAGGTTGGGAGACTTTATATTGGTTTCCCTAGTCGCTGACTGACTGTTTCAGTTGTGCACCGACCTCTCAAAAGCTTGAAGGGCTTTTGAGGGGCTTCTAAGATTGCTGCCGGTTTTTCTAACCGACTTTTTTATTTAGTTTTGCCTGTGCCGGCAGTATAGCACAGCAGCAGGCAGATTGTCAAGCACTTGCCGGAAAATTGGAAAAATCCAACAGCCGCAAGGGTTTGCGGGCTCGCCGGCGCGTGTTGGGGGGAGGGCGGGCTTTCCCCCCCCGTGAGGGATGCCGGTGCCTAGTCGAAATTGTAGTTATAAGCCGGCTCGCTTCCCGAGCGAGGGACAATCGCCCACGTCAAGCCCGAGAAGGTATCCGGCATTTCCAAGCGAAAGATCCAGTTCTCGTCAACGGTCTCCCCGTCCTCAGGAAGAAATCGATACTCCGGATCGAGCAAGTGAGCCTCGGAACCGGGCTGGTTCATGCGCTCGCGAAGAAACTCAGCGATAGCGGCGACATCCGCGTCCTCAGCTAGCTCATAGGCTCCGGGATCGTTCTGAACCAAGCCAACCAGACTGTCAATCCTGTCCCCATATTCAAGAACGCTCTTAATCGCACTGCGCAGAGCCTCCGCAAAGCTCACAGAGCCACCCAGAGCGGTTTGGTCAGCCACGTGCTGGGAGTCCGCCACAACCGTCAGCTCCGGAACCCCAAGCTCATCCTTTACCTTCTGAATATCCGCCTCTAAAGACATATTTCCCCCCCCTCAACATTTTGTATAGCAGTAACCATTTAGGTTAGGACGTAGGACAGGCGTCTCGCCTGTCCCTGTCCCTACTGGAAAGTGAGATGCCCTGTCCTAAACTGGTGCTGCTATAAAACCCGCCGGCGTGCTATTTCTCAGGAGATATCGCCCTTCTTCTTCTTCTTAGATCGCCCCTTCTCCTGGGGAAAAATCCGCTTAAAGCCCTCCGCACTTTCATTCATCTCATTCAACATTCTCTCGCTTTCCTGATAATATTCGCGCCGCTCAGATTCCGAACTAAAACCGATTCTTTCTTGCTCCAGGGCCAGCTCATCCAATTTCTCCTCATAAACCTCAGTAAATTCATCGGCCCTCTCAGCCATAACTTCACCGTACATTCTCAGCTCCTCAGGCGTCATGCAGTCAAATGCC
Source organism: Oscillatoria princeps RMCB-10 (assembly GCA_019359235.1). Lineage (GTDB taxonomy): Bacteria > Cyanobacteriota > Cyanobacteriia > Cyanobacteriales > Oscillatoriaceae > Oscillatoria > Oscillatoria princeps. The sequence goes on from JAHHHT010000022.1 coordinate 47,633, forward strand.
TTCTGGTGAGCCTCCGTTGCCTCATCGAACCTTTGGAGCAGCCACAGGGCAAAAAAACGCCCCATCCAGGCGCTATATTTCTTGGGTTTTTCTGCTAATATTCTGTCAGACAAATCCAGTAACTCCTGACCCCGCTGCTGCTTTATTAACTCCAGCATTTTCTCCTCGAACCAGAGGCTGGAATAGTCTTCGCGCATAGCTTGTCATCTCCCACAATCTTTGCAACTGCCATCTTAAATCAAGATAGCTCAAATTGTCCGAAAATTTTACAAAATCTTCCCGCCGGCTCCCTAAGGGGGGCGGTGCGGGCAAAACGCCTCAAGAAGCGGGCGCAGACAAATCAGCGGCTGTTCCGCGAGAGAAACCAGGTTGCTTTCCCCGCGCCGGTACACTAGATATAAAAAGAGAACCCAGCCGCTATGAAACCCATCTGGCATTCCCTCATCGCCCTCAGCCTAGTGCTGCTGCAGCCAGCTCCCCAGATTCTAGCAGAACCGGCAGCCACACCGCCGGCTCCTGCCGGTGCGCCGGCACAACCCACCCCAGAAACCGAGGCGCTAACCGATTCCCAGCAAAAACTCGCCGAAGCCGACAAACTCTATCTAGCGGGAGATGTCGCCGCAGCCGAGAAACTGTACCGGCAAGTCAAACCCCCCTTTCCCCAAGAGTCACAGCTTGGCGTTACAGACAAACTCCCAGAGCCCCTCTCAGATCCAGAGCAACTCTCACCCGCCGGAAAAGTCTACTGGCGGGAAGCCCAAGCCGGCTGGGAGATGGGGCTAGCAACCCGAATCCTCATCCCGCTGAAAATGCTAGTCGAGCGCCATCCCGAATTCATTCCCGGACAGCTGCTGTACGCCCGAGCTGTCGAACAGTATAACGGAGAGGACACTGCCCTGAGCGTCCTGGAGCGAGCGACGGCGATGTTTCCCAACCACCCGGATTTGCTCAAAGCCAGAATTGAGGGACTTGGCAACCGCCAGCAGTGGCTGGAAGCCTCCGTGGCGGCTAGGCAATTTGCCCTGCTCAACCCCGAACACCCGCAAGCGGCTGAATTTACCGAGCTAGCAGAGCAAAACCTGGAACGCTTTCGCTCGCAGTTGCGGAAGAAAATAACCGGAAACGCCATTGCCGGTGGCATCACCGGCGTTTTAGGCTTCGCCCTCACCGGCAGTCCCCTGGGAGCCTTTTCCGCAGTTCAAACCGCCGCCTTGCTCATGCAAGGGGAAACCGCCTTAGGAGAGCGAGTGGCTGCTTCCGCAAAGCGCCAGCTCAAACTCGTAGAAGATGAAGCCGTCACCGGCTATGTCAAAGACCTCGGCGACAAACTAGCCTTCCTCAGCGGTCGAAAGTTTGAGTACGAATTCTATGTCGTCCTCGACGAAGAGTTGAACGCCTTTGCCCTACCCGGAGGCAAAGTGTTCGTCAATGCAGGAGCAATCTCGCACACCGACTCAGAAGCCGAACTCGCCGGCTTGCTCAGCCACGAATTAGCCCATGCCGTTCTTTCCCACGCCTTCCAGCAGCTCACCGAAGGAAACTTGCTCGCCAACCTCACACAATACATCCCCTTTGGCGGACCCCTCACCGATTTAGTCATGCTCGACTACAGCCGAGATCAAGAGCGTCAGGCGGATGTGCTGGGCACTCGCATGCTCGTAGCTGGCGGCTACGCGGCAGACGGCTTGCACAACTTGATGGTAGCGCTCAAAGAGCAAAAAGGAGGCGGAAACTCTTTCGAGAGCTTCTTCTCAACTCACCCCGCCACAAACGAGCGGATTAGCTACCTGCAAAAACTGATTCAGCGCAGCGGCTACAACCGCTACGCCTACGAAGGAATAACCAAACACGCCCAAGTGCAAGCGCGAGTGAAACAGCTCCTCGCTGAACACAAAAAAGACAAAGAAAAAGACAAAGACGATGAATCCGAACAGCCGCAATAGAAAAAACCCCCGGCGTGGCAAAGTAGAAGAATGATTCAAACTTTTTCCCTCATGGGAAACCCCCCTCTTGCCTCCCCCTCCCCGCTGGCGGGGAAGGTGGGGCCCCCTCTGGGGATAAGGGGCTGGGGTTGGGGGGTGGGGTTCATCCCAGCTCCTCATCTGCGTTCACCGGCGGTTAAGATTACAAAACAGTCAAACCGATTCGCCAGCAGGTTCGAGCCGGTGGCGCTCAATCACCTGACAGCACTCAGCCACCGGCAGCCGCTGCGCCATAGCCGCCACCAGAGCTTCGTAAGCCGGCTGGTGGGATTCAATCAAAGTCCGCGCCTGCAGACAAGCCCAGCGCTCCTTCAGCGCAGCCTGTTCCGGACGCCGCAACTGCGCCATAACCGCTCTGAGTTTCTGCCGGTCTTCCGTCCCGCCCCCCGATCGGCCATACACGAAGTTTTCAGCCGCAATTCCTGCCATCCACACAGTGCAGTAGCGTTCTAGCATTTGTGATGACAGCACGCCACTCTGGAGCTGTCCGGCTAATTCCTCATCTTCAAAGCGGACGCCCCCCTGAGCGGATTGCCCCTGGCGGAAAGCTTCCCAGGCGTTGAGAGCGTAGCCGGTGACGCTAATTCCCAGCAAATGCGCCACCAAAAAGTGGCCCGCTTCGTGGCGGAGAACCCGCTCGCGGCGCTCCGGGGAGGCACCCTCAAGCCAGTCCATCAGGAGAGTGCCTGCGCCCGCCGAGCTGAGACTGTCCAGGGTTGCCAGTCCCAAAATCACAAAAGTGGCGATTGCCGGCACTGCCGGTGGCAGATTAAACAGGGGTCCGAGCAGGCTAGAAGCCGTCAGGGCAAAAATTGTAATTGCAATCAGATTTATCGCAGTTTGACTCATTATTTGTTAGCTTTTATTTGTATATAGTAGGGTGCGTTGCTGGGAGCAACGCACCCTACTGGGGAGCGAAGAAAAAACTATTTCTTGCCGCGAGCTTTGTAAAAGGTTTCTAAGCTGTTGATGTCGCCGACAAAGCGCCAGTGCCAGGATTCGTAACTGACGCCTTGGGCATTGTCTTTCGGGAAGGAAATCTCAAAGCTGTAGCGCGCGGCATTGGCTTGCAGCCACTTGAAAGCAGCGGTATATTCAAAATCCGGGCTGACATTAGCCGCCGGCACATTGCCATCCCCGATATCCACCGCATAGCCGGTGTGGTGTTCGCTGTAGCCCGGAGGGGCGCTGACTTCCGCCCGCTTGGTGGCGGTTTGCCCCCGTTCCGCCTTAACATCAAAAAACAAGTGCTGCTGGTCATCGACGCTGCGAAATGCGGAAAGCGGCACCAAGCTGACGCCATCTGCAGCCGCCGCAGCTTCCATAGCTTGAAAGGCTTCAGCGGCTGCTCTGCGCATCCTAATGCTGCCATCCGCCGAGACGGGTGCCAGTTCCGAGGTGGGCGCTTCCTCATACTGAAAGTGTCCCAAGAGTGTGTTTGCGTCGCTGGGAGTGGCTGCAGCCGTTTGCGGCTCAGCCGGCTCGGCGGTGGCGGGGGGGACATCTTCCACTGGGCGAGACGCCACAGAGCGGGTTTCTACCAAAGCAAACCCCAAACCGGCAAACAGCGCCAGCGCCACCAATCCCAGTCCCGCAAGCAGCAAGAGCTGTTTAGGCCCCAGCAGCTGGGAGCTTGACTGAGGAGTGTCCCGGAAAGCGACAGGAATGTCGTCCACCGCCGGTGCGGGGATTTGCGAGAGTTTTTCAGACGAATCAACCTTGTTCACGGGAGCCACTCCTGCACGTCATCCAACACACAATATTACAGATTGTATCTGCAGACAGATTTATCAACACGAACGGTTCCATCCCAGATCGTTGCTGGATAATTACTTCACCGGCACTCGCATCCAGTCCCGACAAACGGCACCGGCACTCCCAACCGGACTGGGTTGAGGGCAGCCGGGGCATATTTTATTGATGAGTAAATCCTCCCGCTGGCGCGCTTTCAATCGCCCGCCCGCTTCACGCGCCCAGAGCCGGTTAATGTCAAATGGTAAACCACTGCCGACCGTTCAGTCAACCGCGCACAGTATGGGAATTGAACTGCTGAACCTCTATCTCAAGCTTGCCGGTGGAGTCGTCCTGGGACTGGTTCTCGGCTGGACACTGCCGCCAAGCGCTCCCGCCTATCTGGGACAGTTTCTCTTCTGGGTGGGGGTGCCTGCCGGCATCGTGGCATTTCTGCGCGATGCGGACTTGTCTGGGTCGATTTGGATTGCGCCGGTGGCGGCGTGGGCGGCAATTTTGCTGGGGGCGGGGCTCGCTTGGGCGTGGCTGAAGCTAGAAGGCAAAGCAAAGTCCTGGAGTTTGGCGAGCCAGGGCAGTTTTTTGCTGGCGTCAATGGTGGGAAACACCGGCTACCTGGGCTATCCCGTCACACTCGCCCTGGTGGGAGACAAATATTTCGCATGGGCGCTGTTCTATGACATGCTGGGAACTCTGCTGGGAGCCTATGGGTTGGGAGTGGCCCTGGCGGCTCGCTTTGGCACCGGCACCGGCAGTCGCTGGCAGCTAGCTCTGGCAGTGCTGCAAAATCCCGCGCTCTGGAGCTTCGGGTTTGGCTTGGCTTTCCGGGACCTCCCCCTGCCGGTGCGGGCAGAACAGGGCTTGCGGGGGTTTGCCTGGGCAACACTCGCCCTCTCCCTGGTGCTGATTGGCATGCGGCTGTCGCAGCTGTCTTCCTGGGGCAGCCTGCGACCGGCATGCCTGAGTCTGGGAATTAAAATGCTGCTGGTGCCTTTAATTTTGGGAGCCGGTTTGCCGCTGGTGGGCGTCACCGGCTCGGCGCGGCTGGTGCTCGCCCTGCAAATGGCCATGCCGCCGGCCTTTGCCACCCTGGTGCTGGCAGAAGTCTACAATCTCGACCGCGATTTGGCTGTCACCGCTTTGGCGGTTGGCTGTGCCGGTTTCTTGCTCGCCTTGCCGGTGTGGCTGTGGCTGTTTGGCATTTAGTGTCCAATCCCGCATCTGGCTAAAGGTTCTAATTTTAACCGCAGATGGACGCTGATGAACGCAGATAAATGCCGCTGTTATCTGCGTTTAGGTTTATATTTCAGCGGTTTGAATACATTGGGGGTAGGGGTGATAATTGCACATGAGTGGGAGAATTTGCCGCGAGTTCAGCTGGGCTGATTTGCTCGTAGCGCTCAAAGGGCTGGTGAATCCAGGGGCTGTCAGGGAGGTAATCCCCACAGTAATCCGGCGTCACGCAGGAGCAGGCTTTGTGCCAAAGCACAGCAGTGCGGATTTCCTCAATATCAGCACCGTGGTGGCTCTTCAGCCAGCTGGCGGTTTGCTGCAAGGAGATGCCAGAATCTACCAAGTCATCGACTAAGAGGACGTGACTGCCTAGCTTGCTGGCGGTCATTGTCAGGTAGTTCGAGAACTTGACAGCGCCTCGCACTTGACCGCCGGCACCCCCGTAAGAGGAGACCGCTAAAATTGCCAGCGGCTGCCGGTAAATCCGGGAGAGGATATCGCCAACCCGCAGCCCCCCTCTGGCAATGCAGACAATTTGGTTGAACTGCCAGCCGGACTGGTAAATTTTGGCAGCTAATTGCTCAATTTTTTGGTGGTACTCCGACCAAGAAATATAAAGGTCGCGCATAGTTGGGAGAAGTCAGGAGAGATTAAGCTTCTCTCTATGATAAAAGCAGAACACCCACTGATACACTCTTAAAATATTCTTACAGCCGGCTGCTCGCACCGGCATGTTATAGCTGTGACCGCCCCGCTGTTCAGGAAAGCAGATTGCCCGCTCTCCAGTCTGGGCCATTCATCCGCCCCTGTGAGGGCCGGTTGAATCAAAGCAGACCGGCAGAAATCTGGCGCGAACCCTCCCCTCAAGCGTCCGAGCCACACTATATTAAGGCAAGTTGCTACTTACCAGTGAGTCAGGCGAGATCCCCCCCTAGCCCCCCCTTAAAAAGGGGGGGAATTCTCAAAGCCCCCCTTTTTAAGGGGGGTTTGGGGGGATCTGGATGCTTAGACTTATAGGTAGCAACTTGAGTTATCTTAAGGCAAGGAGAGCCCACCTCGCCCCGGAGCCGGCAGAATCAATTCTGCCCAGACACTGGTCAAGCCCGTTCGCGCGGGATAATATTTTTTTATGATTAACCCCAGTTGCGTCTGCACACCCCCCATTCAAAGTAATGACTGACACTCACTCTTCTACCCCACCCCCCGCCCCACCGGCAAGCGAAAAGCTGAGTTTATTGACAAAACTGGCCTACGGCGCTGGAGATTTGGGCTCCGCTATCACTGCGAACATTCTGATTTTTTACCTGTCGCCCTTCCTCACCGATGTCGCCGGTTTAGCGCCAGGGTTAGCCGGCTTGACGCAGCTGGTGGGCAAATTTTGGGATGCCGTCAATGACCCGATTGTCGGGGTGCTCAGCGATCGCACCAAGAGTGGCTGGGGACGCCGCTATCCCTGGATGATATTTGGCGCGATTCCGTTTGGGATTTTCTTCTTTTTGCAATGGGTAGTGCCCTTCCCCAGTACGAATCAGTGGGGGCTGTTCTGGTATTATACCGCTATCTCAATTCTTTTTAACGCTTTCTACACCGTCGTCAATTTACCCTACACCGCCCTCACCCCCGAACTGACTCAAGACTACGACGAACGCACTAGCCTCAACAGCTTTCGGTTTACCTTCTCGATTGGGGGCAGCATCCTGTCGGCGGTTGTTTTCGGAATCATAACTTCTTTGATTCCTGATGAGCGCAACCAGTATTTAGTGGTGGGAATTGTCTGTGCGGTTCTCTCCGTAGTGCCCTTGTATTTGTGCGTGTGGGGCACCCGCGCCCGCGTGGCGGCGGTGGCGCAGCAACACCCAGAGGAGGAGGTTCCTGTCTCCATGCCGGTGTTGGAACAGCTGCGGGTTGCTTTCAGCAACCGGGCTTTCTTGTTTGTCGTGGGAATTTACCTGTGCTCTTGGCTGGCGGTTCAGCTCACCGCCGCTATTATACCTTACTTTGTGCGCAGCTGGATGCGCCCGAGCGAGAACCCGCAGCAGATCCGTCAAATGATTGTGTTTGTCATCCTGGCAGTACAGGTAACCGCCATGAGCATGCTGTTTGTCTGGAGCTACCTCAGCAAGCGGTTTGGCAAAAAAGCTGTTTATTTTATGGGCATGTCTCTGTGGATTATCGCTCAAGCCGGCCTGTTTTTCCTGCAGCCCGGTCAAGTGGTACTGATGTATGTCCTGGCGGTGATGGCGGGGTTTGGTGTCTCGACTGCTTATCTGATTCCTTGGTCGATGCTTCCCGATGTGATTGAGCTGGATGAACTCAACACGGGGCAGCGCCGCGAAGGCATTTTTTACAGTTTTATTGTTTTCTTGCAAAAGGTTTGTTTGGGGATTGCGGTGTTTTTGGTGCTGCAAAGGTTGGAGCTGGCTGGGTATGTTCAGCCCACCCCAGAAATCGCCCTGCCGGTGCAGCCGGATGCTGTGCTTTTGGCAATTCGCGTTTCTATAGGGCCTTTGCCCACTCTGGCTTTGATTGCCGGTATGGTGCTGGCTTATTTCTATCCGCTCACGCGCGAGGTGCACGCTGAAATTTTGCTGAAGCTTCAAGAGCGCCGGTTGCGGGAGGGTTTGATCAACCGCCAAGACGCCAAGGACGCCAAGGAGGAATAATATCCAGTTGAGATAGCTAGTAGTTTTCCCTCTAGCTGAAAATGCTTTACTGTCCTTTCTTCAATCCAAAATCCAAAATCCGAAATCCAAAATTGAGACATTATGAGTGAGGTTGAAAGTCCGAATTTCTGGGAAGCGCGCTATCAGGAAGGTGCGGCGCGCTGGGATATTGGCCAGCCGGCACCTGCTTTTGTTAAGTTTTTGAACTCGCCTGGGGCTCCTGTTGATGGGCGGGTGGCGGTTTTGGGCTGCGGGCGCGGTTACGAGGCGCTGCTGTTCGCCTCTCGCGGGTTTGAGGTGGTGGGATTTGACTTCGCCCCTTCCGCTATCGCCGCCGCCTCCCGTCTCGCCCAAGCTGCCGGCATCTCCGCCCGGTTCCTCCAGCGGGACATTTTCGATTTGGTTGATGAATTTACCGGATATTTTGATTTTGTGGTGGAGCATACCTGCTTCTGTGCTATCTCGCAGGATAAACGCCAAGAGTATGTCCGTCTAGTTAATTCTATATTGACTCCGGGCGGGGAACTGATTGGCCTGTTTTTCACCCACTCGCGGGCCGGGGGGCCACCTTTTGGCGTCACGCCGGCAGAAATCGAAAAGTATTTTGCCGGAGATTTCGACATAATCTCCCTAGCGCCGCCGGCGGAGTCCGTGCCGGCACGTCAGGGCGAGGAGCATTTCGCTCTCTTCCGCCGCAAGTAGGGGTGAGGTGCGCACCGGCGCACCCCTCCCACTCCAAGCAACCTCACCATTTATCCGCTTGAATCAATATTTTTCTCTCCCTCTCTTGGCGTCCTTGGCGCTCTGCACTGCGGGCAGCCGCTTCGCGTCTGTGGCGGTTCAATTAAACTCCACTATAATGTAACAGAATGTAAACTTTTGTAAAGAAGCCGATGAGTCAGCTCAGCCTAGAGAAAATTTCCGCCCAGTTAGAAAGCGCGAATTCCCGCGATCGCATGGTAGCGCTCGCCTCACTGCGGGAAGTCCCCGCGACAGATGCGGTGCCTTTAATCAAGAAAGTTTTGGAAGACAAGAACCTGCAAGTGAGGTCGATGGCAGTATTCGCGCTCGGCATCAAGCAGACAGAGGAGTGCTATCCGATACTGGTGCGGTTGCTAGAAACCGATCCGGATTACGGGATTCGGGCTGACGCCGCCGGCGCTTTGGGATATTTAGAAGACCTGCGAGCATTTGAGCCGCTGGTGCGGGCGTTTTACGAGGATACCGACTGGCTGGTGCGCTTCAGCGCGGCGGTGGCGCTGGGGAATCTGAAAGACCTCCGGGCTCACGAGGTGCTGATTGAGGCGCTAGACAGTGAGGAAGTGGTGGTGCAGCAAGCGGCGATCGCGGCGCTCGGAGAAATCAAATCTGTCGAAGCTGTCGAGCACATACTGCGTTTCGCCCAGTCAGATGACTGGCTGGTGCGCCAGCGGTTGGCGGAGGCGCTGGGGAATTTGCCCTGCGCCAAGAGTGTGTCGGCGCTGAAGTATATGGCGAAAGACAGCCACCCCCAGGTTGCTGAGGCGGCGAATATTTCCCTGCAGCGGTTGGCGGAAGCCGGTTTTTAGGGGGGAGTGCTGCGGAAAGCAGTCAGGACTTCAGTCCTTTTTTGTTCGCGCCATAAAGGATTAAAGTCCTTACTGCCCACCTGAGAAAGCATTACCCTCTATCCCGATAGGTCAAGCGTGCTCCTCTGCGAAAGCACCCACCGGCACCCCCCACTGGGCCAGCCGGCAGGCGTCCCCTTTCGCGTAAGATACTTTAAAGAAACACTGACGCCGAACCGCCCATACATGGACATCATCGAGTTCTTCCAGCAGAGTGCTGGTAAATGGTTTTCCCAGCGCACCAGCCACTACATGGCACCCCCCCAACTAGAAACCGGCACCACGGATCTCTGGATTGACATCCTCTCCCCCAGCGATCCCGAGGTCATCAAACTCTGCCGGCAGTACCGGATTGAACCATCTCTAGCACTATCAGGCGCTCGTGTCAAGTGGAACGGCACAGTGGGAGCCAGTCAGCGCAAACAAGCCGGTTCCACCGTTCTAGTCCCCATTGCCAGCCCCGACAGCCCCAACACCGGCAAGCTGCTACAGCAAACCCTCAACCTGAACGCCCCGGTTGCCGGTCGCTATATCATGGGCAGTGACGGGTGCCTGACACTGATTACAGAAGCGCCAGACCTGTATTCCGAAGAGCGCCTGTGGTTCGAGAGCCCCAACTTCCGGCTGCGCACCAGCACCGTCAAGCGTCCCGATGGCGTCAGCGTCGCCTCTTTTTGCTCCGAGATTCGCATGGGCGGCGCACAGCCTGCCGCCAAAACCGCAGCTAGCGCCCAGCCGGCGTAGGGAGCGGGGGAGCGGCCCAATATCACTCCTCCACCGGCACCGCTGTCTCAACATCCAATTCTGTGACAGCGATTGTGCCGGCTCTGTCAGCGGCAGAATCCTCAGGCGGCTGGGCGACCGCCTTCAGCTTGGCGTGGAACTCGGAAGATTCCACAGCCGGCGTAAACCGGACAATGGGATTTCTGATCGCCTCCCAGCGCGACCAATCCGCCTGGTACTGAACCTTAGGCACTTTCTTGGGTTTCCACTGCGAGAGGACTTCGTTTGTTTTTGCCGCCGGCACCGTTTCGAGCAAAGGCTCGCTCACCTCAGCAGCCAGCCGAACCAAATCTGCCAAAGTCTTCCCCATTATCCTGGGGATCGGCGCAGTCGGGCTGGAAAACTCTGGATCGGGCGGTTCCGGCGGCGGGGGGGGCGGTTCTGCCGGTGCGGCGGTGCCGGTGCGTTCCACCGGCAGAGAATCCGCAGCGGCGGCACTCTGTACAGATGCGATCGCCGCTGTCCTCACCTCCTCAAACCAGTCACTGTCTTCGCTTGGCGTCAGGGCGGGCGGTTCCCGGCTGCTGTCGCTCTGTGGTGCCGGCGTCGGCGAGCCCAACTCCTCCCCTTCCCCAGCAAGGGCTTTCGGCTGTTCGCGGATGGCGTTCGGCGCTTCGCCCTGCCTGGGAGACACAAGCGCTGCGGGGACTGGGGAGCCGGCAGGCCAGCTAAAGCGCTTAGCGGTGAAGCGGTCGGGAAATTTCCGGCAAACTAATCGCTCAAAATCGCCGTTGAAATGGTATAATGCCTCGCCGCGCCGCTGCCAGCAGGCTAAAATTTGCGCCACAGAAACCGCCTTGTAACGCCCTTGATAGAGCGCCTCAATCACGGCCAAACGCACCCAGCTAGCCTGATAGTCCCTGAGCCACTGGTCGATCAATTGCTCAGCAGTGTAGCCACCCAGCTCAAAACTGTAGTGAGTCAGTAGCGCAGCGGCGCTGGCAACCGCAGTGTCCTTGGCCGTTTCGGTCATCGCTGTAGCGGTTTGAGATTTGAGAAAAGAGATTCCAGATTTTAGATTTTAGGCAGCAAAATCCTCAGGAGCATCCCGGCTGTGCGAAGAAGCCCAAATGAATGCGACAATGATTTCAGCAGGGGGTAGCAGGAGAAGATTTTTGGCCAGCTGAATCCCGGAAACGGGATTGAAACAAATCCTCCATCCAAAATAAACTCTCCTGCCTCAATCATAATCGCGACGGACGCCTCCCTCTACCGGGCGCACCTCACTGTCCCCATAAAACGGTCTAGCCCCGCCCGTCCAGTTAAAGTCGCTAATCCGCAGCGTCAGCGAGCCAATTTCCTTAACGGGGTTGTAGCGCAGGACGATGCCGTAGGTGCGCCGGCTGTACTCCACAAGATAGTCCGTATCAATCCCCTCGCCCGTATCCAGATTGATCGAGGTTTGAAAGCCAACCCGAAACGGGCCGTAAAGTTGCTGGCTGATCCCAGCGCCGAGAACCTTGGTATCGACGATGCGGTCGAACAAAAAGGGAGACGCACCGTCCTGCAACACCTGGCTGTAAACCAGATTGAACGCGGTGTAGTCCAGCCAAGGCCGCGAGAAATGGCCAAATTGCCCGAGGAGCCCAACCGAGCCAATCAGGGCGGATTGGCTGTCCCCGCTGGTGTAGGCGCTGGTGACGCCAACCAGTCCCAGCACGACCTGCAAGTAGGGCACCACCGGCACCGGCGTGTATTTCAACCCTTCGCTGGCGCTGGGAGGCAGTGCAGTCCCTTTCCACAGCCGAATCCCCCGGGTGAGAGTGGCGCTGGCTTGAAAGCGGCTCAAATCGACGCGATTGTCTTCCCGCACCGGCTCGAGCAAATCCAGCCGGTCGGTGTCGGCGTTGATATACTGAGCCCCCAGCTGGTAGTTGAGATTGATGCCGCTATTGCCCAAAGCAATCCTCGGCGAAGTCAGGACAGCCCCCACCGCACTCTGAACCGTTTGATACCCCAGCGAGCCATTAAACAAGCGATCGCGGTAAGAATATTCCCCTGTCAAACTGTGAGTCCCCACCTGCTGGCGCAGCCGCAGGCTCGCCCGCCAATCCGTGTCGATACTCCCCAAGTCAAAAGTCCTGAACACCGCAGATCCCTGAACGGTAGTGCGCGGTCCGAAACTGGCATTCAGCCGCCCTTTCATCCCGAACAGCGACTCCGGACTGCCGCCTCCGTCTTCAAAGGCTCTCTGAATATAAAACTGCGGTGTCAGCTTCAGGCGAAACTGCGGCTGGGAAATCGGGTAGAAGCTGCGCTCAGCGTACACCCCGCCCCGTTCCGGGCGGTCGTAACCGAAACTGACCACAGCCGGGTCGCGCTCGCGGCGGTCGATCACCGTCCGGTCTTTCAAAATCGGCACCGACAGACCTCCATCGAACACCGCGCGGGGGCGAGTGGCCACAATTTCATCTTGATAGGGCGACAGGCGAGTCCAGCGAGCTTTGTCCGCCCGCATCTCTAGCTCTGGCGGTGAAAAGGGGTCATTGGTAAACCGAATGTTGGTGGCGACCCCTCCTTCTGGGGTGAAGTCCACCCGGTCGGCTTGATAGCGCAGACGCCTGACCGCACCGGCTTGCTGGAAACCGCCATTGCGCCCCGCTCCCAGACCGACGGTGACGCCGCCCGGATTCGTAATGTTTTCCTGCGGCTGGCTGGCAAGGATGCGATCGCTTAAGGGGCGCTCTTGCGTTGCTAGCGCAGTCACATCGAGCGGTAAATTTGGGGAGAAATCCTGTCCCGATGTGGCGGTGTAAAGCTCGCCGCTGGCTTGCCGCACGGTGCCGGTTTCCTGGAAAAAGTTGTACTCAAATCGCTGCCCCCGCAGCGCCTGCTCCCCGCGCCGCAAGGCCACATTCCCTTCGGCGACTGCCGTGCGAGTCAGCAAATTAATTTGCAATCTGTCGGCATCGAGCACCGACTGCCGGAACCGCATCACCACATTGCCCTCTGCAGTGATAATTTGCTGCCGCTCGTCGTACTCCTGCCGGTCGGCAGTTAATTCTACCACATCCTCTGGCACCATTGGCGGCAGCCGCACCGGCACCCCTGTCCCGGGTGGGGGCTGCTGTGGCGGCGCGTCTGTTTCCCTTTGCCTTTCCCCGGATCGCTCACCCCCCTGTTTCCCCCCAGCGCGGGGGGGAGATACGGGCGCGTCTTTTTTTTCTGGGGGGGGAGCGGAGAAACTTTTGCTGAAAACTTGGCTTTCGGTCGTCGCCTGTGGGGGATTCTGCGTCTGGCTGGCGAGGTGCCCCAGTAAATCTAACCCACTTGGCTCCCTGTTGCTGACAGGCGGGACGCCCGGACTGCGCCCGCTGCTATTTTCCGCCTCACCGGCGACCGTAAATAGCGACTGCAGCGATAGGGGCGCAAGCTCCCCGGCGGCTCTTGTGGCTGGCGCGGGAAATAGGTCGGGACTTCTGCCGGCGCTTGGGTTGCTTTCCGGAGTTGAAGAGGGCGAGAACAGCTGCAATCCAACATCTGCCGGTGGCTGCAGCAGAGACGCTCGCGAGTTTCTCTGCAGTGCCGGCAGGGAACTCGATTGCAAGCCTTCCGGCTCTAGCGAGTCAGGCCGGCCCGGCGTGGGAGGAGTCGCCGGTGCGGGAGTTTCTGTCGCTGCTAGCAGAAGGTTAGCGTGCAAGACTCCGGGGTGGGGCACTTGCGAGGGCGCTAAGAAATCTACTAGCGGTGACGGTTCAGGCGGCGGAACCGGATACAGCATAGATCAGCTTTTAGGGGTCAATTTCCTATGGTCGCACCAACCCGCGCTCACAGGCACCCGCCGCCGGCAGCCGAACCGCAGCAGCACTCCTCCCGCCTCAGGCGCAAGTATTGAGCCGGTTATTCCGACAAATCCCGACGCCCGGGGTTGCGGGACGGGTCGTTGGACAAAAAGCCAAACACGAATAAACCAACGAAAAAGCTAACTACGATGTAAACAATGACTTTCAGGGTCAACATACGGGCATCTCCGACAGATTTAGAACAGCTGAGGGTATTTGCGATTGAGCTGAGACAGCTTCTTTATACTATCTAAATATTTGACCGCAAAAGTCGAGCCCTTTGAGGAAAACTTTTTTTTAGGGGATAGGGGTGAGGGGACAGGAATGGCAGCGGTTTTCATATCGCTGTGGCGCACACCCTCGCAGGACAGGCGTCTCGGCTGTCCTTTGGGGCAGGCGTACCGCCTGCAGGGCAGGTTGTGGCCACCTGACACCCAAACCCCATCCCCTAACACCTAACCCCTGACCCCGATCAGCAGCCGCACCCACTGCCAAATCTTGACAGCCGTCTGTTCCAGCCACAGCAGGGCCCGATCCAGCCACTCCAGCAACACCTCTAAGGGATGCTTGATATACTCCTTCCAGGTGACTTCGGCTTCTATCCAGTCCGGAGTGTGCTTGACACCGGCTGGCTGGCGTGCCGGCAGTTTTTCACTCTGGGCTGGGGCGTACCGCACCGGCTCGCCGGCATCCTTGGCGGTGGAAGGCAAAAATTTCTGCACCGATTGCCGGTAGCGCCCGACTGGGTGGCCTGCGGCTCGCCCCGCCGGCACGCCTTCCGGCGAGTGCGGCACAGCTGTTGCCGGTGCTTGCTGTCCGAAAATATCGCTGCCGGTGAGCCACAAGTCCGCTTCGGCGTCGGAAGCTTGACTCAGCTGAGACGCCGGCGCGTCCGCCGCTCGCCCGCTCAATTGCTCGCCCCGCTCTCCAAAAAAGTAATTGATGGCTGAGCGAATCAGCGCTTGCATGCTGTTCCCCTCCGCCGTCTCTCGGAGTTCCGGCGGTTTTGAATGTGCCGGTGAGTCGGTCACCAGAGCGATGAAAGGCTTTTGCGCTCGCTGCAGCAGTTCGGAACTCCCCTCCGCTACCGCAGTGGTTATGGCGGACATGGCGGGCAGGCTCAGCGCTGCCATCACCGTTACCGTGCGCTCTAAGACTGCTAGCGCCCCTGCCGGGATCAGATTCTGGATTTTGATGGGCGGCTCCCACTTCTTGACAAGTCGCGGCAGGGGGTGTATAATGTCACCCCCCATATACGACTTGGGGGATTGGCCGCTGGGGAGGGGAGCCGGGATTGGGGGATTTGGGGATTGAGAATTTTCCTGAGCCGCTGTTTGTTGGGGTTCTGGCTGGCTGGGCTGCCAAACGAGGCTCGATTGCCCCAAGCGGTTGAGCGCAGCTGCTATGGGGTTGGTTTGTATCCAAGCCATGACATTGGCAAACAGGCGCGCCGGCGCGACTGGATTGGCTTGCGCAGCCGCTGGCGCAGCGGGCGGGGCGGCGAGCCTGCGAATCCGCCAGTAGTCATCCACTTCCCTGCTGATTTGCTGATCCAGGAAAAGCTGTTGCTGCGGGGTGAGGATGTTTGCAATTTGGTTTTGACCGGCGACCAGTACCAGGGTTTGTGTCGCTAGCAGGGTGGCGAATCCCCGGATGGCAGCACTGTTAGCGCCCCCAACTTTTGCCGGTTGCGCCAGTGCCGGTGTTGCTTCTGTCGGGCTCGGGCTGTCTTCCGACGGAAACTCCTTGACAAAACTCTCTGGCAGTGATAAACTTCGTGCTGCTTCCAGCACTCGCATCAGGGGAGTGTCAGCTGCGAGCTGCTGTGGTGACTGAACCCGAGACTCCGACTGGGGTTGCGGTGACGGCGACTCACCGGGTAGCAGGTTTTTGCTGGCAAGTCGGGCTGCTTCAAACAGTGCGTAAAACGGATATAGGAATATTTGCGCACTCCAAGTTGTGGCGACTTTGACGTGCCGCAAGGCGCGGGCGCACTCGTCAGCAAACCGGCGGGTTTGCTGGTTTATCAGGTTAAATACTCTGCTTTGATAGCGACCAGAAGAACCGGACATATCTTTTAGACGCGACAGGCTGCCATCTCTATTTTCTGCTATAAGGGGCGTAAATTGTGAGTGACTCTGAAATTTCTGAATCGATTGACAGGTTGCGCCGGCTGACTCGGTTTAATGTCCAAGACGGCTGGCGGTATTGCTTGGCAGATTTGCCGGTGGCTGAGGTGTTCGCCACATCTGTGCAGCACTCGCCTGTTGCCGGGCTTAATGCTAAAGGTTACATCATCTGGCCCGCTGGCCGTCAAGTGCTCTGGCTTTTTCAGCGCCTGACTGTTCCCCACGACTCGCACGGCTATCCTTTACAAGGATTAACCATGCGGCTGTCGCTGAGTTGGTGGGCTGAAGACGCCCGCGTTTTCGTCAATGGCGAGCTAGTCCTGACGGGAGATTTGTTTGATTCCTCATCGAGACTGCTGCTGGCCTGCGAGGCCAGCCCGGGCGAAGAGTTTGCGGTGGCTTTGCGGCTGGTGAGCCCCGGACACGATGCCGGCGCTTTGGTGCGCTCCCTCTGTCTGTATGAAGCTCCCGATCTCAACTGTCTCGATCCCGGTTTTGTCGCTGATGAATTAGAGGTCTTGCAGGAGTGGGGTTTGACAAATTCCCAATATCCCCCCACTGATATCGTATCCTCTGCGCGTCAAACTGTCAAGGGGGAAACGATAAAATCTCAAATCGATTTAATTGACTGGGCAGCGCTGCCGGACCGGCAGCAGTTTGACGCTTCTCTGTCTCGGATGCGGCAAAAGATTCTGGAGGTTTTGGAACCGCAGATGAGCGCAGATGAGCGCGGATGTGCGGGAGATGAAAGGATCGGTATTTATGCGCGTGCGTCTGCGGTTGACTGTTACAAAATTTGGCTGTTGGGGCACGCTCATTTGGATTTGGCGTGGCTGTGGCCGGTGAGTGAAACCTGGTCAGCGGCGCAGCGAACTTTTGAATCGGCTTTGGGGCTGCAGAAAGATTTTCCAGACCTGATTTTTTGCCACTCGACACCGGCACTCTACGCTTGGGTTGAAGAAAACCGCCCTGACTTGTTTGCGGCGATTCAGGAGCGGGTAGCCGCCGGCAAGTGGGAAGTGGTGGGCGGAATGTGGGTGGAGCCGGATTTAATTCTGGTTGACGGCGAGTCGATTGTGCGGCAAGTTCTGTACGGACAGCGCTACGCGCGAGAAAAATTCGGTCAGGTGATGCCGGTGGTCTGGGTTCCCGACAGTTTTGGGTTCTGCTGGCAGCTGCCTCAAATTCTCAAGCAGGGCGGGGTAGAATATTTCGTGACTCAAAAGTTGCGCTGGAATGACACGACGAAGTTTCCCTATGGGGCTTTTTGGTGGGAAGCGCCGGATGGCAGTCAGATATTCAGTCTGATGTCGGCTTTGATTGGGGAAAGTATTGAGCCGGTGAAAATGGCTAAGTATTCCTGTGAGTGGGAAAGGCAAACGGGTTTGAAAGACGCGCTCTGGTTGCCGGGAGTTGGCGATCACGGCGGCGGACCGGCACGCGACATGTTGGAAATCGCCCAGCGGTGGGAGCAGTCTCCGTTTTTCCCGCGTTTGGAGTTTACAACGGCTGTGGATTATTTGCGTCGCGTACAGGCAAGTTTGTCTGGGGGCGCACCGGCACAGCCAACCCCACCCCCTAACCCCCTCCCCGCTAGCGGGGAGGGGGAAAAGAGGGAAAAGAGTGGGGCGATTCCCGTCTGGCGGGATGAACTGTATTTGGAATTCCACCGGGGTTGCTACACGACTCACGCTGAACAGAAGCGGTGGAACCGCCGGTGTGAGGGGTTGCTGTACCGGGCGGAACTGTTTGCCTCGCTGGCGGCTATCAGTGCCGGTGCGCCTTACCCAAAAGCTGAATTAGAAGATGCCTGGAAGAAGGTGCTGTTTAATCAATTTCACGATATCCTTCCCGGTTCTTCGATTCCCCAAGTCTATGTCGATGCGAATCAAGCTTGGGTGGAAGTGGCACGGGTTGGCTCGCAAATCTTGCAGGGGGCGCTGAGCGCTATCGCCGCGCAAATTTCTCTGCCCCATCCGCCGCAACCGGGCGCAATTCCTGCGATTGTCTTCAATCCTCTCAACTGGAGGCGTTCAGAGGTGGTTGCAATTTCCCTGCCGGCATCCCCCCCTTTTCAAGGGGGGGTAGGGGGGGAGCCAAACTGGGCAGTTTGCGACTTGCAAGGAGAGCCGCTACCCTCCCAGCTTTCTGACAGCGGGACGCTGCTGTTTCTCGCTGCGGATATCCCGCCTGTTGGCTACTGCGTCTTCTGGCTAATCCGCCGAGAGGCTGATGATAGGGACAGGGGGGACGCCTGTCCTGCGCCGGATGCCGGTGCGGAGAAAGAGTGGGTTTTAGAGAATGAGTTTCTCCGGGTGGCTGTTGAGGGTGAAACTGGAAATCTCCGCAGTGTTTTTGATAAGGTGAATTGCAGGGAAGTCCTGCAAGCCGGTGGAAATCAGCTGCAAGCTTTCGCAGACAGTGGCCAGTATTGGGACGCCTGGAATATTGACCCGAATTACGAACAGCACCGGCTGCCGGCACCTCAGCTGAAATCGGTGGAATGGGTGGAGCGAGGCGCTGTGCGTTCGCGCCTGCGCGTTGCGCTGCAGTTGGGCGAGTCGGAGTTGCGCCAGGATTATATTTTGGATGTGGGGCTGCCGGTGCTGAAAATTGCCACGACTGCAGACTGGAAGGAGCGTCACGTTTTGTTGAAAGCTGCTTTTCCGCTGAACTTGGAAGCGGATTTCGCGACTTATGAAATTGCCTGCGGCGCGATTCGGCGAACGACTAAACCCCAGACGCCGAGTGAGAGGGCAAAATGGGAGGTGCCGGCGCTGCGCTGGGCAGATTTGAGCGAAGAGCCCAGCCCAACTTCGGGGATGTCTTACGGGGTGAGTTTGTTGAATGATTGCAAATACGGTTACGACGCTAAGCCGAATCAGTTGCGCTTAACGCTGTTAAGAAGTCCGAGCTGGCCAGATCCAGACGCAGATCGGGGGTCGCACGAATTTACTTACGCCGTGTATCCTCACGCCGGCACCTGGCAATCTGCTGGCACAGTTCGCCGGGGTTACGAGTTAAATCAGCCGCTGCAGGTGATGATTCTGCCTGAGGTTTCTCGCCCCCCTGGCGCAATCGAGCTGCCGGCTGTTGGCTGCTTGTTGGATTTGTCCGCTGAGAATTTAATCTTGATGGCGTTTAAGCAGTCGGAGGACAGTCCCAATCGGTGGGTTCTCCGGTGTTATGAGTGTCACGGGGAGGAAGCGCAGCTGAGGCTGGAGAGCGATTTGGGGCTGGAAATTGAGCGGACGGTGGATTTATTGGAGCTGCCGGCATTAGCGCCGGAACCAGACGGGCATGATTGCCGAATTGCGCCTTGGAAGATTGCCAGTTTCGCGGTGGCTGCCGGTGTTGAGTGAGTCGTTTTAATAATGAACCGCTCCTCAGCCAAGGACGCCAAGAAAGAAGAAGTAATTTCCTCGTTCCCAGGCTCCGCCTGGGAACGCCTTTTTGGAGGCTCTGCCTCCTTCTCTCCAACCAATTACAGCAATGGACAAGGACATTGGGACAGGCAAGATGCCTGTCCTACGAGGTATATCCGTAGGGCAGGCGAGACGCCTGCCCTCTATGTCTAATACCATCTCAAAGAAACTGGGTTTCTCAGAAGTCGCTCTCTCGCCCCGCCGCTGGGTTGCAGCCACCGGCTTGCGCCAACTCTGGCAGGGGTCAAACTGCCAGATTTCCGGTGCCGCAGCAGGTGCCGGCGCAAATCTAAAGACTTAGTTAAATTAACAGCTTTGTGGTTCAATTGCTGTAAAATAGGATACGTTTGAAAGAGAAGTAGGGTGCGTTCCCCTTGGGGAACGCACCCTACAGACTGCTTTAAATGAGATATTCAGGGAGTTTTTTTGTGAGAGTTAAAACGCAAAGTTTAGCAAAAACCATCTGGAGTGTGCCGGTAGCAGCCGCACTGGCAATGAGCGGTTTGCTGGTGCCGAAGCTAGGGGAGGCGCAAGCCGCAAGCGAATTTAGAATACACTGCATGAGCCGGCTGATGTACGCTGTCGATCGCCGCCGCTCGGAGATAACCGAAATGGCAGCAAATTCCGCTTGTCAAAACGCTGCAACTGCAGAGCAAAGTGTGGCGGTAAGCGACTGCGTGAAGGAAACAATGTACAATTCTAGCAATCGCCTGCGGGATGGGATGACTGCCGGCGCAGCCGCACAGGTTTGTCAGCGAGCGACAACCAAAACGTTAAGCCAGCAAATCAGTAAATGTATGAGAGAGGTTATGTACGACGAGCGCAGTCGCTTGCGCCAGGGTATGACTGCACAGGAAGCCGTCAGGCAGTGCGGTTGAGCTGTAGTTGAGCAGTAGGGTGCGTTCCCAGAGGGAACGCACCCTACTGAGCTGTTAGGTTTCTTCAAGAAACCCGGTTTCTGGCCCCCCTGTTCGGGTTAATTAGGTTAATTATGTCCACCTACTTACAACCTCTACCGGCTGGCGTAAAGAGCTAAAGCCAAAAACAAAAAAAGCTAGCAAGTGGGTGCGCGAGATCTGCGCACAGCACCCTACAAGTCGGGTTACAACCCGAACCAAAATGCTCTTTTGCCAAAAGTGAGACGCTCCCACCCCATTCCAAGTTCCCCACCCCTCGCAGACAGCGCTTTGCCGTTCTATAATAAAATCAGGGAAATTCTAAGTTATACAGCCATGAAACTTGAAAACTTGCTTAAATTAACCCTCACCGGCACCCTGCTAGGCGGCTTAATGCTTTCGGCAAGCTTACCCGTTAAAGCCAACCCTATAGACCCAAATGGCCTTAACAATATCCCTGAGACAGGATGGAGTTCTTGGCAGCGCTGGGACAACATGAATGCTTCAGATTTGCGGTTTGGACAGTCGAAGAAGGACACAGCTGCCCTGATGTCTCTGGAGAATTTGTGCTTTGGAGAAATTGAAACGCCCTATACAGAGAAGAAAAAGGCAGAAAATTACTGGTACAGAATTAACTCTCAGCTGATTAATACCAGTACGGGAGAAATCCAAATCGGCTGCTGGGAAAGTGGCCGGTTCAGATCTACCGTAACCATCACCGCCCGTCGCATGTCTCGCACAGGTGAAATGCCGCCAACCTCTGCAGAGCCTCCGAAGCCAGCGTCTCCGACAGCTGAAGTGTCTGGCGCAGAAGAGCGCTGTCGCCGAGTCCAGGCACCCGTCAAAGAAGGTCTGGCAATCCGCTCTGAACCGACCATTAACTCAGCCTGGATTGGCGGTGTGGGGAATGGAGAGACGGTCACCATCACCACTAATCCGGCAACCATTGTAACGGTCGATGGTCGCAACTGGGTGGCAATCGAATCTCCTGTAAGTGGGTGGGTTACGAACGGAAAAATCGGTGACAAAGGCAACCTTATATTGTGCAAGCCTTAGTGCTGCGCCCCGTTTCGCACTCCTCTCACCGCGAGCGCCGAGGATCGTTATATCATATTAAATGAATTCTGTCAAGGGTCAAAAAACAAGCCGGTGCTTTTAACCACCGGCTACCGTTTGGGGCGAATTCAGGGACTATCTCAAAAATGGCCGAGCCGCGCCACCGGCAGCAGAAGGCCACTGCTCGTCGCAGACCGGGTGCCGGCAGCGCCGGTGCCACCTCAGTCCTCGTGGTCGTCAAAGGGATCGGCCAGCTGCTTGGAAGGTGGCCCAAACGAGGTGTAGATAGAGAAACCGGTGATGGCCACCAGGACGGCCCCAATCGAAATGATCAGAACTGTTGCAGATTCCATGTTGGAATTAAATTTATGAGTGCTGTTCCTTATACAATATTACAAAACATTAAAAAATCTGTCGCAACTAATCGCAGGTGACCT
The DNA here is from genome assembly GCA_019359235.1 of Oscillatoria princeps RMCB-10. GTDB lineage: Bacteria > Cyanobacteriota > Cyanobacteriia > Cyanobacteriales > Oscillatoriaceae > Oscillatoria > Oscillatoria princeps. The sequence goes on from JAHHHT010000022.1 coordinate 69,375, forward strand.
ATGGCACAACGGACTTGGCTGGGAGACGTCCTCAGACCCCTGAACTCGGAATACGGTAAAGTCGCCCCCGGTTGGGGCACCACCATCCTCATGGGGGTGTTTATGGGGCTGTTTCTCGTCTTCTTGCTGATTATTCTGCAAATCTACAACTCCTCGCTGCTGCTTGACTCGTTCCAGGTGGATTGGAAAAGCCTAGGCAACTAGCCTCCTGCGCTCTCCAAACCAAGCTGGCACAATCGTGCAGCAGTCCCGGCTCGACCGGGATTTTTTGTCAGTTCTATACTAGAGCCAGAAGTCGCAGCGAGGTTGGCACGTGAACATTTTTGGGATAGGCTTGCCGGAGATGGCCGTGATCCTGGTCGTGGCCCTACTGATATTTGGCCCCAAGAAATTGCCAGAAATCGGTCGCAGTCTGGGAAAGGCGATTCGAGGCTTCCAGGAAGCTTCCAGGGACTTTGAGACCGAGATCAAGCGAGAAGTGGAGCAGCTGGAGGCGGTGAAGACCCCTCCCCCCGCTAAACCTGAGAAAATGGCTACCCCTGTCCCTGAGGAGACTGCCGCCGGCCAGTCTCAGCAGACCTAGGGGCGAGTTCCCCCAAGCACGCCCGGATGCCTGGATTCGGGATTTTACCATAAATCTAAACTCTAAAATCTCTCGCCCTGCAATCTCCAATCGCAAATCCAATGACACAAGCTACGGCACCACCGGCTCTGGTGATTCCCCAGCTGATTGTAGGTCTGGGGAATCCAGAGCCAAAGTACGACCGAACCCGGCACAATATCGGCTTTGCCGCCGTTGACTCCTTGGCGCGTTCCTGGAACATTTCCCTAGCGGAAAACCGCAAATTTCAGGGGCAGTTCGGAGAAGGCGTGGGGCCAAAAGGTGATAAAATCCGCCTGCTCAAACCGCTGACCTACATGAACCTCTCCGGACAAGCCATTCGAGCGGTGACGGACTGGTACAAACTGCCGCCAGAATCCGTGCTGGTGATTTATGACGATATGGACTTGCCCTTGGGGCGGCTGCGGCTGCGGCTGTCTGGATCTGCCGGCGGTCACAATGGCATGAAGTCAACCATCGCCCACCTCGGCACCCAAAACTTTCCCCGCCTGCGCATCGGCATCGGCAAACCCAAGGAGCAAGACAGCGATTCCGCTACGGTTTCCTATGTTCTGGGAAAATTCTCGTCCGCTGAAACCCAGCTGGTGTCAGAAGTCCTGCAAATAGTCGCTGATGCCGTGGAACTCAGCCTCAAGCAGGGGGTTGAGAAAGCTATGAATCTGTACAACAGCCGTACAGTAACGGCCACAGCAGGAGGTTAAATCCGGATAATTAATTTATGATTATTCCGGCAGGGGGAGGCGGGTTTCTGGTGTTTCCAATTCAGAAACCCGGTTTCTCAAAAAAACCGGGTTTCTCAACCGCTGCGGCTTGCTTCCGGTGCTAGCAGCAAAAAAGAAACCAGGTCTCTCAAACAAACCCGGTGTTCTCAAAGGGTGGTGAAATATTCTAGAGTCAAGGAACTCTCCCCCTCCCCCCAGGGGAAATAGAAACTATAAAGACGGATGTTGTATGAGTCCTAACCGTCTGCCCAGAACCACAGCACATATCCGGGTCACTCAACAGTCTTGGCACCAGGGCACCCTTGCAGGTGAAGTGAGTGCCGGCCAATTTGTCTGGCAGTTCCAGTGGTGTTTCAAGCGCGGCGAGCTGGCCATAGAGCCTTCCCGAGGGCGAGCCTTAATACAGGAGCCTCTGGGGCGCTTCTTGGAGAAATGCGACTACCAGCTGGAGCCTGGGGGAGACTATTCTTTTACAATTCGGGCTGACTTGTAAGATTATTTACGGGTGATTAGTTTTACTTCAAACCCCTCACCCCCCAACCCCCTCTCCCACAAGGGGAGAGGGGGACGTGAGAAAAAGTAGGGTGCGTTCCGCTGTTCGAGCGCACCCCAGTGATGGAGTGCTCTCAATCGGTTTCGCACCCGCTCTGAGCCAAATATCGCTCAATCAAGACAATGGCCACAATGTCATCCACCGGGCGGGGAGGGACTCGCATGCCTTTGGGGATGAGACGCGCCAAGCCGGTGGGGGGGTACATTTGCCAGTAGCGCTCGCGAGCCTCCAAACTGCTGTAGCGCTCATCCACCAGCACAACCCGCACCGGCTCGGGCAAATGGCCGGCGAGTTGCTCAAACCAGTCTTTCGCCGAGGTTTGATCTCCGATCACCACCAGCTCGACCGCAAACTGCCGGCACAGAGACTGGATAGTTTCTAGCGCCCCGGCAGCCGGCACAACTTGGTGGTAGACCGGCTGCCGGTCCGACGCCATCACAGCTAAACCGCACTTCTGGCGTCCCGGATCGAAGCCTAAAATTGAACTCTTTGAATTAATCATAATTTGCTTGGAGGAGGGGGGGAGGCGTCTCTTGTAGGGACAGGGGTTGATCGCGTCTTGCCGGTGGGGGGAGATCCCCGTTTTCGTGCATTTAATTTGCGCTATCACAGGAGCCACTTAGGTTAGGACGTAGGACAGGCGTTCCCTCCGATCCCAGGTGTAATAACCTGTGTAATAAGCAGATTAAAAGCCAAACGCCTTTTAAAATGAGTGATTAACCCAAAATGCTTTAATTATTGGGAATAAATCTGATTGATGGCAGTCGTCAGAGAGTATATAGCAACATTATATCCGTTTGATTGGTTAGGAAAGGGGCTGCTGGCGTGACGGCAAGGTGACAGGAGAGGTCAAGCACAAGCTCGGGCGGTCACGGAGTTAGGAGAGCAGGTGTGAAAAATCACCTCACCACTGACAGTAGCCACGAGTTCAATTTTGAGAGGGCCTGCCATGTGGGTGACATCTGCAGCAACAGCCTTCAAATCCACCAGCTGGTTTTGCTGCTGGAGCTGTTCGAGAAAGCGAATCAGGGTTTCGATGCGACCGTCTCCCACCTGGACAGTCTCAGTCAGAACGCCGGCTTTGCGGGAGCGAAACATAGAAGCGCCGATCAGCACCTCGATGCGCTCGCGCAACTGGCTAGCCGTCATCGTTGCGGGATCGATGGAAGTCGCCGCCACCACATCGCCAGTCAAAAACACAACTTGATTCTGCGCCGCATCCGCAAAGACTTGCACCCGCTTTTCCCCCAGCAGGTAGTTAGCAGCCGAGAGAATGCGCACCACATAGTCCTGACCGTCATCAATGCGATCTATCAATTCCTCAACTTCAGCCCGGCTCATTTGAATCACCGGCTCGCCGAACGTGTCCCGACCGGGCTGAGTCAGCTTGACAGTAACTTGGTTAGCTTCGTGCAGCAGTTGCTGCACCGCTTGCGGGGCGGCGCTGGGCTTAACGACGCGCAAGACACCAGAGGCGAGGACTTGGTTGCGGCGGATAACAATCGTGCCCTCCTTGAGCACTTGCAAGTCCCTCTCCAAGAGTTTCACTTCCCGCTCTCGGACATTCTTTTGGGTTTGCAGTTCCTTGAGCTGAGTTTCCTGCTGAGCGATGACTTGGGTTTGCTGAGCCACCTGCTGCTCCTGCTCGGCGAGCAGCTGCTTTTGCTGAGCCACCTGTTGCTCCTGCTCGGCGAGCAGCTTCTTCTGCTGAGCCACCTGTTGCTCCTGCTGGGCGAGCAGTTGCTTTTGCTGAGCCACCTGTTGCTCCTGCTCGGCGATCTGCCGGTCTTGCTGAGCGATCTCGCGGTCGCGCTTGGCGATCTCAAGCTGGCGCTCAGCCAGACGCCGGTCGCGAAGGGCGATCTGAGCTTTAACCCGCTCCTGTTGCTGCAGCAGCGCTTGGCGTTCCGCCTGCAGCTGTTCGATTTCCTTTTGCAGAGCCTCCTTCTGAGGAACCGTCTGGCTCAGCTGGCGCTGAGTTTCCTGCAGTTGCTTCTCAGTGCGGGATCGTTGGGCCACAGCTTCCGAGAGCTTGGCATTGGCAGCCTGCAAAGACCGATTAATATCATCCAAGCGCTGCTGGGCAGGGGCTTGCTCGGAGCGCACCAGATCTAGCTCAGCCTGTACCTGACTTTTCTCAGCTTGAGCTTGCGCCAGCTCCCGGCGGGCGGATCTGAGTTTTTTCTGAGTGCGGTCGTATTCAAAGACACCCTTGCGCAGTGGCTCGCTGGTGGCAAACAAAATTCCCAGCGTCATCGCCGAAATCGTGACGCCGGTCAAAGCAGTGACTAGAGTTGCGGTTTTTTTGGGGCGCAGATTGAAAAGGCTGAGCCGCGCCTTGCCAACTTTTGTGCCAATCCGGTCGCCCGCCGTGGCGATAGCGCCCCCTAAGATTAAAATGGACAAAATCAGGATGTATCCGATGGTCATCTACCTGTCGGAAGAGGAACGCCCTCTACCGCTGCACGCCAACCCAGATACAGCTTAACGCCTCGGCGACACCAAAAGCCAAGAGCGCTCCTGCGGGGAGTGGCCAAGTCGGTCAGGTAAATTGCTGGCTTAACATAACCGGGTTGTGAACCGTGATCTTTTTCTTGTAGATCGAGATCATTTTTTGATCCCGCAGATCCCCCAGCAGCCGGGTGACGGTGACTCGGGTTGAGCCAATTGCTTCTGCGATTGCTTGATGGGAAAGCTTTAAATCCACAGTAATCCCTTCCGGGCCTGGAACCCCAAAATCGCGGCAAAGAATCAGCAGAAAACTCACCAGCCGCGAGCCCATATCCCGGTGGGCCAGGGTTTCAATCATCATCTCGGTTTGCAAGATCCGCGAAGACAGCCCCCGCAGCATCACCATTGACAGGTCGGGATCTTCCTTGAGCGCCTTTTCCACCTGCTCAATCGGCACCGAGAGCAATTCCACTGGCGTAAAGGCAACCGCATGGTAAAACCGGTCAGAGCGGTGCCCGGTAATCAGCGACAGCACCCCAAACACGCTGTTTTCCCGCAGCAGCGCCACGGTAATTTCCTCGCCCGCCTCATAAACCCTGGAAAGTTTCACCGCGCCTTTCAGCAGAAAATAGACCCGTTCTGCCGGATCTCCGGGAAAAAAGATAGTCTTGCCCCGTTCGTACACTTCCACCACCGGCGGGAACGCGGCACCCCCCATCTGACGGAACACAGTTGCGAGCGGTCTATCTTGCGTCATGACCCTATCCATTGCCTTCACCCGTGTCCTCAAAAGTTTGCCAGATACGACGAATTCCCCTATTGTGAGGATTCTTTGACTTTACAACAGATAAACAGACTCCCTGGTGTTTTTTTGTACAATTCGATACATAATTTTTGAGGTGCCACAAACAACAGGAAGATTAAGGGAAAGCAGACTGCCAGCTGTGCGCTGCCGGTTTGAAAGCGCCGGCTGCTGGTCTAAGCTTGACACATATCCTAGCGACAAGCCGAGATATCCGCCCGGTCATTCCGCCATTTAATGGCCATTTTGGCCGTTTGGGCTGGAAGTGGCATCCCCGTTACTCATAAAATCGATGTCTATGCTAGATTTAACCGGAAAAAACGCCCTCGTCACCGGCATTGCCAACAATCGCTCGATTGCGTGGGGCATCGCCCAACAGCTGCACAAAGCAGGAGCCAATCTCGGCATTAGCTACTTGCCAGACGAGAAAGGGCGCATGGAGAGAAAAGTTGCCGAACTGGTAGATCCCCTGAATCCCAGCCTGTTTGTCCCCTGCAATGTCCAAGATGACGCCCAAATTCAGTCTACCTTTGAGACGGTGCGCGACAAGTGGGGCAAGCTCGATATCCTGATCCACTGCCTCGCCTATGCCGGAAAGGAGGCGCTTTCAGGTGATTTTAGCAAGACTTCGCGGCCAGACTTTCTCCAGGCTTTGGACATCAGCGCCTACTCCCTGGTTCAGCTGACCGCTGCAGCCAAACCCCTGATGGCGGAAGGCGGGAGTATTGTCACCCTCAGCTACCTGGGCGGCGTGCGAGTCGTTCCTAACTACAATGTTATGGGAATTGCCAAGGCGGCGCTGGAAATGAATGTCCGCTACCTGGCAGCTGAACTGGGCCCGCAAAATATTCGGGTGAATGCCATTTCTGCCGGGCCCATCCGCACCCTGGCCTCCTCGGCGGTGGGCGGCATCCTCGACATGATCCACCACGTTGAGAAAGTGGCACCGCTGCAGCGTACCGTGACTCAGCTGGAAGTGGGCAACGCGGCGGCTTTCCTGTGCAGCGATTTGGCGAGCGGGATTACCGGCCAGGTCCTGTATGTGGATTCCGGCTATTCCATCATGGGAATGTAGCCGGTGATGTCAAAGCCCGCCCGCGCGGGCTTTGACAAAAATTTGATTGTGTGTTAAGAGCCGCGTCCGGGATGCGCGGCGCGGTGTGCCGGTGCTGGTGTCATGTCAGGGAAGATTCAAGAGTTTTTAGCGGTTTCGCTGGTGGCGTTGAGCGCTGATTTATAAAGAAACCGGGTTTCTTGTGGTGGGGAAGCGGGAAAATTCTGCTTTCCTTTAGAAGAAACCCGGTTTCTGCTCCCCATTCAGGCTAAACACTAACTAAATTCTAAAAACCGGCCCGTTAGGATGTGCGGGATTGGGGATGACGCGCTGATTTTCCTCATCCACAACCAAATCTAGCAGCTCCAAGACCACCTGACCAATCACAACTTCATCTCCCGCAACGATAGCACCCACAGAAGTCTCACGCCCCAGCAATTCAATTTTCACCGATTCGCTGTGACTCAGCACTTTTTCACTCCCATCAGCGAATTTAACAACCTCCTGCCTCCAAATTCTTAAATCCAGTTGCCGCACCACATCCACCGGCAGGAAAGTACGCATCCTCCGCCTGTCCACAAGGGCGTCAATTTCACATGTATGAACCTGACTGGGGTCAAGCTGTCCTTGTTCGACGAAATACTCATCAAGAGTATTCGTTAACTTGACCTTCACTCTAACTGCCCCCAGACTCGGATTTACCACCGCCTGATTAGCACTGCTCATCTTTGCGACCTCTTCCCTCAACTACAGTTATAACACTCCTATTTTACAGCGGTTCTTCGGGATTGGCTGTATGGACAACTAAACGCTGCCGCTTGCAATCCACAAGCAAATCTAACTCTTCTAATACAGCCTGACCAATCAAAACTTCCGTCCCAGTCACGACGAGTGCCGGTTGAAGACTTACAAAACCTAACACCTCAACGATCAAAACCTCAGTCAAACCAAGCACTTCCTGCCGGCCATCAGCATAGGTTGCTAGCTGCTGGCCCTGAATCCTTATCCCAAGCGCCCGCACCACATCCACAGGGAGTACCAGACGCGCCGCACCAGTATCCACAAGTGCCTCTATCTCACACACCCGCACCAGACTTGGATTGAGCAGCCCCCGACCGGCCAACCTCTCATCGATTTCATTCGTTAGCTTTACCCGCACTCGAACCGACCCCATACTCTCACTTCCCGCCTTACTGTACCTCCTCACACTTATCATTATATAGCGAGTCTAAATCATTTGTGGGAATTTAAGACCCCCGGTTTCTCAAAGAAACCGGGGGTCTGGGCCCCCAGCGGTTGCGCCAATCATCTAGAACTGCTATACCTTTTTCTCCCCTCTCTCCTTAACCTTAATTTTCCAACACCTCACACCCGTGAGAGCGACAGCGAAACAACTCTCTCTACCCTCTTCCTTGGCGAAGCGTCTATGGCGGTTCAAAACCTCCCAAACTTCCCTAAAATAAAAAATATAAACCCTCCCAATCTCCCCCCATGCGCCAACCCCGCGTCAGAGCGCCCGAATTTCCCAAAAACAAAACTTGGCTCAACACAGAGCGCCCCCTCTCCCTAGCAGAATTAAAAGGGCGAATCGTCCTCCTTGACTTTTGGACATACTGCTGCATCAACTGCACCCACATCCTCCCAGACCTGAAATACCTCGAACAAAAATACAGAGACAGCCTCACCGTTATCGGCGTACACTCCGCCAAATTCGACAGCGAGAAAGAAACGGAAAACATCCGCCAAGCTATCCTGCGCTACGACATCGAGCATCCGGTTGTGGTTGACAGCAACTTGGCAATTTGGCGGCAGTACGCGGTCAGAGCGTGGCCAACTTTGATGGTGATTGACCCGCAAGGCTATGTCACCGGCAGCGTCTCAGGCGAAGGCCATCGAGAGGTGCTCGACGAACTGATTGAGCAGCTCATCCGCCAGCACAAACAGCAAGGCACCATCAATTTTCAGGAAGTCAGCCTGATTCTGGAAAAACACCGGCAGCCCTTAATAACACCCCTGGCTTTCCCCGGAAAAGTGCTAGCGGATGAAACAGGAAATCGCCTGTTTGTCGCGGATTCGGGACACCACCGGCTCGTCGTCAGCACCCTCGACGGTGAGGTTTCGCACGTGATTGGCACCGGCAAGTCCGGTTTAGCGGACGGTTCATTCGAGTCAGCCCAATTTTCCGCACCGCAAGGCATGGCGCTGGATGGGGAAAATCAAATTCTCTACGTCGCTGATACCGGCAATCACGCCTTGCGGCGGATTGAGTTGAAGGCGCAAACGGTGGGAACGATCGCCGGCACCGGCACCCAAACCCGCCACATTCGCCCCCACGGCGGGCGCGGTGTGGAAACGGCGCTCAATTCCCCTTGGGATTTGCAACTGGTGGGGGACCGGCTGTATGTGGCAATGGCGGGATCTCACCAAATCTGGGAAATGCAACTGGCAGCCGGCACGGTACAAACTTATGCCGGCACCGGCGCGGAAGGTTGCGCTGACGGTTCAGTCACGGAAGCTGCCTTTGCCCAACCGGGCGGCATCACCGCCGGCGGGTTGGAACTGTTTGTCGCCGACAGCGAAATTAGCTCAATTCGCGGTGTCAGTTTGGGGGCAAACCCCGCAGTGCGGACAGTGTGCGGGAGTGGGGAATTATTCGGTTTTGGGGACAGGGATGGCACCGGCACAGAAGTGCGGCTGCAGCACTGTTTGGGTGTGGGATATGCCGGCGGGTTTCTCTGGGTTGCGGACAGTTACAACCACAAAATCAAAAAGGTTGACACGCGCACGGGAGAGTGCTATTCTGTGCTAGGAGATGGGTCAGCCGGATTGCGAGATGGGCGGGGTGCCGGCGCTCGGTTTTCCGAGCCTGCCGGTTTGAGCGCTGCCGGCGCTTACCTCTACATTGCAGATACCAATAACCATGCGATTCGTCGCGCCGAAATCGACACGATGACCGTCACGGCGCTGCAATTTCCAGGGCTGTGCGCGCCAGATGTTTGCGTTCCTGTGTAGAGCGGCTGTCAATTTGATCAGAGACAGAGGGTTAGAAAAAGGGATGCCTGCCCAAAACAGGTGTGGGAACGCGACATCGGCGTTCGTACAATTCTCTTGCAGAACGCGAGTGGCTCGTCTGGGAGTCCCGGATGAGTCCCACTTCAGTCAAGAGGATCTTTAGGCAGTTTCCGTCTGGGATGGTCGCACCCTACTGCTGAACCCTTAACAGCACCCCGCCGGCAAATGACAAACTTATTAAGCGGAAATCATTCAATTTCCACAGATTCGAGCAGCCGCAGAACAGCGTCTGCATTTTCCAACTCACCGACAATCCGCCGAAATGGTTCCGGCGATAGTTTAAGGAGGGTGGGGGTTGCAGAGACTCGATCTGCTTCTGTTTGCTCTGGGTGTGTGAAAATATCAATAACTTTCAAGGTATAAGGGGAAGCGCTCCCCTGCTCCAACAGCTGGTGCAAGCGCTTCAGGGTGCGCTCGGTAGCAGCAGTGTGCCCGCAAACAAATAAACGCAGTACATATCCGTAAGTTTCCGATGGGTCGCGCATAGGTGCCACTTCCTGTATGTGAGAGCTGTGATAAGATAAGATGCGCTCAACTGGCATGACTGGGGCAGGCTCTTCCCAGCGCTGAGAAAACTGCGGACGACAGGTGGCCAGCACTTTGGGATTGCGCAACTCTTCTGACGGAGAGGCAATTTGTCAGAGCCATTCCCTCATCTCAACCATAGCATTCAGCTATGCAGGGCATGAATTACGTTTAATTAATTTTTTATAAAAACTTTGGGGGCGGGGTAACCGCCCCCTGCAAGCGCACCAGTCGGGGCTGGCACTGAGAAATGGGGTGTCCCTGAGACGCCGGCACAGAACCAAATTGCAGAAACTGTCAGGCTAAGCTGTTAGGCTAATAATGCTGCTTGTCTGCCCTTTGGAGGCAGAGCCTCCTGAACGGCGTTCCCAGCCTCCGGCTGGGAACGAGGGGAACTGTCAGGCTAATAATGGTGCGTGTGGTCGAAAGGAGGCGGAGCCGAAACAGCCGCGTTCCCAGTCTGAGGCGGGGAACGAGGGGTAACCAGGGGAAACCCGCCCCTATTTACTCGCGACCTCGGAGGAACTGAGCCATTTCATTCGGAGTCGGCGACATTTCCAAGGCGATTTCTTCTGTAATGCGGCCTTCTTTATAGAGCTTCAGCAGAGCCTTGTTCATAGTCGTCATGCCGTCAAACTCAGCTTTCAGCATCACTAGGTTGATGTTGTCATAATCACCTTTGATGATGTATTCCTTAATCGCGTCAGTGGCGATCAGGATGTCGTGGAAAGCTGCCCGCTTGCCGTCCGTTGTTTTGCACAAACCCTGGGCGATGATACAGATCAGGGATTCTGCCAGTGAAATCCGCAAGGGTGGCTGCTCTGCGGGCGGGAACATCCCCAGAATCCGTTCAATGGTTTTAATAGCGCTGTTCGTGTGCAGCGTGCCCGCGACCAAGTGACCCGTGGAGGCGGCTTTCAGGGCGATATTCATCGTTTCTTGGTCGCGGATTTCCCCCACCAGCATCAAGTCTGGGTCTTGGCGGAGAGCGCCTTTGAGGGCGTTTTTAAATTCCAGGGTGTGCCGGCCCACTTCCCGGTGCTTGATCAAGGCTTTTCGACTGACGTGAACGAATTCAACCGGGTCCTCAATGGTGATGATGTGTTTGGCAAACTCCTTATTCATGTAGTCAATCATCGCCGCCATTGTGGTGGACTTACCGGAACCGGTGGGCCCTGTCACCAGGAGTAGCCCTTTGTGGTAGTGGCAGACATCCTTGAACACCGGCGGCAATTTCAACTGCTCCATCGTCAATATCGTCGCCCCGATCAGCCGCAGCACCATCGCCGGACCGGCCAGGGAGTCAAACAGGTTGATCCGGATGCGCACGAAACCGAGGTCCGCCACCGCGTCAAAGTCCAGGCTGTCTTGAAACCGCTGAATTTCTTCATCCGTGAGGATTTCCCGCAGCCAGCTCATAAAGGTGTCCAGATTCGTCACCGGCCACTCTGTGGGCGTGATGTCGCCCCGCTTGCGGAATCGGGGGGCTTCATTGACGCCCAAGTGAACGTCAGAACACCCGTTTTCGTTCGCTGTCCACACAATATCCCTTAATGTGGGGTGTCCCGGACTGGGCCCCGGGCCTCTAACAGGTTGGGGGTCCGGGGCGACCACTGCCTTAATCGGCGGCAGATCCGAGTACATCATTGCCGCTGTCGGCTCCGAAACCACTGCCGGGGCTCGTGATGATGCCGGTGCCGCTGCCGGTGCTGGCGGTGCCGGTGGTGGGGGTGCTGGTGGTGGGGGTGCTGGTGGTGGGGGTGCTGGTGGTGCTGCCGGTGGGGCTGCAGCTGCCGGGGGTGGGGGTGGCGACGATTGAGGTCTGGGGACACCGGGCGGTGGCGGTGCTGCCGGTGGGGGTGGCGGTGCTGCCGGTGGGCCGCTTGCCCCTGGGGCGCGCATCGTTTGTGCCTGTCCCTGAGTGGCCCCAGGCACTCCCATACTGCCGGGAGGAGCCGGTGGTCGCCCACCAGGTGGGGGTGGCATGGGTGGAATGCGAGGTGGACCAGGAGGGGGTGGAACGGGTGGACGATTGGATTGTGTCATAGAGCACTATTCTGATTGACCAGCAAAGCTTTAAAATGCAAAAGACTCATCAGAGTGTGGGTATTAGCCCACAGATGCCCTCTTGGCCTGTGCGCAAGAGTCTGTAGATTCCGGTTGCTTGACCCCCAGCGATGGGTGCCGTGCCTCAAGACTAAACTGAACAACTCCTGATCTCAAAGGTTATTTTCACTCTTTTTCCGGCGCAGATGTCCGCACGAGCAATTCTGCACTGACCATATTGTTTAGGTTTCCCAGGTTTCTCCGCCCAGCATCAGTTTAGTGGCAAAACCACCGCAAAGCGCCGGCATGCAATCTGTCCCGACGGAGTTCCAGCAGCTGGACTTGTTCTGGCTGGCTGCATGAAAGTTAGCCGCAGTCAAGCTGGTTTTCTACTTTTGTAATTTTATTTAACATAACTAGCCCGGTTGGGCCACCGGCAAGCCCCTCCCCTCCCGCCTTCAGCGTCCGCACCTCCTTATACAAAATAGGATACAAGCCCCTGCGATCCTTACATCCGCACAATTGCGGACTTTTTGTTGTGTGGCTGGAGAATCCTGCTGATTTTTACCAGACCTCCGCCGGGAGCGTCCCGTTTTTGCAAGTCCCGCCGAGAAGCCGGGTGCCGTGGGCAGAACCCAGGCACCCAAACAGCCGGTTCCCAACTAAACCCCCTCGGGTTTTTATTCCTTCTTGGCAATCTTAAGTAAGAGGACATAAATAAACGGAACATCACGGAACATCAACAGGGAGTATCCCATTTTTGTAATCCCCCTCACTCCCAACCCCTCTCCCACAAGGGGCTACTGTTTATACATATCTTGGGCAAGTGACTGCAGCGTTGCCCTGAGGGGGTGACAATCTTTGCCAAAATGGGATGCTCCCACATCAACAACCCAGGTTTCTTAAAGAAATCTGGTTTCTGGCACAGGGTTCAATCAGCGTCAGTCAGGCGGCTGACTGATTTTCTCGCAAGTATGGATTTATTGTGCCCTATTCATTATACTGAAATTCCTGAAAGCTGGGGAGGGGTGTGGGATGATAGGAAAGCCAAAGCCGGGGTGATTGAGCTTCAATCCCTGAACGGGATTGAGCATTCGCGCTTGACGCACCCCCTTTTTTACAGCCTATTATTTGACACGCTCGATTTGTCGCTGTCCTCTGGTAAATTAGTACCCACTTCAATGCCGAAGTCTCCTATCTCTGTCTGCATCACTCTGGGAACCCGTCCAGAAGCTATTAAACTAGCGCCGGTCATCCAACTGTTCCAGCGCTCCCCATCTTTTGAGACGCGAGTGGTTTTAACCGGCCAGCACCGAGAAATGGTCGAGCAAGTCATGCAACTGTTCCAGCTCAGTGCCGACCGTGATTTGGCCATCATGCAGCACCGGCAAACCCTCACCGACATTACCTGCAGGAGTTTGCAGGGGCTGGAAGCACTGTTTCAAGAACTGCTGCCGCAACTGGTGCTCGTGCAGGGAGACACCACCACCGCCTTTGCCGCTGCGCTGGCCGCCTTTTACCAGCAGATTCCAGTGGGCCATGTGGAGGCCGGACTGCGGACAGATGACCTGTTCAATCCCTACCCAGAGGAGGCGAACCGGCGTCTGATCTCCCAGCTGGCTCAGCTGCACTTTGCGCCCACTTCCCAGGCGGTGGAAAACCTGCGCCGCTCCGGCGTCACCGGAGAAATTCACCACACCGGCAACACCGTGATTGACGCCTTGCTTGCAGTGGCCAAGCGCCAGCCCGAGTGCCATATTCCCGGTTTGGACTGGAACCAGCACCGCACCCTGCTAGCAACAGTCCACCGGCGAGAAAACTGGGGCGAACCCCTGCAAGACATCGCTCGCGGATTCCTGCAAATCTTAGACAGCTTTCCAGACACAGCGTTGCTCTTACCCCTGCACCGCAATCCCACAGTGCGCGAACCGCTGACGGCGCTTTTGGGCGAACACCCCAGAGTTTTCTTGACTGAACCTTTGGATTACGCTCAACTCGTCGGGGCAATTCAGCGCTGCTATCTCTTACTGACAGATTCTGGCGGATTGCAAGAAGAAGCGCCGGCACTCGGCAAGCCGGTGCTCGTGTTGCGAGAAACCACAGAAAGACCCGAAGCAATCGACGCCGGCACTGCCAAACTCGTCGGCACCAACCCAGCCCAGATTGCTGCTGTCGCCGGCGAACTTCTGAGTGACCCCGCTGCCTATCAAGCGATGGCAACCGCTATCAATCCTTTTGGAGACGGTCACGCCGCCGAGCGCATCCTGCAAATTGTGGGGAATTACTTCAACCAATAACTCCCCACTTTCTCGTTTTCTCGTTCCCAGTATCCCTCTGGGAACGAGAGAAACTCTTGGCGCTCCTTCACGGCGGCGGTAAAAAAAATTATCCTAACACCTCTCTAACTCTCCCAATCGCCTCTTCAGGAGTCCCAGCCACAAAAACATTTTGTGGCGAAAGGCTTTTGAAAAACACCTGACTGCCGGCGTCATCATTTAACAAAATGACTTTCTTGTTCGCCTTGAGGGCGAGGGCAATTTCTGAGGCCGTACCGGCACCCATACCGCAGGCAATCAGCACATCACTCGACAGAACATTGATATTATTGCGAGCGCTGCCCATGCCGGTGAAAATGGCAATATCGACCGCCTCAGAAATCCCCTCATAAATCGTGCCGGTGCCGTCAGTGGGGAGGATGCCGACAGTGAGGCCATTCGCCTGTTTGGCCCCCTGACTGGCGGCATCCATGACACCGGCATTTCTCCCGCCGGTCAGCAAAACCCAACCTTCTCTGGCGATAATTTGGCCGATTTGAAAGGCATTTTGCAGGTCAGCCAGGGTCGCGCCGGCACCCGGACCCATGACCCCAATCGCAATTTTTCTGATCACAGAAATCCCACCCCTTTCGCCACGCCGGCACTTCCCAGATGCCAGTCCTTCATCTGCGTCCATCCGCGTCCATCTGCGGTTTTTTATCTTGTCAAAATCCCGACAATCATGCCGGCGAGTAAAATAAAGCCAATCCAGACATTCTGGCCAAATATCTTCCCGTACACCGATTTGGGGAGATTTTCATTTCTCAGCTGGATGTACTGCCAAGTCCACGCCGCGACAGACACAGCCAAAGCTATCCAAAAAGTAACGTAAAGGTGCATCAGCCCCCCCACACAGGCTAGCATGGCGGCGGTGCCGGCAAAGAAAAAGGCCACAGCCTCGGGGGCGTACTCCCCAAAGAACAGGGCGCTGGAGTTCACCCCCAGTCGTCGGTCATCTTCCCGGTCGCTCATCGCGTACACGGTGTCGAAGCCCAAAGTCCAGAAGACCGTGGCCGCCCAGAGCAGCCAAGTTTGCAATTCTAATGTGCCTGTCACCGCAGTCCAGCTGATGAGAACGGCAAAGCCCCAGGCTATGGAGAGCACGAGCTGGGGAACTGGAAACACTCGCTTTGCCAGGGGGTAGAGGACAATCACCGGCACGGCGGCGACGGAGAGCACGAAACTCAGGGGAGTGAGGTACAGCGCCACAACGGCGGCGCAAGCCAAGGTGAGAATCGCCAAAACAATGCCGGTGCGCAGGCTGAGGGCGCGGGAAGCCAGGGGGCGATTGCGCGTCCTTTCCACTTGCGGGTCAATATCTCTGTCCCAGAGGTCGTTGATCGCGCAACCGGCGGCGCTGGTGGACAGAGTTCCCAACACAATCACGCCCACGAGGGGTGCCGGTGGCTTCCCGCCGGCGGCCAAAAACACAGCCCAGAGGGCGGGAATCATCAAAATCAGGCGTCCAGATGGCTTGTCCCACCTGAGAAGTCTAACGATCCTCAGCCAAATCGGTTCGGGTTTGCCTTCTTGCTCGGTTAGCATGGTTGTGTCTAAAGTGCCAACAGGAGAATTCGGAATTAGGAGACTCACTGGGCTGCTGTAGCCCCGAGCAGTATATCATTGATTTGTCCGGTTTTCACGCTGAGTCGCTATAACTTTTTAGATTGCTCCGCAGGGGAGTTGGCGTCGGGAGCATCCCCATGCATGCAAAGATTTTCACCCTCACCCCCCGTTCCCCCCCTCTCCCATGAAGGGAGAGGGGGGAAGAAAAATAAAAAATTCGGTTGGGGGTGGCAGGGAGAGCAAAAATGGGATGCTCCCGTTGCCGTCAGGCAAAGCGCAAGACTTCCGCACAGCGATCGAGTGCCGGTGCCAGCAAGCCGAATTCTGAGAGAAAACAGTGAGGGGATCGGTCGCCTCATCCGGGAGCACCCGGCGCTGATAATACCTCTCACCCCTCACCCCCATCCCTGGCGGAGGGCAGCGAGCCTGAGAAGAAGCGCCTGCCGGGCTGAAAAAGACCCCTTTTAAGATATGCTGAATCTGGAAGTATGGGCTGGGGTTGTAACCCTAGATATACTGGGATGGTCAATACAGTTCCTTTAGTTAAGATTTCCGCTCCATCGGTGGAGCAAGACCGGATTATCGCTGCCCTCGATTTGGGGACTAACTCCCTGCACATGGTGGTGGTGCGGATTGAACCCAAACTGCCGGCTTTTACGATTATTGCCAGAGAGAAGGAAACGGTGCGGCTGGGCGACCGGTGTCCGGAAACTGGCGACCTCAAACCGGCGGTGATCAAACGCGCTACGGACACTCTGCGGCGCTTCCAAGAAATCGCCAAAAGCCTGAATGCGGAAACGGTTGTGGCTGTGGCTACCAGCGCCGTGCGCGAGGCTCCCAATGGGCGAGACTTTTTGCAACAGGTGGAAGAGGAGTTAGGTCTGTCCGTCAGCTTAATCTCGGGTCAAGAAGAAGCCCGGAGAATTTATCTGGGCGTCCTTTCGGGGATGGAATTCAACAACCAGCCCCACATTATTGTTGATATTGGCGGCGGCTCTACGGAATTAATTTTAGGGGATGGGCACGAGCCTCGCTCCCTGAGCAGCACCAAAGTGGGCGCAGTTCGGCTGACTGCGGAATTCATCACCACCGATCCGATTAGCAATGCTGAGTTTCAGTACCTGCAAGCTTTCGTGCGGGGTACGCTGGAGCGACCGGCTGACGAGTTGCGGGCGCACTTGCTTGCGGGGGAGCAACCCCGTTTGGTGGGGACATCTGGGACGATTGAAACTTTGGCGGGGATTATCGCCCGCGAAAAGCAGGGCGTGGTTCCCAGTCCGCTCACCGGCTTCCAGTTCACCCTGAAAGACGTGTCGAACCTGGTGAATCGGTTGCGCAAGCTTTCCAACTCAGAGCGTTCGGCTATTCCAGGGATGTCGGATCGCCGGTCGGAAATTATTTTGGCCGGTGCTCTGATTTTACAGGAAGCGATGACGCTGCTGGGGGTGGAGTTGCTGACGGTTTGCGAGCGAGCCCTGCGGGAAGGCATCGTGGTAGACTGGATGCTCGCCCACGGCTTGATTTCAGACCGGCTGCGTTTCCAGAGTTCTGTGCGCCAGCGCAGCGTTATCAAAATCGCTGAGAAATACGAAGTCAGCCTGGAATCCGCTGAGCGAGTGGCTGCTTTTGCGCTCGACCTGTTTGACCAAACTCAGGGCGTCCTGCACAACTGGGGTTCGGAAGAGCGGGAACTCTTGTGGGCGGCTGGGATTTTGCACAACTGCGGCTTGCACGTCAGTCACTCCGCGCACCACAAGCACTCTTATTATTTGATTCGCAATAGCGAGCTGCTTGGGTACACGGAAACTGAGATAGAAGTGATGGCTAATATAGCCCGTTACCACCGCAAGAGTGGGCCGAAGAAAAAGCACGAGAACTACCGGAATTTGCCTAGCAAACAGCACCGGCAGATGGTGAGTCAATTGAGCGCTTTGCTGCGGCTGGCGGTGGCGCTCGACCGGCGGCAAATTGGCGCTATCGCCCAGGTGAAGTGCGAGTTCCGTCCGGCGCTGCGAGAACTGCACTTGCGGATTCTGCCGTCACTTCCCTTGGATGAGTGCGTTTTAGAGCGCTGGAGTTTGGAGCAGAAGAAAGCTGTCTTTGAGGCGGAATACGGCATCAAATTGGTGGCTAGCTTGGAGCCGGTGCCGGTGCCGGTTGGCTGACTTGAAAAACCGGGTTGGTTGAAGAAGTTGGCTGACTTGAAAAACCGGGTTTCTTGAAGAAACCCGGTTTTTTTGTAGAGGGAGTGCCGGGAAAGCGTGGCGTTTTTTTGCAGATATGCCCTGCCTCTAAGAGACTGTTTATAAGAGAGTGTTTATAAAGACAAAGTGAAGGTTCTAGAAACCGGGGGCAGTCGTCGGTAGCCGCCCTGCGGCTAGGAGCCTAAAAACCGTTTCCCTGTGAGGGCTCAACTTTTGTCTTTATGCCACAAATTGCCGAAGCCGGAGGACAAGTTTTTTAGCTTGACCATCCCCCCCAACCAAGTCGATAGGAAGCAAACCTTTTCCCATCTTGACACATAAATTCCGCATCAACAGCGCCAGTATCATCGCCGCTCCCTTGAGGTCCTTCAATTCTTAACTGCACACCAGTTACATACTTATCACCACAATTTACTACATTTATTTTGTCTCCCCACCCTCCAGTTCCAGATGATATTTCTGTTACACTTCCTTTGTCTTCAACTGTTCCGCACAACAAATAAATACCATTGAGGGCAGTATCATCACCTTTCTTCTGTTCTGGCTCTATCTTCAGCGAAGCACCTAACACCCACTGTCCCGTTGGACATCTTTCCTCGGTCGTCCAATCACCATAGGGACCCCCAAATGGCCCAATCTTGCCAACAGCGACATAATCTCTCTTTGGGGGCTTTGGCGGTTTGCCGGTAGGATAATTGGTAGTGCAGCTTGATTATTTCGCTGTTTATCTGGGTTAACTCCCACATTCCGCCCGCCCCACTCAAGTACGATCTGCGGTCCTTTATTTGGGTTCATTGCCCGAATAACCTGTTTCAGTTCTGGACTTTGCAGATCCAGTACAAGCTGATAGTTGTGAGGAATTGCTACAAAGCCTACTGCTTGCTTCCCCGTGCCATCTGCATATTGCACATAGGCATTAAATGGTTTGTCTGGCTGATTAAACTCCTCCTGAAAATCGAATCCGTATAACACTAACAAACTGGTATCTAGCGTAATACTATCGGATGGATTAGTAGAGCAAAAAACTGGTAATATATCAGGATATGGGAAACGATCTTTATCTATTTAATGCCCAATTTTCTACAGTCGCTGCTCTAGCCGTATAACAACTAAATCTGACCGGCAGGAAAATTCACTGCCTGTTTGCCCAGCGATACTATTGTAGGTCGAACGAACTTCCTTAGCCACTTGCTTCGCTACTTTGTAGCTTGACTCTTCCAACTGTTTAACTGTGGCAAGCATCGTTTCCTACCAGCGATCCGGCTGTCGCCCTAACTCCTCAATACCTTGTTTAAAAACATCTAGAGTTTTATTCTCAACTCCTACTTCTACATCCGCACCGCATTTTGTTTCTACGAGTTGGCTTGCGAGAGAGCAGTTGCCTCACTCATGTTTTCGTTCCCCTGTGCCGCATTCTAGGTCGAGCTATCATTAGCTCCTCCTTTGTAGAACTGGCGAACCCAGCGCCGGTATTGCGCGATCTGCTCGTCGTCCTTACTGAGCAAGGGATGGCTCCGGTAAACCTTGTTCTTCCAAATTCAGATGTCCTGTTCGAGGTCTGCGCTCACCTCCGCCATAGTGTTTTTCTCTAAATCGAAAGTTCGATGTTAGCGAACCAGTATAACTTTTCCCATCCCCTATGCCCTAGCACCTGTGCCCAAAAATTGCTGCAAGCCTTTCTCTGGGCGCGTCTAGCGATTGCAACAGAGCAGTAAGTCTGCCCCGGTCAAAGGAGCGGTCATTAGATTGGCCCTCTTCTGTACGAGATTAAGTTTTGCGCCAGATATATGAGAAGCATTGCCTCTTGTTACGACCATTCTATTGGGCAGCCATTTTGCTGTCAAGCCTTTTTTGTAAAATTATGTGACATTCAGAAAATAATTGCTAGCTGGTGAGCTGCTAACAAATCTAATGACTTTTATCATTCACTTGCTGCAAAATATACTTAGAGCGTTTTGTCAATACCCGCATGAAACCCATATATGGCAGTGGTGTGGGTTGAAGCAGAAAAAGGAGTCACAAATCAGAACACAGAATGATCCAGCCCCACCACCGCTGGAGGTAGGAGCTCCATCGGTCGAGCTCAGAGCTCCATCGGTCGAGCTCAGAGCTCCATCACCCGAGCTCAGAGCTCCATCACCCGAGCTCAGAGCTCCATCACCCGAGCTCAGAGCTCCATCGGTCGAGCTCGGAACTCCATCACCCGAGCTCAGAGCTCCATCGGTCGAGCTCAGAGCTCCATCACCCGAGCTCAGAGCTCCATCGGTCGAGCTCGGAACTCCATCACCCGAGCTCAGAGCTCCATCACCCGAGCTCAGAGCTCCATCGGTCGAGCTCGGAACTGGGACTGTGGCGTTTCTGGAACAGCCAAAGGAACGAAGACTGGGAGGCTCTGCCAGAATTAAGTTGTAGTTGTGCGATAGTCCCCCCTTGAGTGAGACCAATTCTAGATCCAGCCTGGGATTGTGGTTGCAGCGCTTACTGGCCGCTATTTTTCTGGGAGGCCAAGTAATAGTGCACCTGATTGCCGGCAAAATTCACCGGCGCAACACCCTCGACCAAATGGCAGCAGTGGGTCCGGAGTCCCTCCTGATCGCCCTGCTAACCGCCACCTTTGTCGGTTTGGTGTTCACCATCCAAGTTGCGCGAGAATTTATCAACTTTGGCGCAGCGAGAGCTGTGGGAGGCGTGCTGGCCCTCTCCCTCACCCGCGAACTCGGCCCAGTCCTGACCGCCGTGATCATTGCCGGTCGCGTCGGTTCCGCCTTCGCCGCAGAAATCGGCACCATGAAAGTAACCGAGCAGATTGACGCCCTCTACATCCTCAAAACCGATCCGATTGATTACCTGGTGATTCCCCGCACGATCGCCTGCTGCGTCATGCTGCCGGTGCTGACAGTGCTGTCCCTGCTCACCGGCATGGCTGGGGGGATGCTCATCGCAACCACCATGTACGGCATCCCCGCAAGAGTGTTCATCGATTCCGCCCGCAGCTTCCTCGACGTTTGGGATCTGTGCAGCGCCGTCATCAAAGCCGTCTGCTTCGGTGGCTTAATCGCCGTCATTGGCTGCAGCTGGGGTTTGACGACCACAGGGGGAGCCAAAGGCGTCGGACAGTCCACCACCACCGCAGTTGTCACCTCCCTGCTGGCCATCTTTATGTTCAACTTTGTTCTCTCGTGGCTGATGTTTCAGGGAACCGGCAGCGCCGTCATGCGGGGCTTGTGAGGATTTAACCCTCTACAATTAAAAGCAGAGTAACGTTAGTTTACATAAAGCGGGATTAAAGCCTGTGACTGCTACCACGTCCTCTCCCCTATCGGCACAAACCGTTGAACTGGCTCCCAGCTATACGCTGCCGGTCGTGTTAGCGATCGCAGCCCTTCCCCTGCTGCCGGTTCAACCCCTGGCAGCAATCGCCATCGCTCTACTGGGGCTGTTTCTCCTGTTCCAGACTGCCACCATTCGTTTGAAATTCACCGAAACCGCCTTGGAGGTCTGCCGAAATGACAAGTTGCTCCGGCGCTTTCCCTACCAGGAGTGGCAAAATTGGCGGATTTTTTGGCCCCCAGTTCCCATTCTCTTCTACTTCAAAGAAGTAAAGAGCATCCACTTCCTGCCGATTTTGTTTGACCCCAAAATGCTGCGAACCTGCCTGGAACAGCGCTGTCCGCGCACTTAGCAATCCGTGCCGCACGCCGGGCGCACGCGCAGGCGGGAAAGTGGGAGAGTCAGAAAGTCAGCGCCCGACACGAGGTCGAGGATTCAAACTCTTTGCAGGTATCCGGAGAACCCCACCCCCCGGCGGGTGGGGTTCTTCATCCCGCGCTCTGTGCAGCGCCCACTTTCAATGGGGGCATCCCACAAACAGCGCCCCCGCAGGCATAGCTTCATGTCTGAGCAGCCCGATTTAAATTGCCCCAGTATTTGCAAAAACGGGATGCCCCCCTTTCTCACTCCCTCACCCCCTCCCCCTCCCCCCAACCCTTCAATTGCTTTTATCTTCTATGAGTTCCGACGAAACCCAAACCCCCGAACAGCAGCAGCAAGCAGTTGAGTCAGTGGCAAAGCCGGCACCGCCAGAGCCAGCACCGCCACAGGCTTTGCCAGCAACCCAAACCGTGCCGGTGGAGCTTTCCGCCCCACCCCCAGCCCCACCGGCACCCCCAGAAAAGCAAACCGTGCCGGTGGAGCTTTCCGCCGCACCCCCAGCCCCACCGGCACCCCCAGAAAAGCAAACCGTGCCGGTGGAGCTTTCCGCCGCACCCCCAGCCCCACCGGCACCCCCAGAAAAGCAAACCGTGCCGGTGGAGCTTTCCGCCCCGCCAGCCCCACCGGCACCGCCAGCAACCCAAACCGTGCCGGTGGAGCTTTCCGCCCCACCCCCAGCCCCACCGGCACCGCCAGCAACCCAAACCGTGCCGGTGCAGCCGCCTGCGGACGCAACAGAGCGTGACGCGGCGGCGCTGGCGCAGCGAGTGGTCTCCTTGCTGTGCCAAGAAGCGGAATTGAAAGAACAGATAGCCCAACTGCAAGCCTCACGCGCCCAGTTGCTGCAACTTCAGGCAGAAACCCAAGCCTCACTGGGGCGTCTGGTGCAAGAAGGGCTAAGCGAACTCGAGCAGCGCAAGCAAGCGCTACAGATATCCGTAGAGCAACTCGAACGGCGTCAGGAACGCATCCGCCAAGAAATGCGAACCACATTCGCCGGCGTTTCCCAAGACCTAGCCATTCGCGTTCAAGGCTTTAAAGACTACCTAGTCGGAAGCTTGCAAGATTTGGTCAGCGCCACCGAGCAGCTAGAACTAGCCCCGCCGCCGCAGCCACCGCAAAAGCAAACAGCGGCGAAAGAACCCAAAGCCGAGCAAAAGCCCTCCGCACCCAGATTTGCCGAACAGAGCTTCCAAGAGCAAACCAAACAAATTCGCCGGCTCCTCGACCAGTACCGCAACATGCCCGACTACTACGGTCCCCCCTGGCAGCTGCGCCGCACCTTCGAGCCCATTCACGCCGAGCGAGTCTCCAACTGGTTTTTCACCCAAGGCGGGCGAGGAGCCTTGCGCACAATGGGCAGCCGGTTGCAAAATATCCTCATCTCCTCCGCAGCCATCTCCGTACTGCGCAGCATCTATGGCAATCGCCTGCGCACCCTCGTCCTCGCCGCCACCCCAGAACGTCTCGGAGAGTGGCGGCGCGGCTTGCAAGACTGCCTCGGCATTACCCGCAGCGATTTTGGCCCAGAGCGGGGAGCTGTCCTGTTTGAAGCCGCCGAACCCCTAGTGCAAAAAGCCGACCGGCTGCTCAAAGACGGTTTAATGCCCATGATTGTCATTGACGAAACCGAAGACCAAATCAATCTCTCCCTGCTGCAATTTCCCCTGTGGCTCGCTTTCGCACCCGACCCCCAGTCTGTGACTGTTCGGGAAATCTAGCAACGAGCCGCCATTCCCAGGTTTGTAGTTGGGCTTTAGCCCTACCAGCTCGCCCCGCCTCCAAGACAATTTTCATTTGCGATCTCGTTCCCAGGCTCCGCCTGGGAATGCCGAGCAGGAGGCTCTGCCTCCTTTTGCTCTCCCTAGAAATCCCGAGCAGGAGGCTCTGCCTCCTTTTCTATTGCGATCACCACTAACAGAATAATCCCTTTTTCCCAATCCCCAAATCCCCAAATCCCGGCACCCATTCCCAACCCCCAACACCCAACAAAAACAATGGCTCTCTGGTTGAGTTTAAATATAGCCCTGTTACTAGCAGCTTATCTGCTCGGTTCCCTTCCCACCGGCTACACAGCCGCAAAACTGCTCAAAGGCATTGACATTCGGGAGGTCGGCTCTGGCTCCACCGGCGCGACGAACGTGCTGCGAACCCTGGGAAAAGGACCGGCGCTGGCGGTGTTGCTGCTTGACGTTTTGAAAGGCGTAGCGGCGATTGCGCTGGTTCGCTGGGCTTACACCCGAGAGGCGGTGGATATGCTGGCTGCGCCGCCGGTACTTGACAATTGGCTGCCTTGGATGGTAACTGGTGCCGGTTTAGCAGCGGTGCTCGGTCACAGTAAATCCATCTGGTTAGGCTTCACCGGCGGCAAATCTGTGGCGACAAGTCTGGGGATTTTGCTAGCATTATACTGGCCGGTGGGTTGGGCAACTCTCGGCGTTTTTGGGATAGTTATAGCCCTTTCGCGGATTGTGTCGCTCAGTTCCATTTCGGGGGCGATAGCCTGTCCGGTACTGATGATAGTTGCCGGTCAGCCTTTGGCTTACTGCTTGTTTGCCCTTGCCGGCGGTTTGTACGTCACTGTGCGTCACCGCAGCAATATTGAGCGATTGCTTGCCGGTACTGAACCCAGAATTGGGGCAAAGCTGCAGCAGCAGGAGGCAGAAACAAGCGCATCGCAGTAAATAACTCAAGTTGCTACCTACAAGTTTAAGCATCCAGATCCCCCCAAACCCCCCTTTAAAAAAGGGGGGCTTTGAGAATGCGCAAGAGAATTCCCCCCCCTTTTGTAGTGCCGGGGGCACAAAAGCCCGCCCTGGCTAGGGGGGGATCAAACAGCAACCTGGAAACTTTAATAAACCCCACGCAATGAAAGCTGCAAATAAGTCGCAACTTGAAATATCAGCCTTTTAATATAAAAACGCACCGGCGCAAAGCTCTCCCATTTAACGCTCCCTTCCAGGTTCGCGGTGAGCCGGCGATCGAGAATTGCTTGATAAAGTGAAACCAGCGTCTGCGAGCACAGATCAAAAGCCGAAATCAAGCGCTCCACCGGCTCGTATACCGCCCACGGCTCCAGATAGGCATTGCGCAGGCGCGTCCGCGCATCCGGCACATCAGTCAGCTCCATTTCAATCTCGTACAAAAACCGAACTGTGTCGAAAAAAGGATGTGAAATGCAGCTGTCAGACCAGTCAAAATAGATATAATTATCGCCAGTAAAATAGATATTTCGAGGCGATAAATCGCCATGCACTAGGGTGTGGGGGACACCCAGCTGCGCTAATTCCTCCCACAGGGCTGCCAGTTGCGGAGCAAAGGCGAGAAGTTGGGCAATTTCTGGCTCGCGCAGAGCATCTTGAAACAGCAGGTGGATTTGGGATGCCAGCCGGTCGAGCCTCATATCCAGCCAGCCTTGAGCTATTAAGCTATCCAGGTGCTGAACGGAGTCGATTTGGATTTGGGCGAACCGGCGCAGTGCAGCTTCCCACATCAAAATATCAGGAACCTGTTGCAGGATTTTGCCGCCCACATCCCGCATCAAAATCCAGCGCTTTTCAAAGTCAGCTGCCAAAACCACGGGAAGGTGGGCGGGGTAATATTTAGTTAGGGCTTGAGTGAGTTGCGGCTCTCGGGCAAAGAGAGCCGGTGTTGCCTTGAAATAAACGTTTCCCGCAGTTGTTTTCACCCGCAACACACAAGCAAGCTTCCAAGCTTTTAATTGCTCAATTGCAGAGAGAGCGCCCAACCTTTGGCGATTGAGTTGCTCGTGAATCCAGCCAGAAGCCAGATCGAACCAGCCAGGAATTGCCCAAGGCACGTCACCCTCTCGGATCGCAACCCCTTCCGCCTCGTCAAACCAAGCTTTCAACAGATCAAGGTGTTCGGGAACCGCCAGTTTGAGCTGATTCAGTTCGTACCGGCTAACCCAGCGCCCCCATGCCGGTGGATTCCAGCTAGAGCTGTGGTTTTCCAGCGCATACACCCGTTGCAGATATTTCTGGCGATTCAAGTGATGGTAGACGCAGCGCAGCACCGTTACTTCTATGCCCAACTGAGCTTGCATTGCCCGGTTGATATGACCGACAGCGCCAAAGTGTTGCTCAACCGGCACGAAATGCGGTAAAATCCAGCCATCCTCACCCGACAGCAGCAGCACCAGCGGCTCACTCCTGTGGGGAATGATAGTGTAATAGTGAAATTTAATCTCCGGGAAGTGACACACCGGCGTTTGACTCATCCTTAAATTCCCACTGTATTGTGCCGGCGCACTTTGGCATCCTGAAAGGACGTAAGATTCATTTTCTCCCCCCTTTTTGTGTGTGGGACAGGCGAGACGCCTGTCCCACGCCTTCGAGACGGACAACGCCTTTGGGACAGGCGGGACGCCTGTCCTACGCCTTCCTCGACAGGTCAGCGATCCCCGGCTAACTCCCCAGTTCCTTGGAGCGCTCGCTAGCCGCTCGAATCGCCTCAATCAGCGCCGAACGCAAACCGGCACGCTCCAGCTCAGCGATCCCGGCAATCGTCGTCCCCCCCGGACTGGTCACCTTGTCTTTCAGTTCAGCAGGGTGCATTCCCGAGTCGCGCAGCAGTTGGGCTGTACCCAGGACGGTTTGCAGGGCGAGTTTAGCGGCGACCGCTCTCGGCAGACCAGCACAAACGCCGCCATCTGTCAAGGCTTCGATGACAATGGCCACATAACCTGGGCCAGAGCCAGACAGGCCGGTGACTGCATCCATGAGGGATTCTGGGACTTCTACCACCTCACCCACAGCCTGAAGAATGCGCTGGGCCCGCTCGATGTGGGCGGGGCGGACGCCGGTGCCGGGTGCGATGGCGGAGATGCCGGCACCGACGGTAGCCGGCGTGTTGGGCATGGCCCGGATTGCCGGCCACCCTGGAAAAGCAGCTTGCAGCTTGCTGAGGGGGACGCCGGCTAAAATCGAAACCAGCACTGGAGGTTCCATGCCGGTCAGACCGGCAACCGTACCCGAGATATCAGCCGCCACGGACTCAAAAACTTGAGGTTTAATGGCCAAGAGCAGCACTTCTGTAGCGCACGCAGCGGCTCGATTGTCTCCCGTGACAGCAACTCCGTATTGCTGTCCCAGAACACTGCGGCGGTGCGGTTGGGGTTCGCTCACCAGCACTTCCTCGTGCCGGTAAATCTGTTGAGCGACGAGGCGGGACAGGAGAGCTTCTCCCATGACCCCGCCCCCAATGATGCCAAGCTTTACAGTCATTTTTTGTTTCTCAGTTGCCAGCAGTCAGCAGTCAGATATTCAGTTCTTGCTGCTAACTGCTGAGAGCTGACCCCTTGTTTACTGAGCCATGCGCGTTTGTTCTGGCGACCAGTTTGCGCCCGGTGCCGGTGCCGGTGGGCGAGACGCGCGCAGGTGGGGCTGGAGGACATCGTGAACCACCCCGGATTGAGTGCTCACCTGAACGCAGCTAGGCGTGAACAGGAAGATGCTTTCGCCGATCCGCTCTTGGTGGCCATCGAGGGCGTAGGTGCCGCCGGCGATAAAGTCCACAGCCCGTTGCGCCTGGTCAGGGTCCATCAGCGTCAAATTGAGAACCACAGACTTGCGCTGGCGCAGTGCTTGAATAGCCTGAGGCATTTCCTCAAAAGAGCGGGGCTCCATCACCACCACTTCAGAAATGCCATTAGCCGCTCCCGGCATACCGATCACATTATTCATCGCTGTTCCCATTCCCGATCCCGAACCCATCATACCACTGGCAGAAGCCCCGAGTCCTTGAGTCCGCAACCGATTGCGATTGGAGCGATCTTCTGCGGGTGCAGGGGGGGCATTTTGCTCGGGGTAGGCATTTTGATACCTGTCCGCTTCCATCTCGTCGTAATCGTAATCGTAATCCACGGGCTGATTTAGACCTACAAAATCTCTGAGCTTGGAAAAAATTGTGTTCACGGTTAACGCTCCACTACAACTAGGGTTAAGTCTGGCAGACAGCTTTCAGCCAAGGCAACAGCTTGCATGACAGCGACTGGATTTCACTCACAGCAACCTTTACAGCACCCAGTTTAAGCTTTAGAATCCGATGTTATTGATAAGCTTTCCACATTTTTATATATCCTTTATAGGAATTTGTGGGCTGAGTCGCGCTTTTGAGGGTGACATTGGCACCTTGAAAGCTGTTTCCGGGCCGCTCTGGGTGACGCTCGCTGCTTTGCTGTAAACTTGTGTTGCGCTCCAGGCTTCCCAGTTTAACTTGCTTATTCTATACCGCAAAGGGCTAGGTTGGTGTCAAGGGGGAGAGGATGTCTGCCGCTCCCCAAACAGAACTGTCCCCAGCCGCACTGCAGTTGCGCCGGCTTTGACTGCCAGATGGTAATCTGCGGACATTCCCATTGACAGCTCCTGCATTCGGATATTTGGCCAATTTTGCTCCCTGATTTTCTGGGCCAGTTCCCAGGTGCCCTCAAACACGGCAAGGGTTTCTGACTCGTCAAGCCCCAAGGGGGGAATTGTCATCAAACCTTGAATTTGCAGGTGTCGGCACTGATTGAGGGCGCACAGATCGGCGAGCAAGTCCGGGATCGTCCAGCCGTGTTTGTTGGGATCGCGGAGTATTTTGACTTGCAGGCAAACTTTTGGCTTTTGCTGCAGCGGCTCGGCCAGTCGATCTAAGCGCTGAGCTAATTTTAAGCTATCCACTGAGTGAATCGACTCAAATAGCTGCAACGCTTTTTGGGCTTTGTTCGCCTGGAGATGGCCAATGAAGTGCCAGGCGATATCTGGCAGATCTTGCAGCTGGATTTGTTTGGGCTCGGCTTCTTGGACTCGGCTTTCGGCAAAATCCCGGATTCCCGCTGCGTAGGCTTCTCGGATGGCGTCGGAGGGCACCTGCTTGGTGACAGCAATCAGCCGGACATGAGCAGGCAGCCCGGAGCGAATCAAGGCAATCCGTTCGGCAATCGATAGGCTCATAACAGCAAGCCCCTATTGAAATGTGCGGTGATGAATCGCTTGCAGTTGCTCGTACTCCTGAGATTGGCCGGTGCGGCGGAGCAAGCGCAAGCGATTTTCCACCATGAGGCGAGCGTCGGTGCGGCTAATCGGCTCAAATTTGAGGCCCGCAGGTCCAGTGGTCACGAGAAAAAATAAGCGCTGGGCGTAGAGTGTCGTGAACAATTCCTGGTGTTCCCCAAGCAAACATACCCGGTAAAGCAGGCCAAAAGTGGGATGATTCAGGTAAGTTTCGTTGTCCATGCAGTGTCCGATTCGCCTCTAGGATAGCTCCAGCTTAGATATTAAGAGACTTTGGCTCTGGGTGGATTGGCACTGGGCGGGATCGCGACCGTCGGGCGCGGCAACACGGGTTTGAGGGCGAGTAGCTACGCATTTAACTTGCCGAGTGCACTCCCACTCTGCCGGCGCGTATGTGCGATGATAGAGGCTGATAGTGCGACATGGGTAGAGTAATTGATGGTTGAAAACCCTTCGATATAAAAGCAAATTAGATGTGCAAAAGCTGAGATGGTTTGACCGCCGGTGCCATGCAAGTAGGGTGCGTTCCCAAAGGGAACGCACCCTTTGGCTGCGGGGTAGTGCCTTTGGAAGCAGTGATTTTATCAACCGCAGAGGGCACAGGCGAGACGCCTGTGCTACGGGCGAGGACTGCACGGATCCCCGCAGCACAGAGCGCTTCGGGAGCGCCCCTCTAGGAAAGATTAAATGAAAGCACGCATCCGGGCTACCCTGAGGGCAGCGAGTTGAGCCTGAGCTTTGTGCAAAGACTCATACCATTCTTTCTCAGGGTCGCTGTCGGCGACAATACCCGCACCGACTTGACCCCAAACGATATTTGAGGGAGCAAATTGAGACTCGGAACTCAGTCGGGGTTCCTCTGTTGTGTGCACGAGGGTGCGGATGAGGATATTTAAGTCCAGATTGCCGCGCCAGTCCAGATAGCCACAAGAGCCATAAAATAAGCTGCGGCGCACCGGCTCTAGCTCTTCAATGATTTCCAGGCAGCGCACCTTCGGGCAGCCGGTAATTGTGCCGCCGGGGAACATGGCGCGGATCAGGTCAGCGGCGTCAAATTCGGGGCGCAAGGTGCCTTCGACGTTGCTGACCAGGTGCATGACGTGACTGTAGCGCTCAATGCTGAGCAATTCACTGACGCCTACCGATCCCCACTGGCAAACTCGCCCCAAGTCATTGCGCTCCAAGTCAACGAGCATGATGTGTTCGGCTCTTTCTTTGCTGTTGCTGATTAACTCTTGCGCCAGTTCCTCGTCTTGAGCTGGGGTAGTCCCCCTCGCTCGCGTGCCGGCTATCGGTCGCGTCTGGGCTTGACGCCCTGTTAGCTGCACTAATCTTTCCGGAGAGCAGCTAATCAGGTCGCCCCACGGCGTCTGCCAGTAGCTGGCAAAGGGGGATGGATTGATCTGCTGCAAGGCGCGATAAATAGACCAGCTGTCCGCTGCAGTGCGAGCTTCAAACCGCAGGGACAGATTGGCTTGAAAGATATCGCCGGCACGGATGTATTTTTTGGCTTGCCAGACAGCGGTTTCGTAATCCGCTTGGGACATGTGGAAATGGGGCCCTCGGAATTGCCCGGTTTCTTCTGCTCTCGCGCTCGATTGAAATTCAGAGGCGATTCGGCGCTCTACAACAGACTCCCCTGTTTTCCCTTCCCACCGGCTCTGCAAATTGTCGAGCTCTGCGGGATCGCTGGCGGCGAGCCACAGCACTTGCTCCTGGCGGTCGAGGACAGCAAAGCATGCCGGTTCGTACCAGTAGGCGACTGGAAAGGGCAGGGGATCGGCTTTCAGGCGGGGCAGCCGCTCAATTTCCCAGGCCAGGTCGTAGCCCAGCCAGCCCAGCCAGCCGCCGGTGAAGGGCAGGTTTTCCGGCGGGGAAGGGGCGAAATTCTCCCCAGAACTAGCGCCACCGAACTCCCCTGCCCTCGGGCGTTGCAGCAGGCTTCGCAGAAATGGGAGTATTTCTCCCACCGGCGGTGCCCACAGCTTGTAGCGCCCATCTGCAATCCGGGGAGCACCGGCACAGATGGAGTATCTGGCTTCCGGTTGACAGCCGGCTAGATTTGTGCTAGGACTTTCTAGCAATGTGGCAATCTCATGGTGGCGGCGAAATAGGGCGTCAAATACTTGCGAGCCGGTGCGACAAAGCAAAGGCAGCGACCGCCAATACCAGGGCTGTACGGGTTTCATCAGAATGCAGGATTTTGGATGTCCCGATTTTAGATGAATCTTAAACAAATAGGACTTACCCACGCTTGAGTCTCACTCCCCAGATCCCCCCTAGCCCCCCTTAAAAAGGGGGGAAGAATACTAGCCCCCCTTTTTAAGGGGGGTTGGCGGGATCTAACACGCTGTAGTGCCTGCGGAAAGTCCTGACAAATCTAAAATCTAAAATCTGAAATCTGAAATCGATTAAGCTTTCCAACCCCAAACCAAGCGGGTGCCCCAGAGAAGGGCCAAACCGGCTAGGGCCAGCCAGTCGAGGGTTTTCAGGCGCAGCGCGTGCCACTGGACTCGATGCCGGTCGGGACTGGTAAAGCCGCGCACCTGCATGGCGCTAGCCATTTGCTCAGCCCGCAGCAGCAAGTTTTCCAGCAGCCTTTCGGCAACGATCAGCCAAACCTGAGTGGCACCTTTGATCCCCAGTTTTTTCCAGTTAATTGCCCGCGTCCATACAGACCGAACTAAGTTCTGCACTTCTTCGAGGACGAGGGGGATAAACCGCAACGATAGAGTCAGAGTTAGGGAAATTTCTGTCACCGGCCAGTTTAACCGGCGCAGCGGCTGCATCAAGCTCTCAATGCCTGAGGTAATTTCTTCTGGGGCTGTGGTTAGCAGGTACAGGTTGCTGCTGTAAATTAGCGTAAAGTACAGGGTACTCAGCCCAAGACCTATATCCAGAGAGCGGCGCGTAATTTTTAACCGCCCCAGACGCAACAGGACGTAATTGTAGTCGGTAGGCTGCGGCAGATTTACGATCTTAGAGTCCTCTGCTTTTGTGTTTTGCCGCTCCCCTGCCTTCTGCCCCCAACCAAAGGGCCAGGAGTTGCCGGCGGGCGGTGCCGGTGGGGTTTCCGGCTGCTGGGCAAAGGCTAGCTCATCAGCAGGGAGGCGGGTCTGGTGGCCAACCGCGAGTCCGTCGGGAGCGATCGCACTCAAAACAAACAGAAAAAAACAGAACACCAGCAGCCACCCCATCTGCTTTTGCCACACCCGCAGGGGAATCATCGCACTCAAGGTGAGCGCAATCAGCAGCACCGCCAGCCCGATGCGCCACACCGGACTGGCCAGGATCGGGGCAATCAGAAACGTCATCAGCCACGCTATTTTCACCCGGGGGTCGAGGTGATGCAGCCAGGTTACAGGCTGTTCGAGGTACAGCCCCAGGGGCAGCGATCTGAGTAAATCCATGTTGCGATTTTATATCAGGTGTTAGGGGTTGGGGGTTAGGGGTTAGGGTTTAGGGGTTAGGGGTTAGGAGTTAGGGGTTAGGGTTTAGGGGTTAGGGGTTAGGGTTTAGGGGTTATATATACCACCTATAGCAGTAGCCACTTAGGTTAGGACGTAGGAATTGCGTTCCCTCCGTAAGCGTTGCGGGACGCGACAGCGTCCTTCCCTGTCCCTACTAGCAAGTCAGATGCCTTGTCCATTACTGATCTGTCTATTGCTATAACACCTAAAACCTAAAACCTAAGACCTAAGGTTAGGGGTTAGGAATTAGATATACCACCTAATACCTAAAACCTAAAACCTCAGACCTAAGGTTAGGGGTTAGGGGTTTCCTCGCTCCCGACCGGCAGTCCAGAAAATAGAAATAACCGCTGAAGTACAAGGATAAACGCAGACAGTCAAGAGCATCTTAATTTATCCTACTTCTGCGGTTTCAATTGCCGACTTCTAGCTCAATCCCAAATCCCCAATCCCCGATTTTACACTCGGGTGGCTCGATTGCTGGAGCGCTCTACTTCGCGGGTTTTCTTCCCTCGCCACAGCAAGCGAACTGGCGTGCCCGTGAAGCCCAGCTGCTTGCGGAATTGACTTTCCATGTAGCGGCGGTAATTGTCGTTAATGCGTTCGGGATCGTTGACAAACAGGGCAATCGACGGCGGTTGGGAGCTGACTTGGGTGCCGTAATAGATTTTGCCCTGACGCCCCTGCCGGGTGGTTGGCGGACTGTGCCACCTGATCGCTTCTTCTATCACTTCATTAATCACGGCGGTTGTGACGCGGCGTTTGTGCTGTTCGGCTGCGGTGTTGACTAATTCTAGAATCTTTTCCACACGCTGGCCGGTTTTGGCGCTGACAAAGATGATTTCCGCCCACTCGACAAAACCGAGCCGGTCTTTGACGTGCCTTTCGTAGTCGTAGATGGTGCTTGAGTCTTTTTCAATCACATCCCATTTATTAACGACTATGATGCAGGCGCGTCCTTCTTCGGCGATGCGACCGGCCAGTTTTTGGTCCTGTTCGGTAACGCCATCGAGGGAGTCAATTACCAGCAAGACGACATCTGACCGGCGGATGGCTTTGAAGGCGCGGTTAATGCCAAAGAATTCTGGCCCGTACTCGACGTTTTTCTTTTTCCGGATGCCGGCTGTGTCTATCAGCCGGTAGGTTTTGCCGCTGCGCTCGACGACGGTATCGATAGCGTCGCGGGTGGTGCCGGAAATCGGGCTGACAATGGCGCGATTTTCCCCGACAAAGGCGTTGAGCAAGCTGGATTTGCCGACGTTGGGACGCCCGACAATGGCGACTTTAATTTCTTCGGTTTCCGGGATTTCGCCCGCCGGCGGCAGGTAGGCAACCACGGCGTCGAGCAAGTCGCCGGTGCCGCTGCCGTGAATGCTCGATATCGGATAGGGTTCCCCCAGTCCGAGCTCCCAAAACTGGGCGGCTTGGGCCAATCCCTGTTCCGGGGATTCGCACTTGTTGACGGCTAGCAGCACCGGCACGGGTTGGGTGCGCAGCCAGTTGGCGATTTCTTCATCAGCCGGTGCGGGCCCGCTCTGTCCGTCCGTGACGAATATGGCGGCGCTGGCTTCCGCTAAAGCTGTCATTGCTTGCTCGCGGATCAGGGGCAGAAATTCCGTGTCGTCGTTGAAGATTAAGCCGCCGGTGTCCACCACCATGAATTCCCGGTCGCCCCAGAAGGCTTGCCGGTAGGTGCGGTCGCGCGTCATTCCCGGTTCGTCGTGCACGATGGCATCTCGGACGCCGGCGAGCCGGTTGACCAGGGTGGATTTGCCCACGTTGGGGCGTCCGATAATAGCAACAATGGGCAGGGACATAGTTCTGTGTTCAGTGCTGTGGAGAGAAAGGTTGATGGGTTTTTTGCCCGCGATCAGCGGGACTGTCCCGATAAAGTATAGCGAGCTTGAGCCCTCACCCCCCTGCAACCCCTCTCCCGAGCGGGGAGAAGGGGAAAAACCCGGTTCTCTTTCTCCCTTTTTGGGCTGGGTGGGGGATCGGGGCACACAAAAGTGGGATGCTGCCGCAACGGAAGCTGGCAGCACACTCAAGGAGTGCTTTCACCGAGAGTCCTGTTTTTGCTCCGGTCTTTTATTGTAGCCAAATTTAATGGCAGTCTGGCTGACAGGGATGTTAAATTTTATATTTGGGATTAGGGGCTGACTGGTCAAACCCGAGCCCGAGCTAGAGTGTCAACTTTTAGCCCCTCAACTTGCAATCAATCCCAATCAACCGGATTTTTCTCAAGGATTGGTATTGGGGGTTTATGGAACGGGCGATTTCGTTACTGGGGCTGGCAGTTTTTGTCGGGCTGTCCTACGCCTTTTCGGTAAACCGGCGGGCTGTGCGGTGGCCGCCGGTGCTGTGGGGGATTGCTTTGCAGCTGTTTTTGGCGCTGCTGATTATCAGGACTGATGCCGGTTTTCGGGCGTTTAAGTTCCTGGGCGACGTGATGACGGGTTTTTTGAATTTTTCTGACGCCGGTGCTAAGTTTGTTTTTGGCGACAACTTTGCCGAGCATTTCATTGCCTTCAAGGTGCTGCCGACGATTATCTTTTTCTCGGCGTTCATCACCGTGATGTACCACTACGGCATTTTGCAGCAGGCGGTGCGGGGTGTGGCGTGGGTGATGCTGAAGACGATGAAAACATCAGGCGCTGAGACGCTGTCTTGCGCCTCCAATATTTTTTTGGGCCCGACGGAATCGCCCCTGCTGATTAAGCCGTATGTGGCGACTATGACGCAATCGGAATTGCACTCGGTGATGACAGCGGGATTTGGCACGATTGCCGGTGGGGTGATGGCGGCTTATCTTTCTTTTGGGGTGCCAGCCAGTCACCTGATTGCGGCTTCGGTGATGTCGGCACCGGCATCTATGGCGATTTCAAAGCTGCTTTACCCAGAAACTGAAGAACCGCTGACCGCCGGCAAGATGGATGTTGAAATGAAGACCACCTACAGCAACGCCATCGACGCCGCCGCTGCAGGGGCTTCGGAAGGAATGAGGCTGGCGCTCAATGTTGCCGCGATGCTGATTGCTTTTTTGGGATTGCTGGCGTTTGTGAATGCGCTGCTGGGCTGGGCGGGAGCCCAAGTCGGTTTGCCGCAGCTGTCTTTGGAGTGGCTGCTATCTTTTTTGATGGCACCCGTGGCTTGGCTGATGGGCGTTCCTTTCGCTGACTGCGGGCAGGTGGCAATTTTGTTGGGTAAGAAGACAATATTGAATGAGTTTATTGCTTATTTGGATTTAAAAAAGTTGATTGACGCTAAGGCGATTTCGGAACGGTCGGCGCTGATCGCGACTTACGCACTGTGTGGGTTTGCCAATATTGGCTCGATTGGCATTACAATCGGCGGAATTGGCGGTATGGCTCCGGAGCGCCAGCACGATTTGGCGCGGCTGGGTGTGCGAGCAATGCTGGCGGGAGCGCTGGCTAATTTTATGACGGCTTGTATTGCGGGAATGCTGCTGTAACCTGGGGAGACTTGTAGCGTTCCAGAGGAACGCACCCTACTTATGGCACTTTTCACTTGAGGAGTGCGCTTCGATCCCCCCAACCCCCCTTAAAAAGGGGGGCTAGCTTCTCCCCCCCTTTTTAAGGGGGGGTAAGGGGGGGATCAATATCTGTACCTCACTCAGTTGCAATCTGCTATATATCCCATAACCGAACCGCAACGGACGGGTACCACGGCAGCCGGCAAACTGAACGGTTTTTTACACTTCGTTACAATGAAAGCAAGTCGAGAGGCGAAAACACCCTCTCAAAGATGAAACAAGAGGTGGCCCCAATGAATGGCTTTCGCGTTGGCAATCTGTTTGGCATTCCCCTGTACGTCCATCCGTCCTGGTTCTTTATCCTGGGGCTGGTGACGTTTAGCTACGGGAGTGCATTAGCGCAGGCGTTTCCCGGGTTGGGCGGATCGCTCCCCTGGCTGCTGGGACTGCTCGCAGCGCTGCTGCTGTTTGCCTCTGTGTTGGCGCATGAACTGGGACACAGTTTTGTGGCTCTGCGGCAGGGAATTAATGTAAAATCCATCACCCTGTTCCTGTTTGGGGGTCTGGCCCAACTGGAAGAAGAGTCAAAAACGCCCGCCGAGGCGTTCTGGGTGGCCATTGCCGGCCCGCTCGTCAGCTTTGCCCTGTTCGGGATCTTCACCGCCATTGGCGTCAGCACCGGCGTCTCTGGTGCGCCGGCGGCGATTCTCACACTCCTAGCCTCTATCAACTTGGCGCTGGCGCTGTTCAACCTGATTCCAGGATTGCCCCTCGACGGCGGTAACATCCTCAAAGCAATCGTCTGGAAAATCACCGGCAATCCTTATAAAGGCGTCATGTTTGCCGGTCGGGTGGGCCAGGTTTTTGGCTGGCTAGCCATCATCTCCGGGCTGGTTTTCCGTCAGTTCTGGAATGTGTTAATCGGCTGGTTTTTGCTGGCCAATGCCGGTCGCTCCGCCCAGTACGCCACGCTGCAGAACAAGCTTGCCGGTTTAACAGTTGCAGATGCCGTGACGCCGGACAGCCCAATTGTGTCAGAGCGTCTTTCTCTGCGGGACTTCGCCAACGATTATATCATTGGCAAGCCCAGCCGGTTAAAGTTCTTGGTAACGAACGACTTTCGGCAACTTTCGGGTGCGATTGCAGTCGATGACTTGAAAACCGTCCCGACTAATTTATGGCCACACACTCAGGTTCGAGAGCTGGCGCAACCCGTGGAACTCTCCACCACAGTCAAACCCCATCAGTCGCTGCTAGAAGTGGTGGCGCTGCTGGAAACGCAAAAGTTAACTGAGCTGTTGGTGATGAGCGACAATGGCGAGCTGGTGGGACTTGTGGAGAAAGATGAAATTATCCGCCTGCTTCAGGGAGCCCAAGCCAAGCCGGCTTAGAGCGGGTTTGTGTAAAGAAACCGGGTTTCTTCTGGTGGGTCAGCGGTGAAACTCAGCTTTCCTGCAAAAGAAACCCGGTTTCTGGCCCCCTCGCGCCTTTAACAATTACTTTATAGCGTTTCTCATCCTTTGTGAGGTACTGAGAAACCCGGTTTCTTAAAGAAACCGGGTTTCTGGGCCTTCGTTCATCCAACTGAGAACCGCTATATAAACCCGCTCTCAGGCAGATACCGGGAACAACGAGAAAAGCTAATTTGTCTTAAAAAACAACTCACACAAACCCGCGCTCTCGCACAACATTGGCTGCCCACTAAAAAGTCAGGGTGCTAGCATAAATTAGTAGCTATGTCGTTAAAAAAAATATCGATGGTTCCCGCCAGCGCTGCTTTCGCACTGGCCACAATTTTGGGAGTTTCGAGCGGAGCTTCCGCACAAAAGATTGATGAGATTTATGTCTTTGGCGACAGCCTTTCAGATGTTGGCAAGGTATTTGAAGCTACCCAAGGGAAGAATCCCCCAAATCCCCCCTACTTTCCCGGGCGCTATTCCAATGGCCCAGTTTGGGTGGACTATCTCGCCTCTCAGCTGAAATTAACCTCCAATCCAGGCACCAACTTCGCCGTTGGTGGCGCGACAACCGGCAATTTCAAGAAAGATATCCCCGGATTGCTCGCGCAGATCGAGCGGTTCAAAGCAACCCGTTCCTCCGCCGATCCCGACGCTCTCTATCTTATATGGGCCGGCGCTAATGATTACCTGGGTGGCGGGACAGATCCAGCTGCGCCGGTCAGCAATTTAACTCTGGCGGTGCAGTCGCTGGAGGCGCTTGGCGCTAAAAATATCGCGGTCGTCAACTTGCCGGATTTAGGAAAGCTTCCAGAGACGCGCACGAGTGAGCGCTCCGCATCTCTCACCTATGTGAGCCGGGAGCACAACTCCCGATTAGCCACAGCTATCAGCAATTTGCGCCAGAATATCAGCCCCGATATAAAGATAGCCTATCTGGACGCCAATTCTATCTTTAATCAAGTCCTCAAGGCTCCTGAAAAATTTGGTTTCAAGAATGTCACCCAGCCGTGCCTCAGTCCGGGGAGTATTTGCGATAACCCGAACGAATATTTCTTCTGGGACGGCATCCATCCCACAACCGCCGCCCACAAGCTGTTCGTAGAATTAACCTTTTCAGCGCTGCAAGCCGGCTCGGAAACGCCCGCTCTTTCTGCCTTTGACTTCACTGTCCCGCTGGGCGTGTTTGTCTTTGGCGCGTTAGGAACTGCCGGTTTGATAGTGAGGGGCAAAAAACCCAATAAGTAGGTTTGCCCAATTAAGCCTAACAGGGCGGCTGCCAGAAACGCCAGCCAGAAACCGGGTTTCTTAAAGAAACCTGGTTTCTTGTTTTATTGATGTCAGCGTTTATTTTTGCCCCCCTACTGAGCCGGGGCGGGGAATGCCGGTAGGAGCCTGGGGAGGGAAGCAGTATGCAGTGCTGCCCAATCCCCCATGCCCAATGCCCAATTCCCAATGCCCAATGCCCTCAGTAGCTGTCTTGTCCGGGAACCCCGTCATTTTCAGGCTTGAACAAGTCCTGATTGACCGAGGCGTCGCGGATAGCCTGCCACTGACGGAGGAGTTCAGCACCGCTGAGGTCAGTAGATTTGTAGCGAGCAATGGCCTGTTCCAGTTCTTCCAAAGTGCTGAGAGTGGGAACTGTTAAGGTAAGTTCTGACATGGGTAAACCTCTCCTTTTAGGACTGAGACCGCAGTAAAACTCTCTGACCTATAGTGCAGTAAAATTTTTAGGCTGACTGTATCAGATTTAACAATTTTTCAAAAAACTGAGGCGTGAGGGCATCAAAAGAAATACCAGAGCTCTAGCGGTTGCTGTGGGAGCATTGTCTGCAAAGTCTCTTCTGCAATTTATCACAGTGCGATAGAAAATTTGGTGCTGTCGAGGTGGCCAGAAAGCGCTTTCCTCAGGCAGACCCCCACTCACCGGCACCGGCACTCCCTCATACTGGTTTCCGCCGGCAGCGCCTGCAGCGCCCGCCGGCGATCCAATTCTGGCCTTCCACCGGCACTCGGCTGACAGCCGCGAGCTTGGATATGAATCTGCTGCCAGTGGGCCATTTCTGGCAACTGGTTCGCCGGCTCCTTGCTAGCGCTCAAAAAGGTTATGGCTCAGAGCGCTCCAACAAATGTCTTTCCACCGGCTTCCCGCACTTGATGAGGGCCACGCCTGCATCTATTACACTGACTCAGCTGCTGCTTTGCTCGTGGGGCGAGACGGAGCGGAGCAATTGCCGGTGGGAGGGCGCTCACGACTGCAAAGACTGCATCGCGGCTTACGTCGAGCTGCACCGCAAATACAAGCTGGATGTGGCCATCAACGCTGGCTTTTGGTGGGACGCGCCGGTGCAAGTGGAGAGAGTGCGCCGCACCGCGCCGGTCGCCGCGTCCAGCAGCTGGACATTGCCGCGCCCATCGCTGCCGATCAGCTCCTTCCCATCCGGACTGAAAATCACCGGCCCGAAACCGTCCACCGTCTGCCGCAGTTCGCCGCTGGTTTTATTCCACAGCTTCAGCTTGCTGTAAGCGCTCGCCACCGTCTGCCCGTCCGGACTGATGGCGACAAAATTCACCCAGCTTCCCTGCTATAGCGGTTTTCATCCTTTGTGAGGTACTGAGAAACCCGGTTTCTTTAAGAAACCGGGTTTCTGGCACCTACTTCATCCAACCGAAAACCGCTATACAAACTGCGCATCTGCTTGCCGGCAGCCAAATCCCACAGCTTAACCGTCGTGTCGCCACTGCAGCTCGCCAGAGTCTGCCCGTCCGAGCTAATCGCCACAGACCAAACATTGCCCCCGTGTTTAGGATTAGGTTCGGAGCTAAAATTAGGATTAGGATCTAAAAATATGAGCTAAAATTAAGGAATAAGAAATATGCCCGCAATGCCAAAGGCTACTGTGCGTCCCGGTTACAAGCCGCAGTCTGAAGACACCAGCATTGATGCTGATGTTCTTATGTTTAACCTGTTGCGAAACCTAACCCCGCTGCAAAAAGCGCAGCGCCTGATAAATTTTAACAGGTCATTGAGGCGTTTGGCGCTGCTAGGAATAAAAGCCCAATATCCAGATGCTACGCCGGCGCAAGTGAGGCAGGAATTTATCAAACGGTGTTTGGGAGCGGAGTGGCTCGCTGTTCTTAAAAATGAGAAGGGGAGAGAGCTAGTGATTGAAGACCCCATTGGACTGGCGCAAAAAATTGCGGACATCTTGGACTCGCTGAATATTCCCTATGCGGTGGGCGGCTCTGTCGCCAGTTCCCTGCTGGGAGAAAACAGGGGGACGCAAGACATTGATATAGTTATTGATGTGAGCGCCTCTCAATCGCAACTGGGAGAGCTGGCACACAATCTGGTCAGGGCGATGGAAGAAAATGATTTCTATGTCAGCTTTTTAGCGGTAGAAGATGCGCTGAAAGCGTCCATGTCGTTCAATGCCATCCAGAGGTCATCTCTGGAGAAAGCGGATATTTTTGTGCTGGGCCAAGACCCTTTCTCTGTGTCTAAAATAAGTCGCAGACAGATGCACGACACCGGAATTTACATCTATTCTCCAGAAGACATCATCCTGCAAAAACTCAGGTGGTACAAGATGTCGCCAACGGAGTCGCAAAAGCAGTGGCGCGATATTCTTGGAGTCTTGAAAGTGCAGGGCGAGCGTCTGGATTTTGACTATTTGTGGCAGTGGGCTGAAAAACTTGGGCTGTCGGAACCGTTCGGTCAAGCTGTCACCGATGCGGGTCTGGCCTAGGCTTCTCTGGCTCTGTTTCCGCCCCTGGCTAGTCCGTATTTTGCCCGCAGGCGCTGGTCCGGTGAAGAGCAGGAGATATCCCTCTTCTGTCACTTTGGGGCAATTTGACTTTCTTTGCGCCATTTCAGGCAACGACAGAAGGACGCTATCGCGTCCCGCTTGCGCTTAGGGCTTTCACCCTTGTTTGACAAAAGAGGGATATATAAATGGTCTGGCAGCAGGGCGAGAGCAGTTTATTTATATTTCCCTAACGCTCACGCCCTGCCCCCGCTTTGCCGCATCTGGGCAAATTAGACGCCGGACATCTCAAGAGGGCAGCCGCCAAGTTTTGATACTCATCGCGCCTTGCGGACTGTCATTGGTTTTGTCAGCCCCGACGCTAACCAGCAGCCGGTCGGGCCCAAAAGTAAGCCCGCTCACCTGTTGCGAATGGCTCTCGAAAGACAGCGCCAGCTCACCGGCACCCAAGTCCCACACCTGAATCTTGCCGGTGCCAGTAGCACTCGCCAGCAGCTTCCCATCCGGGCTGATGGCGATAGCGCTAATTCCCTCCACCTTGCCGTCGAGAGTGCGCTGCATGTCGCCGGTGTTGAGATTCCACAGCTTAATCGTATTCGAGCCACTCCTGAGACTCGCCAGGGTTTGCCCGTCCGGACTGATGGCCATCAACTTCATCCCCTCTCCAGAATGCTCTGCAGTGGAGAGAGTGCGCTGCACCGCGCCGGTAGCCGGGTCGAGCAGCTGGACATTGCCGCGCCCATCGCTGCCGATCAGCTCCTTCCCATCCGGGCTGAA
This sequence comes from Oscillatoria princeps RMCB-10, assembly GCA_019359235.1. Taxonomy (GTDB): domain Bacteria; phylum Cyanobacteriota; class Cyanobacteriia; order Cyanobacteriales; family Oscillatoriaceae; genus Oscillatoria; species Oscillatoria princeps. Next base: position 110,998 of record JAHHHT010000022.1, read on the forward strand.
AATCACCGGCCCGAAACCGTCCACCGTCTGCCGCAGTTCGCCGCTGGTTTTATTCCACAGCTTCAGCTTGCTGTAAGCGCTCGCCACCGTCTGCCCGTCCGGACTGATGGCGACAAAATTCACCCAGCTGCCGTGCGACAAACTGCGCACCAGCTTCCCCGCAGCCAAATCCCACAGCTTAACCGTCGTGTCGCCACTGCAGCTCGCCAGGGTCTGCCCGTCCGAGCTAATCGCCACAGACCAAACATTGCCCCCGTGTCCGGACAGCGTGCTTCTCAATTGGCCGGCACTGAGATCCCACAGCTGGATATCCTTATTAGAGCCAACCGCCAGAGTTTTGCCATCCGGACTGACGGCGACAGAAAACGCCGGGTTTGACACCCCCGTGAAGGTGTTGAGCAGTTCCGGCTTTTTCTCCGGGGCGCTCGCTGTGACATAGCCGAAGGTGGCAAACAGCTGGCGCAGCTGTGCGAAGTACGACTCCCGATCTGTGCCCTGGTAAACTTGCCCCACCAGCTGCCAGCCCTCGGCGTCTTCACCCAGCAAGTGTTTGTTCGCCAAGTAAGCCGCCAAAACCCCTCTCACCTCTTGATTTTGGTTGCGCCGCTCTAAAAAAGTTTGCCACAGCTGTTTGGCTTGCTCGTAGACTAACTGGGGATACTGCCTGGTCACATCCACCATCTCACCCTGCCGGTAGTGCCAGATGCGCTTCGGCAAGCGAACGTCTTCAGAGGGGATATCCAAAGCGCGGGCAAATCGCTCATCCTGGCTTTCAAACTCTGGGATGCCATCCCCCTCCACATCTTTGACCTGGTAGCCTGCATTTCCCCAAAACTGTTCGATGAACGTGTATTTGTTGAGGATGGGCAAGAAATCATAAATCAAGGAATAAGAACAGCAGCCATCGCCGCTTTTGCCTGCTAGTAAATCCAGAATCACTTCCGGTTCTCGATCGGCATCGATATCCCGCACCACCAGATTTAACAGCCGGCCTTCTGACACCCGCTGCGCCTCCCCAATGCGGCTGCCTGCTTGTCCCCGAGCTGACACCAGCACCGGCTCGTCTATCAGCGTTTTGCCCCCCCGGAGGATTTTCAAACGCCAGTTGCTGCCCGTGTCGCTGCCCTCTTTTATCTGGTAAGAAAATTCTGCCCGCACGTTGCCGGTTTCAACAGTCTGTATCTTGGTGGCCGTCCCCGGAGCCGCCTGCGCTGCAGGAGCGGGTGTTGCGGGAGCCGGTGTTGCAGCTGCCGGTGTTGCAGCTGCCGGCTTTGGCGCTGCCGGTGTTGCAGCTGCCGGTGTTGCAGCTGCCGGTGTTGCAGCTGCCGGTGTTGCGGGAGCCGGTGTTGCAGCTGCCGGCGCTGCTCCGGCTGGCTTTGGCGCTGCCGGCGCTGCAGCTGCCGGCGCTGGAGCTGGCGGTTTCGCCCCAGCAATATACTGCACCGGCACCAAAGCCGTCTGTCCGGGTTTGAGCAGCGCTTGACAGAGAAACGCCGCCACTTCTGCCCGAGTCGCTGCTTGACCGCCATTGAACTGCTTGGGATTGGGATAATTAACCACCAGACCTTTTTCTGTCGCGGCAGCCACGGCATTCTGGGAGGCATTGGGAATGCCAGCAGCATCCTCATAAACCGCCTGCAAAGTTTCGCTGACCGGCTTGGCAGGCGAATACTTCAACCCATTGACCAAACTCTGCACAACTTGCAGGCGAGAGATAGGTTTGTTAGGGTTGAATATGTCTAGGGAATAGGTTGATAGAAAGCCGGTGCGATAGCTTCGCTCAATAGCCGCAGCCGCCGCGTAATCGGTGGGGATATCCGCAAATCTGATCGCCTCGCGTACCGGTGCCGCATCCGGGAAAGCCTTGTCAATCATCACTGCAAACTCTGCCCGCTTTACCGGTGTGGAAGGGCGGAAGGTGCCGTCCTGGAAGCCGCTGATAATCTGTTTGGAAGCCAGCTGCTCCGCGCAGGCTTGCGCCCAGTGGCCTTGCATGTCGTTAAACTTCGCTTGAGCGAGTGCCGGTGGTGTCAGCGCCCAAGGCATAACTGCGCCGGCGGCTACCAGCCATGCTGCCGGCAAGACGAATTCAGACTGCCAGTTGTGCGCGTTCAGCATAAAAATCAACTAGGGAGTAAGGATAACAGAAGCCCAGTGGCCGTGCAACTAAAGGGAGCATCAAGGGTTGTGCAAAGAAGCCGAAATAAATGCGATAATCATTCCAGCAGGCGGCAGGAGAGGCATATTTTTGGCCAGATGAATCCCGGCAACGGGATTGAAACAATTCTACTGCGGCGCTCTGCTGTGCTCAACGTCAAAAAGTTGCCGCCGGCTCCCCTCACTCCTCTCCTGCCCCTGTCACATCTCCCCTCTCCCCCGCCCCCTTGCGGGTGGCCAGTCCCCCCGCAAACGCCCCCAAGATACTTCCCACCCACAAACCCGCAGTGCTGCCTCGCCACAGAGCGGCAGGCGTCACCACAACCGTGCAGACAGATTGAAATCCCGGCGGCACCCCCTGGCACTGGCCTGTGCCAGAAGCCATGCTGATTTGCCCGCCCAGGTAGGAGCCAGACAGTCCCGACACCACCGCCACAAAACTGCAAACCAGCATTCTCTTCACTCTCCCCTCCCCTATATCCGCTTAATTGCTATTTTTTTTAACTTACCTTTTCCCTTTGCTTACTTTGCGTTTTGGCGTTTATTTATACAAACCAATCACCCGGTGTTTCGCATACCGGCAGCGATGCCATTAATCGTCAGCAGAGCCCCGCGCAGCAATTCCGCCTTGCTGTAGCGCGAGTGGATCACCCCCGGCACAGCACTGCTGCCGTGCTGGCGCAAGCGTTTCAGGAGAGAGACTTGCAGCAAACCGAGAGGGACAATAGTGCCATTGCGGAGCTGCACAGAGCGCTGGAGGACAGGATCGCCATCCAGCAGGCGCTTGTGGCCGGTGATAGCCAGAACCAAATTGCGGATCAGGTGGTATTCGCTGGAAATTTGCTCAAACAAAGCCTCAAAGCGAGCCTTATCCGCCGGTTTAGCCAATTCCCGCACATAGTGGTGGGCGATCTCCATGTCCACTTTCGCCAGAGTCATTTCCACCTTAGAAATCACCATTTTGAAGAAAGGCCACTTGAAATAGAAATAGCGAAGCAGTTTCATGTGCTCTTCGGGCTGTTCGTCCAAGAACGTTTGCAGCGCCGTGCCCACTCCGTACCAAGACGGCAGCAGGAAGCGAGTTTGCGTCCAGCTGAACACCCAAGGAATCGCCCGCAGAGTGCCCAAATCCTTCTTGCCGGTGCGCCGGCGAGCCGGTCGCGAGGAGATTTGCAGCTGGCTGATTTCATCAATCGGCGTCACTTGGTGGAAAAATTCGATAAAATCCGGCTGCTCGTAAATCAGGGCGCGGTAGTGAGCCCGGGAGCGGTCTGACAGCTCCTCCATGATTTCGTTCCAAGGCTGGATGTCGTCAAAGCCGGTGCCGAGCAAACTCGATTGAATCACAGCAGTGGCGATACTTTCCAGGTTGTAAATCGCCAAATCCGGCAGCGTGTACTTCGACGCCAGCACTTCCCCCTGTTCGGTAATCTTAATCCGCCCGTTGACGCTCTCCGAAGGTTGCGCCAGGATCGCCTCATACGCTGGGCCACCCCCGCGCCCCACAGAACCCCCGCGCCCGTGGAAGATCCGCAATTGGACGCCATACTCCTCAGCCATCTTCTGCAGCGCTTTCTGAGCTTTATGGATTTCCCAGTTACTGCTGAGGAAACCCGAATCCTTGTTGCTGTCGGAATAGCCCAGCATCACTTCCTGTAAAGACTGCGCCGGACCGGCATTGCTCCGGCGGTCTACAGTGCAAGAGATCCCCTGCAGCTTGGCATAGCCGCCGGCGAGCATAGCGCGATAGAACGGCAGTTCAAACAAACTTTGCATCACCGAGGGTGCGTTTTTCAGGTCTTCGACCGTTTCAAACAGGGGAACCACCTGAATGGTGCAAATGCCAGTAGCTGGGTCGTAGAGGCCGGCTTCTTTGGCCAGCAGCAGCACTTCCAGCAAGTCGCTGGCATCGTGGCTCATGCTGATGATGTAAGTTTGGCATATTTCCTGGCCAAACTCTTGCTGCAGGGCTCGCACGATGCGGAAAGTTTCGATCGTCTCGCGGGTTTTTTCGGAAAAAGGCAGTTCCCCCGGGATCAGCGGGCGTCGGGTTTGCAGTTCCGTAGCCAGCCACAGAGAGCGCTGAGCTTCCGACAGTTCCCTGTAAGGAAGGTGCAAAACTTGCAGGTATTCGCCGATTTCCGTGAGGGCGTCACAGTGGAGAGACGATTCCTGACGGATATCCAGCCCCGCCAGCGAGAAGCCAAAAATTTCCACCTGACAAATCAGCGTTTCTAAGTCGCGACAGCTCAGTCCCGTTGCCGCCAAGTTGCGCTGAATCAGCCGCAATTCTGCCAAAAATTCGGCTCCTGAGCGGTAAATGGAGGCCGAGCTCGTTTCTGGGCTGCGGCGCTGCCAGTCTTCTTCGCCTGTGTGCAGACGCCTGTTGCGCTCGCGGGTTTTCTCCAGCCGCTTGCAAACGTAAGCCAGCTTCAGGCGGTAGGGTTCCTGCCGGTAGCGAATCGCCAGCTGCTCGTAAACTTCTGGCATCTGCAGCCGGTCTTGTTCCAGCGATTCCAGCAGTTCCGGCAAGACATCGCTCCAGTGCAGGGACACGCTCAACTGCCGGGTCAAGAACCCTACGGAGTAGGTGTACTTGTCCAAAACCTGCTGGCGCTGGTAGCAGGCGGTTTGCCAGGTCACCGCCGGCGTGCACGAAGGGTTGCCATCCCGGTCCGCCCCCACCCAGGAGCCGAAGGTGCAGAAGTTGTACTTGGGAGCCTGCAGGTGGGGGAAAGACGCCTGCAAACATCGCTTCAGGCGCTGGTAAAATTGCGGCACCACATCAAACAGCACCTCGTTGAAGTAGTGCAGGGTGTATTCCACCTCATCGAGGACTGTCGGTTTGAACTGGTGCAGCTCGTCAGTGCGCCACCAGAGGCGAATTTCCTCGGTTAGCTGTTCGCTGAGGGCTTTGGCTTCCAAGGAAGACTCCCAGGCGCAGTTCATCTGTCCTCCCCCCGCCTGCAGGGGATGCAGAGCGTCGAGCTCCGTCCCCACACCGGCGCTTTCTTCCAAAGCGTCGAGCTGTTGCAAAATTCTGGCGACGCGCCGCTGCTTGTCGCGGATCGTCTGGCGGACAATTTCCGTGGGGTGAGCTGTAAACACCAGCCGCACGTCCAGCCCGTCGAGCAATTTCTGGATCTTGTTCGGCGGAACGTTGAGGCTGTGCAATTTGGGAAACAGTGCCTGGAAGCTGGCGGCTTCCCGGCGCGGCATGTTGGAATCCTGCCAGCTTTTTTCCAGCAAGTCCGCTTCCGGTCCGCCACTAAAGCGCTCTACCTCTGGTTTGGGGAATACCTGAGCCCCCACCCCGTTGCCCGGAGCGCTCGCCCGCCCGCCCCTGCCGCTTCGCAACTGTTCGCGCTGCTCGTAGTGCTGTTCGAGAATATTAATCAGCTGGAAGTACAGGGCAAAGGCGCGAGCGGAACGAATGGCGTCATTAATATCCAGCTTTTCCACGACCTGCAAGACTTCTGACCCCATGAAGTTGGGCGCTTGTCCTTCCGGCGAGCACAGGTCGCGCAGCCTCTGGAGCAGGTCTACGAGTTGCTGACCGCACTCGGATCGCAGCACAGATTCCCACAGGTCTTCTACGATTTTGAGGCGATGTCGCAGAAAGAGATCGGATGGGGTGACAGAAATGGCCTGATCTGAAGATTGCAGTAGCGAACTCATAGGGTCTTATCAAGCGTTGCTTCGGCTATCTCACAATTTTAGGGCTAAGTCTTCCTTTTGTAGCCTTAACAACAAGTAACATTGCGATTCGCTTTTCGGGTCGGACAGCGCTTCCCGCCTACTGTATGGCATAAAAAGGCTGCCCCGCTCGGGCTGCCCCCTCTCACAGTTTGTGTGGGAATCTTGACAATTTCTCAGCTAGGGGCGGGGCAAGCAGACAATCTTTCCCAAGAAAAGCTATCTGGGGTGAACCCGCCCGAAGCAAGCCACCTGCTTCCTTGAGGGCAAACCGGCCCCTACAGGGTTTGGCTGATGTCGCTATCCACTAGGACAGTTGGGTCCGCCCGGGGTTTACTGGCTGTCGCTGCTGCCATCGGAAGTGGTGGTGCGGGCAACAGTCCCGCCTTGCCCCGCCACAGACACCAGGTTGCCTGGATCAAAAGGATTCCAGATGGGGTGGGGGCGGGTTTTTCGGTCTTGTCTTTGTGTCCCACGCTGGGCGTTGCACATTTGTGGGATGAACCCCACCCCCCAACCCCCTCCCCGTGTACGGGGAGGGGGAGTTTGAGGGGGTTTTCAATGAGGGAAAAAGTTTCAATCATCCTTCTACTGTGCAACGCCCCACGTTGTTCGGGCGAGCCCGCCCCTACTGACGCCGCTGCCATCCAGGCGCAGGGTGTCGGTGCCCGCACCGCCTTTGATGCGGCGGAAATTCAGGTCGCTGAGTGCCAATATATCATCGCCGGCACCTCCGTACAAGAGGTCAGCGCGTGGCCGGCATCGCCAAACAGCGACTCAACACCGGCATTCCCGCTCTCGGCTGTCCGAAGCTGGCTGTGCCGGACACGAGTGATGCTCGATAGGCTTGTTACTCTCGGGTGAGCGGGGTCAGGGGCCACTTCCACCGACCCGCTCCGCACCGCCACTGTTTTTGACAGGGTACAGCTATATCCCCTAAAAAGCTGCCCCCACCCCCGCTCCCGGCAGCCACAAGGGCTATGCCGGCGCAATTTTCATCCCGCTTGGCAGCTACCTCGGCATCCGTTGAGAGCCCACTCCGTCCAGCCGGTTGCCACAATCCACCCACTCCGTTACAATGCCTGCGGTGAGTGGAGAAGCCGCACCCTTTGCGGTGCGAGCCGGTATTGTGGCCCTCCGCGCCGCCTTTTCCCTTTTGCCGGTTGCGCCGCGCCTGCTGTGCCGCTGTGTGAGGCGCTCGACAAGGTTCCGCAGTAACTTTAGCACATTAGTGCAGCGGGCGCAAGACTTGCAAAACTTTATTAAAAAATGTAAACAGCAGAAAGTCGCATAAAACTTCTGCTTTAATAGCGGAAGAGTGGTTGGCCTATGCTCAACTCCCTAAAAGGCTATATGAAGGAAGGATCATGACATTAACCGGCCAGTTTGAAGTTCCTGGGAATTCCGACACTGGGGTTGAATTTACCAATCCCCAAACTGCGGAACTAGCTTATACTTTTTCAACGTCGGGAACCTGGGCGTCGGATGTAAGCAATCCCAGTTTGCAAGCCTGTACCGCTGAAGGATTTTCCAGTCTCCACCCGCAGATTCAAGAAGGGATTAAAGCCGGGTGGCCCGATTTTGGCAAATACATGAAGTATACCAGCAGTAACCCTTACGGTTTAGTCGCCGAAAACCTGAAAACGGGTGCGGTCATCAATGTGGGCAAAAAAGCGACAGTCGTTCTCAAGCCCGGCGAAACCTTACGCTTCGTTCTGAATGATTACTCTTGGGACTACGGCAATAATAGTGGCAGCATCAGCGTCAACTGGTCAGCCAGCAATTTAGTTACTAAAGTTATCAGCTTTGACGGGAGCCGAGATTATATCACTCTTCCCGAAATGGAGATCGTTTGCGGTGAAGGCTTCACGGTAGAAGTCTGGGTTTGTTTTGCCAGCTTCACCAAAGAGTTTTCGAGAATAATCGAATTAGACAACTTCAAGAACAAACCCCCCTACATCGTCTTGACCGCTTCGCAGACAAAAAACGACCTGTACCTAGGACTCCAATGTGTGGGGGGAGCCCACACCAGGTTAATTGCGCCCTCAGTTATAGAAATAGGGCAGTGGGCGCAGCTAGCAGCAACGGTTGACACGTCAGGAAATGCTATAATTTACAAAAATGGCGAGTTTATTGCTTCTGGTCCCGTTGAATTACCCTCGCAATTGAATTGCCAGAAAAATGCTATTGGCGCAGATTTAGGCGGCTGCAGCTACGGTTTGCGTGAATTTCACGGCAAGATGGCTGAAGTTCGGATTTGGAACAAAGCCCGCACCCAAGCTGAAATTCAGGCTGATATGTCCAACCGGCTCACCGGCAAAGAGCCGAATTTAGTCGCGTATTGGCCATTAGATGATGTCAGAGTGGAAGGTTCAGCTCTTAAAGTTGCAGACCTGACCGGCAACTACCCCGGTACGGTAACAGGAGCGACCTCAGTCGAAGACAGCACCTTCCCTGTTCGCTAACGGGTGAGCAACAGGTGGCGGGCACTTTCGCCCGCCCCCACTCTCTGCAGAAAGCGGGTTGAGAGGTTGGGTTCCGCCCGACAGCCGCCAGCGGTTTCCTTAAGCAATCAACCGGATTACATGAAACATAAAAGTTTGTAAAATATCTTTATTAAAGATAGCACTTAAAAAAGTGCCATAAATTACGATTGAAGACTGATCGAAATGGCGTTCGGGAGCAACCGTTCTAGATCCAAATCGGAGGCAGCTTTGGCCAGCTTGGCGGTGTCAGTAGGGTCATCGAGATAGGGCAAACAGCCGAACACCGGCACCTGAGTCAGAGACTCGATTAAGTATGCCGGTGCCCAACTGGCAATTTCCTCCTGCGAGCAAGGCGCGACACAATTGAGGACAATGCCGGAGAGGGAAACACCGGCTTGCCTTGCCAGAGCGACATTGGCCACAGCCTGACCGATGGCCCCCAGACGGGCAGGCACGGCCAAAACAGCCGGCAGCCGCCAGTCCCTAGCCAAATCGGCCACAGTCAGCTCGGCAGTCACCGGCGAGCCCAGTCCGCCGAGCCCTTCCACCAAAACCAGATCGCAGCGGCGCTGCAGCGCTGCAAAAGCCCGCCACACCGGCGCGAGATCCACCGTCCGCCCCTCTCTCTCAGCCGCCAGGGGGGGAGCCAGGGGCGCTTGGAAATACAGCGGCGTCATTTCCTCTGGGGACTGGTTCAGAGAAAACAGCCGCAAGTACAGCTCGCGGTCGCCCGCACCCGACTGCACCGGCTTCATAATGCCGAGAGTTTTCCCCGTGCAGTAAGTCTGCCAGTAAGCAGCCAGAGCCGCTGTCAAAACTGTTTTGCCGGCATTGGTATCGGTTCCAGAAATCAGAAGTGCGTTCATTGGGCGCGTGTGACAGTGCGAGTTGACGGTTGAGTTTGGAATTAAAAAGAAGGGAGAGCCGGTTCCCGTGTGGGAGCCGGTGTGGGAAGGGGAGCGGGTTCCGGAGCGGGAGCCGGCGCGGGAAACGGTTCCGGAGTCGGAGTCGGAGTCGGAGTCGGAAACGGTTCCGGAGCGGGAGCCGGTGTGGGAATCGGAGCCGGTGTGGGAATCGGAGCCGGTGTGGGAAACGGTTCCGGAGTCGGAGTCGGAGTCGGAGTCGGAGTGGGAAACGGTTCCGGAGTCGGAGTCGGAGTCGGAGTCGGAGTCGGGGTGGGGGTCGGGGTGGGAATCGGTTCCGGAGTGAAAGTGGGAATCGGTTCCGGAGTGAAAGTGGGAGTCGGAGTCGGAGTCGGAGTCGGAGTCGGAGTTGGTTCCGGAGTTGGTTCCGGAGTGAAAGTGGGAGTCGGAGTCGGTTCCGGAGTCGGAGTGGGAGTGGGAGTCGGTTCCGGAGTCGGAGTGGGCAGGGGCGCGAACTGCAACTTCACCTCCAGCTCGTACTCAGCTTTCGACTGCCCTGGCGCGGGTTTGAGCTGCAGGGTGTAGTCGCCGATAGACGGGACAGTGAGCTGCCACACAGACACCCCTAGCGACTGCCCCGGCAGTGGCTGCCCGTCGGGCCCCAACACTGTCATCTGGACATCTTTGCCTGTTACCTTAGCGCTCAGCTCTATTCCTGAGAGAGCCTGAACCTGATAGCTAGCGGTTTCGCCAGCTTGCAGGGTGCCGCGAACAGTCGTGGGGGTGCCCAGCAGCACATCCAGGCGCTTGCTGGACTGTGGCGTGGGGGTTGGGCTGGGCAGGCGAGTCGGAGACGGTGCCGGTGTCAGTGCCGGGCTGGAAAAAACGACCGGCGCGGGAGGCTCGGGTGCCGGCGGACGGCGCATCAGCGATTTGACCAGCGCCCAGGAGCCAAAGCCGGTTAAAACTGCCAAGCCGGTGCCAATCAGTATCACCCCCACAGGGTTTTCCCAGATCGCACCTTCAGGCTGATCGTCATCTGGAGGCGGAGGGGGCGGAGTGGGGGAAGGCAGTTGGTTTCCACCGGGGGCATAACTGGGGCGTCCGACGGCTACCGTTTGCACTTGCGAGAGGTTGGGATCTGGGGGTGGGGGCGGAGAGGGGGAGGGCGCGGGGGTTGGGTTGAGCAGGGGAGAGAGCGCCGCAGCGATTTCCCGAGCGGACAGGTAGCGATCGCCCGGTCTGTAGCTCAACATTTTATCCAGCACCGCCGCCAGTTGCGGGCTAACCTGGGCCCACCGCTGCCAGTTCCAAGTCAGCTCCACGTCATCAAACAGTTCCAGGGGCTCTCGACCGGTGAGCAGCACAATGGCTGTAGCGGCTAAAGCGTAGAAATCGCTGCTGGGGTAGGCGCGACCGGTTTGCATTTGTTCGCTGGGGGCGTAGCCCATTTTGCCGGCGCTGGTGGCCGGTGGTGGCCCGTCGGGGGACAGCACGCGGGTAGCAAGTTCTTTGACAACGCCGAAGTCAATCAGCACCGGCAAGCCGTCGGACGCTCGCTGAATGATATTTTCTGGGGAGATATCCCGGTGGATGATGCTGCGGTCGTGGATGTATTCCAGCACCGGCAGCAGATTATTGAGCAATTGCAGCACTTCGGCTTCTGAGAAGGTGCCTCCTGCTGCCTTGCGCTCCAAAAGCAGGGTGCGATAGGTTTTGCCGGCAACGCAGTCCTGCACCAAAAACAGGCGGTCGCTTTCTTCAAAGGTGGCCCGAAACTGGGGAATTTGCGGGTGCTGAATTTGATAGAGAACCTGGGCTTCCCGCCCGAACATCTCCCGCGACTTTTCCAGGGCGTAGGCGCTCATCTGAACGGGAATCAGTTCCTTGAGGGCGCACAGTTCGTTAAAGCGCCCTTGGTCTTCTGCTAGATAGGTGCGGCCAAACCCCCCTTGACCCAAAATATCGATCAGGCGGTAGCGGTTTTGCAGGACAGTGCCGGTGGCAAGGGGTGGTTGCATGGCTCAAAGGCTCAAAGGGGGGGTGGGGTGGAAAGCAAAGGAGCGGTGTCTTCGCCCAACAGGAATCTTAGCAGGGGCGACAAATCTAGAGTTCAGCCAACTGGATGAGAAAAACCGGATTTTTTGCCGGTGGCGAGGTCTGCTGCCGCCCGCCCGCCCGCCACCGGGGGAGCAGGCGGGCGGTGAAATCCGCTGTTAGCGGCCAGTTTTGGCCCGGGGGGTTTGCCTAGCCGCTCAGCTTGGCTTTTACGAGCTCTTGCACTTTTTTGCCGTCTGCTTTACCCTTGAATTCTTGCATGGCCGGTCCCATGACTTTGCCCATGTCTTTGGCGGTGGTGGCACCGACTCGGGCGATAATCTCGTCGAGTGCGGCGCTCAATTCTTCATCGGAGAGCTGTTTTGGCAGATACTCCTCGATGATGGCCAATTCCTGGGCTTCTTTGGAGGCCAGATCCTCCCGTCCCGCTTGCCGGTATTGCTCGATCGACTCCCGCCGCTGTTTGGCCACCTGGGCCAGCACTTCCAGTTCTTGGGCTTCCGTCAGCTGTTCTTGACCTGCAGGACGGACGCTGACTTCTTTTTCCAGCAGCACTTTTTTGATGCTGCGCACCGTTTCCAGGCGGAGTTTATCCTTAGATTTCATGGCGGCTTTGATATCTTCGCCAATCCGATCCTTCAAGCTCATAAATCTTAAGGTTTCTTTACAGATATTAAGAAGTTAATCCCTCAGGGGCGTTCCCGACATGTTTTCATTTTATTTTTATTTTTCCCCAGCGCGGGTGCGCCGCGACTCTGAGAGCGTGTTTGTAAAGAAAAAGTCAAGGAGCCAGAAACCGGGCACGCCTCGGCTAGAGGCGGTGGGCCATTACGGAGCCGTTTCGCCACCAAAAGAAACCCGGTTTCTCCCCAGGTGCCGGTCTTAACAATTACTTTACACGCACGCTCCTCTTGGGGGCAATTCCATGAGATTAGCAGAAAATCCCACCTGACAAGCCGAGCGAGGCTTGGGCCGTTAAGTTATTTTACTCACCGGGGACAGTGCTGGCTCCCCGCGAGCAGCCCTTTGAGCGGGTGGGCCGGGAGGGGGTGCGGTCAGTCAAGATTATCGATTGCATAAAAAAATGTTACTGCCGGTGCCGGTCTCTGTTTCCGTGAAATCTCAGGCAATAATTTTAAATAAGGATGATAAGATGTCGGTGAATGAAGGCGCTGCGAGGGTCTGCTGTGATCCGTTCTGCTACTTTAACTATTGAGAGTGCTCTGCCATCTGTTGCCGATCAGAACCGGCTGCGGCTGTTTTCAGGGTCAGCCAATATTCCTCTGGCCCAGGAAATCGCTCGTTACCTGGGTCTCGACCTGGGGCCAATGGTGCGAAAGCGGTTTGCAGATGGAGAAGTGTACGTTCAAATTCAGGAATCCATCAGGGGCTGTGACGTTTATCTGATCCAGCCGACTTGCCACCCGGTCAACGATCACCTGATGGAATTGCTGATCCTGATAGATGCCTGTCGCAGGGCTTCGGCTCGGCAAATTACGGCAGTTATTCCTTATTATGGCTACGCCCGGGCTGACCGGAAAACAGCTGGGCGGGAGTCGATTACGGCCAAGCTGGTGGCCAACTTAATCGCCCAGGCGGGAGCGAATCGCATTCTGGCGATGGATTTGCACTCAGCCCAGATACAGGGATACTTCGACATTCCCTGCGACCACGTCTACGGCTCGCCTGTGATCCTGGATTACCTGCACAGGAAACAGCTGTCAGACTTGGTGGTGGTCTCACCGGATGTGGGCGGTGTGGCGCGAGCGAGGGCGTTTGCCAAAAAGTTAAATGATGCGCCTCTGGCGATTATTGACAAGCGCCGCCAAGCGCACAATGTGGCGGAAGTCATGAATGTGATTGGTGACGTGAAGGGCAAAACAGCAGTCCTCGTGGACGACATGATCGACACGGCTGGCACCATGACGGAAGGGGGCCGGCTTTTGCGCCGAGAGGGTGCCAGTCAGGTTTATGCCTGCTCCACCCATGCGGTTTTTTCCCCACCGGCAGTTGAGCGCCTCTCAAGCGGCGTTTTTGAGGAAGTAATCGTCACCAATACGATTCCTGTGCCGGATGAACACCGCTTTAAACAGCTGACGGTACTCTCGGTGGCTAACTTGCTCGGTGAAACCATCTGGCGCGTTCACGAAGATTCTTCCGTCAGCAGCATGTTCCGCTAGGCCGCACCTTTCCGAGGCAGCCGGCCTGCTTCGGAAATGCCTGCGGCAGCGCCGGCAAGTCAGCCAAGGCCATAAAATCCGGTTAATTGCTTGTTAAATAGTTATTTGGGGTTACGGCGGTAAAAGCGCAGATGCGCTGATTTAGGGGGAATGTTTCGGGCTTTCCTTGCCGCTACCCTCGGGATAAGATTAATAGGAATTAAACGGATTTAATAGTATAGTGTGGTGCCGGCGGCCCTTTGTCAGACGGTTAAGAGCGACCGGCGGCGGACGCAGGCGGTGGGGAAAGTGCCGTATCATTCAGGCAAAGGCGTTTGTCCTGAGGCGGGTGAGCGGTGCGCTGCAACCGAGTCAAGCGATCGCCTAAATTGCTCCCCGAACTGCTCCCTTGCGCTCGTCAAACCGAGAGTGCCGGCTGTAGAGTGCGGTTAAAGGCCGGTCAAAGAGCCCACAGGCACCCGATGCCTGAACACCAGCACCCACACGCCGTGGGAGGCCGGCGGGCCTCAAATGGCCTGTTTGGGGAGTGGAGCTCGCCGGTGCCGGCTTTAATTGAGGACTTTCAGGGATTTATCAAATGCGCTGACAGGCTGGCGAAACAGATTTCAGCAGCCGCGCTGGTGCCCTTTGTGCCGGGGAAAATAACGCGCTCTTGAAGAGACACGACCGGCTGGCGGGAGTTAGCGCACTCCGCAGTTTTAACGGCCCTGTCTAATTATTCTGGAAACTTCCCTCAGACCTTCCCGGTAATGGACGGCAGTTACGACCGCCGCTACTAATAAATAGAAGCCTCGGATGAACCAGCCGGCAATCGCAAATATCTCGCCCATTCTCTTTGGGTTTAGCCGAGCTAAGCTAGCGAATCTTGATGCGACTTCTTCTTTTTCATTGGCTGAGCTTTCCATCTGGGAGCTTCTGGTGGGGAGCAGAGGGTAGTCTGCCGTATGTAAATAGAAACCTAAAAACCCTTTAGTGCCGGCACGTTTCATCAAAAAAGAGTCCGTGATTTCTGCGGCTTGCTGGTAGGAAATTTTTTCTTGGATCGCTACTTGATCTACCCAATGATAGTACCCGTAGATATCGCTAGTGGTAGCGATTAGGGGGACTAAAATAATTAATAAAATAGTGCTGGCATAGCGGGGGCGACCCGGCGGCAAGAGGGCGGTAGCAGCGCCGAAGCCCATCCCAAAAATAGCAAATACCATTATATTTAAAATTTCCACAATTTGAATAGCGCGAAACAGGTCTCCCAGGACTTGAATGCTGTAAAGATAAAGTTCTGCCAGTTCTATGGCCACCCACTTGATACTGAATGCTAGAGCCACCAAACTAACAGTAACGAGAGCGTACACTCCGAGCGCAAGGGGAAGTTTAATAGACTCCAGAGCTGGATTAAAGGGGCCAGGTTCGCTCTGGGGCTGGCTCCTGAGAGGGTCGGCTGTTTCCTCGATCGGGGCTGGGCTGAGTGTCTGGCTTTCAACCGGCCCAAACGGGTTATCAGCGCTAACTTCAAACGGCGGCTCCGCGGTTCGAGCCTCTCGCTCGGAATTCAAGTCAAACCCAACGCGCCATACGGTGGAGGTATTGCCAGTGGCTCGTCCCTGCACCACCACCCGGTGTGCGGATTGGGGGCGCAAATCCTCCATCCTCTCGCGGATAAAATTCACCGTGAATGATTTTTCCGGGGGCTCGCTCGATTCTGCAATCACCGTCAAACAGTTGTTTTTTAACCTGACTTTGACTGTGATGCCTTCAGGCTGGAGAGATTGGTTGAGCAGGGCTTTGATGGCTTGCGGATTGCCTTGCGAAGCTTGTTCCATTATATTCTGTTGCGTCATTATTTCAACCTTGAACACCTGTAAACGTGCAGTCTGGAAAGAGGTGGCGGTTCGCCAGATGCAGTGGGAATTGCTTCCTGGGAATAGCAACGCAACCCGCACAGTGCCGGTGCGTGCTGCCAGTAGCCAAAGGAATTACCGCCTCAATACCGCCCGACTCTGCAGTCGGTTTTGGATTGCTCCCACAAGTCCCAGAAACGATCATATAGCTCTTAACTGATTTGGGTGTCTAGTTGGCCATCAGCTTCTACCTGCTCCCCTGGAAAAAACTGGTGAGTTGGCTCGTCTTTGCGCTAACACAATATTTTGGCAGATTCTAACCTGAAATTAATGCTCTCAGTTGCGGCTGCTGGCCTGACCCCTGAAACTCAGGGCATGGGGCATGGGGCATCGGGCACTGGTTGGAGTGCGACTAGAAACCTAACCCCTAACCCCTCGCCTCTAACCTCTCGCCCCTCAAACCTCACCCCTGACCCCTCGCCCCTAACCCCTAACCCAAGGCTTTATCATAGTTAACAAAATTTATTGAATATTTACCATGCAGGTTACAGCCGCTGCAATTCCTGGCGCATACTGGACGTGGCGCGAGCAGTCTGTCTACTACGTGCGTGCCGGCTGCCGGCACCCGCAACGCCCGCCGTTGCTGTTGGTTCATGGTTTTGGGGGGTCTACAGACCACTGGCGCAAAAATCTGGCCGGCCTGAAGGACGATTTCGAGGTGTGGGCGATTGACCTGTTGGGGTTTGGGCGTTCGGCTAAACCAGACTGGCAGTACAGTGGCGACCTCTGGCGAGAGCAGCTGCACGATTTTATCACCGGCGCGATAGGCCAGCCGGCGGTGCTGGCGGGCAACTCCCTGGGAGGCTACGCCTCGCTGTGCGTTGCGGCGCAGTATCCAGATGCTGCCGGTCTGGTGCTGCTCAACAGTGCGGGCCCATTTACCTCAGACAGGCCGGCAGCCTCTCCCTCTCCGTGGCGAACGGCTTTAAAAAAAGCCATTCAGTCGGCACTTCTGCAAGAGTGGTTGAGTTTTCTTCTGTTCCAGCACACGCGCCGCCGGTCGGTGATTCGCAAAACGCTAGAAAAAGTCTATCTTGACAAGAGCGCGGTGACTGACCTGCTGGTGGAGGACATCTATCGCCCCTCCTGCGATGCCGGTGCGGCGAAGGTTTTCGCCTCCGTCTTCAAGTCGCCGCAAGGGGAAAAAATTGATGTCTTGCTCGACCGGCTGACTTGCCCGCTTTTGATGCTGTGGGGCGAGGCGGACCCGTGGATGAATGCCAGAGAGCGGGGCGCTAAGTTTAAGCAATATTACCCGCAACTGACGGAATACTACCTGAAAGCCGGTCACTGCCCCCACGACGAGTTGCCAGAACAGGTGAATTCCGCCATCCGCTCGTGGGTGCTGTCAGCTGTCACGCCCGGGCTGCCAGGCTAGAGGCGGAGCCTATAGAGTTTCGCTCCCAGTCCGAGGGTGGGAACAAGGGAAACCTGTGGGGGGCCAGAAACCAGGTTTCTTTGAGAAACCGGGTTTCTGTGGGATTGATTCTGCCGTATTGCCGGCTCAGTAGAAGCGGGGGTGAATTCTGGGGTGGAGTTTGGCGGACACCGGCTCTCCCCCAATCAAATGCTGCTGGACAATCACCGGCACGTCACTGGGTTTGATTTGGCAGTACCAAATCTCGTCTGGACTCACCCGCACCGTGGGCCCGGAGCTGCACTGGCCCAGGCAGCCGCTGGGGCTGACAGAGAATCCGGGCTGTTTGTGCGCTCGAAATGCTTGCAGCACCTCTGCCGATCCGTTTCGCAGGCATGAAGTGTGCTGGCAAACCGTGACGCAGCGGTATTTCAGCTCTGGGTGCTGTTGGTCGCTGTCCGCTTGTGCCATTGAGTGGGGGGCTACATGAATCGTTACATTTCTGATTGTAACGGTTGGAAGCCGGCGCTCTGTGCGGCGAAGGGTGCCGGTGCCCGCACAGAGGTATGATCGGATGGCAGTGGATTTCTGTAGCAAATTGCCTTCAGCATGCCCAAGACCGTTGCCGATGTGATGACCCGCGATCCGATTGTGGTGCGGCCCGAGACCCCTCTCCAGGAGGCGATCCAGATTCTGGCAGAACGCCGCATAGGCGGTTTGCCGGTGGTGGACAGTGGCGGCAAGTTGGTGGGCATTATTTCTGAGACTGATTTGATGTGGCGGGAAACTGGGGCGACTCCCCCGCCCTATATCATGCTGCTCGACAGCGTGATCTTTCTGGAAAATCCAGCCCGTTACGAGCGAGAGCTGCACAAGGCGCTCGGGCAAACGGTTGGGGAAGTGATGAGCCAGGGGGCGATCACAACGACACCGGATAAACCCCTGCGAGAGGCTGCCAAGCTGATGCACGATCGCGGGATTAACCGCTTGCCGGTGCTCGACAGCGCGGGCAATGTGACTGGTATCCTCACCCGTGGGGATATTGTGCGAGCAATGGCGGCTGGTGAAGCTGAATAATCAGCAGTGCGAAAGCAGTCCGAGCCTGGCGTTTTGCCCGGGTGCCGCGATGGCTTTTGCAAAATGCTGGCAGTAGGGGCGGGCGAACCCAAATTGTCTGGCGCAAGTAGATAAGATTGACTTGCCCCGCCCCTACTTCAGCTCCTCACCAACCCTTTGGGGTGAGGACTGAAGTCCTCACTGCGAACAGTAGTTTTTAATTAGCGAAAAAATGATCACTACTCCTGAATCTGTCAGGCAGCTGCTGAGTTCGGAGGATTTGGGGGATCGCATCCGAGCGGTTAACCAATTTCGCCAGCTAGAACCGGCTCGCGCTTTCGATCTAGCCCAAACGGCCATTTCTGACAGCAGCCCCCGCGTTCGCTACGCAGCAGTATCGCAAATGGCGTCGCTGGGGCGTCAAGATTTACAAATAGCTTTAACTGTGCTTCGGGAGCGCTTGCTCAACGATCCGGAACCGGATGTCCAGGCGGCAGCGGCTGATTCTTTGGGCGGGTTGCAGTTAACAGAAGCTTTTGAAGACTTGCAGCACCTATACCAAACGACTCCCGAGTGGCTGGTTAAGTTCAGCATCGTGGCGGCGTTAGGAGAACTCGGCGACCGGCGCTCGTTTGAACTGTTGGAAAATGCCCTGAGTGCCGGTGAAGAACTGATCAGAATGGCGGCTATTAGTTCTTTCGGGGAATTGGGCGATCTGCGGGCTGTGCCGCTGCTGGTTCCCCATGCCGCGCACGCGGACTGGCAAATTCGCTACCGGCTGGCGCAAGCGCTCGCACGCCTGGGCGGACAAGAGGCCCGCTTGACTTTGGAGAGGCTGGCGCAAGATGAGGTGCAGCAGGTGGCTGATGCGGCTAAAACCGGCTTGCAATCAGCGTGAGGTGTGGGGACGCGACATGTGGGGACGCGACATGTCGCGTCTCTACAGGAGGTGACAGCCGTTTTCACAAATCCAACAGGATGGCTGCATCTTTTGCTTGCCCCGCCCCGACTGCCTGCTTGATACCATACCAAGTTGAGACAGACAGTATTTTTTCCCGACGACGAAACCCCCCTTGATGTCCGGGTTTTTAATCCAGAATCCGGGCATCTAATAGCGTTTTTCATATGAGTGAGGGACTGAGAAGCCCGGTTTCTTAAATAGGACTTGCGCAGAAACCGGGTTTCTGAACCAGCAGTGACTTCAAGCCCTTCCGAACCAGAAACCCGGTTTCGTCTCACAGTTGTGCGTAAGTCCTGTTAAAGAAACCGGGTTTCCCGGCCGCACTTCACCCAACTGAAAACCGCTATAAAACCCCAAATTGATATCGCGCCTGCGCCGCATTTGAGTGAGGGTAGGGGTCGGGTGAGTAGCGTTTGGGCAAAACCACCGTAAAAACACTTCCCCGCTTGACTTCGCTCGTGACTGCGATCTCCCCGCCGAATGGTTTTAAAAGTTCCAGGCAAGTAGGAAGTCCCAGACCGGTTCCTGTGGGCTGTCCTTCTTGTTGAGCTTCCCCTTTGGCTGGCTTTGTTGTGTAAAAAAGGTCAAAAATAATTTGCAGTTGGTCAGGCGGTATCCCGCAGCCGGTATCGTGAATGTCAATACAGACAAACGCTTCATCTTGCCTGGTGACGACCGTAAGTTTCCGCTCTGTCCGCTCCCACATCGCATCTAGGGCGTTGCTCACTAAATTATAAAAAACTTGAGAAATATGAGAGGAAATCAGGGGCAGGGTGGGGAGGCTGCCGTCGAACAAGAATTCTTTCTCAACGCCGTATTTAAAATCCATATTCGCCCCCAACAGTTCCAGTTCATACTTCACCAGCTCGTTGAGGTCTACCGGCTTTAACTTTACCGCTCTGTCCCGCTTGACTTTGACCATCAAGTTGTTCACCATCTGGTTAATTTGGGCGGCGGCTCCCAGAATGTATCCACTGTACTTCAACAGAGATGGTTCGTCAAGCTCTGCTGCCCTCTGCTCGATCAATTCACTGAACCCGAGTATGGTTTGGATGGGATTTCTCAGGTTGTGAACCATCCCCTGGGTGAGCCGTCCGATGAGAGCTGCTTTTTCTTGGTTAATGAGCTGTTTGGTTTTTTCTTCAACAAGTTTTTCCAGATTCCGGTTGAGAGCGGCAAGTTCTTCGTTTTTTTCCAGGAGTCTTTTTTGCAGGTTCCGGACGGTCAAGTGGGCGGTGACGCGGGCTAAAACTTCTTCCTGATGAACCGGTTTTGTGATATAATCTACAGCCCCGAGATTAAAACCTCTCACTTTATCAACCGTTTCGGAAAGCACCGTCATAAAAATGACGGGGATGTCTTCCGTGGCTGGATTGGCTTTCAACCGGCGGCAAGTTTCATACCCGTCAATTCCGGGCATGAGTGCGTCCAAAAGGATCAGGTCGGGCGCGGCGTCTTCAACCAGTTTGAGGGCGCTCTCCCCATCGGTGGCAATCAGCACTTGGAAGCCGAAATCACTCAAAAAATCGAACAGCGCCCCCAAATTGCCCGGACTGCGATCAACGATTAAGATCGCGCCCATCTCGTCGGAATATTTATCCATCATACATCGCCTCGCATGTACTGTTTGAGAAACTCCCGCCGCTGTTTCCTTTGAACCGGTGCGAATTTCTCATCCAGCTGTTCAATTTTGGCGGTTCGCTCCAGAAGGGCTCGGATGTCGCCTCTGATCACCTGCTGAAAGAGAGCGGCCAGCTGTTCCGCCGGTGGCGCTGCAATTTCGTCAGGACAGCTGAGGGACTTCTCTGGCGTGGCAGACGCGATCGGTTGTTCTGCAAGAGTGCCAGTGTTTTTTTCATAATCCCATTCTAGCACTAAATGCAGCTGTAACAGCTGTAACAGTTGCTCGACTCGCACCGGCTTGGGAAGAAAAGCGCCGCAACCCGCCGCCAAGCTCTCTTGCTTGCTGACATCGAAAACTCTGGCTGAGGTCTCCGGCGCGGGCTTGCAGTCGGGTTCGGGGATTGAGTTTTGCTTTCCTGTATGATAGCACTGGCGTTTGGGTATTGATATCGCGTCCGGTTGATTGACGGGAAAAACCGAATGGGGGTACTGGGTACTGGGCGCTGGGCGCTGGGCGTCGGGCGTCGGGCATCACTGCTTCCCTTCCCCAAGCTGCTAATTTCAGTCAATCGAACGGACTGGATATTATATTAGTGGCACAAACCCCTCTCTCGCTCCCCCTCTACCCTTTTGGGCTACGGTTCACACACATCTTGAGCGCGTGACTGCAGCCTCGCCCCTCACCCCCCCAGCCCCCCTCTCCCACAAAAGGCTGATCATTACCCACAAGTCGGAGAATCGACCGACTCTGGGGAATTGGGATGCAGTAGTAACCAGGTGGCAGCGATGTCTTGCAGTCGCCACCACCCACACCAAATTGTCTTCACCCCCGGCTCTCCATCATGCTTGCGGCTCAAAAAACCACCCAGTTGGGCAATGAGCGCGCACAGCGTCGGATAGTAAGAGACTGTTGGCGAATCGGTGAGGGGTTAGACCTCTGGCTAGTTTGCCAGGTTCCTGGCTCAAGATACTGCGACAGACTTTCGCCCGCCTTCGCGGGCGTATAGTGGAGCGATAATCTCAAAATCTGCCCGGGTTTTTTGCAGGAAAGACGAGGAAAGGGGGGGGACGAAAGCTTCCCAGAAAGCTCCCCTCCCCGTGAACGGGGAGGGGTTGGGGGTGGGGTAAGACCCCACATCAATTCGCCAACAGCTTCATAGTAATGGTGGAGTGTCTGGAGGAATCCGCGTCTTGTGAATAGTACAATAAAGGGCCTGCCACTCGTGGGCTTCAAGAATCGTATCGCAAGGCGCATCAGGGTGGCGACGCGCTTCACAGGTCAGCCATAATAAACGCCAAGCCACAATACTGTAAGTTGCTATTGCCCTCTCTATACGGTCTGCTGTTTCTAGTTGCAGTTGTTCCAGCCGACAGCCGCTTTTGAGTGCGTAATGATAGCGTTCAATCAGGAGCGCGATAACTGTACCAACGCACGCATCGAACAGCCTCATCGAAGGCGCTGACAGGTAAAGTGGTCAACAATAACCACCTAATAGGTTCTGCCAGAGCTGGTGGGTGTTCTTCGAGTGCGCATATCACTTGAACTAAAACCGGCGGCAAAGAAGTTCGCGCTATGTGATGGCGTGGCGGTTGTATCTCGCTAGGTGGTGTGGCGAATCGTCAGAGTCGCCTGCCGTGGGGGACGTGAGAACGCTCGCGGCACTTCAACCGTCAATTGCCCACACCCAGGTGTC
The DNA here is from genome assembly GCA_019359235.1 of Oscillatoria princeps RMCB-10. GTDB lineage: Bacteria > Cyanobacteriota > Cyanobacteriia > Cyanobacteriales > Oscillatoriaceae > Oscillatoria > Oscillatoria princeps. The sequence goes on from JAHHHT010000022.1 coordinate 133,027, forward strand.
TGATTGATTGCGTCATCAAGATACTTGGCAGAATGGTTAACACGACGATTGTGTGTGGCCCGAATCAGTAAATGCCAGCCCTGTGGACGCCGCAAGGCAAACAGCTCATAGATGTCAGCTTCCCGGTCGGCCACAGTCACTGCTTGAATCTCTGGGGGAATAGCTGATTGTGTAGCGACCTCGGCAGTCAGCCTAGCTTTTTTGCTGGTATGAGCAGTGAAATTCAGCTCGGTTGTGTCTTGGATTGCCAAAACCAGATCGTGCTGTTTGACCCGTTCCACAGTGCTGTACTGGTGAGCGGCCCGCATAGCATCAGGTTTAATTTTAGGCGACTTCCAAAAATTATATGCGGCTTTTGTGGCCGCCCAATCGCCACAGGCCGTAGCAACACTTTCAGTTGGCTGAAAGCTCAAGTCGTCAGCCATACGAACCACCCAGCAAGGCGTGTTGCAGTTCCTCTGTTGCCCAGCTTTCCATCCTTGCTTGCATTTACTAAAAGCCACCATCACAGTGGCAAGTTTACAATGTTCTCCTCCACAGATCCACTTCTGGTTGCTCCCTCAGCAGCCTCAAGAGGTGAGCGGGGTCTATTCTCAATAGATAGGGGTTAATAAAAATCACCCGGCCTTTTCCCTGTAAGGCTTTTGGGACTTATGGGTAAGGATGAGCCCACAAGGGGAGAGGGGGAGTTTTAATGTAGGGTGCGTAAGCGTTGCGCAACGCACCTTTCGTAACGCACGATTATTAGAGTATTTTTTTGTATAATGTGGGAGATACTGCGATTGTAATCGCGGGGTTTTGTTGGTTGGGGTGCGGGGGAGCCGGTGATTAAATTCAGAAACCCGGTTTCTCAGCCCCCCAGCCCCGCAGCCCCCAGAAACCGGGTTTCTGCGACAAATTTTGCATCTTACCCGAACCCTGAATTCAGAAACCCGGTTTCTCAGCCCCCCAGCCCCGCAGCCCCCAGAAACCGGGTTTCTGCGACAAATTTTGCATCTTACCCGAACCCTTAATTCAGAAACCCGGTTTCTCAGCCCCCCAGCCCCCCAGCTCCCAGAAACCGGGTTTCTGCGACAAGTTTTGCATCTTCCCCGAACCCTTAATTAAGAAACCCGGTTTCTCAGCCCCCCAGCCGCCCAGAAGCCGGCGATTTGTGGTAAGTTGGAGGGTGTCTTGCAGGTGTGGGGGTTGGTTTTGGAGCGCGGTTCTTTAACTGGAGCTGATTTTGGTTGAGGTTCGCTCCGGGTTGAATGTCTGCGCTGTTTTTTACGGTCATCCGGGGGTGTTTGCTGACCCGGCTCACGAGGCGATTCGGCAAGCGCGTCGGGAGGGGGTTCGGGCGGAAATGCTGCCCGGTATTTCGGCGGAAGATTGTTTGGCAAGCTGATTTGGGGGTTGACCCGGGACGCAATGGCTGTCAGAGTTTTGAAGCGACGGATTTTCTGCTCCGCCGGCGCTTCTTTGACCCGACTAGCGTTCTGATTTTGTGGCAGATTGGTTTCACCGGCAATTTGGGGTTTTACAGGGAAGATGCGCACTTGCGGGGTTTGAAGGTGTTAGCTGAGGTTTTGCAAACCCATTACTGTCCTGAACATGAGGTGACGGTTTATGAGGCGGCGGTTTACTATCCGGTGTGTTCGCCTACTATTCAGCGGATGCGCCTGTGCGAGTTGCCAAATGCTTCCGTGACGCCGGTTTCGACGCTTTATGTGCCGCCCAAAGCCCCTGCGCCGGTGGATGCGGAAATGATGGCGCGGTTGGGGATTTCTGTAGGGCCAGGGCAGGGCCGACAAGATTAAGAAATGTCTAAAAATCTGTATTAACCTTGTGGGGGGTGAACAGGGTATGCTTTGATCGTACTCATCAACAAGTTGTGCTATTGGTGTGGGGTTCAGGATGTGCGGGACTCAAGCGCAAGGGGAAACTCTGGCTGCCCTCAACCGGGCGATCTAACAGAATCCGCAGGACAGTCGGGCCATTGCCCGCCGGGGGGAGATGTGCCGGCTGGCGGGGCGCTATGAGGAGGCTCTGGCGGATTTTCTGTTACCTCTCCCACAAAGGGAGAAAGGGAGTAAGAAAAGACGAGATTTTTCTCCCTTTTCCCATTTGGGGAGAGGGAATGTAGATGAGGGAATCGGTGTCAACTTAAGCTCCCGGCGATTGAAACTCACGCTCGACAAACTTTCGTCCGCCTCCCTTGGACTTAAGAGAAGAGCTAGAATCTTAAAACCCGCGCAGGCGGGTTTTGTCTGTATAGCTGCGGTTTCAACCGCCCAGAGACTACGGGACAAAGCTTAAGTTGACACTAATGGGATGAGGGAATCATCAGATATTCTTTTTAAGGGGAGTTGGGGGGAAAGCCAAAGACAGCTTGCTGAGCAAAGTCTGAGCTAAAATGATATATTGACCGGATAATTCTGTTGTAGAATAGCTGAGAAAGACAAATTCTTAAAAAAGGATAGCAAGCAAAAATGATAACGATTTCAAGCTGCCAGATAACCGAAAAGCTGCACGAAAGCGCTTCCTCACTGGTGTTTCGCGGAATTCGCCCAACAGATAACCATTTCGTTATCCTGAAAATCCTCAAACAAGCCTATCCCCCGCCCGAAAGAGTGGCCCAGTTCAGGCGCGAGTATGAAATCACCCGCAGCTTGAACGTGGCGGGAGTAGTGGATGCCTACAGCTTGGAAAGCGACAGCAACCGTCCGGTGATGGTGATCGAAGACTTCGGCGGAGAGTCCCTCGCTAAACTCAAGTTAGCTGGGGGCTTAGCTTTAACCGGCTTTCTCAGCCTAGGGATTGAAATTGCCAGCATTTTAGGCGAAATTCATCAAAGATATATTATCCACAAAAACATCAACCCCTCCAACATCCTCTTCAACCCAGCAACCCAACAAGTCAAAGTAATTGACTTTGGCATTTCCACCGTGCTTTCGCGAGAAAACCCAACATTTGGCAATCCCAACTTGCTGGAGGGAACACTGGCATATATCTCCCCAGAACAGACAGGACGGATGAACCGAGCCATCGATTACCGCACAGATTTTTACTCCCTGGGGGTGACGTTCTACGAGTTGCTGACCGGCCAGTTGCCTTTTCCGGCTGAGGATGCCCTAGAATTAGTGCACTGCCACATTGCCAAAGTGCCGGCACCCCCACACAACCTCAAACCCGATATTCCCCAAACGGTTTCAGAAATCGTGCTGAAACTGATGGCCAAGAATGCCGAAGACCGCTACCAGTCCGCGCGGGGGTTGGTTGCAGACTTAGAGGAATGTCTGCGACAGTGGCTTGCCAAAACACAGATTGACCCCTTCCAACTGGGACTGCATGATATTTCAGACCGGTTCCAAATTCCGCAAAAGCTTTACGGACGGGAAAAAGAAGTCGAAACCCTGATGGCTGCGATTGAGCAAGTCAGTTATGGGGCGAGAGAAATGATGCTGGTTTCCGGCTATTCCGGCATCGGCAAATCAGCCCTGGTGCAGGAAGTCTACAAACCTTTAACCAAGCAGCGCGGCTACTTTATCACCGGAAAATTTGACCAATTTCAGCGCAATATTCCCTACGCATCGCTGATACAAGCATTTCGGTCGCTTGCGCAGCAACTGCTCACAGAAACAGAAGCCCAAATCGCCAGTTGGCGGGAGAAACTCCAGGCGGCTTTGGGAGCGAATGGACAGGTCATTGTAGAGGTCATCCCAGAAGTGGAGCTGATTATTGGCCCTCAACCAGCCCTCCCGGAACTGGGTGCCGCCGAAGCGCAAAATCGCTTTAACCTGGTGTTTCAAAACTTCATTAAAGTTTTTACCAAGCCGGAACATCCCCTTGTCCTCGACAAATTGCTCGCCAAACTCATCAACCTCGTCCTGGAAAATGCCGGCGCTCAAAAAGGCTTCCTCATCCTTTCTGACAGCGGAAACCTCACCATTAAAGCTGCCGGCAGTGCCGACAGTCCCGCACAAGTCCTGCAATCAACACCCGCCCTCACCGCCGGACTTCTCCCCGCAGCCATCATCAATTATGTCGCCCGCACGCAGGAAAATATCGTCTTAAACGA